>NZ_LMSJ01000023.1 GCF_001428105.1 Paenibacillus sp. Soil766 | reverse complement strand
TGTGCGCCCAGCATGGGCGCTATCTATAGGGTGTAAATCCCGAATGGTGAAGGCAGTAGTAACCATTAGCTCAAGACAAGGGTGTCGACCGTGAGGTCGAATCTGAAGGAAGTCGGCGGCAAATCTCCGGTCTGAGGAACACGAATCACATATAAGGCTAGCATTCGTTGGATGAGGCTGCAGTCCAAGTCAAAGTCCATACTGCCAAAGGCGAATGAAAGTAAATGTGGCAGATAGGTGGAGAGAAAGATAGCGTTCTTACCTGGGGAGATCTGCTGGTAAGCGAAGTAAACGTCGTAAGCCTATTTGTGAGAGTGGGTTGAATCAGCAGAAGTCAGCAGAAGCCATAGTACGCAAGGTGTTGCAACACCTTGAGGAAGGGCTGAACATGAACTAGGAATTGAACGACTTGGCATTCGAGGGTAAGCGATGAAAGCAGACAATTCAAGAGAACTTATCTGAGGAAAGTAGCGGTGAATACGCGAGGGTACTCAGAAGGGCTGAGCTTACAAACGGCATAAAGAGAAGAACAATTCACGCAAGGAGTGTATCGAGAATGATGAAGTCGCTATTGTCACGAGAAAATCTGCTGTCAGCACTTAAACGTGTTGAAACGAATAAAGGAAGCCACGGTGTAGATGGGATGTCCGTAAATAAGTTACGAGACCACATTCTACAGAATTGGCAAACCATTCGTGAAAGCTTAGAAAACGGAAGCTATGAACCGAGTCCCGTCCGAAGGGTCGAAATCCCGAAACCGAATGGCGGAACGCGTCTCTTAGGTATACCTACCGTGACAGATCGATTCATTCAGCAAGCAATTACGCAAGTATTAACACCATTGTTCGACCCCACATTTTCCGAGCAAAGCTATGGTTTTCGTCCACAAAGACGAGGGCATGATGCGGTAAGAAAAGCAAGAGAATATATGCGAGAAGGCTACCGAATTGTGATCGACATCGATTTGGAGAAATTCTTTGACCGTGTTCACCATGATCGACTAATGGCAAAACTAGCGGAACGAATAACAGATAAAATACTGTTGAAGATAATCCGAAAATTCTTGCAATCCGGCGTACTCATGGATGGACTCGTCCAACCGACAAAAGAAGGAGCTCCACAGGGAGGTCCATTAAGCCCTTTGTTGTCTAATATTGTTTTAGATGAATTGGACAAGACGCTGGAGCAACGAAATCTACGCTTTGTGAGGTATGCAGACGACTGTAATATCTACGTGAAAACGTGGAAGGCAGGCCAGCGGGTGAAGCAATCCGTAACGAAATTCATTGAAGAGAAGCTAAAGTTAAAGGTAAACCAAGCGAAAAGTGCGGTAGATCGTCCGTGGAAACGSAAGTTTTTAGGATTCACATTTAGCTGGRATAAGAAGAATCCCAAGGTGAAGATATCTGATTCATCGATGCAACGAGTAAAAGCAAAGATAAGGATCATCACATCTAGGAGAAGCCCCATCCCAATGGAGATGAGAATTAAGGAGCTGAACCAATACCTAACAGGATGGCTAGGATATTATGAGCYCGCGGATACGCCGGGGGTCTTTAAAGAGCTGGATGAATGGATACGAAGAAGACTACGAATGTGTTTGTGGAAACAGTGGAAACTACCGAGAACGAAGGTAAAGAATCTGGCAGCATTAGGTATCCCRAAGCAGAAAGCCTATGAATGGGGAAACACGAGGAAGAAATACTGGCGAATTTCGAAAAGTCCAATTCTACATAGAGCATTAGACAACCCGTATTGGTTGTCTAATGGCTTAAGGAATTTAACGGACAGATACAGTTTATTGCGGAATAGAACATGAACCGCCGTATACCGAACGGTACGTCAGACTGTCTAACAATTTTTAAATAATATCTATTTGGGGCATGAAAATAGATGTCCAGTGTCGAATCTCTGTATCTTAAGGAGATGAGAACATATNAAAGCGAATTGCCCGATAAGGTCTATGAACCGCCGTATACCGAACGGTACGTCAGACTGTCTAACAATTTTTAAATAATATCTATTTGGGGCATGAAAATAGATGTCCAGTGTCGAATCTCTGTATCTTAAGGAGATGAGAACATATGCCATTTATTGAAGGTGAAGATAGACATCAAATTCATTTACTACCATATACATTGGACGATTTTGTAGGAGAAGAAAATCCTGTACGAGTTATCGATGCTTATGTAGATAGCTTGCCCCTAGAAGAATTTGGTTTTCAGGTGTACTCGGGCTCCAGAGCAGGGCAAAAACCTTATCGTCGGCAAGAACTTCTCAAACTCTATCTTTACTGTTATATGAACGGCATCCGTTCCTCTCGCAAAATGGAAACCGAGACAAAAAGAAACATTGAACTGATGTGGCTAACGGGTAAGCTCGAGCCGGACCACGGTACTTTATCTGCTTTCATGAAGAGTAACCAAAAGGCCATTAAAAAACTCTTTAAAGAATTCACCTTGATGTTAAAAGGTTTTGGGTTAATTGATGGTCAACTTGTCGCGATTGATGGCACAAAGTTAAAGGCGAACTGCTCTAAAAAGAAGCATTTTAATGACAACATTATCAGCAAGAAGCTAGAGTATATCGATGAAAAAATCGATGCCTATTTGCGCGACTTTTTAAYGGAGGATAATCGTCTTAAAAAACAGGAAATCACTAAAAAGTTAGAGGTCTATCAAGAGAGAATGCACGAGCTGCAGGTAATGAAACAAGAACTCGCAGAAACAGGTGAAAACCAACTTTGTATTACCGATCCGGATGCCAAATCAATGAAAAACAACGGGAAGCATGAAGTTTGTTTCAATGTTCAGACTGTCGTGGACAACAAATATAAATTAATCGTGGACTGTGATACAGTCAATGATGTCAACGATCAAGGGCAGTTATCCAATATGGCAAAGAAAACAAAGCAAATTTTCCGTGATCAAAAAATCACAATTTTGGCCGATACAGGTTATTATAATTATCTTGAAATTATTAACGTTATTGACGAAAGCACCGAACTCTTAATTAAGCCGCAAAAGGGAAAGCAAGATAAAGTAGCTAGTGGATTTGATAAAGAGAACTTTGAATATGATGCYATTAACGATAGATACATCTGCCCGCCAGGTTATGAATTACCCTTCAAATGGAATGGAAAACAAGATGGAAAAGAATACAAACGATACACATGCGAAGCTTTTGACACCTGCGGACAAAAGGTTCTCTGCACGTCTGCCAAAGGCGGAAGGTCGGTAACCAGGCTTAAAGATGAAGAAGTGATTGAACAAATTGCCGAAAAAACTCGTAGTCAAAGTAATATTTATAAGCAAAGAGCGGCAATTGTTGAGCACCCTTTTGGAACAATGAAGCGTCACTGGGGCTATACATACTTTTTAACACGAGGGTTGGYATCGGTAGGTACTGAGGCCAATCTGATTTGTCTTGCCTATAATCTTAAGAGAATAATTAAAATAAAGGGAGTGAATGAGCTCATACGTCTCTTCAAAGACCGAGCTCATTCGTTAACTAAAATGCACAACGCTGATTTGAGTAAAACAGCATAAATTCATGGTTTAATGCGTGCTTAGAAATCAGTTGTTAGACAGTCTGACGTANGAGCTCATTCGTTAACTAAAATGCACAACGCTGATTTGAGTAAAACAGCATAAATTCATGGTTTAATGCGTGCTTAGAAATCAGTTGTTAGACAGTCTGACGTATGGTTCTGTGAGAGGCCCATGCAAATGCGCATGGGCCTACTCTATCTATCAGCATAACTATCATAAAAATCAACCTCATATATCACAAAATTCTCACATTTAGTTTAGATTGTAAGAGTAGAACATAGTTTGACCTAAGTTAGGGTTCAGTAACATGCTATTATCAAAAAATAATATGGTAACTTTAAGATGCTTTGTTTTGACGGTATTATTAGCAGCGTGTGAAAGTAATGAATCCAATATTCTTATTCTTTAAATATCAAGTTTACGAGTACCAATCCATTTCACCATTTCAAGATCACGATGCGAAAAGAACAGGCTTTGTTTCGTATCTAATGTAGTTATAGACGCCATATCCGCTTGGTTTAATTCAAAATCAAAGATATTGAAGTTTTCAATAATTCTTTCTTTACGAACTGACTTTGGAATCACAACGACTTCTCTTTGCGTCAACCAACGTAAAACTACCTGAGCAACGGATTTATTATATTTTTCAGCTATATTTACCAATATCTCATTCTGGAACAAGTTGTTTTTACCTTCAGCAAAAGGCGCCCAGGATTCAATCTGAACATTATTTTCTTTCATGAATTGTGCATTTTCGATTTGTTGGTTGAAAGGATGCGTTTCAACCTGGTTTACGGCAGGAACTACTTCATTATGAATAATCAGATCGAGCAGGCGATCCTCATGGAAGTTGCTAACGCCAATTGCACGGACCTTTCCTTCACGATACAATTCTTCCATAGCGCGCCATGAACCATGCACATCGCCGAATGGCTGATGAATTAAATACAAATCCAAATAATCCAATTGCAATCTTTCCAGTGATTTTTCAAATGCCTTTTTTGTCCGCTCATAACCAGTATCCTGAACCCAAAGTTTAGTAGTAATAAATAACTCTTCTCTTGCCACACCACTCCGTTTAATCGCTCTGCCAACTGCTTCTTCATTTAGATAGGAGGCAGCGGTATCAAGCAAACGATATCCTGCTGTAACAGCGTCATAAACGCTTTTTTCACATTCATTTGCATCTTGAATTTGATAAACACCAAAACCGAGTATCGGCATCTCAATACCATTGTTCAAAACTACTTTTTGCATGTAATATCCTCCATTTTTTTATGATTATGTGCAAGATAATGCAATCATATTCGTAACAGCTACTCTTTTCACATTCTTATTATGCATCAGACGATATAGGAATCGTTATCCCAATCGTCTCACATGTTTGCCTAATCCTCTCGCAACTGCTCGCTGTCTTACTTGCTTCATGCGTGGATCTGTTGGTCGTATCCTGCCTTCAAACGTTTTATATCTTCTCTCGGTGGAAAACCAAACATACGAGAATATTCACGGCTGAACTGCGATGCACTTTCATAGCCTACTCGGAAAGCTACATCGGCGGCATCCGTTGATTCGGACATTAATAGGCGTCGTGCCTCCTGTAATCGCAGTTGTTTTTGAAATTGAAGTGGACTCATGGCAGTTACTTCTTTAAAGTGCCTGTGAAACGTAGAAATCCCCATATTGGCTATTTCTGCAAGCTCTTCTATTCGTAAAGGCTTATCCATGTTATTGATTATTTGATCGATAGACTCCCGGATTCGGTAGGTGCTACTACCTTCCATCGCGATTTGCGCCAGTGTAATACCGTACTGCCCTTGAAGAAGTCTATATAAGATTTCTTTTGTGTAATAGGGAGCCAGAAACGGAATGTCTGTCTGGTTGTCCAGTAAACGAGACAATCTCATGATCGCATCCAATATGGATAACTCGATCTCGCCAACAAACATTGCCCGTTTTGTACCCTCTTGCTGAGCGATTTGTATGTTTCCCTCATTTAATACCTCTAATATTTGATTCTGTGTAAACTCCAACTTTAAGCTAAGATATGGCTCATCGGAAGAAGCTTTTATGACGTGACCGATCACCGGCAAGTTCATAGAAGAGACCAGATAGTCGGCAGGTCCATACTCAAATCGCTCCTGGGACAGTAATACGTCTTTAAAACCTCGAGCGATGAAACATAAGCAGGGTTGGTATACTCTGTAAACGGGCTGGGACACTTGGGAGGCACGAATAATAAATAAAGATGGAACCGCCGTCTCGTAAATACCGTCCTGACCTGCATGTCGCTCAATTAGTTCGGCAAGTTCATTCTGTAGGTTATCAATTCTTCCTGACATAGTATCCTCCTTATGGTTGACCGTAGATGATTTCATAATAATATAACAATCTTCAATAGTGAAAGTAGTGGCGAGAGGATTGGCAATCATTTGAGACGAATGGGGTAACGATTGCTGTTGACCGGATGGACGGAGCTACGATGATTTTTGATAACGAGCCTTTTAAGTTAATTCAATGTTGCAACTTTTCCCTACTTATTGAGTCTATAGAGCGAAAACCATAAAAAGGGAAACCCTCAGAGCCGTCGCTGGTTCATATACCATTGGATACCTCTGTAGAGAACTCCGCACACGACCTGACATGTTGGACTGTTGACAGTAACATCCAAATGAAACTTTCCTCTGTCCTGTAAATCTTCTTTCAGCCAGTCCGAGGGGAGCGTTTTTTCGTGTTTTAGCTAAAAAGTTAACTCGTGCATATTGCCTGCAACGCGTTCAACATCCATGATGCTTGTAAGGGTTCTTTCTGACTCATAAAATTTATGTATAATAAGCAGTATGGTTGCCCACGGTCTATGATTGGTTGTTTAAAGTGCATGCGTTCCAAAAATCGGTTATCGAAAGCGTATACAAGATGAAGATTAACGAAATGCAGGAGGAGAAAAGGTGAGCCGATATTTATTGCGATTGCTATCCTACAGTTTGATCCTCGGTATTCTTCCTGCCGTCCTGATTGGCATTGTCTCCTATACGATTGCATCAGGAGATGTGGAGAAGAAAGTGAAAGAGATGAATATGCAGTGGTTAACCCAAACACAGATGCGGGTTGAACAAATGCTAAAATCCATTGAAAAGTCGGCGACGCAATTTGCCAATTCGACGATTGTTAAATCATCTATGCACGTCGTCTATAGTCCCACCGATTTTGAGTCGGTCCGGGAGCTCTCCAAGGAACTTTATAATCTGCAGTCCAGCGATGCCATTATTACGCAGGCTTACCTGGTGAACCTTGAGCGGAGTTGGGGCTTGAATCTGAATGTCATGAAGCCGCTCGATCAATTTGAGAATCGCAGTGAGTTCATAGATTACGCCAAAAATCCGAAGAGTATCTTGTGGTACACTGGAAAGGTGCTGGCTGGAGCGAATGATGATACGGAGGAGCCGGTAGAATCGATCACCCTCGTGCATAAGATTCCGATTTTGCCGCAGACAGATAAACCGCAAGGGCTGCTTGCGGTGCGCATTATCGCTTCCGAAATTCAGGAAGCACTGGCTTCTTCCGATACCTCGAAACGGAGCTATATTTTGGATCGTTCTGGTGTGAGCATCCTAGGTGGAGATTCCAATAACGCCCGCTATGCGGAGGTGAATAAGGCAGTCACCAGCCGAGTGGAGTCTGATCCAGAGCGAAAGCCAGGGTTGTTCAATACGAAGCTAGGTGGTGAGGAAGTTGCGGTGCTGTACCGTGCTTCCAGTTATAATAGCTGGATGTATGTGTCGGTCGTCTCGATCGGAGAAATGAAGAAGGAGACGCAAAAAATTGCTGAGCTGACGCTGATTGTTTGCGCGACGATTCTAATTATCGTGCTCGCTGCAGCGCTCTATGGCAGCTCCCGGATGTACAGGCCGATTGGGAATTTATTGGAATTTTCTAGGCGAATTGGCTCTTCGGGGCAAGATCAGCCTTTCTCCGCTAAGCGGGATGAGCTTGAATATATTAAGATAAGCATGCAATCCCTGGCGGTGTCCAGAGACCGTGTGGAGCAACAGATGTTGGGTCAAGCTAGCCATTTAAAGGAGTTTTTCGTCCTGAAGCTGTTTACTGGGCAGATGACGGAGAACGATTATTTATTCCGTTCCATGACACAGGGCTTCCCATCCGATTGGAAGAAGCTCGGCGTCCTTGCGCTGCAGATCGACAATTTGCAGGAAACGCGCTATAGCGAAGAAGACCGGGAGCTGTTGCTCTATGCGGTCAGCAATATTGCACAGGAGGTACTTCCTGCCGCCTCCCGTTTTCCGGCGATTACGTTTAATCAATCCCAAGTGACCCTGGTGGCGACGGATGAGGAAGAGACGGAAGAAGTTAGACGGAGATTCTATGAAGCGGCAGAGTGCATCAAACGAAATGCCGAAGAAGTGCTGCAGCTGAAAGTGAGCATTGGCATCAGCAATCCATTCGTACATCTTATTGATACCGTCAAGGCTTACGGGGAATGCTTAACTGCGTTGAAGGCGAGAATAAGTCTCGGTCCAGAAATTATCGTCCATTATGGGGATATTGAGAATCATCCGGGAACAGACCGTTTTGAATATTCCCATCTGAAGGTGCTGGAAGAGAGGCTGGTTTACGCGATCCGGGAAATGCAGCCGAACAGTGCTTCGGAAATATTTCAGCAATACTTGAATGCACTGCTCTATAAAGATGGAAGCTTGAATGAGCATCAGACGCTGCTGTTACAGCTTGTGTCCAAACTCCTGCATATTGTGCAAGACCAAGGCATTTCACTTAACAAAGTATTTGAAGATGAGGGAACGCTCGCCAAACTGCTGCATCTCCAGACGCGCGAAGCCATTATTCATTGGTTCGAAAGCAAGCTTTTCGCTCCGCTGATTCAAACGCTCTCGGAAAAGTCTGAAGCTCAATATGTGAATATTGCCGATAAATTGGTTCGCATTATTCAAGAGCAGTACGATCGGGAAATTACGCTCGAATCGTGCGCTCAGGTGCTAAATTACCATCCTGTTTATGTCAGCCGTATCTTTAAGCGGGAGATCGGGATGACGTTCAGCGATTATTTGTCGGATTTCCGGATGAAGATGGCCAAAGTCATGCTGGAAACGACCGATTTGAAATTACAGGAAATCAGCGAACGTCTGCAGTACAAGAATATCAGTTCATTTATTCGCAACTATAAGAAGACGTACCAGATAACGCCAGGGCAGTACCGGGAGAAGATCATGAAGGGAGGCAAAGAATGAAAAAGCAGTTGGCGTTCTTGCTCAGTATTGTACTTGCTTCAGGTACCCTCACCGCCTGTAATCGCTACGACAGCAGCTTGGAAGAGCAGCAAGCCGCCGCAGAGCCCTTTTATTTATCCATCGGAGCGACATTGATCGGTGAACTGCCTCCCAAAAACAATGCGGTGGAACAAGCGATCGAAGCCTACACCCATACGAACCTGCAAATTCAATGGATTCCGCTCTCGGCTTATGATGAGAAGGTGCGGCTGATGATCGCGTCCGGCGAGCTGCCCAAGCTGATCAAATTAGGTTATTCATCGACCTACATCGCCACATTGAAAGCTGGGCAGTTCTGGGAATTGGGACCGCTGCTGAAGGATTATCCTAACTTGTCTGCCGCAGACAAACGGTATTATGAGAACATCTCGGTCGACGGCAAAATCTACGGCGTCCCCTTGTTCCGCAACCTCGGCCGGGCTGTTATTCAATACCGGAAGGACTGGTTCGAGCGCTTGGGTCTGAGATTGCCGGTGACCCTGGAGGATTGGTACCAAGTGATTCGTGCGCTGGCTTTGGATGACCCGGACGGAAACGGAAAGAACGATACGTACGGCTTCGTGTTGGAGAAGCGATACAATCAGGATGTCAGCTCCATGCTGACTCGGATTTCGGTGTCCCAGGGCGGACCGAACAAATGGCAGGTCGACAACAGTCGGTTTACCCCGGAGTTCATGACACAGCCTTTCTTGGACACGATGAAGCTGTTCCGGAAGCTGTATCAAGAAAAGCTGATCAATTCGGATTTCACGGTGGTGGATACGATTGAAACAGCGAAGCTTTACGATTCGGGTCGTGCCGGTCTGCAGATTACCGGCGGCAATGCCCAGACGTGGCAGGATAAGCTGGTGAAGTCTGTACCCGAGGCTGTCGTCGATGTAGCTCCGTTGTCGGGTCCAGCAGGGACGCGGCTTCCGGGGGAGCCGGGTAATGCCGGATTTCTTGCGATTCCCAAGGACGCCGCCAAGACCGAGGGAGAGGTTAGAAAGATTCTTGAATTTCTAGATAAGCTCCTCGAGGTGCCGATGCAAACCTTGATTGCCAAAGGGATCGAGAACCGACATTGGAAAGATCAGGGCGACTATACGGAAGTACTGGATCGTACGCTGGATTTGAAGGAAGTCAAGCCGTATCGCGATATGTTGCCCCATTTCGGCGAGGAGGAACTTCCCATTAAGCCAAATCTGCAGCCGGATCTGTTTCGGAAGAATCAACAGATCGGCAAGTCCAACGCTTCGTATATTGTGACGAACCCAGCTCTTTTGCTGGATTCTGCGACCTTTACGGAACGTGGGAACGAGCTCGAGCTCATGATTACGGATGCGGAAACGAAGTTTATTATGGGCATGATTGATGAAGCAGGCTGGAAGGACGAGCTGGAGAAATGGAAGAAAGCCGGCGGCGAACGGATGATACAGGAATACGAACAATCTTACAAAGTAGCCGTAAAATAAGTACAAGTGCGATGGAGATCCTTTGGATCTTGCATCGCGCTTTTTTTTGCATATCAGCAAGTGCATCTTAGAAGTGGCTCTATGCATCAGTAAACCATCCCGTCCATGAAAGGACGGCGTAACCGAATCTCATTACCAGGGGTTGCCTGAAGTACATAGCCAAGTTAACTCGTGTGGATTCACGCTGGAAAGCGCTCCAAACGGCACTTGGTTGTGTGCTGCCTATAGCCTGTTACGACGATTAGTACGGATAATAGGCACGTAAGGTAACATTGACAAACGGATCAGGAGGTTACGAGATGAAGCAAGACTTAGTCGCCCCGGGAAATGCCGCTGCCATTCAGGAACGTAAGTACAAGCGGAATTCCCTGCTGCAGGATCTTATAAGGGACAAGTGGATGTACCTTATGCTGCTCCCCGGCGTGCTTTACTTTTTTATTTTCAAATATGTGCCCATGTATGGGGTGACGATGGCGTTTCAAGATTATCGGCCGCATCTGGGTTTTTTCGAGAGCCCTTGGGTAGGCTTCAAACACTTTGAGCGATTTTTCAATGAGCCGCAATTCGGCATGTTGTTTCGCAATACGGTCATTCTGGCCGTGTATAATTTGTTCTTTTTCTTTCCGATGCCCATTATCCTCGCCCTTATGATGAATGAAGTGAGACGGGCTGCTTTCAAAAACTTCGTGCAGACGCTGGTGTACATTCCGCATTTTGTATCCTGGGTCGTGGTTGTCGGGATCTTCTATATCCTCTTCACAACTGAGAACGGCATTTTGAACGAACTTCTCTATCAAATAACGGGGAACAAAATCGCATTTCTGCTCGAAGCGGACTGGTTCCGAACGATGATCATTACCCAATCCATTTGGAAAGAGGTAGGCTGGGGAACCGTCATATTCTTAGCGGCGCTTGCCGGTGTGGATCTGCAGCAGTATGAAGCTGCGAGGATTGACGGGGCTGGACGCTGGCGTCAACTCTGGCATATCACGCTTCCGGCGATACGCAGTACGATCATTATTTTGTTCATTTTGCGGTTGGGCAGCTTTCTGGATTCCGGGTTCGAGCATATATTCCTGATGCTTACACCTACGAACCGGGAAGTCGGCGAAGTGTTCGACACGTATGTCTATACCAAAGGGATGACCCAAGCACAATACAGCTACAGCGCAGCGGTCGGCTTATTCAAGTCCTTGATCGGCTTGGTGCTAGTCCTGGGCTCCAACTGGCTCGCGAAAAAGTTCGGGGAAGAAGGCATCTACTAATCCCCACCTAGTAAAAAAGGAGGCTTCCATCATGACTCAAGATAAAACGATCGGCAACCGCATCTTCGATCTCATTAACTGTGCGCTGCTGCTGATCATCGCGCTCGTCTGCGTGCTGCCTTTTGTTTATGTATTAGCCGTTTCCTTCACAAGCCCCTCCGAGGTCGCGAGGGGAGGCATGATTCTATGGCCAAAGGAATGGTCGCTCGCTTCCTATCGGTACATTTTCTCCACGAATACGTTGTTTCGCAGCATGCTGGTCTCGATTTACATAACGGTTGTTGGAACGCTGATCAATTTGCTGTTCACAGCGCTCATGGCGTATCCGCTGGCGAAGGCGAACCTTCGTGGACGCCAGTTCATTCTGCTGGCTGTGCTGTTTACGATGCTGTTCGGCGGGGGAATGATTCCGACCTATTTTGTCGTCAAGTCGCTGCATTTGACCAACACCTTGTGGTCCTTGATGATCCCGAGTGCAATCTCAGCGTTTAATCTAATTGTGCTGAAAAACTTTTTCCAACAGATTCCGGACGGGCTTGAAGATTCTGCACGGATTGATGGCTGCAACGATGTGAGTGTGTTGTTTCGAATTGTCCTGCCGTTGTCGCTGCCAGCGATGGCAACTTTTGGGCTCTTCTACGCGGTCGGTCACTGGAATCAGTTCTTTAACGCCATTCTGTACATTAACGACAACACCAAGTGGCCGATTCAAGTGCTGCTCAGGGAAATCGTCATACTTGCTTCGAGCAGTATCGGTGACAACACCATTGATACGACAGAAATTCAACCGCTGACGATCCGGATGGCCGTTATCGTATTTGCTACCATTCCAATCTTGCTTGTGTATCCGTTTCTTCAAAAGCATTTTGCCAAAGGTGTCATGCTGGGCTCTGTCAAGGGTTAGCCTTGTGCAGCCTGCCGCCTGAACTGCTATGAACCTCCCGTACATCTAATCGAAGTGCGCGAGATCACATAGAATTATAATCCGATACCGGAGGGGAACAAGAATGAGGAAAAAAGCATCTCTACTAATGGGCGTCACCTTACTCGCATCTGTCACGCTCACTGCATGCAGCACAAACAATGAGCCGACGTCTGGCAGCAACAGTCCTGCAGCAAGTACAGCTGTGAAAGAGGATACGAAGCCGCTCGACATGTCGATCGTCGTTTCACAGGTTGGCGAGATTCCACCGAAAGGCAATCCAATGGAGGAAGCAATAGCGAAATACACGAATACGAATCTGTCTTTCCAATGGATTCCAGCTTCTGCCTATGATGATAAGATCAACGTAATGATCGCTTCCGGCGAGCTTCCTAAGTTGATGAAGGTCGGTTATATCCCGACGATTATCAGCGCGATGCAATCGGGCACCTTCTGGGAGCTAGGTCCTTATCTGAAGGACTACAAGAACCTGGCCGCACAACCGCAAACGTATTATGACAACATCAAGGTGGACGGCAAGCTGTACGGCATCCCGATTTACCGAAACGTAGGACGTGCCGTGATTCACTACCGGAAGGATTGGCTGGATGCAGCCGGACTGAAGGTGCCGAAGTCGCTTGATGAATGGTACAACGTGCTGAAATACTCGGCAGAGTCCGATCCGGATAAGAATGGGAAGAAGGATACCTACGGTTTTATGCTGGATAAAAACTACAACCAAGGTACAGCTTCCACATTAACTCGTCTGAGTGTTGCACAGGGCGGGCCGAATAAATGGAAAGTGGATGCGCAAGGCAATTTCACACCGGAGTTCTTGACGGACGAATTTTTTGCGACGATGAAGCTGTTCAAACGGTTGTATGATGAAAAGCTGATTAACACGGACTTTGCTGTATCTGATACGACAACGATCGATAAAGCCTATGAAGCTGGGCGTGTAACGCTACGAATTTCAGGCGGGAATGCGCAAACCATGCAGACAAATCTTTCGAAAGTTGTACCGAACGCGCTTATCGATGCAATTGGGTTGGAAGGCCCAGCGGGTGTCCGTGTACCGGCGGAGAATGGAAATGCAGGCATCTTGGCAATTCCGAAATCTTCGGTGAAAACGGAAGCGGAATTGAAACGCGTTCTGACCTTCCTGGATAAGCTACTAGAAAAAGAGATGGTTAATCTCATCAATAAAGGGATTGAAGGCAAGCACTACAAGGTAGATGGCAATTTCACACTTCCGCTCGACACCGATGCTGATTTCAAAGAAGTAAAGCCGTATCGCGACTCCTTGATCCAACGCGGTGAAGCCTACAATATGGACAAAACGATGAAGCAAACGGATCTGTTCCTCAAAAACAACAAGCTGGTCAGCGAGAATGACAAGTATGTTGTCGGGAATCCAGCGCTTACGCTTATCTCCGCTACCTACACCGAACGCGGGAAAGAGCTGGAGCAAATGATTACGGATGCTGAGACGAAATTCATTATGGGGAAAATCGACGAAGCGGGCTGGAAAGCGGAAGTCGACAAATGGAAGAAAGCCGGCGGCGACAAGCTGTTGGAAGAGTATAAGGCCGCGCACCTAAAGGCTAAAAAATAAGCATAGCGACAACCAGATCTACAGCTGAAGGCAATTCGATTGTTGTCATCAACCTTTTGTACAGAGAAAGGAGTTTGGATTGTGGTCAAACGTCGCAAAACTGCAGCTCGAAAAAGTATCATTCTGATGCTCATAGCATCCTTACTTGTATCCATGGTGAGTGTATTTGCCTTGCCGGAATCAAAGGTTTCAGCGGAGGAGGCGGCCGTATCGGTCGCTGCTCCTTTTCAGGAATTCAGGATCGTAGGCGCGAATGGCGATAACATCAATATTACAGGCTACAGCAACAATGATCCGATCAACGTCTGGTTTACGCAAAATCAAACGAATGAGCGCTGGCGCCTGGATTCTGCGGACGGCATCAATTATAAGCTCGTCAATATGACGACCCAGAAACTGCTATCACCGAAGGCGTGGACACTCGAAGGAGATACCGTGCTCTATGAGGAGGCAGCCAAAGAGGAGCAGCTCTGGCAATTCATCCCGGCGGAGCCTCTGAATGAAGAGGGCTATGTCCGGTACAAAATTGCAAGTAAAACAGATACCTCCAAAGTCTTGACGCTTGATGCAGACGCACGGCGCGTCCGTCTGGAACCGTATCAAGGCTTGGAAACGCAAAAGTGGCGCTTGGTGAATGACGGTACCCCTGCATTCCCCGGAGCTGAAGGTGGAGGTATGTACACCACCGGCGGCAGAGGCGGCAGCGTCTATGAGGTGACGACGCTGGCGGATTCCGGTCCTGGCTCACTGCGGGATGGGGTCAGCCAAAGCAATACAACGATCGTCTTCCGGGTCGGCGGTACGATCCATCTGCAATCGCCGTTGAAGATTACCGGCGCGAACCTGACCATCGCTGGACAAACGGCGCCGGGGGAAGGGATCACCGTGTCCGATTATGCCACCTATTTTGAGGCGGATAATCTGATTATGCGGTATATGCGGTTCCGGCTTGGAGATCGTTATCCGAGCGAGGACGATGCGTTTGGCGGTCGATACCATAAGAACATCATCGTCGATCATAGCTCGTTTAGTTGGTCGGTAGATGAAGTCCTCAGCATGTATGTGAATGAGAATACGACGGTACAGTGGTCGATTGCGTCGGAAAGTATGCTGATGACGTCGCATCAGAAAGGCCGTCACGGCTATGCGGGAATTTGGGGCGGCAACAACGCCACGTTCCATCACAATCTGATTGCGCATAACGTCAGTCGGAATCCCCGATTTGCCGGGTCTCCGAACTTTCCTACGGATATGTATAACAACGTAATTTATGATTGGGGCTTTTTCTCTTCCTATGGCGGGGAGCAGGGCCGCTATAACTTGCGCAATAATTACTACAAATTTGGACCGAGCACGTACCGTAACGCCCGCGAGATGATTTTCCTCGATGTGAGCGCGGACACCCGCCTCTTTGTCGGCGGCAATATCATGCATGGCTCTCCTGCCGTTACGGCGGACAATTGGAAGGGGGTAGGAACTCTCGCGAATCCAGCTTCGAAGCTGAATTCACCGGTTGTTATGCCGCAGCCAGTAACGCCTGAGTCGGCAGAAGATGCCTATGCGCACGTGCTTGCACAAGCTGGAGCGTCTGTACCTAAGCGGGATGCGACGGATGCCCGTATTGTTCAGGACGTCCGAAATGGAACTGGGCGCCATATTAACTCACAGCGTGAGGTTGGCGGATACCCCGAGTTTGCGCAGGCGGTCTCAACGCAGGCGGACAGCGATCATGACGGCATGCCGGATGCGTGGGAGCTGGCTCATCAGCTGAACCCTAACGATCCTGCAGACCGCAATGCAATGCACGCGACAGGCTACCGCAACCTGGAAGTCTACTTGAACGGCATCACTGGTAACGGATCGGTGAATCCGACGGCGGCTATCGCGTCTCCTTCGGATCATACACTTGTGACAGCTGGCACAGATGTTGAGATCACAGCGGGCGCAGCGGATGTCGACGGTTCCGTGGCGAAAGTGGAATTTTATCTGAACGATGTAAAGTTGGGCGAGGATGCAACCGCTCCGTACACGTATACGTGGAAAAATGCCCAGGACGGCACGTATTTCCTTACGATCCGCGCCATTGACAACACGGGTACGTCCACGCAGTCGAGCAATGTTGCAGTTCATGTGAATAAATCGGGCAGCATCGCGCCGTGGCAGTCCCAAGATATCGGGACCCCTGGCATTGCTGGCCACACGCAAATAGGGGCATCGGCGACAGAGGTTACGGTGAAATCGGCGGGGGATATCTGGGGAGCTGAGGATAACTTCCATTTTGCTTATCAGCCGTTGACTGGCAACGGCGAGATTGTGGCTCGTGTCGACAAGATTACGGCAACCGATGACGAGGCCGAAGCCGGTGTGATGATTCGTGAGAACCTGAGCGCTTCTTCCAAATTTGCGGCGTTGATGGTCTCCTATGTGAAATACGGCAAGAAGAGCATCGTATTCAACCGTACATCGGAAGGCGGTACGGTGAACCGCGTGGAGCCGGAGGATTTTATCAGTACGCCCTATTGGGTGAAGCTCGTTCGATTAGGCAACCAGTTCACTTCCTTGGTTTCGGAGAATGGAACAGACTGGTTCGTTGTTGATATGACCACGCTGCCGATGGCAGAGACCGTCTACGTCGGTCTGGCGGCAGATGCCGCCAAAGTGGACGATGATGTGAATAAATACAACGCCTCGGATTTCTCAGAAGCAGCAGTACATTCGCTGGATAAGGACTTTCCGACGGCGCCTAGCGGATTGACGGCGTCAGCAGGGACCAGGTCTGTAAGCTTAGCTTGGACTGGAATTTCAAGTGCGGCTGCCTATCACATCTATCGCAGCGAAATGCCGGGCGGCCCTTATGCGAAGATTGCAGAGGGGATTGCTGCACCGACTTATACGGATTTGAACTTAATTCCGGGCAAATCTTATTACTATGTCGTTACGGCTCAGAATGCCATCGGCACCAGCTTTAACTCTCCGGAGGTAAGTGCAGTTCCAGATGGTGAGCCGGAGACGATCTATTATGTCGACGAAGATTTCGAGGTGGAGACGCTGGATACGACACCTGCGGGCTACACGTTCTCGCCGATCCCTCAGGATGCCGATCACAAAGTCGTCGTGACCGATGCTCCTGCGAGCATGACAGGCAATACGTCCAAGCAAGCGTTAATCCTGTATGACAATGGTGTTGGCAGTACAGAGCTCATCCGTAAATTTGCTCCACAAACAGGGAAATTCGTCCTGGAGGTCGATATCGCCTCGTCAGGATGGCCGGGAACTTCGAGTGTGCTTAATCTGCAGGATGAGTCAGGCAGCAAGACGGCGCTGTCGTTCCAGCTGCGCAAGCCGACTGCGCCTGCTGCGGAAGCGAATTATACGCTTGTGTATAAGAAAAATAGCGCAGATTATAAGTTGATCGACCCGCCTGCGAACAATCAATGGCTCAACTTGAAGGTGGTTGCCAATGTCGGGGCGCAAACAGCGGACATTTACATCAATAACAACTTAGTTGAACAAGCGCCGTTGCAAGCGGATCTTCGAACATCGGGCATTGCCCGCATTTCGGCGAAGACGCCGGGAACAGGCAAAGGGACGATGTATTATGATAATTTGAAAGTCTACGTAGAGCCGGTTGAGACGCCAAAAGGATTGACAGTGACTGCTGGCAACAGCAAAGTGCAATTGGCATGGTCCGCAGCCGACGGAGCGTCCACCTATAATGTCAAGCGGAGCACAACGGACGGTGGACCGTTTGCGACGGTCGCTGCAGGACTCACCGACGTTTCGTATGTCGATGAAACAGTCGTCAACGGCACGACTTACTACTATGTCATCACAGCTACAGGCGTGACAGGGGAAAGCGGCGTTTCCAATCAAGCAGCGGTGACGCCTTCGGTATCGGCCGTGAAACCAGCTGCGCCTGCAGGGTTAACGTCGGCAGGGCGCAATGCACAGGTGGATCTGGCCTGGGAAAACGTAACGTATGCGACGAGCTATACGGTTAAAAGAAGCACAAGCCCGACAGGTCCGTGGACCTCGGTGGGCAGCGGCATCACGACGATGTCCTATCGTGACGGTGGTCTTGATAATGGAACGACTTACTACTATGCCGTTTCGGCAACGAGTATCGGCGGTGAGGGGGCAGATTCGGCCGTCATTACTGCTACACCTTACGGCCACCTTGCCACGCCAGTTGTAATGGCACAGCCGATGCAACAAGCGGCTAGCCTCCAGTGGGGAGCGGTCGCTGGCGCCGAGTTCTATACTGTGCAGCGTTCGCAGCAGGCGAATGGGCCTTTTGCAGTCGTTGCCGATCATGTAACTGGAACTTCCTATGTAGATAACGGATTAGTGAACGGTTCGCCTGCCTACTACCAGGTGACTGCAGCGAATAGCCATGCGAACAGCTTAGCTTCGGATGCGATTGGTGTACGTCCATCGGCCGAAGACGGTACATTGGCTGGTCCGGCGGGTCTAGCTGCAGACCCAGGGAACGGCAGTATCACGCTCAGCTGGACAGCAGTACCTGGCGCGGCTTCCTATACCGTGAAACGAAGCGATTCGCCGGATGGGGCTTATGCCGCCATCGCGCAAGGCTTGACCGCAGCGCGCCTTACGGACACGGGGCTGATCAATGGCAAACCGTATGTGTATCGCGTGACAGCGTTGAATGACGCTGGCGAAGGGCAAGGCTCCGCGACCGTTCAAGAAGCGCCAGCATTGGTTCTGACCGTTGCGGCGGATGGAAGCGGGCAATATGCGAAGGTGCAGGACGCTATTAATGCGGTACCGGCGAATAGTGCTGCACCAACGATTATTAAGATCAATAACGGTGTTTATCGTGAAAAGCTGGATCTCCCGTCCTCGAAGGTCAAGGTACGGATGATTGGCGAAAGCCGAGACGGTACAGTGCTTGTCTACGGGGATGCAGCCAGCACGTTGGATGCGAATGGCAATGCGGTGGGAACGTCTGGCAGCTACAGCTTCCGCGTACAAGCGAGCGATTTCACAGCAGAGCATTTGACGATTCAGAACGATGCCGGCATCACGGCCGGCCAGGCTGTTGCGCTGTACGCGAATGCGGATCGACTCCTTTTCCGCGATGTTCGGTTATTAGGCTACCAAGATACGCTCTACGCGAACAACGGCCGGCACTATTATGTCGACAGCTATATTGCGGGCACAGTGGACTTCATATTTGGAAATGCTGCGGCAGTGTTTGAAAACAGCACTATGCACAGCTTAGGTGGCGGCTATGTGACGGCGGCATCGACGGCGGCAGGTAAGCCGGGCTATGTGTTCCTGAATAGCCGGATTACTGCGGAGCCGGGCATTACCGGCGTTGCGATGGGCAGACCTTGGCGTGCTGATGCCAACGTCATCTATATCAACAGCTACCTCGGTGAGCATATTGCGCCAACCGGCTGGAATAACTGGGGAAATCCGCTCAACGAGAAATCAGCACGCTACGGTGAATTCGCCAGCTATGGCCCTGGAGCGAATGCGAAGAGCCGCTTCAGCTGGGCGAAGCAATTGACGCCGGAGGAGGCAGCGCTTTATCTGCCGGCTAACGTGTTTAGCGGCATCGACGGTTGGAATCCGCTCGCGCAGGCAGCGCTGCCAGACGGCAACCGTGAGCTTGCGAGTCTAACAGTGAACGGCGTCTCCGTACCTGAATTCTCGCCAATGAAGACGATGTATCAGATAGATCTTACAGCTGTAGGCATCGTTCCTGTCGTTGCCGCAACAGCATTGTCAGGGGAATCCCGTGTTGTCGTGCTTCAAGCGTCAGCAGTGCCGGGTACGGCGGTTGTTCGCGTCACAGCACAAGACGGCAGCGAACGGACGTATCAAGTTGTCTTTGCGACGCCGGATCAAGAGGCGCCAACAACGAATGACGACGCTCCTGCGGGTTGGGTGAATCAGGAGGTTGTCGTGATACTCTCGACTTCCGATAACTTGTCGGGTGTTTCGGCAACGTATTATGCCATCGATGGAGGTCCTTTGCTAACGCTGAAGGAAGGCAATTCGATCCGCTTCCAGGCAGAAGGAAAGCATACACTGACCTATTATAGTGTCGATGCGGCAGGGAATACCGAAGCTGCGCATACGTCCAATATTTGGATCGATCGAACGCTGCCAACGGTGATCGCATCGGTATACGGGAAGCCGCTCGGCAGTGCTCTCGACATCTCGGACAGTCAGCCATTTGCACTTCAACTGCAGACATCAGACGTTTTGTCAGGTGTGAAGCAGCAATCCGTGACGGTGGATGCGCAGCCTTACGAGCTGGGAACTACGCTGGATTGGGCGGGTCAGCTCGGAAACCATGTGATTGTGGTGACGGTTGTGGATAACGCCGGCAATACATTTGCAGCGCAGTATACTGTCAAAGTCGTCACTAGTGCGGAGTCGATCCGCAATCTGATCGAACGCTATCGTCAATCAGGCGATGTGCGAGGGCCAATGCTGGCGCAATTAAGCAACAAATTGGATCAAGCAGAAAGTGGGTGGAGGAAGGGACATGGGAATCAGGCGGAGAAGCATTTGCAGGATTTCCTAGAACATTTGAATAACAAAGCCCTGCAGCAGCATGTCTCCGAACAAGCGAAGGCGATTCTCGGCACGGACGTGAATGCCCTGATTGCCAGTTGGACGAAAGGTAGTTAGAGGGAGTGATCAAACTCTGGGGTCCTGATGAGACTCCAGAGTTTCACTTCATGTTATAGGTACTAAAGGAGCTGAACTTATGCGAATGTTTCGCAATCCAATTCTGCCAGGATTCTACCCGGATCCTTCGATTTGTCGTGTTGGTGAAGACTATTACATGGTCACGTCGACGTTTGAATATTTTCCCGGCGTGCCGATTTTTCATAGCAAGGACTTGGTCAACTGGAGGCAAATCGGGCATGTGCTCGATCGGCCTTCGCAGTTAAATTTGGACGGAACGCCTGCGTCCCGCGGGATTTATGCGCCGACGATCCGGTACCATGAAGGTATATTTTACATGATCACCACGTTTGTGGAGAGCGCCACTGGAGCGCGGAAAAATTTCTTCGTCACCGCCGCTGATCCTGCTGGAGACTGGTCGGAGCCGTATTGGTTAAACGATGCGCCTGGTATCGATCCCTCCTTGTTTTTTGACGATGACGGGAAGGTGTATTACACCGGAAATCGTGTCCCTCCTGAGGGCCAGCAATATCCGAAGCATATGGAGATCTGGCTGCAGGAGCTGGATCTGGAGACGAAGCAGCTGACGGGGCCGAAGCTGAGCTTGTGGGACGGCGCCCTGAAGCAGATTCATGCGCAGGAAGGACCGCATTTGTACAAAATCAACGGCTATTATTATCTGGTCATTGCCGAGGGAGGAACCGGTTTTACGCATTCCGTAACGATTGCCCGCAGCAGCTCTCTTGCAGGACCTTATGAGAATTGCAAAATGAACCCGATTCTAACCCATCGGCACCTCGGAAGCCAATACGGTATCGTCAATGTCGGTCACGCCGACCTTGTGGAAACGCAGCACGGCGAATGGTGGATGGTCTGCCTTGCCTCGAGGCCTTATGGGGGGCCTTACCGGAATATGGGCCGGGAAACGTTCCTCGTGCCTGTTGCGTGGGAGAACGGATGGCCGGTCGTTAATCCTGGTCGGGGTATAATCGAATGGGAGATGCCAAGTCCGAATTTGCCTGAAAAGCGTTGGCCGTCTTTGCCGGTCTGTGATCATTTCGACGCGCCAGTGTTGGAGGAGCGGTGGAATTTTATTCGAACACCGCGAGGGCAGTTTTGGAATCTGACGGAGAATCCCGGACATCTTCGCTTGAAGCTCAAACCTGAGTCGATGACCCAGGAAGTCAATCCAAGCTTTGTCGGCCGAAGGCAGCAGCATATCTCCTATGCTGTACGTACGGCGATGGCATTCACGCCGAAGGGAACGACGGAAACCGCCGGCTTCGTGGCGCTGCAGAATCACAATTTTCAATATCGGTTCGAATGTGCCATGTTGAGCTCTGGTAAAGCCGTCGTTCGCGTCATCTGTCGAGAAAATGGCATTGAAACGGAGCTTGGTTCCAAAGTGATAGAGGCAGGAAAGATGTTCTTGAAGCTCGAAGCCATTGGGCAATCGCTGCGGTTCGATGTTGCGAAAGAAGCGGAGCAGTGGGAGACGGTGGTCGAGCAGGCGGACGGGACCGTGCTAAGTACGGATAAAGCAGGCGGCTTCGTCGGGGCGTATATCGGACTGTTTGCCAGCGGGAATGGAGAGGCGAGCTCGAATTACGCGGACTTCGATTATTTTGAATACGTAGGTTTATAGTTAGGGTAAATATCTTGGAGATGAGAGAGGTACGATGATGACAACGATGCTGGAGAAGATTGCTGCTCCCAAATGGGAGATGCCGGAAGTGCTGCTTCCGGAAATTCCTGATTTTACGGTGAACTTGACGGATTTCGGTGCGGTAGGCGATGGACGAACCGACAATACGGAAGCTTTTCGCCAGGCGATTGAGGCGTGTTCGCAAGCGGGTGGAGGCAAGGTGAACATTTCGGCAGGGTTATGGTTAACTGGACCGCTTACACTCACGAGTCGATTGGAGCTGCATACGGAGATTGGGGCCGTCGTGCTGTTCAGCAAGCGATTTGAGGATTATTCGCTGATCGCGTCCACTTTCGAAGGGAAGCCGTCGGTCCGTTGTCAATCCCCGCTGAATGCGGAGGGCGTGGAACATATTGCGCTGACGGGGCAAGGTGTTTTTGACGGAGGAGGCGAAGCGTGGCGGCCTGTAAAGCGTTGGAAAATGACGGATCTCCAGTGGGAGCGTCTAGTCGGCTCTGGCGGCATCGTCGATGAAGCGGACGAGATGTGGTGGCCGTCCAAGGCGGCGATGGCGGGGCGCGCCAATGTCGAGCGGTTGATACAGGAAGGTCAGCAGGATGTGGAAGCTTACTTGCCGTATCGCGATTATTTGCGTCCGAATCTACTTAGCTTCCGGAGATGCAGCCGTATTCTGCTTGAGGGTCCGACGTTTCAGAACTCGGCGGCGTGGAATCTGCATCCGTGGGGGTCTGAACATGTTACCATCCGCCATGTCACGGTAAGGAATCCATGGTTCGCCCAAAACGGGGACGGACTTGACCTAGAGTCCTGTCGCTACGCGATCATCGAAGGGTGCACGTTCGACGTAGGGGACGATGCGATCTGCTTGAAATCGGGCAAAGACGCACCCGGACGCGCGCTAGGCATGCCGTGCGAATACGTCACGATTAAGCACTGCACTGTCTATCATGGACACGGCGGTTTCGTCATCGGTAGCGAGATGTCCGGCGGTGTCCGGCGCGTTCATATCAGTGATTGCACATTCATGGGGACGGATATCGGGCTTCGCTTCAAAAGCGCCCGCGGGCGCGGAGGCGTCGTCGAGGATATTCTAGTCGAACGGATTCGTATGACGGATATTGTCGGTGACGCCATCTCCTTCAATCTCTTTTATGCTGGGGTAGAAGGTTCAGGGATTATGCAGGAAAATCGGTATGCGGTTACGGAGGAAACACCGGTGTTCCGCGATATTACGTTTAGGGATATGGATTGTACAGGCGCGGAGCATGCCTTTTTAGTTAATGGACTCTCGGAAATGCCGCTTGAAGGCGTGTCCGTCTACAATTACAACGCGACAGCACAGACGGGTGTCGTATGCAACAACGCGAAGAAGCTTAAATTGGAAGACCTCCAGTTGCACACCGAGGAGGGACCGCTGGTGAAGCTGCACCAGTGCCAAGACGTAGAACTGACACGTTTAAGCGGAACGGGAGCGCAGGGGCAAGACACGATGGTGGCGGTGTCCGGTAATTTGTCTTCTGGGATCATCTGCCGCGATCCGCTGACAGCACCGACTCTTCGCCTTGTACGGGAAGGGGACGAGGTTCAGACCAAGGTTGTGCAAACTTCAGCTTGGTATGCCGATCTGGGTAATGGGCGGTTTCGTAATCCAATTCTGTACGCAGACTACTCGGACCCGGATATCGTGCGTGTCGGGGAAGATTTCTATATGACGGCTTCCAGCTTTGCCAGCTCGCCAGGGCTTCCAGTTCTGCACTCGAAAGATCTCGTGAATTGGACGCTGATCGGGCATGCGGTGGATAGACTTCCCGGGGGCTATGACGATGGCGTTCGGCATGGCGATGGCGTTTGGGCGCCGAGTATCCGATACCATGAGGGGAAATTTTGGATCTTTTTCAGCGCGCCGGATGAGGGCATTTATATGACGACGGCTGTAGATCCTGCGGGGCCTTGGACACCGCTGCATATGGTAAAAGAAGTCAAAGGATGGATTGATCCATGTCCGTTCTGGGACGATGATGGCCGGGCGTATTTGGTTCATGCGTTTGCCAATAGCCGCTCTGGGATCAAACATAAGCTCAAGATGTGCCGTATGCATCCGGAGGGAACATCGTTGCTGGACGATGGAGAGATCGTATTCGATGGCACGCAGGCGCATCCTACGCTGGAGGGACCGAAGCTTTATAAGCGTGGCGATTACTATTACATCTTTGCACCGGCAGGGGGCGTGCCGACAGGTTGGCAGGCTATTTTCCGTTCAAAGCACATTATGGGGCCTTATGAGGATAAAATCGTCCTGCACCAAGGCGACACGGAGGTAAACGGTCCGCATCAGGGCGGCTACGTCGACCTCGATTCTGGGGAATCGTGGTTCGTTCACTTCCAGGACTGCGAAGCGTACGGGCGAATCGTTCATTTGCAGCCGATGCAGTGGGCTGACGACTGGCCGATCATGGGTATTGATACGAACGGGGACGGGATCGGCGAACCTGTGCTTGAGCTTGCGAAGCCGAATGTTGGGCGTGAATGGCCGTTTGCCGTTCCGGCGACGAGCGATAACTTCGACAGCCAGGTCCTTGGCTTGCAATGGCAGTGGCAGGGGAATGCTAGGCCGGAATGGTACTCCCTGCACGCGAAGCCAGGGCATTTACGGTTGTATGCGCAGGAGCTTCCAACAGGCGTACGCACGCTCTACCCGGCGCCGAATGTGCTGTGTCAGAAGTTCCCTGCCCCGGTTTTTACGGCGACTACGAAGCTGACGTTTGCTTCAGCGAACCAGAACGAGCTCGCTGGATTAACAATATTCGGTCATGATTATTGTTATCTTGCGTTGCAGCCTGCTTCGAGTGGAATGAAGCTTGTTTTCGTGCAGGGGCGGGGGAGTATGAAGGGATCATCTGAGGAAATACAGGCTGAACGATCGCTTCCGGCCAGTGTGAACACGGTGTACCTCCGCGTCAATGTCGTACTGGAAGCCTTATGTACGTTTGAGTATAGCTTGGACGGCATCTCTTATTCGCCGATTGGCGACTCCTTCGAGGCGGTTCCCGGCGGCTGGGTGGGGGCCAAAGTCGGTCTGTTCTGCATCCGTCAGGGTACAGGAACTGGCAACGGTTACGCTGATGTAGATTGGTTGCATTATTAACTTTCATGTTTGCGTACTCATTTAATATAAATATTTGTCATGCGCTTAGAAGGAAGGCGAAAGGAACAGATGAACAATAACGTAAATTGGTCAGTGAAAACTGCAAAAACCATTATGAGAAACTCAAATGAACAAGGTTTTCATCCAGAGTTGGAGCAACGTTGGATGTATGTGAATGGCATGACATTAAAGGCTTTGCTTCATGTAGGTGAGCAGACGGGAGATGACTCATACGAGACATACGTTAGAAAGCATATGAATTTATTCGTACAAGAGGACGGTTCTATCCGTACGTATACGCTGGAAGATTATAATCTTGACCAAATCAACCAAGGTAAAGTGCTTTTTTCTCTTTGGAAAAATACGTCTGAACAGAAATATGCCAAGGCTGCTGCCAACCTGATTCTTCAACTAAAAGGGCATCCCAGAACAAGTGAAGGAGGTTTTTGGCATAAAAAGATATATCCTTATCAGATGTGGCTCGACGGTCTCTATATGGCGATACCCTTCATTGCCGAGTATGCGAAGATTTTTGATGTTCCGGCGCTTTTCGATGAGGCGGCAAGACAATTGCTGCTTGTTGAAAAGAATACGCGTGATGCACACACTGGCTTGCTATATCATGGCTGGGATGAAAGCCGTGAGCAGCGTTGGTGCGATGCCTTAACAGGGAAATCGAGGAATTTCTGGAGCAGGGGCATGGGCTGGTATTCAATGGCGATCGTAGATACGCTGGAGCATTTTCCGATCGATCATCCGCAGCGGGGGACGCTTATGGGTATTTTTGAAAGGTTGATAGGCGCGCTAGAGAAGGTGCAAGATCCAAATACAGGTTTGTGGTATCAGGTGTTAGATCGTGGAAAAGATGGATTAAACTATTTGGAGGCATCGGGAAGTAGTATGTTTGTCTATAGTGTATCTAAAGGTGTACGATTAAAATATCTTTCAAAATCATTCATTTCGGTAGCTCAAAAAGGGTATCAAGGTCTCATTAGTGAGCTTGTAGAGGAAGATGATCTAGGTGTACACGTGAACAGCATTTGTCATGGGGCAGGTCTTGGTGGAAGTCCTTATAGAAGTGGCAGCTATGAATATTACCTGCAAGAGGCAGTAGTTAGCGATATATTCATGGGAATGGCGCCTTTTCTGCTGGCTAGTGTAGAGATGGAAAGATTACAAATGGAGTAGCAACCTATGTATCGAGGATTGAGAAGCGGGCGCTGATGAAGCTGTATCATGAGTTTTATTAAAGAAGGCAATAGCAGTGACTAGGTGATCAAACGGGCAAATGCCTGTTTGATCTTTTTTTTGTTTTTACGATAGAATCGAAGGGTAGAAAATTGTTTAATTTGTTTTTGGACTTGTATAAGTGCTCACTCTGTTGTATTTTATATCGGAACGGTGTAGATAGAGAACTATTCAAAATAGTTGTCAGGAGAGGGAAGTGAAATTAATATGAAGAAATATAATACGAGGGCTATAATGGCGTCTCTGCTCATTTGCGGCTTCGTAGGCATGTTCAGCGAGACAGCACTCAACATAGCAATTAGTAATTTAATGGACGTTTTCCAAATTTCAGCCGCGACTGCGCAGTGGTTAACGACAGGCTTTTTGCTGACTCTCGGAATTCTGATGCCGATGACAGGTTTACTGCTACAATGGATGACTACTAGGCAGCTATTCATTGTTTCGCTTGTAAGCTCGATCGTTGGGACATTGATTGCAGCGCTTGCTTTCAATTTTGAAATGCTGATGGTCGCTCGCGTTCTGCAGGCAGCCGGCATGGGTTTATTGATTCCGCTCATGTTTAATACGATTCTCGTAGTTTACCCTCCAGAGCAGCGCGGGGCAGCGATGGGCTTCGTTGGTCTCGTCATCATGTTCGCACCGGCGACTGGCCCTACTGTGGCGGGTCTTTTAATTGAATATTTAACATGGCACTACATTTTTTGGCTGTCTCTTCCTTTTTTGGTCATAGGGTTGTTGATAGGATTGAAATTCCTGGAAAACGTCACTGAGGTCACAAGACCGAGGATTGATCCATTGTCCATTATTTTGTCATCACTAGGCTTCGGCGGCGTAGTCTTTGGTTTCAGTAAGGCAGGCGAAGGGGATGGAGGCTGGACTAGTGCGATCGTGCTCTCATCGATCGTTATCGGCCTAATCGCGCTTGTATTGTTCACACTTCGCCAGATGTTCATGCGTGGGCCGATGATGAACTTGCGAGTCTTCAAGTACCCTATGTTTATTGTGGGGCTGCTTCTTGTGCTTTCGTGTATGATGATTATCTTATCGAGTATGATTATTTTACCGATGTATCTGCAGAACGGGATGAAACTATCCGCGTTTGCTACCGGGCTCATGCTGCTGCCAGGCAGTGCGTTGAATGGTATCTTGTCGCCGCGCATGGGACGCTTGTTCGATAAGTACGGGCCTAAGTGGCTTGTTATCCCCGGCCTTGCCATCGTAGCGGTGATGTTATGGTTTTTTTCCAGTATATCAGTTGCCTCTTCTGTAGCCTTTATCGTTACCTTGCATATTGGTCTCATGATTGGTATATCCATGGTATGGATGCCGGCGCAGACGAACGGGCTTAACCAACTGCCGCCAGAACTTTACCCGCATGGAACGGCAGTCATGAACACGCTGCAACAGGTCGCAGGTGCGATCGGAACGGCAGTCGCAATCAGCATTCTTACCAAGGGCATGGAAAAGTATTTGATCAGCTCCCCGATGCCGAGTGAGCCGGCCGAGATGGCTAAAGCCATGATGTTCGGTTCCCAGAACGTGTTCATGTTCGCAATGACGGTTACACTCCTCGGGCTAGCCGCGGCGTTCTTCATCCGTCGTGTCGTCGTTAAGCATGCGACGATGAATGCGATGCATTGATATTCCATTAATAATAGGAGTATTCACTAATAGATTCAGAAAAAGGAACACGAACCCATTACGGGATTAAGTGTTCCTTTTTTTATTTCATCTTTTACAGGAATCCAAAGCACTTTTTCTCATGTTTACTGTCTACGGGTCGATTCACGAATAATCAAACTAGGTTCGATTGATCTGATTTCTACGGGTGTATGAGGATCGGCAATCCGTTGCGTCAGCATGGTCCCCGCGGTGACCCCCAGCTCGAAAGTGTCCAGATCGAGGCAAGTGAGTGGTGGAGTTGTATAGGGGGCAAGCGGGTAATTGTCGAACGTAACAATTCCGATCTCATCCGGTACAGACAGCCCATGCTCACGTATGGCCTTTAATACACCGAAGGCGGTGTAATTGTTAATACAAACAACCGCATCAGGCGGAGAGGCTTGTGCCAGCAGTTCCTGCATCAGGCGGTAGCCGTTCTCTTCGTTAGCGAAACCCGTCTTAAGGTGGTCGCCACGGATCGTTTTACCGACTCGTTGAAGCGTCCGCTTCACGCCTTCGTATCGGTTTTTGAAGAGGGGACTATGCGTCTCACCGCCAATAAAGGCGAAGTTGTTGTATCCCTGCTGTAATAGATGTTCGGTGATCATCCCCGCTCCCTGGATATTATCGATATCTACCCAACTCACCGAATCGACACCTGCTAAACCGCCAAGTGATACGAAGGGGAATCGCAAATCATTCAATTGCTGAGCTAGCGACGCGGTTAGAATCGTGTTATCCATAATGAGACCGTCTACTTTTTTATTCAAAACGAGTCGTTCCAAGAAGTTATTTTCACTCTGGGCATGAGAATTGCAGATGGTTAGTTCATAATTTAGTGTGCCAATCACATTTTCTATCCCACCGATAATGGTATAAAAGAAATGATTCAAGAAATCATGTTTTCGTGACATATCAATCAGCACGCCGATATTGAAGCTGCTTTGTTTAGCCAATTGGGTTGCAATACTGCTCGGGATGTAATTCATTTCTTTCATGATATCTCTAATTTTTATCTTGGTTGCTTCCGGTATCGTAGGAGAATCGTTCAATACTTTCGATACGGTAGATTTCGCGACATTGGCAGCTTTGGCAATATCATTAATTGTAATTTTACTCATAGTTCCCCCAACGCTCAAAAAAATAGTTTGATTTACGAAAACGGATATGTTATTTTAAATCTAGGAAACCGGTTTCCTAAAAGGTCATTGTTTATTTTTCTCTACACTATAGCACATCAATAATCAGAATGGTATTGTCGCTTTTCATCTGATAATAGAAGGGGTAATGCTGCGAATGAAGAAGAAAATGTTAGTTCTGCTAACTGCCACACTAGTTGTGAGTTCACTCACAGGTTGTTCATCCATAGCGGGTGATAATCCATCAAGTTCATCTCCCGTGAAACCTGCCAATGAAGCAACCAAGCAGCCTGAAGGAACAGATAAGGGTAAAAATGATAACGCTGCCAATACGAATGCTGCTATCAAACCGGAGCCTGGTGCCTCTCTGCTTGTATGGGAGGATGGTGCTGAAGTTGCTTTTGTTAAAGAATTAGCTGCTGCTTTCAAACAACAATATAATGTCGATGTGAAAGTGGAGTCTGTCCCTGCCCCTGATCAAGCAGGAAGGCTTGCTAATGATGGACCGGCAGGACTTGGTGCAGATGTGGTGATGTTCGCTCACGATAAACTTGGGAATGCAGTAACGGCTGGCCTGGTTCTGCCTAACGATGTGTTCCAAAAGGAAATGGAAACGGCCATGGACAAAACAGCGCTTGAGGCCTCCTCGTATAATGGGAAGCTTTACGGGTATCCCAAATCGGTAGAAACGTACGCCCTCTTTTACAATAAAGACATAGTGAAAGAGTTGCCGAAGACATGGGATGATATTATAGCTTTTTCTAAAACGTTCAATGATCAAGCCAAGAAAAAATATGGCATCATGTGGGAGACGAAGATTACGTATTACAACTACATTTTCATGGCATCGTTCGGTGGTTATATGTTTGGCAAAAATGGAACGGATGCGAGCGATATCGGACTGAATAGCGATGGAGCTGTGGAAGGTATTAAATATTACCAAAGCCTGCATGATATTCTTCCTGTTAAGGTCGAGGATTTGAGTTACGATGTGAAAACGCAATTGTTTCAAGAAGGCAAGCTAGCCTTTAACATTGACGGACCATGGTCCATCGGTTCATTTAAAGATAAAGTCAACTTTGGCGTCATGCCGTTGCCTGATTTCCCAGGCGGGAAGAAAGCCATATCGTTCTCTGGTGTCCGCTCCTACTATGTGAATTCCTATACGAAATATCCGAAGGCGGCGAAGCTGTTCGCCCAGTTCATTACGAACAAGGACAATGCGCTGAAGAATTTTAAAGCAACGGGCATCCTTCCTGCTAATACAGAGGCGTCCCAGGATCCCCTCATTGCGAATGATCCGCTGTTAGGTGGATTTATCAAGCAATTCGCGCAGTCGCAGCCTATGCCAACACTCCCTCAAACGGCTAATGTATGGACACCGATGGAAGGGGCATTTACCGCAATTTGGAACGATCATGGGGATGTGCGCAAGAAGTTGGATGAAGCGGTGAAAACGATTAAAGAACAAATTGCATCAACTCCGGCCAAAAAATAAAAAAGGAAAGAAGCGCAATCGACATGCAGAACAAGTACACCGGCAAAGCCGTAGGGCTCTCCCTCCTCTTCATGGGTTTCGGACAATGGTACAATAAGCAATTGTTCAAAGGATTTCTATTGTTTATCTTTGGCCTTGCGGGAGTCGCATTCATGGTTTCCCAGGGATTCCAACGTATTGTAGGGTTAATCACACTGGGGGATACCCCGCGTTCCATCGTTCTATCGGGGGATGTCTACACGCCGGTTGCAGGAGATCATTCGGTATTTCTAATGGTGGAGGGACTCATTTCTTTGCTTGGTGTGATGTTCATTCTACTTGTGTATGTCCTGAATGTGCGTGATGCGTATAAGGTGGCCGGATTGAGAGAGAGAGGGGCTCAGCCCCACTCTTTCGCTCAGACGCTTCGGCATATCCGATACCGGCATTTTCCTTATCTCATTCTCGCCATCCCTGCCATTTTCGTTGTTTTCCTAAATGTGATGCCGCTTATCTTTAGTATTCTAATTGCCTTTACCAATTACGCTGCCCCGGTACTGCCTCCGGCTAATCTTCTGGATTGGGTAGGATTTCGCATATTCCAGAACCTGCTCACACTCAAAACGTGGAGTAGAACTTTCTATGGTGTGCTGACTTGGACGGTGATATGGGCTGTTTTGGCAACGGCAACGACCTACGTAGCAGGCACATTGGTAGCGGTGTTGGTTGCTCAGAAGGATGTCCGTCTTAAGAAAATGTGGCGAACGCTGCTCATCGTTCCTTTCGCAATTCCTAACTTGGTGTCGTTGCTTGTTTTCCGAAACTTGCTCAACAGCGAATTCGGTCCGATTAACCAGTATTTAAAATGGTTCGGCCTGCAAGGGTTACCTTGGTTAACAGACCCTTTATGGGCGAAGTTTACCGTGCTTATGGTGAATTTATGGCTGGGTATGCCGTTAATCATGGTACTTGTCTCGGGGATTTTGACGACGATACCAAGAGATTTATATGAATCAGCGGAAGTAGATGGAGCCAGGGCTTGGGATAAATTCAGGCAAATCACACTGCCCATGGTCATGTTCTCGGCAGCTCCGGTACTCATTATGCAATTTGCCTCCAACATTAATAACTTCAACGTTATCTTCATGCTCACAGATGGCAATCCGCTTATATCCAACTATCAATACGCGGGAGCGACAGATTTGCTTGTGACATGGCTGTATAAGCTAACGCTTACGAACAACCAATACAACTTCGCTTCGGTAATCGGGCTAATTATTTTCATTTTGATTGCTGGTATTTCCATTTATAATTACCGCAAAACGCAATCCTACAAGGAGGATGATATCATTCAATGAAAATTCGCCTCGTGGTGACCTATTTGATCCTGACCGTTCTTTCATTGGCGAGCGTGTATCCTGCCTTGTGGATCGTCATGTCTTCCTTGAAAACAGGAAACAGCTTATACAGTGATACCTTCATTCCACGTTCGCTCACACTGGATCATTACAGTGACTTGTTTACAAGTCCGATCCACCGTTACCCCATATGGTTTATGAATACGCTGAAAGTAGCTTTCTTCTCCACATTATTTGGGAGCTTGCTGACCACGCTTGGTTCGTACGCCTTGGCCAGGTTTCGGTTTCCCGGCAGGAAACAGGGGTTAATGCTACTGCTTATTCTAAATATGTTTCCCGGATTTATGGCGATGATTTCCATCTTCATCCTGTTGTCCCAAATTAAAATGTTGAATAATCACTGGGCGCTCATCTTGGTATACAGCTCAGGTGCATTCGTTATGAATATGTTCGTGGCAAAAGGGTTCTATGATACAATTCCGCGCAGTTTGGAGGAAGCGGCTTTAATCGATGGGGCCACGCATAGCGTCGTATTCTGGAAAATTATTTTCCCCCTATCCAAACCTATGCTGACCTACGTTAGCCTCGTTATTTTCTCAGGAGCTTGGGTTGATTTCATCTTTGCTAGGCTCATTCTGCGATCACAAGAAAAAATCACATTAGCTGTAGGGCTCTATGAAATGGTCAGCCAAAAGAACTCAACAGAATTTACGATGTTTGCGGCTGGCGCGGTACTCTTGGCAGTTCCGATTATTATTCTTTATTTTTGGCTGCAGCGATACTTAATAGACGGTCTTACGGTCGGTGCATCCAAAGGCTAAGTCACGCGTACTAGAAGGAGATCATGAATGTTCGAGTCTATATATCATACAAGCGAGGCCCCTTATGCTTTCGCCTTGAATCAAACCCAACTTAAGGTCCGTATTCGGATGAAAAAAAACACGACACTATCTTGCTATATCCTACATGCGGATCGTTACCACTCGCCGGGAACAGAACTGCCGCAGGAGATGGAGAAGGTCGGGTTTACCCGGCATTTTGACTACTATGAAACGATTGTAGAGCTTCCCAAGCGGAGACTGCGGTACTTATTTATGGTTCGAACACGAGAAGGCAATGATGTTTGGTACGGGGAGCGTGGCGCTTCCATGCACCGGACGGAGGCAGGTTACTTCCAATTTTCCTATATTTGTGATGCGGATATTCCTCAGGTTCCATCGTGGTTGCCTGAAGCTATCGTCTACCAAATATTTCCTGATCGCTTTCATAATGGCGATCCTGCTAACGATCCTCCAGGTTCTCAGTCTTGGACGTCAGAGGCTAAACCGAAAAGCGACTCCCTATTCGGAGGGGATATTCAGGGTATCATCGAAAAACTGCCTTATTTGGCCGAGCTCGGAGTGAATACGATTTATCTGACACCGATTTTCAAATCACCCACGAATCACAAATATGATACATCGGATTATTACCAGATTGATCCCTCTTTCGGAGATATTGGACTATTGAAGTTACTGAAATGGTCAGCTAAGCAGCATGGGATGCGTCTAATTCTGGATGCTGTATTTAATCATTCAGGAGACCAATTTTTCGCATTTCGCGATGTATTGAAATCAGGGGATGCTTCACCATACAAGGACTGGTTCCATGTTCATAGCTTTCCTATTGTTCAGAAGCCGATTCCAAGTTATGAGACATTCTCTCATGCCGAATCCACAATGCCGAAGTTGAATACATCCAATCCGGAGGTTGTCGAATACCTGCTGAAGGTGGCGCGCTACTGGATCGAAGAAGTGGGGATCGACGGTTGGCGGCTTGATGTGGCAAATGAGGTTGATCAGCAATTTTGGCGCCGGTTGCGGACAGAAGTGAAGGGCATTTGCGGCGAACTTGCTCTAATTGGCGAAATTATGCACGAAGCAGGACCATGGCTGCGAGGAGATCAGTTCGATAGCGTGATGAACTATCTGTTTCGTGAAGCTGTACTTGATTTTTTTGCCCGCCAAACGGTAGGTGCGACCCGCTTTCTGGAGGAAATCGTTCACATTCAGATGAGCTACACGGATCAGGCGAACTCAGCTAATCTTCAACTGCTGGGAAGCCATGATACGGAGCGGTTTCTCACCGCCTGTAGCAAGGGGGGCTGGGGTTGGAATAAAACAGAAACGGCAGTTGCTCGGATGAAACTGGCAGTTTGTTTTCAATTCACTTATCTCGGGATGCCGATGATCTATTATGGCGATGAGATAGGAATGACGGGTGAAACCGATCCGGATTGCCGCAAACCAATGATCTGGGAGAGCTCAGCGCAGAACGGAGAGATGCTGACTTTATATCGCAAACTCATCGCGATTCGCAAGCGTTACGTCGCACTCACACGCGGCAGCTTTCGACTATGGTTCGTTGATGAAGCACGGAACGCGTTGGGCTTTCTGCGCGAGTATGACAGTGAACGCGTTGCGGTCATCATCCATCATTCCCCGAATCCGCAGGAATTGGCGGTTACAGTTCCATGGTCAGCCTCCAATAATCAGGTTACGGATGTTCTTAATGAAGTAGATTACGCGGTTAGCGAATCGGATAGACATTTGACTGTGCAGCTTCCGGCATTTGGTTGTGCAATTTTGACGGCTTAGATAGTAAAGACTATGTCACTTAGTACTCATAAGTCTGGACACTTGTAATAAAGTGTTCAGACTGTAGGTACCTTTTTGTATACGAGACTAGGTAGCGGAAGGATTACTAGAATGATATTAACCAAAGACGATTTAATCACACAGTTTACAAACTGCGGATTAACAGAAGGACAGACTATACTTGTACATACTTCGTTAAATAGTCTGGGCTTTGTAGTAGGAGGGGCTGAAACGTTAATTAGTTCACTTCTAGAAATAGTGGGAGTAGAAGGAACTTTAATGATGCCGTCTCAAACGTGGAAAAATCTAGATCCATCAACTGGGGTTCATGGGGAAGTACCACAGGAATGGTGGCCTATAATTCGCGAAAATTGGCCTGCCTACGACAAAGATATTACACCCGCAATTGGAATGGGTATCGTAGCCGAAATGTTTAGAAAGTGGCCAGGAGTATTAAGGACAGATCACCCGGCAAGGTCACTAGCAGCAGTAGGAAAACATGCAGAATATATGACAAAAGAACATGATTTAAGCAATATTTTTGGTAAAAACTCTCCAATAGATAAATTGTATGAATTAGATGGATATGTATTATTAATTGGGGTCGGATATGATAAAAATACATCGCTGCATTTAGCTGAAACTAGAGCAAACTTTCCTACTAAAAGATATATTGATGAACGTAGTGCAATAATCAAAGATGGAAAGAGAGAGTGGGTTACTTACACTACTCAAGCAGTAGATGACGTAGATTTTGTAAAGTTAGGACATGAATATGATAAAGAAAATAACATTAAGATTCATCAAGTTGGTAATGCTGATGTAAGATTTATGAAGCAAAAACCGTTAGTTGACTGGGCAGTTGAATGGATGGAGAGAAATAGGTGTTAGTTAATATTCTAACAAATTCTGAAATAATAATAACGGAGCACCGCTGGTTTGCGGGCTCCGTTTTTTAATTCTGGAATATCACATTTTTCACATTTTTATGTCATATTGTCTATTTGGAAGCTAAGTTCTTTCATCACTTTTCTTCGATATAGGCCTGGGGTTACACCAGTGAATTTCTTAAATAATTTATGAAAATAAGGTAAGCTCTCGTATCCGCAATTGTGTGCGATCGTATCAATACCTAAGTCAGTAGTTAAGAGCAGCTCTTTGGCAGTTGAAATTCGCTTGGCATTCACATAGTCGGTGATGTTCATCCCTGTTAATTGTTTAAACACCCTAGATAAATGAGCTGCTGAGACTGAAGTCTGCTTTGCCAAATACGAAAGTCCAACGATTTGGTCAGTGTGAAACTGATCTAAGTGTTGAAGTATGTTTAGTAGCCAGGAGGGGCCGACATCGGACTCGGCTAGCTGATGATGGGGGTCTTTTAATATCAAACGATTAATGATGATCAGAAGGCTATTTAAATGTAGTTGAACCGCGTATCTAAAACCAGCTTCGTGTCGTTCCAATTCTTCATGCAGCTGGTTGAGTTTTTCTTCAAGATGAGGGCGCATGGCTGTTGGGACAACAAGCTTATAGCTCTTATATTTTCGGGCTCGCTCAAAAACTTGCATATTCGTAAACGAATCACCTGCTGAATAATGTCCGATCAGTTGCGGATCAAAATAGACAGCAGTGGCTGTAATAGGAGATTCCGAATCTGGCAATGCCTGATGAATGGTATTACCAGGAATGATGAAGAGGTCTCCTTCATTCATTTCATAGAGCATTTGGTTTAAGAAAAACGTACCTTTTCCACTATAAACATATACCATTTCATAGCGATCATGAAGATGTTCGGGTAGTTCTCGATTTGGTGTTTTTATGTCCTTAAATACAATGTCAAACGGCAGGAGGTGGTCGTTAAAAAAATTCTTAATAAGTGGATTTTGCATTTGGTTCACCTCCCCAGATCATCTCGCTTCATAAAAATATCTTACTTATAGAATATCAAAATAGAGTATGTTTTTGCAAAGGTAAAGAATTAACAAATGCCATAATCTTGGTACAATATGATGTATACGCACCGAAATAGAAATTTTCATCAAAGGAGCCAAACATCGATGGACGTCGTTTACCAATTTGAAGAAGTAGCGAGACTTCCCTTGCCCGGGGATAACTGCGCCGTTGCGATTCGCCAATTGAACGCGGGTACCGTCATTCAATATGAAGGCCAATTCCTCACACTGGATTACACAGTTATGGAAGGCCATCGATTTGCGGTGAAAGCGATTGCTCCTGGCGAAGAGCTGCTTTCGTGGCATTTGCCTTTCGGCGTGGCGCTTAAACCAATTCAGCCTGGCCACTATGTGATCAACGAAACTGTACTGGGAGCGCTTAGCGTGCGCCAGTTGACATTTGCGGTGCCAGATGAGCCCAATTTCGGTGATCAAATTCCTCCTTATATCTTTGACGAGGAGAACTTTCGGCCAGCTCCGGCATCCCCAGCATTTACGGAGACGCCTACTTTCATGGGGTATCGCCGTCATGAAGATCGCGGTGTTGGCACTCGGAACTACATCGTTCTACTCGGCACCACTTCGCACACGGGGAGCTACGTGAATGAGCTTGCCGCCCGCCTACAAGCCGAATGGAAGAACGATTCAAATATTGACGGGATAGTTCCCGTCGCGCACACGGAAGGCGGCACGAAGAAGCCGAATAATGTGGAATTGCTGCTACGGACGCTCGCGGGTTTCATGGTGAACCCGAACGTTGGTGCGGTATTGGTCGTCGATTATGGCAATGAATCGGTTACGAACAAGATGGTGGAGGCTTATGCCCACGAGCACAACTACCCGATCGAAGACGTGCTGCACAAGTTCGTATCGCTCACAGGCAGCTTTGAAGAGGAGCTGGTTAAAGGTGAAGCGTTAGTAAAGGAATGGCTGCCAACGGTCAATGCCATGCAGCGTACGCCTGAATCGATCAGCCACTTGCGGTTCGGCTTGCAGTGCGGCGGTTCAGACGCATTTTCTGGTGTATCTGCGAATCCACTGCTCGGCTGGATTTCGGAACAATTGGTTCGTTACGGCGGTGCGGCTAGCCTGGCCGAAACCGATGAGTTGATAGGCGCTGAGCCCCATGTCCTGTCGAAAGTACGCAACGTGGAAACCGCGCGCAAATTTCTGGAACTTGTGAACCGATTTAAGGAGCGCACGTCCTGGCACGGCACTAGCGCGGAGGGTAACCCGTCTGGCGGCAACATGTATCGAGGCTTGTACAACATCTATCTCAAATCCATAGGCGCCGCTATGAAGAAAGATCCCATAACGCGGATTGATTATGCAACCGAGTACGGGGAGATCATGAAGGATGGCGGCTACTATTTCATGGACAGCCCTGGCAATGACCTGGAGAGCATCGCCGGACAGGTGGCAGCAGGCTGCAATGTCATCTTCTTTACGACGGGAAATGGTTCGATTACGAACTTTCCATATGTGCCAACAGTCAAGGTGGTAACGACAACTCGCCGCTTCCAATTGCTCTCGAACGACATGGATGTGAACGCGGGGCAGTATCTGGAAGGCAAGTCAATGGATGAGCTGGGCAAAGAGGTATTCGAGCTGGCGATCCGAATTGCCTCTGGCCAGCGAAGCGTCGGCGAGAAGGCGGGTCATGCCCAGGTACAAATTTGGCGCAATTGGCAGCAGAACGATGCCAGCCAGCTGAAGACGCTGCTTCACACCCCCGTCCCGACAGGGGCTCCGATAGAAATTCAAGATGATACCGTAGCGATGGTTAACCCGATTCAATTTTCCTTTACTCAATATCGCGATCGGCAGTCCAGTGACAACATCGGCTTGATCGTCCCGACCAGTCTTTGTGCCGGACAGGTAGCGGGCATGATCACACGGAGTTTGAACAAACAAGGAGCAGGACAGCCCGAGCTCTCGCGCTTTGTCACATTGGCGCACACGGAAGGCTGCGGCACCTCGGGAGGGCCAGCCGAATCGCTGTTTGCCCGCACGATGATCGGTTATATTACGCATCCAATGGTTGAGCATTGTTTGCTGCTAGAGCATGGCTGCGAGAAAACGCATAACGACTACATGCGCCATCAGATGGAAGTGATAGGCGTTGATGCGAGCCGGCTCGGTTATGCCAGCATCCAGCTCGACGGCGGAATTGCCAAGGTGAGCGAGAAGGTCGAAGCCTGGTTCGCCGATCGATTGGCTGCGGCCAATCCTGCAGAAAAGGTGACGGTCGGTTTGGAAGGGCTGCGAATCGGGATCGTAAGTGTTGGTGCTATTACCGAAGATGCCGGCGAGCAGCTGGCGCTACTAACCAAGATGATTGTCGTCGCAGGAGGCTTGGTCGTCGTTCCCGAGAACAGCGAGTTGCTTGCATCAGCTGCTTTCGGTCAACATCTATTTACTACATCTCAAGTTCGGCCGACTATCGCCTATGGGGAACACGTCCGCCGAAACGGCTTCCACGTTATGGAGACCCCGACAACGCATAGCGTAGAGACGACAACAGGACTCGCTGCTACAGGTGTGGAATTAATCATCGCGCTAATTGGTGACCGTCCGATGCAGACGCATCCTTTCGTCCCGATGCTGCAAATAACGTCGGAGCAGGCCGTGCTGCATAACTATCAGCAAGATATCGACCTGGAGCTCACGGGCAACCCGAGCTTGTGGGGGAATCAAATTCTCGAACGCAGCAAACAAATTTTGGAACATACTTATGTGCCGAGTCTCTATAAGCAAGGTAATATCGATTTTCAAATGACGCGGGGCTTACTAGGCGTGTCGTTATAATACAGACAATATCAAAAAGCGAGGAATGCATATGACGAATGCTTTATTATCCAAACGGCCGCTTGGCAGTACTGGCTTGCTTATATCACCGCTATGTCTTGGGGCCGCTCCGCTCGGGGATATGCCGGAGACCTTTCAGTATAGCACGTCGGAAGAACAGGCATTGGTGACGCTGCGCACCGCTTTCGAAAGCCCAATCAATTTTATAGATACAGCTGCGGCATACGGCGAAGGCGAGAGCGAACGGCGTATCGGCAAAGCCATTCAAGCGAATGGTGGACTTCCGGCAGGTTACGTGTTGGCCACCAAAGCCGACCGCGACTTTAAGACTGGCGATTTCAGCGGCGAACAGATCAAACGTTCCATCGAAGGAAGTCTCGAACGCTTAGGACTGGATCATCTGCAATATGTTTACATCCATGATCCTGAAAATACAACCTTCGAGAATGTTATGGGATCTGGCGGACCGCTAGAAGTACTGCAAAAATTTCAAGAGCAGGGAGTCATCGATCACATCGGTATATCTGGTGGACCGATCGATATGCTCATTCGTTATGTCGAAACGGGAGCATTCAGCGCTGTTGAAACCCACAATCGATATACGCTGCTCAATCGGGCTGCCGAACCTTTGCTTGATGTCGCGAGTCGCAGGGATGTGGCGGTCATTAACGCCGCTCCTTATGGCAGTGGCATATTGGCCAAAGGACCGGATGCCTATGCGCGTTATGCCTATAGCGATGCTCCGCCAATCGTATTGGAGCGAGCGCGCATGTACGCCAAGGTTTGCCAGGAATATAATGTTCCGCTGGCCGCTGCAGCACTTCAATTCTCGCTTCGCGACCTGCGGATTGCCAGCACGGTCGTCGGCATGTCGAAACCAGAACGGGTAGCCCAGACCATAGAACTCGCGAATTACCCGATTGCTCCTGAGCTGTGGTCGGCGTTTGATGCCATCGGCTACGATACGGAAGATCCTGAAGAGAATCGATTCGCGTAGTGGATAGAGGTGCGGCAGTCGATTCATAACCGAGTTGCCCAAGTGATTCACATGAATTGAATCCATAATCTCGTCCCTAAGATAATTCCTTTGGGGCGGGATTTTTGTTCCTCCAACAAGGCGTTGACAAAAAATAAAATGCCACCTAATATAAAATCATACACGATATATTAAATGAGATTCAGTGACAATTAATTCGAGTAGTAACGAAGGAGGATCCACAATTGAGAATTGATGCGCATCAGCATTATTGGAAGCTATCTCGTGGCGATTACGGATGGCTGACGCCAGAACTGCCCGTACTATATAGGGATTACATGCCTGATGATCTAACGAAAGAATTGATCCATAACGGAATTACTAAAACCATTGTTGTTCAAGCGGCGCCATCGGTAGAAGAGACATTGTTTCTATTAAGCCTCTGTGAGCGATATGATACATTAGCGGGTGTAGTAGGCTGGTTGGATTTTGAGGCTGAAACGTTTCAAGAGATGTTTACTTCATTACGTGCCAATCCATATTTCGTAGGGATTCGGATTATGCTTCAAGATATAGATGCAGCCTCCTATGTATTCCGCCCTCAGGTGATGGCCAACTTGAAGTTCTTAGCGGAGCAGGAGTTTCCTGTTGATTTGCTGATCAAGTCCAATCAATTGCCTACAATCGTTACAATGCTGGAGCTCATTCCGAATTTAAAAGCCGTCGTCGATCATATTGGAAAACCGCAGATAGCGATCCAAGAAAAAGAACCATGGCAAGTGTTAATCTCTGAGGTTGCAGCCTATCCGAATGTTTATTGCAAATTGTCAGGTATGGTAACGGAAGCTGATTTTACGAATTGGAAAGAATCTGACTTCACGGGTTATATCCGTCATGCTATTGAAGCATTTGGTACGAACAGAGTGATGTTTGGCAGTGATTGGCCCGTGTGTTTATTGGCTGCGAGCTATGCCCAGGTGTTTGATATTTTGAATAACAATTTGCCAATCGAGTTAACAGAAGAAGAAAAGGAAGATATTTTCGGTAACAATGCAAGTCGCTTCTACAATTTGATAAATTGAAAACGCTCCAGTATACATGATATATTCGGGGAAAGGAGTGGGATGGACGAGATGGGAAGTAAAATCAACCGTGTAAATGTAACGGAAGAAATCTATCGGATTGTAAAAGAAGATATTTTAACTCATAAATTACCTGCCGGTGAAAAGGTCAATATCGATCAGCTTGCCCGCACGTTAGAAGTAAGCAATATACCGATTCGCGAGGCACTTTCCAGGCTGCAATCGGAAGGATACTTACATATGGTTCCTTTCAAAGGGATGTATGTGAATCTGATGAGTCTTCAGCAATTAAACGAACTATTCGAGATCAGATTGCAGCTTGAGCCTCTTGCTGTAGAAAAAGCTGTCCTCCAAATTCCGGATGAAAAGCTTGCGAAACTAAGCGAAACCTTGAATGCGCTTCGTTCGAATCCGATCTCACGCGCAAATGACGGTCTTGCATCCGTTGTGGAAATGAACGCATCTATTCATGGTACGATCCTTGCATACTGCGATAATATCAGCTTGCAGAACTTGGTGCGAGGATACATTGAGCAGATTCAAAGATATCTAACGTTCATTAAAATCAATCTGGATGTAGACAATCGAGAAGTGGAGTGGGCTGAGCATAATGCCATTTTGCAGCGACTGATTCAGAGGGATGTCAATGGTGCTTCTACAGCCATGTATCTTCATATCAGCAATTCTCAAAAAAGGGCAAATGTCCAGTTTATGAAAACGGAAGGATAGGGGATGCAGTTACAAGGAACAGTGGTGATGATTACTGGCGCTGGTTAGAAAGACTGGCGGGCATCCCTTGGTTATTAATTGAGGTAGTAGTTGGGTTACTAGTAAGTAAAAACGACTATTAATCCATGCAATTAATCATACACGATATACTATAAATTATTCTAGGAAGGGTATTACGATGAAAATTACCAAAGTTGAAAGCTTTATCCTGCATGTCCCATTAAATCCGCCTATTACAGATGCCATTAATTCGCCTACCCATTGGGGATTGCCGGGTGTTCGTATTTTTACAGATGAGGGCATTGTCGGCTATGGGTATACAGGAACGTGTGCGCATGGCGATACAATGATCACGGATACGATTGATCACTACTACGCGCCAGTCCTACTTGGCAAAGATCCATTTCAGGTGAAAGAAATTTGGGATGAACTCCGTTTTGGTAAAATGCATTGGATCGGTCGCGCAGGTATCACGCATATGGCGCTTGCAGCTGTGGATATTGCGATTTGGGATATTATGTCCAAAGCAGCAAACAAACCGCTGTGGCAATATCTTGGCGGTCATAAGTCCAAAGATAAAGGCATTAAAGCCTACAATACGAATGGCGGCTGGCTGAACTGGACAAAGGAAAGATTGCTTAAAGACATTAGTTCCTATGTCGAAGAAGGCTTTACAGGGGTAAAAATGAAAGTCGGGAAGCCGAACACCCAGGAAGATTATGATCGCGTTAAAGCCGTTCGTGAATTAATTGGCAGAGATATTATCCTCATGATCGATGTGAATCAGCAATGGAATATCAATACGGCGATGACTTGGGGGAAAAAGTTGGAAGAGTTCGACTTGTTCTGGCTGGAGGAGCCGCTTAATCCGGACGATATTCTCGGACATAAAAAGTTGGCGGATGAACTCAACGTTCCGATTGCATTAGGCGAGCATGTCTACAATAAATATGCATTCCGCGATTATATTCACAATGGTGCGGTCGAGTACGTGCAAGTCGATTGCACGCGTGTTGGCGGTATTACCGAATGGCTTCAAGTAGCAGGGCTTGCGGCAGCCTACGATCTGCCAGTCGTTCCGCATGTCGGCGATATGGGACAAATTCATCAGCATCTTGTCGGTGCTACGCAAAATGCCATTATGTTGGAATACATTCCTTGGATTCGCGACATTTTCCTTGAGCCTGCAACAGTGAAAAATGGTCATTATATCCTTCCGGAAATGCCAGGTGCGTCGACAGAGGTGATTCCGCAGTATTTTGAGAAGTATCGGGTGAAATAAAGTGAGTGTACAAATACGGGATTCATAAGATCATGCATTTATATAGCGTTCAAATGACTGCTGTGTAGTCATTTGAACGCTATATGTGTTCTGTAACTCCAATCGGCCCCTGCCAATGCGAAATTATCGAAGATATCGGCATGAATCGCAGCCCATTCGCAGGCAAGAAAGTCATTTTCGAAGAGAAAGACACTTTTCAAAAGATGTATATCCTAGTGAGTGGGACGATTCCTCAGCAGAGAAGTGCCCATGGTTGCCGAATCGACACTACCGTCTCCCCAGATCTAATAGCTTGCTCAATCAGCATACCGATATAGTGGTCCTGAGAAGCTTCCGGAAGACCATAAAATCCGGGTCCTCCCTTGGCATAGACCGCCATTTTTTTCAAACAGTCTGCAATAGCAATCTCATCGTCATATAGCCTGGCAGGCATGTAAGGGTTTTCGTAAACCCAGCGTTCTCCCGCCATAATTCCTTTGAGGAAGTAGCCTTCAGCATTCTCATACTCACCTTTATTGATGCGCTTTAATTCCATTTGAATCTGGTTGCAAGAAGGATCTTGTATGCTAATCCGATTATCAAATATTTCCCCACGTTCCCCTCGAATACATAGATGGTTTGAACGGGTCCATGAACGATGTTGATCCTTGGTGAAATCGTAAATCCCCAGTTTTCCACCAAAATCCAACCAAGCTATATCTCTCTCTGACTTGATTAGCTTATCCTCTGTAGGCGGACCACTGCGGTTCGGCCCAGCGACCCAATCGGATTCAAATCTCATTCCCTTAATACGGACTTCTTCAAAGGACACTCCTAACATTTTCCGTATTAAGCTTACTGCATGATAATACTGAGATATGGATACAGTCACTTGATTAACCTTGCCTAATTGTCCTGACATAATAATCTTATGACGGGCTTCTTGTATAGGATGGAATTGATATTGTTCCGCAACTTGAATTCGAGCGCCTTGTCGAGTAAGTTTGTCGTGTATCTGAAGTAAACCATCTAAATTAGGTGCAGGAGGTGTTTCTGTAAGTACAGGAATTCCTCGTTTCGCCAGTTGCAGCATATAATCGATAGCGGCCGATGGATGGATTGATAGCACAACAAAGTCTGGTTGTTCATTTACCAAGAGCTGATCTAGTGTCCGATAAGTAGACACATGCCATAAGTCTTCCATCGCCTTTCCCTTGGATTCGTCACGAATGACCATGCCACTAACATTAAATTGTTCAGGAAGAGCCTGTGCAATTCTTAGAAAATACTGTGCGCGAAAGCCTCCACCGCCTATAATGCTGAATGTTATTGGTTTCCCCATCAATTACACCGCCTTCTTCAGTCTTAGCTTCGTTTTATCAAATATAAATTTCATAGTCAAGCTTTAGAATTAGTATAACTTGGTTCATAAAGTATAGAGGAAATTCATGCGTTAATGCGAATTATAAATAGACCAAATAGGATCAGAAATTGGACAACTCGTTCGAATACTTATGTAAACGCTATCAATAGAAAGAGTGATTGGATGAAATCTCGTTTCGTATCCCTTAGCCTATCGCTTGTCTTGGTGTTAACAGCATGCCAGTCACAGAACATAACCAAAATTCCCATAAGCCAGCCAAAGGTTGAAACACTCTCATGGGTCCACCATTTTGATGAGGAAGGGGCTCGGAAATGGTTGGAAATAGGGACACAGCTATTCAGTAAACAGCACCCTTCGTATTCATTCGCACTTACAGGTGTCGATGGAGGTAATTATCTGAGCTTGTTGCGTACGCGGGCGATTTCGGACAATATGCCGGATATGTATATGATCGATAATTTGGATACGGCTATCGATTTTATTCGTTCAGGCTATGCAATGGATTTAAGCAATCAGCCGAGTCTAGCCAATATCGATGAACGTTACCTAAGTGGCGTGAAGACAAGCGATGGGCGTATATGGGCTCTGCCGATTGATGTGAATGGGGTAGGTGTGATTTACAACAAGGAGGCATTTGCCAAAGCTAATATTAAGGAGCCGCCAACAACATGGCAACAATTTATCGAAGCCTGTCAATCCCTGCAAAATGTGGGGATCATCCCGATCGCAGCAGGCTATAAGGATGCTTGGACGATTAGTTGGGATCTCGCGGCGGATATGTTAGCGAATCAATATGCAGCCAATCCCACATGGTTTGCGGATATCGAAGCTGGTAAAACCTCCTTTAAGGACAATCAAATCCAATTCAAAGAGATTTTGCAGCGATTCGGCGAGCGTCTGAAATACGTCAATCGTAGACCATTTGAAACAGATTGGAATCAAGCGCAAATGCTTCTTGCCGAAGGGAAGGCAGGGATGATCATTAACGGCACTTGGACTGTGGATGGGGTGAAATCCAAAAATCCAGCGAGCAATTTGGGTTTATTCGCATTTCCTTACTCGACAGATCCGCAAAAGGCAATATTCGGTTTGAAATCGACAGGCGGTATAGTTGTGAATCCAAAATCACCCCATAAGGAAGCGGCTTTACAAGCATTGGAGCTGTTTGCTACACAACAAATGGGCAACATTTTCCAGACGAATAAGAAAGCGCTATCTGTCATTAAAGGGTTACCCAAAGATTTTGATCCGACCTATATCGAATTAGATTCAACTTATATCCAAACGGGTAAAACGTACGACTGGTCCTCCCTTTATATTGATTTTGTGAATCAAGATCTACAGAAGGTGTTCATTAATGCCATTACGAAATTCATTATTGACCCCTCACACAATGTGGACACCTGTATACAAGAGCTGGATCATGCGTTTAATCAACAACGTCGAGCATCCAAATGAGAGTGGGTAAGGAGCATGGATGAATGAGAGCTTTTCAGCCATTATCAAATCGTATCAAGGATTTTCGAATTCGCACGAAGTTTTTTCTTTCCAATATGATCCTCATTCTGTTCATCTCGACAACCGTTGGCGGGGTTGCGATTTACGCCTCAACCAAGTTTATTGAAGCCAATACCAAGGATCTCTCTATGCAGGTCATCCATCAAGTATCTGACAATATAGAGAGCAAAGCGAAGGAAGCCTTTACCTCCTCCGTTTATCTGCTCAGTGATACGAGTATTCGACAAATTGTGTCTGAACAAGGGGAAGATGTAACCAACGAGAACTATCCTGCCTTTCGTAGTCGTATGGAATTTTTACTTGCACAATATGGCAATGGTAATCCGTATCTGAATGCCATCATGATTCAAACGAGATCAGGGCAATTGTATTGGTGGGAAAATAAAAAGGGGTTAGATCATACACTGAATCATGATACCGTATCGGCAATGACGTTGAGTGCGGAAGCGTATCTGCATACACATAAGCTTAGTAAGGGATGGACACCTTCTTTACGTGAGCGAAATGAAGTGTTTCTAATCCGAGAATTCGTCGATGTGAACCACATAGATCGCAGCTTAGGAACAATTATTTATAGTCTTGATGCTAATTTTTTCCTTTCCTTGGGCAGCGGGAGTTCCATTATTAAGATGAGTAATGTTGCAATCCTCAACCCTCTAAACGAATTGCTGGTCGGCGGCGGAAGTCCAGAAACAGATAAACTTATCCGGAACAGTTTATCGAATGTGCTTAGCGAAGGGGATGCGGCCATGGCTACCGTGGAATATGCAGGCACGGACAGCCATTTATTCGTACAAGAACGAACCCCGACCTTGGAATGGCGTGTGCTATGTTTTATTCCAATGTCTGTATTACTGTCGGGTACGCAAATCATCGTTATGGTGATTGTACTTGTATCCTTGCTGGCCGTACTCATCTCGACAGCCATTGCCGCCATACTCTCCAACTCCTCTACGCGCAATATCAAAATTCTGGAGCAGACGATGCGACGCGTAGAAGACGGCAATTTAGATGTACGCATTGTTCCACTAGGTAAAGATGAAATTGGCAGTTTATCACTTCGGTTTAATTTCATGTTAGCGCGGATCAATGAGCTCATTAATATCGTATACAAGGAGCAAATCGCGAAGCAGCAAGCCGAATTCACTGTGTTACGGAGTCAAATTAATCCTCATTTTCTATATAACACCCTCGGAACGGTGAAATGGTATGCTCGCATGAACGAACAACCTGAGATTGAGCGAATGATCAGCTCCGTTATCGATTTATTGAAGTCATCCGTACGGCGTGTTGGTGAATTTCATACCTTGGACCAAGAAATAACGCAGTTAAAGAACTATATTTTTATACAAAAAATCGGGTATGGGGAAGCTTTTCAAGTCGATTATGAGATAGATGAGCAGTTGTTGGCCTGTGAAGTCCCCTATTTTATCCTGCAGCCGTTGGTCGAAAATGCTATTCTGCATGGAATCGAGATGTCGAAGGGAATTGGCATAATTCGATTAACAGCGAAGGTTGTTGAGCGAGATTTACTTCTGACCGTAGAAGACAATGGCAAAGGTATGGATACCGTACAAGTCGCGAATATCCTGCAAGTCGGCTTTCAAAAAGAATCAGTCCCAGGTGTTACAGGTATCGGCATTCACAATGTTCATGAGCGGATTCAGCTCTATTATGGACCGCAATATGGGCTTAGTTATGCGAGTGCTATAGGATTAGGTACCCAATCCATTGTGCGTATTCCTTTTAAAATAAAACGTTAGGAGGGGAAGGCGCCGTATGCTGAATGCCATGATCGTTGAGGACAATGCGATCTATCGCTATGCGATAACATCGATAATTCGTTGGGAAGATTACGGCTTTCATATCGTGAGTGAAGCTCTAAATGGTGTGCATGCGCTAGACTTATTGCAGCATCAACACGTTGATTTAATTCTGACAGACATATCCATGCCCGAAATGAATGGGATAGATTTGATTCAGAAGGTGAAACAACAGGATGATTCGATAAAAATTGTCGCGCTCAGCTCCTTTGATGATTTTCGTTTCGTGAAGGAGGCTCTGAAGCTGGGTGCTGAAGATTATTTGCTGAAACATGATCTGGAACCTGAATCCCTGCAGCACTTACTCCGGCAAATGAAAATGAAAATTGAAGATGGGCTTCATCAGAAGAGACAAGCAGCCATCCGAAATGAGAATTTGCAGGAAATGTGGCATTTACTAGGAAGAAAGCTCATATTCGGGGAATTGAAGACGGGGGAGGAGATGGAGGAGCAAGCGAGAGCGATACGATTCCCAGTCCCCACTGGCCCCATTGCCATAATGCTTATCGAGGGTGAGATTGACGCGATTTCCACGCGTGCCTTGCAATCGGAATTAGGTGAAGCCCCTATACAAGTTCCGATTTCAGAGCATCGCACCGTGTTTATGAGGCATTTTCCCAATGAGCATAGCGAACAAAAATGTAGAGAAGAATTGTTGCGGCAAGCTGCTTTATTCATCGAAAATAAGGGAGAACGTAGTACCTTGACTGTAAGCATCAGTTCAATCGGGCATGGATTAACGGATTGGACAAGGCTGTATCGTCAAGCAGAAATGGCTCTCGAACACGCCATCTATGATGGTGTCGGTCTAGTTTATTCCTTTTCAGGTAGTAAGCCTAGAGTAACAGAAGGTGGAGAGGTCTCGATAAAAGCCTACGCTTCTGCCGTACAAAGCGGTCAATTTGAAGCGGTAGAAAAGCAAACTGAGCTTTTCTTTGACTTGCTTTTGGCAAGAAGACTATCGTTGGAGGAATTGAAAGGCGTCATCCATGAAGCCGCCATATTAACGAAAGCTGATGCGATTGGCAGAGGCAAGTTTTCTTCAAGTGCGGAGTCAACCTATCGACAAGTGAATCGTGTACTCGAAGCTTTCCCAACATTACCCCAACTGAAGCAACTATTTCAGAAATGGCAAAAAGAATTGAGTTATGAATCGATGGGAAATGCGCCATTTCGCAAAGAGATACAAGCTGCTATTGCTTATATCGAAGAGCACTATGCGGATGATATCACCGTAACCAAGTTAGCTGAAAGTCTTCACCTTAGTTCTAATTATGTATCCAATTTGTTTAAAAGTGAGACAGGATTAAGATTCGTAGAATATTTGAATCGCTATCGAATTCGTAAGGCGAAGTTATTACTTCAGAATCCTACCTTGAAGGTATATGAAGTAGCAGAAAAAACGGGCTTTCAAGAAACTTCCTATTTCTGTAAAGTGTTTAAAGAGCTTGAAGGGAAAACAGTCAAAGAATTTAGATGTGAGTCCTAAAAGATAAGTGAATAATATAAGAAATCAGTGAAATTTGGAAGGCGAAGAGTTGTGAATTGCATTATAATTCACAACTCTTTGTTTTTTTTAGTTGTGGTGAACACTGGTGTTTTCTTATGTATTTAGAAGTTTATTTGAATGTAAGCGCTTTATATTTTAATTATACTGGCAATAGGGACAACATGAGACCTGCTTAGCGAATGAAACGGGTTTCATACGAGAGAAGAGCCCAACTGACGGGAGGATCACGTGTGCAGCAATCCATCAGCGAACATCAGATCATTCAATTATCGCCCGAGGCGATACGCATAGATGGCAAACCAGAAGTTATACTCTGTGCCTCTTTGTTTTACTTTCGACTCCCTCGTGGTGTTTGGAAAGAGCGATTACGTAAAGTGAAAGCCTTTGGTTATAACGCAATTGATGTATATTTTCCATGGAATTATCATGAAACCGAAGAAGGGGTATGGGATTTCGGTGGAGAGAAAGATGTTGCGCAGTTCCTTCAGGAAGCTTCGGACACTGGCTTATGGGTCATTGCAAGGCCGGGTCCTTACATTTGCTCTGAATGGGATGGTGGTGCATTGCCTGCCTATCTATTTGTTGAAGAAAACATGCGTATCCGGGACAATGACCCGCTTTTCTTAACGCATGTGGAGAGATGGTATGCACAGATTCTCCCCATATTACGGCAATATGAACACGGCCAGGGTGGTTCCATTATCGCTGTTCAGTTGGAGAACGAACTCGATTTCTATCCTTGTGAGGATCCCAAAGGTTATATCTCAGCTCTGAGAGATCTGGCCCACCAACATGGCATCAAGGTTCCTTTGATCGCATGTGCAGGGCAAGGAGGTTTGTTTCAAGCTTCCGGGTTCGCTGAAGGTGTTGTGCCCACCTGCAACTTTTACCCGAATGATCGCGATCCATCTTTTGAGGAAAGAGTTCACTACTATAGAGAAGAATTAGCAAGCAAGGGTTATCCTTTGCTAGTAACCGAAACCAACCGTTCACACTTCTTGCTGCGACGATTACTTTCCGCTGGGGCTAAGTTATTAGGACCTTATTTGCAAGCATCAGGGACAAACTTTGGTTTTACGAATGCCGCCAACAATTGGGGAGACCCACTCTCCTTCCTTACATCGGATTATGATTTCCATGGGATGATTACGCCAGAAGGGCATATCCGAGAAGAAGCGTACGAAGGCAGGTTGCTGCATCACATCATTCAAACCTATGGCGCTTCGCTAGCTGAGGCAACACCAAGTGAGCTGAATCATCTTCTTTTAAAAATGGGCGGCGAGCTCGTATTCGAATTGAACGTCTCGGTGTTAGAATGCCCGATCTTGCCACTTCGTGTGCCTTTACGTACATGGGAGATTGCTGGTGGCGGGCAACTCGATTATGCAACGGCAGAACTAATGCAAGTGAAGCATCTAGCGCATGAGCCGCATACGCTTTTCATTTTCCATACGGAGGGTGAAGGAGAAGTTCAATTTACCTTTGAGTCGGAGATTGAACTGAAGAATGCTGAGATGACAGGTTATGTTTCGCCATCCAAACGAAGTGTAACCTTATCCTTTCATTCTTCGGACAATGAAGCCAGAGCTTGGATTCACCTATCGGATGGGCATATTCTTGAAATCATCGGGATGAGCCGATCTCGTGCGCTTCGTTTGGAAAGTATCGATGCGGATGGGCAGCTGCGAATTGACATGATTGCGGTGGAAGTGAAGGAAAGTAAGGAAGTGGAGACGACATGGTGGTTAAGCAAGGTTGACCACGGATCTTTCTTTTCTGAGGAAGCGTTAACCCTAGGTGAAGATGCTGATCATTTAGAAAAACTCGGGATTTATCGAGGCTTCGCTTGGTATAACGCACAATTGCCGCAGACGGATGACAATTATCAGGGCTTCATTCTACAACGCGCTAGTGATGTTGTTTCTCTTTATACGGGAGAAGGGTATATGGGCACGGTAGCACCAGGCGGAACAAGCCGCTATCTGCCAATTCCTGATGGTGTACTGGTCATGCCTGATCTAACAGCCCGCACAGAGATTTGGGGACATACCAATTTCCACGACACGACACTTCCCGGCCTTCATTTGAACAGCCTGAAAGGACTTACCGGCATTGTGGGCGTCACGTCGACAAGGGAATTAAACCAAAACTGGCGATTCAAGATCATGCAAGCCGGTAGTATCAAAGACGAATATGCAGTTACGGATGTGGATGACGGGCAATGGCCGATCGTGAGCATAGGAGGCTGGCTATCCGCAGATCTACCTGCCCATCACTGCTATCGCAAGCACGTGAAGCTGGCGAAGCAAGCCGATCGATGGATTCTTCATATGCCAGGCAACTTCAGCCAAGCTTATGCTTATGTAAATGGACATTCACTCGGACAAGTGAATCCACATGATCCTTTTCTAGATCTTTCACCATTCGTAAAGGCGGGAGAAACAGCGGTTATTACGTTATTTTTGGATAAAACTTACGTCGCTATGAGCGGACATATCACCTTGTACGAAGGTACGTCGGCGAACCAGTGGACCGTAGTGGGTTGTCAGGAACAGGGCTTACTGCAACATGCGCAGTTCTCACGCATCGAAGCGCAGCCTGTTACAGAAGCGATAGCGATGAAACCTGGAGCCGTCGCATGGCTCTACAGCGAGCTCGATGATAGCAACCAAGGCTTGGGATGGCGCGTGTATGCCAAAGGCCAAGATATGAAGTTGACGGTGTTCTTCAACGGACATCTAGTCGGACGTTTATGGACCGAAGGCGGTGCGAATCGCCCCCAATTTCGTGGCGGAAGCGATGAATCTTTTTATTTGCCTGGGCCTTGGTTCCATGAACAAGAAGCGGGGAATGAACTTGCTATTTTGTTGGAAGCAGTAGCGATGGATGGGGATGCCATATTGGAACCGTTACGTTTCGTACCCGTCTCCGATAGTTAATTTGAAAGGAGCTAACGTATGAAAACTGCCACGACCTCAAAGACAATAGATGTCGTTTCACCTGTTGTCAGAAAGCGAACGACACCGCTGCGAAAATTTTGGTCACATCGAACGTTATTACTAATGTGCGTACCCGCTATTCTTTTTTTCTTAGTGATGTCGTATCTTCCTATGCCTGGGCTGTATCTGGCCTTTATCAACTATAACTACTCGGCCGGTATCTTCGGCAGTGACTTCGTTGGATTTGATAACTTCAAATTTCTAGTGACTTCAGGTGCGTTATGGAAGCTAACGTCCAATACCATCCTGTATAATCTTGCTTTTATCATATTCGGAAATATCCTACAGATCGGCATTGCTATTCTACTCAATGAGCTTCGTAAAAAGTGGTTCAAGAAAGTCTCACAATCTCTTATGTTTCTGCCTTACTTCATCTCATTCGTGCTTGTTGGGCTCATTGCTTATAACATTCTCAGTTATGATTACGGTTTGCTCAATGGCATTCTGAAATCGATCGGATGGGATCCTGTCAAAACATACTCGAACCCAAGTATTTGGCCCTTTATCATTGTTATCACGTATTTGTGGCAGTCCACGGGATATGGCTCTATCGTGTATTTTGCCGCCATTATGGGCTTAGACTCCGAAATCGTGGAAGCATCTGAAATTGACGGGGCCAATGCCGTTCAGCGAATTCGTTATATTGTGCTCCCATGGCTAAAGCCAACCTTCATTATTTTGTTTCTGTTCTCATTGGGGGGCATCCTCCGAGGCAATTTCGGCTTATTCTACAACTTAGTCGGCGCCAATAATACAGCGCTGTTCGATGCCACAGATATTATTGAGACATTCGTATTCCGCTCATTAATGAACAATTTTAACTTCTCTTTAGGAAGCGCTGTCAGTTTATATCAATCTGTATTTGGCTTCTTCATTGTCATTACAGCCAACTGGCTTGTGAAAAAGGCTTCACCTGAGAACACCTTATTTTAAAAAGAAAACGTGCTTATTTAAATAATGAATAGCTGAGGAGGGACTTCCCGTGGAGCAAGTCATCGCTCGCCAGAGGGGGACGGATGTATCGTCCGTGGCTATACGACTATTCGGCTACATCTTTATCGCTGTATTCGCACTATGCTGCCTAATTCCATTTCTTGTTGTACTCGGCACTTCGTTCACATCAGAGAAATCGATTACGCTGCATGGTTATAATTTATGGCCCAAAGAATTTAGTAGCTTTGCTTATAAAATCGTGTTTGAGAATCCCGGAATTATTCTTGGTTCATACGGTGTGACGCTGGGAATTACGATCGTGGGAACAACCATTGGGCTGTTCGTCGTCGCGATGACGGGATATTCCTTGCAGCGACCAGATTTTCCTTATCGCAACCGGATCTCCTTTTTCATCTACTTCACAACGTTGTTTCATGGGGGTGTTGTCCCATTCTACTTAATTATGACGCAATGGCTGCACCTCAAAGATAACTACTTAGCGGTTCTGCTGCCAGGACTTATGAGCCCATTTCTCATTATTATGATGAAAAGCTTCGTCACATCGATTCCTCATGCGATTACGGAGTCAGCTAAAATGGATGGAGCAGGTGATTTTAGAATCTTTACGAAGCTAATTTTGCCGATGACAACACCTGCTTTAGCAACAATCGGATTGTTTATTGCACTGGGGTATTGGAATGAATGGTACAATGCCATGCTGTTCCTATCACCGGATTTGAAATATCGACCACTTCAATTATTTCTCTATAATGTGGTCACCAGTGCTGATTTTATTAAGAATTCATCCGTTTCTTCCAATGTGCAACCGAGAGATATGCCGCTTGAGTCCATGAAAATGGCCACAGCGGTTGTTGCAACGGGCCCTGTCATCCTGTTCTACCCATTGGTACAGAAATATTTCATCAAAGGTATCACCGTTGGTGCTGTTAAAGGCTAACGTTATGCATACATCAAAAATGATAATGGGGAGGCAATTCCATGTTCAAGAAAAAGAAAGCGCTTAGTATTGCACTCGCTGCGACGCTCGCAGTAAGTTTGACGGCTTGTACGTCATCTAACAGCACTTCTTCAGATTCGACGGCACCTGCAACAGCTGCTGGTGGTAAAATCGATACATCTGAGTTTCAAACGATTTCTTATGTCATGTTAGGCGACAAGCCGAAGAATGGTCAGTTTGAGAAAGTCATGGAAAAACTCAATGCCATTTTGAAACAAAAGGTTAATGCCAAACTGGAAATAAAATGGGTGGAATGGGCCGATTGGCAAACAAAATACAATCTATTACTCGCCTCTGGGGAGCCTGTTGATTTAATTACTGTAGCAACCGACTGGTTGGATACGTGGCAAAATGCGCAAAAAGGCGCCTTCCAGCCATTAGATAAGCTCCTGCCAACGTATGCACCAATCACGTGGAAGGAAGTTCCGCCTGAGAACTGGGCAGAGACGAAATACAAGAATCAGATCATGCTAATCCCGGAAGATCATTATACACAATGGGTGAATCATGGTTTTCAATATCGTGGTGATTGGGCGAAGGAATTCGGTATAACGTCGCCAATTACAGATTGGAAGACTTTGGAGAAATACTTACAGGCTGTCAAGGATAAGAAGCCAGGTGTTATTCCTTGGGATACGAATGGAACCTCAGGAGGAAATATTGGCGGGTATATCAATTCCTATACGGATGCGATTGAACTCCCTATAAACACAGGTTTATTCGCATTAGTCTATGGCAAATCATTTAATGATAAGTATAAAGCGTATAGCCCTTTCCTGGATGATACGTTCATGGATTTTGCTAAAATGATGAAAAGCTGGGGGGACAAGGGCTTCTGGCGCGAAGATGTCTTGAACTACAAAGGCGACAACCGTGCGTTGCTCGAAGCGGGGAAAACGTCCGTAGATCAGCATCATACGCAAACTTACCTCGGCGAACGTATCAAAATGGATAAGCTGCAGCCAGGATCAGACCTACAATTCTTCCCATTCTCGGCGACTAAAAATAACCTTGTCTCAATGTCGATCACGCATGGCGGTACGTCCATTGGGGCGAAAAGTAAGCATCCAGAGCGTGCTTTGATGGTTTATGAGCTTATTCGTCAGGACCCGGAAATTTATAAACTGATGAACTATGGTCTTGAAGGCGTGCAATATGTTGTAGAAGATGGAAAGCGTTTCCGTCCGGATGGTTACGATGTCCAACGTGATGATTTCTACTCCAACTTCTGGGGTGGCCGTATCGATAAGAACGAAATCCCGAATGGCGAAGACTGGTCTGGCAAAGGCGCTTTGTATGCATCCTACGATAAAATCAAGAAAGCTTATCCGTATGGCCGATTTGTTTTCGATAAAGCACCCGTCACGAATGAGTTAACGGCAATTACACAAGTAGTCGGATCCAAGGGACCTGCGATCCTCTATGGTAAAGCTGGTGACCCTGTGAAAGCAGTCGAAGATTTCCGGGCGAGTTTGAAAGCTGCTGGTTTTGACAAAGTCATGACAGAAGTCCAAAAGCAATTGGATGAATTCAAAAAAGTGGTAGAAAGTACGAAATAAGAGAAATTCCACATCGAAGGTCTGTTTCAGAACAGGCCTTCGATCTTTCGCTTTTCATTTCGATGTAACGGAGAGTGAGCTCCTGGGAACCATTACAGTCTACGATATTGCTAGGGAAGCGAATGTTTCCGTCGCGACAGTTTCCCGAGTTCTCAATGATACAGCACCAGTAAGTGCATCTACTAGGCAGAAGATTATGGCCATTATTGAAAAACATAAGTTTCAGCCCAATGCCTTAGCACGCAGTCTGGTCAATAAGAAAACAGGCATGATCGGCGTATTGTTTCCGGATAGCAGCAATATGTTTTTCCCAGAAGTGTTCGGAGGAGCAGAGCGAGCTGCGCAAAAGCTGGGGTACACCCTTTTTTTATGCAACACCTTTAGCGATTACAGCAGAGAATCCGAATATTTAAATTTGCTATGTGAAAGGCAAGTAGATGGACTCATTCTCATGGGGGGCCGTATTAATGCACGACATTGCCCCGCATCGCTTGTGCAGGAAGTGGTGGATATTCAGAGGAGAATCCCCATTGTAATGATCAATGGCTCACTGTCAGGACATCCATGTCATCGTGTGAAAACAGATGAATATTTAGGCACCAAGCTAATTGTTCAGCATTTGATTGATCAAGGTCATCAGCAGATCGGTTTCTTAGGCGGAAGTGCAGCCACGACAACCACGATGGAGAAGTTGCAAGCTTACCGGCGTACGCTAGAGGCGAGTCAACTCCCTTACCGCAAGGAATGGGTACGCATGGGGAGTTTCTCTATGTCTTGCGGGCGCCAATTAATGGAAGCATTCCTTGCCATGTCCAATCGCCCTACAGCTGTTTTATGCATTAATGATTATGTGGCCATAGGTGCTATGAAAGCAGCCCTGTCACGCGGAATACGGATCCCAGAAGATATGGCGATTGCTGGGTTTGATGATACGCAATTGTCATCAGCGATGAATCCAGAACTTACGACGGTTTCGCAGCAAAGTGAACAACTGGGCAAGCAGGCGATGTTAATATTATCTAAATTGATTCAGAAAGAAAAAGTGGCGAAACTTACGGTATTAGCGCCTAATCTCATCATTAGGCAGAGTACACAATGAGAACAAACAGCTTAACGGAATAGTAGAAACAACAAAAACGGAGTGCCGCGGGTTTGCGGGCTCCGTTTTCTAATGAATGATGTATCATCACAATTATGATCATTTTTTGAAGATAGTATCTCAAAATTGTTGAGAAATTTATCATAATGAATTAACATACAGGAAGTAGTTCATGTTTGCAGTTCACTCTTCATTTGGCACGGAAATAAGGGAGTAACGGTGGAAGCCCTTCTCATGAAGGGCTTTTTCTAGTAAGGCTAATTCACTGCTTAGGAGTTGACTGTAGGTTCATGATAAAGAAAGAAATCGCACATATTCGCAAGCACTTTAGATTGGATAACGAAATGCTTAAAATTTACGATATTTTTAACGTGTATATCATGAAGGAAACCAACGAGATCTATCATTACGAGCGCCAACCGTTCGCCCTAGTGGACAGAGAGAAGCAGGAATTGTATATGGCTAATTTCAAAAAACTGTTGACGGGCGAATTAGATCAGAAGATGTACGAGTTAAGGTTTCAGGAGGAAGCAGAACAGCCTACACAAGTGCTTCTCCATCAAGGTTTGGTGACCGGTAATCCGGAAGAATGGCAAGATCTGATGCTATTGTTGGTGGATAAAATGTTGGCTGATACCATCTACGAACAGGATACAGTGATAACATTTGTTCGCGGCCAATATTCAAATCCAACCAAGAGCAGGAACGAAGATGCCATGGAGAGCGAGAAGAACGAGATGTTCTCGAATTTGTTCATTCTGTGCAGCGTGAATTCCACGGAACAACAGAAGAAAACGCTCATGTTTGACTATGTGGAGAGAGAATTTAAGTATAATGTTTTCGTGGATCCGATCATCAAATTGAACACGCCGGAACAAGGTTTTTTCTACCCAAGTGTGACTGACAACTATTCCGATGTGAATCGCATTTTGTATTGCTCAGGGAGAGCGCATGAACCGAATTGGCAGTTTATCGATCAAGTTTTGAATGCCGAGAAGACCGTGACAGCGTTAGAAGAAAGGGCCATTTTTGAAGACATCGTAAATGAATTGGCAGGCGATCAACTGGATGCCGCGACGATCGCTCATGTGTACGAGGAGATTCATCGGGTCATCGAGTCTAATGAGGAAGAAGAGCCTCCGAAGTTGGACTACAAAGATGTGGAACGCATTCTGGCGACGAGTGGTGTTGAAAACGTAACGGCGGAAAGGGTGGAACGAGCGTTCCAAAACGTCGTCGACGACAAAAACTATGAACTCAAAGCGAGCAGCGTTATGCCAAAGTTCACGTCGAAATCGATTAAGATTGATACGAAAGTAGCTACGATTACGGTTAGCCCGCAAGATTTAAAGTACGTGAGACAGGTGAGTTATCAAGGAAAACGATGCATCATGATCGAGGTTGATGAAGACGTCGTGATCGAAGGTTTTACGCTCAATACGGAGACGTTGTAGAGTAGGGAACTTTCACGCAGACGGTGCATGTGGAGTGCTGTTCACTATTAGTTTGGAACGGAAATAATGAGTGAGAAGTTAATGTGGGATTGCCCTCTTTAAACAAGAGGGTATTTTTTTGTCTTCATAAGGGAGTGGGAGCAGGATACCACATCAGCACTTAGAAATTAGGAACCGACTTCAAATAAAATCCCGCCATAGGCGGGGGTGGTGATGGTGGTGGTATCTTCTTATACTTCAATCTTTACTTAATCTAATACTTAACATACTTATGGTGACGAAAATGACGCTTTATTTAATGAGAGTCACCATCTGTTCCCACAACTAGAACACCAATTAATTGGGGTGTTTTTACCAATCAGCCCTCCTAGTAAGCCTACAGCACCAAAAACCAATCCCCCCACTGTAGCTTTCCCTAAGCTAAATCCCTTTTTTTCGGTACTGATGTTGGTTGAACTACATTTCGGACATTTAAGGGTAAAGTTTGTGCTTGGGTAATTAATATCTGTTACTGCGAATTTATCTGTGGCTTTCTGTTGCATTCTTTCACTAACATGTCTACTTGAAAGGGCTTGAATAACTTTATCTATCTTTTTGGGGTGGTACTTTAATATCGTCATATATTCTCTCATCATTGGAAATAACCAATCTTGTACTTCATCACTTCTAAGAGTACCGGAATTTATTTTTTGTGTATAACGCTGAACAAATATTGCTTTATGGCTCAGTTCTTTTCTTATATAATTTAATTCCTTTTCGCAACTTTGTATTTTATCTGCGGAATATCCTGCTTCTTTCATGTCGATTATCAGTTTTTGTTGTTTATTAAAATCAAGATGAGCGGGGTTTGTTTTATAAGAGTTCAACCTATTTTCAATACTGTTAATTAGATTTTTCTTAGAATCATCATTATGATTATTCTCTGTTTTTTCTGGAAGAGTATCTATTTCGTTCATCCCCTTTTGGTAAAATCGTGATAGTTAAAATTGGTTATGTATGTTTATCGTCAAGTTATAGTAAGATTTTTAGATGAAGATATACCTACAATAGAAAAAAAACTTAGCATCTTGACTAAGGTTCATGAATTGGTTAGTTAGCGGATACTCCCGCTTCTACTGGGAACATTTTTGTTATTAATGTATACTGTCACATGTGGAGTGTACAGTTTTCTAATTGAATATGGAAGATCTTGAGAGGTGGCGGCAGACTAGGAGAATTTCCATCCTAGCTACCGCTATATTTAGTTTTAACAACGCTTCAAAAAGTCTGAAAAGTACATAAGAATGCACGAATTTTTCTATGGGCATGGAATCCATAATAAGATAATCTAAGAAAAGACACTGACGATGCGGTCAGTGTCTTTTCTCACTTTGCGTGAAGGGGCTGAACACCTTGATTACAGACCGATTTCGTCGCATATCCTTCAAGGATATGAAGATTAAACATAAGCTTATGGTCGTCATGATGCTATTAATCGTATTTTTTTGCCTAGTGGTCACTTCATGCTTGCAATATGTCTTTCAAGCTTATGATGAAATGCTATATGTACAGTCTGCTCGAAGCATTAATAATTCAATTGGCGATATAGAGAATGAAATTAGCAATATTGAAAAGCTATCGCTGACGATCGCTACGGACGCTAGAATTCAAGATCAGCTTAAAAAAGTAAAGGAAATGACCAATGAATACGATCGGGCACAAGCGTTAACAGATTTCAAAAATAAGATTTTCGTCTATATTTTGACTGAAAAGAATATATCCTCGATTCGTTTTATTAATGATTTCGGATACGATTTGATGGTTGGCCAAAGTGCACAGATACCAGAGGAACGCAAAAAGGATGAGGTTATCATCAAAGCGAGGCAAGCAAAGGGAGCTAATGTGTGGGTAGAGCCCGATGCCGCTCATCCATATCTATTGGCCGCAAGAGAGATTCGTTCGACAGGAGCGGACTTGCTGGAGCCGTTGGGTACGCTTATTTTCCAAGTGAATTTAGATACCGTCGTGCAGCACCATCAAACAGCTATTCAAGAAAGCGGAATGCTCTACATCTGGAAAGGTAATGAGCCCATTTATACACCTGATCAAGCCTATCAGCCTGAAGCAGCTATTCGTGACGCCAAACAAGGCTATACGATTCAAAAAAATAATGGAATGAGCTCTTTTATTGCCTACACCACTTCTCATGAAATGGGATGGACCTATTATAGTGTGCTCTCCTATAACGACATTTTCAAGAAAAAGAATGATCTGCGATTTGCTCTTCTTGTGGTTGTGCTTCTCCTATTCCTAACGGTAATTGCGATTAGTTATCGCTTTGCCAGAGGGATCACGAAGCCAATCGAGCGATTAACTCAGCAGATGAGGTATGCAGAAAAAGGCGATTTTGAATTAATTGTTCCTAATTCCCCAGAAACGGTCCGATCCGATGAAGTCGGTTATTTGCAAAAACGTTTTTTTATTATGATTCAAAGAATTGATACATTGATCGAAGAGAACTATACCCGGCAAATGTTATTGAAGGATACGGAGTACAGGGCTTTACAAGCGCAAATTAACCCGCACTTCTTATACAACACGCTAACCTCGATCAATTGGATGGCAAGGACAAGCGGACAAGCAGCCATCTCAAATATGGTGGAATCTCTTAGCAGATTGCTGCGGAACGCCATCAGCAATAATATACAAGTCATTACTCTCGGTGAGGAGATTGGACTCCTTCACGATTATATGCATATTCAAAAGGTGAGATTCGAGAGCGAACTCCAATTTGTTCTTGATATCGATGAGAGATACTATAAATACCGAATACCGAAAATGTCTATTCAGCCAATTGTCGAAAATGCGATTAAACACGGTTTGGAAAATATGCTAGGCAACTGTACGATCACAGTCACTGCTGCTCAATCAGAGGAATCCATCGAAATATCCGTTATGGATAACGGTCCAGGTATGGACGAAAACGCACTAGAACAATTGAGAATATTCGCCATGCCTTCTAAAGGGACGGGGATCGGGCTCAAAAATATTCATGAGCGCTTACGGCTTATGTTCGGGGAATCGGCTGGACTTTATTTCGATAGTAAGGCGGGGAAGGGCACTCAGGTTACGATTAAGATTCCGAAGGAGAGTGAGGCAAATGTATAAAGTTCTATTAGTAGACGACGAGAAGTTATCCAGAGATAGCATAGCTGCTTTGATTCATTGGGATGAACACGGCTTGCAGTTGATTGGAGCTGCCAAAAATGGATTCGAAGCTTTAGATTGGGTCGACAAGGAGATGCCGGATATCGTGATCACCGACATCAAAATGCCTGTCATGAATGGTCTTGAACTCATTGGAAAGATTAAGGAGAAAAGAAGCGATACCGTGTTTGTCGTGCTTTCTGGCTATGACGAGTACGATTATATGAGCGAAGCTATGCGTTACGGCATCAAGCATTATCTGCTTAAGCCATGTAATGAGCTGCAAATCATTGATATTTTGAGCGAAATCAAAATAGAAATCGCCAATGTGAGCAGGGAGCGCGAGTTTTTCACAAAACTGAACAATAATTTTTATCGGGTGCTGCCTCACGTGAAAGAACAATTCCTGAGAGATATTGCCCTAACAGGTACCTATAACCAGCAGGACTTCGAAGAATTTATGGCCATGTTTCATATCCATGCGCAATCGTTTCAACTAGTTCTTGTTCAATTAGGCGAGAGCCGTGGCTACCTAGAGAAGTTCGCATTGAAAAATATTGCCGAAGATTTGTTTACCGCGGAGAAGCTTTATTTAAGTACGGTTGTTGAAGACAGTGTACTTCTATTGATACAAAGCATGGCGTTCGAGAATCTGGCGACGATTTTAAATGAAATCAGAGATATTTATAAGTCTTATTACCGATTAGAACTTTTTATGGGCGTTAGCGGAGCCGGAGGCTTCAAGGACATTCGAAGTATGTACAAAGAGGTACATGACGTACTTCGCTATCGTTTCTATTTTACAGAAGGATGTATGCTCACTAGTAGCGATGTCAAGGTTACGACAAAGGTCGCGTGGCAGGTTGATTTTAATTCGTCATTTGAAGCCATCGCCTCTTCCGTAAAGGCAGGAGATGTAAAAGATGTCACCCATAGACTTCAGTCTCTCTTCGACGTTTTTGAGAAGAATCGCATGGAGATCAACGAGGTTAAATCGCATTGTATGGAATTATACATGATTGTTATTCGTCAGGGCCAGCAGGCTCCGTCCACAGATAAGATGTTCCAGGTCGTCAAATTTCAAGAATTAGATACGCTGCATGCGACCTTTGAGTTTCTTCATGCGGTATCGGAAGAAGTAGCTATATCCAATTATCATCAATCGTCCACCAATCAAAACCAGATGATCTCGTCTGTCATTCGAATTATCGATGAGCATCTCAGCAACCCCGAATTATCGTTAACTTGGATTGGGAAAGAACTTCTTTATATGAACGTAGACTATTTGGGCAGATTATTCTCGAAAGAAACCGGGGTGAAATTTTCGCAATATGTCCTGGAACGCAGAATGGAGCAGGCGATCCGTTTGATTGAGCAAGCAGGTGATTTGAAAATATACGAAATATCCAAATTAACTGGTTTCAGAGAAGACACACAATATTTTAGTAAAGTGTTTAAAAAATATACGGGATTCACGCCTTCGGAGTTTAAACGGAATATCGATGAAGGAGTAAGGATGTAACTGAAACATGTGAAAACTCGAATTTTTGCATATAGGTCATCGAGTTATTGCATTGTTCCCATAGCTTCGCAGAGGTACGATGGTATAAAGACAAATGGTATTCTCAGGGCCCGAAAATAGCCATTGGTTATCGATCACATAGTTTCCCACAGGAATGTATATGACAGGAGGGTTTTTTGAGATGAAATATAAAGCGATAACACCGATTGTGGCAAGTATAGCTGTAACGATGGCACTAGCAGGTTGCTCCAGCGGAACGAAGGATGCAGGTACGGCAACAGCAACTGCAGCAGCAACAACATCAAGCTCGCCAAGTCAAACTGAGAGCGCTAAAGCAAGCTCTCTGCGCGTGCTATGGTGGGGATCTCAGCCTAGACACGATGCAACCAATAAAGTGATAGACATGTATAAGAAAGACCATCCAAATGTGTCTTTTCAGCCTGAATTTCAGGGGTTTGATGGTTATTGGCAGAAAGTAACGCTGCAAGCTGCGACCAACAATATGCCCGATGTGCTGCAATACTATGTAGGTTCTGCGGATACACAGCAGTTTATGGACAAAAATTTAATTGCGCCTCTGGATGATCTAGTGGTGAATAAGCTTATCGATGTAAGTGATATCAGTGAGAGTGCCTTGTCTAGCGGTAAGCTTGGAGGAAAATTGTATGGTATACCTCTTGGTGTTAATGCCAAAGCGATGGTTGTAGATCCAGAGGCATATCAAAAAGCAGGATTGACGATTCCGGAGAATGGCTATGCAACATGGGAAGATCTCGGGAAAGACTTGGTCAAGTTGAAGGCGGTTACCGGATCATACGGCGCTGACGATCTTCTTGGTGAAAACTTCATGTTCCCGTATTATGCTAGGCAGATGGGGCAGGTTCAATATGCAGATAAAACGGGCATTGGTTTTGATGAAAAGACCTATGTAGATTTCTATACGATGAAAAAGAATTGGAGCAAAGAGGGTTTGATCCCGCCGATTGATGTATTCCTCTCGATCAAATCACCGGAAGAATCCAATCTCGTAAAGAAGAAATCAGCTGTCAATATCATCTATACGAATCAGTTTGAGAGTATCTCCAAGGCGGCTGGTAAGGAGTTAAAACTTATCCCTCTTCCGGGACCTAACGGGGCAAAAGCAATGGATTTGCGCCCAGGCAATCATTTTTCAATTCCGAACAACTCAATCAATAAAGAAGAAGCAGCCAAATTCATCAGTTATTTCGTTAACAATGTAGAGGCGAATAAAGTTCTTAATGCGGATAGAGGTATGCCGGTGGCGGGTAAAGTAAGGGACGGCATTAAAGATGGATTTACGCCAGCGCAAAAGGTAGCCGCTGCCTATATTGATCAAGTTGCCAAAGCAAGCGCTCCAATGGATCCTCAACCACCTGCAGGCTCAACGGAGATTGAGAAGCTCATGCTGGATTTGGAGCAGCAAATCCTATATAACAAGACGACTCCAGAGCAAGCTTATGTAACGTTGAAAAGCGAATCCGTTAAAATTTTGGACAAGAATAAGAAATAATAACATCCAGTGAAATAAGATGAACTATGATCTTCAAGAAAAGGCAGCTTAACATGCTGCCTTTTTTTGTTTTGCCATTCCTATCAGCGAGCAGATAGGAGAATATCTCGACTTTTTGCACAGAGGTCATCGAGTTATTTCATTGTTCCCAAAGCCTTGCAGAGGTACGATTATACTAGGACGATTGATATTCCAAGGGCCCGGAATAGCCATTGCTTACAAGAAAGTAACGGAAGAGGTGGACGAGAAGTGAGAAAAACAGCTGTGCGCTCGGATTTTGAGAACGCGGCAGGTTATATGTTCATTTTGCCGTGGATTATTGGGTTTTTAGCTTTTACCTTAGTTCCTTTGATTTGTCTGATTTACTTTTCGTTTACGAAATATGATCTGTTATCTTCCCCCAAATGGTTGGGATTAGACAATTATGTTGAAATATTAACGAATGACCCCAAATTTATACAATCGTTGGAGGTGACTTTCATTTACGTACTTATTGCGATTCCTGCACGTCTGATCGTAGCACTCGCGATTGCCATGCTGCTGAATACGAAACATCGCCTTGTCGGGGTTTATCGCACAGTGTTCTATATTCCTTCTATCATCGGGGGGAGTGTTGCAGTTGCCGTCATGTGGAGACTGTTGTTCTCTAGAGAGGGGGCCGTCAACTCAATCATTGGGTATCTGTTCGGTAAGACCCCTGATATTTCTTGGGTCGGGGACCCGAGTACCGCGTTAGGTTCAATTGTACTGCTCAGCATGTGGCAATTTGGATCGCCTATGGTTATTTTTCTGGCGGGCTTAAAAAACATTCCTGCTTCGTACTATGAAGCTGCAGTAGTCGATGGTGCGAACGGTTGGCAAAGATTCATTCGGATTACCTTGCCGCTGCTCAGTCCTGTCCTATTCTTTAATTTAGTCATGCAAATAATCGGTGGTTTTATGACGTTTACACAAGGCTTAATCATTACAGGTGGAGGTCCTTTGGATAAAACGTTGTTCTACCAGCTGTATGTATATCGGAGAGGGTTCGAATTATTTGAAATGGGTTACGCCGCAGCTTTGTCCTGTATTCTGTTAGTGATTGTGGCGATCCTAACAGCCATCGTATTCAAAACATCAAATTCGTGGGTTCATTATGAATCAAAGGGTGAATGAAATGACATCAACTTGGAAATCGATACTGCCGAAGCTAAGTTTCCAGATCTTGTGCGTACTCATTGCTGTACTCTCGTTATATCCCGTAATATGGATGATTTCTAGTTCCTTTAAAGAAAGCGCTAGAGTTTTTGCCGAATCGCATTCCCTGTTACCGCAAGTATGGAACTTCTCTAATTATGCACGCGGCTGGAAGGGATTTGCCGGGATATCTTTTGCCACCTTTTTTACAAATACGATTATTATCGTCTTACTGTCAACATTAGGCGCCTTGCTATCTTGTTCTTTGATTGCTTATGGCTTTGCACGGATCAAATTTCGGTGGAAAGGGTTCTGGTTTGCAACCGTGATGGTGACCATGCTGCTGCCGTCTCAAATTATTCTAATCCCGCAGTATATCATATTTTATAAAATACATTGGATCAACACCATCCTTCCGCTCGTAGTCCCATCCTTTTTCGGAAGCGCGTTCTTTATTTTTCTTATCATGCAGTTTATTCGGACCATTCCGTATGAACTCGATGAGTCGGCGAAAATGGACGGCTGTAATCGTTTCGGTATTTATCTCAAAATTATTATTCCACTAATTGTACCGGCGCTGGTTACATCAGCGATCTTTGAATTTTATTGGACATGGGATAAATTCTATGAAGCGATGATTTATTTAGGGAAGCCAAAGATGTATACCGTAAGCGTAGCGCTGCGAATGTTTGCGGATCCTAGTTCACAAACCGATTGGTCAGCTATGTTCGCGATGGCAAGTTTATCCTTGCTTCCACCTGTTATCGTATTCTTTATTTTCCAGCGATACATTGTGGATGGTATAAGCACCACGGGATTGAAAGGTTAATAAGGGCAAGTAGAAGAAGTCACCGAAAGGATGTTATGAACATGACCCGAGTGGTAACAAACTTGATGCATGATTGGGAATTTACTTTAAAAGAGCCACTAGATCAAAACTTCGAGCCCGTAAATTTGCCTCATGATTGGGCAATTAATGCTCCTATTAATCGAACAATGGCCCAAGGGCTAGCGCAAGGATTTAGAGACCGTTGGGGGATTGGCTGGTATAGAAGAGTTATTGCTTTAGAAGAGATGAAGGAAGGTTATGTGTATCAGCTGCAGTTTGACGGTGTTTATGAAAACAGTACGGTCTTGGTCAACGGCAAAGAAGCCGGCGGGCAAAAATATGGATATTCTAGCTTTACGCTGGATATTACGGACTACCTCCATAAAGGGGAGAATCGAATCCTGGTTAAAGTGGATAACATGTCTTTTCCAGCAGATAGATGGTATTCAGGGGCAGGAATTTATAGAACCGTTAAGTTGCTTGAATTGAATGAGAATCATCTTAAACCGGAAGAGATCCAAGTGAAGACAGAAATGCATGGGGATGCAGCCATCGTTACCATTTTCACAGGAGTTTCTTCCCATGTAAAAGCAAGTATTTCTGATGGAACTATACGCTTCACTGGCGAGTCGGATAACGGAATGATCCGTGTTGAGATACCAAGTGTAAAGCTGTGGAGTCCTGATCGGCCGCATTTGTATCATTTGGAATTATCTCTTTTTGAAGGGGAGCGCCTAGCTGATGCATATGGATTGCGGATTGGCGTCAGAGAGATCGAGATGCTTGCCGGCAAAGGAATGTTTATCAATGGTGAATTGACAAAGATTAAGGGGTTATGCATCCACCAAGATGCGAGCTGTCTTGGAATAGCTGTACCTCCGGAAATTTGGAAAGAAAGGCTTATCAAATTCAAAGCGATGGGATGCAATGCCATTCGAACGGCCCATCACATGCCTGCATCTGAAATTCTAGATCTGTGTGATGAATTGGGACTGCTCGTTTATGAAGAGCCGTTTGATAAATGGACGGGAGGTTCCTATCGAAGATATTTTGAAACAGAATGGCAAAATGACCTGACATGTATGGTGAAAAGGGATCGAAACCATCCATGCATATTTATATGGGGCGTTGGGAACGAGGTTGAAAATCAAGGGCAGGCATCCATGATCAACATTTTGAAAATGCTTAGAGATCATCTGCTAACTCTCGATGATACCAGACCGATCTCTTATGCCATGAATCCGCACTTTAAATATGAGAGTAGTGTCGACCTCTCTCAAGTGAAGGATATTCAACAATTTGTAGATGAAGAAAGTGATACCGAAATTTATAATCTAGAAGAGCGAATCGAGCGTATCCGAAGAATTTCCGAACATGTAGATGTGCTAAGCTGCAATTATCAAGAGCAGTGGTACCCCGCCATTCACGAGGCTATGCCAGATAAATTAATTTTGGGATCAGAGACATACCAATTTTTTAGAGGCCACCCAGATCAGATGCAAAATTATAGCGATGAAGTTCCTTGGATGGATGTCGAGAAGCATGAGTATGTGATAGGCGGTATGCTTTGGACAGGCATTGATTACCTAGGTGAATCGATGGGGTATCCCGCCAAAGGATGGGCAGGTTCATTATTCTCGACGAACAATGAGCGTAAGCCGCTGTCTTACCTTTATGAAAGCTACTGGTCAGAGAGACCGATGGTATATTTGGCTGTTATGGATTATTCTTTGCAGGATGAAGGTGCGAAAGAACATTGGGATACGCCACGATATGCGAATCATTGGAATTTCCCGCAGTTTAACAAAACCGTTATTCCCTATATGATCGCAACGAATTGTGATGAAGTGACTCTGGAATTGAACGGCAAGCAGTTTTATGTACAGAAACCATCGGCTTATCCGAACAAAATGATTACAGGCTATCTTCCTTATTTACCTGGGACAATTACTGTGAGAGGGTTTAGTAATGGGGAAGAAACGTGTCAATATACATTAGCAACAGCTGGGCCAGCTGTTAGACTTGCCTTTGATACCGCTGATTTCAGTTTGGAAGCAAAGCAAGGTTATCAGCAGTTATTCACGGTTCGGGCAAAAGATCGTGAAGGAATCTCCGTATTTCGTGAAAGTTCAAAAGTTACTTTCAGGGTTACTGGTCCGGCTGAGATCGTTGGCGTTGACAATGGTGATCTATGCTCGAGTGAGACGTATGACAATCATTGGATGCATTTGTACCGAGGCTGTGTCAGTACAGTTATCAGATTAACCGGAGATAAGGGACGTGTAGTATTATCAGCGTTCTCTGAAGGCATGTATCATTCAGATCTTGTAATCAGTGTTGTTTAAGTAAAAACGGCTGACCCTGTTTGACAAACAGGGCCAGCCGTTTTTTTATTACAATTTTACAGCTATCTTCGATATGCCGGATTCGGGATTAAGCACAATGCCGGTTGCAGTACTTGTCCAAGATGCACCTTCTACGGATGTGACGGAATTGAAGCCTCTGAGGACAATGGTGTAGGGTTTAGTTCCGCCTTGAACAGAGATGTCGATAAGTTCAACATGGCGGACTGCTTTTACGGTTAATTGCAGATTAGCTTGCACGTCATAAATCGACGTTTCCGCGACTGCTCCATCCTCCAGTTCAAACAAATGAAGGGACACTCCGTCCACATAATCATAATCGGGCTTCTGATCGTTTACGCCTATGGCAAGCAGCGTATTAGGCTTAACTAACAGTGGAAGTGTCATATAGCCATGTGTTTCTTCCCGCCATTTACCGCCTTCAACCACTTGTCCGCTGAAGAAATCGGTCCAACGTCCTTCGGGAACATAATACATGACCGTTCCTTGATCATTAAAAATGGGGGCTACAAGCAGATTGTCACCCAACATGTATTGCGTATCCAGGTGATGTGTGGACGGGTCCGACGGGAAATCCAGCACCATTGCGCGCATCATTGGAATCCCAATTTCTGTGGATTGGATAGCACTTGCAAACAGATAGGGCATTAACGTACTTTTTAACTTTGTAAAATGTCGGAGCACATCTACGGCTTCTTCGTCAAACAGCCATGGAACACGGTAAGATTCATTGCCGTGCAGACGACTGTGAGAGGACAGCAGGCCAAAAGCTACCCAACGCTTATAAATATCAGGCGGTGCCGTTCTTTCAAAACCGCTGATGTCATGGCTCCAGAATCCAAAACCGGATAAACCGAGCGAAAGGCCTCCGCGAAGCGATTCCGCCATGGAGTCGTAATTGGCAGAGCAGTCGCCGCCCCAGTGTACGGGGAATTGCTGTCCTCCGGCCGTTGCGGAGCGGGCAAACAACATGGCCTCGTTCTTGCCGAGTTTTTCTTCTAGCACTTCAAATACGGCTTTATTGTATAGGAATGTATAGTAGTTATGCATTTTGAATGGATCCGAACCGTCGTGGTATTTGACATTGGTCGGGATGCGCTCGCCGAAATCGGTTTTGAAGGAGTCCACGCCCATATCAATTAACCGTCTTAAATGACCTTTGTACCATTCCGTTGCTTCCGGATTCGTGAAATCGACAAGCCCCATGCCGGCCTGCCAGAGATCCCACTGCCAAACGTGATCATCCAAGGTTTTGACCAAATATCCCTTGTCCATGCCTTCTTGAAAGAGCGGTGATTTCTGGCCAATATACGAATTGATCCAGACACAGATTTTGAGTCCTTTGTCTTTTAAACGCCCCAACATACCTACCGGATCAGGGAACATATCGGCATCCCACTCAAAGTTGGTCCATTGATATTCTTTCATCCAGAAACAATCAAAATGGAACACATGCAGCGGAAGGTCGCGTTCAAACATTCCGTCGATGAAACTGTTCACGGTAGCTTCATCATAATCCGTTGTGAAAGAGGTCGTTAACCATAGACCGAACGACCAGGCCGGCGGCAAAGCGGGTTTGCCGGTAAGTTTCGTGTAATTATTCAGAATATCTTTTAGAGTTTTACCCCCAACAATGAAATACTCCACACTTTCGCCAGGTACGCTGAACTGGACTTTGGACACAACCTCAGAGCCGACTTCGAACGATACGTGCTCGGGATGATTGACGAAAACGCCATATCCTTTACTAGATAAGTAAAAGGGCACATTTTTGTAGGATTGCTCACTACTTGTGCCGCCATCTTCGTTCCAAATATCCACGGTTTGCCCGTTTTTCACTACATTTGTAAATCTTTCTCCGAGTCCGTAAATATGCTCACCAATGCCAAGGTCAAGCTGCTCGCGAAAGTAAATCTCTTTGTTAGCTGTCGTTATATGCCCTGCACCTTTACTGTTGGTACCCGTTAGACGACGCTCCTCGAAAAAAAACTCGGTCCCCCACGTATTATGTTTGTTGACTTTGACGCTTAATCCGCCGGATTTCATGGTCACATGATCGGTGCTGTTATCGATTGAAACCGGGGTCTGCTGATTATCGAACAATTCAAAAGCGGGTCCTTGTGAACGTTTGCCTGCATGATGGGTCCAGCGCACACGGATGACATCAGGTAAAGGTGAGCTCAATTCACAAGTCAGCATCGCGCCATTTAAGGTATCCCCTTTTCGCTGAATCTTCCGTGCGGCAGCATATACAGTCAGACTGCTATCTTCTTGATGTACGTCGCGGACATCGACAGGATTAAGGACGGTGTACCCTTCTTTTGCCATCCAATAACCGTTAGAAAATTTCATTGCCATCATCCCTCCAAAGTGTTGTAATATAATTATATTGATTTAAAAGCTCTATTCCTTTCGTTATATTGTGAAATAATATCAGTATTTTGACATGTGATTTGATATTCTATAAAGGGGGAACTATCGCCATGCAGCAAGCCAGTTTAAAAGAGGACCGCATTCACGGTGATCCGCTGTATCCGATCCGAGTTTATGAAATCTGCTGCCAGCCAGGGGAAGAACTGCTTGAACTCCATTGGCATGATGAATTGGAGTTTCTCATGCTTAATAAGGGGAAGGCGGTATTCCGTGTTTCTATGGAGGACTATGAATTGGAAGCCGGGGAAGCGATTTTCGTGAATTCCGGTCAGCTTCATTCCGGTCGCATTTCTGCCAACGAAGAATGTTTCTTCACTGCCGTGGTGTTTCATTCGGATATTTTGGGAGGCGAGCGGTTCGACCTTATTCGTGAGAAATATATTAACCCGCTAATCCAGCAGAAATATGACGTTCCTGCCCACATCAGCTATCATACTGCCGGCGAGCGAGAGATATTGGCAATGTTGTTGCAAGTGTTTGACTTGAATATAAATGAAAGACCTTTATATGAACTTTCTACAAAAGGATTGCTTCAATTGATGATTTCAAAGCTAATTATGCTTGGAGGTCCTGCTTTTCGTGAACTTCCGCATTCTGTCAATCCTACACACATTGATCGCTTAAAGCTGATAATCGAATATATGCAAGTAAACTATAGCAGTCCGATTCGTTTGGAGGACCTCGCGGCGTTAATTTCTTTCAGCGAGTCTTATTTCTGCCGATATTTCAAGGGTTTTACAGGGAAAAGTCCACTAGAGTACTTAAACCAGGTGCGGGCGCAGCGAGCAGCTTTAATGCTGAAGGATACCAACATGAAAATTACAGAGATTTCACTTGACGTCGGCTTCAACACCTTGAGTTATTTTATCGGCGTGTTCAAAACGCATTTTGGTTACACACCTTCTGAATATCGAAAAAGATTAAGGACAAGCGAGGAAATAAGTGGACATTCAAGAGTCATTGTTTCTAGTTAAATTAAGCCTGATGGGGGGAGTGATGATCGTTGTTTGCTAAAATGCAGGAGAATGTGAAGTCATTTCTGTATGATTATTTAACCTTAAAAAAGAGGATTTTTATCATTTTCTTATGCAGTACACTGATTCCTTTTATTTGTATCGTTCTGATTTCGTATTACACGATTTATTCCATTCTGACCAACAAAATTCAGAGCGGTATTCAAAGTAATTTAAAACAAGTAGAGCTCTCCTTAGAAAGCACGATAAGCAATTTGAATCATGTCTCTCAGCAGCTTGCGTTTGCAGGAAGTGTGGGTAAGAAGTTGGATCAAATGTTATCGATTCCAGCTAGTCAATCTTTCGAACGCTCGCAAATGATAAGCGAATTAAAAGATGAATTAAGCTTAGTCACCTTTACCAATCCCAATATTGGTTTAACCTTGTACTATTTTCAAAATGACCATACCTATGATCTCGAGAATTCGGGTGTAAAGGAGAATTTCTCCCCTGAAAAACTGCCATTGCTTGCAGAATACTCAGGAATTTCTTACTACGGTCCTCATTTAAGCAACAATCAATTTGATAATAATTTTGTTTTATCTGCACGAAGGAAAGTGGATTTACCTCTTCGTGATGATGTCTATGTCTACATTGAAACAGGGTTTCATCTAGCGCAGAACATTCTGAATAATGATCAATTTGGGGGAGCGAATTTCCATGTTTTCCTAGATAATAATGGCAGAATTGCGTATAGTGAGCTTCCAGATACATTTGTAAAAGATACAATATTCCCTAGTTTCTCCAATGAAAAAACCTATGGCACACATAATGAGTTTTATTGGTTTAGGCAGGCAAGCAATCAAGGATGGAGTCTCGTGTCGGTCATTCCGAAAGCGGAATACAATAAAGAGATGAATCAATGGATTGTTCAAATTTTGCTGTTTGCGCTCCTTTTCCTAGGAATGAGCGTACTCATGGCCTGGCTTTTATGGAAAATGGTATATCGCCCGTTAAATGGCTTTAATAGAGAAATCAAGTTGATGGCACAAAACCGAGTCCAGACTGTTACGGTACGAACAAAAATACCGGAGTTTGATTTTCTATTGCATCAATTTAGGCAAATGAGAGAACAAATTTGGAATTTGTTTGCCGAAGTCGAGCGAAAAGAGAAGCGAAGAGTGGATCTTGAGGTAGAGAAATTGCTCTATCAAATTAATCCTCATTTTTTAATGAATACATTGGATACGGTGCATTGGTTAGCCGTCATGAACGGACAGAATGAGATCGATCGTCTTGTATCCTCCTTAAATAAGCTGCTGCATTATAATTTAGGCAAGCTGGGACAGGCCTCTACCATTCATGAAGAAATAGAAGCCTTAAAGCAATATTTGATTTTACAGCAAATTCGTTATGATTTTAAGTTTGATGTCCAGATGAATGTCGATGAAGAGGTATGGAACATGCCGGTCCCTCGCTTTATTCTCCAACCGCTTGTCGAAAACTCGCTTTATCATGGGTTAAGTGATGACGGATATATCAAGGTAGATGTTAGTTTAACGAATGCGATTCATATCTCGATTCATGATAACGGTTCAGGCATGTCGGAAGAAACGATTTATAACCTATTGCACAATCCGGAAGTTGAAAACAAAAAAGTTGGTATGGGGATTGGCTTAAATTATGTTAAGCGAATGCTCGAATCCCAATATGGCGATCAGGCGGACCTGAGTATTACGAGTGTTATCGGAAAAGGGACAACCATCCTTGTTTCCTTACCTAATCTGGAGGTGAAATCCCGGCATGATTAAAGTGATGATTGTCGATGATGATAAATTGGTTCGCAAGGGCCTTATATCCGCCATGCCTTGGCATGATTTTGACATGGAGGTTGTCGGGGAAGCCAGTAATGGCGAGAAAGCTTTGGAATTTATAGCAGCGAATGCGATAGATTTATTGCTGACTGATTTGGCGATGCCTGTTATGTCTGGGATCGAATTGCTGAAAATCGTGAGAAAGCAATATCCGAGTATTTATACGGTCGTGCTAACCTTCCATCAGGATTTTGAATATATCCAAGAGGCACTGAGACTTGGGGCTATTGATTACATTGCCAAGGTTCAACTTGAAAAGGAGCGCTTTGAGGAAGTGTTGGAGCGGATATACAAACGGATTAAGGAGGAGCAGAAGCAGGCACCTAATCCAACGGATATCTTCTATGATAATGAACCTTCGCATAGTGTAGGTTCCGCCGCTCATGAAGGGGATAATCACCAACTGGAAGCAGCTCCAAAAGACTTAAACGTAGTGAAAGAGCAATGGTCGGGTCACGAATGGGTCTATCAAGATAACTTATTTACAACTCATATCCATGATTTGAAACAGCTGCGTTTGCCTCAAACAAAGCTGATCGGGTTGTTATATGCGTTACTCGATAAATGGAATCTTTTATTTCATCCTGTTGATTTGGCGGAAATTCAATTGCCTGATTCATTTGAAAGCTGGCTTCAGGTTGAAGAATGGCTGAAGGCTACTCGTGAAATGATTCGCAAGGCGATTGATAAACCTTCTTTTTCACAAGAGGTAGTAGAGTGTGTGATGAAAGCTGTTTACATTGCAAATGAAGAGATGAAAGAGCAAATTACGGCCTCGAGTGTTGCGAAGCGGGTTAATATGAGCAGAAGTTACTTTAGTCAGTGCTTTAAAGAAATTGTAGGCATTAATTTTAGTGAGCATTTACGTCACAAACGCTTAGAGAAAGCCAAGGAGTATCTACTATACACGAACAAAACGATTCTCTGGATTGCAGAGAACGTTGGATATATGGATGAAAAGTACTTTAGTCGCACCTTTCGGGAGCAAACAGGCCTGTTACCAAGCGAGTATCGGCTGAAGAGTGTAACGGGTAGAGAAATGTCCGAAAACTAGAGGGTCAAATGCCGTAAATTCATAAGATAGAGGGGATTATCTGCGAATTCTCGGTCATTTACCCCTCTAAATGTGTAACCGTTTTCCATCCTAGTAGTGCGATGTTTCATGATACTTTTAGGAAGTAGATAAATTCTAAAAGCGAAAGAAGGGGCTTTAAATGAGACGATCTAAAAAGAGCATGATGCTGTTACTTGCAGGGATGCTAGTCGTATTATCCGCATGCTCAGAAACGGCGAAACAATCACCTGCAGCTTCTACATCTTCTACTGCACCGGCGCAAACGGGAGCAGCGCAAACGGCAACTGAGGCAGGTCCATTCACCAAATCTGCCAATCCAATTACGATTAAAATTGGTAAAGATGTAGATGCATCCGATAAGACCTTGCCAGCGGGAGACTCCCCTGAAAACAATCCGTATACCCGTTATATAAAAGAAAACTTGAATATTGATACCAAGATTGTTTGGCAGGCTGCCAGTGGTAAGGATTATGACCAAAAAGTGAATTTATCCATAGCCAGTAATGATTTGCCGGATGCGTTGGTTGTGAAAGATACACAGTTCAGACAAATGGTTAAAAGTGGTCAACTGGCAGATCTGACCGAAGTTTACAATAAATATGCCTCACCTGCAATCAAACATATCATTGAAACAACGAAAGGACTTGCGCTTAAGTCGGTTACAGTAGATGGGAAGATGTATGCCATTCCTAACGTCACGACAGAATCGGATATGGTTCATATGATGTGGATTCGTAAGGATTGGTTGGACAAATTAGGCCTTCAACCACCTAAAACGATCGACGATCTAGAGAAAGTGGCAAAAGCGTTCGTAGAACAAGATCCTGACGGGAATGGAAAAGCCGATACCATTGGGATAACAGGCCCGCAATTAGGCGGTTTACTGAATGCAGATTTTATCAATCCTAATAATAATAACTATGGTTTCGACCCTATCTTTTCTTCGTATCATTCATACCCAGGATTTTGGTTAAAAGGTGCTGATGGTAAAACAACCTATGGCTCCCTTCAGCCAGAAACGAAGCAAGCTCTCTCGAAGCTGCGTGATCTCTATGCCAAAGGCTTGATTGATAAGGAAATGACCATTCGGAAGGATGCGCAGGAACTGATCAAGAATGGAACTTCAGGCATTTATTTCGGATTATGGTGGGCAGGCGGGTATGGTCCATTAGCTGATGCCATTAAGAATAATCCGAAGGCAAATTGGCAAGCTTATACGGCACCATTGGATGTGAATGGTGAATTTACACCTCACATGGGGAATCCCTCCAATCAATATCTAGTTGTTCGGAAAGGTTATGAGCATCCAGAGGCCGCCATTCAAATGGAAAATCTTTTGCTGCGCGATGAATCCAAATTCGATGTTAAAGTGGCAATTGGAAACTATCCGCTGCGAATCGTTTTTGCTCCAATGGATGAAATGGATGTTACGTACAAGATGATGAAAGAGGTTCTTGCAGGCACCAAAAAGCCGGAGGATCTAGATCTGCCAGGATATAAATTACTAAAAGCCGATGCTGAAAAAGTGAAAAAAGTGAAGCTGGAACCCTATGACAAATATGATATTCAATACTGGGACCCTAACGCGGATTTAGGGACATGGAAACGTATGTATTCCACATTTGTAGGGATATCCCCGCTGCAGCAGCCGTTTAAGAAAACGTATAGTGTTACCTACGCACAGACGAAAACGATGGAAAGCAGATGGGCTTCACTCGATAAATTAGAAAAGGAAACATTCCTCAAAATTATCATGGGAGCTGCGCCACTGGATACCTTTGATAAGTTCGTACAAGACTGGAAGAAGCAAGGCGGAGATCAAATTCTGGCTGAAATCGATGAGAGCATCAAATAGTAAGAAAGCATGGATGGCGTCAGAGAACCCTGGCGCCTTCCCCTTACAATAGAGAGAATGGAAGTGATCGGTAGGATGGTTACGAAGGGGTTTGCCAAACATTACTATCTCATGCTTCTTCCTGGATTTATATGGTTGACGCTGTTTAGTATCGTTCCTATGTTCGGTATTGTCATTGCTTTTCAAGATTTTAATCCAGGCCTGGGCATGTTTCATTCTGATTGGGTCGGATTGGAAAATTTTAAGTATATGTTCACGCTTAATGATAGCAAAACAGTATTTTTTAATACGTTATTTATTGCCGTTATGAAAATTATCGCGAATATGATTGTTCCGCTTATCTTCGCTTTATTGCTGAATGAATTGCGCATTGCATTATTAAAGAGATGGGTGCAGACGATTGTTTATTTACCGCACTTTTTATCTTGGGTTATTCTATCTGGCATTCTATTGGATATTTTGTCTTATAAAGGACCTGTTAACGGGATCTTAGGCCTATTCGGTATAAGCCCTACGTTGTTCTTTGCCAAGGCGGAATTGTTTCCCTTTATCATCGTCGGAAGTGATGTTTGGAAGGAATTTGGATTTAATACGATAATTTTCTTGGCGGCTTTAACGGGAATCAATCCTTCTCTATACGAAGCAGCTGCAATTGATGGCGCCACTCGCTGGCAGCGATTACTTCATGTCACACTTCCTGGCATTATGACAACGGTTATTTTACTTTCAGTGCTCAGCCTAGGCAATGTCTTAAATGCTGGATTTGACCAAATTTTCAACCTCTATAATCCACTTGTCTATTCAAGCGGCGATATTATTGATACCTGGGTTTATCGGACAGGTTTATTGAATCTCCAGTATGGATTGGCAACGGCAATGGGACTATTAAAATCAGTCATCAGTTTTCTTCTCATTACAACTTCCTATTTCCTAGCTGCTAAGTTTGCAAATTATCGTATTTTTTAATATAAAGGAGCATGAAAATGGTCAAAGAAACAACAATCGGCTCCAGAGTATTCGATCTTTTCCTTATCGTGCTGCTGGTTGGCATAGCGCTATTATGTGTTCTTCCTTTATGGTATACCCTTGCTATCTCGTTAAGTGATAATGCAGCAGCATCCTCGGGGCGAGTTGGTTTATGGCCGGTGGGGTTTAATTTGAACGCTTATCAAGAGATCATGGGTGACAGTAAATTTTTCAATTCGTTTTGGATTTCCATACAACGAGTCGTGTTGGGATCGAGCCTTAACTTCGTGATTATTATTTTGATGGGTTACCCCTTATCCAAAAATGCGAAAGACTTACCGTTTAGAAATGTGCTGATGTGGATTTTGGTATTTACGATGTTATTTAACGGAGGCTTAATCCCTTGGTATCAAACGGTTAAGTCACTAGGCTTGATCAATAATATTTGGGCGCTTGTCCTAGGAAACAGTGTGCCGATTTTCAGTGTAATTCTCGTCATTAACTATTTCCGTAATTTGCCTAAAGAATTGGAAGAGGCGGCACTTGTAGATGGGGCAGGACCTTGGTATATGCTCCTTAAAATTTACATTCCGCTGGCAGTTCCCGTATTGGCAACCGTAACCTTGTTCAGCATCGTCTATCACTGGAATGAGTTTTTTAATGGCCTTGTGTTGATGTCGACTGCGGATCATTATCCGCTGCAAACCTACATTCAGCAACTGGTCGTGATTGTGGACGCCAATACCATGACCGCGGAACAAATCCAGAAGATGAGTGAACTATCTAATCAGACCTTGAACTCGGCTAAAATCTTTATTGCTATGATTCCGGTTCTCATCATTTATCCGTTTTTACAAAGATTTTTTATCCACGGAATTACGTTAGGATCTGTAAAAGAATAAACAAGTAGAGCCGGTTATGCTATGTATGCTGCAACTCAACTGAACTGTGATCCGAAGATAACACTTTGAAAAAGTGCTCATCTTTCGGATCTTTTTTTTTTTGACAGAAGGTACAAATGAAGCAAGATCGCCATGTCTCGTCCACATCGCTTTAAAAAGTGCACTCACGGCTTAAATTTCCGCACTCCCAAAAAGTTGCAACTTGTTTATAATGAGGGCGAGGTTCGTAAGGTTTTACCATTTTTTATAATCATGAGGAGGTTCGATATGAAGTTTAAAAGCGCAATTCACCGGCAGCGGGTTGGCACGCGGATTATGGCTGCCTTTCTAGCAATCATCATACTGGCAACCTTTGCGCCGATTGCAGCGCAAGCGGCTGTGGTGCCGATAGCAACGGATACGGTCTCAATCACCGAAACGACAGGCAGCAACGGATTCACTCATCCAGGTGTCGGCTTGACCAAGCTGATTTTGGATAACATGAGACAGCAGATTATCGACCAGAAGGAGCCTTGGTATTCGTATTACAAAGCAATGACGGTGTCGTCCAATGCGTCGACGACGGTCACGTCGAGTAACGCAAGTCCAACGGATCCAACTAAGCCGGCATCTGTCGAGGTTAACGGGAAGGGCCCTTTTGTTGCAGATGGATTGAAAGCGTATACACAAGCGCTCATGTTTTACATCACAGGTGATGAGGTGTATCGAGCTAATGCGATGCAGATTATCCGGATTTGGGAGCAAATGGACCCTACGAAGTATACGTACTTTACCGACTCTCATATTCATATGGGTATTCCGCTCAACCGGATGGTAACGGCGGCCGAAATATTACGTTATTCGAGCACGCAAACACCAACCTTGCAGTGGACGGCCAAGGATACGGACGATTTTACGAACAATTTAATTGTGCCAGTTACGGAGACGTTTTTGCATGGTAACAACTATTTTATGAACCAACATACTTATCCGCTGCTTGGCGCGATGTCGGGGTATATTTTTACCGATAACCGGGCGCGTTACAACGAGGGAATTGAGTGGTTTACCGTGAATAAAACTGCGGTAGATCAAGGTATTAACGGCTCGATCAAGCAGTTGTTCCGCTCCGTGGACACGAATGCAGTGACAGGCGAACATTTGGCAGAGCCGGTTATCCAGCACGTGGAAATGGGAAGGGACCAGGCGCATGGCGGCGGTGATTTGACGAATGCGGCTATTTTGGCGCGTTTATTAAACGCTCAGGGTACCAAAGTAGATCCGGTGGAAGGTACAGTATCTACCGCGCCAAATGCAGTGGATTGCTTTGATTTTTTGGATAATCGAATTTTAAAAACAGCAAATTACTTCTGGCAATATATGCTGGGCTACGAAACTCCATGGACACCGGTTGCTTATAAAATGGATGAAAACGGCGTCACGCAAGGTATTTATCGCGTTATTTCTGACTCCTATCGAGGGCGGATGACGACGACGCAGTTTTGGGATATTTATTATTACTATACCTATGTAAAAGGTGTTAACGTTGCAGAGGCTGCACCGTACTTCTATGAAGCTTTCACGAAGCGTATTCCGTCTAACTATTACTACCAGGGGACGCTTAGTCAGGCTTGGGAAAGTCCGGATGGCGGAGGCGATTTCTGGATTTATACACCGAAGGCAGCGGAAGCCGAAGGGGCGACTTATCTGCCCAAGGAAATGACCAGCGATGCGATCGTAGAGCTGGAGGATCGGTACACAGCCCTCGACAACCACTCGGAAACAAAGCAAGAAGGGTCTACTTCTTATATAGAAGTAACGGCAACGGCAGAGGGGAGCACGATCGCTCCACTAAACTTCTCGTATGCAGATCGCTCAACGTCACGGATCATCGGTATCAAGTTTCGGACGAATGGCACGGCTACGTTAGGGTTAAGCAAAGAGCGGAATTCTGCTCCGTTTTATAACGTAAGACTCCCTAACACGAACGGGGAATGGCGCTATGTGCTTTACGACATGGGCATCAGTCAAGTCACCTTAAGTCAAATTGACAGCGTATACAGTATCATGTACATGACGGTAAAAGGTGACGGCACGACGGTGGACCTCGATCATTTTCACGTGAAAGCGGGCACGCAGCTATCTGCACCGTCATTCAAAAGCGGCAAGTCGGCGACGACAATTATCTCCTCAGTAGGGATACCTATCTCGCTGGATTTCTCTGCGACAGATAGCAATCCGACAGATACAGTGATGTATGAGATGATGAACTCCCCGGCGGGAGCTAGTCTGAACGCGGGTAGCGGAGTCTTCACGTGGACGCCGGGAGTGGCGGGGAACAGCTCGGTTATCGTAGTGGCGAGCGACGGAACTTCGGTGACTACGAAGGAGCTTAACCTCGTTGTGACGAGCGACCGGCAGAGTGCGGTGAATGCGGCGATTGCGCCGTACAATCCAAGCGCTGGCTATGTGACGGCGTCACTAGAGACGTATCAGAATGCTTACAATGATGCGATGGCGCAGATCCAGACGGCAACGGATGCTGTGTTTTATACGAAGCTACAAACACTGCGGAGCGCAATGGTAGGGCTGCAGCTGTTGACTCCGCATTTGAGTGATGGCAGTCTCGATTACACCAAAATGGTTAGCTCCACCTTCGGTACATCAATTACCGATTTAATCGATAACAACGACAACACGTTCTCGGTGTATCAGTTGGCGGGGGATTTGTACCATACGATTGATTTCGGTTCGAATTTCAAAGTGACAACAAGCGCTTTCGAGATTCAGGGGAGAAGAAGCTTTCCAGAGCGGATCTCGGGACTGACGTTATTTGGCTCCAATGACGGTGAAACATGGACGCGACTAACGGAGGGGATGACGGATAATTCCGAAGATCTACAAATGCTGAACGTGAAAGAGGAGTACAAGAATTCGAAATTCCGCTTTATTAAAATGCAAGTGATTCAGCAACCGCCAAGCACGACGACGACCCCAACGAATATGCTAGAAGTCGCCGAATTCAGAATGTACGGTGAGCGGTATGAGACGGTCAGCACAATAGAATCGGTTAGCCTGAGCTCACCTCAGGCATTTATGAATCGGATTGTGCCAGGTAACACAATTAAGCTGGCTTGGACAGCGAAAGAGCCGATTTCTCAGGTGACCGTGAAAATAGGTGGGCAGGATGCTGCTGTCAGCTCTACGGACAACATCAACTGGTCGGCAACACTTGCAGCGAATACGACGATGGCGACAGGCATCGTGAAGTTCGCCATTAACTTCAAGAAACAGGATGGAAGCGATGGAGATACGGCGTTCTTGACAACGGATAACAGCAAACTGTTTCTTGTGGACGATTCGAAGCAGCTGGTTAATGTGACAGGAATTACGTATTTAATAGATCCGACTACTACAACTGGCAGACCAGGCAATACAGTGGAAACGCTTAAGCAGACGAACTACTTGTTTGATGCGAATGCCAGCACGTCTTCCGATTTCCGTAACGGCTCGAACGGTGCCGGGGGTTATGTGACGTTTGATTTTAAACAAGACTTCCGTGCTTTATTGTCGATGGTTGAAATTATGGCTAGACAGGATCAAGTGGCACGAATCAAAGGCGCCGTGGTGCAGGGCTCGAATGACAAAGCGACATGGGTGAATTTGACGGCAGGAGCAGCTTCTACCTCTGAATGGCAAAGCTTTAAGGTCAGCAACACGACGCCATACCGATATATCCGATTGTATAATTCTGCCTCTTGGTTCGGCAACATGGCGGAAGTGCGCTTCCACGGCAGTGTCATCGATGTGAATCAAGCGCCTGTCATTACGCCGATCACGTCCACCAGCATTGAGCTGGGGCAAACCGTGACGTATACCGTGTATGCTTCGGATGCGGAAGGCGAGGCGATTACCTTCTCCGGGGTTGATATACCGGCAGGTGCATCCATTGGGGCAGGAACGGGGCATTTCAATTGGACGCCGCAAATGGTAGGAATTTATCCGTTAACCTTAAAGGCAACGGATAGCAAAGGCCACGCCTCGACTGCGCAAACGTCCGTCATTGTAAGGCCGATCGGGGTACCGGACGTACTCGTGAATGACATTCAGATTTCTAGTGTGACGAATGCGGTCTATGTGGGCGATACCCAACAGATGGGGGCTTTGGTTAGCCCGGTTGATGCGACAAATCCGGAGGTAAACTGGTCCGTAACTTCAGTGGACGGTCAAGCGTCGATTGATCCAGTAACGGGTGTGCTCACTGGCATTTCGGCGGGGCGTGTCACGGTAACGGCAGCGGCCACGGATGCTTCAGGTGTGTTCGCGACTTATGATTTGACGGTATGGGATCCTGCTGGAAACGGTGGATCGGATACGCCAGATTCACCGGATACGCCAAATACACCAGAAACACCGGATTCAACGCCGGCCACAGGTCCGACACCGAGTCCGACACCTGGGCCGGAGACGAAGCCAGAACCGGATAAGGAGCTTGAGGATACATCGGAAACCCCATTTTCGTCTATCGTAGATGAGGAAACACTGGTTGCCGACATCAAGATGAAGCTTGAGCAACAGGAAGGGGGAGTAGCTACGTTCAGCGACACGAACACGCATTGGGCACAGGATACCGTGAACGTGTTTACGAAGCTCGGTGTTATTCAGGGCTACGCCGACGGATCGTTCCAGCCGGATGCAAGCATTACCCGCGGGGAATTTGCGACCGTAATTGCGAAGCTGTTCAATTTAACCGCTGACACGCCGGCATCCCTGTCTGACGTGCAGCAGCACTGGGCGGCCGGAGCTATTAATGCCCTAGCGGGAACGGGTATCATTAGTGGCTACGGTGACGGTACGTTTAGACCGAACCAGGAGATTACGCGCGCGGAGATCATCGCGATCATTGCGAAGCTGGTCGAGTTGAAACCGACAGCGACTAGCGCCGGGTTCACCGATATCGACGGCGCATGGAACAAAGCGCAGATCAGTGCTGCAGCGCAGATGGGCATCATCAGCGGCGTGGCTGAGGGTAGCTTCGCGCCAGGTAAAGAGGCGACACGCGCTGAGGCGCTGACGATTCTGCTGCGCGTATTGGAATTAAATAGCGAGTTGAAGGCGCTACTGCACTAGGATGTGGGCACGCTAACTGTGTGGCGTGCCTTTTTTAATACAATTTCGATGCGACTGTCTTTATTAACCGTCAGAGCAATCGTGCTCTGACGGTATTTTCTTCCACATAAAGTTCCAACGGTAGTATCGCGGACGAATTCTGTTAAAATAGACATATTCTAAACTTGAAAGCATGAGGCGGCTATCTGATGGCATCAAACCCTTTTCGGTTGCACAAAAGCATTTTTGCCAAATTCACACTATCATTCATTTCAGTTGGGCTGATCCCCCTGCTCATTCTCAGCTATATTTCACTGCAGACGTTCAGCGGGTTTATGGAGCGTTATGCGACGAATAATTATGAGCAAATGCTGTTGTTTGCCAGCCGAAATGTGGATGATATGTTTGTTAAGTACAACAGTATTTCCAAACTCATGTACTCTTACGGGGTTGGTGGGCAGTACGGCCAATTGGGACAAGCGATAGCAGCACAAAATAAAGAAAAAGATTACCGTCTAACGACGACGATTAACGATTTTTTGCAAACGATTTTATATACCGAACGTAATTTGCAAAATGTCTTTTTTGTTCAGCCAGACGGGACCTTTCAAAGTTTGACGAAGAACAACGTTGCTCTGGATTACCAATATCAATACCCAAGGACTGAGTGGAAGGAGCAGATGAAGGTCGTTCGTAACGGTCTCGGCTTTTTTTCGACGCATAAACAGGATTATTTTATTGGGGCAACGGATCAAGTCATGACGTTCAGTCGCAATCTAACTGATGTCTTGGGGTCATCCAAGGTTGAAGGCGAGATTGTCGGGACCTTTTACATGGACGTAGGGCTAGGCGTATTTAATGAAATTTTCAAGCAAATGGTTCTGAATAATCGAGATACCGTTTATGTCGTAGATAAACAGGGGATTATCCTATACAGCAATCAGATGGAGCACATCGGTACTGTATTTCACGCGAATACATCGGATGACTTCTTGCATCTGCAACAGGAAACAACGGAGAATAGTATCCAAATTGTCGGGGAGTTTTATAAAAAAGAACTGTTTCTCAAAGTAGAGCAGCTTATTCGGACGATTACGTTCGTCATTGGCTTGTGTATGGTGTCATTGATTGTGGTCGCAGTCTGGTTCTCTAATCGCTTCTCTAACCCGATTCGCAGTATTACACGAGAAATGGCGAAAGTGGAGTCTGGTAATTTCGATACAAAGGTGACCGTTAAGTCAGCGGATGAGTTGGGGCTCCTGTCTCATGGCTTTAATAAAATGGTATGGCGGCTGAAGGAATATATTGATGTTGTGTATGTTGCGCAGATTAAGCAGAAGCAAGCGGAGCTGAACGCGTTGAAAAGCCAGATCAGACCGCATTATTTGTACAATACGCTGGAAGTTATTCGGATGAGCGCCGTTGCGGAAGATGCGAATGAGGTGGGTGACATGATTTTGTCGTTATCACATCAACTTAAGTATGTACTCGATTACGGCGAAGAAACCGTTGCAATCCGGGCTGAGAAAGCAAACGTGGAGCAATACTTTCAATTGATGGCCATCAGATATGGCGATCACAGGTTAGGTCTTGACTTCCGGTTCGATGCGGACCTAATGGACTATGCGATCCCGAAACTATCCCTGCAGCCGATTGTCGAGAATGCTATTTATCACGGCATTATGCCTAGAGCAGGGAAAGGTACGGTTCGCATTTCAATTGAGAAGCTGCCAGATAACCTGCTTAGTGTCACAATAGATGACGATGGAGTAGGCATGAGCGAGGAAACGCTCACGCTGATTCGTCAGAAGCTGGCGAAGGGCAGTTCGCTGGATACGGGAAGCAGCATTGGGCTCATTAATGTCCATGAGCGCATTGTGGCGTTGTATGGGCATGGTTATGGCGTACAGATCAATAGCAGTCAACATATTGGGACTACCGTCCGTCTTGTCATACCTTTAACGAAAGAGGTGAGCGTCCGTGTTGAACGCCATTCTAGCTGATGATGAACCGATCATTATCAAAGGGTTAAAAAAGCTCATTCCATGGGAAGAGCTCGGCATTGCAATCATAGGTGAGGCGATGACTGGCAGAAGTCTGATGGAGCAGATTGTACTCAAACAGCCTGATCTCGTTATCACGGACATTAGTATGCCGGATGGCTCAGGTATCGATGTCATAAAGGAAGTGCAAAAACAGCAACTGCGGACGAAAATTATTTTCATCAGTGCCTATCAAGAGTTTTCCTATGCGAAGGATGCATTAGCTTTTGGTGCAGTCGATTATTTGGTGAAGCCGATTGAGAAGAGTCTGCTGCTCGAGGCAGTTGGCAAAGCAATGACGCAGCTGCAGGAGGCGAATAAAGACCAATCCTCCAAAGGTAAGCTTGCTGTGTATGAACAAAAGGATAAGAAAACGCAGCTCGAGGAGTTGTTCGACAGACTCACCCAAGGCGATATTCGGTGGGAAGAAGCTCAGCGTAAGCTTCAGAGCTTGAACACACATTTTCCAGGTGCATGTTTCAGCGTGCTATATGTGGAACTAGCTCATGTTCAGTTACAAGATGGCAGGTGGGGGGAGCATGAGAAGCGTCTATTAGTGTTTGCGGTATCTAATCTGGTGGATGAGCTGATCCAACTATATGGCAGCGGTCTCGTCATTCAAAAAGGTGAGAATTTATGCGTCATTGTGAACCACATGCGTGTTGAAGATGATATGCAGCGTCTAGCTAGTGAAATGCGGGATAAGCTGTTATTTTATCTTAAAATTCATTTGACGATCTGTATCGGTTTGCCAGTAATTAGCCTTCAGGACATCAGGGAATCCTATATGTCGGCCATTGAGACGATGAACTATAGCTATTTCGAAAAGGAAGGGACGATTCTGTCCTGGTCACAGAATGAACGACATAGCGGCTCAGATCATGTATTGGCAGATGCAAAGCAAGCCGTGATTAAAGCAGTCATTGCCAAAGATAAGCAGCAAGTGCAGGAACTGTTGGGAAGCTTCTTTGAACATGCAACAGTGGGCGCCAACGGTCGCAAAGAATCGGCGGTATTAATCGTATACGCCATGCTTACGGACTTAATGGAGGAAATGTCGGCTGTCGGGATTGACCTTAAGGTGTCGGCGGAACAACGGATTGACTGGCAACAGCGGATGCATCAATTTTACCGTTATCGTGATCTGACAGATTTCATAACCGTTACAATTTTGGAAATACTGGAACAAGTAAGCACGGCAGGCGGCAGCCGCGAAGCGCAGCAGATAAAGATTGTTAAGGAATACATTGAGGAGCATTATAGTGAAAATATAACGTTAGAAAGTATGGCTTCCCAAGTTTTTATGAATCCATATTATTTTAGCAGCTTCTTTAAGAAGCACACGCAAGAGAATTTTAAACAGTACGTCACGAACATCCGAATGAAAAATGCGGTTCGATTACTTTTGCAAACGGATTTGCTCGTTTATGAAATTGCTGAGAAGGTTGGTTATCAAAATCCACGGCAATTCAGCGATATGTTCAAGAAAAGCTATGGCAAGCTGCCCCATGAGTACAAGAGTCAAATCAAAGGGTGAATTGTCGGAATTTCTGTTATTCCTGTAGGCAGCTTCTGCTTTAGCTTCGATTCGAAGCATGGGTGGAAGCTGTTTTTCCATGTAGATCATAGATTGTGTATTCATTTTCACCTTCTTAAATTCATGCATATCGAGCTTAAAAAACTTCATTCTAAACGATTTGGGCGTATGTTAGTCTTAAATCAAGGAACAGAACAACACTTGATGAGTCGAAAGTACCAAGCTGGCGTTGTTCGCAAGAAGCTATTTACTAAAGGGAGGTTACTTTCTAACATGGTTAAAACATTTTCCAAAGTACTCGTAGGATCGACAGCTTTAGCACTCATTGTGGCAGGCTGCGGCAATAACAATGATTCCACAACTCCAACATCAAGCGCAGCACCGGCAGGCACAGCAGCAGCAACTGCGGCTCCGAAGAAAGATGTAACATTCAGTGTCATTTATGCAACAGGTGACCCCGCAACTAAGCAAGCGGTTGCCGATTCCATAACCGCGTTTACGAAAGCTAATCCTCATATCAAAATTAAAGATCTAAGTGAAACGACAACAGCTTCTTACTTAGATTTCATTAAAACAAAGGATGCAGTTGGGGAATTCCCGGATTTAATAGAAATGCGTGATACCCAATTGTTTGCGGATAGCGGAAAAATCGCTGAATTGCCTAAAGATTTGCAAAGCTTGTTCGACAGCGTACCTCAAGTAAACGGTAAGGTATATAATGCACCGATCGCTTTGCCAGCGCCACAAGGTATTATTTATAGCAAAAAAGCTTATGCGGATGCGGGTATCACTGAAGAGCCCAAAACGTATGCTGATTTTATTGCCGCGCAAGAGAAACTGAAAGCGAAAGGTATCTCACCAATCGTGGTTGGCGGTAAAGATATTTTCCACTGGGGCTTTTGGATCAATAAATTCTTTATGGACGAAATGCTCGCGCAAGATCCTCACTGGAATTCCAAGCGTTCGCAAGGAAAAGCAAGCTTCACAGACGCTGGTCCGATGAAAGCGATGACATTATTTACGGAGCTTTTCACCAAAGGTTATGTAGACAAAGGATTCATGAGTACGGCTGATAACCAAACAGCTTCGATGCTAGTAACGGGTAAAGCGGCCAGTCTTTATTCCGGGCCTTGGATGTTCCCGCAGATCGCTCAAGCAGATCCGAAGTTTGATTTCGGCTGGTACCCTGTACCTGATCAAAATGGTGTTGTCAATGTTGTTGGTCTTGCACAGCCATCCGGTTGGTCATTCTCAGCGAATGCCATTAAAGATCCTGACAAAACTGCTGCAATCAGTGAATTTATCAAATTCTTCTTCAGCAAAAATCAATATGCGAGCTATTTGAAAATAGCCAGTGCAATTCCAGCTACGAAAGAAAAAATTACGTATGAAGCAAGTCCGCAGCTTCAAGAAGTTCTTACGATGATGGCAGATCCCAAAGTCGTTAAAACCCTACAGATTAATAGTTTCTGGGGTGAAGACCAAATGCCGCCAACATGGCGTAACTGGTTCTATAAGCTAGCGCAAGATTGGTTAGTTAAGGGTGATTTCAGTGTAGATTATATGAAAAAAGCGGATGCGGAATGGGATGCTGCTATTAAAGCAATGAAAAAATAAAACTCGGCTTCAGATGGATGAACCTCTGCCCACAGCGGAGGTTCTCCTTCTCTAAGTCGATTGGAGCGTGAGAGAATGGCAACCACCATACAACAAGTAAAGAAAAAGAAGTCGTGGCTTTCCTACACTGTACTATTTTTGTTACCAGCTTTTATTTTATACACCTTGTTCGTTATTGTTCCTACTTTCGGCAGTGTGTATTTAAGCTTCACCTCTTGGGATGGCATAAGTAATGAGATCCGTTATATCGGTTTCGATAATTTTGTGGAAATGTGGCATAGTGATCGCGTGCATAACGCTCTCAAAAATACACTCATTCTTTCCATCGTATTGGTCGTTTTAGAGAATGTAGTTGCGTTAGCGCTTGCCATGCTGGTTGATCAAGTGAAATGGTTACGAAACCTATTTAGAAGCGTGTTTTATTTACCAGTTCTGCTTAGTGGTATCGTGTTGGGCTTCGTTTGGACCATTATTTTGAATTATAACTTTGGTGTGCTTACACAAATTCTTGATAAATTAAAATTATCATCCCTAAAGCTTGATTGGCTTGGAAATCCAGATTATGCACTCATTTCTATCATCATATTTACGATTTGGAAGGCATCTGGCTACTATATGATCATTTATTTAGCTGGCCTGCAAGGAATCCCGTCTGAGTTAACCGAAGCGGCAAGCATTGATGGTGCCAACCGCTGGCAGCAATTTAGACATATCACGTTTCCTCTTCTTGCGGGCGCCTTTACGGTTTGTATGATGTTATCAATGATTGGATCTTTGAAAATATTCGATCAAATTGCCGTTATGACCGATGGTGGCCCTGGATTTTCGACAGAGACATTGACGTACATCATTTATAAAGTAGGTTTTGGAGAACTGAGACAGGGTTACGGAACGGCACTTTCACTTGTTCTATTCATTCTGATCCTCATTGTTTCGGTTATTCAAATCAAAGTACTTCGCAATAGGGAGGTTCAGATGTAACATGCAAGCAGACAAAAAAATAAACGGCTTAGATGTGCTCCTCTTTGCAATAACGTTACTTATCGCAGTCATTTTCTTTTTTCCCATTTATTTTACACTGATTTCAGCTTTCAAAAGCAATGGCGAGATATTACGGGATGCGATCGCATTTCCAACCAGCATCTACGTGGAAAGCTTTAAGTATTTATTAACAAAAACTGATTTTCCCCGTGCGATGTTAAATAGTATTGGGCTAACGTTGGTTTCAATTATCGGCATGATTGGTATCATCCCAATGGCGGCTTATGCGATTGAGAGAGCGAATAAGTTGTGGACCTATCTCGTTTATGTTTACTTTTTAGCTGGTATGATGATTCCTTTCCAAGTATATATGATTCCTTTGTTTAAGGAGATGAAATTACTAGGTCTATATGGGAGTATGGGGGCCCCAATTCTCATCTATATTTCTGGTTCCGTTGGTTTCGGATGTCTGTTATACACCAGTTTCTTAAAGGGAATTCCTCGTGAGATTGAAGAAGCCGCCGATATTGACGGGTGCTCCAAATACGGTATATTTTGGCGCATTGTATTCCCTCTGCTAGGACCATGTACAGCTAGTATGGTTGTGCTTCAAGGGCTCGGTATTTGGAATGACTTCTTAATGCCAAGTCTTGTACTTCCATCCGATAAGCCCAAAACGATGATTGTTGAGATATTTGGGTTTGTAGGGGAGTACGCTTCCAGGTGGGATATGGTGTTTGCGGGTACGGCGATGTCTATCGTCCCTGTTCTAATTGCCTTTGTCGCGCTGCAAAAGTATTTCATCAAAGGCGTTGCGGCAGGAGCCACAAAGGGCTGATATCAAATGAAGGAAAGTAGGCAGAAACCTATGTTAACAGGTCAAGATCAAGTATGGCTGGATGAAGTCATTGATAGAATAACAACGAAAATGGACTGGGTCAGTGAAAAGTCCAAACATAAAATTCCGTTCACAACCATTAACGGTACACATGATAACCGCATCGTGGATAATCCATCTGATACGGTAACTGATGAAATCAATTGGTGGACAAACGGATTTTGGGGCGGCATGATGTGGCTGATGCATCACGAAACCGGCAACGAGAAATATAAAGAAATCGCGCAAATTTCCGAAAAAGAATTAGATCGTTGTTTTGATGAATTTTATGGCCTGCATCATGATGTTGGATTTATGTGGCTGCCAACCAGCGTTGCAAACTATAAAGTGACGCAGAATCCGGAATCTCGCAAAAGAGCGCTGCATGCGGCTAATCTGCTAGCTGGACGCTTTAATTTGGCAGGCGGTTATATTCGTGCTTGGAATGATTTAGACCACACTGATACCCGCGGATGGGCCATCATTGACTGCATGTTTAATATTCCATTGCTATACTGGGCTTCAGAAGAAACTGGCGACCCTCGGTTTAAGCAAATTGCGATGAAGCATGCCGATACGGGAATGACGGCATTCGTTCGCCCAGATGGTTCTGTGAATCATATTGTGGAATTCGATCCATTTGAAGGCGGCGTGGTCCGAACGTATGGCGGTCAAGGCTATGAAGAAGGTTCCTCTTGGACAAGAGGACAAACATGGGCAATGTATGGGTACATGATGAGCTATATTCATACGCAAAAGGATGACTATCTGCAAACCGCGAAACGGATTGCGAATTATTTTATTGCGAACATTCCTGCAGATGGTGTAATTCCGGTTGATTTCCGGCAGCCACAAGAACCGAAGCTTGAGGATGATACTGCAGCAGCTATCGCGGCGTGCGGTCTGATCGAGATTGCGAAAGTCGTAGGCGAGCATGAAAAAAATTTGTATCTGAACGCGGCGTTAAAGCTGTTACGGACATTGGATAGCTCTAGAAGCGATTGGACAACGGAGGATGATTGTATTATTAAATACGGCTCGGGTTCTTATCACGGGGCGAACCATCATCACGCGATTATCTATGGCGATTACTATTTCATGGAAGCGATATTCAAGCTTAAAGGGAACGATTTGTATCTCTGGTAGGGGGATAAAATGAAAGGGAGTACTATTGCATGATTCAAAATCCGATTCTGCGCGGCTTCAACCCGGATGCTTCGATCATTCGAGTTGAAGATGATTATTATATCGCAACATCTACCTTTGAATGGTTCCCTGGCGTGCTCATTCATCATTCCAAAGATTTAATGAATTGGCGCCCCTTAACGCGTCCGTTGGATCGGGTGAATCAGCTTGATCTTCGCGGAGTGCCTAGTTCAGGCGGTATTTGGGCACCATCTCTAAGCTACTGCGATGGCACTTTTTATTTGTGTTTTACGAATGTGGTAGGTAGAAAAGGCGTGTACAAGGATTTGCACAATTATATGGTGACGGCGCCTTCAATGGAAGGACCTTGGTCTGAACCGATCTATCTGAACTCCAGCGGTTTCGATCATTTTATGTTCCACGACACGGATGGACGCAAGTATCTGTTTAATATGCAGTGGGATTTTCGCAAAAACAAAAATCGCTTCGCCGGCATCATTATGCAGGAATTCTGTCCAGCTGAAGGCAAGTTGATTGGCGAGATTAAGCTGATCACGCAAGGGACAGAGTTAGGTGTTACCGAAGGACCGATGGTGTACCGAAAGGATGGCTACTACTATTTGCTGGTGGCTGAAGGGGGAACGGGGCCGATGCATGCTGCAACTTTGATGCGTGCGAAGTCGGTTGACGGACCTTACGAAGTCGATCCTGACTTCCCTTTGATCACGACAAGAACTACGCCAGATCATCCCTTGCAAAATGCAGGCCACGGCTCCTTGGTGGAAACGCAACTAGGGGACTGGTACATGGTGTTCATTTGTTCTCGTCCTCTGTTGGACGGGAGAGGGCTTAGTCCGTTGGGCAGAGAAACATCTCTGCAGAAAGTAGTTTGGACAGCAGATGGATGGCTAAGGCTTGCCGCAGGCGGTAAGCAGCCACAGCTGCATATTCCTGAGACGGAGCTCACGCCGCATCTGTTTGCGCCGGACCCGGTCCGCGATGATTTCGACGCAGCGAAGCTCAGTGTGCATTGGCACACATTGCGCGTACCAGCTGACGAGTCATGGTTAAGTTTAACGGATCGTCCTGGCTTCTTGCGATTGAAGGGGAGAGAGTCGCTTACCTCTTTGCACCAACAAAGCCTTGTGGCAAGACGAATTCAAAGCTTCCAGTGCGAGATGGTGACATGCGTGGCGTTTGAGCCTGAAACGTTTACCCAAATGGCAGGACTTGTGCTCTATTATGATGAGTCCGATCATTACTATCTTCGCATCTCCCACGATGACCAGATCGGCAAGCATCTAGCGATTATCGTAAGCGATCAGGGGCAGTATGATGAACTGGATGCGTATGTGCCGATTCCTGAAGGGAAGCGCGTTTATCTCAAAGCCGCAATGAATTTTGATAAGATTCAATTCTTCTATAGTTTAGATGGTCAGTCGTGGGAACCTATTGGTCCGACGCTGTACGCAGGCAATCTCGCCGACAGCTACCAAAGAAAGTTATCATTTACGGGTGCTTTCGTTGGGCTGTGCGCACAAGATTTGCGAGGAACACGCCTGCATGCGGATTTTGATTTTTTCGATTATGAGGAATTGGATCGCTTTGATGCGGAATCGTACAATAGAAAGCTTCACGAAATTCCCGGGGGGTAACTCCGGTTTTTTTCTTAAATAAGCGATGAAAAAACTTCAGATCACTATACCCCACCGCGACGCAAATCTCCCCTACACTCATGTTGGTAGTGGTGAGCTTTCCACAAGCGGCTTCCATACGGATGTTCTGCAGGTATTCGGTAAAGCTCATGCCGGTCTGGTGCCGGAAAAGACGGCTAAATTGTCTCTCGCTAAGATTGGCTTGCGATGCTAGCTTACTTAGTCTAATCTCGGCCGAATAATTGCAGTCGATGAAAGAGACCGCTTCATCTACGCTCAGCCATTGCGGTCGATATCCGGCATCTATACCAATCTGCAAGTGGTGTCGGTATAAGCGCATTAATATTCGCGAAACAAGTGAGGTTAGAACTACCAAGTAGCCAGGCGGTTTAGCAGAGAATTCTTGGTATAGCTCTCGGAATATGGCATGGTATTCCCCCGAAGTGTCTTGAATAGAGAACCAAGGCAAGGTTCCATTAATAAACAAGTCAAAGATTTCTGAAGCCTGTGGAAAGCTGGTTCGTAATTCCGACACATACGATACAGGAAACAAGCAATTGTAAACGATTAGAGGTAAGTCCTTTTTGGGGGTCTTGGGTCGAAACACATGGCTTTGTCCAACTGGAATGAAAAAGAGTGTTCCGTAGCCAACGGGAACTACCTCGCCGGCAATATAATGTACACCTGCGCCTTCACTGACGTATGTAATCTCGATAAACTCGTGAGAATGTTCGATCAGCTCGAACGTCTCGTTTGCGCGGTTCACATAGATAGGTATGCCCGGTTCAAAAAAATGTTCCCCTAACATGACAAAACTGCTGCGTTTCATGCTCATACCTATGCTCCTAACGTACTAAATCATTTGTATCTATCATACAGAATTTGATTATTACATGTCTAGATAGACCTATAAGGATGTCTGAATTGAACTCTTAAATTGGAAAAGGTGGAATCCGATTGTTACCTAGTCGTTGTTCCATGATCTGCATGAGTTGAGAATATCTTGTCATAACCGTAAAGCAGGTAGACCCATGTTAATGAGGGTCTACCTGCTTTTTTTGGTGCTATTTGTAAAATTAAGTGAATGGTTTAAGCATTCGAAACGGAGAACGATAGTGAAGGAGGGTTGATGAATTGCACCGTTTATGAGGGATACACAATTATCGTATGGTACATGGTCTTGACGTCTTCGGTATTCCGGTACGTATGCGGTTGGTCGGCCGAGAAATGAATAGCATCTCCCACGGTCATCTGAAAAGATTCTTGGTGAAACGTCACTTCGAGTCCGCCCTGCATCATAAGGATGTATTCCTCGACCCCTTCATTGTGCGGCTCCGACGCGTGGCTGCAGCCGGGATCCATTTCGACAGTATAAATTTCGAATTGCTTCTTCTGGTCGAAAGGAATGAGCGGGAATGCTCGATAGTGGCCGTCTTCCTCCATGAGAGGCTCCTTGTCTAAGAAGCGAAAATGCGTTACCTTAGGCTCCTCATCTTCAATCAGCGATGTAAAAGAAATATGTAGGCCATTCACGATCTTCCAAAGGATCGAGATGGTCGGATTCGAGTCTCCGCGTTCGATTTGCCCCAACATTGCTTTGCTTACACCGGTCAGCTCTGCCACCTGATCTAAGCTCAATGACCTAGCTTTACGAATCGTTTGTAGGCTTTTGCCGATTTTTTTATGAATCTGTTCGTGCTCTTGTTCCACTTATGGTTCCTCCTGTTAACGGAAACGGTCGATTTTATATTCCTCATTATAAACCAACCCAATCTATTGGCAAACAAATCGTAGGAATTTATTAAATCGTAGGCGAAACCACTATATACAATATAACGCACGTGTGTATAATATAATGTATAAGTATTATATAGCGCACATACGTACAGTATAACGTACTTGTGTACATGATCAGGAGGAAAATGCGATGGAAACGATGATGGGGTTGGTCAAAACGCATCGAGCGCCGGGAGCCGTTTTGAAGGAGTTGCCGATTCCAAGCTATGGACCGGATGAAGTGTTGGTACGGGTAAAGGCGACTTCGATCTGCGGAACGGATGTGCACATTTACAATTGGGATTCTTGGGCCGAAACCGCAGTCATTACGCCGAATGTATTTGGTCATGAATTCGCTGGTATCGTCGAAGGGGTGGGGATCCATGTGGAGAACGTGAAGCTTGGGGAGCATATCTCGGCTGAAGGGCACATCGTTTGCGGTGTCTGCAAAACTTGCCGTACGGGCAACGGACACGTCTGTCCGAACACGCGTAGTTTCGGGATTACGACGCCTGGCTGCTTCGCGGAGTATGCCGTTGTGAAGGCGTCTAACGTGATCCATAATCGCGCGGACATGCCTTACGAGATTGGCTGCTTGCAGGATCCGCTTGGCAATGCGGTGCAAACGGTGCTCTCAGGGGATATTGTCGGTAAGTCGGTTGCCATCATTGGCGTAGGGCCAATTGGGCTGATGGCTGTCGCCGTTGCTAAGGCGAGCGGGGCAGGTCTGGTCATTGCGGCCGACGTGAATCCCTACCGATTGGAGTTGGCCGAGCGGATGGGAGCAGACATCACGATCAACAGTACCATAACTCCGCTTGCGGAAGCACTAATGGCCGTTACTGGTGGAGAAGGTGCCGAGGTCGTGCTGGAGATGTCAGGCCATCCGGATGCCATTCGCGCTGGCTTTGAGGCTGCGGCTCCGGCTGCCCGATTATCCTTGCTCGGAATTCCGATCAAAGAAGTTTCGCTTGACTTATCCAAGCATATTATCTTCAAGGGGCTTCGGATAGAAGGGATAACAGGCCGCCGCATGTACCAAACCTGGTATCAGTTGAAGGGGCTGATTGACCAGAAACGTATTGATCTGCGCCCACTTATTACGCATACATTTACACTGGACCGTTATGAGGAGGCGTTTGCCCTGATGGCTTCCGGACTATGCGGCAAGGTGATATTCACACATGACAGTAAACCGCTGCGGCAGAAGGAGGAACTAGAATATGGCAAATTGGGGCTCGCTTGAGCGTGAACTGGAGCAGTTGAAGAAGGAGGGGCGTTATCGCCCAATTTCTGTTTGGGAGACAGGTTCTGACACCTGGATGAACATCGGCGGTCGTCGCGTGCTGCAGATGTCTTCGAATAACTACTTGGGGCTGACGAATCATCCGGATTTAAAAAAGGCAGCTATTGAGGCCATCGAGCAATATGGTGTTGGCAGCGGGTCTGTTCGAACGATAACCGGCACGCTGGACATTCATGACCAGTTGGAGCAAGAACTTGCGGCATTCAAGGGAACGGAAGCCGCTTTGGTTTTCCAATCGGGGTTTACAACGAACCAAGGTGTGATGACGATTCTTGGGTCTGACGATGTCGTCATCAGCGATGAGTTGAACCATGCCAGTATTATCGACGGGATCCGATTGACCAAGGCGCAGCGTCGCATCTATGCGCATAAGGATATGGACCAGCTCGAGGCTGTACTTCGGGGGTGCGGTTCGTTCGCGAAACGCGTCGTGGTGACCGACGGCGTGTTCAGCATGGACGGGGATATCGCGCCACTCCCGGCGATTGTGGAACTGGCGGAAAAATACGACGCCATCGTGTTTGTCGACGATGCACATGCGAGCGGCGTGTTGGGACGCAACGGCAAAGGGTCCACGGACCACTTTGGCTTGAACGGGCGTGTACACATTCAAGTAGGTACGTTGTCTAAAGCAGTTGGAGCGGTTGGTGGTTATGTTGCCGGAGAGCAGTTGTTGAAGGATTTCTTAATTCAGAAAGCGCGCCCTTTCCTGTTCAGCACCTCGGCGCCTCCTTCGGTGGCCGCAACCTGCTTAGCCGCGATTCGTGTGCTGAAGCAAAGCGAATCGTTGATTGGCCAGCTATGGTCGAACGCGACATATTTCCGCACCAATGTGCAGTCGCTTGGTTTCGATACTGGCGGCAGCGAGACACCAATCGTGCCGGTCATCGTCGGCGAACCGGCGAAGGCGATGTTGTTCTCAGATTTACTGCTGCAGCAAGGCGTATTCGCGCAAGGCATCGTCTTCCCGACGGTCGCGATGGATAAAGGTCGCGTGCGGTTCATTGTCACGGCGAAGCATACGCGAGAAGATCTGGATTTCGCTATAGATGCATTGAATATAGTCGGAAATAAGCTTGGGCTTTTGACATAGCTGGTCACTTTTGCGGAAACTGGTATTTTTTTTAGCTTACATCAAAAAAAGTTGAGCCATCTAAAAAACCGTCCATACACGAGTCGGATCGTTATCGTTACAATTGAGCTATCAAGAGAAGGAGGGACATCTCATGGATAGCTCATTTTGGAAAAGTACATTAACAGATATTGAAGAATGTTTATCAAACGTTACGAAGGGGACGGTAAAGCATCTCGTCTCATCGGCGGGCGGGAGAGATATCCATTGCGTGGAGTACGGCGCGAAAGAGGATTTTGGCCGGAAAGCGAATTATAATTCGGCCTGCGGAGCCAAAAATCCAGAACATTATGCACGCAAAGGACCCGATAATAAGCCTGTCCTTCTTATCGTAGGAGGCATTCATGGCGGGGAATTAGAAGGGATCACTGCTGTACTCAACCTTATTAAGCTCCTTGAAACAGGTGAAGATTATCGAGGAAAGCGCTACGAATATTTGATCGAACATGCACACCGATTCCGGCTCCTGCTTATTCCTTGCATGAACCCTGATGGTCGAGCGAGATTGCCGATTGATACGCTCATTGATGTGCCTGAAGAGAAGGTTGTGTATTACATGCAGGGAACATGGAAGGATGGAACGCTTTGCAGATGGCCGGACTGTAAGTCAGTTCATCCGATCAAGGACGCTTCGGATTTCCTAGGATCGTACTTTAATGACGATGGCGTTAATCTTATGCATGACAATTTCTTTGCGCCGATGGCGCGCGAGACAAGTGCCCTGCTGAGTCTTGCGGATGATGAGGCTCCAGATTTCACCATTTTGCTGCACAGCGGTGCCAATAACAACGTACACCTACCGCCAATCTATCATATTCCCAAATGGGTCATGCAGAAGCATCAGTCGTTTAATCTTCAGCTTGAAAGCGCCTATGCGAAACATGAGATTCCTTATTCTACTCTCGATCAGATCATGGTAGATGAAGGGAAGTATCCTTTTCCGGCAATCAATTTGACTTCTGCCATCCATCATGTTTGCGGTGGATTGAGCATTACATTCGAATCCAATACGGGGATGGACGCACCACCGCCGAAGTATACAGCTCATGAGATTTTGGATAGTCATCTTATTTTATTTGAAGAGATGCTCAAGTTTATGACCAAATAGGTAAACGATTCTATTAGATACAGCCCTAATCGTAAGGACAGCCGAGTGATCGACTGTCTATTAGGCGCTTTTACGAAAGCTGGTATTTTTTTTAGAAAACGACCATAACATAACGGATAAAACGTTTACACGATTCTAACCGTTTGTTAAGATATGGTTACCACTGGGAATAAAGAAAACTGCAGTGATTATTCATGATAAAGTGGAGGTTGTATGAAAACTCTTCAACCGGTACTTTTCATTCGGAATAATTCAAATTCTCTTTTTATACGGCTTATCGCGGGATTCCTTTGTATCATCGTTTTGTTCGCATCCCTTACGCTTTACTCCATGTCCGTTTCCAAAGAAAGCGTCAGGAAGGAGATTGTTAAATACAATACACTGATGCTTGAAAATACGAAGGGAAATTATGAAAATCATTTTAATCTGATCAAAAAGCAAATGCTTCTGTTTTATTATAGCAACGAAGTGCAAAATCTCCATAAGTCCCCAAGTTATCGTAATTTCCCTCTGATCGTGCGTGATATTACGACTTGGGTCGGCAATCCTTATTTGTTTATAGAGAACATAGCTATTTATTCCAAGCAGAACGATATTGTCCTGGAAAAAGGCACGAGCACGAATGCGGAAGACATGTTTAGTAAGTTTTATTCAAGCAGCGAATATCCACTGGCATTCTGGAGGCAGCAATTCACCGAAACCTACTCGAATCGGATTTTTCCATCTGCTACAATGGTTAATACCATTTTTCGTGACCAGCCGCAGATATTGGGCGAGCTCATTCCAATTATATTCCGAGACAATGATCATCCGGATTTCTACATGGTTGTTTTTCTCAATGCCCAAAAAATGTACAAGGCGTTTCATCAAAGTATCTACGATGACTTTATCATTTACAATGATCTCGGCCAAGCGATCGTCGAGAGCCCGAACCAGGAGCCCTTCCTTTCCTATGATGAATTGCAGACACGTGGTGGCGTCGGTGAGTTCGTCCATGATGATAAGTATTATTTTATGATGAAGGGTGACGTGACCGGGTATCAATATGTGTATCGGGTGCTCGTTAAACGTATTGCCAGTCAGTATCGATTGAACATTACCCTGATTGTAGCCGTGGTGGCGGCAATCTTGCTAAGCATATTGTTTTCTTTCCTATTTACAGCGCGGATAAACAACCCGCTCAAAAAAGTACTAGAATCGATTCGTGACATGAACGAAAATGTACCATATCGCTCGAATATCAAAGAATTTAACATTATAAGTAACGAACTTCACGGTAATCAGATGGTTCGCAAGCAGCTGTCGTTTATCCATCATTTGAAAGCGATACGCAGCTCTGATCACGACACCGTCAGCCTTGATTTTACCGACAAGCCATTTGTTTTCATTCTGTTTCAGATCAAGGCTAATAATATAGATGCCATCACGCAGCCTGTGTTTCAGAAATGGCTCTATTACATGAAGACATTCATTGACAGCAAGCTCAAGCCCGCATTTCCAGATTTACTGACGTTTCAGGTTGAACACGATCAAATTTTGAGCTATGTGTTTACCGAAGCCATGACGGATTTAGACGAGCTGCTGAACCAAATGAAGTATGTTTTCGATCATGATAGAGATCACGGTATCGTAACCATTGCGATTTCATCGATCCATTCAGCTTCAAATCACTTAACGAAAGCCTATGAGGAAGTGCAGGATCTGGTAGGAGAACGTTTGTTAATTAATGAAACACAAATCATTCGTAAACGTGCGGCCAGGCAAATGGCGGTTGGTTTCTCTCTGGATCAGGATAAAGAGTTTGAAGCGAATTTGAAAGAAGGGAACACTGCGCAGCTGACTGCACTTATGGAACGTCTGTATGCCAGATGGCAGGGTAAGGAATTTACTGCGGCTGTGCTGATGCGCTTTGCGGAATCGATGGTAGGTAAACTTCGGAATGCCGTGGTTCCTAACTTTGTTGAATCGGACCGTATGGAGGAAATCTTGCATGATTCGGATGATAGAATCCAGCTATGCAATACGCTTCGGGATTTGGAGCAATTGTTGTTAGAATGGGTAACGCAGACAGCTGAAGCAGTTCGAGAAAAAAAAGAGGAAAAGTATCCGATTACTTCCTTCGTGATCGAATATATCAACGAGCACTTATCGGAAGAGATCTATTTGGATGTTTTGGCTGAAAAGCTAAAAATGAGCAGTGGCTACTTGTCCTCCTATTTTAAAGGGAAAACCGGCAAAAATATCGTGGATTATATCAACGAAACCCGGATTGCCAAAGCGGCAAGCCTACTAGCGGATAACCGCATCAAAGTTCATGACGCCGCCAAGACTGTCGGGTATCAGAATATTACCTCTTTCAATCGGATGTTTAAAAAATATACGGGAGTAACGCCAAGCGAATATCGTAAGAGGCTTGGTTAAACTAAAGTCACTAGAAGAAAGGTCTATTGAGCTTGTGCTCATTAGGCTTTTTTGCGGATATTGGGATTTTTACGAGAAATCTTAAATATCTTTTAACTTGATGGATTCAGACGATTTACCCTGTATCTCTGATCTTCTATGATGGGTTTATTGGAGGTTGAAACTACTATGGAGAAATCAGGAAAACATGCAGAATCAGTATCAATGGGGCTATTTGGTCATGCCGAGCTCATCGAGAAATTTACGAATCCTCCCATAGAGCATCGCTCTATCCCGTTCTGGTCGTGGAATGGCAGGTTGGAGCAAGAAGAATTGAATACCCAAGTTGAAGGCTTCAAGGAACAAGGAATGGGCGGGTTCATGATGCATGTACGGGAAGGTCTTGAAACCCCATACATGGGTCAGGAGTTCATGGAGCGTATCAAAGACACCGTTGCCAAGGCGAAAGCCGAAGGTGTATCTGCATGGTTATATGATGAAGATCGCTATTCGTCCGGAATGGGCGGCGGTATGGTGCCTCGCATTGGTGGCGATGCCGTACGCGCCAAGGCATTGGCGCTTACCATATGCCGAAGTTTCGAACCGGATGAATCGATTCAAGCTGTTTATCAAGCGATAATTAATGGGAATGAGCTGGTCAGCTGCGTGAGGCTAACGGATTTTCATGCAGGCTGCAGCACACTTAACGGAGAAGATGTTTACTTAGTTATGAGACGCCTTATTGCTTCTCCGAACGATTGGTGCCACGGTGATACGTACACGGACACCATGAACCCGGAATCGGCCCGGATATTTATCGAAACGACGTATGAACGTTACAAGGAAGCCGTCGGAGAGGAATTTGGGCATACCATACCTGGTATTTTTACAGATGAGCCCTTTATACTCGGCTTCAGAGAGAATTTGAATGAACCGGAATGGACATGGATCGCGTGGTCGCAGTACATGCCTCAAACCTTTGCTGATAAAAATGGGTATGAGATTTGGGACACGCTTCCTTACTTTTTTTTCCACGGCGAGCCCTCCTCCAAGATCAGGTACGATTACTGGAAGACGGTCACCGACATGTTCTGCGAGGCTTACACGAAGCAAATAGGGGACTGGTGCAGAGCGAATGGGATTTCATTTACCGGACATTACTGCTGCGAAGAAGATGTGGTAGAAGCAGCTCGGTATGGTGGTGCCGTTATGCCCCATTACCGATATATGGATATTCCCGGTATCGATACGTTGTGCGAACAAACCAACGAAAGCTTGTCGATCAAAGAGGTGTCGAGTGTAGCTCATCAGTATGGGAAAAAGAAGGTCATTACCGAAACTTACGGAGTTACGGGTTGGGCGTTATCGTTCGAAGGCCGCAAATGGATTGGCGATTGGCAATTTGTACTTGGCGTCAATGTACTAACCCACCATTTGGCGCTTTATACACTGCGCGGATGCCGCAAAAGGGATTACCCGCCTTCCTTTAACTATAACGTGAATTGGTGGGAGCATAATCATGTGATGGAGGATTATTTTGCCAGACTGGGTTCGGTGCTGAGCGAAGGAGATGTAGTTAGAGATGTCCTAGTCATCCATCCTACCGCATCGGTATGGGCTAAGCTCGGTAAGGATGTACAAGCGACGCAGTGGCGTAATCAGGGCGGTAATTCGGAAGAGCTTAGCCAATATAGCCTTGCATTTAACAATTTTATTCGGCAGCTACTGGGGGAGCATTATGACTTTGATTTGGGAGATGAGCTGATCCTTGAAGAGGATGGAAGTATTGAGGGAGAGCAACTAAGGGTTGGGGAAGCCACCTATCGAGTTGTTGTGCTTCCCTCACTATCCAATTTGTTAAGATCCACATATAAGCTGCTGCTCGATTACTTGAATGCTGGGGGACATCTATTTTCATTCGGGGACGTACCGGTCATGTTGGAGGGGGAAGTGTCGGAGGAGTTGCAACTTTTGACTGGGCATCCGCGGTTTAAGCAGCTTCAGTCCAGACATTACCTAGCCGTAGAAATAGAAGCTATCGTTCCGCGCACGGTTAGTCTATTGGATCGCAATGGACGTGAAGATGACCGACTTTTGTACATGCGCCGTGAACTTAAGGATTGTACGATTGTATTTGTCGTCAACAATGACCGGGAAGCTGCACACGATGTGGAGGTTCGCATCCTAGGAGGCGGACGGGTTGAGGAGTGGAATCTGCTTTCCGGTCAAAGGGTAGAGAAAACGGCGGTGCAAGCTCGGAACGGCTACGTCGTGATGCAGGAAAGTTTTGGGCTAACTGATTCTAAGCTGTACGTTATTTCTCACCATGATGAGCTTTCATCAGTAGGTCAGCAGTCTCAGGGTAAGCTGGAGCCTCTGACAGCTCTCGGACCGATTGCTTCATTTTCGCGGACGGCGCTTAATGCCCTGGTTCTGGACCGTTGTCAATATCAGCTCCAAGACGAAACTTGGTCACCATCCATGGATGTATGGCAAGCGCAACGGGAACTTCGTGAGAAGCTGAAGATGAGACAGATTTACATGAATAGCAATTATCAAAGATATTTGTGGATTCACGAGCCGCACGAAAATGATGGCACTCCTGTTACTTTTCGTTGGGTGTTCAGTGTGAAGGATATTCCAACAACAGACACATTCTTGGCTTGCGAGCAGGGGGAACGCTTCCGCTTCAGATTAAATGGTCATCTTCTTACGGAGGTGCCGAGTGGCTGGTACTTGGACAGGTGCATGTCGACCCTTAAGCTGCCAGCTCTGATTGAAGGAGAGAATGTGCTGGAAATCCTTTGTGCGTATACGCATGATATGGAAATTGAGAATGTGTTTCTTCTAGGCGATTTTGCCATTGACTACAACCGATGTCTAATTAAAGAACCTAATAAGCTCCGATTCGGAGATTGGTGCCTGCAGGGCTATCCGCATTATTGCGGAAGCATGGTTTATCATTTTGATCTTGATATAGGTGAAACAGATAGCAAGAGAACGTTTCTGGAAATAGGTCCTTATGAAGCAGTTACGTTAAATCTCAAGGTAAACGGGAAGCAGGAGCGATCGATTCCTTGGCGATCAGCTGGAACAGTAGATCTTACCGATGACTTGGTCAAAGGAATGAACCGGATCGATATCGAGGTGGTGGGGAGTCCCCGCAATTTGCTGGGACCTCTTCATGAAATCCGTACGAACCAGGCTTGGACGGACTGGTGGTCTTATCATTCATCCGGAAAGGAATATACGCAGGAATATAACCTGCATCCCTATGGCTTGTTGGGACAAATTCATATGTATCAAATGGATAACTGAGCATGTGTACGGGGTTGGCAGAGGCTGATCAAACATAAGCGTTTTTACGAAAGGTGGTATTATTATTAGAAAATCTAAAAGTAGTTGATGTTTTAGCAGTTGTGTTGATTTACGGACGTTGAACGGCTGCCATATGATAGCGTTATCAACGGGGCCAGATGTTAGACAGTTCCTTCAATTGTCCTGATGATAAGCCAAATGAATTAACAAAAGAGGGACGGTGTATTCAACTTATGTTAAAGAAAAAGGTTACAAAAGGAGCCATTGTATTCACACTGACAGCAGCGCTTCTTGCAGGTTGTACCGGTAATGGAGGAACGGAAGTTCAAACGAGTTCTCCTAATCCAAGCACGCCAGCCGGTACAACGACTAAAGCGCCTGAAGCGGCAACTTTACGCTTACTAACGGATGCTTCTACCGCATGGCCGGCTAAGAAGGATTGGGCCGTGTGGAAATGGGTGAAGGAAAAGACGAACATTACGATTAATCAGGAGCTGCATACAGGTCCTGAGTCCTTGGCTCTTGCAGTCGCTTCCGGTGACATGCCAGATATTATGTCTGTGTTCCCTGCAGAAGCTCAGAAGTACGGTCCGCAAGGTGCTTTTCTTGATCTGTCGAAGCACTTGGACAAAATGCCTAATCTGAAAGCTTTCCTGACATCCCGACCCGATGTCGCTCGTAGAATGACATCGCCAGGTGGCGAAATGTACCATGTACTGAATGATGGCGCTGGTGCCGGGAATAGAATGGCCTTTTTATATCGGGACGATATCTTCGCGAAACACTCGCTGAGTGAGCCAAAAACTTGGGATGAGATGTATGAGACAGCGAAGAAATTGAAGCAGCTATACCCAGAAAGCTATCCATTTGTTTTCCGTCATGGGATTGGCACAATGAATTCATTTGCTCCGCAGTTCGGTATTTATCCATTTTTCTTCGAGGATCCAACGACTGGAAAGATTAAGCTTGGGGTTACGGATCCAGGTGCCAAGAAGATGGTCGAGATGCTGAATAAATTTTATAAAGATGCTTTGATTCCACCAGATTGGCTTTCGATGGATTATAAGGCGTGGACGCAATTCATTCTAAACAACAAATCGTTTATAAGCATTCAATTCATCGGTCAAATCGAAATCATGAACACGCAGCTTCAGAATGGCGCTCATTTGAAATTCATGCCTCCTCCTTTAGGTTATGGATCTAAGGCCTATAGTCCGAAAGGTGACTATGAAGTTTATGGCCTCTCCATATCTTCCAAAACCAAAAATTTGGACGCTGCGCTGCGTTATCTCGATTTTATTTATTCCAAGGAAGGAATCGATATTCTAAGCTGGGGTAAAGAAGGGGAAACCTACACGGTTGTTAATGGCAAAAGGAAGTTCTTACCTCAGTTTAAAGAGCCTAATGACTTACGCAAAGAACTGGGTATTATGACAACAGGAGCGTATGGTTATGCTGATTTCGAAGCTTCCAAGTCGCTCAGTAATGCAAATGAACAATATTCCCACACAGAAGCAGCTAAATATGATTACCCTGTGATTAACAGTTTACCTCCGCTTAGCGGGGAAGAGAAAAGCGCAATTTCGACGATAGAAGATCAGCTCCTCAAATATTATGAGAGCTCTTTGGCCAAATTCATTATGGGGGAAACCCCAATGACACAGTGGGACGCCTTTCTTGCTGAAATGCAGAGGATTGGTTCGCAAAAGGTGATTGATACTTACCAAATTGGACTTGATCGCCTCAAAAAGAACTCGAAATAGTTGGTGAAATAAGCAGGGCCGAACATGAGTAGGATCGTTGCGGCCCTATTTCTTTAGAAAGGAGACTCGCCAGTGAAGCTATCCATTCTCAAGCAAATGAAGCGTGATCACATTTTTTTACTAATGCTTGCACCCGTGTTGGTGTACTATATCATGTTTAGATATGTGCCTATGTTTGGGATTGTCATCTCATTCATGGATTACAATTTGTTCAAGGGGTTAGCGGGGAGCGAATGGGTTGGTCTTAAATATTACAAGTTATTCTTTGCCAACCCAGATGCCCTTGTGATTATCAAAAACACGATACTTCTTGGAGGATATAAGCTCCTATTTGGCTTCCCGGCACCGATCATTCTAGCCATTTTAATCAATGAGCTGCGGAATAAGATATACAAAAGAGTCATACAAACGGTCAGTTATCTGCCATACTTTTTATCTCTTGTGGTAGTTTCAAGTATCATTGTTATGTTTTTGTCCCCAAGCAATGGCTTGGTTAACGAGTTGCTCCAAAAGATGGGATTCCCAGCGATAAATTTTCTACAGAAATCTGAATGGTTTCGAACGATTTATGTCGGCTCGGAAATTTGGCAACACACGGGTTGGAACTCTATTATTTTCCTAGCTGCCATCACGACCATTGATCCTCAGCTTTATGAGGCGGCCAAGATGGATGGAGCGGGCAGGTTTAGGCAAATCTGGCATGTAACGCTGCCGGGGATGGCCACGACAGTCGTTATCATGTTCATTGTGCAGATTGGCTACGTACTGGAAATCGGGTTTGAGAAAGTGTTTCTATTGTCTAATGCTGCCACTTACGATAAGGCGGATGTTATAGCAACTTACGTATACCGCGTGGGTATCTTGCAAGGCGGATTCAGTTACGGTACGGCTATTGATTTATTTATGGGAGTTATTGGATTCCTACTTGTTTATTTGAGTAATAAGCTCAGTCGTAAATATGGGGAAACTAGCCTATGGTAAGGGAGAAGATGAGGTTGAGAAAACGGATAAGTCTGTTTGATATTGCAAACGTCCTGCTGTTGGGAATCTTCGCCTGCTGTATGTTATTTCCCTTCATCCATATGGCAGCAGTTTCCATAAGTTCTGCAGAATATGTGACTTCTAATCGGATCAGTTTTTGGCCCAAAGGGATTCATTTGGATGCCTACAAGTCCGTTCTAAAGGATAATCGTATACTGATCGGGTACAAAAATACACTGATCTATGTAACGGTGGGAACCACCCTTTCGCTTATATTTACCACATTGGGAGCTTATGCCTTATCGAGGAAAGGTCTCGTCTTTGGCAGAACGTTTATGTTGCTCATCGTATTCACCATGCTGTTCAGTGGCGGCTTAATTCCAAATTATCTCGTTGTACGCAGCTATGGCTTATTAGATACGCGCTGGGCTATTATCTTGCCATCACTTGTATCTTCCTATTTTCTGATCATTATGCGTACGTTTTTTCAAGGCATTCCAAGTGAACTAGAGGAATCTGGAAAAATAGACGGACTATCTGACCTAGGCAACCTGTGGAGGATCGTTCTTCCGCTGTCCAAACCCGTCATGATGACGATTGGTTTATTTTATGCGGTACAAATATGGAGTAACTTTTTCTCTGCGCTTATCTATATACGGGATGCAAGTCTGTACCCGCTCCAAGTTACCATTCGGAATATCGTTCTGATCGGTCAGGTTTCGGATACAACTGTAACGACAGCTATGGGAGATAAGCCAATCGTCTTGGAATCTCTGAAATATGCGGTTATTCTGGTTGGTACATTGCCTATATTGTTAATATATCCTTTCATTCAGAAGCATTTTGTTCAAGGCGCGACGTTGGGGTCGGTCAAAGGGTAATAAGAGGATGAATGGGTCGGTGACAGACACGAGGGCAACATTGGCCGGATTACCTTCCGCATACTTTGTCCAGCCTGTCGGCATACTTCCGGTCACCTGCTCGCCTCTGGTCATTTTTGATGACAATTGGAAGCAGTGTCCGACTACCGACTCGGGTTCTTCCGTCAAACTCAGCAAATGTAGAAGCAGGAAGTACCTGAAACTTATAAGGCAGATCAAATTGGCTGTTCCAGAATGTGGTTGTGTAGTCAGAGCTATTGTAATAGCGTGAAAACATGACCTCAGTATCGGCTCCGCCGGCATTAATCCTCACTGATCTCGATATTTAGCAACAAGCTACATTATAGCAAATCATTTGATACACTTGGCTCTATTTGTACCTTAGCAGTCAAAATATCAATTACAGATACAAAGTTGATAACGACAGACATTGTTGATTACCGGCTTTTTTTCTATACTACAACTAAGAGAATAAGATTCACAAACCTATAGAAAAGAGGGATCGACAATGCTAAAAACAAGAGAACCACTTCTAACGCCAATCACGGAAGAGCAGTACAAACAATTCGAGCGTGATGGCTATTTATTGCTTAGAAAAGGTTGCAGTGCGGATCTGATCCGTGCTTTCAATACACATATTTATGAACTTCGAAATCAAGTTGAGGTGCCGAAATGGGCAGATTGCGAGGAAAGCAAGAAGTTTTCTTTGCGTCTGTTCAATCCACATAAACATGATAGCTTTTCTCGTCAGATGATGAAGCTGCCACTGATTCGCGGTGTTCTTGCTCAATTAATGGGGAAAGAAGCGAATTGTGTACAAAGCATGTACTTCTATAAAGAACCAGGATCACCAGGGCAAGCTTCGCATCAGGACTATTACTATATTAAAAATGATCCGATGACAATGATTGCCGCTTGGGTTGCACTAGAGGAGAAAGTAGATGTGGAAAATGGATGCCTATGGGTAATTCCAGGTACACATACGTTAGGTTTATTGCCTCACGGCGATGTGAAAAACCTGGAAGAACACGAATCTTGGACGCAAGAAACAGAAGGTATCGATTTAACCAATCAGATCCCTGTTGAGATGGAAGCTGGAGACATCTTGTTCTTTAGTGAACTGTTAATTCATTCATCCAATAAGAATCGCAGCAAAGATCGTTGGCGCCGTTCATACGTCTGCCATTACATTCGTGAAGATTCGTTCGTGACACAACGAGAAGATTTGCGAGAGAAGTTCTCACTTTACTAAACCTTCTGAGGTGAAGGCCGGTTCCCGAGAGGGGCCGGCTTTCTTTGTATGTTTTAGCCATCGAATGAGTTTGGATGATGCGGAGCATGGGTATAGTAATTTTAGTAGGAAGTTAACCTAGAGGAAATGGATACAGTATACCAATTCAGGTTAGGAGTGAACCAAAACCATGCAAAGCGTACAGAAATCTATGATGGTATTACCGGATTTAAAGGACAAGGTTGCATTGATTACCGGAGGAGGATCCGGTATTGGACGGGCTGCCGCCGTGCTGCTAGCGCAGCAAGGAATGAAGGTATGCCTTGTGGATCTGAAGGACGATCGGTTGGAGCAGACGAAACAAGAGATTGAAGCAGCAGGCGGCAAGGTTATGACGGTCGACATCGACATCTCCGATCCGAAACAAGTTGAACAGGCGTTTGAGCATACGGCACAAACGTGGGGGCGGATCAATTTTGTTTTTGCTAATGCTGGCATCAACGGTGTGTTGGCGCCAATTGAAGACATGAAGTCAGAGGATTGGGATCGCACGCTTTCCGTCAATCTAAAAGGGACGTTCCTTTGCATAAAACATGCGATACCTCATATGAAAGAAAATGGCGGCAGCATAGTGATCACGAGTTCCATTAACGGAAGTCGCACCTTCTCAGGGTTCGGTATGACGGCCTATAGCTCATCTAAGGCAGGTCAAGTTGCATTTGCCAAAATGGCCGCATTAGAATTGGCTCAGTACAGAATACGGGTTAATGCCATTTGCCCAGGCTCAATAAAGACCCACATTGGTGAGAATACACAGCCGACGCCAGAGCTTGAGAAAATTAAAATTCCGATCAAGTACCCAGAGGGTAGCCAGCCATTGGAACATGCGCCTGGACAGCCTGAGCAAGTTGCCAATCTGGTAGCTTTCTTTGCCTCAGATGCCTCTAATCATATTACGGGCACAGAACTGTTCATTGACGGCGCTGAATCTTTGTTAAGATGATAAGAAATCATGTAATAAGTAAAGCAATTCTTTCTTGATCATTTGCCTACAGATAAGGTGCCCTATTGGGATTTTCGCTTGCCTAAGGATTCGGATGACGCGCCTCGGGATTCCTCGGCAGCCGCAATTGCTGCTTCAGGGCTCTTAGAGATCGCCTCTCTTGTGGGAGAGGGTGACGGATTAAGCTATAAACACGCTGCTGAAGAGATATTGATCTCTTTGCACAATACTTACACGCAAGGGCAGGAACAATCAGAGGGATTACTGCTGCATGGGACCGGATATTATATGAAAGATATTTATGTGGATGCTTCACTTATTTATGGTGATTATTATTATGTTGAAGCCTTATTGAAACTTAAGTATGCCTAGAAACTGAGGGGATTTCAAAAAAAAAAAAATATGTATAATATTTTGCAAACTCCACATGATAATATCACACCAAGAAAAGGAGTGAATAACATTATGGCTAACAACACATTGGCAGTTCCACAAGCAAAAGCAGCACTGGATCAACTGAAGTATGAGGTAGCACAAGAGTTAGGAATTCAGCTTCAAGCATACAATGGAAATCTAACATCACGCGATGCTGGCTCCATTGGTGGTACCATTACAAAACGGTTAGTGCAAATCGCAGAACAACAACTTTCTGGATCGGCAGGAAGCTTCAGACGCTAAGTTGATCGTATTCACAAGCGAACACAAAAGACTACAAGCACCTATTCCTCCTTGGGTGAATGCAGTCTTTTTTTTGTTTGATTTCCGAATTAACTGTTGTCATAAACTATACAGTTATGTTATGGTGTAACCAAATACAGAGAAAAGTTCCGGATATGGAATTGGCGTTTAGGAGAAACTTATAAAATGACAAACAAGAATAATCAGCATGTGGTTAGATTAGCACTGCTGCTCGGTTTATTTTCGACACTCGGCCCTTTTACCATCGATATGTATTTACCAGCCTTTCCTCAGATTGTGGAGAAATTCGGTACGACTGCATCCCTTGTCCAGCTCAGCCTAACTGCCTGTTTACTCGGACTTGGTGTCGGCCAAGTGGTTATGGGGTCGCTCAGCGACGTCTATGGCAGGCGCAAACCGCTGCTCATTTCCATGGTTCTCTATGTTCTGGCATCTATAGCCTGTGCGATCGCGCCAAGTATATGGCTGCTGATCTTTGCACGACTAGTGCAAGGGTTTGTTGCGTCAGCGGGTATAGTCATTTCCCGGGCAATTGCACGCGATATGTTTAGCGGCCACGAGCTTACCAAGTTTTTCTCGTTGCTATTGCTTGTCGGAAACTTGGGCCCACTTGTAGCACCAGTGATGGGTAGCGGTGTTCTAGCAATCACGAGCTGGATTGGAGTCTTCATTGCTTTAGCGTTCCTGGGGATGTTCCTCTTCGCTATGACAAAATGGAGTCTCAAAGAAACGCTGCCTGTCGAGCGCCGCAGTCCAAGCAATTTTGCACAGCAGCTTCGCAATTACGGATCGCTTTTGCGTGATCGTTCATTTACAGGCTATATGCTCGCGCAAGGGGTTATGATTGCCGGGGTATTTGCTTACGTTTCAGGTACACCTTTTATTTATCAAAATATTTACGGGGTTTCCCCTACGGTATTTGCCCTGTTGTTCGGTTCCAACGGTATCACTTTGGTCATTGGTTCGCAGCTAGTAGGTCGGATGTCTCACCGTGTGTCGGAGCAGTTCTTCCTGCTGATGGGTCTATGGCTTGCTGGCGCTGCCAGCATTGCCGTGTTATTGGTAGCTATTTTTCACGGGCCGCTGTACGCACTCGTGATACCCCTTGTTTTCTTTGTAGCGTCCATCGGTATTACTTCCACGGCTGCATTTCCGCTGGCGATGGAGAGCCAGGGGCACATGGCGGGTAGTGCAGCTGCGCTGATGGGTGTCATTCCCTTTTTGCTTGGCGCGGTGGTTTCACCGCTAGTCGGCATTGCCGGGGAACACACGGCGGTTCCACTTGGAGTTATCATTTTAACAACTAGCACTGCAGCGATGTTGTCTTACTTCCTTTTAGTGAAAAAAGGGGCGAAAGAGGCGGCTTGAGGGAATTCATAATTATTCAATAAATGACATGCTGATCATATAGCGGTAGTCTAGGACTTTATTTTCAGTCCAGGGCTGCCGCTATTTCTATTTTAAACGCGATAATTCTTACGATATACCGAAGGGCTAATTCCCATATGCTGCGAAAAAACTCGACTGAAATAAAAAGCATTCTGAAATCCGCACTGCTCTGCAATACGATCCAACGACTCAGGGGTTTCTACGAGTAGAAGACGTGCCCGTGTTAGTCGTACTTTCGTTGCAAAACGCACAGGTGATAGGCCATAGGTAGCTTGGAAACGTCGCGTGAGCTGAGAGGCACTTATGCCAAGTGATGTTGCAAGCTCCTGTAAAGACAGTTCGTGCTCACATGTCCTCGTTTCAATATAGGCGGCTGCTTTACTCATTAAAGGGTCGATGGTTCCAGCTTTACTATGTTGTGCCTTGAATTGTTCGAGCTGGGCTTGGATAATAAGATCCTCGATCAGGTGTTGAGCAACTTCGGAGTTCTGTTGGTTAAGATCTTCTGTCTCTTGCGACTCTTGCAAATATTGAAACGTGGATCGAAGTCTGCTGATATCTTTCATTCGTACGACTTCGGGCAATGTCCAGTCACCACGATATGTGAATTCACAAAAATGAAAGGACAGTGTCTGCAGAACAGATCGTTTCAATGTGTGGTTCGGCGGACAAAAGATCAATTCACCAAATTGAGCCATGTGTTCTTTAGTATCGTCTCCCTTATTAATCGTGTACGAAAAGCTGCCATCCTGGGCTGCCAACATAACCCAACCTTGATAAGTATCTTCAGAGAGTGAAAACTGCTCTCTTTGTTTCGCATAATAATAGCGTGATAATTGGATGTTTTGCATCATGTGATTGCTCCTTCTGTCATGCAAAAAAGTATATGATTTATTATAACTTCGTGCATGGATTAAAGGAAGTGTTGGCTGTAATATAGGGATATAAACAAATGAATCAACAAAAGTTGAAGGCAAAAAAACAAATGAGAGGTAGGGAAAACTATGAAAAAGAAGTCCTTGAATATCTTGACAGAAGAGCAATTGAAAACGTATAACGAGCAGGGGTATTTGGTCTTGCGAAACGTATTTACGGAGCTGGAAGCGAAAGTCATTCAAACAGAATGTGATCAATTGCTCACATTAGGCGAATATACGGATAAATTCAATATCCGCGCAGGGCATAAGAATTATGTCGATGGCTCAATTGCGATTGAACGCCTTGATCCTGTACATGACATCTCAGCTGTGTTCGCTAATTTAGTGAAGGATGAACGATTATTAGCTCCATTGCGCGATATTTATTTGGATGAGCCGTTACTTTTCAAAGATAAACTGATCTATAAGCTTCCAGGGTCAAATGGTTACTCGATGCATCAAGATGCGGCTTGGTGGCAAGGATTCCCTATTGAAGGACTCATCTCTGTCATGGTCGCCATTGATGGCGCAACAACCCTGAACGGAGGACTTGAATTGTTCCCTGGATACCACGGACATTTGCGTTCGACACCAGGTGAACTTCGTAACATGAATGCAGATGAGATTGCTGAAATTGATGCGAAGACAGGCGTTATCGTGGAAACAAACCCAGGTGATGTTATCATTTTCCACTCCTTTACACCTCACCAAAGCGGGGCTAACACATCTACAGTAAGTCGTAAGCAGTTGTATTTAACATATTCCCCAAGTAAGAATGGGGATTTATATAAAGCGCATTATCAGCATTACCAACGCTACAATTTGAAAGGGAAAGACAAAACTAGCTATCATTTCTTGTAGAAATGCCACCTCTTACCTTAGTCACCAATTCGTGAAGAGTTTTGGTGCCAATATGATGCCATTACCAAGTGTATTGGCCAACATGAGTCTCCTGATCTGGGAGGCTTTTTTTGTTTTACATATCAATTGTCGGAAAAGTATAAAGGAATGCCAAATAATCTAAATACATGAAAGTCATCATCCGTCAAAATAAGGATAAGCACGAATGACATTGTTGATTGTAGAGGGAGGAAATCGGTTGAAACGTGTAATGGCTTTTCATCGCAAACAGATTCGACAAGCTTGGGCGTATATGCTGCTATTATGTATGACAGTTTCGTTATTGCCTGCTGCGTCTGTCTCAGCAGCACCAGGCGATCCATTGCCTGTGTTTAGGGAGGATTTCAATGATGGACTTGCAGACGGCTGGACTACGTATGGGTCTGATAATGCAGGGAACAGAGGGTCTTGGACAGTCAATGGATCGAAACAGTATAGAACGATGGGCTCACCAGGCTCCAAGACGGTGTTTCAGTCTACTAATTTTAAAGATTTCGTTTATGAAGCGGATCTTCAAGTTTCCGGTATCAATTCAGATCAATCGGGGTTATTATTTCGAGTCACTTCGCCGACTGGTGACGTGGCTGATGGCTATAATGGTTATTTCGCTGCACTGCGTGTAGACAAAAAGCTTATGCTCTCCAGAGTTGTTGGTGCAGGCGGTAATGAATATAAGGAATTGACAAATGTCTCATATCCTTATAGTAGTGGTCATATGAAAGTTGTTGCGGTAGGCAATCACATTCAAGTATTTGTCGATGATATGATTACGCCGAAGATTGACTTTGTTGATAATGACGGCAAACAAATTACTTCCTCAGGTTCTATTGGTCTTCGAACGTGGTGGGGGACAACGAACTTTGATAATCTCGAGGTTAAAGAGTATGCGGCATCAGAGACAGCAGCCCCAGTGTTCGGTACACCTGCTGGTGTTTACAATAGTGAGCAGCATGTTGTACTCACAACGCCAACCGCAGGGGCAACGATCCGATATACGCTGGATGGCACACTGCCGAATGCAACTTCTCCAATTTATACGTCACCAATTGTTGTGACATCGGATGTGATTGTAAAGGCTTATGCGGAAAAAGCAGGCGAAATGGTATCAAATGTCGTGACGTCTTCCTATATTATTGCGGAAACTACACCTGCGTTTACTGATGACTTTAACGATGGCGATGCGCAAGGCTGGACGAATTATTTGGGCCAACCTGTCGCAACGTCATGGTCCGTAACGCAAAGCGTTTATAACTATGTGGCTGTTAATCCAAGAGGGGCCAAGTCTGTCGTGGAGGGAGTCTATCAAGATTTTCTTTTTGAAGTCGATATGAACCCGCAGGACGCAGTAGCTTCCAATAGCGGCGTGGTTTTCCGGGCATCGGCGCCAGGTGATGGTGTGGATAAAATAAATGCTTACTACGCTGGTATGAATGCTGCCGGGAAACTTCAAATCGGTAAGATGAGCGGGGCAGGAGCGAATGGGGCATGGACAGAAATTGCCTCAACGGTTGTCAGCGGCGTCAAGCCGAATGACTACAATCATCTGAAAGTGATTGCTATTGGCACGCATTTTTACATATATGTCAATGAAATGCTAGGCTACGATTTTACAGATGCTACGTACTCGGTGGGGTCAGTTGGACTGCGAGCATGGAATGAGAATCAACAAGTCTCTTATGACAATGTTTCACTCAAACAGTTAACTCCTGTTGTGCTGCCAGTGGCAGCACCGGTGATTAATCCGAATTCGGGTTCGTTCCCTAGTACGCAAACCGTCACAATATCGAGCCCGACAGTCGGTGCCGACATTCACTACACGATAGATGGCAGCACGCCTACAGTGGCGTCGACACTATATAGTGGTCCCTTCACCTTGTCTGCAACAACCACGGTAAAAGCGATTGCAACTAAAAATGACATGCTTAATTCCGCGGTTCAAAGTGAGACGTTCACATTAGTCAGCCATACATTCTCGGATGATTTTAACGATGACAATGCGAACGGGTGGACGACTTATCAAGGAACATGGAATGTAACAGGAAAGGGTTATCAAATAACGGATAAAGGTCCTGGTTTTAAGTCCGTTGCGAATGGGACTTCTTTCGATAACTTTGAATACGAAGCTGACATTACGTTGAAAAATGGTGTGAATAACGATAATGCAGGCTTAATTTTCCGAGTTACGGATCCAAGTAATGGTGGAGATAACATGAAAGGTTACTATGCGGGTCTTACCTCTAATGGACGTGTGCAGTTGGGGAGACTGAATAACAATTGGAAGGAACTCGCGTCGATCATTTATCCAGTCACGCAAAATACAGTCTATCGTATGAAGGTGAAGGCAGTAGGCAGCCATATCGATATTTATATCAATGATGAACATATCGTAAGTGCTGTAGATACGACCTATACGACTGGGGCGATTGGCGTTAGAGCTCATTATGTCGCCACTAACTATGACAATTTGCATGTTAAAGACTTAGGCGAAGTTCAGATGCCGACGTACGACTGGTCTTGGGTACAAGGCGCGGTTTTCGTGCCAACGAACGTTGTGAATCAGATTCAGCAATGGAATGAATACGATCATGATATTAACGATAGAGAATTAGGTTATGCGGCATTGTATGGTATCAATTTTGTACGTGTATTCGTACATAACTTGTTGTGGGAAGACGATAGCACGAGGTTGCTAGCCAATTTGGAAGATTTCTTACAACTTGCCGATAAACATGGCATCAAAGTGGAACTTGCCTTTTTCGATGACTGTTGGAATGACAATCCTGTTATGGGGCCGCAATTAGCTCCACTTTACGGTGCGCATAACAGCCGGTGGGTAGAGGGCCCTGGCGATGCAGTTAAATCCAACTATGCAGCGAATAAAGAAGCATTGAAAGCGTATGTGCAAGGTATTGTCAGTGCGCATAAAAATGATTCGCGAATTGCTTTCTGGAACATCTACAATGAGCCGAGCAATGGCGAGAGCGGACTTATGGATCAAATCACGAAGCAAATTATGAACGATGCGCGCATGTGGATCAAAGAGATCGATACGAATCATCCGGTATCCTCCACTGGCGGCCAATTTAGCGGTGATCCTACATCAGATTTCATAACTTGGCATCCATACGAGTCCGATTACCCGACACCATATGGAATCAGCAAGGGAATTCTTGCAGATGAAGCGATGAATAGATCAACGCAAACGGTACCAGGCATTGTGGAACATTATGGTCAGAAAGATATCGGTTTCGTCATGTGGGAATTCGGTATCGGCCGGGATAACACACGTTTCCCTTGGGGATCGGATACGAATCCATTGACTTCTGAGCCGACGATGCCTTTCCATGGGATCGCTTATCCGGACGGTCACCCATGGGATGTGAACGACATTAAGGCATTAACAGGAACAGCATTCAATACGCTGCCTGTTTTCAACGTAAGCTACTTCAAGGACGAAAACTTTACAACTTTAGCTAAATCATCGTTCACACCGAAAATTGATTGGGATCTTGGGAATGAGAAGGGAACTGGTTCCCCAGACCCGACCGCAGGCATCGGTGAGGATCATTTCTCCACACGCTGGATGGGAACGGTGCAGCCGACGAATTCAGGGACACATACGATTTATGTGGATAGCGATAATGTCGCTAAAGTGTGGATTGGCGAGACATTGGTCGTGAATAAAACAAGCAGCACAAGAGAGGAAACAACCGGTACAATCGCCCTAACAGCTGGAGAGAAGTACCCGGTGAAAGTGGAATATGTTCACGCAACTGGAGATGCCAGCTTACATGTCAAATGGTCACATACCTTGCTAACCAAACAAGCAGTCACCCCTATTTATGCAGGGAAAAGTGTAGATGCTGTTTCATTAGATACATCAGCACTGACTGTAAAAGTGGATGAAACGAAAAAGCTCACGGCAACAATTTCACCTGCTGATGCTTCCAACCAGTTACTTACGTGGAGTTCCAGCCACACAGGTACTGTGCAAGTGGATACGAGCGGTAACGTGAAAGGAATTAATAAAGGAACAGCGACGGTTACGGTCACAGCGGCTGGTGGGAAAACAGCTTCTGCTGTCATTACGGTGACGGATAGCGGTATGTTCAAGAACCCAATCGTACCTGTTTCAAGCGGGGGTGGTTCAGCTGATCCGAGCGTAGTTTTCAAAGATGGCTACTATTATTATGTGAAGTCAGAAAATGATGCTGCGATTCAGGTTGTGAAAGCGAAACGTCTTCAGGACATCGGAATCGAGCCTCGTGTTACGGTCTATACGCCGCCTAGCGGTCAAATGTATTCCAAAGGATTATGGGCTCCTGAAATTCAGAACATCAATGGGAAATGGTACATTTATTTTGCAGCGGATGATGGCAATAACAACAATCACCGCATGTATGTGCTTGAAAGCGATACGGCTGACGCTCAAGGCAGCTATACGTTAAAAGGAAAGATTGCTGATGCCTCAGACAAATGGGCGATTGATGGCACTGTTTTAGTGAAAAACGACAACGCCATGTACTTCGTATGGTCTGGTTGGGAAGCCGATACGAATGTGAGTCAAAAGATTTACATCGCGCCGATGAGTAATCCATGGACGATCAGTGGACCTCGCGTGCTGTTATCTTCACCTGATCAAGCTTGGGAGCTTGATGGTACGCCGACGATTAATGAGGGACCGGAAATTCTGATGAAGGACGATAAGATCTTTATCGTATATTCAGCAAGCGGAAGTTGGACAGATAATTACAATTTAGGGATGCTCACGAATACCGATGGGGATGTTCTAAATCCAGCTTCATGGACGAAAACAGGTTCCGTGTTCAGCAAATCTGCGGGAGCATTCGGTCCAGGACATAACTCATTCACGAAGTCGCCGGATGGTTTGGAGGATTGGATTGTGTATCACGCCGATCTTAAATCGGGCGGAAGCTGGGGAAATCGTTCTGTTCGCGCACAGAAGTTCGCTTGGAATCCGGATGGCACGCCAAACTTTGGCACTCCAGCCGCTTATGGGGCGTTGCTTCAGGAGCCATCAGGTACACCGTCGATCTCCATGTACAGCTATGAAGCAGAAGAGGCTATTCTTGGAGGTACGGTGAGAATTAACAATTCCGACGAAGCTTCGGGCGGCAAAGTGGCTGGTCATGTAGACACAGCTGGAAGCGACTATATTTTGTTTAATGTAAACGTTGAGAAAGCGGGCACTTATCAAATGACAGTCATGGCTGCCAATGGAACCGGAGGCACAGTTATTGCTCAGCAAGATGTTTCCGTTAATGATGGAGCCAATCAAGTTATTGATTACAAGCAATACGGATGGGGACGTTATAATCCATCTGCCATCACGATCACCTTGAATCAAGGTTTGAATACGATCAAGTTAACGAAAAAGACGAATTATGCCGAGATCGACAGACTTATTCTTAAACATTTACAGCCTGAGGGTCCACCTGTCTATCATACGGACATCAATGGAAGTGTTGGTGTTACAATCGGCGATTTAGCTATGGTAGCGGCTTCTTATGGCAAGCAGCAAGGCGATGCAGATTGGGATGCAGATGCAGTGAAAGCAGATATTAATAAGGATAACCAAGTAGATATCGAAGATATTTCCATTGTTGCTAGTGAAATCATGCAATAAGGATAAAGGTATGGGAGGAAGCGTATCGACATGAAATTTCATAAATGGTTTGTAGGTTGTCTAATGTTGATTACCACGACAAGTGCTGTTATTCCTAGTGCGTTTGCGGAAACCGAAACGGCAACGCCTTCTTACACACTTACAATTTCAAACCCAAGTCCATCGCAAGGGGAGAAGGTAGAAGTGGTCATCAAGGGACATGAGTTAAACGATCTTTATGCGTATGAATTGAATGTTGACTTCGATCCATCACTTCTAACGTTGAAGACCGCTACGACGCAAATCCCAGGATTCTCCGTTCCTTATGTCGTGAAGGATAACCACATCCAACTTGCACACACGCGGGTAGGGAAAGTGGATGGGGACAGCGGCGATCAAACTTTGTATACCTTGGTGTTCGAGGCAATTGGTCAAGGGAAAGCTGAAATGTCGCTAAGTAAAGTGAAATCGGTCGATTCCCACCTTGCTAGTACCAATCAGCAGCCAGATGTTAAGGCAGAATTCCGTATCGACAGCTCGCTGCCGTTTGATGATTTAGGTGACTTCAACTGGGCGGAAGAAGCGATAGCCTTCTTAGCGGAGAAAGGTGTTGTAAACGGGACTGGCGATCGTATTTTTAGCCCAGAACTTCCTGTTTCGCGCGCTGACTATGTAGTTCTTTTGATGAGAGCGTTAAATCTGAAGGGAGCTGCGGGAGCACATTTTGCAGATGTTGAACAGGGGAAATACTATGAGGAGGCTATCAACGCGGCCAGAGAATTGGGAATCGTCGAAGGGGATGAGAGCAATCGCTTCCATCCACAAGCTTCTGTAACCAGAGAAGACATGATGGTACTTACCGAGCGGGCTTTGGCTAAAATAACGAAACTTGCGAGCCAACAAGACGCGGCGGCCTTGCAAGCATTCAACGATGTCTTGGATATCTCAGATTATGCGTTAAACAGTGTATCCACCCTGGTCAAATTGGGGCTTGTTCACGGTTACGGGGATGGGATTCACCCGAAAGATTCAACGAATCGTGCGCAAGCAGCGATGCTGATTTATAACATTGTGAAGACACCAGACATATTACCAAAGAAATAATGTAGAGAAGGCCTTCAGGGTACGCAACCTGGAGGCTTTTTTGTCGGGGGAGTGAAGATGGGCCAGTTGAGTAGTGAAATTTTCGATTAAATGTAAAATGTACAGCTAATTTCACCGTATTACTTGAGATTTAGTGAATAGATGGAAAGAATCCATCTAATTTGAGATAGATTGGCTGATTGGTGCATTTTAGAGGAAATTAACTGTAGAAAATCCATCTATTGCTCCAGAAGGGAGAAAATCAGCAGAAATAACAACATAAAATACATCTGATTTGTTTGTGGCGGTAGAGGAATGTTCAGCACCACCGCCCGCACAGCCCCTCTTTCGCACAGTTCCCCCCCGCTGCACAGCTCCCCTCGCCCGCACAGCCCCTCGCCTGCACATCACACCTGTTCCCCTCAATAAGTAAAAGGAAGAAAATTGAACAAAAGTGCGGGATATTACAAATCTAAATTTGGATAAATATGCTAAGTTTAAGGCATGCGTTAAGTATGGGAGAAGGAGGATTATACGGGCAAGTGTAGGAATCCAATCGGTTGTTTTACTAGTGTGTAATGTAGTGATAGAAATGAATTCAAGAACGTAGGAGGAGCAACAAATGAAAAAAGCAGTCATCGGCATACTCATGGCCTGCATCCTTGTCACAGGCACGGTAAACTTTTCATTGAATGTTCGCGCAGCAGATCCAAGTTCGGATGGTCATGGATTGATGGGAGATTTCTATAAATGTGAAAAAAATCCGAATGATCGTCAAGATATTACGGTGTTTAACTTTGATAATTTTCGAGGAGAAAGAGCTGTTGCTAATCTAAATGGGGATTCGTTTACAAGTATTTTCAACCAATTGTCGGGGACTCCCGATTACAATACTGCGCGGTTTACAGGAACTATTGTCCCTAAATACACAGAGGACTACACGTTCCATATGGTTGGTGATGATGGTTTCCGATTATGGATTAACGGTGAGAAGATTATTGACTTCTGGCAACAAACCTGGGATAACCCGCAAGATAGTGTTGCCATTTCGCTAGAAGCAGGCAAGCATTATGATATTAAAGTTGAATATCTGCAAGGCTGGGGCGGTTCCTGGCTGCGCATGGAGTGGGAAAGTGCTAGCCAACAGCGAGAAGTCGTGCCCGAATCAGCGCTGTATCTGCCTTCTGATCATATCCTTCCCTCGAAGAAAGAGGATTTGACGGCAGAGATTCAAAAGATTGATTATTTAACCGACAACTTTGCAGGTGAAGTAACCCCAGGTGCCTTAAACGACCTTCAAACAACGAAGGTTACTGCCGAGACAACGCTAAACACCATTGATGCCCAAACGATGACGGATGATGAAAAAGTGGCACTGCTCTCGCAAGCGATCCAAAACGTATCCGTTGCCAGATCCGATTTTATGAAAGAAATGGGTGTTTCTAGTTCAACGGTATTTAGCAAGTTTAATAATCCGCTTTATCAAGGGCAAGACCCTTTCGTCACGTATCATGACGGTTATTATTATTTCGTATCCTCGAGCAATTTGGATTCCAATAATAAAGTGTATGTATCTAAGTCGCGCACGCTAACCGATCAAGGTGAAAAGGTGCTGGTATTTGATTCACTAGGGACACAAACACGTATCTTTGCACCCGAAATATTCTTCTTTAATGGCAAATGGTACATCTATTACTGTGCAGATCGGCAGGATTACGGGTATCAGCATATGGCAACAGTACTGGAATCTACTACTTCAGATCCTCAAGGCCCATTCGTAGATAAAGGGGCTATTTATGCCGGTGAGAATGGCATTAATAAGCAAGCGAATGACTTTACGGTCTTTGAGCATCAAGGTCAATTGTATGCCGTGTGGGGAACATTGGGTGCAGGTGAACCGATTGGACCCGCTATCGCCCCGATGGATAATCCGTATACGATTTCAGTAGATCGCTCCTTCTTACCAGGGGGAGGCGGTGAAGGTCCCCGTGTGTTACAAAAGGACGGTAAAGTATTTATCACCATGTCAGAAGGTGACTATGCGTCCAATGGCTATCGGTTGTCCTATTTTATGAATACCGATGGGAATATATTGAATCCGAGTTCTTGGTCTCGCACGAATGATGTTTTCGTAGCAACAAGTGAAGTGTCTGGCCCTGCTAGAGCAGGATTTGTGAAGTCTGCTGATGGCACGGAAGATTGGATGATCTATCATTCACGTGTGTACAAAGATACAGGGCGCAATTGGTGGCGTGAAGTGAATATGAAGAAATTTGGTTGGAATCCAGATGGTACACCTAACTTTGGCCAGCCAGTTTCACCTAATGAATGGCAAGATCTACCTTCAGGAGATCCAGGTCAAGGAGATATGTACCAAGCTGAACATGCAGTTCTTTACGGTGATATTACCTCGGACCATACGCATACCAATTATCAAGGAACTGGTTATATTCATTTGCCGACAACATCTGGGGCTGAAGCGAGCCTCGTCGTACAGGCCCAGGAAGCCGGCGATTATATCGTTGGTACACGTTATGCCTATGGGGAACAAATCAATGGGGAATCCACGAATAACCCGACAACACAATTGCCAGGCAGAGCCAAAATCAATGTTTATGTGAATGGCTTATTTGCAAAATCTATTTTTCCTGATAAAACAGCCATTAGTTGGGATGAATGGTTTACCGATTCGCAGCGTTTGCGTCTGCAAGCAGGTGAAAACGTCATCAGTTATCGCATTGATAACCGTTCAATTGGTAATGTGAATTTGGACTATCTGACAATGTATAAGGCAGATGTACCGAATGTCATCGAAACGAACGAAGTAGCGGGGACATTGTCAGGTGCAACGGCTGTTCATGCTGGCCAACAATTCGAGATGACGTATGGCTTGACCCATGTGTCGAGTAGAGCGGAAGATGCGGTATACGCTCAGGAACTGCTCATTAATTATGATGCAGATAAGCTTGATCTTCACAATGCCGTATCGAAGAAGGAAGGTCTCACTGTTCTTGGATTTAAAAAGGTTGCCCCAGGGCAAGCGCATATTCTCCTTGCAAGTCTTGGCGCAGCGAATACGGTAACCACAGACGGCGACTTGCTCACGCTGCAGTGGAAAGCACTACAAACGACAGACAGTACGAGCATATCCATGTCTCCAGCGCGAATTGCCAATGCAAAGGGCGTGGAAACGTTGTTGGCACCGGTTGCGTTCGATGTGCAAGTGACTGGCGGGGGAACTCCGACATCGCCGGATGTTAACGCAGATGGCAAAGTGAGTATCGGTGATCTTGGTATTCTCGCCTTCAGCTATGGCCTCTCCTCATCCAGTCCGAATTGGGCTGAGATACAGAAGTTAGATTTGAACCATGATGGTGTCATTGATATTGTCGATTTGGCGGCATTAGCAAGAGCTATTATTCAATAACATGGAATAGATTTTGCGCGGTTACATAGAGAAGGAGGACCCGAAGGCCATATTGGCTACGAGGGCCCTTCTTTTTTTGCTCATAGGAGTGAATGCAGTTTTCAGTGGGTATGACGGAAAAGTGCAAAAAATCACTTTTGCGTGTAAAGACGCTTACACCGCAGAAAGCTACAATGACATTGTAAGCATTTAATTAGAGGAGGAAACACAAATGGTGCAAAAAAAGAGATTCATGGGGGCCCTAGTGGCAGCAACGGTTTTAGCAACATTGGTATCCGGATGCGGGACCAAAACAGAAACAACTTCGGCAACGAAAGCGCCTGACACGGCAAAGGCAACGGAAGCGCCAGCCAAAGCAGGCGACAGCAAGCTAGTCATCGGTTTCTCGCAAATTGGTGCGGAAAGCGGCTGGCGCGGGGCGGAAACGCAATCCATTCAAGATACAGCTAAAGCTGATCCGACAATTGAATTGAAGTTCTCCGATGCTCAACAGAAGCAAGAGAACCAAATCAAAGCAATTCGTTCTTTCATCGCTCAAAAGGTTGATGTCATCGCCATGGCTCCTGTTGTTGAAACAGGTTGGGAAGCTGTTCTAAAAGAAGCGAAAGACGCCAAAATTCCAGTTATTCTAGTCGACCGTGGTATCGATAAGAAAAATGAAGATTTGTACACAAGCTTCATTGGTTCTGATTTCATCACAGAAGGCCAGAATGCGGCCAAAGCATTGGCTGAGCACATGGGTGATAAAGGGAATGTCGTCGAGCTTGAAGGAACTGTTGGCGCAAGCGCAGCGAATGATCGTAAAAAAGGCTTTGACGATGAAATGAAAAAACATCCAAATATTAAAATCGTTAAATCACAAAGCGGTGATTTCAACCGTGCAACAGGTAAACAAGTGATGGAAGCGATTCTGAAATCGCCAGAAGGTAAAGATATTCAAGGCGTGTACGCACATAACGATGACATGGCACTAGGTGCGATTCAAGCGATTGAAGAAGCAGGCAAAAAGCCAGGCACAGATGTGAAAATTGTTTCCATCGATGGCATCAAAGAAGCTTTCGAAGCAATTAAAGCTGGCAAATTGAATACGGTTGTAGAATGTAACCCATTGCTAGGACCACAATTGTATCAAGCGGCGAAAGATTTGAAAGCAGGCAAAACGGTTCCGAAATGGATTAAATCCAATGAAGACGTGTTCTCTGGCCAAAAAGCAATCGATGCGCTTCCAAATCGCAAGTATTAATTAGTTAGTTAACCAGATATAGGAGTTATAGAGAGAAAACGAAATCAAGAGCGGGTTCGATGCTCTTGATTTCGTTTCATAAATCGATAGAGGAGCGAGTGCCATATGCAAGAACATCCCTTGTTAGTAATGAGCGGAGTCAGTAAATTTTTTCCTGGTGTCAAAGCTTTAACGAATGTGGATTTTCAGCTTCGTAGAGGAGAAATTCATGCATTAATGGGACAAAATGGCGCAGGAAAATCCACCTTGATTAAAGTTTTGACAGGTGTCTATGAGATGGATAAAGGGACAGTTTTCCTAAACGGACAGAACGTACTTATTAAATCACCGAAAGATGCGCAAGCACTGGGGATTAGCACGGTGTATCAGGAAGTTAATCTCTGCCCGAATATTTCTGTCGCGGAGAATTTGTTTATCGGTCGGCAACCACGCAAAAAGGGAGGTGCCATCGATTGGGCAGTGATGAATCGCAAATCGGAGGAGCTGCTCGAGCGTCTGAGCATCCGTCTTGATGTCACGAAGCCGTTGGCCGAATTCTCCATCGCCCTCCAACAAATGATTGCGATTGCCCGTGCGGTCGATATTTCATCAGGTCTCTTGATTTTAGATGAGCCGACTTCAAGTCTCGATCAACAAGAGGTCAAAGAGCTATTCCGAATTATGCGTAAATTGAAAGATGAAGGCATGGCGATCGTCTTCGTCACCCATTTCATGGATCAAGTGTATGAGGTGTCTGATCGAATTACCGTGCTTCGAAATGGTGAACTTGTTGGGGAGTACCCAACGGAAGAACTTCCTCGCATGCAGTTAATTTCCACAATGATTGGCAGAGAGTGGAAAGAAGAAGAGAATAAGAACAAAGTAGTCAGCATGAAGAAAAGCGAAGTATGGGTATCAGCGAATCAACTTGGCCGCAAAGGTTCTATCAATCCGTTCGATTTAACGTTGCATAAAGGTGAAATTCTAGGACTTGCTGGGCTGCTTGGCTCGGGGCGGACAGAAATGGCTAAGCTGATCTTTGGTATTGATAAGGCGGATGAGGGAGCTCTATCCATTGGTAGTGAACAGATGAGAGCGATGTTTCCCATGAAAGCGATTGAACATGGGTTTGCCTTTTGCCCAGAAGAACGTAAGGTTGAAGGGATTGTCGGCGAGTTGACGGTCCGGGAAAATATTGTTCTCGCCTTGCAAGCTAAACGTGGATTGTTCAAGCCGCTATCCCTGCGTAAACAGCAGGAGATTGCCAACCATTATACGGATCTTCTGCATATTAAAGCGTCCAGTATGGAACAGCGCATTGATCAACTGAGTGGGGGAAATCAACAGAAAGCCATTTTAGCTCGTTGGTTAGCAACGAATCCCAAGCTGCTGATCTTGGATGAACCGACACGGGGAATCGATATTGGCTCCAAAGCGGAAATTCGTAAATTAATATTGTCGCTCGCAGCGGACGGTATGACGATTCTGATGATCACATCGGAATGGGAAGAGATTATTGGGTGCTGTGATCGTGTCATGGTACTGCGAGATCGCGACATTATTGGCGAGTTGAAGGGTGAAGAAATTACGGAGCAACGGATTATGCATATGATCGCAGAAGGAGGGAGCAGAGATGAAGCCATTTAACACCCTATACGAGAATTTGGCACAAAAGAAGTTATTATGGCCCTCTGTCGGCATTATCATCATTTTGATCTTTAATGCTTTTTTTACACCGGGTTTTTTCAATATTCGCATGCAAGATGGTCACTTATTTGGGAGTCTCATTGATATTCTAAATCGTGGAACACCTATCTTAATTATTGCGCTTGGGATGACGCTTGTTATTGCGATGGAGGGCATCGATATTTCCGTTGGCTCTGTACTGGCCATTTCTGCTTCCTTGGCTGCATTTCTTATGCAAAAGCACGTTCCGTTCGTCTTCGCCTTAGGAGCAGGTTTAGCAATTGGTGCCCTTTGCGGCTTCTGGAACGGCATACTGGTCGCCAAGCTGAAGATACAGCCGATGATTGCGACACTGATTCTGTTGACCGTAGGGCGTGGGATCGCGCAGTTGATCTCAGGAGGTCAAATTATTACGATTTCCAATAAAGCCTATCGGTTTGTAGGTGGCGGCTATTTGCTAGGGATACCATTCTCTGTTGTTATTGCAGCCTTTGTTTTCCTAGTTCTTTACTTTGTTACACGTAAAACAGCGTTTGGCTTATTTGTGGAATCGGTGGGATCCAATCGTGTTTCCAGTGAGTTTACAGGCATTCACGCAAGCCGAATTATGTTGACGGTTTATATGATCTGTGGATTTTGCGCCGGGCTTGCTGGTATTATCGTTTCCTCCAATATTACGGGAGCGGACTCCAACAATGCGGGGCTATGGTTTGAACTAGACGCCATCCTAGCTGTCGTCATTGGGGGCACCTCGATGCGAGGAGGCCGGTTTTACTTGGGAGGTACGGTCTTAGGAGCACTCTTCATTCAAACCATGACGACCACGATCTATACATTAGGCGTCCCCTCGGAATCCGTTATGGTCGTCAAAGCTGTCGTTATTATACTTGTAAGCTTGGTTCAATCTGAAGTATTAACTTTGAAATTGAACAGTCTGTTCCATAGAAAAAGTGAAAAGAAGGTGCTTGTTAATGAAACTACGATTTAGAATTACATCGGCTAACATCACCATTCTTGCGACGATTGTTTTGTTCCTCTCGCTGTATGCTGCGGGTTCAGCGATGTTTGATAGCTTTTTTTCCATGCAAGTGTTTCTTAATTTATTTGTAGATAATGCTTTTCTTATTATTGTAGCAACGGGAATGGCCTTCGTCATTATTACAGGCGGAATTGATTTATCGGTTGCCTCCTTAATTGCTTTAATCAGTGTTATTTCAGCCGTGATGCTTCGAGCAGGCATTCATCCATTTGTCGTGATGCCATCTGTGTTGGTGCTTGGTACAGGATTTGGCTATGTACAAGGGTATCTGATTTGCCGTTTTAACATCCATCCATGGATCGTTACGTTAGGTGGTATGTTTTTGGCGCGAGGTACGTGCTTTTTGATCAGTCCTGAAAGTATTGTGATTGACAATCCGATTTATAGCGCAATTTCGAACTACCGAATTCCAATGCCAGGCAGCGGTTCTATCTCGGTTGGGGTTGTTATCGCCTTAGTTACGGTAGCAGCAGCTATTTATGTGTCCAAATTCACAGCGTTTGGCCGTAATGTGTATGCGATTGGCGGGAATGAACGTTCCGCTGAACTTATGGGTCTGCCCGTGTATGCAACGAAAATGGCTGTGTATACGATCAGTGGCTTTTGCTCCGCTTTAAGCGGTATCGTGTTTACTTTCTATATGCTTTCTGGTTATGGCTTGCATTTGATGGGCGGAGAGATGGATGCGATTGCGGCTTGCGTCATTGGCGGTATTTTGCTGACAGGCGGGTTCGGTTATTTAGTTGGCCCTATGCTAGGGGTATTGAGCGCAGGAGTCATCCAAACGATTATAATGTTTCAAGGCTCCCTAAGTTCATGGTGGACGAAGATCGTCATTGGTTTCCTACTGTTTGCTTTCATCGCGTTACAGCGTGTCATTGTTGCTAGAAGGGAAAGGAACCGCAATCCAGCCACTAGCAAGAAGTTGAAAAAGCGAATCCAAAATGCCGTTGAGATATGATAGTATTAGAAGAACTGGAAAGAGAGGAAGATACGACAGAGGAGGATCGGGGTGGGTGTACTCATTCGTTACTGGCAGGATCGCAGCATCCGATTTAAGCTGAATAGTATCTTTCTAATTATCATTCTCATTTCGATTCTTGCGTTAAGTTTATGGGGGAGCAGGGCCTACAGCACTTTCTCTGAAAATCAAGCAGATGCGAATACGCTGCAAATGATTCATCAAGTTGAAAGTAATGTCGATCTCTATATCCGTCACCTAGAAGATGTGCTCTCCTATATTAGTGAGGATGCATCTTCCAGTCAGTTTTTGAGAATGACTACGGTTTCAGGACCATCAACTGGAGACAATTCACAGATTACGAAAATGATGACGATGTATGCAATGAGAAACGAGGAAGTAACTGGCATCATGCTCGTTAATCAAAAAGGGGCCTACGTGTCCTATGAAATGGATCGGATTACACGAGACTCACTAACGGAAGAAGACTGGTACCAGGACGCGATTAAAGCACCAGGCGAAACGTTGATCATTAGTAACCCCATTGGACGCAATGTTGCCACCTCGCAAAACTACAGCTCCTACGATGTATTATCGTTAGTTCACGCTGTGCAGGATCCGCAAAGTCATGAAATCCTAGGTGTCGTTCTAATGGATCTTCGCATGGATATGCTGAAATCGATATTTGAGAATCTTAAACTAGGTAAGTCTGGATTTATGTACATACTCGATTACCAAGACCAAATTTTGTATGCGCCAACGAACAATATTGTGTATCGGATTCAAAGCGAGATGCTGCATAATGGTCAGCAAGGCAGCTTTACGCAAACGATTAAAGATCAGCGATATCGCATTCTGTATAATGACTCCAATACGAATAATTGGAAGTTTATTGGTGTCATTCCGAATGATGACTATGAGAAGGTTATTAAGGATATTCAACTGTACACCCTGATTGTAACCATTATTACCTTGGCGCTGGCCGTCTTCTTATCGACGTATTTTACGGGAACACTTATTCGACCTATACGTAAGTTAATGAGTTTGATGACCAATGTCAAGAATGGGGAATTAAATCAGCGTTTCGTTCCAAAAAGTAAAGATGAGATTGGTCAATTAGGGAACAGTTTCAATCATATGTTGGAAGAAATTAACAATTTAATTAACCTTGTTTATGTGGAACAGAAGAAAAAGCGGGAAGCCGAGCTGCAAGTGCTACAAGCGCAAATTAAGCCGCATTTCCTTTACAATACGCTGGATACCATTCAATGGATGGCACAAGAATACGAAGCTGACGATATTATTGAAATTATTGGGGCGCTGACGAATTTATTCCGAATTGGCTTGAATAAAGGCTATGAGTGGATTCCTATTCGTGACGAAGTGAAGCACGCGGAAAGCTACATGATAATTCAGATGTCACGTTATATGGATAAGCTGGATATTCAGTTTGATATTTCGGAAGAACTGTATCGGTATTTTGTGCTGAAACTTATTCTGCAGCCCTTAATTGAAAATGCGATCTACCACGGGATCAAAGCGCGAACAGGGAAAGGTACGATCAGCATTAGTGCGGAGAGGCAGTTTGATACGATCTTTTTCCGAATACAAGATGATGGGGCAGGTATTCCGCCAGAGAAATTGGAAGAGCTTAATCTGATTTTACGTGGTGAGAAGCAGCGTTCAGAGCAGTATGGCATCGGTTTGTTCAACGTGAATGAGCGGATACAGCTCACCTACGGTATGGCTTATGGCCTTCAAATTTTTAGTGAACTTGGCAAAGGGACAACCATTGAAGTGAGGCATCCTTTGATACATGTTGTTAAAAAAACAGGATGAGGTGACGACGGATGTTGAAACTGATGATTGCAGACGATGAGCCTCGCATTCGCAATGGTCTGTGTAAAGCGTTGCCATGGGGAGATATGGGGATACAGGTTGTGGCGGAAGCTGAGAATGGCCGGCAGGCGCTTGAAACAGCAGTTACCGTGCGTCCTGATCTCATGTTTGTCGATATTAATATGCCCATTCTGGGTGGGTTGGAGCTTATTGAACACCTGCAACAGGAGGTTCCCGGATGCTTAGTCATTGTGATTTCGGGGCATGATGAGTTTGCTTATGCGCAACAGGCGGTTAGACTGAATGTCTTCGATTATTTACTGAAACCAGTTCAGAAATCAGAACTTCAAGCCGTTGTGAGCAAAGCAGCAGAGGTACTAAACAAGGATCGGATTCAGCAAAGATACACACAGTGGATGAATCATAAATTTGAAGACAAAGCCGTGACCATGCGTGAAGATTTTTTGCGTAGTTGGATTACGGAAAGACTGACCCAGGATCAGTTTGAAGAGGATCATGAGTTCTATCAGCTGCATTTTCAAGGACCTCTCTCTTTACTTCTTGTGAAATCTCTGGGCAAAATGACGCTCAATGCGCCGGCGAAGACATGGGATCCGCAGTTGCTCGAGTTTGCAATCAAAAATATTTTAACCGAAATGCTGCCTCAAGTCCCGATTTCTGCTGTTCTCAGCGTCGAACATGGATTTATTGCTGCGATCTCACAAGTAAGCGATCTCACGGGGCTGCATGGGAAGTATGAAGAGTTTGAACATTCGGTGCAGCAATATTTGGGTGTCAGCATGCTCCTTACACATGTTGTCACCGAGCAACTGGAAGAGATCCCTTCGCTTTATCATGAGTTGAAGAACAGCCTCAGCAAGGAAAATACCTTGACACCGATTGTCATGATGACGAAAAAATATTTGGAAACCTACTACTATAGAGAAGATCTATCCCTGTCTGAGGTTGCCGAGCAGATGAATGTGAATGCGACGTATTTAAGCAAATTGTTAAAAAGAGATCTCGGCAAATCATTTATTGATTGTCTCACGGATATCCGAATTAAAAAGGCGATTCAATACTTGAATGACCCCACATCTAAAATGTATGAGATTTCGAGGCGAGTGGGTTATCAATCTCAGCATTACTTCAGTCATACGTTCAAAAAAGTGATGGGTGTTTCGCCATTGGAATATAGAAGACGTGGGGAATAGACATATGACGGGGAACTCACAGAAGCGTTTAGTTGGATATGGATTACTTGGAGTGATGGCGCTTACGGCCATCATTCTAGCTGTTTTTGGCGTTGTTAGTTTAAAGTCGGATAAGGCCGACAAGGATTTCTTGATCGGGATCAGCCAGCCGAACTTGAATGAATCCAGACAAATTGCCATGTACAATGAAATTCGCAATGAGGCAGAGAAGCATAAGAATGTCAGACTTATTTTTACGGATGCCGCTGAGAATAGTGAAAAGCAAATCAATGATGTGCAAAAACTTTTACATTATGGGATTGATCTTCTCATCATCTCTTTAAATGATTCGGAGAAGCTAACCCCAATCGTCAAAGAGGCTTATAAGAATATGCCGGTTATCGTACTTGGCCGAGGCGTCACGGGGTATGATTATTCAATGTTCATTGGTTCTGATAATTTAGCGATAGGTAAGAAGTCGGGGAAGTTGGCTGCTGATTTATTAGGCAGTAAGTATTCGAAAATTGTTGAGATCAAAGGAGCGATAGACTCCTCTTCCGTGGAGGAAACAAGTCTCGGTTTCCGTGCCTACTTGGATCGGACACCAGCGCTGCATATTACCAAAGTCATTGATGGCAATTGGCGGCGTGATCAGGCGGAAGATGAGTTGAAACGAACATTAACGGCAGAGCCAGATATCAAGCTCGTATTTGCTCACAGTGATGCCATGGCGCTTGGGGCGTATCGCGCTGTGGAAACGCTAGGCTTGCATGATGTGAAAATCATCGGAATTGATGGACTCGAGACGATGAACGGTGGTTACGATCTGGTCAAGCAAGGCACACTTAGCGGCACGGTAACAAGTCCAACTGGTGGGAAAGAGTCAATCCAGTATGCCCTTGATATTTTGAATCAAGAAAAGGTCATTCCGAAGAAGATTATTTTACGCAGTCATGTGATTACAAATGATAACGCTTACCCTGGTAAGGGGGACGGTGACGAAGTTGAGTCCTTGCCAAAAGTCCCTACGGGGACTGGAAACATGAAGAAGATTAAGCTTGGCGTTGCCGTTGTTGGCTCCGAAAGCAGTTGGCGTGCAGCGAATACGGAATCGATTATGACTACTGCGGGTAAAGATCCTGCCATTGATTTGCTCATCCAGAATGCAGAAGGAAATCAAGAAAGACAAATAGCCATCATTCGCAACTTTATTAAGTCCAAGGTGGATGTGATCGCATTTACGCCGTTTGTGGAGTCAGGCTGGGATGAGGTTTTGGCCGAGGCCAAAGCTGCGGGCATTCCGATCATATTGACAGATCGCAAGGTGAGAGTCGAGGATGACTCCTTATGGACGACGTTCATAGGATCTGACTTTGTTGAAGAAGGTCGCCGCGCTGCGCGTTGGCTTGTCGAGAATAAGAAAAACGTGAGTGGGGTCACAACAATTGCAGAATTGCAAGGAACGTCGGGTTCTGCTCCAGCGATTGAACGGAGACAAGGCTTTGAGGAAGTACTTTCTCAGCAAGCCAACTTCCGTATTATTGCCTCGGAAGAAGGCGATTTTACGTATGCAAGCGGCCAACAATTAATGGCGAAGATCATTGCTGAGGGTCAGGTGCCTCAGTATGTGTTTGCTCACAATGATGATATGGCCCTTGGCGCAATCAAGGCCATTGAACAGGCGGGGATGAAACCTGGCAAAGATATTGGCGTGATTTCTGTGGATGCCACGAAGCTTGCTTTTCAGGCTATGACCGCTGGTAAGTTGAACATGTCTGTGGAATGCAATCCGCTCTTGGGACCGCAAATTATTAAAGCTGCCAAGGAGCTTGCCGCAGGGAAAGAAATTCCGGTCAATATTATTACAGCCGAAGGGATTTTTGCGCAAGAAACAGCCAAACGGGATGTTACGACACGGAAGTATTAAGGATGACAAGTCTAGTAAAGGGCGTACGATGGTGCCCCTTTGCTAGGCTTGTTTTTTTATACCAGTTAGGGAGCTCTGTCGGCCAGTTGCGAGTCCCGTAACTCGATTTTATCGAGTTAGGGAGCACTGGAGGCCAGTTGCGAGTCCCGTAACTCGATTCTTCCGAGTTAGGGAGCACTGGAGGCCACGTGCGACTCCTGTAACTCGATTTTTTCGAGTTAGTGAGCACTGGAGGCCACGTGCGACTCCCGTAACTCGATTTTTTCGAGTTAGTGAGCACTGTCGGCCTGCTGCGAGTCCCGTAACTCGATTTTTTCGAGTTAGTGAGCACTGGAGGCCACGTGCGAGTCCCGTAACTCGATTTTATCGAGTTAGGGAGCACTGGAGGCCACGTGCGACTCCCGTAACTCGATTTTTTCGAGTTAGGGAGCTCCGGCGGCCTAGTGCGACTCCCGTAACTCGATTTTTTCGAGTTAGGGAGCTCCGGCGGCCTAGTGCGACTCCCGTAACTCGATTTTTTCGAGTTGGGGAGCACTGGAGGCCAGTTGCGACTCCCGTAACTCGATTTTATCGAGTTAGGGAGCACTGGAGGCCACGTGCGTCTCCCGTAACTCGATTTTATCGAGTTAGGGAGCACTGTCGGCCTGCTGCGACTCCCGTAACTCGATTTTTTCGAGTTGGGGAGCACTGGAGGCCAGTTGCGAGTCCCGTAACTCGATTTTTTCGAGTTAGGGAGCTCCGGCGGCCACGTGCGAGTCCCGTAACTCGATTTTTTCGAGTTAGGGAGCACTGTCGGCCTGCTGCGACTCCCGTAACTCGATTCTTCTACCAATCTAAATGCCGACTGTTGACAGGGGGAGCAAACTTATATCAGAATCACGTACATTATATCTGTATTGTGTAAAGACGGCTTTTTTTGAGATTACTATAATGTTAGTAACGGAAGGGGAGCTATATGTGAACTTGAAAAAAAATACTATTTTGCTCTGCGGCATTATGCTATTAAGTTGTCTGCCCTTATATTTATTGATCTCTCATAAGAGCACCGATCCCATTGTGAGTGAGGGAGATCGGCTTGATGTCCATAAACTGGAAAACATCGTGAATTTGGCAAGTTCGCACGAAAAAGCTGGTCCCGATGGTGTTAAAGCGCCAACGTTTACACTGAAAGCATTAGACGGTTCCTATTCGACGATTGGCGGCAAACGGGATAAACCGCTCCTCGTTCATTTCTGGGCGAGTTGGTGCGAAGCATGCTCCGTTGAAGTCCCAACGTTAAGAAAGCTCTATGAGCAATACAAGAGTCAAGTTGATTTTGTAGGGATTAATGTAGCGACAGAAGAGAAATTAGAGAATATTCAAAAATTTGTTTTGACGAATCATATTTCATACCCGGTACTCCTCGATGAAAATAAACATGCAGCTGATCTGTATGAACTCCATGCACTGCCAACTGTATTCCTAATAGATACGAGTGGATACATTGTGGATACTTTTCATATGGTTGACCCGCTTGAGCTAGAGGAGAAGGTTGGACGTTTAGCCAAGCGTTAAATAACAAGTATGGTGAACCTGATACCCCGTGCAGGAGGAGTGATAGATAAGAATAGTAAGCAGCAGGAATAACGAAAGATTTGAAATGAATTCATAAAGGAAAGAGGTGTCACGGAGATGAAAATAAAGACGTTTATCGTCCAATTATTAGTTATTGCCTTGTATTTAACCGTTATTTCGCCATACCCTCCTGCCAAAGCGGCAGAGGCAGAACCACTGCCAGGCTACTTTGCTGATCATTTCGATAAGGTGACGATTGATGGCAAATGGCAAGTCATCGAAGGACCTTGGGCCATTGATGCAGGAAAACTATCTGTCGCTAAAGGGCAAGGATTCAAGGCCATAACGAGTGAAGATCAGTCATTTGGTGATATGACCGTAGAGAGCGATATCAGCTTGGGGGACAGATCTGGTGATGCGGGCGTATTATTCCGAACCATCAGCGCAACGCCAGGGGCAGACAATGTAAAAGGATATTACGCAGGGATCAGCGCAACGGGAACAGGTGTCGTGACGCTCGGGCGCATGAATAATAGTTGGATAGAGCTCAAACGGGCTTCTGTTACGATTAACCCGAACATGAGTTACCACCTGAAAGTATCTGCTGTTGGTGATCTTATAAACGTCTATGTGGACGATGTATTAGTTCTTACGCAGTCTGACAGCACCTACACATCGGGTAACATAGGTGTAAGGATGTACAATTCCCTGCCGACTTACGATAATCTCGTAGTTAAATCTACCGTGGTAACAACGTTATTCGAAGATACCTTCGAAACGCAGGCAGAGCAAAGTCTTGGTCAGTGGAGTCAAATTGATGGCAATTGGAAGCTGCAGGCGGGTACGATTACAGTCAATAGCGGCGATGGCTATAAAGCGTTGGTCAAAGAAACGGAATTCGAGGATATGACGCTTGAAACTGATATTAAGCAGCCAAGCGGTTCTGGAAATGGCGATGCAGGTGTGCTGTTCAAAACGCAAAGCGCTGCACCTGGCGCGGACAACGTCCGTGGCTATTACGCAGGTTTAAGCAATAATGGTACCGTTATTCTAGGCAGAATGAACAACAACTGGCAGGCGTTGAAGACGGTGAAGGCGCTGCCGAGCATTGATGCGAACCGTTTTTACCACTTGAAGGTTGTTACCGATCAGAATCGAATCAAAGTGTATGTGAATGATACGGTGAAGCCGATTATCGACTATACCGATGACAGTGCGGATAAGTACACCAAGGGTGGCATTGGTTTGCGAAGTTATCGCTCGGTACCGCAGTTCGATAACTATATCGCGAGTGAATATGTGGTGCCTGACAAGTCTTTCGTGGCACCAGTAACGAATAAAAGTCCACTTGTCCAAACCCCATTTACTCCGCTTCCATTAGGTTCCATTGAGGCGAAAGGCTGGCTGCTCAAGCAACTTGAGCTGCAGCGTGACAATGATACGGGCTATTCTGAGGACCTGTATAGTGAGCTTGGCACCAACGCGGCTTGGCTTGGCGGCACAGCACCAGATTCCGATTGGGAGCGTCCGGTTTACTACTTGAAAGGGCTTGTACCCTTGGCTTACACGTTAAAAGACAAAGATCTCATTGCCAAATCACAGAAATGGATTGAAGCGATTCTTGCCAGTCAGCATGCGGATGGCTCCTTCGGTCCTGCGAGCAGTGACGATTGGTGGCCTCGGATGGTCGCACTTTATGTCATGAAAGACTATTATGAAGCGACCGATGATGCGCGTGTGCTGCCGTTCATGACGAAATATTTTCATTATCAAGTGGCTCAATTACCTGATCGTCCTTTGAGGGATTGGGGCAAAATACGTGTCGGCGATAATATTGACACCGTGCTGTGGTTGTATAACAGGACGGAAGATGCCTTCCTGCTCCAGTTAGCAGATACATTAGCTGACCAGGGTTATCCGATTTCGGATATTTATGCCAAAGATGAATTCCAGAACTTCGGTAATGATTTCCAACCGACCCATGCGGTCAATGTGAATGAAGCGATCAAAATGCCGACGATTTACTATCAAAGATCGCATGATGAACAAGATCGTGATGCTTTCCAAAAAGGAGTAAGCAATCTAGCTAAGCATGAACAGATCACGGGTATGCAATCAGGCACCGAGATGTTGGCGGGAATTGGGGCTACACAGGGTGTGGAATTATGTGCCATTACAGAACGGATGCAAAGTAACGAAGAAGCAGCCATGATTCTAGGAGATCCGCATATTGGCGATGCACTTGAGAAAATTGCCTTCAACTCCTTGCCTGGCGCGATGGATAAAGAGCTGAAGAACCATCAGTATTATTCCTTACCGAATCAGGTTGAGAGTAATATAGCGGATCATGGCTATAAACAGAATTATGAGAATGGAACGATGCCTTCCCCGACATCGGGTTTTCCTTGTTGCCGGTTTAATATGCATATGGGATGGCCGTATTTTGTGAAAAATATGTGGGGCGCCACACCTGATGGTGGACTCGGTATTATCGCATATGGGCCAAGCCGGGTGTCAACCAAAATCAAAACTGCTAACGTCACGATTGATGAAACGACGAATTATCCATTCGAGGAGCAAATCGGATTCGATGTGACGACGTCGGAAGCGGTAAGCTTCCCGCTCAAGTTAAGGATTCCGGCATGGGCGGATCAACCGATGGTAACGGTAAATGGTCAAACGCAGCAAGGCGTTCTTGCTGGCGAGTATATGACGATCGACAGAACGTGGTCGACGGGTGACCGTGTGGTATTGACCGTGCCAATGAAATTGAAAACAACGACTTGGGTGAACAATTCGGTTGGGATTGAACGCGGCCCGCTTGTGTTCTCCCTGCAAATTCAAGAAAATTGGCAAGTGCAATCCAATCCAATCGCAGCGATTCCTGGCTTTGACGCGGGCGCTCTTGGCTTTAGTCAATATCGTGTAACATCAAGCAGTCCGTGGAACTATGGATTAGTGATAGATCGTGCACATCCGGAGGAGTCGATCGAAGTCGTGAAAGGGGATATGCCTGAAAATCCTTTCATCCAAGCTACGAGTCCAATTAAATTAATTGCGAAGGGGAAGAAAATTCCTACTTGGGGGAAATCGGCTAATAACGTTGAAGCGACAGAACCCCCTGTAGGGCCGATCTTATCGACTGAACCAACGGAAGAGATCACATTAGTTCCTTATGGCGCAGAGAATTTGAGGGTTACGTATTTCCCGGAGGTGACGGAACAAGCAGAAGCAACCGTGACGATGAAATATGAAGCTGAGCAAGCCCAAATTGGACACGCAAAAATTAATCTGAACAATAATCGTGCGTCAGGAGGCAGCTATGTCGGTGAGATTGATTATCCAGACAGCTATGTTCTCTTCAACTCGGTTCAAGTTCCTTCTTCAGGCAAATACAATATGGATATTTGGTTTGCTAATGGCGGTGATTATACAGCGGCTACGGGGAAAGTTCTCGTTAACGGCGAGGAGCAGTTGATCAAGCTTCAGGGGACACAAAACTGGGGGCGCTTCATGGCCATTCCGCTAACCGTTGATCTCCAAGAGGGAACGAACACCATTCAGTTTATGAAAAGCGAGGGCTTCTACGAGCTAGACTATGTGGTTGTCAGACCGCTGGAAGTGAAAGCACTTGAACCTACGCTGCCTGTCGTCGCTAGCTTGACGGGTCCAGAAGCGGTTCAAGCGAATCATACCTTCGATGTAGAGATGGGAATTACGAATGTTATACAAAGTGTGTATGCACAGGATGTAACCGTGACTTATGATCCTAATCAATTGGAATACATTGGTGCAGAAGCTATGACAGAAGGGTTTGCATTGATTGGCAAATCAGAGTCGACAGGTCAAGTTCGCTTCCTAATGGCGAAAGTTGGTGAAGTAGACATGGAAGGTTCTTTGCTCAAGTTGAAATGGAAAGCCAAATCTATCCCCCACACAGCGAACACGGTTATTTCGTTAGCGAATGTCATCATTGCAGATCAACATGGGGCAGAAACAACGTTAGATACCATCGGACATACGATGCAACTGACTGCTGCTACAGGCCACGTGGATCCAATAGACAACAACGATACAACCGATCCAACACCTTTAGTGGGTGATCTCAACAACGATGGCAAATATTCCAATGATGATTTAGACATCTTAGCTGCGTTCTATGGCGTACTGTCCAACAGTGCCTCGTGGGAGCAACTAAAAAATCTAGACTATAATCATGATGGTCAAATTGATCTTGTTGATCTTGCAGCCATGGCACAAATGATTTCGCAGTAAGACATAGATTATCGGAATCCCGCATATTGACGATACAACATGTATCGTTATATGTGGGATTTTTGTATAAAAAAGCTTATTCGTGTAAATACAGGTGTATCTGTATTTCCCTATAATAAAGAGGCTCTTACGTTGATAATCAAAGGAAGGAGGCAGCACGAGGAGACTGAATATACCAACATGAATCTTTACTTAGCTAGGAAAGGCCTCCCCAAATGTGATACGTTATGCATCTAAAATAAGAGAGGTTGGTTCAAGCATGAAGTTGAAAGACGTGCAGAAATTGTTATTAATGTTTGTCATGGTTGTGAGTTTGTGTCTTCCATCCCTATCGATTACACATCAAGTTCAGGCTGCAGAAGCTGAAACGCATGGCTTGAAAGGTGACTATTATACGAGCTCAGGCTCACCTAGCTTTAATTTTGGAACTTTAAAAGCAACGACGGTAGATGCTAACTTGGATTTTAGCTCCCTGGAAACTGCTTTGAAGCTGATGACAGGGCAAAGTGATAATGTGAATGTGAGATGGACGGGATCGATCGTTCCTGCCTATTCTGAAAATTATACATTCTCCATCATCGGCGACAATGGATTCCGCTTGTGGGTGAATAACCAACTTGTGCTTGATCATTGGGTCAACGATTGGGATAAAGAGCAAACGGGCACGCCAATCGCGTTGGTCGCAGGCCAGAAAGTTGATTTCAAGCTAGAATATTTCGAGGCAATTGGCGGATCTAATCTGCATGTAAAATGGTCGAGTCCTTCGCTTGTCAAACAATCGATTCCTACAGAAGCGTTGTTCACACCTGCTGGTTATAAATCCGCTGGCCGCATCTCCGCGGATGGAACAAAGGCAGAGATCAACTTCGATAATGCGTTAACCGCTCCGCCTTCAGGTGGTTTCGGCACACATTTGAAGGTGGATGTTGCTGGATCGAACTGGCCAATTGCATCGGCGGCACTTCAGAATGGGAATAACAGCGTTCTCGTACTCACTTTTGAGAATCCGATTTACTCCAAGGATGTTTCACAGGTGGGGATTCGTTATGACGGGAATGGCGATCTGCTTAATGGGGACGGAAGTTCCATTGCGGCTTTCTCCAAATTTTTGAAAAATGATTCGACGTATCAAATCATGACGCCTTGGGCAGAACAGCTGGACCCAGCTAACGTGCTGCCTGAGTATCCAAGACCTCAGCTCGCGCGTGAGCAATGGATGAATCTCAATGGTGAATGGGAGTTCCAAGCGGCCAAGGCTAGCGATGCACTTCCGACAGGGCAAACTTTAAAAGAGAAGATTCTCGTCCCATTTGCAGTAGAGTCGATTCTTTCTGGCATTCACCGAACTGAAAGCTTAATGTGGTATAAGCGATCCTTCGCGATTCCTGACAGCTGGAGTGGTCAACGTGTAAAGCTGAACTTCGGAGCCGTAGATTATTTGGCTACGGTCTATGTCAATGGGCAGCTTGTTGGCAGTCACAAAGGTGGATTCACAGCCTTTAGCTTGGATATCACAGATCAATTGCAGACAGGACAAAATGAATTGATCGTGAAAGTGCTCGACAACACAGATACAGGGGAAGATCAAGCGGTAGGGAAGCAAACCGTGAAGAAGCTGGGTGGCATTTGGTATACGTCAAGCTCTGGCATCTGGCAAACGGTTTGGATGGAGCCTGTCGCTACTGCGCATATTGACAAGCTTGACATGGTACCGGATATTACCAATCAAGTGCTGAAGTTGAAAGTAGCCGCTTCAGGTGCCCAAGGTGAAACCGTAGAAGCGATTGCAAGCATGAATGGGCAAGTTGTTGGTACAGCGACAGGAGCTCCAGGTACGGACATTGCCATTCCTGTTCCAAATGCAAGACTTTGGTCACCTGACGATCCGTTCTTGTATGATCTTAAGGTGACATTGAACAACGGGATACAATCCGTAGATCAAGTAAATAGTTATTTTGGGATGAGAGAAATCAAGACAGGTCTGGTTGACGGTGTTATGCGAACGTTGCTGAATGGCAAATCCGTCTTTATGATGGGTCCTTTAGATCAAGGGTACTACCCTGATGGAATTTACACCGCACCTACCGAAGAAGCTCTGCAATTTGACTTGGCAACTATTAAACGTATTGGCATGAACACCGTGCGCAAGCACATCAAGATTGAGCCGGCACGTTGGTATTACTGGGCAGATAAAATGGGCTTGCTGGTCTGGCAGGATATGCCTAGTTTAGAAGATCGACAAGGGAATAAAGGCAGCGATATTTCCCAAGCGGCCAAAACGCAATGGTTAAAAGAATATAAGGAAATGGTCGACCAACTGCGAAGCACGCCTTCTATCGTGACATGGACGGTGTTTAACGAGGGTTGGGGCGAATTCGATCAAGGCGGGCAGCTTTCCAAAGATGCTGTCAATACCGTGAAAAGTTGGGATGCCACACGCCTCATTAACGGCAGCAGCGGTTGGTGGGATACAGGTGTTGGCGATCTGAACGATGCGCATAGCTACCCTGCACCAGCATCACCTGCGCGTTCGGCGAATCGAGCATCGGTCATTGGCGAGTACGGTGGACTTGGCTTGCACGTGACCGGTCATGAATGGACACCGCTTACTTTCTCGTATCAACTAATGAACAGCAAACAGGAAATAACGGATAAATATATTGGCTTTATTGATTCCCTTAAGCAGCAGAAAGCGAATGGCTTGAATGCAGCGATTTATACGCAAATTACGGATGTGGAATATGAAATTAACGGATTACTTACGTATGATCGCAAAGTAGAGAAGCTTGATTTTGACCGAATAGCCAAAGCACACCGCGAGTTGATTGGTACGGCGAATAAAGCGGATTTGACTACTCAAATTGTTGCAGAAGATAGCTTCCTTGGCGCGATACACATCGGCTCACAACCTGGCGCGTATCCGCAGGCTGCCGTTGATCAGTTTACGACAACATTGAATGCGGCTAAAGCGGTTAATCAAGATGCGAACGCAACGGTAAGTCAAATTCAAGGGGCACTAGATAGCTTAGTGGCGGCACATCAGCAGATGTTAACTGCTGTTTATGCTCCTATTCCTAACGGTTTTACGACAGATTCATTTGATTCCACAACGCTGGCGCCTGGTTGGACGATCTTCCGTCCGGATAGCAGTAAATGGAGTCTGACAGCGAATCCGGGGAGTATCCGATTGCAATCATTGGCTGGAGATATGTTCGGAAATTCCAACGCAAGTAAAAACGTTTTTCTGCAGAATGCACCTGCTGGAGATTTCGTGATAACCACCAAAATCACAGGTTCGGTGAACAAGAATTATGAGCAAGGCGGTTTGCTCGTTTGGCAGGACGAAGACAACTATGTGCGAATCGGGCATGTGTGGGATACTACGGGAGCAACTGGTAAAAATTTGGAAAGTGCCTTCGAGAAGAATGCTGTGTATACAAAAGCAACGAATGTCGCGAAGCATCCTGGCACAGATTCGGTATACCTGATGATCAAAAAGGTAGGCAATGTCTACACGACATCCTTCTGGAATGGTACCGCTTGGCAGCAAGCGGCTGATCCGATGACCGTCAATTTATCGAATATCAAAGTGGGCTTCTATGCGATGTCGGCAACAGATGGTACGTCAATTCCTGTCGATTTTGATTACTTCTCGGTAGGTCCTGCTGTGGATCAGGCGAAATTCACATATGCTGGCCCAACTGTTGTTCCCAGCGGGCAGCCATTTAGTGTGACATTAAGTCTTGGCTCGGTGACAGAAGCTGTTTACGCGGAAGATCTGACCGTGACGTATGATCCGACACAACTTGAATTTGTCTCTGTGGAGGAGTTACATGAGGGTATTACCGTGGTGGATAAAGCCGTGACACCGGGTAAAGTTCGGTTAATCGTTGCGAATATCGGTGCAACCGAAGTGAATGGCGACATGTTTAAGCTCAATTGGAAGGCCAAATCGTTGACCAGTACTACGAATGCAACGATTCTACTGTCGAATGCGGTGCTTGCGAACGGTGCTGGTCAAGAAAAGACATTGGATCAAGCGAGTTTCTCTGTTCAAATTACAGGACTTGTCAATAAAGCAACATTGAACGATCTCATTTCACAAGCACAAAGCAAACATGATATGGCCGTTGAGGGAGGCTATGCAGGACAATATCCGAATGGCTCCAAAGCCGCGCTTCAAACAGCGATTCATAGAGCTAAGGCTGTGGCTGAAGATGCAGGCGCAACGACAGAGCAAGTTGCTCAAGCTGTGAATGAACTACAGTCTGCGTTGAATCAATTCTTAGCAAGCGTGCATACTGCAACACCTGGTGACATCAACACCGACGGCCATTTCTCCGTCGGAGATTTGGCACAAGTCGCTGCCGCATACGGTAAAACGTCGGCTGATCTCGATTGGGATCAATACAAGCAAATGGACGTCAATGGCGATGGGATCGTCGATATTGAGGATTTGGCAGCGGTCGCACAGTTGATTTTGCAGTAAAGTTGTGAGAACATAAAAGTCCGCTGTCTCCCGAATGGGAGGCAGCGGATTTTTGTAGGATATCAAGTTATTTCAAATTCACATTGCTAGCACGAGCTTTAGCTGCCTTATACGTATCAATGATTTGTTGTACGCCTAGCTTTTTTGCGCCATCGACATATTTAGCCCAATCATCCATGCTGGTTGTACCAAGAATGAATTTAGCGATGGATTCGTTGCGATTTTTATCAATTGCTGTGCCGACGGTTGACAAGAGTTCGAACTCTTTTTCGTTATATGACGGTTGTGGTCGGTATGGACCATCAAACTTCCTTGCTTCCACATAAGCTGCTTGCAATTCTGGGGTAGCCATCGATAAATGAGCATCATAATCAATCCACGTGTACGTTCCGTTCGTCGCTAAGCCTGTTTTCTTGCGCAGATCAGCCACATCGATAAAGTCAGTTTTCATTTTCTTTTTACCGGCATCGAGTGTGTACGTTTCGCCTTCTTTCCCCCAGCTGGCAATATTTTTGCCCTCTTCGGAATAGAAGAAATCGATGAATTGCATAACATCTTTCACATTTTTGGATTTCGAAGAGACGGTCATGCCTGATTCTACAATTTGTGTATAAGGGTTTTGCTGTTTACCGCCTGGAATACCAGCCGGTGGTGCCATAAAGGCCAAGTTGTAAGATGGATTATCTTTTCTTAGCGCTTTATTAAAGAAATCAATGCGTCCAATATAATCAATGGTGATAAAGGCTTGGTCTGTTGACATCTGATCTTGCCATTGCTTTGTTTCAAGCGTTAACCAATCGGGTGGAATAAGTCCTTCTTTGTAAAATTTGGATAAGTAAGACACCATGGTTTTGTAGTTATCTTCAACAGGGCCGTACTTCACTTCTTTCGAAGCTTCATCCATATAGTACCCTTCATTGGTAGCGAAGTTCGGACTCAAGTGATTGAGTATACCGCCATTAGAGCCTGTACGGAACGTTAATGGATAACTTTTCGGATACAGTTCTTTGAGCTTCTTAAGAACGGTATAGAGCTCATCATACGTTTTAGGCGCAGTTAAATTGTTTTTCTTGAAAACATCTTCTCTGTACAACCAAATGATACGATTCGTTTCTCCGAATCCCTCATTCGGGAAGAGATACATCTTGCCATCAGCTGCGATATTGGCTTTTGTAATATCCGGATATTTTTCCATCCACTTTTTAAAATTAGGCATCTGATCTTTATAATCTAGGATGTTAGCGAGAGCGCCTTGCTGGCCATATTTATTCGCTAGTGTAAGATTCATCATGAATGTAATATCTGGCATATTTCCGGAAGCTACATTGAGATTAATCGTATCTTCTGACTTTCCTGCAGGTACTTGCATATCAATGGTAACGCCAGTTTTCTCTCCAATGAGTTTCCAAATTAACCAATCCTTCGAATAAGGCCAGGTTGCCGCTGATTCAGCCATCATGGAAAACGTTTTCTTCGTTTGTGCATTGGTTGCGGGTGCATTGGTTGCGCTATCTCCTGTGGACGGTGTTTCTGTCTTGGACGTGCAGGCCACAAGTGAGGTAATTGCTAATGAGCTTATTAAGCCGATCACCAATGCTTTCGAAATTGCTTTGCTTTTCATTCGAGCACTCCCTTTTAATTAATTTTCCCGTTAAGTTATATTACCTTATATATTAACCCTTGACTGCACCAATCATTGCTCCTTGTACGAAATACTTTTGGAGGAATGGGTAAACCAAGAGAATGGGAACCGTTGACACCATAATGACTGTATATTTTAAAGATTCATCGACAATTTCCACATCGCCGCCTAAGCTGGTTACTTGACCCGCAAGAACGATGTTTCGAAGGATAATCTGTAGTGGAAATAAATCCGCATCCCGTAAATAGAGTAGTGGGAGCATAAAGTTATTCCATAGCGATACGGCATAGAACATGCCAATGGTTGCAAACGCAGCTTTGGACAGTGGCATAACGATGCGGAAGAAAATGCCTAGATCCGTTAAACCATCCATTCTTCCAGATTCTTCGACCTCCGTGGGAATATTCGCATAAAAGGTTCGCATCACCAACAAGTTCCACGTACTTACAGCTCCTGGCAATGTCATTGCCCAGATGGAATCCATAATGCCGTAGGATTTGAGTACGAGAAAGGTAGGAATTAAACCACCACTAAAGAACATGGTGAAGATAATCATGAAAGTAAGCGATTTGGAGAAGGCCATCTCTTTCTTCGAAATCGCATAGGCACCCATAGATGTAATAAGCAGGGCAATCGTCGTACCAACAATGACGTAAAGAATGGTGTTAATGTAAGATTGCAAAATACGTGGATCGTTTAATACTAATTTATAAACTTCCAAGGTAAGACCTTTGGGAAACCATGTGATTTCTCCACGTATAACGTAGTTGTTGGAACTAAGGGACACTGCTGCCATATAGATAAAGGGGTATAGTGTGCTAAAGACTAACCCGGTTAGCAGGATGAAGTTTACAATCTGAAACAAGCTGATTTTTTTTCTCATCGTAGTCCTCCTACTACCATAAACTAGTGTCACCGAATTTACGGCTCGCATAATTGGTACCTAAAATCAATATGAGGGAGATAATTCCCGTAAATAAATCAATGGCAGAAGCATAACTGAAGCTTCCCTGCGTCAAACCGACGCGATAGACATACGTACTAATAATGTCCGCTGTTTCGTATGTGGCTGGATTGGAGAGGAGATATACTTTCTCAAATCCCACTTCTAGCACATGGCCGACATTCAGAATTAAGATAATGACGATAGCGGGCATAATGCCTGGGAGTGTGACGGCTTTCATTTTCTGCCATCGGGAGGCACCATCAATCTCAGCAGCTTCATAGAGCATAGGGTCAATCGCTGTAAGTGCGGCTAGGTAAATGATCGTTTCCCATCCTACGTGCTGCCATATTTCGGATAACGCGTAAATGGGTCGAAATAGTTCGGCCTTCACCATGAAGTTAACGGGTTGAAATCCTAAGGATTCAATCATGCGATTGACGACACCACTGGAGGGAGACAAGAACATGATCACCATACTGGCAACTACGACATTTGAGATAAAATGAGGCAGGTAACTGACGGACTGGACGAACCGCTTGAACAGCTTATGTGTTAATTCATTTAAAAGAAGAGCTAAGATAATTGGCGCTGGGAAACCAACAATTAATTTGTATAAGCTTAATAGAAAGGTGTTTCGCATGAGAATGAAAAAATCCGGGTTTTTGAAGAACTGCACGTAGTATTTGAAACCAACCCAATCACTTGCCCAGATGCCCTTGTATAAATTGTAGTTTTTAAAAGATATCACGATACCGAACATGGGGAAATATTTGAACATGACATACCAGATAAAGCAGGGCAAGAATAATAGTAATAAATAGCGGCTTCTACTTATTTTTTTCAACGTAAGCTCCATCGTGAATTCCTCGTTTCGTTCTTGTGATTGCCCTCATCATACCGAGAACCCCTGGGAAATTAAATCCTCATTTCTATGGATTACATTCAATTATTTATATAAGAGATGAAATGTTAAGTTTATGGGGAGATGTATAAATAAGAAAAAGAGCCGTTCCATAAGGCCTCAAGGACCGAAGGGAAAGCTCGTTGATAATTAAGGGACTAACCAGTTGCTTTGGAATGTAGGCCAGTCGACAGCCCAGCTTGCAAATCCATAAGCGTTCGTATCGGCGAGGTCATTGGTGCCATTCGTATGGGAAGCACATACTGCCAATTCCAGATTTGTGTACGCCAACCCCTATAGACAGATAGTCAATCTACAGTTTTTCAACCTGTACTCATTTTTATGGCTTTGAATAAAAGTGGTTGAATTCTAGCAACGTGAACATTCTCAATCCCCTCCGATTCCTTTAGGATGAAGCTAGTCATCACAAGATCAACTAAATTCGAAAAGGGGAGTTATAGTTGAATAAAATACGTTCAAAATGGGTTGCGATTTCAATTTTATCTTCACTGCTCATTGCTTATGTACCTAAGGGAGGAGAGGTGTATGCAGCTTATACACCAGCGCCGATCAGCGATAACTTTGACAGTTTAGCTAGCGGGGATGCCCCAAGTGGAAGTCCGGCAATTTTGGCCGACTATACCATTAACGCGGGTGGTTCGGGTGCCCCGGTAGGACCGGAGCTGAATGCGTTCATTTCCAATGTTCAGCATGTAAGCGGTTCAAACAGTTTATCGATGGTCGATACTACGGCTAGTTATTGGTTGAAAGCAAGAAAGAGGTTCACAGCAGCTTCTCCAACGACCAATAAGTTTATTGCCGAAGCGAAAATAGTTAGACTATCATCAGAAGCTAGCGCTTCAATTGAAGTGAATCTCTCGGACAATGCGGGGAATGCCATCGCAAGAACCGTAACTTCAGGAGCGAACTTAAAGGCTGGCAACTCCACTTCGTTACTTGACGGTGTTTCGCTTCCGCTTGGGCAATGGTATACGTTTCGTGTAGAAGCAGATGCGGCGTCAAAGGATTTCGATGTGTATGTAAATGGCACAAGAGTGGTATCTGATTCACCATTTATTAACCCTACGAAAGTCATAGACAGTATACAATTTGCCACAGGTACATCGAATAAAGCTAATTTTTACATTGATGATGTGATCGCACGAGAAGCGCAAGGTACAACACCGGCATTAACAGCCGATTCCGAGCTTAATACGGTGCAGACCCCGATCGATCTGCCATTTGCGGCAAATACAGCGTGGCAGAGCAATATTACGGGCGTTACCGTAGATGGCGTGCGGCTTAGTGAGGCTTCCTATACCATCACAGATGGTCATATTCTTCTTCAACCACAAGTGTTTCCAACGGCCAAAACGTATACGATCAGCGTTGAGGCTAATGGTTATTTCAATGCGCGTGTAGATCAGACGATCGTGGCTGAAGCTCCTAAAGCAGCTCCAACCTTAACGCCAGACGTGGAAGGCAACACGACGGGCAGCTCCGTGGACATCGGATTTACGGAAGATCCTGATTGGCGGTCGTCGATTATAGGTGTAACCGTGGATGGTGCAACCGTATCCGGTGCAACGTATGCCGTTACACCAGGTAATCTACATCTGGATGCAAGCCTTTTTAGTGTCGCCAAAGGGTACGGCATTCAGGTTAATGCAACAGATTATTCACCAGCACTGGTTACGCAGCAAATGACAGCGCCGGAAGGTGCAGTTGCCCCTGTTACGGCAGACCATCCTTCCAAGCAGTATCCGTCGAACATTCAGGTAGCGTTGGATTCACAGACGGCAGATGCGGCTATATATTACAAGATTGACGGAGTTGATGCGGATTTCACCCTCTATTCAGAACCAATAACGGTGCGAGGCAGCGCACAGATTGTAGCCAAAGCGGTGAAAAATGGGGAAGAGAGTGCAGAGTCGAGCTTCTATTACTCGATTATTTCCGATAGCAGACCAGCTATTACGAACTCGGAAACTTTCACGGGATGGACCAATAAAGTTCTTGATACGACACATGTGAAGGAAGGTGCGAGCTCAGTCAAATGGAGCAATCCAGCGGTAGCTGTCAACGTCAACGATATTACAGCCGACTGGAGTCAATACGACCAGCTCGAGGTATGGGTGTACTCGGGGAAAGCAACGGGGAACAACATTTATATGATTATTGATACGGATAACAACACCGTATCGGGTTACGATTATTTTATCGCTCCGGATAAAGTGGATTGGGTGGGATGGAAGAAAGTTGCGATTCCGCTTGCCAAATTCACGAAATCTACAGCTCGCACAACGTTAGCCGAGTATCGCAGACTGATCATTCATCCAAGATGGTATGCGAATGATCCGCCTCTGGATACCTCGTTGGAGTTATATTTTGACGATATGGTGTTATCGAAGAAAGTAGTCGACTTGTCCACGGACAATATTAGTCAATATGCCAAGCCTGGGGTTGATTTGGATTATACGTTTACGATTACGAATAAATCGAAGGCAGCTACGTCATATCAGCTTGCAATGAACCCAGGCTTCACGACCTTCGACAGTTCGTACACCGTGACATACCCAAGTCAGACGGAGCAGGTCGCTCCAGGTGGCGAACTTCAAGTGGACGTCCATGTGAAAGTGCCAAGTACTGCGGCTGTGAATGACGTGAAATATGGTACTTTGAAAGTCACTTCAAACACGGATGGCAGCGAAACTTCCGTGAAATTACAATCGCAAGTTGTGGATTGGGCATCTTCCGTTCAAGCGCATCCGAATACAATGGTCACACAAGCTCAACTCGCTCAAGCGAAAGAGAAGGTAGGCAAGTACCAATGGGCGAAGGATTACTTGGCCGCCGTCAAGAACAAAGCGGGCACTTGGCTGAATACAACATTCTATTACCCCGACCGCCCAGGTGGTCATTCCATCTGGTATTACTGTGGGGATACGCCTTTAAGTTATGATTACAACGAGCCTCATAACCATACTTGTCCTGACGACGGCAAAGTGTACAGCGGTGGAGATTTCGATTTTGCATGGCGATCTACCACACACCGCAAAAATATCGATGCAGCCAAAGCGCTTGCCGTAGCGTATTCCTTAACAAAAGACGAGCGTTATGCGGAGAAAACAAAAGAAATTCTGATGGCGTACGCCAAGTATTATCCTAGTTATCCGCTTCAATCGAGGAATGGAAGACTATATTGGCAATCGTTGGACGAAGCAGTCCAAATCATCAAGCTTGCACAAGCATATGATCTGACTTTAAACAGCGGACTGTTCAGTGGCGACGAACAATTCAATGTTGAGATGAATTTGTTCAAGCAATCCGCCGAAACGTTGAAGGGCGTTGATAATGGTACGTCCAACTTCCAAACGTGGCATAACGCTGCAATTGGCATTATTGGTGTGCTGCTTGGTGATGACTCCCTCATGGATGTGTCCATTAAAGGGAAAAGTGGCTTCCTATATCAAATGCAAAACAGTGTGCTATCCGACGGGTTCTGGCTAGAAGGAGCAATAGGCTACCACTTCTACGTCCAAGGAGCTTTGTTTATGCAAGCTGAAGCGCTAAGCCATGCGCTCACGAATGAGCACCCAGAGAGAGATCTGTATGCACATCCAAACTTCAAGAAAATGTTTGAAGTTCCGCTCCAATATGTGTATCCAGACTTGGGTGTCAGCAACAACAATGACTCCGGCGGATATCCTTCATCACTCGTTGGCAGCAAACTGCGCACACCTCCTGTCGATTACGAAGGGGTGTATGCGCATTATAAAAACAATGATCAGGGATATGCGTTTTTGCCGGAATACGAATCATTGCTAAGTATGATTTATAACGATAATCACCAAATTCGCGGTGGGAAACTGAACCCAGAAGATGGTAACATCGATGCTTACATCGGGGAACAGGCTGTATTCTATGGCCCCAATGAGATTCCCGTTGCGCCTGCGTTAAAGCTCGGAAGCAACAACTTCGATGGCATCGGGCACACCGCATTGAGAGCTGGTACAGGCGAAGATGAGATGTTTGCTCTCGTAGACTATGGACTTCACGGCGAATCACACGGCCATTTCGACAAACTAAATCTGGATCTCTTCGGAAAAGGGACGCGGCTTGCTCCAGATTTCGGAAGTACCGCGACTTATGGTATCTCCTTATATAGTCAGTATTATAAGAAAACGTTCAGCCATAACACGGTGCTTGTAGATGGTCTGGATCAATCTATTTACAAAGTAAAGAATGAGGAAAGCTTTGAACCTACGACGATGTTTTTAGACTCTGACCGTTTCGCGATCAGTACCAATACAGCTAATCATGTCTATAACGGTGTTAACCAATATGAACGAACAGTTGCATTAACGAATCATTATACGATTGATTTCTTCAACGTGAGCTCTGCATGGGATCACCAATATGATTGGGTCCTGCATGGGCTAGGCAGTTTTCAAACCGATATGGCATTGGAACCAGTAGCACCAGACAGTATCGGGACCACGAATGGCTACCAGTATTTGCGGAACACAAGGCAAGGTCAGCAAGTTGGTGTATGGAGCGGGACGTGGAAGAATGAACAGGATATCGGGCTGAGAATTATCGGGCTAAACGATGTTTCTTCGGATGTAATCGTAGGCGAGTTGCCGGGTCCTGCCACCCAGATTGATGCCTACTATGATACGGTCATTAATCGCATCAATGGGAAGAACGCTTCGTTCGTATCCATTCTGGAGCCTGTCAACGGCAGCAGCAAGATCGCAAGTGTAAACCGATTGGATGATGAGAGCTTTATGGTAGAGCTGAATGACGGTACGAGCAATTATATTTACCATAATTCGAATACGAACGTTGGCAAAATGAATTATATGTACGCGGAAGGGACTAACTTGGATCCTGCGCTAATGGATTCAGTCAACACTTCGATCAACAATGCTGTTTTAACAATAGATTATCCGTTCACAGACAATATGAAGAGCGTTACGTCGATCGTATATGCACCTCAAGTCACATCGGTTATGCTTAATGACGCAGTTGTTCCCTATACGAATAACAATGGTTATATCATGGTGCAACAGGCAGCGGCAGTGTCAGATCCTGAGTCAGACCCATCTTCACCATCCTTACCATCCTCAGGTTCAGGAATTCCTCCTATATCTAACGATGTTGTAGCAAGTGGTGAAACAACGACGATTACTGTACAGACTGTCAAGGATAGTAAAGGAACATCAACTGCTACTATTACCGCTGCGCAGTTATCAGATGCCTTATTAATGTTAAATGAATCAGCAGGGAAATCAATCGTTCTTGAAATTAAAGCAACAGTAGACGCGACATCCAAAGAAGCGGTCATCAAATTACCTGGAGAATCGCTCCTACAAGTTGCAGACATCCTTACCATTGCAATCAAGCTAAACCTTGGTATTGGCACAGTAACTTTGGATAAGAATGTGCTTTCTACCATCGCTTCTACAGCGACGACAGGAGAGGTTTCGCTTTCCATCGCTATTGCGGATGTATCTACGGTTACACAGGATATGGATGCCAATGAAAGAAATGCAATTATTGCGGCAATTGGCGACAGACCTATTTTCGACTTCACCCTGACAGCAGACGGCACAACGGTTTCCACGTTCAATGGCGGTTCGGTCGAAGTTCAAGTTCCTTATAAACCGATGACCAATGAAGATACGAATGCGATTGTCGCTTATTACATCGCTGATGATGATGAGCTTGTCAAAATGACAAATAGCTACTTTGATGCGGCGACAGGAATGTTAACTTTTAAAACTAGCCACTTTTCCCAGTACGCAGTGGGCTACTCACCAGTTCTGTTTGATGATACGTCAGCAAGTTTCGCTAGAAGTTATATCACGTATTTAGCGGCTCGTAACATTATCAATGGAACTGCCGCTGGACAATTCTCACCAACTGCACAAATCACGCGTGCCGATTTCACACTAATGCTGGCTCGAATGACTGGAGTGAAGCTTGAAGCCTATTCATCATCAAGCTTCCGTGATGTGAAGATGGACAGCTATTATGCCACTTCTGTGCAATGGGCATTCGAGAATGGCCTTACAAGCGGTGTAAGCGAGGGGATGTTCGCACCAGAGGCTCCTATCTCACGGGAGCAAATGGTCACCATGATCGCGCGGTTTGCCCATCTGCAGAAGCTCACCTTGCCACAAGTGGCAGACGCACTATCTTTTACAGATGGAGCTGAGATCCCAACATTTGCGGTAGAAGCGGCAACATGGTTACAGCAAGCTGGCATTATTTCCGGGAAGCCGGGGAATCGCTTTGCACCTAAGGATGAAGCATCTCGCGAAGAAGCAGCAAAGATGCTGGGAATGCTTATGCAGCAAGGCGTTAAATAGTACGGAAGGATGACAAAGAACAAAAAAAGCAAAACCATCGCCAACTTATAGCGATGGTTTTGCTTTTTGTGCATCCCCTTTACGAAACTCTCCAGGTGGTATGCCTGTTACCTTCTTGAACATGCGGATAAATGAATTCACGTTGTGATACCCGACGCGCTCGGAAATTTCTTGGATTTTCAACTGGGTATTTTCGAGCATTTCCTTTGCTCTGTCCATGCGATAGTTGTTGATGTAATCACTGAAATTAATACCGTTCTTCTCCTTGAAATACGTGGATAAGTAGGCACCTGTAATATTCAGCTTCTCTGCCAGCAATTCGAGTGAAATGTCTTCACCGTAATGCGACTCCACATATTCGGTGACAAAGTCGGTGAAGTAATCGGCTTGAGATTTCTTGCGTTTGATCCGCTCCGAGGCCGATGTCAGCAGCTTCTCGAACAAATTCTGAAATTGTTCCACGGTATAGCATTCACTGAGTTGTTCGGATACTGGCTGCTCGCCAAGTAGTTGATCTGTTTCAATGCCCGAAGACTGAAGGAGCTTCGTTACACGAGCTGCGATGTCCCTTGCGAATTCAGTGAATTGCAAAGCGGTTGCTCGTTTCTTGTGCATTTGGTTAAGTATACGATTCACGATCGAGATGACAGCCGTGCTGTTACCTGCAGATAGATTTGCCGTAAATTCTTGTTCTTCGGCGACACTAAGTGCGAAACCGTTAGGTGCTGGCTCATCTTCACTTACAATGAGGGTCTCATCAGCAAGTCTTCGCTGGTTGGCACGCTCTATGACATGTTCATAGGCTACAGCTAAATCCACCGATTCATGCTGCAGCGGACTTGTTGCAATTGTAATTAGGCAGTATGCCAAGTCAAGGTCGAAAACCTGTTTCAAACTATGCAAGCTTGCGTCCAGATCAAACGATCTGCCAGGCTCAATAAAGAGGAGTGATAGGATCTGATCTTTTTCAATTTGAAAAGTTAGCGATTCTTCTAGAGACCTTGTGAAATGATAATGAACATATTCACGAATATAGTACATGGCCTTATTCTTTTCCATGTCGGACTGTTCATGAAAGGCTTGTTTCATTTGCATCTGGAAAAGGACTAATTGGTAAGGCTTATCACTGCTCATAGGTATCTTAACCTGTTGACCACCGCCATGTATCATCTTAAGTTTGTTCATGTACATATAATGCTGAAGAACCGAGTTCTTACTCGTCAAATCGTCGCGAATGTCTCGGTTCATTCGCTGCAAATCGTACAACTTATCGCTGATTAAATCGAATTCCTTAATCTGACTGCGTGGTGAGGATGGGCCGTTTATATGGCTGATCGATTCAATGATTCTCGCGATTGGATGATTTAATTTGATCGTAAAGAAAATGGAAGCGGCAATTCCAATCACAACGGAAATGACGAGAAGTCCAATCAATATCCAGTTCAGCTTCACAATTTGTGAGGCAATTCGTTCTGCAGGAATCGTATGAACATACGTGTAGCCTGTTTCGGATCCTTTCTGATAAAAGACATAACTTTGATCGATTTGTCGGAAACCTTGTTGTCCTGTCATTTGATTGAGCGGCAGATCAGCCTTCGTAATATTCCCATTAGAAGAAAATAGCGGTTGTTGATCTTCGTCTAGGATAAGAAATCGGCTGCTTCCTGGAGGTTGAAGGGCCTCGTACATTTTACTGCTATCTAGCAATACGATGATGCCGAAATTTTGATTATATATGTTCTTAATCAGAATGGGCATGAAATCGCCTTTTAAGGTAGGCTTCTCGGGGCTTTTTTCAATAAAAGGGGAATTTGGATATATTTTGAAACTAGTTGGCTTCGTTAGTTGTTCTGTCCAAAAAGGCAAACTATAAGACTCGTTGTAGTAAAATTTGGAAAACATGATTTCAGCTGTGCTTGTGCCTTCCTTTTCAATGACATAGGAGCTGTCCTTGAAGAAATAAATAATATTGTGTAGATATAGAAATGGGGTTGTTAAGGTTGACTGTAACTCTTTTCGAATTTGTGCCATCATTTCATAATTCAACTGCGGTGATGTGCTTTTCATGATTTCAGTTTTTTCGTTGAAATAGAGATTGAAGCCTAAGTTTTTAATGAGAACGAGTTGTTTCTCGTAATTATTAACTGCCGTGTTTAAATTCAAACGGTTATTGTTAATGATTTCATCCTGGATGTTCGTCCGGAAGAATGTATAAGAGAGAAAGTTGAATGAAACTAATAGTAAGATAATGATGGCAAAGCTTGTCAGCAATTTGAAAAATAACGAGCTGCTTTTATTTTTCCATAAGTGCGTAAATTGTGGCAATTAGGGCTCCCCCTCACTTTTTCTATTAGCTATAGAGAAATAAATTATAACACCTGAATTCGTGATTGCCTATCAAATAGGCGGTCTTGGTGGGCAAAATGAATATGCAATTTTATAACTGGTTAACACTATTATTGATTTAAATAAAAGTGCTGAACTACTAAATTAGTGTCCATATCTTTTATCGTCAGAAAAAGATAGTATGAAGCAATGTAAATAAAAAGCAAGATGAGGAGTTGCTTTGGTGACAGCAATGGGGGAAGGATATGGATCATATTTACTGTGTAAATTGTGAAAAGCTTATTCCAATACTGCATGCATCTTCAGTTTTCAAAACGGGGTTTTACATGAGAAAAACAAATCTAGGGCTATGCAAGAGTTGCTATTCCAAGTTTTTTTGCAATTGAAAAAAGGAAACCAGATTTCGTGCTCATACGACGCCTCCCCACATTCATAGTGAAATCATTCGAACATGTCTGGGGTATGTAAAGTATAAGGTTTGAGAATGATGAGGAGTTGCTTCGGCAACTCCTTTTTTGCATGTATGCATGTACAGCGGTGATTGGAATAATTTCCTTTTATTTGCATAAATTTCACGAGTTCAACAAACAATTGATACAATTGGAATTCTACTTACTCAAGAGGAGGATTATCGTGTTGGATTGGGTTGAAATAGTATTACGCACATTTTTATCAATTGTGGTGCTTTTCCTTATGACTAAGCTGTTAGGTAAAAGGCAAGTGACTCAGCTCTCCTTCTTCGAATACATAACGGGGATCTCCATTGGTAATCTCGCAGCGTACATATCGTTGGACACGGATACGAAATGGTATCTAGGGTTGGTCTCTATAGGGGTATGGGTGACTTGTACATTAGGCATTGAATTTCTGCAGATGAAAAGTAAAAAAATGCGGGATTTCATCGATAGCAAAGGGACCATTCTCATTAGAGAAGGCAAAGTCATGGAAGATAACTTAAAGAAAGAACGCCTAACCACAGATGAACTTATGGAGCAATTGCGCAAAAGGTCGGTATTTAAAGTGGCCGATGTGGAATTTGCTATTATGGAACCTAGCGGAGAAATTAATGTCCTCTTAACGCGCGAGAATCAACCGCTGACGCCTAAACATTTAGGCATACAGGTTGCGCCCGAGAAGGAGCCACAGGCAGTAATCATGGATGGTGTAATCATGGATGAACCTTTGGCTACCCTAGGTTTTAGCCGAGGATGGTTGAATACGGAGTTAGTTAAAATAGGTGTCACGGTCGAAAATGTATTTCTAGGTCAAGTGGATTCCTACGGCCAAGTGTTTGTTGACTTGTATGACGACAAGATCACAGTTCCTGTCCCACAGGAAAAAGCAACGTTATTTGCAACGTTAAAACAGTGCGAAGGCGATTTAATGTTGTATGGATTGTCCACCAATAATAAAAAGGCCAAAGAGATGTACGAGCAATGCTCGAAGCAAATGGAGGACATCATTGCACAATTGAAGCCGATACTTAAGCGGTGATACAAAATTCGACAAGACATCCGGTGACACTGGGCTTTCAGCCATCTTGACACTTCTCGAACCTGCGTGTGAAAATAAGGTTAGGCATAAATATCATAATGATAAAGTGAGTGATCGCGATGAAGGATCGGCTGGAGCTTGATACCGGACAATCGCATACAACCCTCTTTTATAAAATGGGACCGTATGGAAGCTAACAACTTCCGTATGGTCCCTTTCTTTTGGTAAAGCGAGAAAGGAAGGAGTCTGAGTTGACATGGCGATCGAATATAAACAGCAGGAAGGCAGCTTAGAAGCGACTCCGGTTTTATTAGATGGGGCGCAATTGATACCAGAGTTAGTAGCGGCGGTTGTTTATGATAATGTGCCGGTCGAACTAGATGAACAATCACTGAGGCGTGTGAGTGCCTGCCGCAAAATGGTAGACGAACTGGTTGATGCTGGCCAAGTGGTTTACGGGGTCACGACGGGGTTCGGAAAATTCAGCGACGTGACAATTTCACCGCAAGACGCTGTTCAGCTGCAAGTTAATTTGATCCGCAGCCATGCCTGTGCTGTCGGCAGACCGCTGCCAGAACCGACGGTTCGGGCTTTGATGCTGCTGCGCGCAAACGCGTTGGCCAAAGGACATTCCGGCATTCGCCTAGAAACGTTGCAGCTATTGATCGATTGCATCAACCGCGGTGTACACCCCGTCGTGCCGGAACAAGGCTCACTTGGTGCTAGCGGGGACTTAGCTCCACTGTCTCATTTGGCCCTCGTGCTGATGGGCGAGGGGGAGGCATTTTACCAGGGGGAACGCTTGTCGGGTCAGAAAGCGCTCACCAATGCAGGGCTCAAACCGATTAGCTTGCAGGCGAAAGAGGGGCTTGCGCTTATTAATGGCACGCAGATTATGACGTCCATCGGTACGTTGGCGCTTATCCAATCACAACGACTTGCGAAAATCGCTGATATGATCGCATCCTTGACATTGGAATGTTTGCGCGGCATTCCAGATGCCTTTGCGGAAGAGGTACATCAGGTACGCCCGTATCCAGAACAAATCGGTGTGGCAAAGAACTTGTGCATGCTGTTGAGAGGCAGTAAGTTGACAACTCGCCAAGGCGAGCTTCGGGTACAGGATGCTTACTCGCTGCGCTGTCTTCCCCAAGTACATGGTGCGACACGTCAAGTTCTTGCCTATGTAGAGGATAAGCTTGCAATAGAAATGAATGCAGCGACTGATAATCCGTTGTTATTCGTGGATAAAGGTCTCGTCATCTCCGGCGGTAATTTCCATGGGCAGCCGATCGCTTTCGCGATGGATTTTCTGAAAATAGGTATGAGTGAGCTCTCTAACATTTCGGAGCGCCGTACTGAACGGCTAGTCAATCCAGCGCTATCCGGGGGACTGCCAGCTTTTCTGAGTCATCATCCAGGGATGAGCTCCGGCATGATGATCACACAGTACGTAAGTGCATCTATCGTTTCGGAAAATAAAGTGCTCGCCCATCCGTCAAGCGTGGACTCGATTCCGTCTTCGGCGAATCAAGAGGACCATGTGTCTATGGGAACAACAGCAGCACGCCATGCCGCTCAGGTCATTGACAACGTGTCCAAGGTGCTGGCGATCGAGTTGATTTGTGCAGCTGAGGCTGCAGAATTCGTAGGGACTGAGGGACTTGCTCCGGCGACACGAATTCTGTACGACAAGCTTCGGGTGCTCGTTCCCCCCGTTGTGGAGGACCGATCTACTTCCCGTGATATCGAAAACGTGGCGAATGCTTTGCTGGAAGGCGAGTGGCTGCAAGCAGTTGAGGCTGTGACTGGAAAGCTATTTTGACTAAAAGAGTAAGATAGAAGGAGATCGCTTATGACGAATTCGAATCCTCCCAAAAGAGTAATTCGTGCCCCTCGCGGTACAGAGCTGTCCTGCAAAGGCTGGGTACAGGAAGCTGCTATGCGCATGTTGATGAACAATCTTGACCCGGAAGTCGCAGAGCGACCGGAAGATCTCGTCGTCTATGGCGGTATCGGTAAAGCGGCTCGCAACTGGCCTTCCTTCGATGCCATCGTCCGCGAGTTGCAGCGTCTGGATAGCAATGAAACGCTGCTCATTCAATCCGGAAAGCCGGTCGGCGTTTTCAGAACGCATGAACGTGCACCGCGTGTGCTGCTCTCTAACTCGGTTCTCGTGCCCAAATGGGCGAATTGGGAGCATTTTCGTGAGTTGGAGCAGAAGGGGCTAATGATGTACGGACAAATGACTGCGGGCAGCTGGATTTACATTGGGACGCAAGGCATTCTACAAGGTACGTATGAAACCTTTGCCGAAGCGGCTCGCCAACATACAGGCGGTTCACTCAAAGGTACGTTGACATTGACCGCGGGTCTTGGCGGCATGGGTGGCGCACAGCCGTTAGCAGTCACCATGAATGAAGGCGTGGTCATTGCGGTTGAAGTTGATCGAGCGAGAATTGAGCGCCGAATCCAAACACGCTACTGCGATGTGCTTGCTGAAACGCTGGATGAAGCGCTGTTGCTGGCAAGTAAAGCGATGGAAGAGAACAAGGCGCTAGCCATCGGGCTGCTGGGGAATGCAGCGGACATATATCCCGAGTTCGTGCGCCGCGGCATCAAGCCGCATTTCGTGACAGACCAGACATCGGCACATGACCCCCTGATTGGCTATATCCCGATTGGACTTACGTTGACCGAAGCAGCGCTACTTCGTGAGACCGATCCTGAGCAATATGTGAAGCTTTCAAAAAGCAGCATGGCGATCCATGTGCAAGCGATGCTCGACCTGCAGCAAATGGGCTCTGTCGTATTCGATTATGGCAACAATATTCGTCAAGTCGCTTTCGATCAAGGTGTAACAAACGCGTTCGATTTCCCAGGCTTCGTTCCAGCCTATATTCGGCCGCTTTTTTGTGAAGGCAAAGGACCTTTCCGCTGGGTAGCGTTATCTGGCGATCCCGAAGATATTCGTAAAACAGACGAACTTGTGATGAAGCTTTTCCCAGAAAATGATCACTTGCAGCGATGGATTACAATGGCAAGTGAGCGTGTCTCGTTCCAAGGTCTCCCGGCGCGTATTTGCTGGTTAGGCTATGGTGAGCGTGAAAAATTCGGTCTGGCATTGAACGAAATGGTGAGAAATGGCGAATTGAAAGCACCGATTGTGATTGGTCGCGATCATTTAGATTGTGGCTCCGTAGCATCGCCAAACCGTGAAACGGAAGCGATGAAAGACGGCTCCGATGCCGTTGGTGACTGGGCGATCCTGAATGCCTTGATCAACACGTCAGCAGGCGCATCTTGGGTTTCTATTCATCATGGCGGTGGTGTAGGCATGGGTTATTCGCTACACGCAGGGATGGTTATTGTTGCGGACGGGACGGATGCGGCAGATGAGCGTCTCCGTAGTGTTCTGACATCTGACCCCGGCATGGGAGTAATCCGTCATGTGGATGCAGGCTACGACGAAGCGATTGACACTGCGGAAAAACACGGCATTCGCATCCCCATGCGTGAGCAGGAACAGTGAAGGAGGAATGTGGAGATGGAACGGATTGATTTGCTCGTTACGGGGATTGGTCGTTTGGTTACTCCTCCCGGAGATGACCCGCGCTGCGGGCAACAAATGAAAGAAGTTCATGTGATTATGGACGCAGTGGTAGCAATTCGCGAGGGTAGAATCGTTGCGTTTGGTACAGCCAAGGATGTGTTGGACCTCCTGATAGACGCGGAGATCGCAGAAACGATAGATGTTGGCGGACGAATGGTCACACCGGGATTGGTTGATCCGCATACGCATCTCGTTCATGGCGGCTCCCGTGAACATGAGCTGGGGATGAAGCGGTCCGGCATTTCCTATTTGGACATTTTGGCACAGGGGGGCGGCATTCTAAGCACGGTGCAAAGTACACACATGGCAAGTGAGCAGGATCTCTATGATAAGGCGCATCGAAGTTTGAATGAGATGCTGTTGCATGGTGTGACGACAGTTGAAGCGAAAAGCGGCTACGGACTTTCCCTAGAGGACGAATTAAAGCAATTGCGTGTGGCAAAACAGTTGAATGATACTCATCCGCTAGATATTGTCTCTACGTTTATGGGGGCTCATGCGGTGCCGCTGGCGTATAAAGGGCGTGCTGATGAATATATAGATCTCATCGTCGATGAGATGCTTCCCAAGGTAGCGGAAGAGAAGCTTGCGGAGTTTTGCGACGTGTTTTGTGAGCAAGGGGTATTTTCCGTTGAGCAGTCACGCCGAATTTTGCTAAAAGGCAAGGCGTACGGTTTACTTCCCAAAATACATGCAGATGAAATAGAATCACTGGGTGGAGCAGAGCTGGCGGGCGAAATTGGTGCGATTTCCGCTGAACATTTGCTGGCTGCAACCGATATAGGCTTGGCTGCGATGGCGAAACACGGCGTGATTCCGGTGCTCTTGCCGGGCACTTCTTTCAATCTAGGCCTGGTCAAACATGCGCGTGCACGCGATATGATCGACACGTATGAACTGCCGGTGGCACTCGCAACGGACTATAATCCGGGCTCTTGTCCGACTGAGTCCATCCAGCTCGTCATGATGCTGGCGTCTCTGAATCTGAAGATGACCCCGGAGGAGATTATAACGGCATGCACAATCAACGCGGCGAATGCGCTGGGACGCGGGGATCGTATCGGTTCGATCGCGGTGGGAAAGTGTGCGGATTTAACCATACTTGATGCGCCGAATCTCGCTTATCTTCCATATCATTTTGGGATTAACCATACGTTTGGGGTCATCAAAGACGGAAATGTGATCGTATGGGACCGTACCATTGTGGCAAAAGAATCAGGTAGGGAGGAGGGTGCACGATGAGCCGCGAAATCCCCTTTCTCAAACCGCCAGATCAAGCTGCTTTCAGAGATCATATGGAAACCAAGGTCGCCAACTGGATTCACCAGTGGGACGGTCAAGAGCCACTGCTTGCAGGAATCATCGGAATCCCGTTGTCGAAGCCGTCGATTTCGCATTCAGGCGCTTCGACGACGCCGGCCGCGATTCGAGCGGCGTTCAAGTCGTTTACGACATACTCAATGGAGTATGGTGTGGATCTGCAAGATTTAGCCGTTCGCGATCTCGGCGATATCCAAATGCATGTGACCGACATCGTGGAATGTCACCGCCGCATCGAGGAAAGCTTGCGCGCGCTGTATCACGCTCAGCCGGACTTGATTCCGATCATCTTCGGCGGCGATCATTCGACGAGCTGCCCGTCGATCAAAGCCTTCGTGGACCGTCACCCTGGCCAAAAGGTAGGTATCCTTCATTTTGATGCCCATCATGATGTTCGTAATTTTGAGGATGGTGGCGTGACCAATGGTACTCCGTTCCGGGGCATCCTCGAATCGGGTTTGGTAGAGGGACATCATATCGTACAAATCGGTATTCGAGGCTTCATGAATGCCAAACCGTATCATGACTACGTAAAGAGTAAAGGCGTACTTGTATTTACGTCACGTGATATACGTCGGATTGGCATAGATGCGGTACTCGATCAGGCCCTTCAATTTGCAGGGAATGGCACGGATGTGCTGTATGTGAGTTTCGATGTAGATGTGATTGATCAGGCATTTGCACCGGGCTGCCCAGCGATTGGTACCGGCGGAATGGATCCGTGGGATGCGCTGGATGCCCTCTATCGTCTAGGATCACTACCGCAGGTGCAAGGTTTGGACTTCGTCTGCATCGATCCGACCATCGATGTACGTAATGTGACCTCGCGTCTAGCGGTACAGTTCATGCTCAGCTTCTTGGCAGGGGTCGCTGCGCGCTCCAAATAAAACGCCGCTAGTTCCAAATTGTTGGAGCTGGCGGCGTTTGTTGTTGATTCCGCAATGCCACAATATTTTTGAAAAAAAATTATACTATACTAGAGGAAGAAGGGTTAAGATGAAAAAGAATGTATATGCACCAATTCTCGCAATCGGAAGAAAGGCAGTCTTGCAGGATTGTATGCGCTTCCGAAAGCAGTAGAGTAATTCCATGGTGGGCTTTATCTCTTTCTGTCATTCAAAAAAACTGGTCGTGGGAGAGAACAGCAATGATGAGTGGAGATAGCAAGAAACAGCAAGTTCATACAGATATTCTGGTTGCCGGAGGCGGCATTTCGGGTGTAATAGCTGCCATTGCGGCTGCAAGGAACGGTGCTAAGGTTGCGCTTTGTCAGGATCGCTCGGTGCTAGGAGGCAATGCCTCTTCCGAGATCCGTATGCATATTGTCGGGGCGGCGCATTCCAAACGGGGGACGGCATTAGAAACTGAAGCAAGAGAGGGGGGCATCCTCGAAGAAATTCTTCTGGAGTGTGCTGTTCGCAATCCACAGCGAAGTGCTTCGATGCTGGATCTCCTCTTATATGAAAAGTGCAGAGCGGAACTGAACCTAACGCTGATGCTGAATACGGCAATAATTGGGGTGCGCATGAACGGCAATCGCATTGTGTCAGCTTGGGCAACGAGGGAAAGCACGGAACATAGTTTTGAAATTTGTGCGGACATTTTCATGGACTGTACGGGAGACGGCCGTCTCGGCAAAGAAGCAGGAGCGCAATTCACGACTGGACGTGAGTCTTCCGAGCAATATGGAGAGTCTTTCGCTGGCGCTGTGGCTGATACATATCGTCTCGGTTCTTCGTTGTTATTTACCGCTCGAAATATGGGGAAACCGATGGCATTCATCCCCCCTGTTTGGGCGAAGCGCTATTCCGAGGAGGATTTGAAATACCGCAGTCATGCGTCATGGGAATACGGGTATTGGTGGGTAGAGTTCGGCGGACTATTGGATACGATCTCTGATAATGAATTCATTCGTGATGAACTTCTGGCCATTATGATGGGCGTGTGGGATCATATCAAAAATAGTGGTCATCATCCAGAGTCTGAGAACTGGGCGCTGGATTGGTTCGGCTTTGTACCTGGCAAGCGGGAATCTCGTCGATTCATCGGGCGACATGTGTTGACACAAAGGGATCTGGAAGAGTCGGTTCATTTCGAAGATGTCATCGCGTATGGGGGGTGGCCTATGGATACACATCCACCACAGGGGATTGAGGCCAAAGAGATCGATCCCTGCCATCAACCGCACACAAACCATGTATATGGCATCCCCTTAAGGTCATTGGTCAGTGCTAATGTGGACAATTTGATGTTTGTTGGACGCAATATATCCGCTACTCACATTGCATTTTCAAGCACGAGGGTCATGGCTACCTGTGGTGTTATGGGACAAGGTGCGGGAACATTCGCCGCTTTGGCCATTGAAGAAGGTATTTCACTTGAGATGGCGTATACGAATCAATCTTTGATTCGGAAAACACAACAACGACTGCTTCGGCAGGATGCGTTTCTTCCTGGTATTCCGGCGAGCGGTAACTTGTCTAGCCAAGCGAAAGTTCGAGCCTCTTCCGAACAACCTCAAGGCCAAGCATCTTATGTAATAGACGGCTATACCCGTGCGATGCATGGCACAAACGGTGTAAGGCTTGACCTCGTTGCTCCAGGCTCCCATAGATGGATGTCACAGCCTGAAGATCAAGCACCTTGGATTGAGTTAGCATGGGAAACACCGGTTTCTATCAGCGAGATTACGATCGTGCTTGATACAGGCATGCACCGAAGACTGACACTGACACAAGAGGATCAGTTGCATAAGAAAAATGAATGGGGACCACAACCTGAAACGTTGAAGGATTTCCAAGTCATTGCTTATACTGCGAATCCAGACGAGGATGCTCATCAAGTGATGATGATTCAGGATAATTACCAACGGCAAGTAACACGCCATGTAGAGTTAGAACAAGTATGCAAGCTTCGCTTGGAAGTCTTAAACACGAATGGATTGGATCATGCTCGCGTATTTGAAATCAGATGTCATTGAAGTAGGTATGGTGGACATCGCTATGAGGAGGATGGCGTTTTGGCAGGGGTTTTTGACAATGCTAACATCTCAGGCTGTACGATTACGGATGTTCAAATGGTGCCAGAAGGTAGTCTCACGCTAGAAGACGGAAGAATCTTTACGGATTTACCAGCATTTTGCCGAGTTTCCCTCGAACTGAAGCCAACTTCGCAGTCTAACATTCGAGTGGAGCTTTGGCTGCCACAAGATTGGAATGGCAGATTCCTCGGCACGGGCAATGGAGGTAGCGCTGGTTCTATTAGTTACACTCCGCTAGCAATGGGGGTGCGGCGAGGATTCGCGACAGCGAATACGGATATGGGCACCTCGCCCAATGCCTATGAGGCGATTGGACATCCTGAACGATGGGTGGATTTCGGTTATCGTGCAACTCACGAGATGATAACTTCTTTACTGACCCGAGGCTTCTAGAATTTGCCCCAGAGACGCTGGCTGCTTCACAGATTGACAATGACAGGGTTAGCCTTACTGACGAACAGATATCAGCACTGAAGCTGATTTATGCGGGGCCAACCAATCCGAGAACAGGCGAACGTATCTATACGCCACTGCCATATGGGAGTGAGGATTGTTGGGGAGGGTTGGATCTTCAACAAGATCCAGAACAGTTGCCGTCATCGCTGTTATATCCATTTCATTGGGTGTTCGGGCCGGATTTCGATTATTCGACATTTGATTTTGATCGGGATTTGGATACGTTGAATGAGCAATTAGCACCGATTCTTAATGCGAATAATCCCGATGTCAGCGAGCTGAAAGCTTTAGGTGGGAAAATTTTGTTGTACACCGGGACTGCGGATCCGCTTGTTCCGTTTCAAGATGCACTCCATTACTATGAGCGAGTGATTGAACATCAAGGCAGCCTTGATCAAACCCAGGATTTCTTCCGGTTATTCCTTGTGCCAGGAATGGGTCATTGCGGAGGTGGACCGGGGTTGAATGAGATAGGTTTCAGAGGCGATTCCAGTTTTCCAGTGGATAGCGATCATGACATTTTAGCCGCAATGGTTGACTGGGTTGAGCATGGAAAAGCGCCGGATACACTTATTTGAGCAGATTGTCGGATGCGGGCATTGAGGTTATTCGTGTATATCCGTTGTGGCCGGATTTTCAGCCGATTGAGTGATATCCATCAGATTTACCTATTGGCTCGGCATCCGAATTGTGGATGTCGGGCTTTTTTCAAATGAGGTGAAATGTTATAATTTCTTTACGATACGCTGAACTTAGAGAGGGAGAGACGGGAACGAGAATGAGCACTCACCAAATCTATTATTATCGTGATTTCATGGAGAAGGACTTCCCATTTAAACTGGATTTCCGTCTCGAGACTAATTTAAATCAGCAAGCACATGCCCATGAACATGTCCAAATTTGCTATGTTATGCGTGGAACATGTTTCCATTATACGGCTAATCAGACCTTTATGATGACCAAAGGGGACATGCTGGCGATTCCGCCGTACGTACCTCATTATTTTGAACCCTACAAAGATGAGAAGGTCGAGCTTGTACAGATTGATTTCATGCCGCTGGTTATTGACGAAACGGAAACAGGTTCAGAATCCTCACTCTCGAATCAATTTTTTCCGAAAATCCAAATATCTTCCCACACGCAAGATGTTGTTGAGGGGCTTATCTCCAGCATGAGACGGGAGAATGAGCAGAAGCAATCCGGCTACCATTACTTAATCAAAGCGGATTTAATTCGATTGCTTGTGACCATTTTTAGAGAAGGTACGAAGGAAGGTCCTTCCGCTAAAGCGAAGGATACGACAGGAAGACGGTTGTTTCATGAAGCTGTTAGTTATATTGAAGAGCATTACGCAGCAAATCTCCAGTTAGAAGATATAGCGCAGCGAGCGGCTATGTCTCCGACCTATTTTAGCTATATGTTCAAAGTGCTCAAGGGTCAACCGTTCGTTCAATACGTGAATGACGTGCGCATTCGCAAAGCGATTGATTTACTGCGAATGACCGAAATGAGTGTATTGCAAATTTGCTTTGAAACGGGCTTTAATAATGCGAGTCATTTTAACCGAATGTTTAAAAAAGTGACGGGGATGACACCGCTGAAATACCGTCAGCAATCGGAAGAACAATCCTAAAAAAGGTGTGTTTTTTCGTAAGATACTGCATGTAATACCCATAACCTCGAGGTATAGTAGACGTATGTCAACTACACGTGGAGGTTTTTTCATATGAAATTATCCTTTAGCACGCTGCCTTGTGAAGGGTGGAGTGTCGATTTACTCATTGCAAGCTGTCAAACTCTTGGATATACGGGGATAGAGCTCAAGGAAGACCATTTAAATGCAGTTAGTTTAGCAACACCAGAGGCTGAATTAGTCCAGATTGCTGCGAAGTTTCGCCAAGCTGGCATTACAATTACGAATATAGGAAGCAAAATTATTCTTAATGGTATTCGATCGGATGAAGAGAAAGCACTCACAGAACTTAAACAAATCATTGGGATGGCTTCTGTACTTGGGGCAAAAGGCGTACGTATTTTCTTAGGTTCGTACCTCCGCTTTGTGGAGCAACGCGTACAGCCCAAGGATGAGGTGCAAATTATTGCGTACGTACAGGAAGCTTGTGATTATGCCTTGGCGAATGGTGTGGAGATATGGCTCGAAACTCACAATGAATATTCAACGGGGGCAGTTCTGAATCAATTCCTTCAACGCGTGGATCGAACAAATTGCAAAGTGATCTATGACATCATTCATCCATATGAATTTGGAGAAAAACCTGAAGATACGATTCGACTTCTTGGAGATCGCTGTGCACATGTGCACATGAAGGATGGTGTACCATTTGAGGATGCGAAGATCCATGAATGGAAGTACACGCCAATAGGGGAAGGACAGTTGCCGCTACGCTCGATCGTTTCACTTTTACTAGGGAGTGGATATGACGGTTACTTCTCATTCGAATGGGAACCGAAATGGCGTCCAGAATTAAAAGAGCTCCAGTTGGAAGTACCATCGGTTCTAGCTGATTATGTAACGTATATGAAGCAACTTGCTGTCTACAAATAAACGCATGAAGAGGAGAGTTACAGGATGAAAACACTACTTGCAATTAAGGATCCCTATTTAAAAGAACTTTTTTTCCATGACGCGGTTATCGAAAAATTACTGGCATTCTCCGATGTTACTTGGTATGAATCTACGGGAGAAGAGTGGAGCACGGATGGATTAGCTCGCCTGATCGGCGAGTATGATGCGTGTCTGACTTCATGGGGGACGCCATTTTTCACGGGGGAAGTACTTGCGAATGCAAGTAAACTGAGATTTATCGGTCATGTGGCCGGCTCACCTACGTCTGTAGTCGATGAACGTGCATTCCACCATGGCATTACCGTTGCTACAGCGAATACCGTTTTGGCTAAATCAACCGCTGAAGCTGCTTTTGCCTTGATGATGGCGGGGGCTTGGGACTTATATGGATATAGTACGAGACTGAAGCGCGGTCAGTGGGGAAATAACAGCAGAGACACCGTTATGGGTGTATCGAACCAAGTGATTGGCTTGATTGGATTGGGTGAAATATCCAAAAATGTCATCGGTATGCTAAGCGGATTTCCTGTTCGCATTAAGTTGGCCTCACGCTATTGTACGGAAGAACAAGCTAGAGCACTTGGTGTAGAGTTGTGTTCGTTAGACGAACTGTTGCAAACGAGCCAAATTGTCTCGCTGCACAGCACACTAACACCATCCACAGTAGGTTTCATTGGAAAACGAGAACTCGCTCTACTTCAGGACGGTGCCTTGTTCGTTAATACCGCACGTGCCAAAATTGTAGATGAAAACGCAATGATGGACGAGTTGCAGTCTGGTCGTTTCTTCGCAGCTTTAGATGTGTTTCACGAGGAGCCTGTACCTGCTAGTCACCCCCTTCACAGTTTGGATAATGTCCTATGTGTGCCACATATCGGTGGGTTTGCTAGAACGTTCAAAAGATCCATGGGTGAGTTTGTTGTGGACAACTTACAATGCTTTACGCAGGGGGGAAAAGAACTCCCTGGTGTAATCTCATTGGAAGGGTATGGGCGTATGACGACGATTAATCTGCAATAATAGAGTAACTAACTTCACATGTTAACGATTGCCTATCTTTAAGGTAACTTGAAACTCGATTCACTAGGTATTAATTGAAATTAGATCCCAGAAGAAGCTGTATCTACGGAAAATGCGTAGGTACAGCTTCTTAGTCATTATATGGACTACCTGGTCATATGTTGAAACTGTTCAAACGGGACGCGATAGAGCAGCTCTTCTTCCCGCCCGAAACGCGCTATTTCTTCCACTATCGTGAGACTCAGCTTCTGCACTAAGAGGGGATCAAGACGGGATTGAGGTCTATCTTGATGGACTACTTGACCCAATACTTCTCCACATTCACCATGGATCTCCATTTTTATTACCTTAGTTACTTTCATCAGTTGTTTAAAGGGAGATTTGGGATGAGTCCAGTGAAATATCGGAAGCGACAAGCATGAACCGCGATTCTTGAATATGAGTTGGCAATGTGTGACAATGGGAGAGGTAACTCAGTAACGTGGGAGCACCTAATAAGCGTTGCAGTGTTGAAGGAGGAATAATTAGATGATAAAAACAATGAAGCTTGGAACCAGTAATCTAGAAGTTCCGGTTATTGCAGTAGGCTGTATGAGAATTAACTCGTTGGACAAGCTGGAGGCGGAACGCTTCGTACAAGGAGCGATGGATATCGGAGCTAATTTCTTCGACCATGCAGATATATACGGTGGAGGTAAGTGTGAGGAAATCTTTGCAGATGCCATCCATATGAACGCTAGTGTTCGTGAACAAATCATTTTACAATCCAAATGCGGGATTCGAAAAGGGATGTTCGACTTCTCCAAAGAACATATTTTGGAGTCCGTTGACAACATACTGAAGAGACTCAAAACGGATTACTTAGATATTCTACTTCTACATCGTCCAGATGCTTTAGTTGAGCCTGATGAAGTTGCTGAAGCGTTTGACTTACTGGAAAGCTCGGGGAAAGTCAGACATTTCGGTGTTTCCAATCAGACACCTCTGCAAATTCAATTATTAAAGAAATCAGTGAAGCAGCCGCTTGTTGCCAATCAATTGCAGTTAAGCATCACCAACGCAACGATGATTTCGAACGGTATCAATGTGAATATGCTCAATGATTTCGCAGTGGATCGTGATGGGGGCATTCTTGATTTCTGCCGATTGAACGATATCACGATTCAGCCTTGGTCACCTTTCCAATATGGATTCTTTGAAGGTGTATTCCTTGATAACGAGAAGTTCCCAGAGTTGAATGGGAAAATTGATGAAATCGCGGCGAAATATGAAGTATCCAATACGACGATTGCGATTGCATGGATTCTTCGCCATCCAGCACGGATGCAGCCGGTTACAGGTACAATGAACATCAATCGATTAATCGATTGTGCCAAAGCTGGCGATATTCAATTGACTCGTCAAGAATGGTATGAGATTTATCGTGCGGCAGGGAATGTTCTTCCCTAGTGGTTAGAGTTTGCATAGAAGCGTTCACTCCGATGGGGTGGGCGTTTTTTTGTCATCTGAACCGAAAAGATTCTCCTATTCTCCTAGTTGCTTTTGGAATCATTTGCTATAAACTAGATACGAAGACTCTATTAAAATGTAATCAAATGGTAGATTTGGTACAGAGCGGGGAGACGATAGGATTGCAGGGAGTCAGTTTAATTTTTAAAGTATTGCTTGGATTTGTCGTTATTACTGCGGCGCTCATTCTATTTCTCTACTACAATAACGCCTATGGGATGAAGATCCTGCGTGAAGAAGTGTCCAAAACCAATTATACCTTATTGCAATCACACGGCTTACAGATGGATAGTGGACTGCAGGAAGCGACGTATTACCTGCTCAGATTAATTACAAGTGATACCTCGTATCCAGATTTGATAACGCTTTCGCTATTTCCGATGGATTCGAGTAACTACTTTTTTGCGAAACAGCGAACGATGAGATCGTTCACAAATAATTTAGATGTATTTCGAGAGGTAGATATCTTTTTCGTTTATTCCAAAACGACGGATGATGTAATCTTTGCCACGCGAGATCAACACTTACTAACAGAATCGGATCAAATGATTCGTACCGAAATGCTCCAAACGGCAGACGATCCGAACAAAAGCTGGAGATCTACGAAGCAGGGGGATCACAGATATTTATATCGCACTGAAAAAATAAGCCCGGAAATCATTGTCGGTGCCGTTGTTAATGTAGGTACTTTCCTGTCGCCGTTAGGTGATGTTCGATTCGGAGATAAAGGAATGGCCATGCTGCTTGATGCCAACAGGGAACCAATTAACGATAGTGCGATACCTGCTGAGCAGATGGCAGTCGCTAGAGGAGCCAAAGGCTCTGAACCGTTAGGGGATGGAACCTACCGAATGAGCTATGAGGGAGTACCGTATTTGTTAATCGGGTATCCATTGAAGGAAACGGGGCTTGAATTAGCAGCTATTCTGCCAGAACAGGATTTGTTGCGAAGATTGACGTTCTTCCAGCGGATGATCTATATGATTCCGATTGCAGGTACGTTGGTTCTCATCTTGTATTTTCTATTTTTGAAAAAGGTACTGCAGAAACCGCTCCAAGACTTAATGAACGGGATGCGCAGCATTATGCGCGGTAATCTGGAGTTTCGAATCGCTGCGGGAAATGTACGGGAATTTGTGTTTCTAACAGATACTTTTAATAAAATGGTCACACAGATTCGATATCTCAAAATGGATGTCTATGAAGAGCAGCTGAAAAAGAAAGAAGCTGAATATAAGCATCTGCAAGCGCAAATTAATCCGCATTTCTATTTGAACTCACTCAATCTCATATACAGCCTTTCGGAACTGGAGGAGAACGCATTAGTTCAAAAAATGACGGAGCATCTGGCTGCTTATTTCCGCTTTATTATGCGAGGCAGTCGAGAATATGTGACAATCGAAGAAGAAACAGCGCATATCCGTGATTACTTAGAGATTCAAAAGCTCCGTTTCCCGAGCAAAATGTTCTATACCTGTGAAATTTCCGACAAGCTTCTGGAGATCCCGCTTCCACCACTAAGTATTCAACCATTCGTTGAAAATGCGGTTGTTCATGGGATGAAAAAGCCTGGGCATGTGTTTCGATTAGATATCCAAATTAAACAGTCTGACTCGAACTTGGCGTGTATGGACATTCGGGTAGCGGATAATGGACCTGGATTTCCACCTGATCTTTTACGAGCTCTGCAAGAAGGCAGCTACGCGGGTAACAGTGCTGTGAAGCATCTAGGGATATGGAATGTGCAAGAGAGGCTTAGGCTGAAATATGGGCAAGCGGCAAGCTTCGCATTTGAGAATCTGACTACTGGCGGGGCAGAAGTGACTCTAACTGTACCAATCGAGCAGCGAAGAGGAGACGAGGATACTCATGATTAATCTGTTAATTGTAGATGACGAGGAATATACAGTGAGAGCGCTGTATAAGGCGATTGATTGGGGGGCTGAAGGGATAACAACAATTTACGATGCCGCAGACTCCGATGAAGCAATGTCGATTATTCAACAGCATAAAGTTGATCTCATGATATGTGATATTGAAATGCCAGGCATGAACGGACTGGAGCTTCAAGAATGGGTGAACGTCTTTGCACCATCCATGGTTACGGTGTTCTTAACCGGACATGCTGACTTCACATATGCACAAAGAGCGATTCAACAGGGAGGCTTCGATTATCTGCTGAAGCCTGTGAAGAGAGATCATTTACGTAAAGTCGTAGAAAAAGCAGTGAGCCAAGTTAAACAAGAAAAAGAATGGCAGCATTACAACGAAAATGTTCAGAAGTATACGACAATATGGGAAAAGCAGAAGCCTGTTATCATTGAACGTTTCTGGCAGGATGTCCTTGACGAGAGAATCCGTATGAACGCGTATGAACTTGAGCAATCGTTAGTCGCCTCTGAACTGGCACTGACCACGACAACGTTAATCGTTCCTATTTTAATCAGTGTTGAACGTTGGGATAAAGAATTTACGCTTCGTGATGAAGAAATTATGAATTATGCTTTGCGGAATGTAGCTAGTGAGATGTTGCTGGGAGGCCATGCAGGAACTGTCATTCAAGATCGAAGCGGGTTGAACCTTGCTTTGTGCTATGTGAATGAGAATCTGGAAGCTTTACCATGGCAGGATTGGGAAAAAGCTTGTACGGAGTATGCGCATGCCTGCGCGCGCTATCTGTATTGCACCGTATCGTGTTTTATCGGCAAACCTACGGTACTGACCCATATTTCTCAAACTGTATATGAGTTAATTGATACAGAGCATGAGCACGTATCTGGTCATAGTATCATTCGGCTTGTTGACAGCGAGGTGCAGAAACCAACGAATGTGCGGCAATTCACTATTCCGGTTGCATGGGAGGAATGGATCAAGTTATTCGAGAGCGGCAAACGAACGGAATTAACAACGAGACTTCAGGCCTTGTTTGTGGAACTTCGTGAATCGGATGTGGATGCGGAGATCATTAGTGCGGTGTATCATTCCTTGTTAAATTTCATTTATCATGCCGCCCATAAGAAAGGATGGCCTGTCAAAATGCTGCTGCCCGGAGGAAGACGAGGTGAGGAGAAGAATCCGCCACGTTCTCTTAATCAATTACAAACGTGGGCAGAACGACTTTTCTCGGCGGCCATGAAGCAAATGGCGGAGAGTGGCGTGGAGAATCTCGCCTTAATTGAGACGATTAAAGCGTATATCCAGGAAGATTTGAACGGGGTGACACGCGAAAGAATTGCCGCTTATGTGCATCTCAATGCCGCCTATTTATCCCGAATTTTCAAAAAAGAGACGGGACAATCCATGATGGATTACATCATAGCTGAGAAAATGAAGCAAGCCAAAGTACTGCTCATTGAATCACGCACTCGAATCAGTGATATCTGCGAGCAATTAGGATATGAGAATTTCTCTCATTTTAGCAAAATGTTTAAACGTGTTGCGGGCATGACCCCTCAGGAATATCGCAAGAGCTATCAAAGTCTTTACCTGGATTCAGGGAGCAGCAGTCATTTTTAATTTGGAGTTGAACAACATGAAAGGCCGAAGCGGAATGGATTCCTGTTTCGGTCTTTTTGACCTGGAAATTCAATCAAGTCATAAAAGCAGTAATAATGTCATTTGACTTCGTAGTTCAGAATCTCTTCCAGCGATAAACTAGCTATATAAAGTTCAACTGGAGAGAGAGGCGGCACACGTGTACAAAGCGATACATGTCAAATTATTATTTCGTAAAATCATCAAGGATCGATTTTTGCTATTGATGTTGCTTCCTGGGACGCTGTACTTACTGATCAATAATTACGCGCCCATGTTCGGTACATTAATTGCCTTTAAGAGCATCAATTACGCGGATGGCATTCTGAGAAGCCCTTGGGTGGGATTTAAAAATTTCGAGTTTCTATTCCAAACGACAGATGCTTGGTTGATTACGCGGAATACGCTGCTTTACAATTTTACCTTTATTGTATTAAATCTCATTTTCGGTGTAGGCGTCGCAATTGCGCTTAACGAGCTTCGAAGTCGGTTTATGGCAAAAATGTATCAGAGTATCTTGTTTTTACCTTACTTTTTATCTGCGGTCATTGTAGGATACTTGGGTTTTTCCCTTTTGAATCAAGAGTATGGATTCATCAATAAGGGCATTCTTGAGCCGTTAGGCTTCGATGCTATTGCCTGGTACAGTGAGCCCAAATGGTGGCCATATATTCTTCCCCTCGTGCAACTCTGGAAAAATATTGGCTACGGAAGCATTATTTATCTAGCTGCTATTATTGGCATCGATGGCGAATATTATGATGCGGCCTTGATGGACGGAGCTTCGAAATGGCAGCAAATCACGAAGATAACCATTCCGATGCTGAAGCCGATCATGATCATTCTCACGATATTGGCGATTGGACATATTTTAAATGCGGATTTCGGCTTATTCTACCAAGTGCCGTTGGACGCGGGGGCATTGTACTCCACAACGAATGTCATTGATACGTATGTATATCGTGCCTTGCTTCATCTGGGTGATATTGGAATGGCTTCTGCGGCTGGTTTATATCAATCAATGGTAGGATTTGTTGTTGTAGTCGTTGCGAACAGCATTGTTCGTAAAATAAACCGCGAACATGCGCTATTCTAGGAGGGTTCAACATGGATTCAATCGCAATGGAAATGAAAAAACAGTCGAAAGCTTCCCCTATCACACGGCGTTCACGAGACCCGAACAGCATCTCAAGACCGGCAAGCATGGTGCTGAATCTATCCTTTATCTTGTATTGCGTAATCAGCTTGGTACCGGTTCTGCTTGTCTTATCCGTCTCTTTCTCGGATGAAAATGCCATCGCTTTACATGGTTACAGACTTATTCCAGAATCCTTTAGTCTTGCTGCTTATCAGTATTTATGGCAAGATGCTGCGCACATTGCTAAGGGATATAGCATTTCCATTTTCGTCACATTGGTAGGTAGTTTATTGGGGTTAACAGTTACCGCTATGTTCGCCTACCCCCTTTCGCGTATGGATTTCAACTTTCGTGGATTTTTCTCCTTCTTCATCTTTTTTACGATGATCTTTAGCGGCGGACTGGTACCTTGGTACCTCGTCTATACGAAGCTGTTTCCCATCAAGGATACGTTATTCGCGCTGATCATTCCGAATCATCTCATGAATGCATTCTTTGTCATCATGGTGCGTACTTTTTTTCAAACGACAATCCATCCTTCATTAATTGAGTCTGCGAGTATGGATGGGGCAAGTGAGATGAAAATATTCCGGAGTATCGTTCTCCCCTTATCTCTGCCAGTGCTTGCGACGGTGGGATTATTCTACACCATTGGTTATTGGAATGATTGGTTTAATAGCTTGGTATTCATCAACAATGATAACCTGGTGAACTTGCAATACATGATGTACAAGGTTATGAGGAACTTACAGTATTTGACTGCGAATGCTCAAGTAAGTGGAAGTGTAAATATTTCATCTGAAATTGCTAAGCTGCCCAATGAGACCGTTCGTATGGCCATGTGTATTACAGGAATGGGACCTATTGTACTCGCATTTCCGATGTTCCAGAAGTATTTCATTAAAGGCCTCACGGTAGGCGCAATTAAAGGCTAGATCCGGCAGTAACCGGTTAGCATATATGATGTGTACTAATAGGAGGGTTCATATGGTAAAAAGAAAGGCGATTCCAGCAGTATTGGCTTCAGCTGTATCGATGTCACTGTTGTTCAGTGGCTGTACCTCATCGAATTCGAGTGAAGGCAACAAAGAAACTAGTGCGCCAACAACCGCGCAAGCGTCACCAGGAGCGACTGCGAAAACACTTGCTCCATACAAACTAAGTATGTACATTCCAGCAGCAGGAGCGCCTGCCGATTTGAAGTTGGTGAATGAGGAAATCAGCAACTATTTAAAAGAGAAGATCAATGCGACTTTCGAGTTGAATGTGTTAGCTTGGGCCGATTGGCAGGACAAAATGAATTTGAAATTTGCTTCTAGCGATGCTTTCGATCTGATTTGGACCGTGGCATGGGATAATTTCACGACCAAAATTCAACAAGGCTCGCTCATTGATATGACAGCACTTATCGATCAATTTGCGCCCGATGCGAAGAAGATTATTAATCCTGCACTGCTGGAAGGCTCCAAAATTAACGGCAAAAATTACTCGCTTCCCGTGAATAAGGAGTTAGGTAGTCAACGTGGCATCATGCTGCGTAAGGATTTAGTTGAGAAATATAAGATTGATCTTACACAAATTAAGTCCATGTTGGATCTGGAACCCATTTTCCAAATGATCAAAGAGAAAGAGCCAAAGGTAACTCCGCTTTATATTAATAAAGACAGCAATGTTGTGTATACCCAGAATGTAGCTAATTTCGACGGTAATCTGTTACGGAATGCAACGGACTTCAAGGTTGTTAACTTGCTTGAAACAGCGGAATATCGCAAATCACTGGATTTGGCACGGAAATGGTATGTCGGTGGCTACGTCAATAAAGATGCTGCCACACTGACGGACATGATGAGCGGTCTGAAGTCTGGTAAAGCGTTCTCCTTCTTCGAATGGTTGAAGCCTGGGAAGGATGCGGAAGTCAGCAACTCTATAGGTATTGATTGGGTGCAAGTGCCATTGACGCAGCCTCTGATTGCGACGAGTGACACGACAGGTTCCATGATCTCTATTTCCCGCACATCTAAGGATCCGGAACGAGCTGCGATGTTTTTGAATTTGTTATACACGGATAAGAAATTGTTGAATATGCTTGTATTCGGAATTGAAGGCAAACATTACGCCAAGGTAGAGGGTAAGAACGATGTCATCGATTTCCCTAAGGGTGTAACAGCACAAACCTCAGGCTATAACCTGAACCAAGGCTACATGTTTGGCAATCAGTTTAATGATTATCTTTGGGCGAATGAAGATCCAGCGAAATGGGAGAAATTCAAATCGTTCAACGAAAAGGCGGAAACCTCAAGGCTGCTTGGCTATTATTTCGATCAATCTAGTGTGAAAAATGAAATGGCTGCCATCACTAACGTGAAAAAAGAATTTGAACCAGGCCTAGTGACGGGTACGCTTGACCCGAATGAGATTCTTCCGAAATACATCGAAAAAGCGAAATCGGTCGGTCAAGAAAAAGTGTATGCGGAGCAGCAGAAGCAAATTGATGAGTGGGTTAAAACAAAAGGAAAGAAGTGAATCTAGACAATGATAACGAAGGTCCTGACGACAGAAGAAATTGAGCAATTTCAGGAACTGGGATGGGTCAAGGTTGCACAAGCATTTAGCCGTGAGAAGGCGCTGGCTTGTCAGGATTTCCTATGGAATAAGGTTGAAGAAGCCTATGCCGTAAAGCGTGATGATCCGGTTAGCTGGATTCGCTCTCTTATTTTTCACCAAGTATCCTACAGAGGTCCTGAGTTTGATATCTGCAATACCCAACGAATGGCCGATGCGATTGAGGATTTGGTGGGCGAAGGTCGTTGGCGAGAGCATGTGGTCTACAAGGAGAGAGATGCCGACTACCCAACTTGGGGCTGGTGGCCTGTTAACTTCCATCATGGAAGAGATAAGCCGTGGGATGTTCCTACGGAAGGTTGGCATTGGGATGGTTCACATTTTCACCACTTTGTGGATAGTCCCGATCAAGGATTACTTTGCTTGTGCTTGTTTTCTGACGTGGGTTCACAAGCAGGAGGCACTTTAGTTGCAGAAGGTTCGCATAAGGTGGTGGCAAAGTTTCTTGCGGACTACGCGGAAGGTATTGACCTTGGTGAAGGGATTCAAACGCTCAATGCTAAGCATCCTTGGTTATCCGAATTGACGGGACTATCGCCAGCGGTATCTGATCATCAATCACGCATAGATCGGTTTATGAATCAATTCACGACAGATGCAGATGGTTTCAAGCTGCGGGTACAAGAAGTGACTGGGGAACCTGGCGATGTGATTCTGTGTCATCCATTCCTATATCATGCACCGTCACAGAATCATAGCGATAAGGTACGCTTTCTGTGTAATCGAACGACACCTTTGTTTGAACGGTTGAATCTGGATAGAGCTGATGAAGCAAACTATTCACCATTGGAAAGAAGTGTTCGAACTGCTTTAGGAAAGGCTTAATCGGTAGCTGTGAAGGAATTACTTCCATCGGTTTCAACATACAAGTGCCGATGGAAGTAACCATAGTTCAAATTAGCTGGAGAGGGGTGATAGCATAAAAAAGGTTTTCTAAAGCACTGAATGAAAACGCTCTCAATTTAGTCCAATTCAGTCTTATGATTTACATCCAATAGGAGGCGAATGAATGAATCTAGTGATTAACAAACGATTCGTAGCGCGACTTATCTCCCTGTTCCTTGTTGTGACGCTAATGGGGGCACAGTTGCTGCTTGTTGCACCTGCGTCTGTATCAGCAGCTGCAACAACTTATTATGTAGATTCCGATGCTGGAAATGATACGAATACGGGCATAAGTTCAGCATCCCCCTGGAAAACATTAGCCAAAGTGAACAGCATAACCTTTGGTGCAGGAGACAAAGTGCTATTCAAATCAGGATCCTCGTGGACGGGGACCTTACAGCCGAATGGATCAGGCAGCAGCGGATCACCTATTATTTTCGATAAATATGGAAGCGGGCCTAATCCTGTTCTGAACGGCGCGGGAGCAGCCTCAACGGTGTACCTTTACAATGTTCAATATATAACGGTACAAAATTTGGAAATCACCAATGATGCAGCAACGGTTGCTAAACGTAGTGGAATCCTAGTAGTAGGTAAAGGCTCTGGTATCTTAAATAGCATTCATCTTCGGAATCTGAACATCCACAATATCAAAGGAAGCTCAAACCGCGACACCGATATGTACTTGAACTTGCTATGATATCGGGGTGAATGGCACGAATCATCGTTGGATAGCTGGCATATGGACATGGGCAACCAAGGATGCGACGATTCAATACAATGAAGTGGCACGAGTACATTTCCAAGCGGGTACAGATAATGATTCAACAGCCTTTGACAGCGATATTCATACCTACGGCACACATACGTATCAATACAATTATTCCCATGACAACTCGGGTGGTTTCTTCATGAGTATGGGGGATTTGAGAAGATTTGGCGGGCAAAATATCGTGCGCTATAACATTAGTAAAAATGATAATCATTTACATTGGGCTGACGCTACGTTTTCGAGTGCTGACCAAGAAGCTACACATGTCTATAACAATACCTTCATTCAAAACAGCGGCAATGGCTTTAAAATTCAAGGGTTGAAATCTGTTTCTTGGGAAGGCAGCTATTACAACACGAAATTCGAAAATAATATTTTCTCCATTTCAGGTGGCGGGCCAATCGATTTCCCATCGACGCACATTTATGACAGTAATTTGTATGATGGTTTCACTCCGCCAACCGATGCGAATGGGGTGATCGGAACACCACAATTCGTCAATAGCAGCTTAGGCGCTGATGGTCGGGCAACGACAATCGGTTACCGGTTACAAGCCACTTCACCAGCAATTGATGCCGGTAAACTTATTGCGAACAATGGCGGCCAAGATTTCTGGGGCGGTCCTGTCGGTAGTAGCCCAGATATCGGTGCGAATGAATACAATGCAACCTACACCGATACGCAAAACCCAACGGCTCCAGTTAATGTGACAGTCGCGAGTGTGACCGACGTTTCGGTTAAACTCACCTGGAATTCCTCCGTGGATAACTTTGGTGTGATGGGCTATAACGTGTATAAAGATTATAATGCCATTGCGCTTACGCCTGCATCTGCTAATTCCACATCTATCGTTGGACTTCAGCCGAACACAACGTATGTATTCTATGTGAAGGCTGTAGATGCAGCATGGAATTATTCCTCTGGAGGCAGTGCATTGACGGTGACAACGAAATCGGCACCACCTGCCGTATCCGCGGTTCATTCTGCTACCCCAGTGACGATTGACGGCAATTTAAATGAAGCAGATTGGCAAATTACGACGCCACTTAGCAAAACGGTGAGCGGGGTCACCTATACGAGTTCCCAATTCGGTGTGATGTGGGACAGTACCTATTTATATGTTGGTGTGAACATCACGGATCCTGCACTTTTTAACGATTCCACCAATATCTATGATGACGATTCCTTTGACATTTATATCGATGCGAATCATGATCGGAATTTCACATACGATGCTTTCGACCGTCAATTCGCGTTTGGTTACAATGATTTGACAGGCTCCGAGAAGAACGGTCATCTCACAGGCGTGTTGTTCAAAACTTCACCAATCACAGGTGGATATAGTCTAGAAGCCGCTATTCCTTGGAGTAATTTAGGCATTACACCATATGCAGGTCTGAAAATCGGGTTTGATATTGCGAATAACGACGACAGTAATGGCGGCGTGCGTGATAGTCAGACGATGTGGAATGGAACAGGAAACAATTGGACGAATACCTCTGCATTTGGTGATGCGCTGTTACTGCCATAAATCCTAAACGATAGTAGGAACCAGAATGGAAGGGAGCCGCTGTATGAAGAACAAAGCGATCTATCCTCGAACCGTTTCAGGTAATGGAAAAGGTGCAAGGAAATCTATAGGCCGTCCTCATCTAAGGTTGTTCGCGGCCTGCCTGATCGGAGTTACTATCGTAGGGATCCTATGGTGGAACTTGACTGGGGCGCAAGCAACGGTCTCAACCAGTGACAAGGAAGAGGTTATTGCCACGGTAGATGGAGAGTCCATCGTGGAGCAGGAGCTCCAGTGGCAGATGAAGAAGCTGCGTTCTCATACAGATGGTAATCTGGCAATGAAAACGAATCTGACTGACAATCGTGAACAGGCTTTGAAGGCTAGTATACAATTGAAAGCGCAGCTCCTAGAGGCGAAGCGAAGAGGTATCGTGGAATCGGTTCGTTATGCGGATTTCGTGTCGAAATGGCAATCAGAGCAGTCAAGAAGGAAGGATGCGGCATTGAGCAACGGGGTTGTATATGGCCCTATTCAAGTCGAGGAAGAACAGTATTATGATTTCTTCGTATCGGATATCCTTGCAAAATTGCGAGATGACATGTTAGCAGAGAAACCATTCGCACAAGAGGACATTGCTGCTTATTACAATGAGCATCTAGCCCAGTACAAAAAACCGAATCGCCTTCAAACGAATATGTTTGTGGTAGCGTTCGGCAACGATGTAACCAAGGATGCGGCATTTCGCACTGCTCAAGCGATTGCAGATGGCTTGAAACGCGGTGAAGAGGCGGAAAAGCTGCTTCAAGTGAACAGCAGCAAGAAGGTTGTTCTGCAACAACGAGCATTTAACGAGCAAACGGCCAAGCAAGATACGATGAATGGAACGCAAGTGTGGCGTAGCGTTCAAACGTTACGAGAAGCTGACGTTTCGAACCCGATTGAGGAAAACGGCAGCTATTATATATTCCAATGCTTAGCGTTGGAGGACACAGGTTTCTTGCCACTGGAGAAAGCTAGCGCGGGTATAAACATCGTGCTTATGGAGGCAGAATTTCCAAGGATGACGGAGCGCTGGGTTAAGGCATCTACAATTGAACTCAAATCATCTACTAAACAAGCTGAATAGTATGACTTAGCATAAAGAAATAACGACCATCGTTTTCTCCTTCTGGGAAAGATGGTCGTTATTTTTCTCATCTGACTTAATTGGAAGTCGTATCCAGTAATGTTCGGACATAGGCATCAATACTGAACCACCGCGTATCTATGGTAACAGGGACTTTATTCTCTACCATTTCAATGGCTTCTCTTGGATGGAGCAGATCATATCGAGGGCTATACATTTCGGTGAACGGAGGCAGATCAGCTCGTCCCTTAGGTGCAATTGGCGTAGCACCTAGCAGCTGGGCTTCATAGAGTGCCAAGGTTAGACTACCACCTATAGTAACTGAAACGGCTGCTGTTGCCTTCGATAATAGTTGATAATACTCAGCATGTGGCAGCCTTCCTACTTCAATCCCTAATTCTCTCCACATAGCCACAGGATAGTGGGACAATGGGGTTACAGGCGAGGCTATAACTACCCGATAACCTAACTCCATAAATTCAAATGCCAAGCGGACAGAGAGATAAGGTTGATAAAATTCATTCATTCGGCCTGGGAAGACAATTAATTTCTCCCGTTCATCTGAAGATTGGATACCCTTCAAAGTATCATTCACATAGTCATGATCATAAGGAAAACCTGCTGCGATAACTTCGACTTGGGAACCGGCAGGCAGGCAACGTTTGCCCCAAGGCACCATGCTGGGGTTCGTATAGAAAATAGCTTTCAAAGAAGGATGATGGAAAATCCATAATGACTCTAAATCTAATACGTTGGTAAAAGGGTTCCAGACATCATGTTCTTGAATATACAGACGCTGGGGAACAGGATTCGCTTCTTTGATCATATCAAATAGAGTAAAGCGTGTAATCAAAACAGGAATCTGGGGGTCCTCCGGCAGTTTAGTGGAAAAGGTATAGGGAACTCCCGCGGACTCAAGCCCTTTGTGTAAACCGCTGAGATAATTGGGATACCACGCTGTTTGATCATTGTCGTCTACAAGTACATGTAACATGATATGTAAGCCTCCATGGGATGATGAATTGACTTTATATGCAAAATATATCATATTTTCTTATGGATATCATGCCTATTAACTTTTGTGATATGGTAAGTTTAGATAATGAGCAGGACTAGGACGGTGATAAATCATGGCAGCTATGAATGAGAGAGTCTTCTTAGAATCAGGCAAGATACGTGATGGTATTCCGCATACAAGAGAAGTTATCTACGTGGGACGTAATGGTCAGAAGGTTGAGCGGATTCAGGTGAGTGAAGATCATACCATGACTAGCTTTATTTATAAACCACTCACGAATTATCCCAATAAGGGAAAAGAAGTATGGTTGCAAGAGAACTTGAACTTCCGAATTCCAGAAGTACATATCCCTAAGATCCTCTATTATTCTCGAGCGCTGGAGCCGGAGGATGAGTGGATGGTATTTGAAGATCTAGGCGAACTGAAACATAACTTTAGCAGCGATATCATGCTAAAAACGTCAGAGTTCATGCCCTATTGGCATCTCATGCCGACATCACTTCTCCCTGAAGACTTTGAGGGTCATACTCCGAGAATGAAAGATATTCAAAGTATTATTATGGCGAAGGATGTGCAACTGAGGCAATTATTTAATCGTCTAGGATTTCCGGATGACCACATCACCTACTTTTATGAGGAAATCTTACGCCAGGATCAATTCGAAAATGAAATCGTTATTTCGCATGGTGATTTATATCCATTAAATATCGCTGAAGTGAATAATAAAATTTTCATTTTCGATTGGGAGTACGTTCATACGAATAGCGTATTCTGGGATCTGTATACGTTGATGGACATTACGAGCCCGCAATACAGCCGCTTCGTCATTAGTCAGGAATCACGTCTAGCTATTCTTGCTAGATATATCTCTGTTAGGGAGAGCCTTCAATCTCCAACACGTGGAAACTTCATCAATGATTATCACAAGTACAGCGCCTTGTATTCTGTGTGGCTGTTGCTTTTAATAGAAGAGGATCTCACCCAAGATAAATTTGAAAAGTCAGCACTTATACGGCAGTATAAGGAAACATGTGAGATTCTGAAAATCGTTTTCGATTATCTAAATTACACCAATGGACAATTATTTTAAAAAACCTGCAAAATTCGACAAAATTGCATTATAATAAGGATACAAAATGCTGTTGAGGGAGATCGTAAGCATGTTTTCATCATTAGATAAGTTCCCATTAAAAACGATATTAATTTTCTTAATCGCTATATTAAGTATGAATTTAACGTATTTTCAACATTCCAAGATTCTTCTGAATAATCATCAAAAAGAGAAAATAAATCTTGTCATCTCTACGATTTCTGCCGAACTTAGTAAGCAAAGTGAAGTTGAGGCAACCTATGATGAAATGCTTGGTCATGAACTGAGGACCGCTTCTATTGTTATTCAGAAGTCCTTACATCCTGACTTCAACCAAGTTACTAACGATCAGCTAGTCGAATTGTCGAAGGAATTGAAGATAGATGGGATTACGTTATTTGAGAGACGTGGTGATGACTTTATTGGGGTAAGATCTTCGGAGCCCAAAGAAATCAATGCTAGCTCGAAAACGTGGGGAATTGTCTATTCTGCTCAATTACAGTTAACGGATCGTAAACGTGTCGATGTAGGAACGGGATTGACCCTCGACAATTTTTGGAGCGGGCCCATTGATACGGCTTCGACAGATCAAGCAAACATCAGAAAATGGGGAGAATATTACGATGGTACAACGAATTACATAATTAATCCCTATTTGAATGTATCCGGCACTCTTGAACATTATCGTGAAAAAGTAGGTGTGGATGCAAGCATCCAAGAGCTCCTTGCTAATAACAAAGGAAATTTAATCGAGATTGGCGTCCTGAATCCGGAGAAGATCTTCGATAAAACCCCGACACCTAACAATAGATCCAGCTGGTATTCTGAGCGACTATTATTAAACGGCAGCTATAAGTATAGGGACAGTGTTGAAGAGAGTAAAATCAAGGAAGCATTGACTAAGAATAGTACGGTATTTTACAATGTGAATTTGGATGGGACGAACATTCTGAAAAGCTTTACACCGATCGTCACAACAAATCTGAAGTACAAGCGTGATGACTTACCCAAAGTGGTTATGGTTGCAACCGATTACACACAGATCGAAAAAACATTACACCAACAGTTTCGTGAAGTTTTCATATTCATGAGCATTGTCACGCTATTAGTTTGTGTTGTTATAATTATTCTGTATTCGATGACGCGGAAAAAGAATGAAGGAGCTGTGAAAACAGTTCAAGATGTATATCTAGAGAACATTAATTCGATTGTTCAGTCGATCAAAGAGCAGCGTCATGATATTATCAACCATATTACGACCATCTCCTGGATGATTAAATTGAAGAAATATGAAAGTCTGCAAGACTATATCGATCCTTTAATCCAAGAAGCGAAAATGATGGATAACAAAATTAAAGCGGTTGAAATTAATATTCCAGCATTAAGCGGAATTATCCAAGCTAAGTTGGCACAATCCGAAGTTCATAACATTGACATGCAGGTTGATTTTAAAAATATGGAAAATTTACGACTTACGACGATTAAGACCACGGATTTAGTCCGCATATTAAGTAATTTGATCGATAATGCGTTTGACGCAACGATCGAGCTGCCTGTTAATGAAAGGTTAATCAGTGTGGAAGGTATCGTTCAAGCCAACCAACTCACGATTCAGGTGCAGAATTCCTGTTATCCTGTTACTCCTGACATACACACAAAAATATTTGAATCAGGCTTCTCGACCAAAAAAGGCAAGAACAACAAAGGTCTGGGGCTTCATATCATCAAGCAGTTAATTGAGCGATATAAAGGAAAGATTGATTTCACTTCGCAAGAGGCTGGAGTTACGTTCTCCATTGTCATTCCATTAAAACATGAAAAATGAGAATTTGAATGTATAAGATTTCCTTACACTCCACATCCTAAGCTTACACCACGAGAAGGAGTGATTTACGAATGGCTAACAACAACACTTTGCTAGTTCCACAGGCCAAAGCCGCTTTAAATCAATTGAAGTATGAAGTTGCTCAAGAATTAGGGATTGCCTTGCAACCAAATGGTTATAATGGAAATCTCCTTACACGTGACGCAGGTTCAATCGGTGGTACGATCACGAAGAGATTAGTGCAAATCGCTGAACAGCAGCTGCAAGGTTTCAAACGCTAGATCATTTTGGTTATAGGTGAAAGTTTTAAAAAGACTGCAATCACTCTTCCTACTCGGGTGACTGGAGTCTTTTTTTCTTTACAAATTTAATGGTTTAGGGAATTATGTAATTGGAGACTATGTCAAAGCGAGAGGAAGCAACTATGATATCACCGGGAATTGTATCCGTCACATTTCGTGAACAATCAGCACTTGAAATACTTGAATTAAGCAGCCAATGTGGGCTGAAAGCAATTGAATGGTCGGAAAACGCGCATGTTCATCCTGGGGATGAGGTTGGCGCAAACAATCTGTACTTAAGAACAATTGATTGCGGCATGAAGATAGCAGCATATGGTTCCTATTTCCGTCTTCTTGCGAACCAACATCCTGAGCAAGTTTTTCGAGAGAGCCTGCGTGCCGCGAAAGCCTTGCGTGCCCCGCTCATTCGGATATGGGCAGGAACCTTACCCTCATCGACAGCAGATTCCGAATATGCTGCTCGCCTTGCTAAGGAAGCTAAACAGATTGCTGAGATAGCTGCAGCAGAAGGAATAAAAGTTGCGCTTGAGTGGCATAGAGGAACATTAACGGACACGAATCAATCGTCTATGCATCTGCTGGAAGAGGCAGATCATGCCAATCTCTATTGCTTGTGGCAGCCAACACCAGAACTTTCCATAAATGAACGTTGTGAAGGGCTGCATGAATTAGCGGCGCGTAAGAAGCTTTTAAACCTGCACGCTTATTATTGGGAAGGAGATACTCGCAGACCATTTGCAGAGGGGATTCACGAGTGGTCGCACTACTTGTCACAGATCGATAGCCATGAAGATCGATATATACTCATGGAGTTTGTAATGGGAAATACAGTTGAACAATTTAGATCAGATGCCGCAGCATTAACGCAATTATTAAATGATTTATCTTAACTTGATTACTTAATAAACGGAGCAGCGCGAATAAGCGGGCTCCGTTTATTTCATTCACACACATCTTTAACAATTAGGAGTGTAGTTACCTAACAAATATAGGCTAAAGTGAGTGTATTGAACGAAGTCATACCCGGTTACATAATATTGGATAGGGGAGAGAAGCATGACTCAGAATTTGCAAAATTTGTTACTAGATAGTGTTCGTGTGTCAATAGGCAACATGCTGCCGCAATCACTAGATCAAACCGAAGTAAGTACAAGCAATGAACCAATCCGTAAGGATGAAATCGGTGTCTCCATCAATTTCACGAACAGTGAGTATTGTATGATTTTAGATGGGCAGCGTGTCGTATTTAGCCGAATGAGCGAAGCCATTTTTGGGATGTACATGGAAGGTGAAATGCTAGATAGCTGTGTGAGTGAAATTGCCAACATAATTGCAGGCAGAACCACCACGATTCTAGGTGAACAAGGTGTTGAACTGGATATTACACCGCCGTCATTATTGGAGGAAAATTACCATTTTGACAATCAGGCTAACAAGCTGATGTTACCCATTTCCATTCAGACGGTTGGAGATATCCGTGTCGTTTTATTGAAAGAGCAATGATAAGAGGAGTGATAGATCATGGCAAAAATTTTAATCGTAGATGATGCAGCTTTCATGCGTATGATGCTGAAGGATATTTTGACGAAAGGCGGGCATGATGTGGTTGGTGAAGCGGAGAATGGCTTAGTAGCTATCCAGAAGTATCAGGAGCTTAAACCGGATATAGTTACGATGGACATCACGATGCCCGAGATGGAAGGCGTAGAAGCCGTTAGGGAAATTAGGAAAAAAGATGCGAATGCGAAAATTGTGATGTGCTCAGCAATGGGGCAGCAAGGCATGGTCGTACAAGCGATTCAGGCTGGAGCCAAGGATTTCATCGTCAAGCCATTCCAAGGTGACCGTGTTTTGGACGCCATACGCAGAGCTATATAATACATATAGAAGAACGCTCATCCTTTGCTGAATTAAGCACATGGATGGGCGTTTTTATTTAAGTTTGATGTGTGGGCATTTCATGAACTCGGGTGTAAAGTCTTATATTTGTAAGGGAAGATATAGGTCTAAAGACTTCGATTTACGATAAAATCCTTACAAAATAGGACTTTTATCGTTATTTTTACCCAATTTCATGTAAACATTAGCTAATTATTAGCAAAAAACATGTTTATCTAAAATCCTCGATAGAAGTTTTACAACAATTCATCGGTAAGATAAGGATATTGAGAAGTTAACAAACTTTGTTATGGAATTGCGAGGGACACTACAACAATGAATCTAATTCACTACTACCGCGAGCAATTTATCGAATTAAAATCACAATTCGAGCCTAATTGGGAGGAGGATCCCTTATATAAGTTTGGGTATCGATGGAATGCAATTACAAAGAATATGTATAAAGAATTTTTCCTAATCACACAAATGCAAGATGAACCATTGTGCTTAATGTATGTGATTGAACTTCCTGAGAAATACAAAAAGACGAATATAAGTGAAGTTGTTAAGAATGTATCTTCGTCCTACGAGCTTTCCATGTATTATAACTCGGAAAAAATTCTTTTAGCTTCTTGTATCTCGATCGAAAATTTACAACAAACATCATTAGGATTTTTAAATCAAGCACGCGGGGAGATCATTGATCTTGTGTTCTCAGCGATTCAATTAAAAGACATGTAACCATTAATAGGGGGATTTAATGTGAAGGCAACAATTAAAATGAAGTTATTAGCAGGATTTATCCTTGTACTCCTACTCACGTTTACAGTAGGGCTAGTGGCTATTATGAGTATGAATTCTATTCAGAAATCAGCAGTAAACGTTCAGGGGAATTGGCTGCCTAGTATTCTCAAGATTGATCAAATCAAAACTGATTTTTTTGAAGTCAGAGTGGCATTTCATCAAATCATTCTTGAATCAGACCCAGATAAAATTGCAAGTGCTCAGACACTCATTCAACAAAACAAAGAAAATGCATTGAAAGAAATGAAAGTGTATGCTGACTTCGTGAACTCAGGGGAAGAGAAGAACATCTATGATGCTATTTTGGCTTCTATGACAACTTATTTTAACCAAGCTGATACGATTATTGGGCTGGCAAGCAAGAATGAAGATAAGATGGCTTATGAAGCGATCACGCAAGTAAGACCAGCTCGTTCACAAACAACAGATTTATTTGAGAAGTGGATCCATTATAATGAGGTAGGCTCTAAGGCAGAAGTAGATGCAGCCGTATCCGACAATCAATCAGGCACATTAACGATTATTTTACTTGGTGCATTCGCGATCCTGATTGGTATTAGTGTGGCATTGTATATGTCAGGCAGTATCTCGAAAACAGTTCAATCTCTGTTATCCGTCGTCACGAAAGCATCTGAAGGCGACTTGAGAGAGAAAGCAACATCGAAAACAAAAGACGAGCTTGGCTCATTGGCTGACGCTTTTAATGATATGTTAGAAAATCTTCGTGTGCTCATCAGTAAAACGGTATCTTCCTCACAAAATGTTGCAGCTGCTGCGGAAGAAATTTCTGCGACAACGGAGCAAATTGCCAAAGGAAGCATGCATCAAGCTGAATCTACGCAAACCGTAAATAGCTTGTTTAAAGAACTTTCACTTGCCATTGATTCTGTTGCTCAAAATGCAGAGGTCGTTGCGGAGCTGTCAGAACAAACTAGAAATGGTGCCAAAGAGGGCGGAATCGCTGTACAAGCTTCTATTACTTCGATGGGGAATGTATCGAAGCAGATGGCTTTGCTCGAGCAAGATGCAGAGAAGATTGGTCAAATTATTGAGGTCATTGATGATATTGCAGACCAGACAAATTTATTAGCACTTAACGCTGCGATTGAAGCGGCAAGAGCAGGAGAACAAGGCAGAGGCTTTGCGGTGGTTGCGGAAGAGGTTAGAAAATTAGCTGAACGCAGTGGTGAAGCGACGAAACAAATTGCCATTATTATTAAAGGCATGCAAACAAATACGGATTTGAGTGTCAAAGCTGTTTCAGAAGCAGCCGATTTGTCGGAACGCACAGGGATTCAATTTGATAATATCGTTCGCATGGTTGCGAATACGGCACAGCAAGTGACAGAAATCGCTGCCGCTAGTGAGGAGCAATCCGCACAATCGGAGGAAGTCCTAAGTTTCATTCAAAATATTGCATCTGTGAGTCAACAGTCTGCAGCTGCTGCAGAGGAAACGGCAAGCTCTTCCCAATCATTGGCTACCTTAGCAGATGATTTGAATCAATCCGTTTCGAATTTCAAAGTGTGAGAAGGCGGGGTTGCACATGACAACGACGGTCACTCCCTTATATGTTGAAGGTCAGATTGGGCAAGAGCACTATGCTTTCTCAATCGTGTATATTCAAGAAATCATTAAGATGCATGAAATTACAGTATTGCCGGGAAATAAGAAGAATTTGCGTGGGGTCATCAATTTGCGTGGCATTATTATCCCCATCTATTGTTTGCGCTCTATGTTGCAAATTAAACCAGTCATGGATACGAAGCATACACGCATCATGATTGTTCATCTAGCAGGTAAAACACTGGGGCTTGTAGTGGACTGTGTGAGCAGGGTGATCGGATTTACGGAAGTTAAGCCAGTTTCAGAGGAATTTGGTCAACAAGGCAGCATCTATTTACAAGCTATTGGTGAAATTGATGGCAGCTTTGTTGGAATATTGGATATTGGTGAGCTGTTTCTCCAGGAGGTCAGAGGCAATGAGTGATTTTCAAATGGAAGTCTATATGGGTGTGTTTCTGGATGAATTGAGTGAACAGCTTCTTCTCTTGGATAAGAGTCTATTAGAGCTTGAGGAGAACGGAAGTAAGCCGGAAACGATTCAAACCATTTTTCGTATCGCTCATACGCTCAAAGGTTCTGCCGCTGCCATGGGGTTTGACAAGCTGAAAGAGATGATGCATAAACTGGAAAATATTTTTGATCATCTTCGCAATAACCGGATTCAAGTTCATACAGAACTTATGAATGTGTTGTTCCAAAGTATTGATTATATGAAGCACCAAAGAGAGCTCTTCCTGAAAGGGAATTATGAAGAGCAAGCGGTGGAGCATCTCATTGCAGTTCTTGAGCAGCTTTCTCACGGAGAACGAGTTCTTCTGGATACAGCACATGTAGCAGCATCAGAATCAGTACTTCTAGAATCAGCCACGGCTGAGCCGGAACTCCTATCTATTCGCATCTTAATTGAACCAGGCTCTGTGATGAAAGCAGTCCGAGCAGTGCTCGTGCTTCGAGAGCTGCAAGAAATGGGCGATGTGTTATCGACACAGCCGAGCTTCAATGCGTCGAGCACAGATGAAGATCTGGAGGCTCCAATCCATTTCCTTGTTTCAACGAACTATGCTCGCAACGAGCTTCAAGAAAGAATCAATCGTATTTCGCAATTATCCGAAGTGATTGTAGCACCATTTCATAGTCAGCCTGAGGTAAAAGGAAGCGAATCTACGCTGCCATCGACTTCAACACCGAATGTTGAGCACAAATCAGCTAAACCAGCACCAGCTGTGGTGAAAGATGCCGCTGCAGTTTCTCATACCGTACGTGTGGATGTTCAGCGGTTAGAGCATTTAATTAATCTAGTTGGTGAATTGCTGATTGATAATACACGGCTTGTTGAAGTTAAGAAACGGTTGCAAGACAAATATAAACAAGATTCCGATATTCATTTACTCGAAGATATTACCCACCATTTAGGCAAAATCGTCAGCAATATGCGTGATGGCATGATGAAGACGCGGATGATACCCATTGAGCAGCTTTTTAGCAGATTTCCCCGCTTAATCCGAGATTTATCACAAACTGCCAATAAAGAGATTACTCTTACGATCGAAGGGAAAGAAACGGAGCTAGATCGCACGTTAATTGAGGAAATCAGCGATCCGCTGATACATATCCTCCGCAATGCGGCAGACCACGGGTTGGAAACACCTGACCAGCGGGAAGCAGTAGGGAAGCCACGAAAAGGGCATATCCGAATGAAGGCAGCGCATGAAGAGAACTCCATCGTGATTACGGTCACAGATGATGGTCGTGGGATAGATGCGGATCGAATCCGGAAGAAAGCAGTGGATAAGGGGTTTATTTCGGAAGAAGAATCGCAGCTTATGACCGAGAAGGAGCTTATTAAACTCATCTTCCACTCGGGTATGTCAACGGCAGAGCAAGTAACGGAGTTGTCGGGCAGAGGCGTTGGGATGGATATTGTCCGTTCACATATTGAGAAGTTAAATGGACTCATTGACATCGAAACCGAAATGGGTAAAGGAACCACGATTACCTTGAAATTGCCTTTAACGTTGGCTATTATTCGCTCCCTGCTGGTTCGTCAAGGTCAACGGACGATTGCAGTACCACTATCGAACATTATTGAAATTTTCAGATACAATGAACAGGAAATTCAATTGCTTCATGGGCAAGAGATTTGTCATGTACGGGGTGAAATTCTGCCATTACTGCGTTTGAATACCTTACTTTCACCTGGGAACAGCATGAACGATGGGTCAGCTAAGAACAAGAAGTCGATCCTTATGATCGGTATGGCAGAGAAACGTATTTGTCTCGTCGTGGACCAATTAATTGCGAACCAAGAAATTGTCATTAAATCTTTGGATGAGATAGTTGGCCATATTCCGTATATCGCTGGAACTACGATTCTTGGTGATGGATTGGTTGCCCTCATTCTAGACGTGAACGCGATTATGCAGAAATCATCTGCTGGTCATGTACGGTTCGGCATGAAGGATCGCGTAAATAAAGACAAACATAACACGAAGCGAGAGCTGGTCACGGTTTATCTCGGTGCGGAGTGGTACGGCTTCCATCTTGAACATGTGCAAGAAATTTTGGCGATGCCGTCTTTGACGAAGATTGCTGGGGCTAATTCTAACGTACTGGGCATCATGAATATTAGAGAAGAATTGCTGATGGTTTATGATTTGCGAAGCAGTATGGGGTTGTCACCACAATCCAGTTCTGCGAAATCTCGTGTTTTACTTGTACGCGATGACGAACAATCCATCGGCATTGCTGTGGATTCCGTAACTGAAATTGTAACGGTATTTGAGCACGATACGAATGAAGAGATTGTTCAAAGCAAAGCCTCGCTTTCTACGATTCGAAGTATTTATAAGAAAGATGATCGGCTTATCCAAGTTTTCGATCGAGAGCAGCTCCTCTCGCAGTTGAAGATGAATACTTAAGAATTAGGTGACAAGTATGAGAACATTCCGTGTCCTAATTGTCGATGACTCCATCGTAATGCGTAATATGATTGCCAAGCTCTTTGATCAAGATCCGCAATTTACGGTGGTGGGATTCGCGGTTAATGGTGCTAATGCCTTGGACAAAATCGTAGAACTGCAACCGGATTTGGTTACACTCGACATCGAGATGCCGGTGATGGATGGTTTAACGGCTTTGGATCAAATTATGACGTTCCATCCGGTACCGGTTATTATGCTGAGCAGCTATACGGAAGAAGGCTCGAACGCGGCGATGAAAGCGCTGGAGTACGGAGCGATGGATTTTTTTCAAAAGGAAACTCTTTTTCAGAAAACACGCAATGCCCTGACAGAAGAAGAATTTCTGTTAAGGTGCAAAACGGCCATGAGAAAAAAGTTATTCCTGCGTAATGAGACCAACATGGTCGGGAAGGAACAATCCGTCAAAAGTCATATCGAAATGCTCACCTTTCTTCTCAAAATGGAAGAGGATCTGCTTCAATTTCGAGATGAGCTTCACCAGAAGATTAGGCAGCAAAACGGATTGTTAAAGAAATTCCGAAAAGAACAGGATGAATTTATTTATTCTACATGGCAGGGTTCCTTGTTCGATCGACTTGGGATTAAAGAGACACAAGCCGTTGGTAAGGATATCCATGCCATCTTCCCCCAATACATGGCAGATCACATGGTACACTACTATGAAATGGCCTGGTCCATGGCAGAGGTTGTCGATTTCGAAACGGAATGGCATGGCTATTATTTCTTAACCGTGCTTCGACCGATCAAAAACGATGGTGTTATTCGCGAGATCATCTCACTAACCGTCGATATAACGGAGTCGCGGAGTATGGAGGAGCGAATTCGGTATTTGGTCCATCATGATCCCTTAACAGGACTTCCCAATCGACAAGTATTAACGAAATGGATTGAAGATGCTATTGTACAGCAGGAGCGCTTCGCCGTGGTATTCGTGAATCTAGACCAGTTCAAATTAGCTAATGAAACGTTAGGGCATGATATTGGTGATCGCATTCTTCAGGTCATCGCGCGGAGGTTGAAGAATAGTTTTCTGACTCAAAATCTGCATGTCTTTCGCGTTGGCAGTGATGAATTTATCGGACTCGTGAAGCATAAGTCGAAGGATGAGCTAGATGTCTATACGCAGAACTTTGTTCAATGTATCAATCAGCCGATTCGGATCCAGGAGCATGAGATTTATATTTCGCCTTCCATTGGGATAAGTCAGTTTCCAGAAGATGATCAAGATCCTGAAACACTCATTCGTTTCGCAGATATCGCAATGGATTACGCAAAGGAGCTCGGCGGAAATCAAGTTCAGTATTTCAGTCCTCATATCTATGCCAAAATCGAGAGACGGATGACGCTTGAAAAGCATTTGCGAAAAGCGTTGGAGAAGAACGAGTTTATCCTGATGTACCAACCGCAGGTCAATGTAACTGAAAATAAAATTGTCGGCTTTGAAAGCTTAATCCGTTGGGATAGCCCACAGCTAGGGCGGGTTTCACCCTTAGAATTTATTCCGATTGCGGAAGAAACGGGTCTTATTTATCCCATTGGCAAATGGGTGATTGAAAAGGCATGTGCTCAGAATAAGCACTGGCAGATGCAAGGTTTACCGAAGGTGTCCATGGCTGTGAATTTATCATCAAAGCAGTTCTACGATAGATCACTATGTGAGCAAATCGCAAATATCCTACAAGCTACAGGACTCGAGCCTCAGTACTTGGAGTTAGAGATTACAGAAAGTATGACGATGGATGTTCAAGTCGCACTTGCGACATTAAATAGCTTTAAGAATATGGGTTTGAAGATTGCTATGGATGACTTTGGGACAGGGTACAGCTCATTGAGTTACTTGAAAGAATTTCCCATTCATCATCTGAAAATCGATCAATCTTTCGTGAAAGATATATCAGTAAACCCGACACATGCAGCCATTGTGAATACGATCATCGCCTTAGCGCGCAATCTGAAGATTAATGTGATTGCAGAAGGGGTAGAGTATGAGGAAGATTTACATGTGTTGCAAGACTTTCATTGCGATACGGTACAGGGCTATTTGTTTGGCCAGCCGGTTGAGGCAAGCGATGTTCCTGAGATTTTTGCTAGGTTTGGAAGATAACCGTTGGAAAGCAGATAGTAGAATTCCCTGAGCGATGCCAAGTGGCAATCGCTTTTTTTTGTGTGATTTGGAATGCCGAAAGGGATACCACTTTTGGGCTTAGTTGCTCTCATCGTTATAGCTGAATTTGAACCATTCTTTATTCCGACGTATAATAACAGGACTTCTAGATAAAGGATGATGGAATTCATGAATAACAATGGTGGAAGAGTCTATATCCGATTTCTGGATGTTAATGACACAGAAGATTTGCTGAATCTGATGTTGCGCAACCGTCAATTATTTGAGGGAGTATGCCCTAAGCGCAATGAATCTTTTTATACAAAAGAAGTACAAGAGCTGGGCATTGAAAGCTGTCTCAAACATAGGCAAGAAGATAAACGATACGCTTTTGGCATTTTTCTGAATGAAACAGGGCAGCTCATTGGTGATATTTCGCTATTTGAGGTACAACGAGGGCCGCACCAGAAGTGTATTCTAGGTTACAGCATGGACCAGGCGCACAACGGAAAAGGGTACATGACAGAAGCGATTCATCTTATCATGAAATTTGCGTTTGAAGAAGTAGGATTACTGCGTGTAGAAGCAAGTGTCATGCCGCGTAATGTGGGATCGATGCGTGTTTTGGAAAAGGCTGGCTTCCGGCAAGAAGGGCTGGCTCGTAAGTTGTTGGAGATTAATGGGGTGCGTGAGGATCACATGATGTTCGCTATGCTGGCAGAGGACTACTTGCGATGAGTCAGTACTTATTTACAAATAAATGGAAAATATCCAGTTGATTCATAAAACAATGAAGAATCGGCGGGAATAGATGTACATTTCCATCTAATCTAGTTGAGTTCCTCAAGGTATTGCTATATAGCTGCCGCAGATCACTGATCTGCGGTTGTTTTTCTTTGCAAGAATTCAACGCTTGCGGTACTCTCGCGGGGTCAAGTGGTGGAACTCTTTGAACACTTTATTAAAATAACTCGCTGACCCGAAGCCACAAGTTAAGGCAATGTCCGTAGTGGATTTCGATGTGGCATGGAGCATGTGACCGGCATCGGCATATTGAAGCCGTAACCGTGCTTCTTGCAGTTGATCGCGGTTATGCATCATATAGTACCTTTGCATATGAACAAGAGCATACGCTCAATATAACCGAATTTGGAGCGGGCTGTATGTTCACCTTGCCAATGGATATTGACAGAGTGTAGCATAAGCCGTTTCATTGCATAGCAGGGCTACAACCTCAAAACTAACCAAATGATTATCATCTGAGGAAGTGATTATGGCTGGTTAATGAGACCTATTTTTACAATAGAAAGTTAATTTATGTAAAAATGATTATTGCCGCACCTGGTAATCACTGGATATAGTCGGATAGTATTCCTTAAGCAAAAAAATTCTCAAAGGAGGAAATTTAATGATGAAAAAGTTTAAACCTGCACATTCTCTTACTGCACTAGTAACATCCTCGCTAATTGCTGGCGTGTTGGTCATTCCTTCTGTCTTCGCAGCAAATCTACTCAGTGATAATTTTGATGATGGGAATGCAAGCGGCTGGACAACGCAGAACGGCACCTGGACGGTGGTTCAAGATAATGGTTCTTATGTGTATCGTCAAACAAGTTCGAGTGAAGGTCGCGCGTCAGCCGGAACTGCGACTTGGACGGATTACGCTGCCCAATCCAAAGTCAAAATTGATAATTGGAATGGATCCAATCGAGCGTATGTTGCGGGTCGTTATCAAGACGGAAATAATTTCTATGCGGCATCCTTGTACAACAGCAATGGCGGGAAACTTGAAATTCGTAAAAAAGTAAGCGGTTCCACAACGACGTTGGCTACGTTGGATTATCCACTTACAGTAGGAACTTGGTATACCATCAAGCTAGAACTAGCTGGATCGACAATTCGTATGTATGTGAATGGCACCTTACAACTTACAGCAACAGACTCGAGCTTAAGCGCGGGTGGCATTGGTTTAGTTGGCTATAAAGCGGCGGTAAGCTTTGATGATATTCTTGTTTCGGATATCGCTGGCTCGACGTCGACCCCAGCACCGACACAGTCGCCTACGCCTTCACCATCAACCTCTCCATCACCATCGCCATCGTCTTCACCATCACCGTCTCCTACGCCTCCTCCAACGGCGGGCGCGGTCTATGTGGATCCGAATGGCTCAGCAAGCAACCCAGGGACATTGACAAGCCCGACGACATTGAGCTCAGCGCTCACAAAGGTAGCTCCCGGCGGCGTCATTTATTTACGCGGTGGAACTTATAGCTACAACAGTCAAATTACAATTGATCGTACGAATAATGGTACTGCAAGCGCGATCAAGCAAATCATGCCCTATGGATCTGAGAAGCCAGTCTTGGATTTCTCTTCACAGAGTTACAATGTAGTAGATGTATCCCTGAATGCAAGAGGCGTACAAGTGAATGGCAGTTACTGGACGATTAAGGGGCTTGAGATTAAGGGGGCCGCTGATAATGGTGTATATGTAGCAGGCAATAACAATCGATTGGAGAATTTGGACGTTCACGACAATCGGGATACTGGGGTTCAGCTTGGTCGTTATGCTTCCACAGCAACCCGCAGTGAGTGGCCTGCAAACAATTATATTGTAAACGTGTACTCACATGACAATTTCGATCCCGATAACGGGGAAGATGCGGATGGATTTGCTGCTAAGCTGACCACGGGACCAGGCAATGTGTTTGATGGCTGTATTTCATCTTTCAACACGGATGATGGTTGGGATTTGTATACCAAATCAGATACGGGACCGATTGATCCGATCACAATTAAGAACAGCGTAGCGCATCATAATGGTCAAACGTCATCCGGGAACTCGACAAGCAACAGCGACGGGAACGGCTACAAATTAGGCGGGGAAAAAATAGCACTCAACCATATTGTGATCAATTCCGTCGCCTATCTCAATAAAAAACATGGATTTACGTTTAACAGTAATCCTGGTTCTATTACGTTGACGAATAATACATCATTTAGTAACGGTGAAGGCAATTTTACTTTTGACACCGGCACACATACATTCACGAACAATTTGTCTTACAAAGGAAATTCGAGTGACAAGACGAGCGGAACGGATGTAGCTAGCTCGAATGTTTGGTGGAAAAGCGGGAAGAGTACCAATGCTGCAGGCCTACTTGCTAGTGATGCAGATTTCGTAAGTCTATCGCCAACACTCACACGGAATGCCGATGGGTCTCCGAATTTAAGCAACTTCTTGAAGCTTGCCGCAGGCAGTGATTTGATTGGCGCAGGAACACCGAGCGGAACTAATATTGGTCGGAATTAAAATAAAAGTGAAGATAGTGACAAAGAACCGTCTAGGTAGATGACCTAGACGGTTCTTCCTGTAATAAGCAGCTCTCCATCATAAAAAAAGACATAGTGGTGTAAGTATGGACAATGACAAAGGGGAACAAGACGAGTAACATCAAGTCGAAACGTATGTTGAACAAAAGAAGGAGAGTGAGCAATGCTTCACAAATTTATGCCTGCACCTGTAAACGGAGGCTTCCAAATGGATGATTACTGGGTCTGGTGTGGATCCGCCGTTCAAGGTGAAGATGGCAAATTCCACCTGTTTGCCTCGCGGTGGCCGAAGTCACTTCCGATGCATCCAGGTTGGCTTGTCCAGTCGGAAATTGTTCGTGCGGTTGCCGAGAGGCCTGAAGGGCCTTATTCGTTTCAGGAGGTCGTTCTACCTGCACGAGGAGCCGAATATTGGGACGGTCGTAGTACACATAATCCACATATTGTTAAGCATAAAGGCAAATATTTATTGTTTTATATGGGGTCAACGCATCCGTTTCCTGATCCCATTGATGGAGATGGATATGACCTCCAAGATCCAAGATGTATTGTAGCTCGAGCTAACAAGCGCATTGGATTAGCCATATCGAACAGTGTTGCTGGACCGTGGGAGAGACGGGATGTTCCTATTGTATCAACAAGGCCAGGGAAATTTGATAGCTTCTTAACGTCCAATCCCGCACCTTGCGTAGAGGAAGACGGTTCTGTGTTATTGATTTATAAAGCTAGACAGTATGAAGGTCATGTGCATGGGAAAATGACGTTTGGCGTTGCACGTGCACCACATTACGAAGGCCCTTATCAGGTGCTAAGTGAAAATCCACTGTTTCCACCTGACGTTCATTTGGAAGACCCTTTCGTTTGGCGAACAGAGGAAGGTTATGAATTGATAGCCAAGGACATGGACGGGAATTGGTGTGGTGAAAAGTATGGCGGTGTACACGCGTCTTCCACCGATGGATTGAATTGGCGTATCCATCCAGCACTCGCCTATTCCAGAAATGTGCGTTGGGATAACGGAGTTACTCGCACTATGGGGAATTTGGAGCGACCATTTCTATTGTTTCAGGAGGGCAAGCCGACACATCTATTCGCAGCTACATCGGATGGTACCAAGGGTTTCCTGGATGCCTCACAGACTTGGAATATGGTAATTCCGATAGCCCTCGAATGAATAACAACAGGAGTTTGGATTTTGAAGATGCATTCACGATTGTGATGATGCTTATTTTCCACGATGTGTATTAAATTGGAGGAGAGTGCACGCACTCAACTTGAATGAAAGGAGTTCAAAGCTTAGAGCGGATACTTTGTTTGATTGAAAATCCAAATTAAGGGAGGATGTATTTATGGGTAAAGGTAAAAAAGTAAGTATTGTTATGCTATTAATTAGTTTGTTTCTTGCCATGATTCCGTTGGCAGGTTATGCGGCAGACACGAAATTCACGATCACGGCATCTGGGGTGACGGCAAGCAGCGATGATGGGAATGTGCCAGCCAATACGGTGGATGGGAGCTTAACGACACGTTGGTCTGCAAGCGGAGATGGGCAGTGGATAAAATATGATCTTGGCGCGGTGAAGAAGGTATCTTTCATTAAAATCGCTTTTATTAGTGGAGATACGAGAACCTCCACGTTCGATATTCAAACATCTACAGACAATATTACTTTTACGACGGTTCAGGCCAATGTGACGAGCAGCTTAAATACAAGCCTGCAGACATTTGATTTTCCTGATGTAGATCCAGCTCGTTATGTGCGGATTGTCGGTCATGGCAACTCTGCGAACTTATGGAATAGTTATACCGAGGTCGAAATTTACGGTGATTCTTCTGCAAGCGCTTCCGTTGAATCGAAGTTCTCCATCGCTGGAGCTTCTGTATCTGCAAGTGCGGATGATGGGAACGTACCTGCTAACACAGTGGATGGCAACTTAACCACCCGCTGGTCAGCAAGCGGCAACGGTCAATGGATCAAGTACGATTTAGGTTCAAACGTTAGGGTTGCCTATATCAAAATAGCCTTTATAAGCGGGGATACAAGAACCTCCACGTTCGATATTCAAACGTCCACAGATAATGTGAATTTCTCGACGGTTCAGGCCAATGTGACGAGCAGTTTAAACACAAGCTTACAAACGTTCGACTTCACGGATGTAGCGTCAGCCCGCTATGTGCGAATTGTTGGCCACGGCAACTCCGCCAACTTATGGAACAGCTATACCGAGGTGGAAATTTATGGTGATGCTCCCGTGATACCGGGTGTTTCTGTTTCCACTTCTGCACAGCTAGCAACTGCTTTAAGCAATGCAAGTGCAGGTACGTCAATCGTGCTGGCCAATGGGACTTACTCGCAAACAGGACCTTTTGTCTTAAGCAACAAAAATGGTACAGCGAGCAACCCAATCACGATCAAAGCAGCTAATTCAGGTCAAGCGATCATTTCTGGCGGTGCCTCTCTTCACATTCAAAATTCGTCTAATGTCGTTATCGAGGGCTTGAAATTCACAAACTTAGGAAATACAGCCTTACTTTTAGATAGTTCCAATAACATTCGAGTAACTCGAAATCGATTCGCACTACAAGCAACAGGAGGAACTCTCATCTGGCTGCAGGTTAGTGGCGTCAATAGTCATCACAATCGAATAGACCATAATGACTTTGGTCCGAAGAGCGATACGGATCCGCTTATTGCCTATCAAGGTGACGGGAACGGTAACATTTCTCAGTATGACGTTATTGAATATAATTATTTTCATGATGTGGGTCCATGGGTCGCGAATGGCAAAGAAACGATTCGTCTTGGCTTATCCGGAATCTCCTTGTCCAATGGGTATAACACCATCCAGTACAATCTATTCGAGAACTGTGATGGCGAACCGGAAATCGTTTCTGTGAAAAGCAGCAACAACACGGTTCGTTATAATACCTTCAAAACTTCCAAGGGTGGGCTCACCTCCAGACATGGGCATAACAACTCTTTTTACGGCAATTATTTCATTGGTGATGGTGTAGAATCAGAACAAGCGGGTATTCGCATTTATGGAAATGATCATAAGATTTATAACAATTACATGGAAAATCTAACCGCTAACGCGATCATTCTTGATAATGCTGATTATGATGGTGGTACAGGTGGTTATCCTTCCAATCCATCAGCGGATGACTTGAGAGAGCAATGGAAAATATACCGAGCACAAGTCGTCAACAATACAATTGTGAACAGCACGACGGGGATCATCGTTGGTTCTGGTAAACCCTTAGCTCCACAGGACAGCAGGGTAGCTAATAATATCGTAAAAAATTCTACGGGAACTCTATATTATGAAGTTGGCACCACCAACACGGTATTTGAGGGGAACATAGGAAACGGCAGCACAGTAAGCAACAACGGTTCGAGGACTACTGCTCAAATATGGGCAACAAATCCATTATTCACAACGGTAAACGGATTGCAAAAGTTGTCATCGACCAGTCCTGCAATTAACGCAGCGGTGGGAACCTATTCCTATGTGACAGAGGATATGGATGGGGAAGCACGTTCCATGACCGATATAGGTGCAGACGAACGGTCTACAAGCACTTCTTTTGGGAAACATCCACTGGCAGTAACAGAGGTTGGACCCAATGCGCCATAAGTAAGGTATAATTTGAGGCTGTCCTACTTCGGGGCAGCCTCTTTGCGTTGCTAACAATTTCACGCATTCATTGTCATTTGTATAGGGTCTTGAATACCATGTTACAGATGCCTAAGCCTACGGGATATAAGAAGAAAGGATATGATCGTTAACAAATGAAAAGAACATATAAGGTCAATGAGATCGCACGTTCCCTTAGAAAAACGCAAGGAACTATCGTGGAATGGTCCAAACAATTTGCTGTATTTCTTCCGACCACCACTGTTGCAGGAAGCTTAAGATATACAGAAGAGGCTGTCGAAGTTTTTCGAATGATTTCAAAATTGAAAGATGCCAATAAATCACTTAAGTTTATTCATGAACATTTGCAAGAAATGTACCAGAAAGGAATTCATACGCCTAGTGGTGAAGAGACGCTTGACACTCCTTCACCTGCGACTCTTCTGGAATTGAACGTACCACTTGTAGAAAACAAGGCTAACTCGCCTGCAAGTAATGAAATTTTAGAATTACGTAACCTGGTACAATTATTATCGCAAAAAATAGAAGCAAATAAAACGCCGAGGCGTATCAACGAACAAGTAGATGATGGTCAAATGGTTGGTATATCTGCAATTTCCAGTGGTAGACAAGTAGCGCCAACTAAAAGCTATGTCAACGTTCTGTTCGATGAGCTTACGAATGAAGTCACGGAACTTCGCAATATTGTTCTTACTTTTATGGAAAAGATGATTGAAGTTACGAAGGATGCCAATCAGGATGAACGTATTAATGAACGTATTACAAAAATAGCTGAATCATTAAATCTTCAATTTAATGGCGTTTCCGAGGAAGTTGCCGAGCTGCGTAGTATCCTCAAGATTTTTACTTGCAAGGTAGCTGAGGTCATTGAACAAGACGACAGCAACGAAGTTGCCGCTAACGTTGATGTACTCAACATTCAATATAAAAGTGTTTCAGAGCAGGTTAATGAACTACAGCATGTGCTCTATACCGTTCAGCCTAAGCTGATCGAAACACTGGAGCACGATCTCAAAGGTGAAATACTTGCAGGGACACAGAAGCTGCAGGAGCAGCAACTTGAAAGTTTCACGAAGTTAGAAGATGAGCTCCAGGAACTCAATGTGAGTCAGCCCAAGATGGTGGAAGCTCTAGAGCAAAAACTCAAAGGTGAAATGTTGGCTGCGACAAATGAGTTACAGAAGCAGTTTTATGAAAGCGTCTCGACGTTGGAGCAAGAACTCCATGAGTTCTACATGGTTCAGCCAAAGCTAAGAGAACTGTTGGAGCATAATCTTAGAGGTGAAATGCTTGCTGCGACAAATAACGTACAGAAGCAGTTTCATGAAAGTGTCTCGGCGTTGGAACAATCACTCCAAGAGCACCGTACTGTTCAATCCGAGTTGACTGAAGCTCTGGAGCACAATCTCAAGGGTGAAATGCAAGCAGCGACAAGTGAGTTACAGAAGGAACTTCAAGAAAGTGTCTCCAAGTTGGAACAGGAGCTCCAGGAGCTCAATACGATTCAGCCTAATTTGACAGAAGCACTGGAGCACAATCTCAGGGGTGAAATGCAGGCAACTACAAGTGAGTTAAAGAATCAACTTCAAGATAGTATCGTGAAGATGGAGCAAGAACTCGATACCATTCAACCCAAGATTACAGACGTTTTGGAGCAAAATCTAAGGAATGAAATGCATGCAGTGACCTATGAATTGCGAAAGCAGCATAAGGAAAGTATTACAGAATTAGAGCAGGAAATGCGTAATAATTATGCTATCAATGCTCAAAAATTAAATGAGCTTATAGATGAAGCAGTTACCAATCAAGTTGTTTCAAACGAAGAATCACTTAACGATCGATTTGACAATATTTCGATACAGATAGCTTCCCAACAACGATTGCTTGATAAGCTTGCCAAATTTTTAGGTATTTAAATAATGAAGGCACCCATAACGTCACACGAACAGTGTGGCGTTTTTTCACGTTTTTTTTACGTGAAAATGCCAACTAAAATTAACTATTTATCCAGCATCACTTCCGTGAGAAGCTTACGCTCCATGAGGTTGCCGCGAGGGTGAATCTTTCGCCGAATTATTTCAGTGAGCAATTCCGCAAAGAAACCGGCATTACGTTTCAAAGCTATATGTTGGAGATACGTTTGGATTATGCACGATCCTTGTTCAAGGTTTGTGAATGCCTGGCATCACCTAGCTCTGCGGTGTAAGTAGTGGTAAAATGGTTGCGTGCGCGGAATTTAAGGTTGATGGAGGATCTACTTGTGCAAGTGACCATTGGTAAAATAAGTGAAATCAATCGGTATCCCGTTAAGTCATTCGCAGGAGAGCAATTGACATCGTGCGAGATTGAAGACTATGGGATGTTAGGGGATCGGTTTGTGTCCTTCTATGATGAATCCAAATCGGGCTGGTGGCGGTATGTGACTGCACGCAATATCCCTAATATGTTAACCTATCAAGCAAGGTATCACGATGGAGATATCCAAATAACAGCAGGGGATGGGCGAGTATTCGGCTGGGACGATGCACTTTTGCAGGAGATACAAAGTCAAACAAAGACTACCCTTACAATGTCGCGATTAAAGGCGCCGCATCCAGAGCATCCACAACTGTTTTCCGTTGATGGTGCCAGCATTCTTCTTATCACAGATGCTAGCTTAAGAAAACTTGAGAGTCTGCATGGCAAGGACTTGGATCAACGTCGGTTCCGTGGCAATTTCGTAATTGCGTTAGATGACCATGCCTGCTCCGAAGGAGAATGGATAGGTCGACAGATTGCTATAGGCGAAGTACAATTGCAAGTAGACAGCTTCTGTGATCGATGTATGATGATTACGATAGATCCAGATACGCTGGATAAGGATCCTTCGGTACTCAAACAAGTAAACGAAGGCTTCGATCTGCGGTTTGGTGTCTATGCTTCTGTCGTGAAAACAGGTCAAATTCGACTTGGCGATACGGTCAAGTTACTGTAATTCAGCAGCGGTTGGAACGGTTATGGACAGTCGAGTTTAAGTGAGGTATACACATGGAAAGAAAATATTGGGTCCCAGCACTGGAAAGAGCACAAGATGTTCTCCAGTTAGTAGCGGATCAGCCTTCGCAGCTTAGGTTGATGGATTTGAGCGGTGCAACAGGGATTAATAAGAGCACGATGTTTTCGCTTTTACATACGATGGAGACGTTGAATTGGGTCATTAGGGAAAAAGGGGATACCTATGTGCTCGGCTCCTTTTTCGGTGTCATTGGCAACGCCTATTTCGCAGGCATGTCGCTAGTAAAGTTATTTGAGGAGAAAGTTGCTCGTTCCGTGGAGCGACTCGGTGAAACCTTTCAGTTGGCTAGATTGGAGAAAGGTGAACTCGTGTATTTGGCCAAAAAAGAGGCGCCAGCGCAAGTTCGTCTCATCTCAGAGCCTGGCATGCGTTTGCTTGCTTACGCAACGGCGATGGGTAAAGTACTGCTGTCTGCTTTGGAGGATTCACAGGTCCTCGCCTTGTACGAAGAAGGCAGCTATCAAGCGTTCACGCCGAATACCGTTCGAAGCGGGGAAGAACTGCTGGAACAGCTGCACATGATAAGAAAACAAGGCTACGCAGTGGATCAAGAAGAAATCGTGCTCGGCTTCTGCTGCTTGGCCATGCCGATTGTTGATCGTAACGGCAAGTGGATAGCGGCTGTAAGTTGCTCAATGCCTGTACATCAATGGACGTATAAACAAGAACTAGTGAAGGAAGAGATTCGTATTCTCGCACATGCGATATCGTCAACGTTACCGGTCTAGCTTCTAAGATGAGAATATAGATAAACCAGTTAACATCCGGGCATCGGGTTGTATCTGGTTTTTTTTGCGTTGACGCCAAGGATAAGGGATGCTAGACTTAGTATATAAATTTTATAAACTAAGTTTATTATAATAAACTATGAGGTGAAACCAAATGAGATTACAACATAAAGTAATCCTAATTACAGGTGCCGGATCAGGCATCGGGCGAAGCACAGCGTTACTATTTGGCCAAGAAGGAGCACATGTGATCGTCAATGATTTGGATGCGGTCAAAGGTGAGGAAACAGCATCCGAAATTCGAGCTAACGGTGGAGAAGCGCTCTTCCTGCAAGCCGATGTGACGGATCCTGATTCCGTGAAAACGATGGTCGACCGAGCAATCGAAGCGTGTGGACGAATTGATGTACTTTTTAATAATGCAGGGATTAGCGGTGTTGGTGCCTTACATGAGCTGGAACCGGAGCAATGGGATCGTGTAATTCGTGTGAATATTCGCGGCGTTTTCTTGCCGTCCAAATACGTTATTCCGCATATGATGGCAAAGCGCAACGGGTCCATTATCAACATGTCCTCCTGCATTGCGGAGATTGGGTTAGCTAGACGTGCCTCCTATGCAGCTACCAAAGGAGCTGTGCTGGCATTGACGAAATCAATGCAGGTCGATTATGCCCCATACCAAATTCGGGTGAATGCGCTGCTGCCGGGCACGATTTTAACACCTTTTGTTGAGAATTATTTGAAAACCTCTTATGATGATCCTGAGGCCGCTATTGCTGCTCTGAAAAGTAGACAACTTAGCAATGAACTTGGAACACCAGAGGATGTAGCGCAAGCTGCCTTATTCCTAGCATCTGATGAATCCAAATTCATGATGGGCTCACCTTTGTATATTGATGGTGGCGCTGTGTTCGGTAAGAATGCGTAAATAAAGAAGCACATTTCCTATTTATTGATAAGAGAGGATGTTCATTTTGAAACTAGTCACGATTAACCATCCAGGTAGCATTCATCTTGGTGTGAAGTTGGAGAACAACGTATTCGATATAACAGAGGCATTGAAAGCGTTCCCTGAGGAAGGGATTCCAACCGACATTATGTCCGTCATCGCTCATTCAGAAACAGTGATTCCTGCGCTCGAGCGTTATATTGCAAGAGTTCTTGAAGGGGCAACAGCGGAAAGTCCATACCTTTTGGATGAATCCCAAGTAAGCTATGGCCCTTGTGTCACCAATCCAGGTAAAATCATCTGCGTTGGCTTGAACTATCGCAAGCACGCTGAAGAAACGAATGCGGCAATTCCGCAATATCCTATTTTGTTCAACAAGTTTAGTAATACGATTGCTTCGCACGGTGATGATATTCCTCTTCCGAATCGTGTCACAAGTCAGGTTGATTATGAAGCAGAGCTGGTCATCGTCATCGGAAAACAAGCGAAATATGTGTCCAAAGAGCAGGCATTAAGCCATGTGTTTGGTTATTGCAATGTGAATGATTTGTCAGCGCGTGATCTACAAATGCGTACACAACAATGGCTGCTGGGGAAATCCTGTGATAAGTTCAGCCCACTTGGCCCATATTTGGTAACGGCGGATGAAGTTGGGGACCCAAATCAGTTAACAATCAGTTGCACGGTTAATGGTGAGACGAGACAGAATTCGCATACATCGGATATGATTTTCCACTGTGATGAAATCGTCAGTTATATTTCCCAGCATATGACGTTGTCGCCTGGTGATATTATTTTGACAGGAACGCCTGAAGGTGTTGTGCTTGGAAAGCCTGTAGATCAACGTGTGTATTTGAAGGATGGCGACGTGGTTACGATTGCGATTGAGAAATTAGGCTCGTTGACGAATCGCATGGTGGATGAGCAAGTATAGCTGAATTCGGTGATCGCTTGCATAATAAAAGCATACCGCTTAGTGAGAGCAAGAGACAACCTGCGGGTTGTCTTTTTTCTTTCCAACGAAAGGAAAGACTGTATGAATCAGATCCGGTTGCACACGGGGTATTTTCAATTCATTCGAGATATGGGGAAGACATTAACGCAAGAAGGCTGGATCCATCCGGACCGAAATGCAGATTTTAATGTATTTATTTTTGCCATTAAGGGTCAAATGCAAGTAGTAGAAGAAGGCAAAGAGTATTTCCAGCAGGAAGGTACGGGCTTCTTTCATTGTTGAATGCGATACCGGCGAGGAGAGAGTCCTGTCACTTTCTTAAAAAGGGAGCAGAACTGCGTATCGTTGGAGAAACCACTCTCATTTGAAACGGCGGATATGGAGAGATCTGTTTGTTTCAACAGTCGTTTGGCTAGTTCGAAGCGCTTGGACATCAAGTATTGCATAGGTGAAAGACCATATTGTTCTTTGAAAAGATGACGGAAACGATCATAGCTGTAGCCAACTAAATCTGCTAATGTTTCAACACTGATTTTCTGACTGACATTCTCATCGATGTAGTTTTTGGCATAAATGACCTTATCGACAGATGGCTCGGAGGTAGTGAATTCATCATACCGGAGGAGTTCAATAATCAATTCACCAACAAGATGATTTAGCTTAACCGTATAGAATGAGCGTTTATTCTGCATCTCAATGATCATTTTTTGCAGCAAAGCAAGAATCGCTCCTTCCGATTGGTCGATATATAAACCTTCTCGAAGTGGATATTTGCCGAGCTCCGCTTGAAATCCAACAAATAGAACTTCGCTGTCAGTCGCATGTTTCTCATCATGCAGTGTATGCGGCTTAATTAACGTGAAGGTGTCATCGTGAAAGTGGTGCGTGTACTCTCCTACTCGAGTTGAGCCACTTCCTTGCATATAATAAACCAATTCATAGCACTGGTGTCTATGCGGATGGATCATCCAATCTTGGGGCCTCGTTGTTCGAAAAAGAAAATCCAAATGTCCGTTCACTACAGCTCCTCCTACCACTTATAACTTAACATAGATAGCCGAATCGTATAAAAAATAAGCCGATCTATGATAAAAATATAGCATGAATTTAGGTAGAATATCTCTATATTCTTATTTGTTGAGTAAGTAGATGAGCCAATTCATGATATAAAATGGAGGAGTTGTCCCATGCAATATCCAGTAATTACCGAAGCGCAACGCGTTGAACGCTTGAATTCAAGAACCGGTAAGATAAGAATGGTGCTTGATACGGATACCTTTAATGAAATTGATGATCAGTTTGCTGTCGTATATGCCTTGCAATCGCCAGAAAGACTTCAAGTAGAAGCTTTCTATGCAGCACCATTCTTTAACGATCTATCGACAGGACCGAAAGATGGCATGGAGAAGAGTTATCACGAGTTGCATAGAATCCTAAAACTGATGGAACGCACAGACATTCCTATTTATAAAGGGTCTGAGGCGTATCTGCCAGGTTCCGAAACACCGGAGGTGAGCGATGCAGCCCGCAATTTGGTGGAACGCGCAATGGCTTCATCGCCAGAGGATCCCTTATACGTAGTAGCCATCGGTGCAATAACGAACGTGGCTTCCGCTATTCTGATGGAACCACGCATTATCGAGAACATCGTTGTGGTTTGGCTAGGAGGGCATGCGCTGCACTGGCAAAGCACGCGGGAATTTAATTTGGAGCAAGATATTCCTGCAGCACGAATTATTATGAATAGCGGTGTGCCGCTCGTATTAATCCCCTGTATGGGCGTCGCCTCACATTTGAGTACAACATTATCCGAGATGAGAGATTATGTGAAGGAATCAGGTGCGATAGGTGAGTATCTCTATGAGACGTTCCGACAAGTTCATCCTGATCATTACGCCTACTCTCGTGTGATATGGGATATTTCAACGATTGCCTATCTTGTGAATGAACGAAGCACACCAAGTGTACTTCTATCAAGCCCGATCGTATCTGACGAGGCAAGATGGAGCCAAGATCAGTCACGACATCTCATTAGGTATGTTCACTATATTGATCGGGATCAAGTATTTCGAGATTTGTTCCAGAAGCTGCGCAGCTCCATCTAGGATATGATGGCTCAAGGGGAGGCAACCAAGTGAAATTAGCAGTTACTTTTCCGAAAGAACTAAAGATGATTTCCTTCATTTGGACGCCTCATACGAGGAGGGAAAGACCACATTATCATGACAGTTTAGAAATTGGCGTGTGCTTGCGGGGAAAAGGTCAATTTTATTATGCAAATAAGTGCTATGAGGCTTCCCAAGGGGATGTGTTTGTTGTTAATCATCGTGAACTTCATATCGCTGTTTCCGATCAGCGTGATCCGAGTACGTATTTATTTCTAAAATGGGATCCGCGCATACTTCTGAAGGAAAATGAGTTATTGTTGCTTCCTTTTACATATAGCTCTGTTCATTTCTGTAATCACATACCGGCGCACGAGAAGGCAGCACAGCTGCTTTCTTTGCTCATGCAGCAACTGCATCAAGAGCTGCATGAGCAGCAAGAAGGATATGAGAGCGCTGCTAAGGGATATCTTTTGCAGATTTGTGTGTCCTTGCTTCGTCATGTATCTGAAGGCAGTGATCAGAATGACCGTGGGGGTCAAGCGCAGGCTTTTACACGGATCAAAGGGATGCTAGCTTATTTAGAGCAACACTACCGGGAGCCGATTGCCCTCCAAGATTTGGCGGAACAGTATCACATCAGTTCATCTCGTATCTCACATGATTTCAAAGAAGTGACAGGTAAAAACTTCAAAGATTATGTGATGCATCTTCGAATCGAACATGCTAAGGCTAAGCTGGTTGCGACAAATGAAGCCGTGACAGAAATATGCTTTGATGCAGGTTTCCAAAGTATTCCGAGCTTTTATCGGGCATTTGCTATGCATGTTCATCTCTCACCGATTGAATATCGCAATCAATTTGCCGGATTCGCAATTTGTGATAATTAGCAGGCAGGAACTGATAAGCGTAATCGGAAGCCAGGACGTATAATCACTTATAAATATAAGTGTAAAGGATGATTCTTATGGCGGGTTGGTCGCAATTAAGAGGTTTGGTCAAAGGTGAAGTGACTCAAAGACGTGAAGAAGGTTGTAATGTCGAAGAAATCCAAGCGGAGATTCAAGCATCGCCTAAGTTAACCGACAGTCAGTTAATGGAAATCTATCAAAGGCTAATGGCTTTAAAGCCAAGTTCAGAGTTCCCTTTTCAAGAGCCGAATGGTCTAGAGGAGATCAGAGGACTACGACCAGAAGGTCCAAGGAAATTGACCTATTCGTTGACGGAAGAGCAGTGGAAGGATAAATTTTATGGGGCATGGTTAGGTCGATGTTCAGGCTGCGCATTGGGACTTCCTTTCGAGAATCCAACATATATGTCCGGTGATGAGACGTATGCAGGCTGGCAGTATGTAGAGAAGTGGTATAAAGGGGCGAATGCATGGCCAATGAACAATTATGCCCCTTTTCATTCTGAAGCTGAGAAAACACATAACATTCGTATTTTTCCATTTCATAAGCCTGCTACAAGAGAGCATATTACCTTCATGCCAACTGATGATGATATCAGGTACACCGTGCTAGGTCTCATGGCATTAGAGCAGTTCGGTTTTGACTTTGATACGTGGGATATTGGAAAGCTATGGCATCGCATATTGCCGTATCAATCTGTTTGTACAGCGGAGACAAAGGCATATTTGAATTTTGCCCAAGTGACCCATCATTATTATGATGAGAAGCCGGAAGATTGGCGAGAGAAGCTGGAGTGGGTTCGCATGCACTTGAATCCGTTCCGTGAGTGGATTGGTGCCCAAATTCGAGCGGATGGCTTTGCCTACGGGGCAGCGGGTAACCCGGAGTTGGCTGCAGAACTAGCTTGGAGAGACGCTTCTTTATCTCATGTGAAAAATGGGATTTACGGTGAAATGTTCGTGGCAGCAATGATCTCAGCGGCATTTGTTGAAGACGATATCGAACGTGTTATTCAAATTGGTTTGAGCGAGATTCCTAGCACGTCCCGACTAGCAAAAGATATTAAGATTGCCATTGAGATAGCTAAGTCTACAACGGATCAGTTAGTATTAGTTGAACGCATTTGGCATGCATTCAATCATTATCACCCTGTACACACGAATAATAATGCAGCTTTAGTTGTTGCTGCGCTCATTCATGGTGGAGGAGATTTCACCAAGGCGATGACCACGGCTGTCCTAGGAGGCTGGGATACGGACTGTAACGGGGCCACCGTGGGCTCAATTATGGGTGCAATGCTTGGCAAGGAAGGAATTCCTGCCCACTGGATCGAACCATTAAATGACACCTTGTATTCGCAAATTCCAGGATTCCATCCCATTTCGATACAAACCTGTAGTGAAAGAAGCTTTGAAGTATTTAAGAAATTAAATCGTTAGTACATTGTTGGATTAGAGAAGGAGTCTATCTTGTATGAAGAGTGTAAGAATTGCTGTTGTAGGCAGCTTGAATATGGATTTAGTCGTGTCTATGAGCCGAATGCCTAAGATTGGTGAAACTTTGCAGGGGGATGAATTGCATACGATCCCTGGTGGTAAAGGGGCCAATCAAGCCGTCGGTTGTGCGAAGCTTGGCGCACAAGTTGCCATGATCGGGGCGGTAGGCCGAGATGGCTTCGGGGATGTGCTGCTTGCCCAAATGACCGCGCATGGCATTCACACAGAAGCCATTGTTCGCAGAGAGGATTGTTCCACGGGCACAGCAACCATCTTACATACCAAGGATGACAATTGCATCGTCATTGTGTCAGGAGCTAACGGCAAAGTAACGCCCGAGCAAGTGCATCAGCATGCTCAGCTTATTCAAGAAGCAGATGCTTTGCTAGTGCAGCTCGAGATTCCTCTGCCGGCTGTGCAGGCGGCACTTGAGATTGCGCGCGGAGCTGGCGTTCGCACCGTGCTCAATCCGGCGCCAGCGGTTGAACTGCCTTCAGAGTTGCTGCAGCTCGTTGACTTTATCACACCGAATGAAACGGAATTTGAGCTGCTCAGCGGAACTGCTTACGCTAGTGAACTTGAGCTGGTGGCGGGGATGCAGCAATGGGAAACGAGGGGACCGCGGTTGCTGCTCACTCGAGGCGAGAAGGGCGTAGCTATGATGGTGGCGGGGAACCTGACCACGATTCCAGCACCACGCGTCCAAGTTGTGGATACGACGGGAGCGGGGGATGCGTGTAATGCAGCTTTCACTGTCGCACTTGCTCAAGGCAAAGAGGTGCTGGAAGCAGCAACGATTGCTGTTAAAGCAGCCTCGTTGTCGGTGACGCGCTTTGGAGCACAGGCGGGGATGCCGCTGCTTGCGGAATTAAGCTAGAACGTAAGAGGTTGGGCGCGTGAATCTCGCAGCTGGGCTTTGGGCTAGGGGAGACATAGATGAACTGACATGCATCCCAGATTGCATCCAATGAGCAGAAATCCTTACACCTTCGCCGGAAAACAGCGATAGTCCATAGTACCGAATTTAAATGAGAATTCCTTTTCAAAATGGGGGAATAGTTCGATTCTTGCGAACTATTTCCCCATTTTCTTTGTGTGAGGGGTATTTGCGGCCGATTGCATCATATAAATGCCAATTTTCCGATTTAAAGACAGAATAATGATTTGTCTTTTATTGTTGAACAGGGGTATACTTGATCATATTAATGAAGCAAAGGAGCCGTCACACATGGATATTCCGAATCGAATTGCCATTGGGATATTAGGGCCAGAGGCTCTGGTGAATAAAGTATTGAGTGTGATTGCGACGTCCTTCCCATCCTTCGAGCCTATCGCACGTGCATGTTCAGCAGAAACAGCATCAGAGATTGCCGAGAAGCTGCTCTTAGAGGTTGAAGTGCTACTAGTAACAGGACCGACACTCTATCGACGAGTAAAGGAGCATGTACTTACACACTTACCCGTTCATATGATCCCGTTGACTGACACCGGGTTATTTAGTGCGTTATATCGGTTACGCAGTAAGCCGGAGTTGAATGCGGTGGATGCGATTTTTAGCATTGATTCGTTTACATCATCTACACTAAGCAGGCACGTCAAAGAGATTGGTGAAACACCTGCTAGTTTTCTCATCTATGATGGCGTACCTTACCCGCAAGTGGAGATGGTAACGCAATTCCATGAGGATGCCTTCCGCAGGGGAGCAACGAAAGCAGCGCTAACGACAGACATTCAGGTCGCTGACGTGCTGAATAGGCTGGGGATTCCGTGTGAGTGGATTACACCGACCGATCAGAACATTACAGTGGCATTGGAACGTGCACTTCTTTCAACAGAAACACGGCGCAGTAAAGAAGCACAAATCCTAGTAGGTATGATCAACGTGGACGAATTCGGCAAAAAGCTGCAGCAGCAAAGTACAGAGCACGATATTCAGCGCTTCAAGCTGGAAGTGCATCGAAAACTGATCGACTATGTGGAGTCGTTAGATGGTTATTTAACACATCTAGGCGCGGATGAGTATTTGTTTTTTACGACCCGGGGGATTTTCGAACGCGAGACGGTTGGCTATAAATCAGTTCCACTCGCTCGGGAAGTTTGGAAATCACTAGGGCTCTCTCTTAGTATGGGCATCGGCTTCGGTCGCAGTGCGAATGAAGCAGGTACGCATGCTCGCCTTGCGCTGCGCAGATGCAAAGAAGCCGGAGGCAATACCTGCTTTATTGTGCGGGAGGACAAGACATTAATTGGCCCTCTAGAGATGGCAGACCCACTGAGCAGAGACTTGTCGATGACAGATCCTGAGCTGCTGAAGAGTGCAGAAGATGCTGGGATGACATCGACGTATTTGAGTCGTTTAATGACGACTGTGGCAAGGACGAGCAAGCTGGAATACGAAGTGCATGAGTTAGCGGGTATCCTTGGCGTAACTGTCAGAAGTACGCATCGTCTTCTGCTGCAATGGATGGATCATAACTTGATTTCGAGTGTTGGCTATGTGAAAGTGCCGAAAGGCAGGCCAAAACAAACGTTCCGACTTCACTTTCTGGAGAATTTGGCGGCTGATCCCAGCTGAGCAGAAGTGATAATGATAAACCGTTCCAGTGCTGCCTTCAGCCGCATGGAACGGTTTCATTTTGTTTAAACAACTGGCGCTGTCCCTCCCGTCCCCCCTCGAAAGGGAACTAGGATGTCCTAATCACGGATAAATAGGCGAAATCATCATCGAAGGGAACTACAGTGCCCTATTTTGCCGAAAATCCCGATAAATCAAGAAAATCAGTCATTTAGCGCATCTACGTTCCCCTCGGATTCGATTTCAGTCGACTTCATCCAAATAAGGCATCTAGGTTCCCCTTGTGCAGAATTAGTAACCATTTGATCAACGACGGTAGTGGTTCCACTTATGAGATTGCCTCTTCCTTTATCATGCGTGATGATGTGAGATATGTGATTTGCAAGAAGAGAGGGAGAGTTGTAGTTGTCGGAGTAGGAGTAGATTCGTAAATCTCCCGTGCTCCAACCAAATAAATGGATTTTCTCCAGTTAAATTTTGTGATTTCCTGGTCAAACTCAGTTTAGATGGAAAACATACAGTTAATTTTGTGATTTTTAACCGATCGGAACAAAAGAGAAGAGACGCTTTTAACTACATATTTTACAGTTAAATTAATTTTTCGGGAGAATTTCGCGTAAATAGATGTATATTTTACAGTTAATGGTATCTTTCCGCAACAGTAGCTGCTTCAAACCACAAACACCACCAACTATGTCCCCGCTCACCAATCTCGCTAATCGCGTCCCGAGCCGCGCTCGCCGATCACGCGAATCCGCATCCCGAGCCGCGCTCGCCGATCACGCGAATCCGCATCCCGAGTCCCGAGCCGCGCTCGTCTATCACCCGAATCACATCCCAAGCCGCGCTCGCCAATCACCCGAATCGCATTCCGATTTCCGCTCGCTAATCCCCGAAGAAAGACGCTAGATGTTCTGCTCATTTAAAGACAACATAAAGATTTGTCTTTTATATTTGAGAGTCCGTATACTACAGTCAGGAAGCTTAAACATAGATCATGATGTGAGGAGAATGCGAGAATGAGAACATTAGAAGATTTGGATAAGGTCATGTCAACACCTTCACCTGCTCTAATACAGTTTATGCAGGAACTAGAGGGAGATATTATGCTGCTTGGCGTCGGTGGGAAAATGGGGCCGAGTCTTGCTAGGCTAGCGATGAATGCCATTCGGGCAGCAGGTGTTGATAAAAAGGTTTATGGGGTATCGAGATTCTCCGAAAGTGGTTTGCAGGAAGAACTACAATCTTCCGGGGTAGAAACGATTGCTTGTGACCTGTTAAATGATGAAGCGCTTCAAGCGTTACCAGATGTTCCTAATGTGATTTACATGGCTGGCACGAAATTTGGGACTACGGGTAAGGAGCATTTCACTTGGGTGATGAATGCCTACCTGCCAGGTCGAGTTGCTGAGAAATTTAGTAAATCCCGTATCGTCGTATTCTCTACAGGCAATGTATATCCTTTCACACCGGTAACGTATGGTGGAGCTCATGAAGCGATTAGTCCAGCTCCGATCGGGGAATACGGTCAGTCCTGTCTTGGACGTGAGCGGATGTTCGAGCATTATAGTCACAAGAACGGAACACCGGTTTTGATCTATCGTTTGAATTATGCCATTGATTTGCGCTATGGAGTTCTGTTGGAAATTGCGAAGTCCTTGAAGGAAGGCCGCGCCATCGATCTATCCATGGGACATTTCAATTGCATTTGGCAAGGGGATGCGAATGAAATAGCAATCCGTTCTCTATTGGCTACGCAAAGCCCAGCTAATTTCTTAAATGTAACGGGACCAGAGACCGTATCCGTGAAATATGCGGCACAGCAGCTCGGGCAGCGACTGGGGATTGAGCCTATTTTCAAAGGTCAAGAGTCGGAAACAGCGCTACTTAGCAATGCAGCGAAGAGTATGCAGCTATTTGGATACCCACAAGTTTCTTTACTCCAAATGTTCGACTGGGTAGCAGAGTGGATTGAGCATGGGGGCAGTATGATTAATAAACCTACTCATTTTCAAGAGCGAGAGGGGAAATTTTAATGATGACGGTACGTAGGGAATTAACGAATGAGCAACGTATTGCATTGCATGAAGGGCTCGTCATACCGGCCCATCCGCTTGCCTTAACTGCAGATCGCCAATTGGATGAACAAAGTCAACGGGCATTGACACGTTACTATATGGCTTCGGGTTCTGGAGGTATTGCAGTTGGTGTGCATTCCACACAATTTGAAATTCGTGATCCGAAATATAATTTGTACGAAAAAGTACTTCGTATGGCTGCTGAAGAGGTGGACCGCGCAGGATTGACTCGTCCCTTTATTAAGGTTGCAGGCATCTGCGGCCCTACGGATCAAGCGGAGCATGAGACTGACATCGCGATTTCGCTTGGTTATGATGCTGCTTTACTATCTATGGGAGGCTTGACTGGTTGGACAGAAGCACAAATCTTGGAACGTACTGCTCGTATTGCCGAGAAAATGCCTGTCATTGGCTTCTATCTGCAGCCATCCGTTGGAGGTAAGGTATACAGCTTCGATTTTTGGAAGCAATTCGCGAACATTCCAGGCATTATCGCTATTAAAATGGCCCCCTTCAATCGCTATCAAACGATCGATGTGGTGCGTGCCGTCTGTTATTCAGAGCGTCGCGATGAGATTGCTCTCTATACGGGGAATGATGATAACATTATTAATGATCTTCTAACTGTTTATAAATTCCAAGTTGAGGGTAAGAACATAGAGAAAAGAATTGTAGGCGGTTTACTTGGACATTGGGCCGTATGGACGCAAAAAGCAGTGGAACTGTTAGATGAAATAAAAGCGGTGCGAATGAATCCTACACTTGCATCCGAGTGGCTTACTCGCAATATCGAAGTTACGGAAGCGAATGCAGCGTTCTTTGATCCTGCCAATGGCTTTGCTGGATGTATTCCGGGTATTCATGAAGTGCTCCGTCGACAAGGGTTGTTGAAAGGCACGTGGTGTTTGAATCCACATGAAGAATTGTCCCCAGGACAATCAGAAGAAATTGATCGCATGTACATGGACTATCCACATTTGAATGATGATGCATTCGTGAAAGCGAATCTCTCGAATTGGTTAGCCGAGTAAGGAAATGATAGCCCACCAGAGAAGTTTCTGTTACATTGAAAGAATGTAATAGACTTATTTTTTGGAGGGATTCCTATGCGCATTCGATTAGATCGGTTTCCACAAGGTGTTACCAAAGCATTAACGCTAAGTTACGATGATGGAAGGATACATGATCGCAGGCTTGTGCGTATATTGAATGAATACGGGCTTAAGGGAACGTTTCATTTGAACAGCAGTTTCTTGGGGAAAGAAGGCTATATTGAGGCATCCGAAATCGCATCCTTGTTCGAAGGTCATGAGGTATCTGCTCATACCATTGATCATCCTTTTTTGGAGCAATCGCCTATGGATCAAATCGTTCGAGAACTCTCGCAAGATCGCGAGTCATTAGAATCGTTAGTTGGCTATCCTGTGCGTGGCATGAGCTACCCGTTCGGAACCTACTCAGATCGCGTCATCCAGGCGCTTCCTACACTAGGCATTGAGTATGCGCGGACGGTTGCAAGCCACGGCAGTTTTCAAATGCCGAATGATTTCTTACAGTGGCACCCATCGTGTCATCATAAGAACATGCTTGAGCTTGCAGATACGTTCGTGCAGTTAGAACAAAGACATTCACGCATGGCGTTATTATATGTATGGGGACACAGCTATGAGTTTGAGAACGATAACAACTGGGAGATCCTTGAGCAATTTGGTGAGAAAGTAAAGGGCAGATCTGACATTTGGTTTGCAACCAATGCTGAAATTGTGGCCTATATGAAAGCGGTTGAAAACTTGCGGTTCTCTGCTAATTGTCGTATCATTCATAATCCTTCGGCCATCGCGGTTTGGCTAAGTGCTGAAGGCGAAATCGTGGAAATTCCTGCAGGTCAATTGGTTAAAATGTAGAAATTTTCTGAAAATTTTGTAAATTCGTTAGATTTGCTAATAGTTTCTTAACATTAATCAATTATGATATAGGTAACAAAACGTGTGAGTTATCCACAATAGGAATTTCAAAAATCGGAGGGATCAATATGGGATATCGATATGAGTTGGAAGAGAAGATTGAGGCATTACGCAATGAACTGAATCTTGCTAGTCAAACATACGGCCTATTGTCTGAAACGGTATTGAAACTTTCTATCGAGCTGGATGAACTGTTGAATGCCTATTATCAGTTTCAATTTCTCCGAACCATCGCTTAATTAAGTTGACCGAGTTTACACTTGCGGGTGTGCATCTCGGTTTTTTTATTTTTTGGTTACGTTAAACCTTGTTGTGACTTATCTTTGTTATCATGAACTGTGACAAGTTATTAAACGCTTGGAAGGAATTAGTAATTTTTGATAGAATGAATAGGAAGATGATCGGGGAATAAATTTGTACACATAAGGAGATAAAATTATGGAAAAAAACAAACTACTAAGAATGGACAATGTTAGCATTGTTGTAGAATCCCTTGATAACGCAATCTCTTTCTTCCAGGAGATTGGCTTGAAGCTTGAAGGGCGAGCTACTGTCGAAGGTGAATGGGCTGGTCGCGTAACTGGGTTGGGTTCACAGTGTGTAGAGATTGCTATGATGGTTACCCCAGATGGCCACAGTCGAATTGAACTTTCGCGATTTATCACACCGCCTACGATATCAGATCACCGAACCGCACCTGTAAATGCCCTCGGTTATCTACGCGTCATGTTCACCGTTGAAGACATTGACGAACTGGTATCCAGACTTACTAAGCATGGTGCTCAGCTCGTTGGCGAAGTGGTTCAGTACGAGAACTCATATCGCCTCTGCTACATTCGTGGAAATGAAGGACTTCTAATCGGTTTGGCGGAACAACTCGGTAATAAATAAGTGACGTTTAAGCAGTGTGAAAGACTAATGGGTACGAAGCTCAATAAGCCGCCTCTTCAAAGAGGCGGTTTTCTTGTCGTAAAACAACTTCAGGATTTAACATAGCCTTATTATTAAGAGCAGAGATTCGCCAAAGGTGATCCTTGGAAGGTTCCCATGAGCAAGGCTTCTACAAGCGCAGGAAAAGGAATATCTTCACGTGACTTCGCGATGCTAAGCAACAACGAAGTCGGAACCATTTCTTGATGGAAAGTTAGAATAGCGATATAGAGGGATGGTAATAAGAGCGTTGTAAAGAAAAAACACATAGCGCTGCGTGTGTGTACCAATCGTGTAAGCGATCATTTTCATCGCTGGACTCTTGATTTTTCTGCGCAGCATGGAGGTATTGATCGGAAGTGTTTCCGTAAAACCCTCACGAGGTCCTCGTACGACGGCTTCAGTACTTGGCTCGTTAATTGCGCGTTTCCCCATTTGGCCAAGCCTAATGCGAAGCAAGTGGAAACACCTTGAACAAAAAGTCCAACACAACCGCAAGATAAATGGGAAGTCAACTCATCCATATGTACAATTTCAGTGATATTCGAGATAGAGACAAGAGTAGATAAATCCTTGGCCGTGTAGTTCCACTCTTTTTTGTCCAAATTTGTCAGTGTTTAAACGCATGTGCGTAAAATGCATCACATCTTTCATTGATATTCGTTGTACACTCGCTCCCTAGGACATGGTATAATTTGTGAGGGAATTATAGGTATGTTACTAGATGCAGAAGTGGTAAATCAAAGGAGGATTCGTTCGAATGGCAGTATGGTTAGAGCAAGGAGATGTCGTACTATTTCAAGGAGATAGTATTACAGATGCTGGACGTATTCGTGACAATGGCAATGATTTAGGCAGAGGCTACGCACTTATGACAGCTGCTCAATTTTCAGCGAAATATCCAGAGAAACAAGTTAAATTCTTAAACCGGGGGATATCTGGCAATCGTGTGCCTGATCTTCAAGGTCGGTGGCAAGAAGACTGTCTGGATTTAAAACCTAATCTCGTTTCGATTTATATTGGTATCAATGATACTTGGCGCAGATTTGATCGTAATGATGGTACTTCGACTGAAATGTTCAAAGAGGGATATCGTCAACTTTTGGATCAAACGGCGAGTACAGGAGCGAAACTGCTTCTCATCGAGCCTTTTGTACTGCCTGTACCGGAAGATCGTAAGCTGTGGAGAGAAGATTTGGATCCGAAGATTACCGCTGTGCGTGAATTAGCAAGAGAATTCGGCGCGCGTTTAGTATGTTTAGATGGATTATTTGCACAAGCGTCAACGCAAGCTGACAGCGCTTTCTGGGCACCGGATGGTGTACATCCATCACCTGCTGGCCATGCATTAATTGCCAATGCATGGCTGAAGGCAGTCGGGGCAGCAGAGTAATTTATATGATGGGGTGAAGAAAAGCTTCCGCTTGTTAGCGTGAGGCTTTTTTCTTTGGAAGCGAAGAGGTCAATTTATGACGGATAGAGGTAAAGATAATAGCTAGTTCGCTGTCATCGTTTGCGGTTATATTTAAAGGTAAACATAATCCGATGTGAATGGAGAGGTATATCAATGAATAGTCGATATCTATTAGCTGCTTTGCTAGAAGCTGAAAGCGATCAGGGCAGTTTGTTTCAAGAAGGTTTACAAGTGGTAACAACACCTATAAGGCATACGGAAAGTCCTTTACTTACTGCTGTCTATAACGAGATTTCACCACTGATCAGTGAGTTCGGGAGCAAACCCATTGCAGCATTACCCTTTAGAGAGTGGGATTTGTATCGTTCAGTAGGAACGAGAATCGAATTCGAAGCGCTCTATTTCGATCGTCGTCGACGGTTAGCGGCTTTGGTTGTGGCGGCGCTGAAGGATGGCGTGGAACCTTATTTGGCCGCTTTGGAGAATACAATGTGGGCTATTTGTGATGAATATACATGGTGTCTGCCTGCTCATTTGATGAATCATGATGCTGCCGCAGAGGGAGAAGAATATAAACATATTGATTTGTTTGCTTCAGAAACGGCTCATGCGCTAAGTGAGACTTGCCATATGTTCCGTGCTCAGTTAAATGATCTCGTGGTGAGAAGGGTACAACGTGAAATTATGGCGCGGGTACTCGAGCCTTATATGACACTCAAGAGAGCCTTTTGGTGGGAAACGTGCGATATCAATTGGTCTGCTGTTTGTGCGGGGAATATCGGTATGACGGCAATCTACCTCATTCAGGATTCGAAAGCACTGATGCCTGTCATAGCGCGAGTTCTCGCATCGATGGATTGCTTTCTTGAAGGTTTTTCGGAAGAAGGCGCTTGTTTGGAAGGCTTAGGCTACTGGTATTATGGTTTCGGCTACTATGTGTACTTTAGTGAACTTCTGAAGCAGCGTACAGGCGGCAAAGTGGATATTCTTCAGTCGAATGTCAAAGCTCGCAAAGTGGCTCAATTCCCACAAAGCTGCTTCCTGCAAGGCAATCATATTGCAAATTTCTCCGACTGCTCACGGAAAAATGGCATCCAAATTGGCATCTTCAGCCGTTTGTGCGAGCAGTTTGCTGAGATTAGGATTCCGACTTTGGACAATCAGCCAGTAACGATTGATCATTGTGGCCGCTTCGCTAGCGCGATACGGAACGTGGTGTGGTTGAATGAAGATCTGCTTCGTGAGCGAGAAGGAATGCCGTTGCAGACGGATGTCTTGCCAGAAGCACAATGGATGGTGAGCAGGGCGAAGGTGGGCAGCAAGCTCGTTAGCTTTGCAGCCAAAGGCGGCCATAACGATGAGCCCCATAATCACAATGACATCGGACACTTTCTATGGATCGTAGATGGGATCAGATGGTTTGAAGATTTGGGGGCAGGTCTATACACGAAGCAATATTTCGGTGAGGAGCGGTATTCAATCCTTTGTAACAGCTCAGCGGGTCATAGCGTTCCAATCATCAACGGTAAACACCAGGAAGCAGGCATCCAGCATCGTGCGCAGGTACTTGGAGTGGCATGCAGCGATGCAAGTGACCGGTTCCAGCTTGAGCTCAGTCAAGCTTATGCTGTGCCAACCCTGGAGAAGCTTGAGCGAAGTTTTGAGTTTGATAAACTGCGAGGCAAGTTGACTATTTCGGATTCCTTTGAGTTCCGTGAGTCTGGCGCTTCGGTAACGGAACGTTACATTACACAGCACAAGCCAGTTATCGTGCAGGAAGGTGAAATCCGATTGGAGCTTGGTTTGCGTGAGGATGATATGCAGATGCAGGCTCGGAAAGGTAAACAACAACTGATTCGATATGATGCGAAACAGTTGAAAGCTTCGATTCAAGCCGTGGAGCATCAAAACCACCAAGGCGGAACAGAGCTTGTCTACTTAATTGATCTATCTGCGGTTGAGGTGGGAAATCAGGTGAGTATACGGGTTACGTTAGAGCTGGAGTAGACTCGAGGGTAATTAGATGGAGAACCTACAGCATTCTTGGGTATCAGCTGATAAAGCAGAGATCAGCCCGAATTAACTGTAGGTTTTACTATCCTAATCGTTCAACCACAGCCCGAATTGCTGCCGATACTGCAGTGGGGTTAGGCTGGTTTTGATTTTGAACATACGAGAGAAATAGTTCGCATTCTCAACACCAAGCTCATAAGATATTTGAGAAATCGGCTTCACGCTAGTAGCGAGGAGCTTTTTGGCTTGTTCAATTTTGATGCTGTGTACGAAATGAAGCGGTGCCTGCCCGGTTTGTTTGATAAACAATTTACGCAAATGAGAATCACTCAGCTGAACCAGCTCCGCCAGCTCCTTAATTTCAGGCATCAGTTGTGGATGCGAATGTAGAAAATGGATGATCGTATGGATTCGCTTATCCAAGTGTGAATAACTGGAGCTCATCTCCGTCACATCTCCATGATTCAGCAGCTCATATAATATGCGAAGCAATGAAGACTGCTGCAGTAAATGCACATAAGCTGTCGCATCATTCTCAGGAATAAGCATCTCGAGGACAATACGTTCTACCCTGTTAGTCTGATCCTCATATACATTCGGAAGATTCAGAAGCTGTAACCAACTGCGGTTGCTGACTAAGGAGATTTCGGCATCGAAATTAATGCTAGTTAGCAATAACTCATCCGAAATGGCGTGAAAGCTAATCAAGCTATGAGCAGGCAGAATGATGATTTGACCTTCTTTGCACCGAAAGGAAGATTGATCAATATCGAGTTGGAAGCTTCCTTGATGCACATACCACATTACACAGTGACGTAATCTGCGCTCTTTGCCTTGCCAACGATAATCTAGTTGATACTGTGTAATATGCAGAAATCGGATTTCTAGCGCTTCGATCATCATCTGCAAAGAATTCATTGCGCATCCCTCCGCACCACGGATCTCGTCATTTCCTATTATTCTATCATGCTCGTCTCAACTAAACGATACACATGTTGGGTGCAGAGGAGGCACTGAATTCGTTTAATCCTGAGGCACGACGCCCTTAATTTCTTCGTTGCGGTTTAACCGATCCTCACCATTGACTAGGAAAGTGCGGATACGCGATGTATCGCCGCCCCATTCGTCGATTTTGAACTTGACCTCAGGCGTTGTATAGCGAACTGAAAAGGCTACACGCGGTATATTCGATGTGTTATTTTCAGAACCATGAAAGGTAGCTTCATTGAAGAAGGCAATCTGACCCGGTGACATCTCAAGATCTATCGCTAACGATTCATCGATTGATTCCGCTGGCAAGCCTTGCTCAAAAGCACTTTGATCAGTTCCCGTCGAAACATGCTCAACGATTGACATGTGTGTGCCAGGAATCACGCGAAGACACCCATTTTCACGAATCGACCACCCTAAGCTCACCCATGCTGTTGCATTGATCGCTGGTTCCATTGGCCAATAATTGATATCCTGGTGCCATGGGATGAATTTATCATTATTAGGCTCTTTGTACCAGAAGTGCATGGCCCACAGCACCAAGTCATCTCCGAGAATCTGCTTCATCGCGTTAACGATACTTGGGTGCGTAGCTAGCGTATAGGCCCAATGATGCCGTTGATGCCAGGCGGACAGATTCATTTTGGTAGGACCTGGTTCGAATTTATTCTGTTCAATTACTTCGAAAAAACGGTTATAGTACAATTCGGATTCCTCAAGTGATAGTCCCTGCATAGGACCGCTATAACCTTCGTTGACATATTGACTGAGTGAGAATGGGTTCCCTTTAGTTATCATGCGTGTAACCTCCCATATTTGCTAGCTTATATTACTTGCATAAGGTAATTGTAAGCTTCTCGGCACTTTCGAATAAGGAGGTAAAACGATTATGAATAGCACAAAACGATTGTTTTGATGGCAGCTTTTGATCTCCCTTCGGTGTTAACTATTCGATCCCCTACACCAATAGAAGAAAGATTGTAGAACTTTAGGAAGGGATACCAAAGAACTATGTCGAATAGATAGTACAATAGGCCTATTAAGGGCAAATAGCTTAGGTTATTCGGATAAAGGAGTCCTACGGATGACAATTCCTGCAACGACAACATTGGATTTGAATTTACTGCAAATGATGCTGGATGATATTGAAGACTCTATTTACATTATGAAAGTGACAGGTGCGGAGATCACGTATTACTACGTTAATAATGCCGCAACGAAATTTAGTGGAATCACGATGGAACAAATGGGAACAACTTTTTTTGAATCGAATTCGAGCTGTATGGCAAATTACTTATATAATAAATATGCCAGAGTAGTCGATGAACGTCGAACGATTCGATACGAGGATGGCGTTAAATTACCTAATGGGACTGTAAGCGGCGAGAGCATTTTAACGCCTATATTGGATGAGCATGGGAATGCTAGTTTTATTTTTTCCGTGACTCGGGATATTACTGAGCGCAAACTGCATGAGAATACGCTGTACAATTATGCTTATCAAGATGATCTCTCTAACCTGTTCAATCGGAGATATTTACTCGAGCATGTATTGGAGCCGCCTACGATTTATTTAATGGATTTGGATAATTTCAAAAATATAAATGATACTTTCGGCCATCAGGCTGGAGACTCGGTACTTGTTGAAGTCGCTTGTCGACTAATCGAGGTGTTTGGAGATAGTCGTTATACGCTTGTGCGCTTAGGCGGTGATGAATTCGTAGTTGTGGATTCCATTCCTTCTGCCCACATTAAAGAGACGGCGGAGCAGTTGAGCGAGCTGTTCCATGAACCGTTCCGTGTAGATGAACATGCAGTTAAAGTGAATGTGAGTATCGGGATTGCCGAGCGTAAGCATGATGAAACGATTCAAGATCTGCTAAAGCAAGCGGATATAGCTTTGTACACAGCCAAGGGAACGGGTCGCAAACGCTATCATTTGTATGAAGCATCTTCAAAATACGATCATGTCGAGAATTTCATCCACGAGTTAGCACTTTCGCAAGCGATGGATAAGGATGAACTTCTTTTGCATTATCAGCTTATTTATAATCCAGCATCAGCAAAGGCGATTGGTGCGGAAGCGCTCTTAAGATGGCATTGCGAGAATGGCGGGTACATACAGCCAGGTGACTTTATTCCAATAGCTGAGAAAACAGGGCTTATTGTGCCTATCGGCTACTGGGTTATTCGTCAAGCCTGTAAAGATTGGCATCAATTAAAGTCTGTTTACGATCCTTCGTTCAAAATATCCGTCAATATCTCACGCATCCAACTCAATGAATTGAATTTTGTTGCCCAAGTCTTGCAAATATTGCAAGAGGAAGGGGTAGACCCAACCGCCATGGAACTTGAGATTACAGAAAGTACGACTTTGCACTCGCTGCAAGAAGTACAACTCATTCTGGGGAAGCTGCGACATGCAGGCTTTACCATCGCATTGGATGATTTTGGAACGGGATATTCATCATTAAGTATGCTAACGCATCTGCCGATTGATAAGCTGAAAATTGATCGCGTTTTCATCTCAGATGGCAATGTGCCATTAATTGCGGCTATTCTAGCCATGGCGAAGGCTCTGAATTTATTGGTTGTCGCAGAAGGCATCGAAACAAGTGATCATTTCCAAATGCTCGCCGACATGCAGTGCTGGGGCATTCAGGGCTATTACATTAATAAGCCTATGCCTTATATGGATCTACCTACCCACCTAGAGATTATAAATCGGTAATTTTCAAGTGTCTTCATTCGCTGTTGAGCGTTTGGGGGCACTTTTTTTGGTTCTGTAATCGGTTATGATAAAATAACAACGGTTAATTAAGCCTGGGAGGTCACTTATGAAAGCATTAATCTTCGAACAATTCGGCGGTCCCGAAGTTCTTCAATATAAAGAAATTCCAGACCCTACGGTAAATGGGGATCAAATTCTGGTTAGGACGAGAGCGATAGGTCTTAATTTTGCAGATATCTATCGTCGCAAAGGAAATTATCATTTGGCTGGTAATCCGCCGTATATTCTTGGGTATGAAGGTGCCGGGGTCGTCGAGTGGGTGCCTGAGCACATTCAGCATATTCAGATCGGCGATCGGATCGCGTTTGCTGACGTCCCATTTGCTAATGCAGAGCTAATCACAGTTCCTGTAGATCGTGCGATTCCGCTGCCTGCGGACATCTCATTTGAACATGCAGCTGGTCTGCTACTGCAAGGCATGAGTGCGCATTACTTGGTGAACGACAGCTATCGCGTCCATGCTGGCGATGAAGTTCTGATCCATGCCGCTGCGGGCGGTGTGGGTCAGCTTTTGATCCAATTGTGCAAAAGTAAAGGTGCAAAGGTGATCGGACTCACCTCATCCGAGGCTAAAAAGCATGTCGCGTTAACCGCGGGTGCAGACGAAGTCTTCCTCTATTCTGCGGACTGGGTCCAGGAAGTGTTGAAGTGTTCTCATGAAAAAGAAGGTGTCCAGGTAGCTTATGATTCTGTTGGGTCCACCTTATCTGACAGCTTCGCTGCGGTAAGAACGAGGGGGACTGTCGTTTTCTATGGAATGGCAGGAGGTGACCCAACACCTGTGGATCCAAGAATGCTGATGGATACGTCCAAGACCTTAACCGGTGGTGACCTCTGGAATCACGTAACTAGCCTAGAGAATCGGATCCGTCGAGCGAATGTTTTGTTAGGAGCACTTCGTGAGGGGAGTCTGAAACTGGATACACTGACGATGTTCTCACTGAAGGATGGCGCTGAAGCCCATCGCTTACTCGAGAGTAGACGGAGTACAGGCAAAATTGTACTAATACCATGAGAGGAAAATGGTAACTTCCACGGGAGAATTTTGAACATATAGTCCATGGAGCTGCTTATCTTAGGTATTCTCGCTATGTCCAAAGCATGTTAACTTTAAGTGGTAGTTATTTAAAGGAGGCTGGAATGTGCAATGAGCATAAACAAATTGAGAATTGGTGTTATCGGTGCAGGTTCAATTTCAGATTTGCACTTTGCGTCATATACGAAATCAGAGGATGCTGTTATTGTCGCTGTCTGTGACCTTAATCGTGAACGAGCAGCCGCGAAAGCAGAGAAATATGACATTGCGAACATTTATACCGATTATAACGAGCTATTGGCTAACCCTGAGATTGACGCTGTGAGCATTTGTACATGGAACAATACGCATGCCGAGATCAGTATCGCTGCTCTTCATGCTGGCAAGCATGTGTTGGTTGAGAAGCCGCTATGCAAGTCCGTAGAAGAAGCTATCCGTATACAAGACGCAGTTCATAAAACAGGGAAGATTCTACAAGTTGGATTTGTGAGAAGATATGATACGAATGCTCAGCTAGTGAAGCATTTTATAGATAATGGTCAATTAGGTGAGATTTATTATGCGAAAGCCTCTTGCCTTCGTCGATTAGGTAATCCAGGCGGTTGGTTCTCGGATGTTGAGCGCTCTGGCGGCGGACCGTTGATTGATATTGGCGTACACGTCATTGATGTGTGTTGGTACTTAATGGGCAAGCCGAAGCCAGTAGCGGTGAGCGGACATACGTATAACAAGCTTGGTAATCGGAAAAATGTGAAAAACTTATCCTTTTATAAAGCAGCGGATTATGATGCAGAACGCAATACCGTTGAGGATTTGGCGAATGTGTTGATCCGTTTTGACAATGGGGCTTCCCTCATGGTGGACGTTAGTTTCACACTTCATGCTAAGAAGGATGAAATCACTATCAAGCTCTATGGTGATAAAGGCGGCGTTGAGCTAGAGCCTGAAATTGTGCTCGTAACGGAGATTTTGGATACGATTACGAATGTGACGCCACAGATCAATAACAAATCGATCGATATCAACAGCGCTTTTCAAAATGAAATCAATCATTTCGTAGCTTGCTGCCAAACTGGTGAGACGCCGATTAGTCCGGTTGAAGATGGTCTTGAAATCATGAAAATCCTATGCGGTATTTATGAATCCGCAGCGAAGGGTCAAGAAATTAGATTATAGCCCGAATGAATCGGAGCAGGAGGAACGCATATGAAGTTAGGGGTTAGCACATATAGCTTGTATCAGGCGTTAAAGTCTGGCGAAATGTCGATCATGGACGTCATCGATTGGATTGCGGATCAGGGAGGTGAACATGTCGAGATTGTACCATTGGGGTATGATTTACCGGGTAACTTTGCGCTTGCGGATGCGATTCGTGAGAGGGCTCAGGCTCGAGGTATTGATATTTCCAATTATGCCATCGGCGCTAATTTCCTAACTGAGACAGAGGAACAGTATCAGCAGGAAATCGAGCGAGTGAAGGGTGAGGTCGATCTTGCTGCTAGATTAGGTGTTACCAAAATGCGGCACGACGTTGCTCGAAGTGAGGATCTCTCGATTCGTAATTTCAATGCCAACTTGGATCGTTTAGCAGAAGCTTGTCGTCAAATTGCTGATTATGCGAACCAATTTGGGATTGTTACGAGCGTTGAGAATCACGGCTTCTTCGTGCAGCATAGTGAACGTGTTCAAGCCCTGATCCATGCTGTTGATCGTGCGAACTTCCGGACAACCTTGGATGTAGGTAATTTTGTATGTGTAGACGAGGATTCCGTTGCCGCGGTGACGAATAATCTTCCTTATGCTTCAATTGTTCATGTGAAGGATTTCTACATTCGTCCCTCTAATCAGAATCCAGGAGAAGGCTGGTTCAAGTCATCGTACGGTACCTATTTGCGCGGAGCGATTGTGGCTCAAGGTGATTTGAATATTCCTGAAATTCTGCGTGTGGTCAAAAGCTCAGGCTACGATGGTTACATCTCTCTGGAATTTGAGGGGATGGAAGAGTGTAAGCGAGGCACATTGATCGGATTACAAAATATCCGAAGAATTTGGGACGAAATTAACTAAAGCTAAGCTCGCGATAAGGAGTGTTTATACGAAATGCTAATCAATCCAATTGGTATAATGGTAGATAGCCTGCGTCTCGGACTACGAGATGGATTAAAGAAATCGAAAGAGCTTGGCGCCGATGGTGTCCAGATTTATGCAGTTTCTGGAGAGATGGATCCTGCTAACTTAACGCCTGGAGCGCGTAAGGAGTTACGTGACTACATCGCGTCATTGGATCTTCAAATCTCAGCCCTGTGCGGTGATCTAGGTGGGCATGGCTTTCAAGATCAAACTGTAAATGCAGCAAAAATTGAGAAATCGAAGCGCATTCTTGATCTAGCTGTTGAGTTGGGTTCGAACGTGGTGACGACGCACATCGGTGTTGTACCAGAAGATCGGAACGGCCCCATCTATCAAACGATGCTGCAAGCATGTGAAGAACTGGGTGTGTATGCGAGCAGCTTAGGCGCATATTTCGCCGTAGAAACAGGGCCGGAAACGTCGGCGCATTTGAAAAGCTTTCTAGATAACCTATCCACCAAAGGTGTCTCCGTTAACTTTGACCCAGCGAATATGGTAATGGTGACTGGGGATGATCCAGTTCAAGGTGTCTATACGCTGAAAGATTATATCGTTCACACGCATGTGAAGGACGGCATTCGCCTTCGTCAAGCTGATCCGCGTGAAGTGTATGGTTCACTTGGCTATAAGCCAATGTCACACGAGAGCATCGCTGAGGCGGCAACATCCGGCGATACGTACCGCGAGCTAGCGCTAGGTGAAGGGCATGTTGATTTCGGACGCTACTTTGCGGCGCTGCAAGAAATTGGCTACAAGGGTTATTTAACTATTGAGCGTGAAGTTGGCGCACAGCCAGAGAAAGATATTGCCAGTGCGATTGCTTTCATTCAAAAGTATAAATAAAGTGGTAGGGACCTCGCCGTTGGCGAGGTTTTTTGCATATAGTAACGACGTAGGATCAACACCCAATATTTACAAATTGGGCTTCTTAATCTTCCAAAATAAGAGTAAAATAAAGGACAAGAGGAGGATTGATTTATGATGAGTACACTCAGGAGTTTCACGGATTCGGAACAGCAGATTTCGTTGGAATTGAGAGATGATCATTTGACGGTGCTTCGTTTCTACGGTGAAACATCCATTTTTCCTTTCAAAAATATTTCACTTGCCTCTGATCCCATTCCCGAATACCCCCTTAATCGTGTTGCCCTAACGGTTATTGATTTCAACACGGGTGTAACCGATTTCAAATTTTCGTCGAATTTACTAGACTTTGAGATTTTCGTCCAAAAGCTGCTCGACGTGCATAGTGAATTTATTCCGAATCATTCAATTTCATAAGCTAAATGTTTGTAAAAACCGCCTCAGCGGTTTTTTTGTGTCTAGTCGTGGAAATCTCGAGCGAATGGAGGAGAATATTCTCGCATTCTGCGCGAATTCCACTATCATCACCATACTAATCAGAAACATTGAGTAGCAGTAACACCAGTAACAGTAGCGCCAGTAGCAACACCAGTAACAGCACCAGCACCAGCACTAACACAGCACAAGCCCTAGCACCAACACAGCACAAGCCCTAGCACCAACACAGCACCAGCACCAGCACCAACACAACACCAGCCACACTAACTGGAAAACATACATCTAATTTCACTTGAAACGTCGAAAAATTTCAAATAAATGTAAAAAGTACAGTTAAAATCGGGCTTTTGCGTCAATTTGGCAGGAATCCAGAGAAATAGCTGTACAATTTCCATCTAATGTCTTAAATGGGGTGAAACCAGTGGAAATAGATGGAGTTTTTCCAGTTATTTCAATCGGCGGTGATGGAATGTGGCTGCACTTAACCAGCATAAGTTACGTTTACTTTAAATACGGATGCCGGAATACATCCGGCGTCTGTCCAACTGCTTTGCGGAAGGTCGAAATGAAATGAGATGCATCGAGAAAGCCCGTTGCCTCGGCGATTTGCTTGACTGTCAGATCAGGCTGCGCGATCAGCAATTCTTTGGACTTCTGCAGGCGCAGCTGGAGCAGGTACTGGTACGGAGAGAGTCCGAATGCGCGGCGAAATAAGGTATTCACATGCTGCGCAGAGACACCGAGCTGTGTCGCCATCCAGCTAAGCCCGACGTGAGCGGCGCCGAAGCTATGCTCCAGCTCTAGCAAAAGCGGCAGAAGACGCTCATGGCTTTGCGAGAAGGAGGCACTCTTGTTGATAATGCCGTGCTTCTTCAGCAACGTCAGGAATTGATAGATTTCTATGGAACCGTTGGTTCCGGTGAAGTCGTGACTATCGCGATATTTATGATAGTAATACTCATGAATACTAGCAAGCGGCGTCTCGGATCCCCAACTAATAGGTGTAGAAAGCGGGATTTCCAACGCATGCACAATAGAAGCAGCTAATGCACCATCGAAGGTTAAATACCAAGTCGACCAAGAGCTGTCTGGCACTTGATAGGCATGAGGGACGCCAGCTGCTAGCAGCATACCTTGCCTTTCACTCAGCTTGACAGGACCGCTGTCTAGTATAATTTCGCCACTGCCGGAGATCGTTTGCAGCCAATGAAAACAAGGATAACCCTCGTCTCGTTCATAATGTTGCTGTTCGCACTCATATCCGATCGTTTCGAGAATGAGAGGGAGCTTGCGGTCCGTTTCAGTAATGACAAAAAACTTTCTATAGTCAATCGCCAAGGAGTAACCATCTCTTTCATTTTTTAATATATAATGCGTCGTTTCTTATATTTTAAAAGAAATAATTGTCTTGTACAATAAGGGGGTAAACTAATTTCTTATCTAATCATGTAAAGTGAGGAATATCATCCATGGCGAATAAATTTGTATACACAGCTCCTACAAACGGTTACCCCGAATGGAATAATAATCCCCAAATATATCAATTGAATCGCTTGGAAGCACGCGCGACCCTCATGCCTTATCATACAGAAGCAGAAGCGCTGGCTGGCGTGCGGGAATCATCGCAATTTTATCAAAACTTAAATGGGACATGGAAATTTCATTGGGCAGAAAATGCAGAAGGTCGTCCGGAGGAGTTCTACAAAACAGACTTTGACACCACCAATTGGGTGGATATGCCTGTGCCGTCACATTGGCAACTGCATGGTTTTGATTTCCCGCAGTACACGAATATCATTTATCCATGGGTCGGACATGAGGATCTTAAGCCTCCATTTGCCCCAGTGAAGTATAATCCTGTTGGCTCTTATGTGCGCAGTTTTTCGATCCCTGAGGGTTGGAATGGTCAACCGGTATATCTGAGCTTTCAAGGTGTGGAGTCCGCGTTCTATGTATGGGTGAATGGTGATTTGGTTGGCTTTAGCCAAGATTCGTTTACACCAGCGGATTTTGATATTACACCATATTTGATAGATGGTGAGAACAAGCTAGCCGTAGAAGTGTATCGATGGAGCGATGCAAGCTGGTTAGAAGATCAGGATTTCTGGCGTTTGAGCGGAATCTTCCGTGATGTGTATCTGTATACGACACCAATAGCACATATTGCTGATTTCAAAGTAAATACGAATCTGGACGGGGCTTGCGAGGATGCTGAACTGCACATTCAAGCTACGATCACCAACTATGATGGGAAGAGTCAAGGTGTACATCATGTGGAAGCGATGTTATATGATGCTGACCAGCAAGCCCTATGGGAAGAGCCGCTTCGTGTAGGCATTCAAACTAGCAACAATATGAGCCAATCCGTGGAATTGTCTGCGCATATGGATCGACCAGCCAAATGGAGTGCTGAAAGTCCATACCTGTACACGCTTGTTCTTCGATTGTGGGATGAAGAAGGAAAGCTCCTAGAGACGGAAAGCTGTAAGGTTGGTTTCCGTAAGTTTGAAATTGAAGATGGTTTGATGAAAATTAACGGCGAAGTTATTGTGTTCAAGGGTGTGAACCGTCATGAATTTGACTGCGATCGTGGACGTTCAGTCGATGCGGAAAGTATGCTTGCCGATATTTTGCTCATGAAACAATATAATATTAATGCTGTACGGACTTCACATTACCCGAATAATCCGCTATGGTATGAACTTTGTGATCAATACGGGTTGTATGTCATTGATGAAACAAATCTAGAAACGCATGGTTCCTGGTCGTATGGGCAGGAGGAATTGGGGGAAACGGTGCCAGGAAGCCGACCTGAATGGACAGGTGCTGTACTGGATCGAGCGAACTCGATGCTGCAAAGAGACAAGAATCATCCCTCTATCGTGATCTGGTCGCTAGGCAACGAGTCTTCAGGCGGGGACAATTTCTTGAAAATGCATGATTTCTTACGTGAAACCGATCCTTCTCGTGTTGTTCACTATGAAGGTGTATTCCATTGGAGAGAATCCGACCGAGCATCAGATATCGAAAGTCAAATGTATTCCAAAATTGAAAAGATCGAAGAATATGCCAAAAATAATCCGAAAAAGCCGTTTATCCTCTGTGAGTATAGCCATGCGATGGGGAACTCTTGCGGTAACCTAAATAAATATTGGGAGTTGTTTGATCAATATCCTATCCTACAGGGCGGCTTCATTTGGGATTGGATCGATCAATCCATTCGCACAACGACCCCTGATGGCGTCACGTATCAAGCGTATGGCGGCGATTTTGGTGACGCACCAAACGATGGCAACTTCTGTGGCAATGGCTTGATCTTCGCTGATCGCTCAGTGTCGCCGAAGCTATACGAAGTGAAGAAGTGCTACCAGAATGTGAAGTTCGAAGCGGTAGATGCAACTAAGGGGCAAATCAAAGTTACGAATCAATTCTTGTTCACTAACTTGAATGAATTTGATTGGATTTGGACGATTTCACGCAATGGTGTTGTAGAAAGCCAAACGTACAATGGATCATTTGCGGTCGCGCCTGGTGAAACGACTACAATTGAGTTGGCACTTGACGCTGTCAACAGTCGTTTCCCTAACGATGAATTCGTGTTATCGCTGAGTTTGGTTTTGAGCGACGATACATTATGGGGAGTTAAGGGGCATGAAATCGCATGGGAGCAGTTTATTCTTCCGGCAGTGAATGTTGCGGCGAATGCACGCAACTGGGAAGCGGAAAAAGAATCCGCGGCTACACTCTCTGCAGAAGCAGCTGTTCAAGTCGTGTTTACAGCAGATGGTATCAGCTTGCAAGGAGAGCGTTTCGTACTCCAAGTTGACGCAAGAACTGGCAATATCAGTTCCTATTTGTTTGACGGGGTCGAACTATTCCAAACAGGTCCAGTACCTAACTTCTGGCGTGCCTATACTGACAACGATCGTGGAAATCAGCACCACATTCGTTGTGCACCTTGGCAAGAAGCAAGCAGCGGGCGTAAGCTCATTTCCTTGAACGCGAAATCATTGGATGCAGGGCGTGCTGAGGTTCGGGTAGGTTATGAACTGGCGACTAAGCCTGCTTCTGAGGTGCAGCTTGTTTACACAGTGTCCGCAAACGGAGAAGTTGAAGTTGGCATGGGATTAACGCCGGGTGATAAATTGCCAGAAATTCCTGAAGTAGGCGTCATGTTCGAACTAGATGCTGCTTTCGAGCATTTAACGTGGTACGGCCGCGGGCCGCACGAGAATCACTGGGATCGTAATAGCGGCGCAAAGCTTGCGCTTCATAACGGGACAGTCGCCGAGCAATTCGTTCCGTACTTGCGTCCACAAGAATGCGGCAATAAGACGGATGTTCGCTGGGCGACGATAACGAATGCGGCTGGGCGCGGACTCCGAATCGCGGGCTTGCCAACGGTTGAGCTCAATGCTTTACCGTACTCGCCATCCGAGCTGGAGGCGCACGATCACCCGTATAAGCTGCCTGCGAGTGATAAAGTTGTGGTACGTGTGAATTACAAGCAGATGGGCGTTGGCGGAGACGATAGCTGGGGAGCAAGAACACATCCTGAGTTTACGCTATTCGCGAACCGAACGTATGCATATAAGTTCACATTCCAAGGCATCTAGTAGATGAGAAAAGCCGTTCCAAGGTGGTTTCGCCTGTGGAACGGCTTTTTGGATATTTATTTGGGATTTGGTGCAAGCGAAGCAGACCGTTTGTTTATTGGGATTGAGGTCTACAGGAGTGAGATAGTCGAAAAAATCGACTATCTCGAGTGAAATGAGCGCTTGTGGGAGTGAGATAGTCGAAAAAATCGACTATCTCGAGTGAAATGAGCGCTTGTGGGAGTGAGATAGTCGAAAAAGTCGACTATCTCGAGCGAAATGAGCACTTGTGGGAGTGAGATAGTCGAAAAAGTCGACTATCTCGAGTGAAATGAGTGCCTGTGGTTCTGAGATAGTCGAAAAAATCGACTATCTCGAATGAAATGAGTGCCTGCGGTTCTGAGATAGTCGAAAAAATCGACTATCTCTAGCGAAATGAGCGCTTGTGGTTCTGAGATAGTCGAAAAAATCGACTATTTCTAGCCAAATGAGCGCTTGTGGTTCTGAGATAGTCGAAAAAATCGACTATCTCGAATGAAATGAGCACTTGTGGTTCTGAAATAGTCGAAAAAATCGACTATCTCACCACGATGTAAGACCATCAGGAAACGTAACAGACGGTTTTTCGCATTTATTAATACTCCACCGAGTTAGAGAGCTAAGGCGGCAGCAACTAATACAATAGAGCGATTCGCGTTTGACCAGAATGAGCGTGGGTGATAAGTTTAATGGAGAATTATATGACAGCTAGGTATCGGGAGAAAGGTGGATTTACACATGACAGAACATACATCTAAACCAGTTATAGGACTTATCGGCACAGGGGTTATGGGGAAAAGCATGGCGGGACATTTTATTGAGGCAGGTTATGAGGTTCATGTATATACACGTACAAAAGCCAAAGCGCAGGAGCTAATGGAAAAGGGCGCAAATTGGCAGGACACGCCTGGCGCAATAGCTCAGAAGTGTCAGGTCATTATGACTATGGTTGGATTTCCAAGCGATGTCGAGGACATCTATTTCGAGCAAAATGGCATCCTTGCCATGGCAGAGCCAGGTAGCTTCCTGATTGATTTGACGACGTCGAGCCCGTCTCTAGCCAAACGGATTTATGAGGAAGCGCTGACGCGTCAGCTATTCTCCTTGGATGCACCCGTTTCAGGTGGAGATATTGGGGCAAGAGAAGCGCGATTGTCCATTATGGTCGGTGGCGCTCGTGATGTGTTCGAGCAGATGCTGCCTATTTTCCAAAAGATCGGCACGAATATCGTCCATCAGGGTGAAGCAGGTGCGGGGCAACACACGAAGATGTGCAATCAAATTGCGATTGCAAGCAACATGATGGGTGTCGTCGAAGCGCTTGTCTATGCGAAGAAAGCGGGACTGAATCCGACAACTGTGCTGCAAAGTATTGAAACAGGTGCCGCGGGCAGCTGGTCCTTAAGTAATTTGGGGCCTCGCATGATTGCAGACAATTTTGCGCCTGGCTTCTATGTGAAACATTTTATTAAAGATATGAAGATTGCTTTACAATCGGCAGAAGAAATGAACGTAGAGCTTCCGGGCTTGACGCTTGCCAAATCACTCTATGAACAATTAGCTGCAATGGGCGAAGAGGATAGTGGTACCCAAGCGTTGTATAAATTAATTAATAAATAAATAAACGTGTGCTTGTCCACATGGAGGTCGATTTATGAAAATCGTGATTGCACCTGATTCGTTTAAAGGCAGTCTTAGCTCTGAAGAAGCGGCGAAGGCGATACGAGAAGGGATTCTGCGGGCTATGCCAACAGCAGAAACCGTCCTCATTCCGATGGCTGACGGGGGAGAGGGAACCGTAGATAGCCTTATACAGGCGACGCACGGTAGCAAGATCTCTGTTCCCGTGCGAGGACCGTTGCAAGATGAGGTAATGGCCTCATATGGCGTCCTAGGAGATGGCGTTACGTGTGTGATTGAAATGGCGTCAGCTTCCGGACTCGTGCTAATTCCAGCAGAGCACCGAAATCCACTGCTGACGACAACCTACGGCACAGGTCAGTTAATTCGCCATGCGCTCGATCATGGCTATCGTTCTTTCATTCTTGCGCTTGGTGGAAGTGCAACAAACGATGGTGGAAGCGGCATGCTTCAAGCGTTGGGCTTGCAACTCCTAGACGCGGATGGGCGCGAGATTGGTGCAGGAGGACAAGCCCTGTCTCACCTAAAGCGAATCGATGCCTCGAAGTGGGATGAACGAGTCATCAGTGAATCGCGGTTTATCATTGCATCCGATGTCACGAACCCATTCATTGGTCCGCATGGGGCATCGCATATCTTTGGACCGCAGAAAGGTGCGACACCGGAGATGGTTGAAGCCCTCGATGCAGCGCTCACCCACTTCGCAGATTTGATGGCAGCTCATACGGGGATTGCTGTGCATCATCTGCCTGGGGCTGGAGCCGCGGGCGGGTTAGGCGGTGCGTTTCAAGCTTTCTTCCCTGCAAGCACGAAGCGAGGGATCGACGTGGTGATCGAGATGACCAAGTTAAATGAGCAGCTGCAGGATGCCCAGCTCGTCATCACCGGTGAAGGACAGACGGATGCCCAGACAGCCTCAGGCAAAGCGCCGATGGGGATTGCGCAGGCTGCTTCGAAGCATGGTGTGCCTGTTATCGTTTTATCAGGATCCGTTGGGCAGGGCATTGAGAAGCTTTATGAGTATGGCATGACGAGTATTCTCAGCATTGTGAACGGCCCGATGACGCTTCAGGAGGCGATGCGTCGCACGCCTGAGCTAATAGCACAGAAGGCTGAGCAAATCATGCGTACTTTTCTGGCAGGACAACGGATGAACAACGGATAGTTCTACCCAAACGAGAGATCTGATTCGAGAAGAGTTTGCTGCGAAGGGCTTATCTTATATGCCAGGCTCTTAGCGAATGAAAGAGGTATACCCAGAAGCTCCTAGTCATAAATAAGGTTATTATGATGTGTAAAGGAGTAAGCTCATGACAATGGCAACCCATTTGTATGTAGCGACAACTGGAAATGATAATCACGATGGAAGTAAAGAAACGCCATTCTTAACGATAGCCAAAGCACAGATGACAGTTCGAAGCATCATCCAAAATGGGATGAACGACGATGTCATCGTCTTTGTGTTCGGCGGTACGTACTATTTAGACAATACATGGAAATTGGATGAGCGCGATTCAGGTCGAAATGGCTACCACGTAAGGTATTGCAATGTGCCTAGTGAAGAAGTCAAAATCGTTGGTGGAAGACCTGTTACGAACTGGGAACCATATAGTTCCGACTTGTGGCGGGCGTGGATAGGATGTGGAAGTAACTTCCATACCTTATATGCGGATGGCGAACGCCTAGCTAAAGCACGATTGCCAGCAACGGGGTACTTTCTAGTGGATGGGGAACCTGAGGCCGCCTTCCGAGATGGTATTTACTATCGTGAAGGAGACATTCCAGATGGGTGTGACCTTAATCAAGCTCAGGTATTCATTTGGCCAGGGAAAGGGGAATGGAACTGGTTTTCAGAGCTGCGATCCTTGAAATCTCATGATGTTGAGGCTAGATATGTGGCATTTCAGCAACCTTCGATTTGGGAAATAGGCGAAGGTTCACGCTATTTTATTCAAGGCACACTTGATTTTCTTCAAGCTCCTGGCCAATTTCACTATGAGGAAAAGGACGGATGGCTCTACTACAAGCCGAGAAAAGGTTCTCCGTTACACCAAGAGATTATCGCACCAACGGTCACAAGGTTGATTGAGATGAAAGGTAAAGATCACGATGAGCCTATTCAGCATCTTCACTTTTATGGACTCCACTTCTCCTGCACAGACTTCTGGTTGGATTATCAAATGATTCATGAAGACGAGGGTTTGAGTAATGTTGAGCGGGATGAACACCGAGAAGGATTGGTTTACATGCAGAATGCGACGGATATCGAAATCTCGCACTGTCAACTAATCAACGCTGGAAGCTGTGGAATTTTCTTGGATCATCAAACGCGAAGCATTCGGATCCAAGGCAATCTTATAGCGCATTTGGGGTATATGGGGATATGTGCCTCAGGCTTTTCACCGCTTCAAGGTTCATTTACTTCAGCAGGAGCCTCTTACACCAATAAAGAGCATCGTATAACGAATAACGTGATTCGGTATGGTGGTGAGCTGATCGGGCATGGCTGCGGAATTCTGCTGTATCAAAGTGGACATAACGAGATTTCCCATAATCAGATATCACATATGCCGCGCTATGGTATCTCCTTGAAAGGCTTGCGTCACAAGGTTATGCCAGCAAACATTTACGGAATGTCAGTTACTTGGGAGAATCATTGGGATTTCCTGCATACTAGGAATAATTACATTGCTTATAACGATATTTCGAATGTCATGATCGACAGTCAGGATGGCGGCATGATTGAATCATGGGGAGTTGGGACGCAGAATACGATTCATGGGAACCGCTTACATAACAGTGGGATTCACTTTTCTTTCGGCTTTGGCATTTATTTGGATGATGCTTCAGATTACTTCACGGTTTCCCAGAATGTACTGACGGGTCTCTATAGCACAGGCGAAGGGAAGCTCTGGATGCTCATTTTTTCCAAAGGCATTGGCAACCTCATTCAAGGAAATTTGCTCGTATCCAATCCAGATGCTATAGCTGCTATTGGTACACAAGAGATGGCAGGCGAAGACAATAAAGATGTCGCGGTGAAAGGGAACATCATTTATAATTCAGGCTACCTCTACTACTTCGTCAATTGGCGGGATGATAAGTTTGCTGAAGCAGATTGTAATCTCTATTGGTCAGATCTGGCTAAAGGCGTTTGTCAGGTTGCAGGGAAACTACCATTGCCATCATTAGGTACAGATTTGTTAGGTCGAGATGTCTATGACTGGCAGGCGTGGCGCTCCTTACTCGGTGGCAAATTCGATACACATTCGCTCATCGCGGATCCGCAATTGAAACAATTACCAGATGGGAAAATTCTCCTTGAGATAACGTCACCTGCCTATGCTCTTGGTTGGGTTGAGATCGAAGACAAACAAATAGGGCCAAAGTAAATTCATCATAATGAGAGGGGGCTTGGTACTTATGAAAGGATTTGGCTTCTATAAATCCAAGAAATATTTGCAGCGCGTACTGAGCTCGATCATGTTAGCGATGGTTATTGTCCTATTAGCTTCCTCATTTGCCAACACGTATCTGCTGGAAAAATCAGTTAAACGGATGCAAGAAGACTCGAATCTCAAAATTCTCACACAAATGCAATACAATTTCTCTTACATGAACGAAATCATCACGCACTTATCCTACTTTGTTTTAAAAGATAACTTGCTCATTCCGTTGATGTTCGATGAAACCTTACCCAAAATGGATTTAATCCGCAGCTACCAACGCATGTCCAGTATCATGGACAGTTCCTCTTTCTTACATTCTATGGTGGTCTATAATCATTCGCAAAATGAGATTTACGGGACGACTAGTAATTTCTTATTGGATGGTGGTGTGACCAAAAAGAAAATTACCGATTGGTTGCTCGATCCCACCAACCAGCACGATACTTCGAGGCTCATTCCTGTCAGTCTCGAACAAGAGGATGGTCAAATTGATGCTTTCGCATTCGTCGTAACCGAATCGTTGAAGTCTTTTTCACGCGGTGAATCCGCTGTTGTTCTGTATATCAAGTCCGATTGGGTCTTCGATAGCTTGAAGAAGATGAACGATACAGGCAGCCGATCGCAAGGTGAGGTTCTGATGGCAGATCAGGAAGGTCGCTTATATTCCTCTCACAACATAGATGCGTTCAGTAGTAAAGCAACACAGGAAACCATTCATACCTACATTAGGAATCATAAGGAAGCAACGAATGAACCTTCCGGATTCGTTATTGGGGATGTTGAAGGTGAGAAAAGCATGATTACCTATATGGCAAATCCGATTCCGAATTGGACGATTCTGTATGTGCAGTCGTATGACCAATTGATGGCAGAAGTCACGCAGACACGTGTGAAATCATTAGTTGTTTCTGGCGTTCTCCTATTGATTGCAATTGGCATATCAGTCTGGTTGTCCTACAAGTTGTATCATCCCATTGAAGATATGCTGCATCGAATTCGGTTTCAGCATCTGCGTGGTGAACCTACGAGGAAAACTGAGGGCGATGAGCTTCACGCCATGAGTGAGCATTATTTGAAATTGTCTCATATCCTGCAGGAAATCAGCTCAGAGCACATCGTCAATAAATATTACATTCGTAAATTCATGACAGACAGTCAGATGTTCTCACAACACGATATGATTAGCTTAATTGACAAACATCTGCTGAATATTGCGTACCCGGCCGAAATTATCGTTGGTGTCCTACGCTTGGATCATTTTCAAACGTACGCGAATCATACAGCTCTTGCGATGAAGAAAATGCATAGCTTTGCTATCACGAATATCGCGCAGGAAATGATGTCCAAGGCATTCCCTTGTGAGGCTGTGGAGGTATGGGGAGATCATATTATTCTTATTGTATCGCTGATTGACGCGCCTATTACGGCGAAAACCGATAGGATTCTTCCCATTATTCAGAGCATCCAGCATACGATAGAGACTTATTACGATCTGAGCCTGTCATGTGGTCTTAGTGATCCCATCTCTCAATTGACACAACTGTCATTTGGCTATACGCAAGCTATGCAGAATAGCTTATATACCCTTATTTTCGGCTACAAGTCCATTATTACGAGTGAAATGGTGAGAGAGAACAACGCGAATAAGCGTGTGTCAATCCCTGAAGCCATCGAAAGGAAACTGTCCGAGAGCTTGAAGAAGGGTTTAATGACAGAAGCGGGGATCGAACTGGAGAAAGCGTTCTCCCTTTTTGCCACCTTTCATTATCATGATATTCAACGCGCCGTTACCAATTTAACATGGGTAATCAAATATACCGTCGTAGAGATTATGGAAAATCGCGTAACGAAGATGAGCTTCAATGTGGATTATATTCATCACATTCCACAAGAGAAGGAAACGTTAGAAGACATGTACGTAGCATTATTAGCCTTATGTTCTCAAATTTGTGAGGGTCAGAAGCCGTCTAATGTGGAACGGAATGACATGATCCTCGAAACAGTAAAGGAACTAATTCATCAGAAATATGCGGATATCAACTTGAGCCAACAATCCATTGCTTCGACGGTCAAGCTCTCTTCCGCTTATCTGGGGAAACTGTTTAAAGACAGCTATCAACTTACACTCACGGAGTACATCAACGAGATTCGGTTGAAGCATGCACAGCAACTTCTTGAGAATGGGGATCATTCGGTCTTAGATATTATGGAAAAATGCGGTTACGCCAATCCGAGTTACTTTTTCCGATTATTCAAAGCCAAATTCTGCAGTACGCCGAAGGAATATCGCATGAAAAAATCCATTTCATAACAGGGGAAATGTGTTCAACTAACCGCCACTTCTTCCACCATTTGGTGCATGGAAGGGTGGTTTTTAGCTTTAAAATGGTAAAAAGAGAGTAATTCGCACATTGTACATATGCTTTCTACATATTTTCGAACATCGTACGCTATGTAAACGCTTTATCCTGTGGCAAGATACGAATAGGGAGGGAGGAGCACAATGACGAAATCGCATCCCAACATAAAAAGAAGGCTATTCCAAGAATTCAAACATCTGCGGAAAAATCGAGAGCTGCTGTTGCTTGCGATCCCAGGCATTTTGTTTGAACTGGTCATAAAGTATGTGCCCATGATCGGCCTTATCTTAGCCTTCAAGTATTTCAGGTATGATCAAGGGATTCTAGGTAGCAAATGGGTCGGCTTCAAAAATTTCGAATTTATTTTCAAATCGCAAGACGCCTGGCGCATTATTCGAAACACCTTGTTATACAACATGACTTATATCTTTCTCGGAACGCTTGCAGCACTAGTCCTTTCTATTCTGTTATATGAGGTAAGCGGCCGCATGGTGAAAGTGTATCAAACCACGCTATTTCTTCCATATTTCATTTCACTTGTATTGGTCGGTTACATTACGTACGGCTTCCTGGAGCATAAAAGTGGTTACCTCAATAGCTTTCTGAACACCATCGGGCTTTCGCCGCACAAATGGTACCTTGAAACGGCACCTTGGTTATTCATTCTGCCTGTGGTTGCCGTTTGGAAAAGTGTTGGCTTCTCAACATTGATCTACTACGCTGGGATCGTCGGTATTAACACCGAATATTATGAGGCAGCTAAGCTAGATGGCGCATCACGCTTTCAAATGATTTCACGAATTACATTGCCGCTCATGAAGCCATTGATTATCATCGTATTTATTCTAGGCTTAGGCAATATTTTCCGTGGTGACTTCGGATTGCATTACTTTGTGCCGAATAATGTTGGAGCCAATTTGGCGACAACAGATGTCATTGATACGTATGTGTATCGTGCCCTCTCGAAACTTGGCGACATTAATTCCGGGGCAGCTGTAGGTTTTCTGCAATCTGTGGTGGGATTAATCACCATTGTGTCAGCTAATGCAGCGGTGCGCCGAATCGATAGGGATAATGCATTATTCTAATGAGGGAGGAGCCTAGGAGCTTAATGGAGCTTGCGATTGCTAAACCAACGAAAACGGAATCGATGTGGTATATCCATGTGTTTTTTACAGTTATTTGTGTGTTGATGATCATCCCTTTTGTGCTTGTGATTGCGGTGTCACTGTCATCAGAGAACAGCTTGATACAATTCGGGTATCGTTTTATTCCGAAAGAGCTTAGTTTTGAAGCTTACCGAATCGTCTTGAAATCGCCTGAAATTTGGTTGAAATCGTATGGGGTCACGATTGGTATTACGATTATTGGAACCGTGTTATCCCTGTTATTAACAACGTTGACAGCATATCCGATGTCACGACGCGATTTTCGCTATCATCGTCCGCTTACCTTTTATATCTTCTTCACCATGTTGTTTAATGGGGGCACAATCCCGTTCTACATCCTAATGACGCAATATCTGCATTTAAAAAACTCGATCCTTGCACTCATCATTCCACTTCTCATGAATCCTTTTAATATTATTATTATGAAAAGTTATCTCGATAAAATATCGATGGAAATTATCGAATCTGCCAAAATCGATGGCTCTAGTGAGCTTCGCATTTTTTATCGTATTATTTTGCCGCTTTCTACGCCGGCGTTAGCGACACTCGGTTTATTCATTTCTTTTGCCTATTGGAATGATTGGTTTAATGCCTTGTTATTTATCGATGATAACAAATATGTGCCACTTCAATTGCTGCTAGTTCGCATTCTATCGCAAATTGAATTTCTGGCGAATTCGCCTCTAGCTGAGGCTGCGAGTAAATTACAATTCGCCAACTTCCCTACATTATCCGTGCGGATGGCAATGGCCTTGGTAGCGGGTGGTCCAATGATGATCATGTTCCCTTTTTTCCAAAAGTACTTCGTGAAAGGAATCACGGTAGGTTCACTCAAAAGCTGAGAGGAGGTGAGGGGGCGTTTGTATGAAAGGTTCGATGTTATGATGATACTAGGGGTACTTCATATGGAGGTGTGAAGGTTGATAAGAGGAAAAAAAATGTACCTGAGCAGTGCAGCCATTATGCTTCTGAGTATATCCGTGTTAGCTGGATGCAAGACCGACACGGCAAGTGAAACGTCATCACCGGCCGCAACAACACCCGCAACCACGACAAGTGCTGCACCCGCAACACCGCAACCTAGCACACTGCCTGAAGTTAAATTGACTTTTTACTATCCAAGTAATCCGCCTGGCAAAGATCAGGCTCTCGTAAATGAAGAAGTTAATAAGTATGTGAAGAGCAAAATTAATGCGACAGTAGACCTTAAGCCACTTTCCTTTGATGAATATGATCCGAAATTGAACACGATTATGGCCTCTGGCGAAGCCTTCGATGTGGCCTGGGGCTCGAAATATTGGCTGCTAAGCTATCAGCCGAACATCGATAAAGGTGCGCTCTTGGAGCTGACAGATGCGATGATTAGCATAAATGCAGCACAGGCTCGGAAGAATATTCCCGATAAATTCTGGCCGGATATGAAAGCGACGGATGGCAAAGTTTACGGCTTCCCTGTTTATCAAATTGCTGCTAAGACGAAAAGTCTCGTCATTCAAAAACAATTCGTGGATAAATATAAACTGGATGTTAATTCAATTAAGACGTATAAAGACCTAGAGCCCTTCCTCAAAACGATCAAGGACAATGAAAAGGACGTTATTCCTTTCGGGATGGCTCAGAATTCTTGGGGCCTCTATACGGACCCGAATCTGGTGGCAGCGGATGGTCTTGCGGTTGCTTATAAGAAAGATGACAAAACGTACACGTCCATCACGAAAATTCAACAGTTGCAGAATAAGAAGGACTTCTTCACGACGATGCATAAATGGTCAGTAGCTGGCTATATCAATGAGGATGCCCCGCTTTTGAAAAACATTACGGATCTCAAGAAGAAGGGGAAAGTGGCGGTAAGCCTTGAGTTTACGACGAAACCAGGCGGCGAAGTGGATGAAATGGCGAATAACGGCGGCAACGCGGTTGTGTATGTACCAATCTCTGACTCCTACTTTACAGGAGTTGCGAGTGCTATGCAGGTGATTAGCAAAACATCCAAAAACCCAGAACGCGCCCTCATGTTCATTAACCTGCTTAACACAGATAAAGTATTATATAATCTGATTTCGAATGGGTTGGAAGGCAATCATTATACGAAGAAGGATGACAAATATATTGAACCAATCAAGGATTCCGGTTATGCGCCGAATGTGGATTGGGTGTTCGGTAACCAATTTAACGCCTTCTTGAAAGGTGCGCAGACAACTGATGTATGGGATAAAACGATCAAATTAAACGAAAGCGCCATGGTACCTGTTTCTTACGGATTTGATGTGAATAGAGACACTATCAAATCTGAGGTTGCCAATGTGACCGCTGTAGATAACGAGTTTCAAGTTGCTCTTGAAACCGGTGCTGTAGATCCGGCAGATCAGCTGCAGAAATACATCGACAAGTTGAAAGCGGCCGGTCAAGACAAGATTGATACAGAAACGACGAAGCAATGGCAAGCTTTCTTGAAAGCGAAAGGCTTGTAAATTGTGCACCAGGGCTGTCCCACAAGGTCGATTGACTTTGAGTGGCGGCTTTTTGCGTTTCCGATGCTGGACTGGCTTGTATACATAACAGGACTAGATCTCGAATATATATGAATGAGGACAAGTTGGTTTTCAAATAGAAAAAAGAATGGCTTTTTTTGTTTTCATGCATATACTAATAACACAATGACAGGATTGAAAGAGGTGATCTTGGTGGGAACACGGCTTCTATCGGAACAGCGTGTGAAAACTCGCTTTCCCCATTTAAGGTACATCCGAATTCACACTTCAGATAAATATAAGGCGACCATTTATGCATGGACGGAAGATTTGCAACTATCGAATCAGGATGCACTGAGTGTTGAGAAATATGCAAACGCTTACTTATATCCGTATGTGGTTTTTCAAGTAAAGGCTTATTGTGCAGTCAGGACCGATAAAGTGCCGCTGCTGCAAGAAGTGCCTGTGGATATTTCACAAACGGCGCTGCGCTCAAATTTAAATCAATATGGCATTCTTGCTGCAATCAATCGGCAATTTCCTTATGGGCGATTGCGATTTAAGCACTATGACGTCATCAATAGCATCATACATTTTGATTTCGATGCGCTTAAGCGTATGACGGAACAAGAGAAGGGAAGCATGGCGCTGTATTTACAAGAAATGATTCCCCTCGGCTGCTTCTGTGAGGTGCGATTTCTTGACGAAGATGACTAAGTGATTTGACGAATCCTGCCATAATGACATCCGACTAATTTACCATTGATGAATTTGGATGAAGGGTGTTAGAATTTGTGGTGAAATGGTAAGCTTATTGATGCCTAAGGATTGGACAAGTGTATGCGTATCGAACAACTATGGGGATATCTAGATTCAGGCTGGAAGTATGATCTACTTAATAGCACAACAGGATTGTCATCAAGTAGATATTTCATAAGAAACGAAGGAGCACAGCAATGCTTAAACGATCACCGTATTTCTTATTAATCCTAGCAACTTGCATTTGGGGAGGTAACTTTGTAGCGGGGAAGTCACTCGTTTTACACATTCCTCCAATCACACTCGCAACAGGTCGTTGGGGGATTGCCTTCTTGTGTTTATTACCCTTGTATGGAATAGCAGCTTGGCAGCTTAAACATGAATTTCTAGCGCATTGGAAAATGGTGCTGTTCCTCTCCCTGACAGGAGTAGCGGGATTTAACTCTCTCACTTATGTTGCTGTTCAATACACAGGCTCGATCAATGCCTCATTAATGAACTCGGCGACACCTATTTTCGTTGTTCTCATCACTTGGGCTGTTATGAAGGAAAAACTTGCCTGGTGGGCACTACCCGGAATTGGCGTTTCCATCCTAGGGGTGTGCTGGATTATTAGTCAAGGGGATTTGTCTGCGCTTCTCCGGTTATCCGTCAATCAAGGTGATATGTACATGTTGATCGCCGTCTTATGCTGGGCTTTATATTCAGTAGGTATGAAAAAAATGGCTGGTCGCTTTCCTGCAAGTCCATTTTTACTGGTGCAAGTAACTGTTGCGCTTGTAGTATTAATTCCAAGTGCCTCCATAGAATGGATCATCAAAGCACCGGATATGTCCTGGAGTCCTGCTTTAGTGAGCGGATTACTATATGTGGGAATATTCGCGTCCATCGTAGCTTTCCTGAGCTGGAATAAAGCGATTGAGCTTGCCGGCCCTCAGCGATGTGCAGGGTTTCTCAACTTCATACCGTTGTTTAGTGCCATCTTCGCAACCTCGTTTACGGGGGAATCTCTCCAGCTATATCATCTGTTGGGAGCCTTCTCCATCGTATTAGGTGTGTATTTAACAAATAGGGCTATGAAGAAGCAAGTTCGCCCCTCTTTATCAAAATGAATCAAGTGCTATGCTGAATGAACAAATACAGGTGTGTAAATGGTGAAAGATGCTCTTATGCATCTTTCACAGTTACCTTCACACAGGAACATACAGACTTTGAGGGAGTGTCTCGGCCATTTACATGGCTTTGGGGGACTCTCTTTTTTTATCTCAAATAAGAACTAGGTGATAAATATTTCTTTTATAGGCAATAAACATCTTTAAATTTTAGAAAAATGCTATATAATGTACAATATATAATAAATAGAACATACTATATAGCTGTGTTTCAATGCTTTAGGAGGGATACATCATCGAACTTACGGCTCGCCAATTAGAAATAATTGATCTCGTCGGCAAATATGCGCCAATTGTTGGGGAACGCATCGCAGAGCTATTGGGAGTTAGTCGGCCGACCATTCGGTCGGATTTAGCGGTCTTAGTGATGTTAAGGCATATCGATGCCAAACCAAAGGTAGGCTATTTTCTCGGAAAAGCAGCACATGATGTCCATACACCTAGTAAGATGATCGAGTCCGTGAAGGTGAAGGACGTGATGGGCATTCCAGTGTTACTGCGGGAAACAGTTACTGTTAGCGATGCAGTTGTTACACTTTTTCTCGAGAATGTAGGGAGTTTGATGATTGTTAATCAAGAGGGTGCACTAGCAGGCGTGGTTTCACGAAAGGATCTACTGAAGGTTACATTAGGACATGCAACGGCAACGGCTATGCCAGTCTCGCTGGTGATGACCAGGCAACCGAACATTATTACGGTAAAGCCAGATGATAGCGTGTTAGAGGCAGCTCGTAAGATGATTCAGCATGAAGTTGACAGTTTACCCGTTGTTAAAGCTATTGATGGCAGGGATGGGCTTGAAGTCGTAGGCAGAATTACCAAAACAACAATGACCAAATTGCTGCTGGATGTAGCGCTGGGTACGTAAATCAGGGGGAGTTTACATGGGAGAGAAGCTGCATACCATTTTCGTATGTTCGGATTCGGTAGGAGAAACAGCAAATACGGTTGTTCAAGCAACGATTCGGCAGTTTAATGCTAGTCAGGTTGTCGTTAAGCGACATGGTTCCATTCGAACAGAAGATGAGGTGCGTGCGATCGTAGAAGAAGCTTCACGACTGAAGGGATTTATCGCCTACACGCTTGTATTGCCTGAACTAAGAGAAATGATGAGGCAAGAAGCCATCCGATTGAACGTGAACGCGATCGATATTATGGGACCTATGATGCAAGCCTTTATTGATACGTTTAAGGATTCGCCTAAGCGTAAAGTCGGGCTGCTGTATCAATTAGATGAACAGTATTATCAAAGAGTTGAAGCGGTAGAATTTACTGTCAATAGTGATGATGGCAAAGATCCTAGCACAATGAAGCAGGCACACATCGTACTGCTGGGACCGTCGCGAACCTCCAAGACACCGCTTAGCATTTATTTGGCACACAAAGGATTTAAGGTCTCGAATTACCCTTTAGTCCCTGAGGTTAAACCGCCTAGTCTTTTATTTGAATTAGAACCGAAGAAGCTAGTTGGACTGACGATGAGTGTGGATAAGCTGATTGGTATTCGTACAGAACGACTGAAAGCCGTTGGTCTCCCTTTTGGGGCTAAATATGCGACGAAAGAGCGTGTAGAGGAAGAATTAGCTTTTGCCATGAAACTGTATCGTGAATTGGGTTGTTCGGTTATTGATGTGAGCGAGAAAGCGATTGAGGAAACAGCGGGCTTAATTTTGGCGGAAAGATCATAACGCATCAAACAACGAATCAAACCAATATCGAGAGGGTGGATCGCGTATGCACAGAGATTTATCGTTGGAAATCGTACGGGTAACAGAGGCAGCAGCTATTGCATCATCTAGCTGGACAGGTAAAGGGAATAAGCATGATGCGGATGGGGCTGCAACTTCTGCGATGCGGGAGTATTTTAGTTCTGTTCCTTTTCGGGGGACGGTTGTCATTGGTGAAGGGGAAATGGATGAAGCTCCAATGCTTTACATTGGTGAAGAGGTAGGCAGTGGTGTTGGACCTGAATTTGATGTGGCAGTTGATCCATTAGAGGGAACCGATATAGTTGCAAGCGGTCGGAATAATGCTCTGTCCGTTGTGGCTATCGCAGAGAAGGGCAATCTCCTCCATGCCCCTGATATGTATATGGCGAAGCTGGCTGTTGGGCCGCGATTGGCTGGCAAGCTGAGTCTTGAAGATCCGCTAGAGGTAACCATTCAGAAAGCGGCAAGCATTCTGCATAAGGAAATTTCAGAGCTGACGGTCTCCATCCTAGATCGTAATCGACATGCGGAACACATTATGATCTTGCGTAAACTAGGGGTCAAAATTTATTTGCTCAGCGACGGTGATGTGGCAGGTGCGATGGCTGTGGCATTCCCAGAAACTGGGATTGACCTGCATGTAGGTTCAGGGGGGGCTCCCGAAGGTGTCCTTGCAGCAGCAGCTTTGCGGTGTATGGGAGGCGAAATGCAAGGGCGTTTGCTTCCTGAGAATGAAGAAGAACATCATCGTTGTCTAGCCATGGGGATTACGGATCCATCGAAAGTGTTAGGCATGCGGGACCTTGTGGGTGATTCCGATATTATTTTTGCGGCAACTGGGGTCACATCAGGTGATTTCTTGAACGGTGTCAAATATGGCTGGGGCGGTCGTGCGCAAACCCACTCAGTCGTGATGAGAGCAGAGACACAGACTGTGCGTTTTATCCAATGTGTTCACCAGTTACATGAGGAGCAGCGCGGGAGTGCCTAATTCTCAAGAACAAAGTAACTAGGAATCAAGTTAGACATGTGCCAAGTTCCTCTCCGCATATACTTATGCCAAAGAAGATGCGAAAAGAGGGATAACATGAGCTTGTCTTCAATTGATTTTCTTTCTGTCGTCCGCAGTTGTATACCTGAGGAGGCCGAGATTGTTGTGCTGAGGCAGGAGGGAGAGCCCGCGGCGATTCTTTATGCTGATGTGGATGGTGATGGATTTCCAGAAATCACAGCCCTATATAGATATTTAGATAGCCAATATTTGTTTTCCTTGAAAGAATACTCCGGCAATTGGTTTCCAATCGGGTCGGCATCTACAGGAAAGGATCTTGCTGTGAAGGATTTTGCTGCAGCTCCAGTTTCACGCAAAGAGGGCTGGGATGTCCTTATTGGTTGGGAACGGGCAAATGAACCTACAGCAGAGCTGGATATTATTCAATGGACGCAGACAGGGTTTCAGCGTGTAATTCCACCTGGCACGATATATTCACACTTGGAAATTGAAGATATGCCGACGCGGAATGGTCCAGATGGCCTTTGTGAAATTGCCTTGTGGACGCAGGAGCAAGGTCAAGCGTATCTTGTAGAAACGTATGGCTGGGAACCATATCGGCTTGTGCCGACAAGTGATGTGCATGGCTACTACTTCCAGAAAGTTGCTCGCTACTACGAGAATTTAACGAAGGAACAACCGAATGAGGAGCTGTATCGTAGCTATTTGGAGGATGCTCAGAAACGAGCAGGCGGCAGCTAGAATAGTCCAAATTAAAGCCAGGGGAAATATTCTCCTGGCTTTTACTTGTGTTCAAGGACAAGGGAGAAGGGGAACTTCCCCTTAATTATTAGGGGGAGATAGTGTGTGATAAGGTATGCGTCAAGGAGTAGCAGTAGGAGCAGGGTAAAAGGTGTAGAAGTAGAAGTAGAAGAAAAAGTGTGCTCAATTGAGTAGCTAGTTTCCAAATAACTGTAAAATGTACAGCTAATATTGTCGTTTCACCTAAGCTTTAGCGATTAGATGGAAAAAGTACAGTTAATATGAGCAAGATTAACTGTTTGATGGATTTTGGCGGAAATTAGCTGTAGGAAATCCATCTAATGCTCCCAAATAGGGAGATTCAGCAAAATCCTGTGCTCCAGGCGAATAGAAGAATTTTCTCCAGCTATGCGTCCGTGCGCCGGCCACTTATGTCCGCATCGCGTATCCGATAGCATTATCCGCATTACGTCTCGGCCTATCGTGTCGCAATATCTGACTATGATTGTCCGAATGTTAGACTAAAAATAAGCGTTTTCTTGTGCTAAATTTAAGAGAGTTGTCTAGATATCATATATTTGTATGCAAGGAAAAAACCTATTGGAGGTCTTCACATGTCACGTAAGTATCGAATTGGTATTATTGGTTGCGGTGGAATTGCGAATGGTAAGCATTTGCCTAGTTTGAGCAAGTTGTCAAATGTTGAATTAGTCGCATTTTGTGACATCATTCAAGAGAGTGCAGCAACAGCTGCAGCGAAATATGGGATTGAAGCCGCACTAGTTTGCGAAGATTATAAAGAAGTTCTGCAAGATCCTACGATTGATATCGTGCATGTACTAACACCGAATATTTCTCATGCTGAAATTTCAATTGCTGCACTTGAGGCTGGCAAGCACGTCATGTGTGAGAAGCCGATGGCGAAAACAGCTGAAGATGCGAAACGCATGGTTGAAACAGCGAAACGCACTGGCAAAAAGTTAACTATTGGCTATAACAACCGTTTCCGCCCAGATAGTCAACATCTGAAAAACGTATGTGCTGACGGCGAACTTGGACACATTTATTTTGCTAAAGCACATGCGATTCGTCGTCGTGCAGTACCGACATGGGGTGTATTCCTTGATGAAGAGAAGCAAGGTGGCGGTCCGTTAATCGATATCGGTACGCATGCCCTAGATCTTACACTGTGGATGATGGACAACTATAAGCCGAAGGTTGTTTTGGGCACATCCTACCATGAATTGTCCCAAACAGAAAACGCTGCCAACGCATGGGGGCCATGGGATCCGAGTAAATTCACCGTTGAGGATTCCGCTTTCGGAATGATCGTAATGGAGAATGGTGCTACCATTATGCTTGAATCCAGCTGGGCACTAAACACACTTGAAGTTGACGAAGCGAAGTGTTCGTTAAGCGGTACCGAAGGTGGAGCGGATATGAAAGGCGGTCTTCGCATCAATGGTGAGAAGCACAGTCGTCTCTACACTACCGAGGTTGAATTGAAAGCGGGCGGCGTTGCTTTCTATGATGGTAAAAGTGAAAGCGCGGCTGATGTAGAAATGCGTACTTGGATCAATGCGATTGATCAAGATATTGATCCAGTTGTAACACCTGAGCAAGCTTACGTTGTATCACAAATTCTCGAAGCTATTTATGAGTCTGCTCGTACGGGCAAAGCTGTTTACTTAAACCAATAGAAATTGCAAGAGAAAACCATGAGGATGATAGGTCCTGATGGTTTTTTCTTCGCTGTTGATTCAGCTGAGATTTGAAAAAAGGCGCTGTGATGGCGTATGCTTATCAATAGGTTGCCATTATTGTGTTATTAAGGGAAAGGAAGCGAACCATATGCAATTAGGCTTGCAAAATAAAGTGGCTTTAATCACGGGCGGAAGTAAAGGAATCGGACTAGCTACCGCTATTTCTTTGTCACGTGAAGGGGCGAAGGTGGCAATTCTTGCTCGCAATGCAGAGCAGCTTCAAGAAGCTGCGATCCACATTGCGAATCTAACTGAGGGCGAAGTTCTCGCGATTCAAGCAGATGTGACCTCGGAGGTTGATTGTCAGCGAGCAATCGAAGAGACGGTACAACGTTTCGGCAGTTTGCATATTCTTGTGAATAATGCAGGGACATCTGCAGCTGCACCTTTCGAACAAGTAGGTTCGGCCGTGTGGCGCCAAGATTTGGAGTTGAAATTATTCGGAGCCATCCATTGCTCACAATTTGCGATTCCACATATGCGTGAAGCAGGCGGCGGCTCCATCGTGAATATTACGACATCCGCAGCCAAAACACCTCCGGCTTCATCGCTCCCGACATCCGTTAGCAGAGCGGCGGGTTTGGCATTAACGAATGCGATGAGCAAAGATTTGGGATCGGCACAGATTCGGGTCAACACCGTATGTATTGGAACCATTCGCAGTGACCAGATCGAGAAAGTCTGGAAAAAAGTTGCACCTGACCTCACTTGGGAAGAGTTCGCAAGTGATCCGCGACATGATATTCCATTAGGCCGTATTGGCAATGCGGAGGAAGCAGCCAATGTGATTACCTTTTTAGCATCGGATGCGGCTTCCTATGTAACAGGTACCTCTGTGAATATTGATGGTGGAAAAGGCGCAGCCTTATAGATTATAGTAGTGCAACTACAACAAAGCCTATGTCTCTCCGTTAACGGAAAGCCATAGGCTTTGTTCTTCTTCTATGTTTTTTAGGGCATGGTGCTAGGATTAAATTCTACGTTTCTTTCTTAGGTACCAGATGATCTCAGAGATCGCATCCCGGATTGAAGTGTTTTGGTGAAAAGCGAGTGTTATTGTCATAAGCAAGAAACCTCCCTAATCCTGAAAGAATGTCATGCATGAATAGTATTACGTAAGAAAATCGACGTTGGTTCTATTTTTTTTGTGGGTTAAGCCTATTTTTTGGAGAAAAAGATTCTCACTGTTTCACTTCAACCACCGGCACTAATTTTGGATTAACGATCTTGTCCAAAATGGACGTCAAAACGTTAATTTTGCTTGACAGGTTAAACGTTTCAATTTAATCTAAATATGAGTGTTAAACGTTTAACTCGCTCGTGAAGTTGAGGCAGGTACAATGCAACCTATAACAAGGGATACGGAGTGATTCTATCATGTGGAAACAAGCTATTGAGGATGCTTTGCAGAAGACGAAAGTGAATATTGAGCGTTTCGGGGATCAGTTCCCTCATGTCAGTGAGAACGATATTTATCATTTGAATCCGAATACCGATTGGACGGATGGCTTCTGGTCAGGGATTTTGTGGCTGAGCTATCAGTATAGTGGTGACAAAGTATTCCAGGAGGCTGCACAGAAAACGGTAGCGAGCTTTAAAGAAAGACTTGATAATCATGTCGGACTGGATCATCATGATATTGGCTTTCTGTATTCCCTTTCTTCGAAGGCACAGTGGATTCTTGAGAAGGATGAGAACGCAAAACAACTTACCTTGCAAGCAGCAGATGTATTGATGAAGCGTTGGAGACCGAAGGGGCAGTACATCCAAGCTTGGGGACCTGAGGGTGACGAGCATAATGGCGGACGGATCATTATCGATTGTCTACTAAACCTGCCGTTGCTTTACTGGGCATATGAACAAACCGGAGATACGAAATATAAAGAAGTAGCGATTATCCATGCGGATTTGTCTCGCCGTTACTTAGTGCGCGGTGATGATTCTTCTTACCACACATTCTACTTTGATCAAGAAACAGGTGAACCACTTCGTGGTGGAACGCATCAAGGTTATCAAGATGGATCTACTTGGACAAGAGGACAAGCGTGGGGGATTTACGGGTTTGCGCTTTCGTACCATTATACGAAAAATCCGCTTTATTTAGAGACAGCCAAACGTTTGGCACGTTATTTCTTCGAGCGTTTGCCAGAGGATGATGTTGTATATTGGGATTTCAATGCGCCAGTAAATGCTGAAACGAAGCGTGATAGTTCTGCTTCCGCGATTGCTTCTGCAGGGGCTTTGGAGATTCTTGAGCATTTGGCAGCAGATGATCCGGATCGTGCGTACTTGGAAAATGGTGTTCAGCGTTCAATGGCAGGATTAGTGAAATCCTACGCTACAATTGGTAAACCGGATGCGCAAGGATTCCTTGAGCGCGGTTCTTACAGTGTTCGCGGCGGCGCTGCACCGGATGATTATGTCATTTGGGGAGACTACTACTATTTAGAGGCTCTGCTTCGTCTAGAAAAAGGATTTAAGGGGTATTGGTATGAGTAATTCGCAATCGGCCGTGGCAACAGATCGCGTCTATTGGGTTCAGACGATGCTTCGCATCGCTGAGCCTGTCCTTCGGGCGCTGGCAAGTAGACAACTTAGAGCCACCATGCCAGTTGAATGTAAAAAAGAAGAGCAACGCGCCTTCACGCATCTCGAAGCGTTCGGTCGTACGCTCGTCGGAATGGCGCCTTGGTTAGAAACACCAGCCTTAGATATCGAGGAGGAACAGCTTCGTCAGGCGTACGGTAAGCTTGCACGAGAGGCGATGGATGCGGCAACGGATCCGGAATCACCCGATTTCTTGAACTTCGCTCAGGGGATGCAGCCGATCGTGGATACCGCGTTCCTTGCGCACGCCATTTTACGTGCACCGAATACGCTATGGCATAGCTTGGACGCTCGCGTACAAAAGAATCTCGCTGCGGCAATGAAAACCTCGCGAACACGCAAGCCAGGCTTCAATAACTGGCTGCTTTTCGCAGCGATGACAGAAACCGCTCTTGGTGTCATGGGCGAAGACTGGGATCATATGCGTGTTGATTTTGCTCTAAAGCAGCACGAACAGTGGTATCTAGGCGATGGCATGTATGGTGACGGTGTTGACTATCATGCGGATTATTACAACAGCTTCGTCATTCAGCCAATGATGGTGGATATTATCGAGCAAGTGCATGCGCTTTATCAAGATTGGGGCAAAATGCGTGAGAACATCCTGAAGCGTGCGCAGCGTTACGCGGCAGTTCAAGAGCGCATGATTTCTCCAGAAGGTACATTCCCTGCGATTGGCCGTTCGTTAGCCTACCGCTTCGGTGCTTTCCAAGCGCTGGCGCAGACATCACAGCGGCGCGAGTTGCCTGTTGGCGTCCAACCAGCTCAAGTACGCGGAGCTTTAACAGCTGTTATTCGCAGATTGATTGAAGTACCAGGCACTTTCGATGAAGCCGGTTGGTTGCGGATTGGACTTTGCGGACATCAACCAGAACTTGGCGAGCCGTATATCTCAACAGGGAGCTTGTATCTATGCTCTGCGGTCTTTCTACCGCTAGGCTTGGCGGCGAATGATGAATTCTGGCAAGGTGCAGATGTACCGTGGACCTCACAGCAGGTTTGGTCGGGTCAGAAGGTTGCTATAGATTCAGCGTTATATGAATAGTGTAGATTATTGTATTTCGAAGCACGTACACGTCCCGATGGGATGGGTACGTGCTTTTTGTACATGCCAGAACCCGAAGGAATAAGAACCGTTCGATGACTATGCAAATCGGGAGATTATGAAGGGGCATCTTCCCTACGACCTGTAAACCAAGGAGAGATCGTAATGGGCTTATTGGAGGGATTGTATCAATTTCAGGATTGCAGTTACGCCCGAATTCCTGATAAACTCTGCTTTATGGGGCGTACCATTGTTACAGCTAAGAACGTCTAAATATTAGATAGCAAAAGTCAGGTAGGGGGAATAGAGGCAATGTCTCAAGTAAAGCGAACGTTAATCTACGAAAATAAACTGGCATCGATTGAGGATATTCAAGACTTCCGGCTGGAGGGCAAGGCCAAAATCACATTCCCTAACGGCAGAATGCGGATGGAGAACGCGCTCGACGAAAGCTTGGAACAGTTGGCGAATTATGTGTTCTGGTGTCCTGAAGAATTTCCTGGAGACATTCAGGTGGAGTGGGATTTCTGGCCAATAAAGGAGCCAGGTCTAAGTATGATGTTTTTTGCTGCAGCTGGAAAGAACGGGGAAGATTTGTTCGCCGCCAATTTGAACGAACGGTCTGGACAATATGCACATTACACGCATGGAGACATCGACACGTTGCATATTTCTTATTTCCGGCGTAGGTACCCAGATGAAAGAGGATTTCATACATGCAATTTGCGCAAAAGTTATGGTTTTTATTTAGTCGCTCAAGGTGCGGATCCGATTCCTAATGTGGAGGATTGTATATCGCCCTATCATATGATGCTTAGGAAGCATGGGGCGAAGGTCCATTTTGCCATAAACGAACTGCCTGTATTGGAGTGGGAGGATGATGGCACAGAATTCGGTCATGTTCTGGGCAGCGGCAAGATCGGTTTACGTCAAATGGCACCTCTGATCGCTGAATATGCGAATTTACGTGTGTACCGTCTGGATGAAGATGGTACAACCTAATGAGAATAAATAAATTGGCGTAGTTATATCCACAAATACTCTGATATAAAGATTGTGGATAACTTTTGGCAAAGCATAGATCGAGAACGAGTAGAGAGAAGTGAGTTTATGCATCAAACCTATCAATTAACCGTTGAAGAGGTATTAGCACGACCAACTTTTCATCATGCCTATATCGCGGCTGGCAAAATGGGCTTAGGGCGACTAGTCCGCTGGGTTCACATTATCGAGGTGATCCAGTTTGAACAACTGCTGCAAGGTGGCGAGATGATTCTAACGACGGGTGCCGCCTTCAAGAACGATACGGAATCATTCATGACCTATCTAGAACAGCTAATCCATAGAAATGTCACCTGTCTTTGTATTGAGATGGGACACTATATAAGCTCAGTTCCCCAAGAATGGATGGATGCGGCCGAAGCTCACGATTTCCCACTCATTATTTTCCCAAATGCTGTTCGATTTATTGATATCACGCAGGATATTCATGCTCATATTATTAATCAGCACCATAAAGCACTTCAGGATTTGGAAAAAATATCGCGCGAATTCCATCGTATGACCTTGTCTTCTCAAGGAGTCACGCATGTTCTTGCTCTATTGCAAAGCAGTACCAAAGGTCAAGTCATTTATGTGCCTGTTGATACTCAACCGAAGTTCACCCCACCGCTTGGCAAACAGGAGTCAGATCAATGGCTGGATTTTCTAGCCAATCGCGGCAAAGTAAGTGGGAACGATGGAACAGGTGAGGGGCAATATGTTGAAGACATTGCGGGTCAATCGGTAATTGTTCAACCTGTAGGGGCTATGGGCAAAACCTGGGCGCACATCCTACTCGTGCTGGATCGCAAGCCGCAGGAATATGAGTTTTTAATTCTAGATTCTGCTTCGTTGTCAATTGCACAGGATTTATTGCGAAAACGATACATGGAAGAACGTAAATTGTATTCGCAAACACTGTGGGTGGACGATTTGCTTCATATGCGCATTCAAGAGGAAGAGCAGATCAAGGATCTGATCGGTGTTGAATTTAAACGTCTAAATTCACTCGCCTATCAGGTTGTTTTGATTGAATTTGAGCAAGAGCAAGAAGAAGATCATGCCACGGAAAAAGATGGTATTGAATCTGTAGGTCTGCATTTGTCGCTTGCGGCTAGATCGATTTTTGAGGGACAATTATTTCACCCCTTAATCACGTTGAAACATAACAGACTTGTCGTTCTCGCATTCGATAAGGCTCCTAAGAAGCCAGCGAAGGAGCGCTTGCATTATGTGCTGGAGGCGCTTCAAGGGATGAAGGAACATGCGGAGACTCGGCTGAAGATCGGTATTGGTCAGACGAATCGAACCTTCTTGAACGCGCATCGCAGCTATCAGGAGGCGCTTCAAGCATTGTCAGTAACGGTTACCTTGCAGCAGAAGAATGTCATGTTTTATGACGAGTTAGGCGTATTTGAACTGTTGTTTCATATCGGGGACAAAAGTATTCTGGCATCATTCGTCCGATCGTATCTCGGGCCGATTATTGATCATGATAGCCTCAAAGGCAGCGAGCTCCTCCGAACGCTTAAAGTGTATCTTGACCATGATGGGTCGAAGCAAATCGCTGCGCAGCAGCTTTTTATCGTGAGACAGTCCCTTTATTATCGATTGGAAAAAATTGAAGAGCTACTAGGTGCTGATTATATGCATCCTGAGAAAAGATTAGCGTTACAAGTAGGGATACGTGCTTATCAACTCCTTCGTCCGGAGAAAAAATTGTGAAAAGAAAAGCAGCGGTTTTTTGACAAAATGTCTAATGGCATGTGCCAGTTTCTACCTTATACTTGGAGACAAGTAGAGAGTGATCCTTACACTAAGGGGTCCTTAAGAGAGGTTGATGGGGCATGATTATTGGCGTTCCTAAAGAGGTTAAAAACAATGAGTTTCGCGTTGGCATGACACCGAGCTCGGTGCTTTCATACAAACAGGCAGGACATGAAGTACGGATTGAAACGCTTGCAGGCCACAGCATTGGTTTCACGGATGAAGATTATACGGCGGCAGGTGCGACGATCGTTGCAACCGCAGCGGAGGTATGGTCATCGGATATGGTTGTCAAAGTGAAAGAACCACTACCTGAGGAATATGGTTACTTTCATGATGGATTGATATTGTACACGTATCTGCATCTAGCTCCTGAAGCTGAATTAACGCATGCTCTTATTAGTCAAAATGTAACAGCCATCGCGTATGAAACGATCCAGCTCGACAACGGGAGCTTGCCGCTCCTAACGCCGATGAGCGAAGTGGCTGGACGTATGTCCGTGCAGATCGGTGCTCATTTTCTTGAGAAGGCTCATGGCGGTAAAGGCATTCTGCTTGGTGGTGTTCCCGGCGTTGAACCAGGTAAAGTAGCTGTAATCGGTGGCGGCATCGTCGGTGCAAATGCAGCGAAAATGGCGATTGGTCTCGGTGCTGAAGTGACAATCATTGACTTGAATGCCGACCGACTACGTCAATTGGATGATCAATTTCAGGGTCGTGTGAGAACGATTATGTCCAATCCGTATAACATCGCAGAAGTCGTACGCCGTGCGGATCTCGTTGTTGGCGCTGTGCTCATTCCTGGTGCTCGCGCACCTCGGCTCGTGACCGAGGAGATGGTGAGAACGATGAGTCCAGGTAGTGTGATCATCGACGTTGCCATTGATCAGGGCGGATCGATCGAGACGATCGACCGCATTACAACCCATGATCAGCCGACCTATGTGAAGCATGGTGTCATTCATTATGCCGTAGCCAATATGCCGGGAGCCGTGGCTCGCACTTCTACCTTGGCTTTGACGAATGTGACGACCAGCTATGGTCTTCAAATCGCGAACAAAGGCTTCGTGCGTGCCGCGCTCGATAACAAAGCCATCGCCAAAGGGATTAATGTGGCAAGAGGTCATGTCACATATCCAGCTGTCGCTGAAGCACATGGCTATACGTATACGGATATCTATTCGTTGATTCAATAAAACAAGATGAGGGGCCACCACATGATTGTGGAGGTTCTTTTTTTGCGGGCAGGCGTACCATGCAGCCGATAGATGGAATTTATACTGTTAATTGTTGCGGAACCCAACCCACCAGTCATCCCCATCCCGAGAAATTCGCATTGACGCTACTTTTATTAACATATAAAATTGGTAAAGTGAAACGTTTCAATCCGACTAATTACCTTTGAATTGCCCTTGAATTTGCAACTAAACAAATATGCTTCATATGTTCCTCAATGGGAGATGACAAATTGACTACAATACAGCAACGCCAAGACGAAATTATTGCGAACGTTGCGCATGCAGCTTATAAACAGCCAGTTCTGAGCAATGGCTTTTTGTTCGAAGGGGACGTGCGTGATAATTTCTATTACGCATCGTATCTTTTCGCAGCTTCTGTGGATCCCAACATCGCCTTTGAAGGTGACCGCAAACAGGCTAAGGATAAGGCAGAAGGTGTGCTCCTTCACCTACTTGATATCCAAGATCAAGATTCAACTAGTAGCACCTATGGTCATTGGCCACTCAACTTAAGACCAACGCCTCATGAGGCGTCTAAGAATACATTGCCAGTGGAGCTCATGGGGAGCTTGATGGTTTATTTTGCTCAGCGATATCAAGCTCAATTAAGTGATGCGCTCCGTGTTGCATTGGATAGGACACTTCGCCATATTTATGACAGCAACTTTTATCGAAAACCGCTCACAAGTTATGGTCATCATGAAGCGAAGTATACAGCAGCGAAGCTGATTTTCGGACAACGCTATGAAGATGCCGCTTTACTCCAAGATGGTTATGAGAGTCTGCAATTAACACTTGAGCGAGTCAAAGCCAATGGGATGACAGAATACGGCGGTCTGCCATGGTTCTGGCATTGGGTGCAGGCTTTCACCTGTGCGTGGCAGTTGATCCAAGATACAGAAATCCGCAGCGAGTTGGCTCGGATGCTGGACTATTTGTGGAGCGAGCGCGCGACATTCTACTTAGGCGGCGCCTGGGTAGGTCCACATGCGCGGATTTGGCCGCATGACATGCCGAAAGATACGAATGTGCTGCACGATTATGTGCAATTCGGGGACTTCAAGCTGCCGACTCACATGCCGAGAACCGAATACGCGGGTTTCCTTGTTTATGAAGCGCCAGCACCAAGCATTCAAACTGCTTTGCGTCGGTCACCAGTACCCATCGAGATTAAACGGCAAATTCCTAAGCAAATCGGTCAAGCTAATCATGAGAATGATCATCTCCATAGTTATGTATACTTCACAGAAAGCTTTGCCATGGGCGGCATGTGGGAACGAATTCGAGAGTTCGATAACGAACAGCATCGTTGGGACATCGCGTTCCCGCTTGATCACGTACAAGGTGTGAATCACGCTTATTTTTTCCATCCGGATCTGGAGCAGCCAGAAGGAGATTTGCGCCATCAGAGCGAATACACAGAAGTACTTTTTCATAAACAAGTAATTATGGCCTCTTACAACATACCAGAAGACCAACCAAACTACATTAAAGGGTGCTTGCCTCTGGGTGAGTGGATGGAGTCAACAAGTGGAATTTTTGGACGGGTAGGAAACGCCTTAATGGCTGTATACATCCAGCAACCCTATCATCGTGAGGTTCTGGAGGATCGTTGTTTTGTAACTAGTCGTGGTAGAACGAATGCCGTTGTCGTCGAATGCGTTGATCAAGTAACTGCAGAGTCACTTGGCATACGCGATGTTCACCATTTTGCGGAAATGATGAAAGACAAGCAACCTACATACGGTGCAAATAACTCGATTACGTATACTTCCTTGTCCAATCAAACGTTGTTGTTAAGCGGCGATCCAACGAAGGAAATCAGTCCACTTATTGATGGTGAAGCCATCGATTTCACTTCCTATACGGTCGCTTAAATTCATAGAAATGAGGATGGACACATGCCAGCAATTGATTTTCCATTAGAAAAGCTTCACGCGTACGAAGGACGAAATCCAAGACCCGAAGATTTTGATGCTTACTGGGAGCGTGCAATCGCTGAAATGAAGGCGGTAGACCCCCAAATCGAGCTTCGCCCAAGTGAATTCCAAGTACCGTATGCGGACTGCTTTGATCTGTATTTCACAGGAGTTAAGGGTGCTCGCATTTACGCAAAATATATTCGTCCGAAGAACGTGACAGAGCCGCATCCTGCCATTGTTCAATTCCATGGCTACTCCGGTAATTCAGGTGATTGGAACGATAAGCTTTCATATGCAGCGCTTGGTTATTCCTTCTTCTCCATGGATTGCCGTGGTCAAGGCGGATTCTCGGAAGATGTTGGCGGTACCAAAGGGACGACGCTCAGAGGACACATCGTTCGTGGATTGGATGATCACCCGGATCAGCTTTTATTCCGCGATATTTTCTTAGATACTGCACAGCTTGCTGGCATTGCGATGAATATGCCTGAAGTTGACCCTACACGTGTAGGCGCAATGGGAGGATCGCAAGGTGGTGCTTTAACGATTGCTTGTGGGGCACTTGAGCCGCGTATTAAGAAATTAGCACCCGTCTATCCGTTCCTAAGTGACTATAAGCGCGTATGGGAGATGGATTTGGCGAAGGATGCCTATCAAGAGCTGAAGGACTTTTTCCGCCGTCATGACCCACAACACAAACGTGAGGAAGAATATTTCACAAAATTGGGCTATATTGATATTCAAAACCTAGCGAATCGTATTCAAGGGGATGTGATGATGGCCGTAGGTCTCATGGATACTGTATGCCCGCCGTCTACCCAATTTGCTGCTTACAATAAAATCACTGCAAACAAAAAACTGGAAATCTTCCCAGATTTCGGACATGAAGGATTACCAGGTTTCAATGATTTGACTTTCCAATTTATGATGGATCTTTAACAAATTAAAAAACCACTCTCATTCAATTGATGTGAGTGGTTTTTTGCGCTCAGCTTCATTGTCATGCTATTTCACTTTGAAATGAACAACAGCGCTATACAGCATTTTACCCGCATTTGGGTCAAATACAATGTGATGCTGGATGGCGTATACATCAAGCATAAGCGCCTTGTTATTGTCGATTTGATCATTGATTTTCTCTTCAAGTGTTTTTAAATCATAAGCCTGAAAAAACTCGATTTTATTTTCTATTCGATCTAAAATAAAGTCCATGATCCTGTGCCTCCTTTGAGTATATGTAAATTTAAGACGACTTCTCTTATTATAACGTCAATATCTGATATAGGAAGTGGATCTGAATAGGCGTATACTGGGAAATGCATGGATCGGACGTTTTTAATACATGGGGAAAGACTAACAAGCGAGTCAAAATTGTAATGGGAAGTGATGTCGTTTTGAAGCCGACACGGTTATTGGTTGATTTCTTACTAAAGAATTGGCCGGTGTATGTTATCGCCGCACTCTTGATTTCGGTAGGGAATATTGTTCACTCGTACTATCCCAAACTGCTAGGCATGTTTACGGACCAGCTCCAAAAGGGTGGACTCAGTAAAAGTTTAATTGCCCAGTACAGCGTTAAGCTACTCGTTATTGGTGTAACTTTTGGTGTATTGTGTGCGATTGGACAGTACATGATTATGCGGAGCGGTCGCCGTTTCGAGTTTGGAACAAGAAATCGGTTATTTGATCATTTTACCCGACTTGGAGCAACTTTTTATTCCCAGAATGGAGTCGGTAAGCTACTGAGTTATGTAATGAATGATGTGACCGTTATTCGTGAGTCCATCTCTTTGGGGATCAATCAGATTGTGAATTCTGTCATATTAATTGCAGCTGCTATTGTTTCGATGATGTTCAGCTCCATTCCGCTCTACGTCATTCTGATTTGTATCGTGCCCTTATTACTTATTCCTGTGTTATCCGCTAAGTTTCAGCCAGTAATTAAGCAGCGTTCATTACAGGTTCAGGAAGCATTAGGAACGATGACAGAGTCAGCCGAAGAACAATTTGGAGGCATCCGTGTTGCGAAGAAATTCGCGGTAGAACCGATTATGATTGACAGATTTAGTGAAACGGTCGACAGGATTCGTGACAATCAGCTACGGTTAGTACGACTTTCCTCGTTATTTGAAGCGTTAATTCCGTTTCTGGGTGCGGTATCGCTTATTATTGCGATTGCCTTCGGGGGCTATTTGACGATTCATGGGCGTATTACGATTGGGCATTTTGTAGAATTAACGTTGTATATTCGGATGATGGTGAATCCATTGCAGCAAATTGGACGTGTAATAAATGCCTTGCAGCGTTCACGAGCTTCCTTAGAGCGAGTCAATGAGCTGCTGACGAAGGAATCGGACATTAAGCAGAATGAGCTTGCTCAGCCTACACACCTAGATCAGGAAGAGATTCGCATTGAGCATCTGTCATTTGCTTATCCAGATGATGAGGATGAAGTGCTTCATGATATCTCACTGACCATTGAACCTGGGAAATCGATCGGCATCATTGGTAAAACGGGCAGCGGGAAGTCTACGTTGATGAAAATCATGTTGCGTATCTATGATCCACCAGAAGGAACTGTATGGATCGGAGATAGTGATATCCGTGATGTGACACTCGAAAGCCTGCGGAATCAGATCGCTTATGTGCCACAAGAGGGCTTTTTGTTCAGTACATCGATTAGGGATAATATTGCCTTCTTCAAAAGGGAATCCTCTATAGAACAAGTAGAACGTGCGGCCAATAAGGCGCAAATTTTATCCAGCATCGTGTCATTTCCAGAAAAGTTTGAGACAAAGCTTGGTGAGCGCGGAGTAACCTTGTCGGGCGGGCAACGTCAGCGAACGAGCTTAGCGAGAGGGATTATCAAAGATTCACCTTTGATGATTCTTGATGACAGCGTCAGTGCAGTAGACTCGGTAACAGAAAAGCACATTATTGATGCGATTAGGAAAGAACGATCGAATAAGACGACGATTTGGATTGCACATCGGATCTCTGCTTTGAAACACGCGGATGAAATCATCGTTCTGCATGAAGGAAGAATTGTCCAGCGTGGCACACATCAGCAACTGCTTGCGCAAGATGGCTTGTATGCGGAGCTGTATGCCATTCAAGAAGGAGGAAACGACCATGTTCAAGCGGAATAAACCTCCACAAGACCTCAGTCAATCGAATGCTTCCTTCCGTGCGTTAGCTGCATATGCGAAACCTCACAAGCTTACGTTCGCAGCTGTTGTCGTATGTGCCTTGCTTGGCATCGCGGCAGATTTATTTCAGCCCTATTTGGTTAAAATTGCGATCGATGGTAATCTCATGATCGGCAAAAATGATTTCAACGCACTGATCATGATCTGCTTACTGTACGGGGGATTATCCATCTCGAGCATGTTTTTCAGCTACTTACAAAACAATCTGCTGCAATTCGCAGGTCAGAGCATTGTAGCCAAAATCCGTAAGGATTTATTTCAACATATTTTCAGACAATCGATGTCCTACTATGACAAAACGCCGAGCGGAAGCCTGATTACGCATGTGTCTAGCGATACGGAAACGTTGAACCAGTTTTTCACGCAAGTGCTCCTTAGCTTAGTGCGTGATAGCATGACGTTGGTTTTCATTATCGTTCTCATGTATCATTTGGATCCAATGCTGACGTTGTATAGTATGATCGTCATTCCCATCATCGTTCTCATTGCGGTGGCTTTCCGTCAATATATGCGCAAAACGTACCAGCTCTCGCGATCGAAATTATCCCAAATGGTAGCGTTCACAGCTGAGAATTTATCAGGTATGCACCTTATTCAAGCATTCCATCAAGAGAAAGAGCAGATGAGCCGCTTTACGGATAAGAACACGGGTTATTTCCGAGCGAACCTAAGAGAGATCCGAACAAACGTGTTATTTAACCGCTCTTTTGACATTTTGGGGAACCTATCGATAGCCTTTATTACTTGGGTTGGCGGTATTGCGGTCTTCGATAAAGCCATTGAGTTTGGCGTGTTATATGCGTTCATAACGTATATTAGGCAGTTTTTTCAGCCGATTAATAACATTACACAGCAATGGAATACACTTCAATCCACACAAGTATCCATGAGTCGGATTTGGAATATTTTCTCGGCGCAACCAGAAGTAAAAGATAAAGAAGTTTCAGAATTGATTCCTTTGGTTAATGTCCAAGGAGACATTCAGTTCGATCATGTCCATTTTGGGTATCAGAAGGATACCGCTGTCATTGAAGATTTGGACCTACATATCGCTCCTGGCGAGATGATTGGGGTAGTAGGTACAACGGGTGCAGGCAAAAGCTCATTGATTAGTCTGCTCTGCCGCTTCTATGACGTGCAAGGAGGTGCCATACGAATAGATGGTATTGATATTAGAGACATCTCCCAGACGGATCTCCATCGAACGATTGGCTTAGTTCAACAAGAGCCGTATTTATATGCGGGCAGCATTTTTGAAAATGTAAGGATGTTCGACCCCGCAATTTCACGAGAGACGGTTATTGAAGCTTGCAAATTGGTCGGCGCGGATGCGCTTATAACACGGATGAAAGACGGGTATGACTCCCGAATTTCTGAGAGAGGCAGCGGGTTGTCTGCTGGTGAACGACAATTAATATCTTTTGCGCGAATTATCGTATTCCAACCAAAGGTTCTTATCTTAGACGAGGCTACGGCTAATCTGGATTCACAAACGGAGCAGCTCATTCAAACGGCCTTGAACGTTGTGGCTGAAGGAAGAACGTCCATTGTGATCGCACATCGGATATCAACGATTATGCATGCCGACCGTATTATCGTGATGAGTCATGGGGAAATTGTTGAAGAAGGCACACATACCGAGTTGCTTGCACTTCAAGGTATTTATGAACAACTTGTGCATCATTCACAAGGAAGTCATGCACAAGAGAATGTAGCTGAAGGTCGCATTTCTTCCATAGGCTAATGATCAGGTACTAGGAATAGATAGTACTTCTCAAATCAGCGATCTCCTGTAGAATTAGAAGCATAGTAAGAGAGGAGATGAACAGCATGAAATCCAACAAAATCATGATCCAACTTGGTTATGTACTTGGGGCCAGTGCTCTTTTAACTGCTATCGGTTACTTCTTTGCTTCTAACTGGGAGAAGTTGAACCGATTAGAGAAATTTATTCCTATATTTGTTCTTATATTGGGGTTTTACGGGTTATCCGTTTGGCTTTCCCGTCAGGTTGGAAGAGAGTTTCTAAGTAAGTTAAGCTTGTTTGCCAGCTGCATTTCTTTCGGAGTTGGGATCGGTTTAATTGGTCAAACCTATAATTCACACGCAGACAGTTATAGTTTGTTTCTAGTGTGGTTTCTGCCAGCCGTTCTATATGCGATCTTAACCCGATGGCAGCCCTATTATGTCTTGAGTTATATACTTGGACATCTTGCCTACGGACTGTTCTTCTTTCCCAAATGGGGCAGTTATTCCGAAACCGAGGGAGCTACACTCGCGATCTGGTTTGGGCTTGCGATCGTGAACGGTACCTTGTTCGTCTTGTTTGAGAAGGGGAGCTTACATTCCCCATTCCTCAAATGGGTGACCTTTCAAGCGACACTTTGTATATTCATTATCATGTCTGTGTCCCATACGTTCGAGAATTATGGGATTTGGATGAACCTGCCGCTCATTGCAGCACTAGCTGCGGCCGTCCTGTATGCTCATCGGACACAGAGTAAAGTCTATCTGCTGTTCGCAGGGCTTTGGATTTCTGCCGCGATCACAACGAAGTATGTTGAATTGATTATTGAGTACCATAATGAACTATTTTTTATCGTGAGCTTGTTGTTCGTAATCGTGTTTATCGGTGCGAATGTGATGTTCATGAACTACGTGCGCGCTTGGAAGCCTTCTTCTGAGAAGATTGAGTCAGGTGCAACGGATGAAACCGATACGCCGATCAAAAGCGACGGAGACTTCAGCAAATGGGTCGTACGTGTGCTTACGATTTCTGTCATTATCATCGGTTCTCTGTTAGGAAGTTTCACTCTGATTGGTCTCGTGACGGTTGTTCTAGGTTTTGATGAGCCGGCAAATATTTTGATCGGTTATGGGTTCGTTGCAGTGATTGGTATGTTAGCAGCGCGTAAGTTCAATGTCTTGGCTCGTTTTACCATTTTGTTAAGCGGACTTATGTTGGGCACAGGGGCTTCGGTCGGTACAGAACAATCTTCGATGCTGCTCATCTATCTAGCCTTAACACTTGTGGCTTTTGTATTGTTACAGGGATTGATTACACGGATCCTCTTCTTCCTAGCCTCAATAATTATCGTAGGCTTTGTCCTATGGGATTGGATCAATAGTGGTGTTGCTATTCTTAGTATTCTCGCAGGATTGCTTTTCGTGCTGTTCGCTGGTGGACAGGTGATTCGTTCGGCAGCGTTCCGAGAACCCGTCGTATACAGTAGTTATCCAGCTTTCTTGTTAGCACTGTTTGCCTTAACCTTTATCACGGAATCAGGATGGTACTATACTACGAATGTGCTGTTCTTTGTACTTGTCTTAGCGGCAATTCTGATAAGTCGGCAGCTTCATGTCAAATGGTTATTTGATTGGTCGATGGGCTTCTGGATCGCTTTCCTCGTCTACAAATATTATGATTTGGCGTGGAAGCTTCTGCATAAATCCATCAGTTTCGCGATAATCGGTATTCTGATCATTGGAATTACTGTGTGGATAGAGAAGAAGAAAGGTCTTGAACCAGACGATGGTTCGCTTCTACAAACGGGTTATGGTACGAATCGTTGGGTTATTGCATTATTAGTTGGACTTCAAGTTGTGGCTATGTCTTTGCAAATTGGCAAGAGTGAATATCTTCTCAGTCATGGGAAGCTGATCAAGTTGCAACTGCAGCCATTGGACCCGCGTTCCTTGATACAAGGGGATTATGTTCGACTACGATACACGATTTCAGAGCCTCCGATCTATCAGAACAACCTAGAGGAACGGACTTCCAATGGGAAAATATCGGTTATTCTTGGACCAAGCGGGGATCCAACAGTGTATGAGTTCCGTAGGGAGTACAAGGCTGATGATCAACTTGCCCCTGATGAAGTCCACTTGAACGGTGAGCGAGAGGGGTATGAGGGAATTAAGTATGGTATCGAGAATTTCTTTATCCCTGAAGGCACCGGGGGAATTTATGAACAGAATGCCAAGTTTGCTGAGGTAAGAGTATCCGCAAACGGGGACGCAATATTGGTACGATTAACAGAGAAATAAATCAACATCTTTAGAAAAGAAAGAATGAGGTAACGAACATCATGTGGCTACTTTTTTCCGTCCTCGCGGCTTTATGTTTTGGGCTGCGAGGAATTTTATATCATTGGTCTAGTCAGCAATCGCTGAATCGAAATGTACTGCTGTGTGGCACCTTTGCAATGGGGGCGGTTGTAAGTTTAGCCTGTGCCCTAGTTTGGCAGTCAGAATGGGAAATATCGGCGCTTATCGGGATTCAAATGGGGTTGTTCTCCTTCGGAGCTAATGCCAGCATGTTCAAAGGTTTCGCGGTCGGCAAGGCTTCCTTAGTTGCTATTCTGACGGGATTGCCATCGGTTGTAGTTGTACTATTTGCATATATCCTATGGGGTGAACGGCTGAGCTTGCTACAGCTGTTTGCTTTTGTTGTTATTGTCATAGGCATTTTATTCGTGAAGTACTCTAATGATATTACATTGAAAAACTTACAAGGTGCCGGTTGGGGTGTGATTGCGCTCCTCTTATTTGCGGCCAACGACTTGTCCAGTAAATGGACAACCCTCGTGCATGCTTCCTTATTTCCTACCTTGTTTTATATGTTTGCAACAGGCACGATTTGCTTTGCTATTTGGTGGTGGAAAGATAAGAAGAAGGACGCTCCGCAGCAAACAGCGCGAAGTACGTGGACAGAACGCAAGACGTTTCTTTTCGGCATGGGTGTTGGTATTACGAATGTCATGGGAATGATACTTATTATTCATGGATTTGCGAACGGAATTACTGGATTGGTTTCGGCGGTCGTTGCGCTGAATGTACTGATCGTGCTGTTGTATACGCGATTTATTTTGAAGGATAAATTCTCGAAACTCGAACAATCTGGCTTAGCGATTGCGATGGTTGGCATCCTCATGATGAAGCTTGTTGCCTCTTAAGATCGCATTAGCGCATGTAAATTACAACATATACTTTCTGATCTGGCGTAAATGCGTTACAATAGGAATATTCGTGCCATTAAGAATGATTCAGGAGGCTATAACGACAATGACAGACAAAGATATCGAAACACAAGCAACCGAAGAGATTGAACATGATCCAGAACGTGATCAGGCCCAAGTCATTATTACATGGTTCCAACATGTCCAAGAAATTGTGAAAGAACAATTTCCTGAGTATGAAGTCGATGGTCAAATTGGCAATAATCCAACCTACGGTCCGATGTTCGCTTTTACACTTAAAAAAGATGAGAAATCCACAGCTTGCGGATTTTTCTTGAATGAAATTATGCGTAATTTCCAATCGAATCCCAATGCAGGACTGTGGTTATCCTCATTCTTCGTAGATTTGTTAAGAAGCGACGAGAGTCACATTCTTCCGAATCCGCCTCAATCCGAAGATGAGGCCAAAGATCTACTGGACAAGCATATTGTTCCTTATTGTGCAGCAGCAGTTCGCGAGGAGTTCCCTGAGCAGAAGATCTATGTAGATCTAGAGCTTCATGAAGAGCATGGTCCAGTACTTGAAGCGGGCTTTGTTGCTGTTGAAGAGGGCAATAATACCTGTGCACTTCCACTCCAATACTTAATGACGTTATACTTATTGAATCGTGACCCAGCAGAACCATTGATTCAAGCCATGTACCGACTGTATGAAGAAAATAATTTAGGTCAATAAGATAGCAACGATTCATGCGTGAAGCACACGCCGCTAGCTCCTGATTGTAGGAGTTGGCGGCGTTTTTGTTTTTTAGGAGGCGATTGATTTGTTTGAGAAAGATTATGAGGTTTTTGGAACGAGCAAGTTCGACATGCGGAAGGCCAAAGATTAGAGATGTTGCGAAGGGACTTGACGGGAACGAAAATACTCTTGAAAGAGGTGTTGTTGCCTGTACTAGGCTCGTTTGACGGGTTAGAACTAGAATATGAGATGTTAAGCTTCTCAGGTGTGAAGATATACGGCGTCGTCTGTCATCCCATAATGCGGATCGTGTTCGAGAGGATAGCTTCATTACGCACGCTGAGAAAATTACGAGAGACCGTTTTTCATTCGAAAGGGCACGTGCTCGAAGTGTTGCAATGCTTGGTTATACCTATTTTCCATACAGCCGAGATGAGCTTGAGAAAAAGCCAAGTTTGTGCCAAAGAAATCTATATGAATGGATAGGCCGATTCGGAAATGTGCAGGGAGCGGGGTTTGGGTTGCACGCGTTGCCGGTTTATGAGCGGGAGATTTTGAGGTTTGCTCTAACATGTAACAAGCCGTTTTGTATGAAGGAAGTGTGCCACTGGTTGCAGCTTACGAGAGAAACTAGTAGTAAAATCGTACGAAACTTGGTAGCCAAAGGCTTGCTAAGACCGAATGGTGGAAGTCTGACAAGAAGCTATCAATTTCTGATCACTGAAAAAGCAATTGCACTTTTTCATCGCAGCAAGTGAAGCAATGGGTGGCGAGATCGTCGAAAAAATCGACGATCTCCGGCCTAAGAGAGTCAAAAAGCAAGGAGATCGTCGGAATAATCGACTATCTCCGGCCTAAGAGAGTCAAAAAGCAAGGAGATCGTCGAAAAAATCGACGATCTCCGGCCCAAGAGAGTCAAAAAGCAAGGAGATCGTCGGAATAATCGACTATCTCCGGCCTGAGAGAGGCAAAAAGCAAGGAGATCGTCGGAATAATCGACTATCTCCGGCTCAAGATAGGCAAAAGGCAAGGAGATCGTCGAAAAAATAGACGATCTCCGGGTCACCCTCAAGAAAAGCTATATGTTCCGATAGAGCATAAACTCATCATAGGTTCGAATGATGGGAATGGCCGCGCTCGCCCCAAGTTTAGCATATTTCATCGCATGCGAAGTGTTAAACAGTACCACAGTGTCCGTGTGGCGAAGCCAGCCATTGTCACTAAGGGCCAGCATGGCTGCCCAAGTCGCCGCGCCTTCGGGAGAAGAGGAAATGCCTTCCGCGCCTAAGCTATGCGTGGCTTGGGCAATTTGCTCTTTGGACACCGCGATGGCAGTTCCACCACTCTGCTCGATAATCGACAGAAGCAGTTCCAAATCCGGCGGGTTCGGAACACGCATCCCTGTTGGATTGGGAATAATTCTGCCGCTTACAGGCGTGGTACTTACAATCGTAGGTGTTCCCCCCAACGCTTTCGTCAAACCATCGACAATAGGCTGACAGCCCTCCTCTTGTACACAAACGAATCTAGGCATGTCGCAATTAATGAAGCCTAATGCCTTCAACTCCAAAAAAGCTTTCCACATGCCAATAATGCCTGAACCGCCGCCTGTGGGATAGATGATCACATCAGGGAACGTCCAGCCCAACTGTTCAGCAAGTTCAAGCCCCATCGTTTTTTTGCCTTCTACACGGCCGGGCTCTTTCAATGTGCCGACATTCACCCAGCCTTGCTCCATGCGGCCAGACTCGATGATCGCGGCAGCATCATGAATAAAGCCATCGACAAGTACAGTCGTTGCTCCATACATTGGACATTCATCGACAATGAGTGAAGGACAGTCCATGGGGATGAAAACAAACGCTTGAATGCCGGCTCTTCCTGCATAGGCAGCTAATGCGCTTGCTGCATTCCCGTTTGATGGAACTGCAGCTTTCGTTGCTCCGGCTTGTTTCAATAAGGAAACCGCTACCGAAAACCCGCGTGATTTAAAGCTGCCTGTTGGATTTTGTTCCTCACGTTTGATCCATAGTCGTTTGAGTGATAGCTTGCTCTCCCAGTCTGGCATTCGTAGCAGCGGTGTCCAGCCTTCACCTAGGGAAACGATATGGGACGGATCGTGAATGGGGAGCAGTTCGTGATATTTCCACATGGAAGGATACCTTAACCCAAGAGAAGTTTTCGTGAACGTTTGTGCAACTTGCTCGAGATCATAGTTCACCAATAAAGTGCCGCCGCAGTTGCATTTCATGTCTTGATAGCGGAAGGGCAGTTTTGCAGAACATCGTGAGCAATGAAGCTCCCATTGTTTCATTTCTGGACCTCCTCAGCGTCTCTAGTAGGAATGATCATGTTTGCTTCCTACCTGCATGAAATGATTTGATTTTATGGAAGGTAGATTTATTGGGCAGCTTCAGGAATAACTCGAGCATTGGGGCGAAGTTCACTTCGATTATCCAAACATGTCCTTGCTTATCAAAGGCCATATCGATCCCCATCGTTTTGACCCAACGATAGGAAGGACCGATCTGATTGGCTGTTTGTAGTGCAACCGAACGCAACTCGGCAAGGAGCGCTGAAGTCTGCATGTCCTGAAGCTCAGAACCTTGGATGGCCTTCTCTACAGTGACAACTCGACCGCCACTCCTACGAATATTGGTGATAATATAGCCTTTTCCAGCTACTTTGGCCAGCATGCCTGTCACTTGCCATTCGGATTTGGTATGTCTTTGAACCATGACTCTTAGATCAAAGGGACGCCCCTGCTTGGTCGCAAGCGGGATTCGTTGTTGAACGATATTGTTGTTGTTCGCTTTTTTCTTGATAAAGGGGGTAATGGCACTATGATCTGTATAGGTTCGAGTTTTGGAGCCATCTTGAACCTCATAGGATGAGTTTCCGGAAGATTTGACCTGTATAACACCATTGCCGCCATAGCTCCCTGTTGGTTTAATAATGACTTGACCATATTTGGTTATTAATCGCATGAAACTGTTCTCGCTCAACCATTCTGTTTCAGGCAGATGAGCTTGCAACCTCTTTGATCTTCGCAGGATTTTATGTTTGCTCCATTTGCTCGTGGATAGACTACTCATTCGCTTTCTCTTCTTGCCGCTGAATGACGAGATCATGTTCATCCACTTGAAGTAGTTGATTATGACTATCGACGAAAACGACCTGTGGTTTGAGTGCGCGAATTTCCTCTTCATCCATAAGGCCCATACTGAGAATGATCACGAGGTCTCCAGGAGAGAAGAGATGGGCAGGGGGACCGTTTAATCCAATCTTGCCGCAGCCTTCTGGAGCGGGAATCGCATACGTTTTCCAACGGGTGGCATTTCGTAAGCTTGTGACTTGAACCATTTCATAAGGATGAATATTCGCCTTGCGCATCAATAACCCATCTATGGTAATACTTCCTACATAATCCAAATCGGCTTCCGTTACAGTCGCACGATGTATCTTCCCTTTACACATTAGTCGCTGCATATGCAGTAGCGCTCCTTTATGATCACATGTTGTTCTTCACAAGGTATGAGTGAGACGAGTATCACGGTGTAGGCATGGGCCTAATTCTTTTGAAAAATGGGCTATATCATGTGGGAATTAACCTCTCTATTTCCCGGGCAACCGCAGAATCCGACAGGAAAGTGGATTCCGCTAGATAAAAAAAGCAGAGCCTAGGGGCTCTGCTTCAAGATTAAATTAGTTTAAGACCGCTAATTAATACTAAGGTGGCAATAATCGTACGAAGTACCGTTGTAGGTGCTTTCGTTGCAAGCATGCTTCCGATGAGTACGCCAGGGATCGAGCCGATGAGAAGATTAATAACGAGCGAATAATTGACGTTACCCATACTTGCGTGCAAAATACCTGCTGTTGAGGAGAGTATAAAGGCATGTGCGATATCCGTACCCACAAGCTGAGCGGGAATCATTCGGAAAAAATAGAGCATGGCAATCGCATATAAGGAGCCAGAGCCAATGGAAGTCAATCCAACAATGAAGCCAAGAACTGCGCCAATGGTAATCGTCAACCAGCGCTTCTCTTCTAATGATTTGAGCTGCCAACGATTCTCTTTCATCCGATGCCCGAAGAATACCTTGAACAACGTTGCGAAGGCTACTAGAATCAACACATAGCCGAGTGCGTGCTTGATGATTACTTCTTGATTATCGAAGAAAGAATCAAATAATTTCAGGAACACGACAGCAAGTACAACACCTGGAAGACTACCTAGGGCAAGCATTTTAACAAGCTTAAAGTCGATTGTTTTCTGCCGCCAATGCTGGACTGTACCGAAAAGCTTCGTAATCGAATTATAAAGAAGATCTGTTCCTACAGCAATGGAAGGATGGATACCAATTAAAATAAGTATGGGAGTCAGCAAGGAAGCGCCGCCTACACCTGTCATTCCGACCAGAAAACCAACGATTAAACCCATTAGAATAATACTCAAAGTCATGTTGTCATGTCCTCTTTTCATAACCCACTAAACACATTGGATTAATTTTAGTCCTGCAAAAGGCATTTGTAAAGAGAAATTTTCCAAACTCGACTCTATCCCGAGTAAATCACTTGCTATTCATCAATTCTGGAATGGTTTACAATGGATAGATGTGTCAAAGTCAGCTTAGGGAGGACAATTCATGAGTAATCGAACTACCGTGATGGTCAGTATTGTTCTGGCCATGTTAGTCGCGTCTATGGACACCACTATTGCCAATACAACGATGCCGATCATTGTGAATGACATTGGTGGAAACAGCCTATATGCCTGGGCATTTACATCATATATGGTGTTATCTACGGTTCTAGCCCCTCTTGCAGGGCGTTTATCGGATTTATTTGGGCGCAAACGCATATATGCCGCGGGCATTTTGTTATTTCTAGGAGGATCAGTTCTCTGTGGATTAGCAGACACAATGGTGCAGCTCATTATTTTCAGAGCGATTCAAGGGATTGGTGCAGGGGTGATGATGCCATTTCCATCTATTATTGCTGGAGATATCTACCCTGTGGAGCAGCGAGGGAAGGTTCAAGCTTTTTTCACAGGCATGTGGGGATTAGCAGCGATTCTAGCTCCTACGTTAGGCACGTTTTTTGTAACCTATTTGAACTGGCGATGGATTTTCTTCGTGAATGTTCCAATATGTCTCATTGCATTACTTGCCTTGCTCCCTTACAAAGAAGTGTATCAACCGAAGAAAGCGGTAATTGATTATTGGGGTGCACTTTTGTTTGCCGCGGGGATATCATCGATACTTCTAATAACCGTTGCGCATTCCTATACATACATCTATGGTGCCGTTGGTGTGGCACTGCTCATTGCATTCTTTCTCTATGAAAAAGGGCATGCTGCCCCAATTGTTCCCATGACGTTGATGCGCAATAAGCCTGTGGCTTTGATGATAGGCGGCTCATTTCTTAGTTGTGCGGCCCTTTTCGGGACGTCCAGTTTTATTCCCTTATTTTTGCAAAATCAAGGGCATTCGCTGTTCATCAGCGGGATTGCGCTTCTTGGCACCTCTATCGGTTGGATGGTTGTCGCAATACCGAGCGGGAAATGGGTGATTCGCTTCGGCTATAAGCCGTTGCTGTTAGCGGGCAACGCATTACTTGTCGTCACAGCCGTTCTACTATTCTTTATCCGTGAAGGCACCTCATTTATTTACGTTTTCAGTACACTTACCATGCTTGGACTCTCATTTGGACTTCTGTTTACGGTATCAACGATTGGTGCTCAGCAGCTAGTCGAGGCCCATCAGAAGGGGATTTCGACCTCGCTGCAGCTATTCGCCCGTAACATCGGAACGGCGGTCAGTGTCACGGTGATGGGCTCGATCGTAACGAAATCTGAGGTATTCTACACCGGCATTCATGGGATGTTCGTTTATGGGTTAATAGCAAGCATTGCAGCTTTTGCTGTACCTTTAGCGATTCGTTCAGTAGGTAAAGAGCCATTGTCAGGATAGTACAATGCATAGAAAGCAAACATTGGCGCTACGAATTGACGCAAGTTGACAGCCTGCACCCATTTGTAGAATATTAGAGATATACGAATATAGAAAGAAGTGAGCGTACGTGCTGTTAAATGTGAAATCCCGCCTTCAAGAGGGTGATATTCAACAATTGCTTGGCTATAGTGTGTTTCCAGATCCTGAAAGTCTTCAAGAAGCCCTCAGTCACTATGAAAATAATGAAAACACATGGTTATTTGCCTATGAATCGGAAGGTTTACCAGTCGGAATTATCGGCTTCGAGCTGAATGAGAAGCAAGAAATGACGCTTCGTCACCTTGCAGTTGAACCCGAGAGCAGAGGGGAAGGCTTCGGACGTGGCATGCTGCTTGAAATTATTGATGACATGCAGCCAGTTCGTATTACGGTGGAAACGGATGAAGAGGCCGTGCAATTTTATCGCAACGTTGGATTCGTGATTCGCAGTCTTGGTGAGAAATATCCAGGCGTGGAGCGGTTCCTATGCACGTATGAGGTTGAGGAAGAAGACGAAGACGCGTGAGCTAGATGAGTAATTGAGAAATCCCGAGGAACTGCTAAGTTGCAGCTTCTCGGGATTTTGTTGTAAATGATAAGATAAGTGTCTACATACGGGATTTGACCGTTCTTGCATACTCGGATGGACTCATTAAGGTTGCTTTCTTAAAGGCCTTGGAGAAATAGTGAACTGAGCTGAAGCCTAGTTTCCTAGAAATCTCAGTGAAATTATATGTTTCTTCGCGTATCAAGATTTTGGCTTGATCGATTTTTAATTTGGCAAAGTACTCCATAATGGTATAGTTCGTGTTTTTTTTGAAAAGTTCCTTGAGCTGCGTTTTACCCACACAGAACACTTGGCTGATTTCGTTTAGAGTAAGATGAGCATCGATATGCTCCGCCATATAACTCATGACTTTGCTGGTCAAATCATGGACCGACTTCTCTTTAGCAACTGTGGAGAGAGGTGTATCGACTTCTGCCTGAGCAGATTTCCGTAGCAGACGCACTAAGAGAATTTCTAAGTAGCTTTGAATCATTTGTTCACTGCCTACAGGGGCATCTTGCCTGCGCACAAGGGGATGACCGAATGGGAATTCGAAGGCTTGTTGTCCTTCTCGTACGATTTGGGCAAGAAGATTACGTTCCTCATCATCTAAGTGCAGCACTTTTTGCTCAAAAAATTGCATAGCTTTCGAATGACAGTCGAACGTCATAACGATTAAATTGGGGGCTTTTCCTTTGGTTGCGTAGAAGCTATGAAATTCATTCGGTTTATGAAAAATGATGGATCCCTGTTTAAGTAAATAGCGGTGATCATCCGCATGAACTTCCACTTCGCCGCGATCGACATAGAGAAATTCCCAGAAATCATGCTTCTCCCCATTGAACGAATAATCCTTACCAAACTCGAAGTAATGCATCGTAATAACTTTATTAATTACCAGACTCATCTTCAAATGTGTCCGCTGATACTCGGTCGTGTTCGTTTTGCTAATCGCCATGGGTGTCACTCCTGATCTTTCGATGCAATGCGTATAGGTCTATCATAACACAGCAGAAATGAGAAAACTTCTATCGAGGCCATTCAATGATGAGCGACCGCTATTCTACCCCACAAAGTGACGATAAGCTTCGAAGTAAATTCCGATTACTTTGTGGGGACCCCGAGAGATGTAAGTTTTATCGCCAATAAGAAAGCTGTTTTCGGAAGCCGAAAACTTATACTTTCTTATGTGGTAACAAAAAAATCGGCTTTTAAGACAAAGAAAAACACCAATCTTTCTTTTATAATCAAGGTATCGTAAAGTTCGAGGGGGAGCTAGCATGAAGATAGGCGTTATTGGATATGGGCATAGGATTGAGCATGTGATTAAAGAAGTAATGAAGGCAGATGCGGACTGCCGAATTGAAGCCATTGTTGATGTACGTAAAGATCAGATTAAAGCCAAGTTACTTGAGCAAGGGTGGGATCACATTAAGTACTATGATACACCGGAACAAATGCTGGAGACAGAGCAGCTAGACGGGGCAATGATTGGCACACGCTGTAATTTGCATACAACAATGGGGTTAAAAGTGTTACAACATGATCTACCTCTTTATATCGAAAAGCCAGTAGCTACTAACTATGAAGATCTACGTCGGTTGAAGCAAGGTTATGAAGCATCTAAGTCGCCAGTCGTCGTATCTTTCCCCTTGCGGGTAACCTCCATTGTGGAGCTGGTAAAGGAGATTATTCAATCGGGTAAAATTGGCACGGTAGAACATGTTCAAGCGATTAATAATGTGCCGTATGGCCGCGTTTATTTTCAAAGCTGGTATCGAAACGAGCTAGAAACAGGAGGGTTATTTCTCCAAAAAGCAACACACGATCTTGACTATATTCAAGCTGTACTAGGGCAGAAACCAATCACTGTTTGTGCGATGACATCCAAGCAAATTTTCAAAGGACATAAATCCGCTGGGCTCAAATGTGTCGATTGTGAAGAGAATCGCACCTGTTTGGAGAGCACTGTCCATTCTACAGAAGAGTTAGATCCAACCTGGCAATATTGCTGCTACGCGGAAGATACGGGAAATGAGGATTCTGGAAGTGCACTGTTTCAATATGAAAGCGGTATGCATATGTCCTACTCGCAAAACTTCTTTATTCGAAAAGGTGCTGCTGCACGTGGAGCTCGATTCATGGGGTACAAGGGTACTGTAGATTTTGATTTCTACACAGGTGTAGTTAAAGTGTATATGCATCATTCAGCGCGCGTGGAGACCTATGAGATCGCAGCTGGCAGTAATCATTTTGGCGGTGATGAGAAGTTGGCTCGGAGTTTTGCAGCGATTATGAAGGGAACGGCGGATTCAGTTTCGACGCTTGATGATGGTTTGATGAGTGCTCTGATGTGTATCAAAGCGCAAGAGTCTGCACGAACCGGGACATTCCAAGCTTTAAATTGGGATTAAAGGATACAATCGAGCTTTCTATTTTTGGAGGGATTATACACATGGACCCAAAGGATACTTTTCAAACCATTTGCTTGAGCTCGTTATCCAAAGTTTTTGCAGATGAAGCTCCACATGAAGTGACCTACACACATGCATCAGCACTGAAAGATGAGCATTTCGCTTTCCAAATTGCCTATACCTCAAATCAATTAATGAAAAACATTGGTGTGGAGGTATATTCCACTCTGGGGCTTCCATTTACAATTCGTGCTGTAGGTCTCGTTCCATCAGAAATGCCTTGCTATGCGGACCATGATTCACACGTTCTGCGAACGACGCCAGGGTTGTATCCCGACCCCTTGTATCCCCTTGTGGGTTCGACCGTAACGGCACTTCCCGGCCAATGGAGATCTGTGTGGATCCATGTTGAATTAGATTCGTCAGTTCATGCGGGTACGTATAACGTACTTGTAGGATTCAAATCGCCCCAGGGAGAGAAGCTTAGTGAAGAAGTGCTGGAACTCACAGTACTCCCAGCAACACTTCCGAAGCAGAAGCTCATCCATACGGAATGGTTTCATACGGATTGCCTTGCGACACATTATAACATTCCTGTATTCAGTGAGGAGCACTGGTCCCGCATCAGGCAGTTTCTAGATACTGCAGTTAAACATGGTATCAACATGATTCTGACGCCGATTTTTACCCCACCGCTAGATACTGCAATTGGAGGCGAGCGCCCAACGGTTCAGCTGATTGATGTGTATGTAGTTGGAGGTAAAATCGATGGCAACACGACATATTCCTTTGCGTTTTCAAAGTTAGAGCGTTGGGTAGCACTTTGTCAGGGAGTTGGTGTCGAATACTTCGAATTCTCACATCTGTTTACCCAATGGGGGGCTAAACATACGCCTAAAATCATGGCTAGTATTGACGGTGTAGAGCAACGGATTTTCGGTTGGGATACTGATGCTACAGGGGAAGCCTACGCTCATTTCCTCGAGCAACTCATTCCAGAATTGGATCGCGTCATCCGTCGACTAGGCATCGCTTCTAGCAGTTATTTTCATGTGTCGGATGAGCCTACCCAAGCAAATTTTGATACGTATAAAAAAGCGAGTGATCTCGTTCAGAAGCTCCTACCTCCTGATTACCCGATTATCGACGCACTGACAGAGATTTCTTTCTACGAGCAGGGGATTGTCCAGAAGCCGATACCATCGAACGATCATATTGAGCCTTTCCTCGAAGCAGGTGTCCCTGATTTGTGGACATATTATTGCTGCGCACAGTACAAAGAAGTGTCGAACCGTTTCTATAACATGCCGTCCGCTCGCAACCGGATCATGGGCTTACAGTTATACAAGTTTGGCATACAAGGATTTCTACATTGGGGATATAACTTCTACTACTCTCAGTATTCCATTCAACCATTGGACCCTTTCAAAGTGACAGATGCCTTACACGCCTTCCCTTCAGGAGACAGCTTCCTAGTTTATCCAGGTGAAGCGGGGCCAATTGAGTCAATTCGGTTGGAAGTATTCCATGAGGCGCTGCAGGATTTACGAGCCTTGCAATTGCTTGAGACGCTGATCGGCAAGGAGCGTACAATCGCCTTAATTGAAGATGGTTTGTCAGAACCGCTTACGTTCGCTGTTTATCCGCGTAGCACAGAATGGATGCTCGAAGTAAGGGAGCGAATAAATCAGGCGATTGCAACATACAGTTGAATAGGATTGAAACATGAAAAAGCTGCTCCCGATAGGGATCAGCTTTTTTGGTCTTAACATATTATGGGTGTTGATCTAATAATAATGTTCACTTTAAAACCAAGTTAATTAATGGGACTCAGTAGACTCACGCCACCCAGTAGACTCACGCCACCCAGTAGACTCACGCCACCCAGTAGACTCACGCCACCCAGTAGACTCACGGCCACCCAGTAGACTCACGGCAACCCTATAGATTCACACCACTGCTTCCCCCCCCTATATATCTTTAAAAACAATTTTCTGAGGTATCTACAATAAATAAATGGATCTTGAAGCCTCTTTTAGTGAGAACGATATATGTTTTTTTGAGTGGAGGTAGCTAGGCTCTTTAATGAAAGGATAAATTTTAGAATTTTTTAAGCGTTTATTTCAATTAATTTCAAATCACGTGTAGATACCACAGAAAATGGGTTTCCGTGAAATAGTCAGTCGAATGGGCTCATGGCAATTTACAGAAATACCCATTAGTTTGCGAAATGGAAGTCAATATGCGCTTGCGTGACTCTTGTAGATACAACAGAAATTGGCTTTCCTTTGAATAGTCAGTCGAATGGGCAAATGGTAATTTACAGAACTACCCATTAGTTTGCGAAATAGAAGTCAATATGCGCTAGCGAGACTCTTGTAGATACCACAGAAATTGGCTTCCCTTGAAATAGTCAGTTGAATGGGCTCATGGCAATTGACAGAAATACCCATTAGTTTGCGAAATGGAAGTCTATACGTGCTTGCGTGACTCTTGTAGATACAACAGAAAATAACTTTTGTGAATAGTCAGTAGATCGTGAGCATGTGTCTGAATTTTTTCAGAGGCTTTAGTCAAATTCCGTACCCTCGCGCATATACTGTGTTAGATTCTTATCTTTATGCTTGTTCGAAAGGTTGTTAAATGCCTAAATCCACTGAAAGCGATTTCGCATCGACATTTACGTGACAAAATTCACAATGATGACAGGCTCTCACACACCTGTTGTCAAAACATGCAAGCCAGTCCCCGCAGAAATAGGAGGGTGCAGAGATGCTGCATATTGTCGTCTGTATTAAACAAGTTCCGGATTCTAGAGAAATTCGCATTGATCCCAAGAATAATACGCTCATTCGTCAAGGTGTTCCCAGCATTGTGAATTTCTATGATATGCATGGCTTGGAAGAGGCATTACGCATTAAGGATGAGCAAGGTGCTCGCATTACAGTTGTCACAATGGGACCGCCGCCAGCTGAAAAAGGACTCAAGGAATGTATTTCGTTAGGCGCCGATGATGCGGTATTGGTGACGGATCGTGGTTTTGCTGGAGCGGATACACTAGCTACGTCGTATGTGGTTGCTCGTACAATTCGCAAAATTGCGGAAACGTGGGGGCCGGTGGATATCGTTTTTTGCGGAAAACAAACGTTAGATGGTGATACCGGACAAGTTGGCCCAGGAGTTGCATGCCGATTGGATTTGGAGCAACTCACTTATGTCAACAAGGTGGTTAAAGTCGATGAAGAAAAACGCAAAGTGCGTGTTCACCGATTGCTAGAGGATGGCATTGAAGTGGTTGAGACAAGCATGCCAGTATTAATCACCGCATTGAAAGAGCTAAATAAAGTGCGACGGGCATCACTTCCGGGCATGATTCGAGCGGCTAGATATAAGCCTACTGTGTGGACAACGGCTGATTTCCCAGACTTGGAGCGGGCTAAGATTGGACTCAAAGGCTCGCCGACAATTGTAGCCAAAACGTGGGTACCCGAGATTAAAGCAGTGAAAACGCAAATGATCACTTTTGATAGTCCAGAAATTGGCGCGGCTCAGCTGGCCGACAAGTTATTAACAAAGGACATGCAGACCCTATTAGATTGGGCTTGATAGATAGGAACGGAGGATGACACGATGGCAAGAGAAACGGAACAGATTGATCCGACGATGCCGGACTGGTCGGCATATCGTGGGGTTTTGATCGTTGTTGAGCAGCGCGAGGGCATCGCGAAAAAGGTGTCTTGGCAGCTGCTAGGCGAAGGTAAAAAGCTAGCAGCGAAGCTGGAAGCGCCGCTCATGGCGCTCGTCATCGGCGAGAATGTCACACATCTCGCAGATGAAGCCGTGGCCTACGGCGCTGATCGGGTTTACCTCTGCGAAGCCGCGGAGCTTCGCAACTACAGGACCCGGCCATACAGCCGGGTCTGCTTGAAGCTGATCGAGGAAGCGAAGCCCGAGATCGTGCTCTTCGGCGCGACAGCGACAGGTCGCGACCTAGCAGGTGCGATTGCAACGCACCTGCCCACGGGGCTGACGGCCGACACGACGCAGCTCGACGTGGAGCCGCCGCCCTCGCGGCTATTGCTGGCCAGCCGGCCGGCTTTCTCCGAGAAGATGATGGCCACCATCCTCTGCAAGCAGTACCGGCCGCAGATGGCGACAGCGCGCGCCGGTGTGTTCCAGGCGCTGCCGAAGGACGCGGAGCGCCAAGGCGAGATCATCCGAATCGAAGCCACGATGCGGGAGGAAGAGATTGACGCGCAGGTGCTGGACTTCCTGCGCGAAACAGGGAAGCTCAATCTCGAGGACTGCGAGATTATCGTTGCTGGGGGCCGTGGACTTGGCGGGCCCGATGCCTTCAAGCTGCTCGCCGAGCTAGCGGATACGCTCGGCGGTGTCGTTGGCGCGTCACGCGCTGCCGTGGATGCGGGCTGGATCAGCCACGAGCATCAGGTGGGGCAGACTGGCGCAACAGTGCGGCCGAAGCTATACTTCGCGATCGGCATCTCTGGCGCCGTGCAGCACACGGTCGGTATGAGTCATGCCGATGTAGTCGTCGCCATCAATAAAGATGAGAAAGCACCCATTTTTCAATATGCTCATTACGGACTTGTAGGGGATTTATTCAAAATTGTGCCTGCGATTACAGAGGAATTCAAGAAACGTCGTACGCTTTTCGGCATTCAGCCGTCATCAGTGGTTGATGCATCGTTATCCACTACACAGACGCAGTCAGAGGAGACCATCGCCCGAGAGAGGAGTGAAGCGAAATGAATGAGAAATTCGATGCCATCGTCGTTGGTGGTGGTCCAGCCGGAGCAGCAGCTGCATTAACCATGGCACGAGCTGGCTTATCAGTAGTACTGCTCGAAAGAGGCGAGTTTCCAGGAGCCAAAAACATTTTTGGCGGTGTCCTTTATCGGAAGCAAATCGAGGAGCTTGTCCCTGAGTTTTGGACGGAGAAGAACTTTCCGATGGAGCGCTATATTGTCGAACAGCGGATCTGGATGATGGGCAAAGAGTCCATGGTTACGTTCGGTCATCGCAATGAGGCCTACAAGGAGCCCTATAATTGCTTCACAGGCCTACGAGTCAAATTCGATCAGTGGTTTGCTGAAAAAGCTGTTGCAGCCGGCGCCATTCCAATTTATGAAACCGTGGCACTGGACGTTATTCGTGAAGGTAACAAGGTTGTTGGCGTGCGAACGGACCGAGATGATGGCGATCTATATGCGGACGTTGTCGTCATTGCCGATGGCGTAAACTCCTTGCTCGGTAAAGCGATGGGAATTCATAAAGAATGGATGCCCGATGAGGTGTCTTTGGCTGTCAAAGAGGTTATTGCACTGCCCCGAGAGAAGATTGAGGACCGCTTTGGACTTGAGGGAGACGAAGGTGTCACCATCGAATTTATGGGTGAAACCTCACTCGGCATGGCGGGCATGGGCTTTCTTTATACAAATAAAGAAACGATCTCGTTGGGGGTCGGTGTGATGGTGAACCATTTGCGGGATAAAAAGGTGAAGCCATACGCTGTGCTTGACGCGGTTAAACAGCATCCGATGATTCGAAAGCTGATTCAAGGCGGGGAGACCAAGGAATATTCCGGCCACCTCATACCAGAAGGAGGCTTTCATTCAATCCCAACCCTTTCTGGTGATGGTTGGTGTGTCTGCGGGGATGCCGCGCAGTTGATTAACTTTGTCCACCGGGAGGGAACGAATCTCGCCATGACCTCAGGTCGTTTGGCCGGGGAGGCTATTATCGAAGCGAAGGCACGCGGGGATTTCTCAGCCCCAACAATGCATTTGTACGATAATAAAATCAAAGAATCTTTTGTACACAAGGATCTACAGAAGTACAAGGGGATGCATCAATTTTTGAAAGAGCAGGATCCAGAATTACTGTTCGATCGACTCCCAAGAGCAGTAAACGAAGCGGCTTACAATATGTTCCTCGTGGATGGGATTACGAAAGCCGAAAAGCAGAAAATGGCCATGAAGCTCATCAAAAATGCTGCAGGCGGTACGGTAAACTTGATGAAGCTGGGCTACAAAGGTTGGAGGGCGATGAACGGATGAGCCAAAGTGATATTTCAGATAAACTGTTTACCATTCGTTACAAATGCGATGATAAATCCCATCTCGTTATTAAAGACAAACAAACCTGTTTGAATTGTGTGACGAAGGACTGCAATTATTTCTGTCCTTCCGATGTGTATGAGTGGGAAAAAAAGCTTAAGATCACGACGGTTGCTTTTGAAAATTGTATTGAATGCGGTACTTGCCGCATAGCGTGTCCTTCTTATAATATCGATTGGGTGTATCCGAAGGGCGGCCATGGAATGACGTATAAGTACGGTTAAATGCAGTGTGTCAATGAATAGAGTGGAGACCGATTTAAAGGTCTTGGCTCTATTTTTTTGTCGAAAAACAACATTTCTCCATATGTAGGTGTAGTTTCTCCATAGTTTTGTTTCTTTTAGGACACGATAATAGAAGATAGGAGGGATTTATAATGACAATTTCTTTTGAACCTGTACAAGGTATATTCCATTTGCAAAATAAACATATGAGTTATGTGATTCAGCTTATTAATGGTTCCTATCCAGCCCATGTGTACTGGGGCCGATCTATACGTTCTGGTCAACTCGGTACGGTGATTCAATATAAGGAACGAGCTTCTTTTAGCCCGAATCCAGTTAAAGAAAATAAAACGATCTCTTTTGATACACTTCCACAGGAATATCCTGCTTATGGGACAAGCGATTTCCGTGAGCCGGCGTATCAAGTAGCGCTTTCTAACGGGTCTACAATTACAGAGCTTGTCTATGACAAGTATCAAATCGTGCAAGGCAAGCCAACTTTGGAAGGGTTACCCTCTACATATGTTGAGGAAGACCGTGAGGCTGAAACGTTAAAAATTGAACTTGTTGACAAAGTTGCTGGTTTGCGAGTAATTCTTTCCTATACGATTTTTGCTGATCATGATGCAATTACACGTTCTGTACAATTCGTTAACGAGGGTACAGCAGATCTCAAGCTGTTGCGGGCGTTAAGTATGAGCGTGGATTATTCCCATGCGGACTGGGATCTATTACAGCTCTCCGGCAGTTGGGCGCGTGAGCGTCATATTGAACGAAGAGCATTGGCACCAGGCAAATTGACGGTCGAAAGTCGTCGCGGCGCAAGCAGTCATCAACATAATCCTTTCATTGCATTACTAGCTAAGGATGCTAATGAAGATTACGGTGACGTGTATGGCTTTAACCTTGTGTATAGTGGTAATTTTGCAGCACATGCGGAAGTGGATCCTTTTGCAACAGCACGTGTTTCCATTGGGATTAATCCCTTTGATTTCAGCTGGTTGCTAGAACCTGGTCAAAGCTTCCAAACGCCAGAGGCTGTTATGGTGTATTCCAATATGGGGATTGGCGAAATGTCTAGAACCTACCACCGCTTATATCGTACGCGACTTTGTCGTGGTGAATTCCGTGATCGTGTGCGACCTGTCCTAGTAAACAACTGGGAAGCAACGTATTTTGATTTTAACGCGGATAAAATTGAGAGCATTGCGCGTGCTGGGAAAGAGTTAGGCATTGAGCTTTTCGTCCTTGATGATGGATGGTTTGGCAAAAGAAATGACGATACGACTTCTCTTGGGGACTGGGTAGTTGATAAGGCGAAACTTCCTAATGGGCTTGAGGATTTGGTAGAGCGAGTAAACAAGCTTGGATTGGAATTCGGTTTATGGTTTGAGCCTGAAATGGTCTCGCCAGATAGTGATTTGTACCGGAAGCATCCAGATTGGTGCTTGCATGTACCGGATCGTCGTCGTACGGAAGGTCGTGGACAGCTGATTCTTGATTTTTCACGCGAAGAGGTTTGTGATGGTGTAATGTCCATGCTGCGTAACATTTTAAGCAGTGCGCCAATCACGTATGTCAAATGGGATATGAACCGGAACATGACCGAAATTGGTTCCGCAGCGTTGCCGCCTGAACGCCAAAGAGAGACGGCACATCGTTACATGCTTGGCTTGTATCGCGTAATGGAAGCCATTACTACCGAATACCCGCATATCCTGTTTGAAAGCTGCTCCGGCGGTGGTGGTCGATTCGATCCAGGTATTCTGTATTACATGCCGCAAACTTGGACGAGCGATAACACGGATGCTGTATGCCGTTTGAAAATCCAATATGGCACGAGCATCGTGTATCCTGTTAGCTCTATGGGATCGCATGTATCTGCCGTACCTAATCATCAAGTTCATCGCATTACGTCTTTAGAAACGCGCGGTCATGTGGCCATGTCAGGTAACTTCGGTTATGAGCTTGATCTAACGAAGTTTAGTAAAGAAGAGAAGGAACTCGTCAAACGTCAAGTTGCCGACTACAAACAACTTCGACCATTGGTTCAATTTGGTGATATGTATCGCCTGTTGAGTCCATTCGAGGGGAATGATACGGCATGGATGATTGTCTCCGAGGACAAGACACAAGCGATGGTCGTGTTCATCCGGGTACTTGCAGAACCTTATGCTCCATTGAAAACTTTGCGCTTAAAAGGACTCAATCCTAACTTCGATTATCAAATCGAAGGGGCGGAAGGGCTGTTCCCTGGAGATCATTTGTTATACGCCGGGCTACCTGTCAAAGGGTTGCACGGGGACTTCCAGAGCACAATCTGGCTGCTGAACGCTAGGCAGCAGTAGATAAAAGATAGTAGAGTAACCCTCATTTCCCTTTTTTGGGAAAATGGGGGTTTTTAACGTATGATTGACTTAGGTGAATGTGATGAAGGTAAACGGTGTGTAGAAGGTGTGTAACTATAAGATTCATTTTTCGGGAAAATTGCGATATGATAGATGGATTCAAACCATCATATAAGTGAAGGGAGACAATTCTAACATGCTGCAACGACCAAGTCATGACGAATATTCATCCTACTATACGGATTATATCGGGTTGGTGCCCGAAGGTGACTATGTATCCATTTTGAACAGTCAAGAAAAAGCACTCGTATCCCTATTTTCACAAATAACGGAGGATCAGGCTTTATCCCGCTATGCCCCAGGGAAGTGGAGTCTGAAGGAAGTACTGGCTCATATTACGGATACAGAGCGAATTATGAGCTACAGACTACTTCGTATAGCTCGCGGAGATACAACGGATTTACCTGGCTTTGATCAAGATATTTTCATTGCGAATGCATCATTCGACGAAGTAGCCTTAACGGATTTGGTGAAAGATTTCCAAGCGGTGCGACAGGCTACATTGGCTCTCTTACCTTCCATTACTGAAACGGCGTGGACGCGCTTTGGTACTGCGAATACGTTCGCAATATCTGCTCGGGCCATAGCTTACGTGATCGCAGGCCATGCTCAGCATCATCTTAACATCGCCCAGCAGAAGTACATATAGCAAAAAAAGCCTGAAATCCATCAGTGGATTTCAGGCTTTTTTTAGTAAAGTGAAAGTGCCAGCGAATCTCGTTCATTCAACGAATGTAGAATCGCTTCGCACCCGACAATCTCAATGCTAATGATTGAATCCAGACATTTCTTGAGTGTTGCTCTACCTTTGGTGACCTTGGCTTCAAGCGCTGATTTCAGTAAATTGAACTTCTTTTTATTTTTCTCATCGGAGTATACGGGTACAGGTTTGTTATGAATCGTTATAAACATTTTCATGATTTCCACCATCCTAAGAATTGGATATAGTACTAGCATATCGGATTATTATTAATAGAACCTTAAAATAGTTTTACAATTTTAAGACAAATAAGAGATTGCTATGTATTTTCGTATATAGATAATACGATTTAGCGGCCGATATTGTTTCATAGAATGGTTAGGAATATTGAATATTGTGTGAATTTATCATATGAATAGGGTTAGGTATGCTGCATGTTTTGTCGATAAGCTTTCGGTGATGTATTGAAACGTTGTTTAAAGGCACGATGAAAATAAGGGTAAGAGCCGAAACCACAGCTAAGAGCGATTTGTTCTAAAGACATGGAGCTATCATGCATACGCTCGACCGCACTGGAGAGGCGCACTTCTGTTGCATATTGGATCATTGTTTTACCGAAATATTCTTTGAACAAATGAACAGCGCGGGAGGTACTAAGTCCTACATGGTCTGCGACATCTTCAATTTTGAATGCGGCTGTAGCATGTGCCTCTATAAATCGTTTCATGCGTGTGCCTGTGAAAGGGCGACCTTGCACCGTTTCTGTTGCCGCACGTTCAAGGTAAAGGCACAGAGCTTGGAGCAAATAGCCGCTTAGCTCGGGATTCTCCTCTTCCATTCTGCGTTTCTCCAGACTTAATTGTCGCCAGAGTGAAATCATTCTGGGATCGAGGTCAATGCGCATACAAGTGGGTCTATTGTTACGTTTCCACCAAGCATCAATCCAGTCACCTTTGCAAAATAAATAGTAGTCGCCGCTGGCGATTTTCTGATCAGGCTGAGTCTTCGCCTGCTCGATTCGCAGTTCGTAAGGATCGCCGGGCTTAAACAATAGCAGGTGACCTGCTTCTATCGGGATCATACGTCCATCAACAAGGGCTTCACAACTGCCTTCTGTCTGTAGTCGAAAAAGATAATAAAGTAGTCCCGATTTATTACTGTTATAAAACGGATCCATATGAAAAGAATACCCACAAGTTAATAGTTCAGCTTTCATGAAGTTTCGCCTTTCGTAGCCAAATAAGAGATGTTTTAATTATATCGTGAATGGTCATAATAGGCCAATCTCGCTTATACTAAGGCCAAGGTTACTATTATCGATTTCACTATGAGAAAAGAGGAGAACAAATGGGACGTTTAGGAATTGGACTTCAATTGTACACATTGAGAGATGATATGGCACGTGATATGGAAGGTACACTTCGCCATGTTGCGAAGTTAGGATATGAAGGTGTTGAGTTTGCTGGTTATTATGATATGCCTGCAGATAAACTCAAAGGTTTGCTCGATGAGCTTGGATTGAAAGCTTTCGGAAGCCACATTAGCTTGCAAAGATTCCGCGATAATTTCCAAGGTGAGATTGATTACTTGAAAACAATCGGTGCTACATATGCTATTTGTCCTTATGTTGGTGCTGAAGAGCGCGAGTCCGTTGACCAATGGAAAGCTCTAATTGCGGAGTGCCAGGCACTTGCGGTCGAGACGCAAAAACAAGGCTTGCAATTCCTATATCATAACCATGATTTTGAATTCCACTACAAAGTGGAAGATGAGTTCGTTTTTGACGCAATGTATGCGAATAACGATGCAATTAAAGTCGAAATGGACGTATGTTGGGTACAATATGCAGGTCAAGACCCGTTGGCGTACATTGCCAAATATGCAGGACGTCTTCCTTTGGTTCATTTTAAGGATTTCTCCAAGGATGCTGAAGGTAAGTTAATTACTTTGGAGCTTGGCTTAGGCGATGTTCCTCTGGATAAAGTTATTGTTGCTGCTGAGCAAGCTGGTGTCCAGTGGTTAGTAGTAGAGCAAGATCATTGCCAGAAAGCACCTTTAACTAGTATTGAAAACAGCTTTAACTGGGTTAAAGAACATTATCTGAACGTTCATAACTAATTCATTCATATCATTCGAAGGAGCATTTATCATATGAGCAAAATTAAAGTAGCCGTCATTGGCTGTGGTTCCATTTCCAAGCATAGACATATTCCAGAATACGCATCAAATTCAAATGTTGAGCTAGTTGCATTCGTAGATCCGATCATTGAAAGAGCAGAGCACTACGCTGGATTACATGGCGGTAAAGTTTATAGCAACTACGTTGACATGTTGAAAGCTGAGAAAGTTGACGCAGTTAGCGTGTGTACACCGAACTACCTTCACGCTGAAATCTCTATTGCCGCGGCTAACGCTGGTGCGCATGTATTAGTTGAGAAGCCGATGGCTACAACAGCCGCTGAATCCGAAGCGATGATCGAAGCTGCCAAGAAAAATGGTGTATTCTTAATGGTTGGTCACAACCAACGCTTAATGCCTCCGCATGTGAAGGCGAAAGAAATTTTGGAAACAGGTAAGCTTGGGAAGGTTCTTACTTTCCGTACATCCTTCGGTCACCCAGGTCCTGAAGGCTGGAGCATTGATGGTCGTGAGAGCTGGTTCTTCCGTAAGGAAGAAGCAATTATGGGCGCAATGGGCGATCTCGGCGTACACAAGTCGGACCTTATTCGTTGGTTGCTTGATGATGAAGTTGCTCAGGTAGCGGCGTTCGTGGGTACACTTCACAAAGAGGGTACAGACGTCGATGATAATGCTACTTGTTTGCTTCGTATGAAAAGTGGAGCTACGGGTTCCCTAGTAGCGAGCTGGACTTACTACAAAGGCCAAGACAACTCCACAGTTCTGTGGTGTGAGAATGGTGTTATCAAAATTGATACAGATCCTAACGATCAAGTCATCGTTGAGCTTCGTAACGGAACAGTTGAGCGTTACAAAGTAGGTCAAGTGGCTACGAACGAGAAACAAACATCTAGCGGTGTTGTTGACGAGTTCGTTACGAGTATTCTTGATAACAAACCGCCTCGCATTTCAGGTGAAGAGGGTTACCAAGCATTGAAAGTAATTCTTGCAGCATTCGAATCCGAAGCGACTGGTAAAATCATTAATCTTTAAGTTATATAGAGTTAGCGAGGAGAGCTCATCCCATCCAGGGGTGAGCTTTTCTTGTTTATACAGGATGTGAAAATAAAAACCCCTAATCCTCAGAGTGAGAATTAGGGGCTGGCAATATGCTTTTTAACGACCGCCAATATCAATGGAAATGGAGTTTGATTTGCCTACAATCGTTTCTTTGGAATCTTTGACTTGTACTTGGATGTCCCAAAGGCCTGTTTTAAGTAATGGACCATCCACTAGCGCTGTAACCGTATGTTCGTCTTTCCAAGTCGTCGGTATGGCTTTACCGTTCAAAGTAACGTAACCCAGAGGTGGAAGATGATTACCGCTTACCGTGAGTGTTAAATTCGAGCGACCTGATAGATCTTGAGAATCGGCTTCAACCTTATCTAAGCTAATCGGACCGAAACCGAGCATATATTTAGGATCGATAATCGGTGTTAAATAGTTCTTGTAAGCGTGTCGATCTCCGAAAAGAATATCATATTGCAACGTTTCGTAATTTTTCAAATCATCTTCCTTAATATTCATTTCATCAAAATGATCTTTAGGCGGGATGACTGGATACTTTTTAGCCAATTCCGTTAAGAAATTTGTATAATAATTGCCTTGTTGCCTCGACAGTTCGATTAGATAAGGTCCTAAGAAGGAAGGGCTAATATTCAAATTGTCTTTCCGCTCAGTGTCGAAATTATTCCACACGACTAACGGGACGCTGTACATTTTTTTCAAGAAATCAGGATCAGCTTTGCCGCTAATATACTTCGTGTCAATATATGTTGCATAATCATCACCCAGCGCTGGCAGATGATCGCCCCAGAATGCAATAATCGTAGGCTCGCCTTTTTTCTCGTAGTATTCGACTAATTCCTTCAACATATTATCAGATCCGTTTATCCCTTGGGCAAGCGTTTCAAGCATTCCCACCGAAGAAGCGGAGAAGTTACCTGTTACGTTAAAGGTGTTTTTCGGGAATTTGCCAGGGTAGAAATGAAAATGATTTTCCATCGTGTTCGCGAACACGAAATCAGCGCCTTCGCTTTGCTCAGTTGCGTGAATAATGTTAGCAGCAACTTCGCTATCCGCGATATAAGGACCGGAGTAAGTAGGTTTGAAATACTCAATAGGAATATATTTGGAAAAGCCGAAGTCTTGATAGATTTTATTACTATTAAAGTACCAATTATAAAAAGGACTAATGGCAGTCGAAGTGTAGCCTTGACGTGCATAGATACTCGCTAAGGAATCGACTTCATTTGAAATATATTGATTATAGGCAATGGAGCCTTGTGGTAGGAACCGCATGGAGTTACCTGTAAGAACTTCGAATTCCACATTGGCTGTTCCACCGCCGTATTGAGGTGAAAGCATCGTTCCACTCGTTCCGGACCTCTGCAGTTTATGGAAGAAAGGAATTGGATCTTTGTCGAACTTGGCGCCAGGGATAATGGTTGGATCCCAGAAAGCTTCACTTAAAATAACAATAACATTTGGTTTAATTGGTTTTGTGTTTGAATCACCCGCTTTAACCGGTGACGTCGGGGATGCATTCACGATTGCATCAACGGCTTTATCATCATAACCTTCCCGATGATCAGAGAACATGGCTTTGGTATTCAAAACTGTGGCTAGCGCATACCCATTTGTTTTGGTGTTCTGCACTTGATTCCAAACAGCCGCTTCGATACCAAACCACTTCTGAACAGGCAGCGGCAGATCCGTATAGACAGCTAAGAACATAACTAAACCAATTCCAGCAAGAATTCCACGTTCTTTTAAGCCTACTTTTTTAATAAACATGGTTGTACGGTAGAGGATGAAGTAACTGCCAACAAGAAACAGGAGAATGACAGATAAGACATTAAAAGTCAAAATGTTGGATAAATACTTCACCATATCCGAGGCTTCGCCTGCTACTACTAAATCCCATGGCGTCAAAGGTACGCCTAGTATTTTGAGCTTTACGCCGCTAATAAGGGCTAAGATAATGAGGAAACCGGCAATCACCCAATAGGCGATTCGAGTTCGCCCAATGATGGCAACGAATATCAATAGTAGGCTTACTACGATCCATTCGTTGAAAAGAAGCTCTAGAATATGCTTGAAGCTCCAAGACATCATTTCAATGTAGTTCCCCCGGCTCAATATTTCCATGATCAGAACAGGGACTAGTGCAAGCAGTAAAAGTGGCAGTCGTGGCCGAAATACCAATAACAATCGTTCAGCGTATTTTTTCATAGATTCTCCTGTACAAATATAAGTTAAAAGTCCTTTGAACACCTGATATTATACCATGCATTTCGACATTATTCGATGGTATCTCTATGAAAAAAAAGATAGATTGCAGGAAAATCGTGGCTATATCAAGAATACTTATAAAGAGGAGATAAGTTAGGGGGACTCGCGTATGGCAAAAGAACAAATGCAACTAAAAAGAGAAGCAGTCATGCAGCTACAACACCGAAAAATGACAAAAAGTGCATTTTTTCGTCGTGGATTGTTCTTATTCATTGGTGCCGTTTTAATGTCTGTTGGGTTAGAAATATTTTTAGTGCCTAATCGAATTATTGATGGGGGCATTACGGGAATTTCGATTATTTTATCTTATTTGACGCAAGGGCCGATCGGTGTGTTCTTGTTCTTATTAAATATTCCTTTCCTATTCATCGGTTATAAACTGATTGGTAAAACCTTTGCCTTATCTACGCTTTTCGCTATTCTTATCATGTCGACAGGTACGGCCCTGCTTCATCCTGTGAAGGAACTTACAAACGATCCGTTGTTAGCCGCGGTATTCGGCGGGATCATTCTTGGCATAGGCGTAGGGATGGTTATTCGTTTCGGGGGATCGCTGGATGGTACAGAAATCGTTGCCATTCTCGTTTCCAAAAAAATTCCTTTCTCGGTCGGCGAAATCGTGATGTTTTTCAACTTATTCATTCTTGGAAGTGCAGGGTTTGTCTATACATGGGACCGTGCCATGTACTCATTAATCGCATATTTTATTGCTTATAAAATGATTGATGTCACCATTGAAGGTTTCGATGAGTCGAAGTCTGTGTGGATTATTAGTGACAACTTTAGACAGATTGGCGAAGCTATTATGGATCGCTTAGGACGCGGTGTCACATACTTAGAAGGTGAAGGTGGATTCTCTGGGGATAACAAGAAAGTCATCTTTTGCGTGATTACACGGCTGGAAGAAGCCAAGTTAAAGTCCATCGTGGATGGACTTGACCCTAAAGCATTTCTTGCTGTTGGCAATATCCACGATGTCAAAGGCGGAAGATTCAAGAAGCGAGATATCCACTAGTCGGATTTCTCTTTCTTGATTTCATTATCCTTTTCTGAAGAACCTCGCTCAAAAAAACCTAAATTTCTTAATTGCTGAGCAGCATCCTTGCTGCTTGGGCTTCCGAGCTTTTTCAAAATATGCCCAACATGAATTTTCACTGTTCGTAATGAAATGAAGAAACGGTTTGCAATTTCGGTCTGGGTATGACCTTGATCGATCATATCCAGAACTTGAAGCTCCGTTGGAGTGATGAGATCCCGTACTTCTTTGATCTTGAATTGTTGTTCCAACCGCTTCAATCTGCGAAATTCCTCGCGCATCTGTTCAGAAACAGCCGCATTAATAGCGGACTGGCGCGCATGTGCCGCCCGAATAATGCCAGGGAGTTCCTCGAAACGTGACTTAATCTGATAATCAATTGCCCCTGCTTGAAAGGAACGGAAAATAAAATCCTTTTCCTCCATCGAGGTTAACATGATGACTTTGGCCCCCCAAGATAAGAAGGCTTGCTCGGCAAGACCTATGCCCGCGGGTTCATTCTGAATCATAATATCCATAAGCACGACATCAGCAGAAGGTGTGGCTTGATCAAACAACGCTTGTGCTTCTGCTGCTGTAGATCGGCTCTCCACGACAGTCATATCTCCTTGACGATTTAAATAAGCTGTCAGACCGCGTAGCCAGTCCAGATCATCTTCCACGATGAGTATTCGTATTGAATCCATTCCACTACTTCCTCTCTTCTGCAAGTCTAACGCTGTCCCGGAAATGTTAAATATACACGGGTACCTTTACCGGGTTCACTGCTAATTTCCAAACTACCACCGTGCTTTTTCATGACACTATAGCAATAAGCAAGGCCGAGACCAAAGTTATTTCGGTTACCACTTTTTGTTGTATAAAAAGGTTCTACAGCTTGCTTGAGGACGGATTTCTCCATGCCCATACCTGTATCTTTAATCTCAAGTACTATATTCTTTTTGCTTGAAAATGCCTTAATAGCAAGTTCCCCGCCGCTGCTCATCGCCTCGATGGCATTCATCATAATGTTCGTTAATGTTTCTGAGACTTGAATCGGATCCAATCGAAGTTCTAAGTGATCTGGCAGTTCTACATGTACTTGGATGTTACTCAAATAGACTTCAAGGGGTTCTATCACTTCTTGCAACATCTGACGAACGTCAACCTGTGAAGTGCGCAGCGGCAATTCTTGAGTTTGTTCATGTACACGGCTAATCATATCCTGGATATGCCTAGAGGCGTTCATCACCACATGAATGTCCTGGATAAGCTCTGTTTGCCCTGTGTCTGCTGCGTGTTGGTTCATCTTCTCAAGGAATAAGCGCATTTTACCTACATCATTTTTGATAGCATGATTAAGAATAGCTGTTCCGGACGTAATGGCACGGAGGGTGGAGTCCAGCTTGCGGCGCTCGATGAGCAGCCGGATACCTAGAAACCCGTATTTGAAAAACGTGAATACAAAGAAAGGCACGACGAAGGCCAAAATCCATACATGATAAATCCATAATCGATAGAAACCGAAGCTGGGCATAACATAATTGAGCACGCCAACACAAAGTATCGGTGGAAGAAGGGCAAGGCAAGTGAACAAATGAGTTCGCTTCATGGCCGGGAGATGTTCCTTTTTGAATGCTATCAGTAAGGAACCGATTATGATATATGGGAAGGCCCAGGTCGCGACGACGCGGAAGTCAATGGGCATTTCTTCGGTATACCCTGGCAATAGGATCAGACTAGCAAATGGCGGTACTAACAGTATAAGCGGTAGCCATGTACGTAGGAGAGGCTTCTGCCAAGTGGAATTATAGGCTAAGGACAGCATGGCGAAAGAGTAAGGTAAGCCATAATAGGAAAGCAAGGAGCAGATACTCATCACACGAAATAAGATTGAAGTTAAGGATGGATTTGGTGATGTTAATTGAAAATATGGGATGATATCCGCTGATATGACAGCCGCCAAGGCTCCAGAACCGCCTGTAAAAGCGACTGCGCTCATCCAGCGCATGGTACGTGAACCGGGATCTACAATAAGTAGTCCTGATGCGATGAACCATAGTGCAAATAGGACAAAAAGCATGTTTTCCCCCTCAATCTGGTCAATAGATAGTCTTATTGTGGCATGACGTATTCGTTTGCACAAGAGTTTCCTTTCTAATTAAATGGGAGGATTTGGGGGTTGCTTCTCGAATTCTTGGTATACGAAAGGAGTGAACCGTTATCGAAGTGAAGCAAAGAAGATCATTTCCAATCCTTCAGATTGTGGGTAAAGTGCTGTTGACCCTTATTTTCATCATCGTCATCACGGTAATTTTATCTATTGCTGCCGCTATCCTTGCCGTGAGGTTAACCCCGGATCTCATCGTAAGTATGGAGGCTGTTACTAGTAATCCCTTTTTTATTAAAGCGTCATTATGGGCCCAGATTGTAGGTTTCATAAGTGGTGTTTGTTTGGGTTTTTATTTATTTGAGCGGCAAAAGGGATGGAAATTAGGGCTGCAAACTGTGCGGTTTGGCCGTTGGTTTGGAGAAGGTTTTCTATGGGGTGTCGTGTTAATAACCACTAGTAGTTTAGGGATATGGTTATTTGGGGGTATTCATTTTGTTCAGATGGATTGGAGTTTATCGAAGGGATATGCGATAGGAGGGAGCTTTCTTCTCTTTATCGGAGTAGCGATTAACGAAGAACTATTTGCTCGCGGATATTTACAAGGTCTTGTTAAAAATCGCTTTGGGCCGAAAATAGCATTAGGGGTGTCGACGCTTGTTTTCGCCTTACTGCATAGCTTTAATCCAGGGATGTGGACTACACCGTTTCCCTTTATCAATATTGTATTGGCTGGACTTCTGATGGGGTTGTGCCGTGAGTACTCAGGTAGTCTATGGATGCCTGTTGGACTTCATTTTGCGTGGAATTTTATGCAAGGGTGTGTATTTGGCTTTGATGTTTCAGGGATTCCAATGTCGTCACTCATCACGACAGAAACGAAAGGGGCAATCGTAATTTCTGGCGGGGATTTTGGCGCAGAGGGGAGCTTCATTACAACCTTTATTCTTGTACTGGGCATCATAATGATTTATAACTATTATCAAACACGAAATCGTTTTAATCTAACAAGACAAGTCATAAATAATCAAAATCACAATAATCATTAAGGGGGATTCATCTTTGAGCCAGTATGAAGTCATACATAGTGAATGGGAAGGGGAGTCGACGCTCAAGCTCGTCGACCACCACAATGAAGCCGTGGCCGAAATTATTCCGGCCGTCGGTCTGCACCTGTTCCGCTTCGATGTGCGGAACCACAGTTATATCGCGAAGCCCGACGACTTGTCGGAGCTTCGCATCAATTCCTCGCGCTACGGCGTGCCCATTCTGTTCCCGCCGGGGCGCGTAAAAAATGCGGCCTTCACCTTCGGCGGCCGCGACTACCGGCTCCCGGCGAATCGGGAGCCAGATCACGCCCACGGCCAGCTGCGCGAGCGGCCGTGGAAGGTTGTCGCCAGCGGCGCGGACGCAGCTGGCGGGGCTTATGTCTCCGCGGAATTCGACATCGCGGAGACACCGGACATGCTGGCGTATTTCCCACACGCCGCATGCTTCCGCTTCACGTACCGTCTGCAGGACGGTACGCTGTCGCTCAGCGGTGAAATCGCCAACCGAGGCGGCAATACCATGCCGCTTTCGCTTGGCTTTCACCCGTACTTCGCGTTTGCGGAGGGCGAAGCCGACCGCGTGCGGGTAACCATTCCCGCGGCGGCAGAATGGCCGCTGACCGCGGGTGGATTTGCGGCAGCGGACCCTGTGCCGACAGCGCTCGCAGCGGCCCTACAGAGCGGCGCAAAGGTCTCTTCGTTGCCAGGATATCCTGGCGGTTCACAGATGCTTAGCATCGCGCCAGGCCCACAAAAATGTGAAATAGAGTACAAAGCTCGCAACACCAAACTTATCTTTGAAATGGGAGACAAATTCCCGATTCATGTTCTATTTACAGCGCCATGGGCAAACGCAGTTTCACTTGAACCGTACACAAGCATCATGAACGTATTCAATGAATCCTATGCGGCGGAGATCTCTGGAGCACAGAGCTTAGAGCCAGGTTCGACCTTTACCTTCGAGTGGGCGATTCGTATTCAAACGATCTAATCTACCAAGGCTCATACCCAAAACCGATTGACGAATAACCTTGATAAGCATGCTGATGGAGCTGTACTATAATTCCCTCCTTTTGAGCGGACTTAACTAGCGCGCCTCGTCTTCCGGTGTTATACAGATTAGGGTCCATAATACCTTGGAGCATATGAATATGGGCTCCGTTCGCTATAGCAATTGGCGGCCCAGTAACACCGTAAAAAGTGTGATAATGGCCATATTTAATTCCTGAAATACCTTGATATTGATGCACATGCTGGTCATAAGAAGTTCCGTTCACATTGAAAGTGTATAGTCGCAATAGATGATGGTGACCTAGGTCTTCTGAAGTTACCGTTGTGAAGAAATGAACATGAGCTGGTGGAATGCTTCTCACCACACGAAAGCCCCCTATGAGTAGGATATGCTTCATCCTATTCATAGAGGGCTTTTGTCATGACGATGGCAATGGATAAAGATTAGATTGACCGATTTTCATCTTTTTATCATCATATACACGTACTTCAACTTGTTGCGGCTTACCTAGTTCAATTTCAGGATTAGATGAGATATCAACATAAAGCGTATCTTTTCCATCCCAGTTAGATTTAACTTCCTGCCCATCAATATACACATTACAGGAGGAGAAAAATGGTGAACCCGATACTTTAATTTTTTTGTCTGCTACCGTGACCTTTGAAATGATAGGATCACCGTATCCTAAGGTATACGTGGGTTGGACAATCGTATCTTTGAAGCCCTTAGCTTCATAGCCGTATCGACCACCGAAAAGATTATCATACTGCAGCTTCTCATAACCAACGAGATCACTCTTCTGAATGTTAAATGTCGACCACATGTCTTGAGGAGGAATGACAGGTATTTTTTTTGATAGCTCATATAAGTAATCTGTATAATAACTTCCCTTTACACCTGCCAAATGCAGTAGCATCGGCCCCAAAAAAGAAGGACTTGAAGATAAATTCAATCTCTCTTGATCCCCAGGCACGAAATTATTCCAAATTACAAAAGGCGTGTAATGTGTCTTCGTATACAGATCGGGGTCATCGGGCAACACATATTTGGTATCGCGATATACCTTATAATCTTCCTCAAAGAAAGGGAAATGGTCACCGAAAAACAAAATAATCGTCGGTTCTGACTTTTTCGAGTAATATTCAACTAGAGATTGCAGGGCTTGATCCGTCGCTGTTATACCTTGTGCATAAGTTTCTAAAATACTTTTCGACTCTGCTGAAATATCCCCTGTAACCTGAATCGTATTCTTACTGAACTTATTGGGAGGGTAAGGGTGGTGATTTTCCATCGTGTTAGCAAAAATGAAGTCAGGCCCAGTACTTTTTTCGGTTTCCTCAATAATCTTGTTCACAACGGCATGATCCGCATAATTGGGACCCGAGAAATCATTTGGGAAATATTCACTAGAGATGAATCTGGAAAAACCAAAATGCTTATACACTTTTCTGCTATCAAAGAAATAACTGAAAAATGGATTAATCGCTGTTGCCGTGTATCCTTGTCTTGTCGTAATGCTCGCTAAGGAGTCGACACCATGATTCATATATTCGATATAAGGAATTATCTTATCAGGTGATTTTCCGAAAAAACGCATCGAGTTCCCCGACAACACCTCAAATTCAACATTTGCAGTGCTTCCCCCAAATTGAGGAGATAGCATTTTGCCGCTAGTGAACTTTTTCTGCAACTCATGCAAATGCGGGATCGGATCCCGGCTAAAAGTGACGTTCTTCATCGTCGTTGGATCGAAAAAAGACTCCCCTAGCAAGACGATGATATTTGGTTTCTTATCATTTGTGGCTGGTTTATCTGGGATTTGGTCCAATAGAGTCGTAATTGCTTTCTTACTATAACCAGCTGGTTTTGCCACATTTAAAAAATTAAGCATTTGCACAGTAGAGTACAAATAACCATTTTCATCATAGGTAATCGTTTGATCCCAAGGAACCGTGTACACGCCATATAGTTTTGAAAATGAAAGGGGTTTATCTGCATACAGACAAATCGCCATAACAATCGCAATTACACCGTAAACAGAGCGTTCAATCCAGTGAAACTTCATTTTGCGGTTACGCAAAATGAGATGAAACAGACAAGCCACGATAACAATAAACAGCAAAGTATAGGCAACAATACGATTAGTTAAATATTCGCTCAAAAACCTCTTGTACTCCATAAGCTGGTTATTAAAATAAAGATCCCACGGATAGTAAGGTGAGCCAATCGCTTTTAATTTACTGCCACTAATCGCCCCAAGCGGCAACAGGATAGCGCAGAGGAGCCAAAACGATAGCCTAGAACGACCAGTAATAGCGATCAGCAATAAGTACAAAGTGCCGACAACGAAATAAGCAAGCACCATGGCTAAAGGATACGTTGTCATCCAATGTTGCAATTCCTTGTAAGTACCCCTCTCCAAAAATTCAACCATACACATCAATACAAAAGGAAGTATCACAATCATTGCGCGAGTAGGCAGCTGTTTAAGTGCCTTGAGTAAAGTAGTCATTCGTAAACTCCTATTTATCAGCTTATAAAAACCCGACTCTCCACATGGAGATGCCGGGCAATATTGAATCTTAGATCATGCTTCGTCCGTGCCCTCCATACCAATTTGCTCTAACGCTTGTAGGAATGTAATTACTGGTTGAGCACTCGTTAACGCATATCTAGGGTTGATAACGAAAAAGGGAACACCTGGTACCTGTTACCTCGGCTTGACTGGCAAAAGTACGGTCATCTCCAACCAGTCCAGACCTTAGTTAGCAAAAAGTTGAATACGAGTCTGATGCGAATCCATCCTTTGCGGACGTGCAGATTCAAGTGGATATGGGATTTGTTCAATATATTTTCCGTCCCCAAAATCTTGACAAAACTCAATTCTCAACTCGAATACTCCATCAACGATCACTTCAGTACCAACAACATTATAACCCAAAGATGATAAATGTCACCATGAAACGCAACCTTAATCTGATCTTAAGCACAAACAGAACCCAAAATTAAACTGACGCTCCGCGAGGAATCCAACATCATTGCAACGTACACACTGCACCCATTCGGACTTACAACTCAACGCGCCCCGAACGCCTAACGCCTAACGCCTAACCCCGAACCACGAACCACGAACCACGAACGCCAACCCTGAACCCCGACTCTTGAACCCAAACGGAGTTAAACTCAATTTTTCTATGGAATCTGTTATATCTACACTCGGTGTAACCCAACATATTAGCACTACCATCGGGGGGGATGTATCGCGCCATAATCTTCATTCTGTGCTATCTACAAGTCGCTGGGCGGATTATTCCAATATAATTTTAAGGGATTAAATAAAGTTTAAATCCTTATTGTAAAGAATATTTAGTCCGCTTTTTAGTTATTTCAGTTATATATCCAGTCGAGTTATTTAGTTATTTTTAAAAAATTATTTAATTCTATATTTCTATATTTCCTAAATTCCTAAATTCCTAAATTCCTAAATTCCTAAATTCTTAATTTCTTAATTTCTATAATTCTATATTACTTTAACTACTAATCCCTAGTTTTTACTTGTACATATCACAGATTTTGATTTATTGCGAGTATGGATCCAGATAAAAGGTGGTGTAATTGGAAAATATTATAAGAAAAACATTTACATACGAACACTTGTTTGATATAATAGACACATAGAACATCAGTTCTTATCGGGGGGGGTGAGGAGATATGAACATTATAGCAATTGCAAGTGAAGCGTCATCTTGTGAAACAGAAGAGGCTTGTGAGGATTTTCTTATGAACTTGCGTTGGTCTAATGGTTTTCATTGTCCTCGGTGTGATTACCATGAAGCTTTTCAAATTCGCACCCGTAAATTGTTGGAGTGTAAAGAGTGTAGAATGCAGATTTCGATTACCGCGGGCACAATTATGCATAAGTCTAAACTTTCTTTGTTAACTTGGTTCAAATCTATCCAACTGCTGTTTATAATCGGTGTAGAAGTTACTGCGTACGGATTATCAGAGATTCTTGATATTAATTATAGAAGTGCTAAGCTGCTAATTGATAAAATTTGTTTAGCAATTAAGGTTGAGGAGAGCAGATTACTTGCTTTGAACAAAATGAAAATGAAAGCTAGTCGCTCTAATTCAACGAAATCAAAGTTTCCTATGCCGAAAATGATCGATAAGTGGTGTGATCCATTTGATCTGAAGACATATATAGAAGTCAAACTTTCCAAACTTACTCAGCAATCGTTGATGAAAACCTTCGTGTCCATTCATTTATATTCAAGATTCTTGAAGTGTTTTCAGTTATGAAGTAGTTGGAAGCGATCGCCATAGTCATAACCATATCAAGTATTTGACGGAATTCCTGTTTTCAGTCAAGATAGTTATTAAGGTTACAAGTTTACTACGAAGAATTAGGAGAATACTGATGAAAAGGGTTGTTCAAGCCCCCATCCATTTTTATAGGAAGTTTATATCGCCGTTAAAGCCTCCGACATGTCGATTCTATCCAACTTGTTCGCAATATGCGTTAGAAGCAATTGAGGTTCATGGACCTATGAAAGGTTCCTGGTTATCTGTGAAACGGATAAGCAAATGCCATCCTTTTCACCCTGGCGGGATTGACCACGTACCTGCAAAGATAAGAAATTAATATAGTGAATCTGTCGGCTTGACATGAGGCTGATCTTTTCGATATATTGTGCTTAAGATTGCTAAATATTGTTTGCTTCGATGAACGGATAAGTACAATCAGATGCCTATGAACAGAGAGCCGGGGCAGGTGAAAGCCGGTATAGGAGAATGTTTGGAATATGGTCCCGGAGAATAGGCCTTCGAGCTACTCAACATATGTGTGTAAGAAGTATTTCACACAAATTTTGGAGAGAGTAAGCTGGCCTCGTGTCCCAGCGTTAATGGGCAAGTCGTAATAGACTTACTGAGCCCCGAGCTTGTGAAAGGCGGGGGAAACTGGGTGGTACCGCGTGAGTTCAACTCTCGTCCCAAGATGGATGAGGGTTTTTTGTGTTTTCTATTAACCGATATTTGGAGGAATGAATGATGTCCGATCAGTCAAAAACATTTTACATCACCACACCGATTTACTATCCAAGTGATAAACTGCATATTGGTCATGCCTATTCGACTGTTGCTGGAGATGCTATGGCGCGCTATAAAAGATTGCAGGGCTATAACGTTAGGTATTTAACAGGAACGGATGAGCATGGACAGAAAATTGAACGTAAAGCGCAAGAAAAGGGAACTACACCACAAGCATTTGTGGATCATATCGTATCTGGGATTAAAGATCTTTGGGCGAAACTGGACATTTCGTATGATGATTTTATTCGTACGACGGAGGATCGACATAAGGACGCAGTTGCTAAAATTTTTCAGCGGTTACTCGATCAAGGAGATATTTATTTAGGAGAGTATGAAGGTTGGTACTGTATTCCGGATGAATCCTTTTTTCTTGAGAGTAAGTTAGTCGATGGGAAATGCCCTGATTGTGGACGTCCTGTGGAGAAGATGAAGGAGCAAACCTATTTCTTCCGGATGAGTAAGTATGCGGATCGACTAGTTCAATATTATGAAGAAAATCCTGATTTCATCCAGCCGGAATCACGTAAAAATGAGATGTTGAATAACTTCATTAAACCAGGTTTAGAGGATTTGGCTGTTTCGAGAACGACCTTTGACTGGGGAATTAAAGTTCCTGGAGATCCCAAGCATGTTATTTATGTTTGGATTGATGCGCTTTCCAATTATATTACAGCCCTTGGTTATGGCTCTGACGATGAGACGATTTTCAAAACCTATTGGCCAGCAGATGTGCACCTAATGAGTAAGGAAATTGTGCGGTTCCATACGATTTATTGGCCGATTATGTTAATGGCGCTTGATTTGCCCCTGCCGAAAAAGGTGTTTGCACACGGATGGCTGCTCATGAAGGATGGCAAAATGTCCAAGTCGAAGGGCAATGTTGTAGATCCAGTTACACTTATTGATCGTTATGGTTTGGATGCTCTTCGTTATTACCTCATGCGCGAAGTGCCATTCGGAGCAGATGGTACGTTCACACCAGAGAGTTTTGTTGAACGTGTAAATCATGATCTAGCTAATGATTTGGGGAACCTATTGAATCGTACGATTGTAATGATCGATAAGTATTTTGCTGGAAGTATTCCTGCGTACATTCCTGGCGCTACTGAATTTGACGAAAGTCTGTTGGAGACGGTTCGTACGACAGTAACAAAGTACGAAGAATCGATGGAGAAAATGGAATTCTCCATTGCGCTCTCCGCGGTGTGGCAGCTGATTAGCCGTACGAACAAATATATCGACGAGACACAGCCGTGGTCGATGGTGAAGGATGAAGCCAAGCGTGATACGCTAGGCTCGGTGATGTACGTGCTGGCGGAATCTCAGCGCATTTCTTCTGTTCTTCTTCGTCCTTTCTTGACGAAGACACCGGAACTGATTTGGGCGCAGCTGGGCTTAGCAGCTGAAGATTTACCGCGCTTGACTGCCTGGGAGAGCGTGCAGTCCTTTGGGCATCTCCCTACAGGCACCAAGGTGCAGAAGGGAGAGCCGATGTTCCCTAGACTCGACGTAGCGGCAGAAGTCGCCTACATCGTCGAGGCAATGGGTGGCGGCGCTTCGGAGAGCGCCGATGAGCCTAAGTCAGCAGCGCCAGCATCCGCTGCAAATGCTTCTGTACCAGCGCCGGAGCCCAAAGAAGAAATCGGTATCGACGATTTTGGCAAAGTGGAGCTGCGCGTGGCACAAGTGATTTCGGCGGAGCCTGTGAAAGGCGCCGACAAGCTTCTCAAGCTGCAGCTCGACCTCGGCTATGAGCAGCGTCAGGTTGTTTCGGGCATTGCGAAGTTCTACACGCCCGATGATCTTGTTGGACGCAAAGTCATTTGCGTCACGAACTTGAAGCCCGCCAAGCTGCGCGGCGAGCTGTCGCAAGGTATGATTCTCGCCGCTTCACATGGCGATCAGCTCACGTTAGCGACCGTTCCGGATTCGATGCCGAACGGTGCGATTGTGAAATAATATCCTTACACACGAAGACCCTTTCCAGATTTTCTGGAAGGGGGTCTTTTGCGTTTTGTGACTATGTTGAGGGTATTTTTGATAACATAGGGCAAGCTATAGGAAACTAACCACGGAGTGAATGAGATGCTTATTGGGCGTATAGGAAAAGGGATAACTATAGCGATATTAATCATCACTTTGACAGCTTGTTCGTTGTTCGGTGGAGGCGAGAAGAAGAAGGAAGAGGCTAAAAAAGAAGCTGAAGCAAAGAGCCAAGAAAGTGTCATTGATCAAGAACTGAAAAAACAGTATCAGATGTTCAATGAAGTGGTTGAATATCAAAAAGAACAAGATGCCAAACTTATTAAAGAATCGGAAGAGCGTTATAAAAAATTAAAAGAAGAATCAGACAAACCCACAAAAGGTAGCAGCGAGGAAAAACAGAAAGCCAAAGAGGCTAAGATTGGACAAGAGGGATCAGAAGATTCAGGTTCTGGTGAGAACGCTGGGGATTCTGGTGACACCAGTAATTCAGGTGATTCTGAATCTTCAGATGAGGAATAAGTGTTTGGAATTTTGGCGTAAAAAACATAGTTGAAATAGAAATGGCCATGCTGTGAACGATGCAGCTGGCTTTTTTGACTTTCCTCTCCAGATATATTGACTTCAATAAACCCACCTCGTATAATCAAAACGTTAATAAAAAAAATTACGATTTAGAGTGGGTGTTTATTCAAATGACAAGACATGCGAAGCGATTTATCTACATAGCTTTATTGATGATAGCTGCTTGCTGCATTGCGGGATGTGGAAGTTCGAAAGCGGGATTGGTCGAGGGGAAAGTAAATGTCGTAACTAGCTTTTATCCTTTATATGATTTCACGAAACAAATTGGCGGCGATTATGTCAATGTGATTAATCTTGTCCCGGCAGGTGTGGAGCCACATGACTGGTCTCCCAAAAGCAGGGATATCAAAAATATGTCGGGAGCCCAAGTTTTCGTCTATCAGGGGGCAGGTTTTGAAGGTTGGGTTGAAGATTTTCTTGGAAGTCTATCAAGTAAGTCGACAGTACGTGTCGTAGAAGCGAGTCAAGGAGCCAATTTGATCACAACGGATGAAAATAAAAAAGAATTTGACCCACATGCCTGGTTAAGTCCGTTAAATGCACAAAAAATGGCTTATAATATTAAAGCGGCATTAATTGAAGCGGATCCAGCTCATAAGGATGCGTATGAACAAAACTATCAGAAATACAATGCTAAATTAACGGAGTTAGACGCCAGATATAAACAGGAACTAGCTAAAACTACAAAAAAAGAAATTGCTGTATCTCATCATGCTTTTGCATATCTATGTAGAGACTACGGATTGACTCAAATGTCCATCATGGGCTTATCACCGGATGCAGAGCCAACAGCGCAAGATCTCAAACAAATAAATGCCTTTATTAGAGACCATCAGCTCAAATATATTTTCTTTGAGGAACTAGTCTCTGATAAGCTCGCAAAGACGTTAGCCAAAGATGCCAAGGTAGACACTCTAGTATTAAATCCACTAGAGGGGCTTACGGAAGAGCAGATTGAAGCTGGCGAAGATTATATTTCGATTATGGATAAAAACTTGAAAAACCTAGTCCTCGCGTTACAATAAAGAAAGTAGGACCATTCTTAGTTAGTCAGGGGTAATCAGATGGAAACTAGTAATAAAATGTTATGCCATCAGAAAATCGTTTCAATCGATCAGATTTCATTTTCATATGAAAATAAGTCAGTGATTAACAATCTCCAATATGATGTGTTTGAGCGCGATTTTGTTGGAGTGATAGGTTCCAATGGCGCTGGTAAAACGACACTTCTAAAAATGTTAGTTGGTTTATTGAAACCAACTAATGGTGAAATCCGATTATTTGATCGTCCATTGAATCAATTCAAGGACTGGGAACGTATCGGGTATGTGCCACAGAAGAATGCCTTCAACCCTCTATTCCCTGCGACAGTTAGGGAAGTTGTGCTTTCTGGCATGTATACCAAGAAGAACGTATATCGCCGACTTTCCAAAGCTGATTTGCAAAAAGCTGAGGACGCGATGCTGGCGATGCGCATCGAAGATCTAGCCGATCGGCGTATTGGCCAGCTCTCGGGAGGTCAACAGCAGCGAGCTTTCTTAGCTCGAGCGATTGTGAATAACCCGGAGTTGCTCATTCTAGATGAGCCTACGGTTGGTATTGATGCCGAAACGCAGATTGGTTTCTTCCGAATGATCAAGCATATGCATCAGCATCATCATATGACCTTCATTATGGTTTCCCATGATATGGACATGATTCAGTCATATCTGGGAACAGAGCCGAAGCAAGTAAGCGGTGGTATCAAGTTTTATGTGAAGCATACCCATGATCCCGAGGATTGCCGTGAGACGAATCTAACACATTCACTCGGCCAGATTCGAGAGATGATCGGAGTTCAGTAAGGAGCGGGCGTTTTGGACATATTTACAGAGTACTTTTTTCAACGTGCATTAATAGGTGGATTACTGATCGGGCTTACTGCGCCATTAATGGGCGTTTTTCTTGTTCTAAGACGTCTATCCATGATAGGGGACACGTTAGCACATGTTTCGATCGCCGGCGTAGCGCTCGGTTTCTTAATCAATGTGTACCCACTAGGCGTAGGACTTGTATTTGCCTTACTGGCTTCATTCGCGATAGAGCGATTGCGCAAGGCGTATAAAACCTACGCTGAGCTTTCTATAGCTATTATCATGTCAGGCGGAGTTGCGTTGGCAACGTTACTTTTTACCCTAGGCAAAGGGTTTAATATGAATGTAATGAGCTATCTGTTCGGCAGCATTTATACATTAGATTCCACTGATTTATGGGTGGTGTTAGTGGTATGTGTACTAGTTATTGGTGTGATCGCTTTTCATTTCAAAGAATTTTTCTTGATGTTTTTTGACGAGGATGCAGCGAGTGTAAGTGGACTTCCTTTGAAATTTTATAATATGATGATTACGATGCTGACGGCACTAGTCATTTCAGTTGCTATCAAAATTGTAGGAGCCTTATTGGTTTCCTCGTTGTTAACCATTCCAGTCGCATGCAGTCTGTTAATTGCTCGCAGTTTCAAACATTCCGTTTTCTTAGCGATTTTATTCTCGGAAATTGCAGTCATCGTGGGGCTTGTCGTAGCTGGGATTTGGGATCTGGCACCAGGAGGGACGATTGTACTGAGCCTCATCGCTATTTTAATTGGGATTATTTTAAAGAGAGGATTGAGGATATAAATCATGGATTCAGTTAACATATGGATCGCCCTTTGGGCGGGGATCGCATCTTTCATTTCACCTTGTTGTTTGCCTCTATATCCTTCGTTCTTATCCTACATAACAGGTATTTCGGTCAGTGAACTTAAGTCAGGGAGAACAACCGTACAAGTAAGGCGTCAAACGATGCTTCACACATTAAGCTTTATCGTGGGCTTCTCCATTATTTTCTACGCCTTGGGGCTAACGGCGGGTTTTGTCGGCAGCTTCTTTATTGATTATCGCGACTTGCTTCGTCAAATTGCTGCACTATTAATATTTGTAATGGGCCTATTTTTACTCGGTATATTTCAACCTCAATGGCTAATGAAAGAACGCAAACTGTCGATTAAATTCCGCCCAGCCGGTTATGTTGGCTCAATCTTTGTTGGGATGGGGTTTGCAGCGGGATGGTCACCATGTGTTGGGCCTATTCTATCAGCGATCCTTGCTTTAGCTGCAACTGAACCAGGAACATGGTTTCAACTAACTACGTCATACTCGCTTGGATTCGCGATTCCATTTTTTATCCTTTCCTTTTTTATCGGTTCAACCAAATGGATTCTACGCTATTCCAACCTACTTATGAAAATTGGCGGAGGGTTGATGATCGTCATCGCCATTCTTCTATATACAGGTAAAATGACGCAGATCACCCTTTGGTTGAACTCCATTACACCAGATTTCTTGAAATTTTAAGGATTCATGTAAAATATTCTATCTTCGCTTGAGGGAACTTCTCGAAAATTTGCTCTGTGATAAATTCCCTCAACGCGATAGCTTGTTCATCTTTGTATACATATTTACCTTTCCCATATTTCCCCCATTTGTATTTTCTCTTTTCTTCGTCCATTTCCAGCTTCGTTTTGGGATAGCGCTTCTCAATTATATTCTTAGCAGTTTTCGTGAATCGATGTTGAATCATTTCGAAGGTTAGATCCTGAGTGGCTTCGGCAGGCAAAGTGTTGTGGAGCTTTTCGAGTAACGTTGCATAACCTTCCTCCCAACCTTCATGCCAAATGATAGGTGCGATGATGAAACCAAGCGGATATCCCGCCTTGGCAACTTTGCCTGCCGCTTCAATGCGCTCGTGAAATCGAGATGTGCCAGGCTCGAAGTTCTTGATCACATAATCCGCGTTCACACTAAAGCGAAATCGGGTGTGCTTGTTATGTTTGGCATCTAATAATGGCTCTACGTGATGATATTTGGTGACAAATCGCAGACGGCCATGCTCTTGTTCACCCATAAATTCGATTAACTGTTTGAGCGATCCAGAGATATGCTCAAGTCCTACGGGATCTGATGTGCACGCGGCTTCGAAACGTGTGATTTCTGGCTCTCGTTCCTCAATATAGCGCGTAGCCGCCTCAAGGATATCGTCGATGTTTACATACACACGGATGTAGGGCTTCGCACCCATCGTAGTTTGCAAATAGCAATAATGACAATGTCCCATGCAGCCTGTTGCAATAGGTATCGCGTATTCGGCGGATGGCTTGGATGTCTCAAATTTTAATGTTTTACGTAGGCCAACGACTAAGGTTCGCTTGGCAATTCGATATTTATCTAACTCGGTTTCTCCAGGTAAATCACGGATTTGGTTATGAGAGGTCGTCATATGAATCTCAAGGCCTTCTTGCTCAGCCCATTGATAAATTTGCTTACCTTTGGGATATTTCAGGGCATCTGGTTCAAAATAAACAAGCTCTGGCACGAAAATTGTTGTGCCAGGTATTGGCCTTGTAAGTAACTCAGTAGACATGAGGGCCTCCTCTACGAATCGGAATAACATTCTATTAGTTTAGTGTGCCAAAGAGAAGTACTTTGAAATCATGGGAGATTTGACCGCATCTGGGTAGATGCATTATGATAGGTAAGCAGTATGGCTAAGAAATTCGCACAGCAGGGGGAAATATAGCAATGGCTACGCCAAGTATGGAAGATTATTTGGAGAGAATATACAAGCTTATCGATGAGAAAGGTTACGCTCGTGTTTCCGACATTGCTGAAGGGCTTGAAGTGCACCCCTCCTCCGTGACTAAAATGATTCAAAAGTTAGATAAAGATAATTATTTAATCTATGAAAAATATCGCGGTCTCATCCTAACTCCTAAAGGGAAGAAGATGGGGAAACGCTTGATGGATCGTCATGAGCTTTTGGAAAATTTCTTAACGACAATTGGTGTCCATGAGGACAATATATATAAGGATGTCGAAGGCATAGAGCATCATTTAAGCTGGGATTCGATTACCTGCATTGAAACCTTATTAGAATACTTTCGAAGAGATCCCAGTCGAGCGGATGAACTTATGAATGTTCGTAAAGAATTAGAGGCAGAGAATTAGGCAGAGACCGTTTACGGTCCTCTGTCTTTTTTATTGTGGAATAGAAACAAACTGCTCTCGCATACATACCTAAGAAGCCCTACGAAATAGAGCTACGGGAGGATGCAGGGTATGAAGATTAACGGTGTGTTTGAAGGTGGTGGCGTCAAAGGGATTGCCTTGGCAGGTGCTGTGAGCGCAGCCATTGAACAAGGGTATACCTTCCATAATGTTGCAGGTACAAGCTCTGGTGCGATTGTAGCTGCTCTATTGGCAGCTGGCTATTCGGGGGAAGAAATGAGGGAGTTAATCCTTAGAGCGCCCTTCAAGTCGTTTATGCAACGTTCTCCTATTTTCAATACGAAGTTCATAGGTCCCGCGGCACGATTGTTGCTCAAAAAAGGACTTTATTCCGGAGAATCCTTGGAACATTGGGTTAATCAACAACTCGCGGCGAAAGGCGTTCGTACGTTTGCCGATCTACAGCCGAACCAGCTCCGCATTATTGCTTCTGATATTACACAGGGCAAGCTATTGGTTCTGCCTAATGATATAGCCCAATATGGCATCGAGCCTGGCAAGCTTTCAGTTGCCAAAGCGGTGAGGATGAGCACAAGCATTCCATACTTCTTTGATCCCGTTAGAATTCGGCGTAATATAAAAAGCTCCGAGAAGGCTAAGCCTTTCTCAGAGCAGTTTAATTATATCGTGGATGGTGGGTTGTTAAGCAACTTCCCGCTGTGGGTGTTTGATCATGAAATGACGCGCGCTAAGCTCATTCCTGTTATTGGCTTTCAACTCGTTGGAAAGAACGATACGCCAACACGTACAATCCGAGGACCTATTACGATGCTAGAAGCGCTTTTTAGCACAATGCTTAGTGCACACGATGAACGCTACATTGAACAGAAGAATCGGTTCCGAACCGTTAAAATCCCTACGCTAGGTGTTGGGAATACACAATTCAACATCTCCAAGGAATTAAGCATGTCATTGTACGAGTCGGGCTTCTTGGCGGCCAAAGCGTATTTCAAAAGTTGGTCGGCCAGTACCTATGAAGAAAATTATGAGAAATATGTGATGCGACCTCCACATAAATCCTTGACTTAGTGATATTTTGGAAAATCATCCTTATCGGAGTCTTTCGTACCGTTGATGACGCGGAATTTTGCGTTCTTCGTTTTACCTTTACCATTACCCTGGTTAATTGAAGGTTTTTTCCAACGGGAAGGTGGGAATTTATACAGTAGGAAAATCGCCCCTAGCACAAGAATGGGAATGAATAAGACACGAAGACTAACAATCAAGCCTATTGCAATCAGTATTCCTATGGCAATCTCAATCGGGGAAAACTTTCTTCTCATGCTTTTCCCTCCATAATTCGTTTTTCCGCTTCAAGCATGCGGTTAAAAGATGCGATGGATACCTCGACTTGACTGTCTTCAGGTTCTTTGGTTGTCAGTAATTGTAGCCAAAGACCAGGATAACCTAAATAACGTAGAACAGGAACTTCACGAAGGGAATTCGTAAAGCGTAATACCTCATAAGAAACACCGATAACCAATGGTAACAAAATTAAACGCTGCACAATACGCTCGACTAATCCGTCGTAGTGAAGGAACGAGTAGATGACAACACCGATTAACACGGTGAATACGATAAAACTGCTTCCGCAACGGTAATGCAGGGTGTTGAACTTTTGAACATTGCTTACTGTTAATTCCATACCTGCTTCGTATGCGCTGATAACTTTATGCTCTGCGCCATGATATTGAAACAATCTCCGAATCATCGGTGTAAGAGAGATGAAGTAAATATACCCCACCAGCAAAATGATTTTAATTACACCTTCTATAAGATTATGAAGAATCTGATTGCTAAATACATTTTGAAACAAAAACTGTTCAATAATAGCTGGAACTAAAGTGAAAATGAATTTCCCAAATAAAAATGAAAGGACACCTACAAAAGCAACACCTAGAACCATGGAGATACTAGAGAAAATGCCGCCTTTCTCTTCCTTCTTCACCGTGTCAGCATCACCTTCTTGCTCAGCGAAAGATTCGGCAGAGAAATTCAGATGCTGTGCACCTTTGGCACTGGACTCGATAATTCCTACAATTCCTCGAACAAAAGGAATTTTCTTAAGTGCTTGAACCCATGGAATCACTTTTTTTGGTACTTCCAAAAAATCAAGGGAACCGTCTTTTTTGCGCACAGCAGTTACATGCACATTTCTTCCTGCGAACATGACGCCCTCGATGACGGCTTGTCCTCCGTATATATTGTTTTGTTCTGCCACAAGATTCACCTTCTCATCTTTCTCGAATTCAGTTACTCACTTTCTTATTGTAACGGATTCAGGTGTTGAATGCTACCGATTGCGACAGAACATACTATGATTGCTAATGAAAAGACAAGCCTTATCGGTAGAGAAAGGAAGATCGCAGATGACAAGTGCGCATACCGCGAAGAAAAAACAAACGAATCGTTGGGTATTTGTGCTATATATCGGTTTTTTTGCAGGGTTGATATGGGGTGCCCTCAAAATTGTCGAGAACTATTTTAAGTTCACAACCATAGGAATTGGCTTTCTTGTCGAACCTTTTTTCAAACATGATTTCTTTAATACTTGGATGGGATTGTTCATGGGGTGGATCGTGTTTTCGTTATTCTCGATATTTGCTGCCTTCATCTACATGGTCACAATGTGGAAATTGCGCAGTCCTTTTTGGGGGATAGGTTACGGTGCACTATGGTGGGCGGTTATTTATCTCATTGTAGGGCCGATTACGGGAATGGTGTATTGGATAACGGAATTAGAGCTTAATACGATAATCAGTGATGTTTGTTTGTTCCTCGTATGGGGGATGTTTATTGGTTATTCCATTGCTATTGAATATACAAGCGCTAGAACGACAGAGGCTATACCCAAGACATGAAAGTTATGGTAAAATATCAAAGGTTAATTAGCCATATGCAGCTAGTTGCCTATGACGATTGTTGCGGGAGGATTTCCAATTGAAAAGGATTCTAGTTTTGAATGGTCCGAATTTGAATATGCTTGGCATTCGTGAACCTGGTGTATATGGAACCATGACACTTACTTCCATTATTGAAGGTTTGCAAAAGCTTGGAACCGAGCTCTCGCTTGAATTGGAGTGTTTCCAATCTAATCATGAAGGCGAGATTATTGACAAAATTCACGAAGCCTACGGTACAAAGGATGGCATACTTATGAATCCTGGTGCCTTCACTCATTACAGCTATGCGATTCGTGATGCGCTATCTACGGTCCAATTGCCAACGGTAGAGGTTCATATTTCGAATATTCATAAACGTGAAGAATTTCGTCATCATTCGGTCATTGCACCCGTCGTAATTGGTCAAATTTGTGGATTTGGCGCAGATAGTTATGCGCTTGGTTTACGAGCTTTACTCCCACATCTGTAAGTATGTGCTTACGAAGTTAGTTTTGCTCCAGCAAAACGTTAAGAAGGAATGGTGATTTGGATGCAGGAGAAACGTATTGAACGTCTTCGCGAGTCTATGCAACAGCAAGAATTACCGGCGCTACTCATCACGAACGCATATAACCGTACATATGTATCTGGTTTCACCGGTTCATCTGGCTATGTACTTATTACGTTAGACCGTGCCATTTTATTAACAGATTTCCGTTATATGACACAAGCGCCGCAGCAAGCTAAACTGTTTGAAGTGGTAGAACATAAAGCAAAGGCGATTGAGTCCGTAAGAGAACTCTTGCAGCAGCAAGGGATCACGAAGCTTGGATTTGAGCAAAGTGATGTGTCTTATGGTGATTTCCTCAACTATCAACAGGGGCTTCCGGGCATTGAATTCGTGCCAACTTCTCGCCTTGTTGAATTGATACGTATGGTGAAAGATGAAGGGGAACTGCAAGTGATGCAGGAAGCGGCTGATTTGGCCGATCAAACTTTCACACACATCCTTAATTTCATTAAACCAGGTGTCAAAGAGTTAGATATTGCACTGGAAATTGAAGTGTTTATTCGTAAAAACGGAGGCACTTCAACATCTTTCGAAACGATCGTAGCGTCTGGTGAGCGTTCAGCGCTGCCTCACGGCAAAGCAAGTGATCGCATTCTCCAAGGAAACGAATTTGTCAAATTGGATTTTGGAGCGTATTATAAAGGTTATTGCTCTGACATCACAAGAACGGTTATGCTAGGAAAGCCGACAGACAAGCATAAAGAAATTTATGATATTGTCTTGGAAGCACAATTGCATTGTTTGGCGAACCTCAAACCGGGGATTACAGGCAGAGATGGCGATGCGTTCGCACGCGATGTTATCGTGAAGCGCGGCTATGGCGATTATTTCGGTCACGGGACCGGACATGGGCTGGGGATGGAAATACACGAATCACCGCGTGTGTCGAAAACCGAAGATATGATTTTAACTCCTGGTATGGTTGTTACTGTTGAACCTGGTATTTATCTCCCTGATTTTGGCGGAGTTCGAATTGAGGATGACGTAGTAATTACTGAGACCGGCATTAAAATACTTACACATTCTACCAAAGATTTTCTTATCATTGACTAGCGGAGGGATTTACAAGTGATATCAGTAAACGATTTTAAAACAGGTCTTACGATTGAAGTTGAGCATGATATTTTCACAGTTTTAGATTTCCAACACGTTAAACCAGGTAAAGGTGCTGCATTTGTGCGCTCCAAGTTGAAAAACCTACGTAATGGCAATACGGTTGAGCGTACTTTCCGTGCAGGTGAGAACGTTGGACGTGCTCACATCGAAAACCGTGAAATGCAATACTTGTACGCAGCTGGCGACGAGTACACGTTCATGGATACAGAGACTTATGATCAAATTTCGCTTTCCCACGAACAATTGAAATGGGAATTGAACTTCCTGAAAGAAAACATGAACATCAAGATTATGAGCTATCAAGGCGAAATTCTAGGGATTAACCTTCCGAAGAGCGTTGACTTGAAAGTTGTTGAAACCGATGCAAGCGTTAAAGGAAACACAGCACAGGGTGCTTTGAAAAATGCAAAAGTGGAAACAGGTCTTAATGTCATGGTGCCGCTGTTCATTAACGAAGGCGATGTTCTTTCTGTTGATACAGATGATGGCAAATACCTTTCACGCGCAAGCAACTAATAAGATAAGCCTTTCAGACTCTAAGAAGTCTGAAAGGCTTTTTTTCTTTTCTTACCACAGCCCACCAATTGTATGCTATAATATTGAATTGTTATGCACTAGTATGCGTTAGGAGTGGGTCAGCTTTGTCTCTTATAGTGATGAAATTTGGCGGTAGCTCTGTCGGTGATGCGGAGCGAATGAAACGAGTTGCAAAAAGAATCGTGGAGCGTAAACAAGCTGGTCACAGCTGTGTTGTTGTCGTTTCTGCGATGGGTGATACAACGGATGATTTAATCGACTTGTCCAAGCAAATTTACGATGGAGCCCCACCGGCTCGTGAAATGGATATGTTGTTGACGACGGGCGAACAAGTTTCCGTAGCGCTTTTATCGATGGCGATACATAATCTTGGTGAACAAGCGGTTTCGTACACCGGGTGGCAAAGTGGCATTTATACGGAGCCTGTACACGGAAAAGCAAGGATTTCTGATATTCAACCTCATCGTGTCTTGAACGCGATTGAGCAAGGGAATGTTGTCATCGTAGCTGGTTTCCAAGGGATGACTGAAGCTGGTGAGATTACAACACTCGGCCGCGGTGGCTCGGATACAACTGCAGTAGCACTTGCTGCAGCGATCAAAGCGGATCTTTGCGAAATTTATACCGATGTTGATGGCATCTATTCAACGGATCCTCGGATTGTGAAAGTAGCTAGGAAGCTTGCTGAAATTTCCTATGATGAAATGTTGGAGCTTGCCAACCTTGGCGCTGCAGTACTTCATCCGCGAGCAGTCGAATATGCCAAAAATTACAACGTAACCCTCGTGGTACGTTCGAGTTTTAATTACAATGAAGGCACCAATGTGAAGGAGGAAGCAGTGATGGAGCAAGGAATCGTCGTTCGTGGCATCGCATATGACAAAAATGTAGCAAGAATTAGTATTCTGGGTGTTCCTGAGAAACCAGGTCAGCTTGCGAAAGTTTTCCTAGCACTAGCTGAAGTGCAAATTGACGTGGACATTATCGTTCAAAGCGGTGTGATTAACGGATCTGCGGATTTCTCTTTCACAACAACATTGGCCGATCGTGAGAAAGCATTAGATGTCATTGAACAAATTCGTGCTGAAGTTGGTTTCCGTGAAGTGACGTCAGAAGTTGATCTTGTTAAAGTTTCGATCGTTGGTGCCGGTATGGTTAGCTCACCAGGTGTTGCAGCTACAATGTTCAAAGTCATTTCTGATCTTGGCATTACGATCTCGTTGGTAAGTACATCAGAGATTAAAATGTCTTGTGTCATTGACAATACGAATTTAACAGATGTGATTCGTGCTCTTCACACAGCATATGGCCTAGACACAGCAGAGCAAGCCTTTGTTGGTGGTCCAGAAGATCGCAGATAAGTTGGATTCTAATGGAGTTTGTCCGCAATGAAATAAGCAAGCTTCAATAGAAATGCCGTTATTCCGGCAGCCATTAGTGGACCTACCGGAATACCGCGCATAAATAAGATGCCAAATATAGAACCAAGGACAAGACCCACAATTAATTGTGGGTCTACTTTTAGTAACTCCAAACCTTTTCCATTCATATAGGTGGCAATCGCTCCGCCCATTAGGGCAATAATGCCAGGCCATGTTGTGAAGACGGAGAGGATATCCTTCATCGAAATACGGTCACTTGCAAATGGAATCAATACGCCAATTGTCAGGAACAGCAAGCCTAGCTCGAGACCCCTACGTTCCATGGTAGGGAAGTAGCGATCGAGACCTATTAACTTAATGGCAAGTAAAAGACAAGCCGCAGTTGTAATGATCGGTGAGCGGCCTATGAGTCCAATTATGATTAGAATTACTAGTAGCATATCACCATTCATGTGCATAACCCCTCGTCCTCATCGTCGTCAATTAAGTTTATGAAAGGGGCTTGTATTTAGAACGCATGGTGAGGGACTAGCGCTGAAAGGGAACCATCTGATCGAGTTCCAATATAGGAACGCAATTCGATATATTCGATTGGGCACAAAGTTCGACATCCGCAAGGAAGCCGGACTTTTTCATTTTTTTACCGTTGCTGCAAGCGAGTATGGTCTCGAATAAGTGATTCTTAGCTTCGAGATAGCAACCGCGCATTGCTAAACCAAAGTCATTCGTGATCATGTGCTGCTCACCAAGTAAAGCCGCGATTTCATCCAGGATGAGTCCGGCACAGAGTCCGTCCTCTAGAGAGAATACGTCTTGCGTACCTGCACAGACGATCACTGTGTCCCGTTTAAGATCAATAGCTGCCTCAGCAGAGGCTTTACCGTTGATGATTGCTCCCGCAAGCACACGATCGGCTTTTATTGCTTTTTGGATCCCTCTTGTGCCATTGGTAGTCGTCAATAGGATGCGTTTACCTTGAACAGCTTCACGTGTGTATTCTAGTGGCGAATTACCAAAATCAAAGCCTGGAATTTTTTTGCAATAACGCTCTCCACCAAGTAAATCGCCATCTCTCGCCATTTCCTTCGCTTTTATAACCGTATCAACAGGGACTACACCTGTGCTGCCATTCATCAAAGCAGTGATGATTGTGCTGGTTGCACGTAAAACATCAACGACAATGACGGTTTTATGGAGAAACTCGTCACTTCTTGCTTCGCAGATAGTTGCGATCACCTCGATATGCATGTGCTAATCCTTTCTGCTGCCTAAGGACAACGTGTCAGAACGTAGTCCTCTCCTCAATGCTTCTAATGCAATGACTTCATCTGGGGAAATATTGCCCAAGTGAATGTCGGGTCCGAGGGAGTTAATCAGGTGGACTTGTTGGGTTTTTAGCGGCGCTTCCCAGAGAAGTTTATCACCTGAAATGGAAGCAAGCACGCTATGCAGTTCCTCATCTTTGCATTTCCCTTCCCCATCGAATATGCCAACACCCATGCCAGACTCACGAGCTTCAATCGTGACAAGGGATGCGCCTAATTCCGAATCGATTAAGACCGTATCAATTAACTCTGCTAACTCGATGGAAGAACCCCATCCTTTTTTTCCATACTCCGTAATGACTTCTAACCCTTCATCTAATCCTCTGGCAATTAGTTTATTCCGTTGTCTACGATCCATCTGAATGGTACCGTCTGATATTTCAATGCCATTAAAGCCGAGTGCAAGTATCATGTCAAAAAATGAATCTACCGCATTCTGGGTTACAGCTACTTCCAGAAAAGTACCCCCTGGGTAAATGAGAATATTATTCTCTTTGGCTAGGCTTATTTTGCTTCGCAGCACAGACTGCGGATAAAGGGGTGAAGTGCCGAATCCAAGTTTAATCATATCCACATGGCTGCTTGAGGTTTGGAGCAAATCCTGAAAGACAAGCATCCCAAGTCCCTTATCCATCACCATCGTTTTCCCTAACGTTCTTGGTTTTACCTGCCTTGTTCTTGTGGGGTCGGCTAGAACGGGGTTCCATTCTAATTGAGAGGTCACTTCCATCGGTATTTCTCCTCACTGTCCTTCGAAGGATCAATTATGTGTACAGCATATGCATGAGCACAAATGGAGGTGCCCAGCATGCCTAAAATGAGACGAGCTCGCATAAGGTAGGGAAAAGCGTATGCATTCGAAGCGAGTTTGGACGCTGCAGTATTCGCTTCACTTGCGGAGGCTGTTCAATACTTTAGGAGGTGTAAGGGTTCATGAACAAGATCGTACTTACGATGGCTTCCTTACGGTTGATGTCAGGGAGTATCGAAATTATTGCCGCTATTCTCATGCTTAGACTGGCAACGATTGAGAAGGCGCTGTTAGTGAATTCAGCTCTAGCACTAGTAGGCCCTCTAGTACTATTAACTACGACAACAATTGGATTAGTAGGAGTAGCCGACAAGCTATCATATGGGAAGATGTTATGGATCATAGCAGGGGTCAGTTGTTTGTTTATTGGGATTATTAAAAAGTAATCTGTCATATTTCTTTCTAGTAAGCATAGAAATGAATATAGAAGACTGGACAACTTGGAGGGCTGTCTCCCCATGCTAGCGACTATTTCACATTTGTTGCCGCAGAACATTCGATTCATGCTAAGCGAACTTCCTCCGAACGTACAAGCTAGCGTAGAAGAAATTAGGGTGAGAGAGTCACGTCCCCTGGAAATTAGCTGGGCAGACCGATATGCCTTCATTAGCGAGCGTGGGCAAATGATCACACAAGAAGCTTTGGCGTACAAACCGTCCAGACAAGATTGTCAACTACTACTCGAGATCCTAACGAATCATTCGTTGTACACGTTTGAGGAAGAACTGCGAAGAGGCTATATCACCGTTTCAGGCGGTCATCGAGTGGGACTTGCTGGGCGTACGATTCTCGACCAAGGTCAAGTGAAGCAAATACGCGATGTGAGTTCCTTTAACATTCGGATCGCGCGCGAAATTCAAGGTGTGGGTCAAGAGATCCTACCTCATCTGGTTGATCAGAGCATGGGAAATATTCATCATACCCTGATCATCTCACCGCCGCAGCAAGGGAAGACCACTTTAATTCGTGATTTGGCTCGACTTATTAGCCGAGGTGAGTGGGGGGCTAGGAATAGCTTTCTATCAGGCAAAAAAGTAGGCATCGTAGATGAACGCTCCGAATTGGCTGCTTGTGTCAAAGGGGTGCCGAGATTCGACTTAGGACCTCGCACAGATGTGTTAGATGGTTGTCCGAAGGCGGAAGGGATGATGATGATGATTCGTTCCTTATCACCTGAGGTGCTCATCGTGGATGAGATTGGTCGATGTGAGGATGCGGAAGCGATTCATGAAGCTGTTCACACGGGGATACGTGTTCTAGCGACTGCACATGGAGCAAGTTACGAAGATGTCCGTGGACGACCAGTACTTAGGGAGTTGATGGAGGCAGGTGTTTTTATGAAGTATGTGATCCTGCAGCGAAGGAAAGGTGCTTCTGCTTCCTTTCGGATCTTGGATCATCAAGGTAAGTCAATGGGAGATGGATGACGAACGCAAAGGACGATGAAGATGCTGAAATTCGTTGGAGGGGTTCTGATCTTCGGAGCAGCGTCGATGTATGGGTTTCTGCAGGCTGCTCACTATGTAAGACGCCCCAAGCAAATTCGTATTCTTATTGGAGCGCTTGGCCGAATGGAAACGGAAATTGCTTATGCGCTTACGCCGCTTCCAGAAGCATTTGCTTCATTAAGCAAGCAAGTTGCTGATCCGCTTTCGATGTTATTTCGCTTAATGTCAGAACGTTTGCTCAGAAGCAATGGTGAATCGACGAAGGACCTATGGCAAATGACAGTCAAAGAAGTCTGGGCGAGAACCTCTATGAGGCAAGCTGAGCAAGAAGTGATTCTCGGGCTCGGACCCGTACTAGGGCTCTCAGATCGAAGTGATCAAATCAAACACTTACGACTTGCGATTAGCCAACTTCAATCGGAAGAGACGGATGCCAGAGATGAACAGCAGCGCTACGAGAAAATGTGGAAAAGCCTTGGTGTCCTAATTGGAGCGTTGATCGTGATTTTAATGTATTAGTGGGGATCATTTATCCGTGCATGATAAGTTCCTTGAAGGCGGAGTGAGGTGCCAGGAATGAATGTAGATGTGAACGCCATTTTCCAAATCGCCGGCATCGGAATCATCATTGCGATGATCCATTCGGTGCTGAAGCAGATGGGAAAAGAGGATATGGCACACTGGGTCACGGTCATAGGCTTCGTGGTCGTGCTTTTTATGGTCGTCAGTATGCTGGATAACTTGTTCAAAGAAATTAAAACTATTTTCCTATTCCAATGAGGTGGTCTGATGGAAATCATCCAAATCGTAGGTCTAGGACTCATCGTTACGATCTTGACGCTCATCATCAAGGAACAGAAGCCGATGTTCGCCTTTTTATTAGCTGCTTTTACAGGCATAGTAATTTTCTTGTTCTTAATAGGCAAAATTTCTTCGGTTATCGGAGTCCTAGAGGACTTAGCGGTGAAGTCGAACGTGAACCTCGTTTTCCTCAAAACGATTCTGAAAATTATAGGCGTTGCTTACATCGCCGAGTTTGGCGCACAGATCGTTCGAGATGCCGGGCAAGATTCTATAGCTTCCAAAATCGAGCTGTCGGGTAAGGTGCTCATTATGGTTATGGCTATTCCAATCATAACAGTCATTATCGAAACTGTGGTTAAACTGCTCCCTGCTTAGAAGATTCACCTAAGGAGTGACACGCATGCACCTACTTTATTCGCACCAGAAGCTGAACAACAGGTGGATCTTATTATTTATTATAACGATGGGCCTTTGGCTCGGTCTGTCAGGCTCCTTAACTGCCGAATCCCCCACAGATATCATCATCCAAGAGCAAGCGGACCGCTTGAATACAGAGCCCGTCGAGCAATATTGGGATAAGCTGATGAAGGAATATGGAGGGTATTTCCCGGAGAGCAAGCCTCCAACCTTCATGGAACTTCTCCTTGGGACCAAGGGCATAAGTATGAAGAGTATCTTTAAAGGACTTTTGAGCTATGTATTTCATGAGATCATTATCAATGGCAAGTTACTGGCTTCCATCGTTGTGTTGACTGTCTTTAGCATGATTCTGGAGACGCTGCAAAGTTCCTTTGAACGAAATACGGTTAGCAAGCTGGGCTACACGATCACGTATATGGTATTGATCATCATTGCCATCAATAGCTTCAGTGTTGCAATCGGGTACGCCAAGACAGCCATTTCGTCTATGATTCAATTCATGTTTGCCATCATGCCCTTGTTACTAACTTTATTAGCGTCCATGGGCAATGTCACTTCCGTGGCCATCCTTCATCCTCTGATTGTGTTCATGATCCACTCGGTGGGAACGGCGATATATGTGTTTGTTTTTCCGCTCTTATTTTTCTCGGCTGTGCTGCACATTGTAAGTTCACTCAGCGATAAATTTAAGGTGACCCAGTTAGCAAATCTGCTGCGCACCGTCAGTTTAAGTATGCTAGGCGTGTTCGTAACGGTATTTCTTGGAGTCATCTCAATTCAAGGAACAGCGGGTGCGGTTAGAGATGGTGTAGCGATTCGAACAGCTAAGTACATTACAGGGAATTTCGTGCCTGTGGTAGGGCGGTTGTTCTCGGACGCAACGGAAACTGTGATAGGGGCATCTCTCCTTGTCAAAAATGCAATAGGACTCGTTGGTGTTGTCATCCTCGTTCTCTTGTGTGCGTTCCCAGCAATCAAAATCTTAACGCTAGCTTTTATCTACAACTTATCAGCAGCACTGATGCAGCCCTTGGGTGATAGCCCGATCATTGCTTGTCTGCAAACGATTGGTAAAAGCTTAATTTATGTTTTTGCAGCGCTAGCGGCTGTAAGCTTAATGTTTTTTCTTGCCCTAACCATCATGATCACAATTAGCAATGTCTCCGTCATGATGAGGTGAAAGGAGCTAGGCGATGGATTGGTTAGCAGGATGGCTGAAAACCGTCATTATGGTCATTATGCTCGCAACATTTGTTGATCTTTTGCTCCCAAGTAATACGATGCAGCGGTATGTGAAGACGGTTTTGAGTCTATTTATTCTACTTACGCTGCTCACACCTGTACTTCAGCTCTTCCAGAAGGATTGGGATATGGATAAGCTGCTCAGTCAGGCGGAGAAGGAGCAGAATGAAAAAACAATGTTTGCAGGTGGATATGGCAATCAAACACAAATGAAGTCATTGGCAGCCATCACGAAGGAAGCCAATCAGATTCAAGAAGCCGAACAGAAGAAAACACAACAAGTCGTACAAACACAATTAGCCGGGTTGATTAAAGAAGACTTGCAGAAACAAACGGAATGGCCCGTACAGGAGGTACAAGTTCAAGTACAAGTAGACAATAATGGGAAACCTACCATTACCAATGTGAAGGTGACCCTTGATGATATAGAAACGAAGAAACAAACGACAACGAAGAGTAACACCATTGCTGCGATGGAGCCTGTCAAGCCTGTAGAACCAATCAAAATTGGGTCTGCCGCGATAGCGCAAAATCGTCAGACTTCTGCTCAAGGCGACTTGCAGTCAACCCTTAAAGAGCTGCCTAGCGAGCAAGAAAAGGATCGACTCAAGCAAGATATTTCACGGAATTGGCTAGTAGATCCTGCCAAAATCGAGATTGAAACTGTACAGAGCAAAGGATGGATGGCGAGGTGAATCGATGGGAACATTGCTGCAATGGATGGAGCACAAATTCGGCGGCGGACCAGGTGGACCTAAACGTAAAAATACGTTACTTTGGGTCATCATGGTTGGGCTTTTAGGAGCTGCGCTAATGATCATCAACGCATTTATAAATGTCAAAGATCTGGATCCCATCAACACAGGCAGAGCGTCTCCGCCAGCGGAAAGTAAGGAAACCTTTGCAGGTAGCGCATCTAAGGAAAACGCAAGCTTTCATGATTATGAACAAGCTTATGGTGACCAACTGAAGGGCATCCTGCAGCAAATTGTCGGGGTTGGCGAAGTGGAAGTGCTCGTTACGATTGAATCTACGGAAGAAATGACCGTTGACAAAAATTATAACGATAATCAGACCATGACGACAGAACGCGACAATGGTGGAGCAACACGCAACATATCCCAGGTAACGCGAAGTGGTGAAGTCGTTATTTATCAAGTATCAGGTGACCAGAAACCGCTTGTGCTCAAATACATTAAACCCAAAATTAGAGGTGTCATTGTTGTTGCAAAAGGTGCAGAAAATCTCACGGTGAAGAAGATGATTATGGAAGCCGTTGAGCGAGGAATGGACGTTCAAGCGAGTAAAATTTCGATTTTACCGCGCAAAACAGGTAATTAAATCAGGAAATTATCTAACTATTCTAAGGAGGAATAAACAATGAATGCAAAAAGACAAACAATTTGGCTCGTTTCGATGCTTAGCTTAATGGTGGTGCTCTCCGCGTATTATCTGTTTACTGAGGACGTCAATAAGCTGGATCTCGCATCCTCTGATGCCATCTCGCAATCGCAAGAAGTGAAGATTGATATGACACAAGTGGATCCTGTTACTGGTGCAAAAACGGATGTGAAAGCTACTACTGGAGCAGGTACACAATCCGACACGAAAGCAACAACGCCGCAAACTTCTACAAAAACAGACGCCAAAGCAACGACGACACAAGATAGCTCCCAAACAACGACAAAAGATACGAGCAAACCAACAACGACTAAAACAGATGATCAAGTGTTGAAACAGGTAGAGGAGCAAGCCAAAACGACGTCTGCTAACGACTACTTCACGAATGAACAAGTGAAACAAAACAATTACTTCAGCAAAGTATCCACGGATCTGATGACAATTATTTTGGATACGAAGAAAACGCCTGAAGCGGTAGCAAAAGCAACAAACGATTTGTCTGCTCTGTCAGATCTGCAAGATAAAATTGAAAATCTACAAGATCTTCTGATTCAAGATTTCCCTCAAGCGGTCATTAACCAAGATGGGAACAAATGGAAAGTAACAGTTCAAGCCGATAAATTGGAGAAAAGCCAAGGTGTTTCTATCGTCGACATGGTTGTAAAAGAATTGGGAGCAATGCCAGAAAATATCAAGATCCAATACGTGCGTCCGTAGGGATTCTAGTGAAGTTTTCGCTTCACAAATGGGTAGTGGAAAGGGTCCGGATAAACTGGACTCTTTCCATTTCGTGCGTTTATGGGTATAATACATACGTTGCGGCTATGAAAACGCATTTTTTAAGGGTTCACCAACGTCTAAAGGAGTGACTTGAATGTTTAAATTGAGTGAAATCAAAGAGTTAATTAAACTCGTCGATCAATCCTCTTTACAAGAACTTGAAATTGAAAATGAAGGTGCACGCCTTTCTATTCGTAAACCGAATAAAGTGGAGCCTCTGTATGTATCCGCTCCAGTTCAACACACATACGCACCAGTGGGTCAACCAAACTACACGAATACAGCGCCAGCAGCAGCTGCTCTTGAAGTTCCAGTAACTGCTAACGGACAAGCCAAGCAAGAGGATTCATCTTTACATAAGATCGTATCTCCGATGGTAGGGACATTCTATCAATCCGCTTCTCCTGGATCAGCGCCTTTCGTAAGCGTTGGCTCTAAAGTCACGGACAAGAGTGTTGTTTGTATTGTGGAAGCTATGAAATTAATGAATGAAATAGAAGCTGAAGTGAAAGGCGAGATCGTTGAAATTCTCGTTGAGAACGGACAGCTAGTTGAGTACGGACAACCTTTATTTTTGGTTAGACCGGAATAGTTGCGTTTGCAAGCTTATGCTGACAACGCAAGCTTTACGCAGGAAGAGCTCTTAGGAGGGCAAATCATGAAATTTCATAAAATACTTATTGCGAACCGCGGAGAAATTGCAGTTCGTATTATCCGAGCTTGCCGTGAACTTGGCATCTATACGGTTGCTGTGTACTCGGAATCAGATCGAGAAGCACTACACGTTCGTTTGGCAGATGAGGCTTACTGTATCGGGCCAACAGCGTCCAAAGACAGCTATTTGAACTTCACTAACTTGATGAGTGTTGCAACGTTAACGGAATGCGATGCGATTCATCCTGGATATGGATTCCTTGCTGAAAATGCAGACTTCGCAGAAATTTGCGAGAGTTGTAATATCACTTTCATTGGTCCTTCACCAGATGCGATTTCCCGTATGGGGGATAAAGCGGTTGCCAAGCAAACGATGAAGGAAGCGAGAGTTCCAATTATCCCGGGTTCTGATGGGTTGGTTGAGGATATTGATGATGCTGTGGTTATTGCACGCGATATCGGGTATCCGATTATTATTAAAGCGACAGCAGGCGGCGGCGGTAAAGGAATCCGTATTGCAGAGAACGAGGAAACACTTGTTCAACAAATTACGGCAGCTCAACAAGAAGCGCAGAATGCCTTCGGTAATGCAGGGATCTACTTGGAGAAGTATTTAACTGGCATGAAGCATGTTGAGATTCAAATCCTTGCTGATAAACACGGCAATGTCGTTCACTTAGGCGAGCGTGATTGCTCTGTACAGCGTCGTAGACAAAAGCTTGTTGAAGAGGCGCCTTGTCCGATTCTTACGGAGGAAACGCGTAAAGCTATGGGGCAGGCAGCAGTACGTGCAGCGAAAGCCGTGAATTATTCAGGAGCAGGAACATTGGAGTTCTTGTTAGGTCCTGATGGTAATTTCTACTTTATGGAAATGAATACACGAATCCAAGTTGAACACCCTGTTACCGAAATGATTACTGGAATCGATATTATTCAAGAAATGATTCGCGTTGCTGAAGGAAATCCGCTGTCATTCAGACAAGAGGACGTCCGAATCAATGGATGGGCGATCGAATGCCGCGTCAATGCGGAAGATCCGAATCGGAACTTTATGCCATCTCCTGGTCAAGTGAAATTTTATTTGCCGCCAGGTGGATTCGGTGTTCGCGTAGATAGTGCAGTGTATCCTGGATATACGATTCCGCCACATTATGATTCCATGATCGCGAAGCTTATTGTGTGGGGAAGTACGCGTGAAGAAGCTATTAACCGTATGAAAAGAGCTCTTAATGAGTTCGCAGTGGACGGTGTAAACACAACGATTCCTTTTCATTTGAAGCTGCTTGAACACAAGAAATTTATCAGTGGCGACCATGATATTAAATTCTTAGAAGAGCACGACGTGAACGATCCAGAATCGTAGACAATCATTTGTCATATTTTTACCGAAATGTTATACTAATAAATTAAGATGGCTTATCCCATTTATAATTATGTCTAAGTAAATTATTATAAACGCATGGTTAAGCTTTCGAAGCTACGATGCACATTTGCTACACAAATATTTTAGGAGGTGCCACAATGAGCACAATCGCTCCGGATTACGTCAAGACAGACATGGGCAGCATCCAGATTGCCCCCGAGGTTATCGAAATCATTGCCGGATTGGCAACGGTGGAAGTGCAAGGTGTAGCGGGGATGAGTGGCGGATTAGCTGGCGGCATTGCTGAATTACTTGGACGCAAAAACTTGTCCAAAGGCGTAAAGGTAGAGGTCGGACAACGTGAAGCTGCCATTGACGTCTCCATCATTATTGAGTATGGAAATCGTATTCCAGAAGTTGCGAGTGATATTCAGAATAATGTGAAGCAGGCAATTGAATCAATGACAGGCTTAAATGTTGTTGAGGTTAACGTCCATATTCATGATGTTCATTTCAAACAGGTGGATAAACCGATTGACGAAGAACCAGCGGCTGCCCATCGTGTAAAATAGCGGTAAAGCTGAGCCATATGGATCAATTGAAACCCCCTACAGGTTGCAGGGGGTTTCCTCTAACTTAGGAAGGGGACAAGCGTAGTGGGTAAAATTGTGGACAGGCTCTTGCTACTTTTCTATAGCCTGATTATTTTCGTCGCATCGATCTTTGTATTGTTCACAGCATCTAGCTGGATCCCACTCGATCAAGCAAGTCAAACGCTTAGCCATTTCTATTACGAGAAGAATTACGCTTATCCGGGCATTATCATTAGTTTGATTATGTTGCTGATTTCCGTACGATTCCTGATCGTAACGCTTCGCCGCGGACGTTCTCAGGCGCCTTCGATTGATCAACGTACTGATTTTGGAGATATTCGCATTTCCATTGAGACTGTTGAGAATCTTTCACTGAAAGCAGCCGGTCGCACGAAAGGTGCAAAGGATCTGCGTGCACGAGTTAGAGTGAATCAATCCGGGTTAGAAATAACGATTAGAACCATTGTAGATGGGGAAAGTTCCATTCCGGAACTGACTGAAGACATGCAAGGTACAGTGAAAAGTTACATAGAAGATATTACCGGTATTCCTGTAGCTTCCGTGACCGTATTCGTAGCGAACATCGTGCAATCTGCCCCAACGTTTAAAAGCCGAGTCGAATAGAGGTGAATCCACATATGTGGAATGAACTATGGAATTTCCATAGGGGCAAAGTAATCGGAGTGTCAGCGGGTATATTCTTCGGTTTTATATATTTATTTTTTGGTTTATGGGATATGTTGATTTTTGCATTTATCGTTCTTGTTGGATTTTATGTTGGAAATAAGATGGATCGCAAAGAAAGTTTCGTCATGCTGGAAGACATTTGGCGCTATCTCACACAAAAATGGAGAATGTTTCGCTAAAATCCCTGGTTCATCCATGGATTTTTTTGTTTGGATTGGATCCAATTTGACGTATACTAGGAGAAAGAGTTTTTAGGAGAAGGTCGTTTTGCAGGAGCAAAGCGCTTAGGAGGAACAGAATGAAACGCAGAATTGCACGTGAAATTGCTATACAAAGCTTATACCAAATCCAAATGAATGAGGCTACTCCTCAGGAGGCTGTTCAAGTTGCGATTCATGAAGCTGAACATGATAATGAAACGCAGTTGGATTTCTCCGGAGATAAGATAGATCCAGTCTACATTATTGAACTTGTTGAAGGGACTTACAAGAACAAAGTAAGTATCGATGAGTTGTTGGAGGAGTACCTGAAGGGTTGGGCGATGGACAGACTGTCTCGCATCGATCGGGAAATTCTGCGACTAGGTGCTTATGAGATGTTATATCGCGATGATGTTCCACCAAAGGTTGTTGTTAATGAGGCGATTGATTTGGCCAAGCATTATGGGACCGATGAATCAGGGAAATTCGTAAATGGTGTGTTAGGGAAAATGATCAAAGAAATCGACGAACTGAAAGAAAAAGTTCTGCGTACGCTTTGAGAAACTCAGCTTTCAGCATTTTTAAAATAGGGGTAAGGCTAAAACGGCTAAGGGGGAAATAACATGTCAGCACAAGTAATTAATGGGAAAGAACTCGTGAGCTCGATTCGTGAGGAAATTAGATCTGATGCAGCAACACTAACAGCTCAGGGAAACAAGCCAGGTCTTGTCGTTGTTATCGTAGGTGAAGATGCAGCATCACAAGTATATGTTAGGAACAAAGCGAAAGCTTGCGATGATGTTGGTATTTATTCCGAAGTACACCGTCTGCCTGAAGAGACGACACAAGCAGAATTAATTGCACTCATCCATGGTTTTAATGCGAATAATCGAATTAACGGGATTCTTGTTCAGTCACCACTGCCCAAACATATCAATGAGGAAGCGGTTGTTGATGAAATTGATCCAGCGAAAGACGTAGATTGCTTCCACCCGATCAATGTAGGTAATTTGATGATTGGTAAAGATGGTATGAAACCTTGTACCCCGCATGGTGTTATTGAAATTCTTAAGCGGACTGGTGTTCAAATCGCAGGTAAACATGCAGTAGTTGTAGGTAGAAGTAACATCGTTGGTAAACCGATGGCTATGCTGTTGTTGCGTGAGCATGCTACGGTATCTGTGGTTCACTCCCGCACGCCTAACATGGAAGAGATCACCAAACAAGCAGATATTCTAGTTGTAGCTGTTGGGAAAGCACATTTGATCAAAGCGAATCACGTAAAACCAGGTGCAGTCGTTATTGACGTTGGGATGAATCGTCCTGCAGATGGCAAATTAACGGGTGATGTTGATTTTGAAGCTGTGAAAGAGATAGCAAGTGCTATCACACCTGTTCCAGGTTGTGTAGGCCCCATGACGATCACGATGCTGCTTCGCAATACAGTTGATGCGGCAAGCCGTGCAGCTAAAGCGAATGTGAGCGTATAACCACCTTATGGCGAGAAATGAAACCAAAATCTTATCCGTAAAAGATTTAAATCGATATATTAAACTAATGCTTGAAGGAGATACACGACTCCAAGATGTGTGGGTGCGAGGCGAAATTTCGAACTTCACACATCATTCCAGCGGTCATATGTATTTTACATTGAAGGATGCGGATGGTCGGCTGAAAAGCATTATGTTTGCATCGCATAATCAGAAGCTGGGATTTATCCCGAAAGAAGGCACGAAAGTCATTGCTCGCGGAAATATATCAGTTTATGAGCGTGACGGTGCCTACCAGTTTTATGTGACGGCGATGCAGCCTGATGGTATCGGCAGTTTGTATTTGGCCTTCGAGCAGCTGAAAAAGAAGCTAGAAACAGAAGGCTTATTCGCGCCAGAGCGCAAGAAACCGATTCCTCGGTTTCCGCGCGCCATTGGCGTGATCACGTCTCCGACGGGGGCCGCCATTCGTGATGTCATCATCACGCTGCAGCGACGCTTCCCGTCGATCCCGATCCTGCTGTACCCTGTTCTCGTACAGGGTACACAGGCTGCGCCTTCGATCGTGAAAGCGATCGAAGCCATGAACCGGCTCGGTGAAGCCGACGTGCTCATCGTGGGCCGCGGCGGCGGCTCACTGGAAGAGCTGTGGGCCTTCAACGAGGAAATCGTAGCGCGGGCTATCGCAGCCTCCGCGATTCCGATCATCTCGGCCGTCGGCCACGAGACGGACTTCACGATCGCCGACTTCGTCGCCGATCTCAGAGCGCCGACGCCTACGGCGGCGGCAGAGCTCGCGGTGCCGCACCACCTCGAGCTCAAGCAGCAGCTATCGCAGCAGGCGCAGCGCCTGCATAACGGGCTGCTGCAGCAGCTGCGCCGCAAGCAGGAACGGCTCGAGCGCGCGACGCGCTCGCCGTTCCTGACGAACCCCCGCAGGCAGCTGCTGATGCAGCCTGCGCAGCGACTCGACCGGCTGGCGGAGCAGCTCGGTTACCGCATGCGTCAGCGTCTCACGGAGCTCACGCAGCGTCGTTTGAGGCTGGAGCGTCGCTTATCCAGCTTCAACCCAACCGAGCAAGCCGTGATGGCTAGACGACGTTTGGACACATCCAAACGCCAGATGCTCACGGCCATGCAGACCCTCCTGCGCGCGAAGAAGCAGGAGTGGCAGTCAGGCGTCCGTCATCTGGACGCCCTCAGCCCGCTGAAGGTCATGCAGCGGGGCTACAGCCTTGCTTATGACGAACAAGAGGAGCAACTTGTGAGATCGATTGCGCAAGTGAACATTGGTGACCGATTATCCATACGTCTTAAGGACGGTAAAATACAATGTCAAGTTTCGGGGATGGAGGCGAACATGGATGTCAACAAGTGAAACAGAAGTAAGTTTTGAAGTGGCTATCGAGCAGCTAGAGCGTATCGTAAGTCAGCTGGAGAGCGGTGACGTTCCTTTAGAGAAAGCAATTGAACTGTATCAAGAAGGTGTAAGACTCTCCCATATATGCGGCGTAAAGCTGGAGCAAGTGGAGAAGAAAATTGAGATGCTGGTTGAAGGGGAAGCTGGGGTAACAAGGAAGCCTTTCCAGCCTGTCTTGGAAGATAAGGGGAATTAGTTTGAATAACACGACGTCTACTATTCATACATACATCGCTTCCCATGCCCAATTGGTTGAAGCCGCATTGCGTCAATCATTGCCAACTGCCTGGGAGGTACCAGCATCGTTACGTGAGTCCATGGATTACTCTTTGATGGCTGGCGGCAAACGACTGCGTCCTATTATGGTTCTCGCTGCAGCAGAGTCGCTGGGGGGCTCTCTGGAGTCTGCTATGCCTGTCGCTCTGGCTATTGAATTGGTGCATACCTATTCCTTAGTTCATGATGATCTGCCAGCGATGGATAATGATGATTATCGCAGAGGTAAGTTAACGAATCACAAAGTTTATGGTGAGGCAATGGCTATTCTTGCTGGCGATGCGCTGCTGACGCACGCCTTCTTCTGCGTTACGCAATCCCACAAGAAGTTCGGTGTTCCTGCTGAACGCGTACTCGCCATTACAGAAGAACTTGCTGTATTAGCAGGTGCTCGTGGCATGGTTGGCGGCCAAGCAGCAGATATGTTAGGAGAGCAAGGTTTAACCAAGTTAGAAGAGCTTACTTATATTCATACACACAAAACAAGTGATCTTATTGTGTTTTCCTTGCGTGCTGGTGGACATATTGCAGGGGCTTCCGAAGCGCAATTGGAAGCGCTCAGTGAATTTGGCCATGCGCTTGGGCTTGCATTTCAGATTCAAGATGATATTTTGGATATTATCGGTGATGAAGCGAAACTAGGTAAGCCTGTGAAGAGTGATGAGAAACAGCAAAAGGTGACATTCCCTTATTTTATCGGCATGGAAGCTTCAGAGCAGAAAGTACAAGAGCTGACGAATCAAGCCAAAGATGCCTTACTGCAATCCAACATACCGAACCCGGAACGGTTGCTGCAGATCGCAGATTACCTGATGAAACGGGATCATTAGACATACGTATACAATTAATGTGCCTTATCGAAAGGTAGTTTCACACGAATTACCCAATAATATGATATAATGGTGAAATCTTAGTATTTTCACATTGAAAGTGAGGAAACAAGCGTGCTGCTCGAACAAATCAATCGGCCTGCAGATTTGAAGCGGTTAACCTTATCGGAACTCGAAGAATTGGCAGGAGAAATCCGTCAATTTCTTATTGAGAAGCTTTCCGTTACTGGTGGACATCTAGCCCCGAACTTAGGCGTGGTTGAACTCACGATAGCTTTACACACCATGTTTCACAGCCCGTATGATAAATTGATTTTTGATGTAGGTCACCAGGCGTATGTACACAAAATTTTGACAGGACGCAAAGACAAGTTTGATACTTTACGCAAGTACAAAGGGCTTTGCGGGTTTATAAAGCGTTCCGAGAGCGAGCATGATGTCTGGGAAGCGGGACATAGCAGCACATCTCTGTCTGCTGCCATGGGTATGGCAATGGCTCGTGATCTCAAAGGCGAGCATAATAAAGTTGTCGCCATTATTGGTGATGGCGCACTTACAGGTGGCATGGCATTAGAAGCCATGAATCATATTGGTCACGAGAAGAAGAATATTACGGTCATTCTGAATGACAATGAAATGTCGATTGCGCCCAACGTAGGGGCTCTTCATAATTATTTAAGCAAAATTCGTTCGGACCGTCATTATTTGAAAGCGAAAGAGGAAGTTGAATATTTACTGAAGAAAATTCCTGCCATCGGCGGAACGCTGGCCAAAACAGCGGAGAAGCTGAAGGATAGTCTTAAATATTTTGTTTTGAATGGCGTGTGGTTTGAAGAACTAGGTTTTACTTATATTGGTCCTGTAGATGGACATAACTTACAAGTGCTCATGGATACATTGAAACAGGCTGAGAAAGTTGCAGGCCCTGTGCTCATTCATATTGTTACGACTAAGGGTAAAGGTTATAAACCTGCAGAGAACGATTCCCATACTTGGCACGGATTAGGGCCTTACAAAATGGAGTCAGGTCAAGTTCTAAAGTCTTCTGGTCCGCCAATGTATACACAAGTTTTCGGAGACACATTAATTGAGCTTGGTGAGAAGGACTCTCGTGTGGTTGCCGTTACACCTGCAATGCCAGGTGGATCTGGATTAATGAAATTTGCGAAGCAATTTCCGAATCGAATGATTGATGTTGGTATTGCAGAGCAGCATGCGGCTACGTTGTGTGCAGGACTTGCGAGCGAAGGCTTGAAGCCAGTATTTGCTGTATATTCAACGTTCTTGCAGCGTGCGTATGATCAAGTTGTTCATGATATTTGTCGTCCTAAATTGAATGTAACCTTCGCAATTGATCGTTCAGGCTTCGTTGGTCCGGATGGTGAAACACATCAAGGGGTTTATGATATTTCATTCCTGCGAACAATTCCTAACATGGTCTTAATGATGCCTAAGGATGAGAAGGAATTGCGTGATATGATGCAAACGGCGCTTGAGTATAACGATGGTCCAATTGCGTATCGGTATCCGCGAATTAATGGCACGGGTGCTCCAATAGATGAGGCTCCAAAAGCCATCCCACTCGGTACTTGGGAAACTGTACGCGAGGGTGAATACGCTGCAGTTCTTGCTGTTGGACCGATGGTTCAAGTGGCAGAGGAAGCAGCCGCTCAGTTGGCACAAGAAGGTATTGAACTTCGTGTTGTCAATGCAAGATTTATCAAACCATTAGATGAAGCTTATTTGCTGCAGCTAGCAAAGGAATCGATGCCAGTGATCACGATGGAAGAGGGTTCAATCCAAGGTGGTTTCGGTAGTGCGGTTTTGGAATTCTATGCTGAGAAGCGAATTGTTGGTTTACAGGTTGAATTGATGGGAATTCAAGATTACTTCGTAGAGCATGGCAGTGTGCCTGAACAACGCGAAGAGGTTGGGTTAACTGCTCATCACTTGATTGCCCAAGTAAAGAAGCTAGTACCTCGCAAGGTCCTGCGAGCGAAGGTCTAGTAACCGATTTTGAATAGGAGTAACACATTATATATGTCCTCGGATAAAGAACGATTAGACTTATTGTTACTGGAGCAAGGATATTTTGAAAGCAGAGAAAAGGCAAAGGCCGCCATTATGGCAGGCCTTGTTTTTGCGGATGAAGAGCCAGCTGATAAAGCGGGAATGAAGATCAGTCGGAAAGCCGTGCTGAAAGTAAAGGGTGCGCTGCATCCTTACGTGAGTCGTGGCGGATTAAAGCTGGAGAAGGCGTTAAAGCATTTCAACATCGACTTAAACGGTGCGGTCATGCTGGATATTGGAGCTTCCACGGGCGGATTCACAGATTGTGCACTGCAAAATGGCGCGGCGTCTGTCTACGCTGTTGATGTGGGCTACAATCAATTGGATTGGTCGCTGCGCAATGATGAGCGGGTTCATGTCATGGAGCGAACGAATTTCCGTTACACGAAATTGGAAGATCTGATCGGTCCGAGACCGACTTTTGCAAGTATTGATGTTTCATTCATTTCGCTGCGTATCATCTTGCCACCACTTAAGGAAATCTTAGGGGATCAGGGGCATGTTGTCGCTTTGATTAAGCCGCAATTCGAAGCAGGTCGAGAGAAGGTAGGGAAATCTGGCGTCGTCCGAGATACGGATGTGCATATTGATGTACTTACAACGGTTCTTTCCTTTGCTGAGGAGCTCGGCTTACGCTTGAAAAGACTGACTTATTCCCCAATCACTGGTGGAGAAGGGAACATTGAATTTCTTGCATACTGGTCGAGTAACGAGACGGAAGAGTCACTTGCAGCGCCAGCTACGATTAAAGCCCTTATTGCCGAGACGGTGAAAGAGTCTCAGAAATTACATGGAAAATAAACTCATCTTTGAGAACGCCTTTTGCGGCCCTGAGATGGGTTTTTTCACTTAAGAGAAAGGATTTCCCTTCCGAATTCGCGAATACTATGGCGAGGTGAAGGACATGGAACAAGGCGATGTAAGAGTCATTTTGTTAATTGGGATCGTAGTTGTTGGTTTCGTCTTTTGGCGATTTCAGAAATGGTCAACGGGTTCAAGTCGCAGAAGAGGACGTATTCCAAGGCATGCGAATATTCCTGAGGATGATGTTGTTGAGCTGCTTGAAGCTGCTGGCTTCGAAGTGCTTGCTGGTAAGACCAAAATCCCGATTACCATGTCCGTAGGCGAGAGAGATCAGCTGGAAAGCCGCTTATTTATTGATTATTTTGTGCAAAAGGAAGATGATGTTTATCTTGTGAAGGTGGCGAGAGATCGTAAACCACTGGAGATGACAGGGAGCGCTGTGCGTGACATGCTGCTGCCCTATACCCTCATTTATCCTGAGGCACAGGGTATCCTTTACGTTGAGATGGCCATTAGCAAAATCAAAAAAATCACTTTCCACATAGAGGTGTAAGGATGAAAGGTCAAAGGCATGTAAAAATTAGAGAAATTATTACTAATCATGAGATTGAAACGCAAGATGAGTTGGTTGAGGCGCTGCGCGCGGCAGGATTTCATGTCACACAAGCGACCGTTTCGAGAGATATTAAGGAACTCCATCTTATTAAAGTTCCGCTTGATGATGGCAGATATAAATATTCCATGCCGGCAGATCAACGATTTAATCCCATGCAGCGGCTTCGGCGGGCTTTAAGTGACCATTTTGTCTCCATTGATTATACGGACAACTTGGTTGTGATGAAATGTTTGCCAGGCACAGCGAATACGATTTGTGCTTTAGTTGATAATTTGGAGTGGAATGGCGTCATGGGAACGATCTGTGGAGACGATACAATTCTTGTTATTTGCCGCGGGAAAGAGAACAGTGTTACTTTTGTAAATGAAGTCATGTCCTTATTATCATAAAATCAGGAGGCGTTCATGCTTACAGAGCTTTCAATTCGGAATTTAGCTGTTATTGAACATGTACATATTCGGTTTAAAGCGGGTTTTCACGTCCTTACAGGGGAAACTGGCGCTGGGAAATCGATCATCATAGATGCATTAACACTGATTGTCGGCGGTAGAGGTTCATCGGAATTAGTTCGTTATGGTGCTGATAAAGCAGAGATTGAAGCCATGTTTGACTTGCCTGCTGCTCATCCGGTTTGGCATACGCTTACAGAGTTGGGGATTGAATCAAATGCTTCCGAGCATCTTATTATACGTCGTGAGATTACGGCGACAGGCAAAAGTTCTAGTCGGATTAATGGACAACTTGTGAATATGACGATGTTGCGCAAGACCGGGGAGTGGCTCGTTAATATTCATGGTCAACATGAACATCAATCCCTGCTACATGTGGACGAGCATATTCATTCCTTGGATTTGTTCGGGGATGCTGAGATTGAGACAGCGAAGACGGCTTACCAAGCTAGCTATGATCAATACATGAAGCTCCAAAAGGAGCTGAACGATCTGCAAGAAACGAGCAAACAGGCACTGCAAATGTTAGACCTGTATCGGTTCCAGATTGAAGAGATTTCATCAGCAAAGCTGAAATTAGGCGAAGATGAGACCTTAGCAGAGGAGAAGCGCAAGTTAGCTAATGCGGAGAAGCTTTATCAAAGTTCGTCTGAAGCTTATGATTTTCTCTATGCCACGAATCGTGGGCTAGATGCTGCTGGCAAGGCAGTATCCCGTCTTCAGGATATCGTTCAATTGGATCCAACGAATTTGACTCCAATTCTAGAGCAGGCGCAATCGGCTTTTTATCAATTAGAAGATGCAGCCTACCAAATTAGAGATTATCGCGACAGTATTGAATTCAATTCGTCTCGTTTGGATTATATCGAACAAAGATTAGATACAATCACGTCTCTTCGACGAAAATATGGGGAGAATATTAAAGAGATTCTTACCTATTTAGAAAAGATCAAGAATGAAGTCGATACGATTGAAAATAAAGATGAAATTATTCGTAAATTAGAAGAAAAGCTGGTACTTGCTGAGAAGCAAGTTGGTGTGCATGCGCTAGACCTGTCAAATCTGCGTAAAGGTATTGCGAGTGATCTCTCTGCCCAGATTGAGCATGAATTACGTGATCTTCAAATGGAACGGACACAGTTCCGAGTTCAGATCGCTCATATTATCGATGACCGCGGCGTAGAGGTGGATGGTAACAAGGTTCGCTTCTCCAGGCAAGGGATTGACCAGGTTGAGTTCCTCATGGCACCTAACCCAGGGGAACCTCTGCGTGGATTAAGTAAAATTGCTTCAGGAGGAGAGCTCTCCCGTATTATGCTCGCAATGAAAGCTATTTTTGCACGAATTGACCAGATTCCAGTGCTTGTATTTGATGAGGTTGATACGGGGGTTAGCGGACGAGCAGCACAAGCGATTGCGGAGAAAATGTCTGTTCTTTCGCAAAGTTGTCAGGTCTTCTCCATTACTCATTTACCGCAGGTTGCAAGCTTTGCAGATGTTCATTTCTATATTCGGAAAGAAGTGGACCATGAACGGACGTTCACGCGTGTTCAAGATATGCCAGATGCTGGCCGAATTGAAGAGCTTGCGAGGATGCTTGGCGGTGTAGAAGTAACAGAAACAACGCTTCATCATGCTGGTGAAATGCTTACCATGGCAAAAAATAAGAAAGCAAGGGTATGAAAGTATAGATAGTCATCATTTACTGTTATAAAAGAAGGGGACTGGGGTTAACTTATAGGTACGCAATTGACGAGGTTATTCGTCAGGGCTCAAGGAATTTTGAAGGAGCGTGTTGATAGTGCAATCCAACAAAAGAAAAAGATTGTTCGGACTCTTGCTCGTCTTCTTCGTTTGCTTGGTCAGTATGTCCCCGCCTTTTCAGAGCTTCGCCTCCTTTCCACAAGAACTCCGCTTGTTTAGCGGCCAAGGGAAGCAGCTTCAATTAACGATGCCGGTCAGTGCCCAGGTCACGGTCAAGGATACGGATATTGTGAAGGTTAACGGCAACGCCAAGCACTCATTTCAAGTTAATTTGAACGAACCTATCTCTCTGCAATCCGACCATTCTGGGCAAACGGAAATGAAGCTCAAGCTGTTTGGAGCTATTCCTATCAAGACTGTCAAAGTGAATGTCGTGCCTGATTTAAAAGTAATCCCAGGGGGCCAGACGATCGGTGTAAAAATTAAATCTGCCGGTATATTGGTTGTAGGTCACCATCTGGTGACGGTTGCCTCTGAACAAAAAGTTTCGCCTGGAGAAGAAGCGAAAATCCAAGTTGGCGATTTAATTACCAAAATTAATGGCAAGGATTCTAAGGATGTTAGTAAGGTCGCAGAGCTAGTGGCCAAATCAGGTGAGGGCAAAAATCCTCTTGTTCTGCAAATTTTAAGAAATAATCAAGAAATTGTTGTGAAACTTCAGCCCGTGTATGACGTCGTTGATAAGTCTTACCGCTTAGGTCTGTACATTCGCGATTCAGCGGCAGGTGTGGGGACTTTAACCTTCTATGCACCAGATCAAGGTGTCTACGGGGCACTAGGACATGTCATAACGGATATGGATACCCAGACACCCATTATTGTGGGCGATGGTGACATTGTGTATTCGAATGTGACGTCAATTTCCAAAAGCCATAATGGAGATCCTGGTGAAAAGCATGCTACGCTCTACAAAGACAGTAAGGTGATTGGTAATATTGAGCGTAATACGGCTTTCGGGATTTTTGGGAAAATGTATGGGGCTCCTGATCACAGCTTAGACAAAGAAGCGATTCCCGTTGCTTTCGCAGAAGAAGTGAAAGAAGGGCCAGCCCAAATCTACACGGTGTTGGAAGGTCAAAAGGTAGAAAAGTTTGACATCCAAGTTGTTCATGTATCCAAACAAGACGTACCGGGTACGAAAGGTATGGTAATCAAAATTACGGATCCGCGTTTATTGGATAAAACGGGTGGCATTGTGCAGGGTATGAGCGGCTCTCCAATTGTTCAAAATGGTAAATTAATTGGTGCAGTCACACACGTATTCGTGAATGATCCAACGAGTGGCTATGGCTGCTTTATCGAATGGATGCTGCAGGACTCCGGAATTATCCTTCGGCCAACATCAGGGAACATGGACAAAGAACTAAAGGTGAGTTAATAGCCTTTAGTTCTTTATTTTTTTTCAACCTTATCTTACGGAAGAATAGCGAGTTTAGTGACTTCATGTCGAAAAATGTTGGAAATAGAAGATAAATATTATATTATATAAGAAACTCAAACAAAAGAAAAGAAAAATAATATTCGACAGAAGGATTTTAAAAAGAGCTGTCGAATACCTTTACTTAAGAGAGAAAAATACCAACTTGTTTTAGTAGCTAAAGGAGGAAATTCAGTTGCAAAAAATTCAGGTATTACTTGCAGACGATAACCGAGAATTCACCCATCTATTGTCAGAGTTCATTGGTGAACAAGAGGATATGGAAATTATGGGCGTTGCGTACAATGGTAACGAGGTTCTTCGATTTTTGGAGCAACAACGTGAGCTGCCCGATGTTCTCATTTTAGATATTATTATGCCTCATCTGGATGGACTAGGTGTTCTGGAGAAAATGCGAGAGATGAATCTTCCTTCTCAGCCCAAAATCATTATGCTAACGGCGTTCGGTCAAGAAAATATTACACAAAAAGCCGTACAGCTTGGCGCTTCATATTACATATTAAAACCATTTGATATGGAAACCCTTACGAATCGTATTCGTCAACTTGCAGGTAACTCTTCTACAACAACTACAACGTCATCAACACCTCGTGCGAATGTCGTACATATGCCTAAAGGTAAGAATTTGGATGCCAATATTACGAGCATTATTCATGAAATTGGCGTGCCTGCGCATATTAAAGGCTATCAATATTTACGTGAAGCCATTACGATGGTGTATAACAATATTGAAATTCTAGGCGCTATCACCAAAACACTTTATCCAGCTATTGCTGAAAAATACAAAACGACACCGAGCCGCGTCGAACGTGCCATCCGTCATGCGATTGAAGTCGCTTGGACGCGCGGCAACATCGACAGTATTTCCTTCATTTTCGGATATACGATTAATATCTCGAAATCTAAGCCTACCAACTCCGAGTTCATCGCGATGGTTGCCGACAAGCTCAGAATCGAGCACAAGGTTTCCTGAGACAGTTAGGAGCTTTATAATAAATATCAGATCAAGGACGCTCGAGTCAGAGCGTTCTTTTTAATTTCATTTTTGAAGTTGCATGAATGAGATGGGAAGCAGAAAAACTACCTAGACAATCTAGGTAGTCCTTCTGTATTAGTTTTGAATTACCAAACAAATGCGCTAGTGATAATAACCAATAAGATGAAAAGTACCAAAACAGCTGCTGCAGAAGTACCATATCCGCCAGTTCCACAACTCATTCGAATCAACCTCCAATGGGATATTTGGTTTGTGTTTCGAGATAGCTTATGACTATTTCTGAGGAATGTTTGGGCGAAACGACTGATTGTGCTAATGTCCCTGTCCTCTGAAATAAATTTGGAGTTAGAGGGGGGACTGAAAACTTGGAACCAAGGGATACGTTGGTACGTTATTACACCATAGCTTATTCTTTGTAACAGGAGAAAGGTGTAAGCGGAATTAGAAGTATGGAGGCAGCGAGAATGTTATTGACCGTAGTGATCATTGTGATTTTGATTGGCGCGTATGTTCTTTTTATGAAATTGTATCCGGTATTCGGCCGTAGACCATCTGAGTCTGAAATATTGAGGTTTGGACAGTCTCCACAATATGCGCACAACAAGTTCGAGAATCCAGTCCCAGCAATGATGAATATGAGCTTCAGCACAACGCTCGGGATCTTGCGTGATATGATCAAAGGCAGCCCTCACCGGCGTCCCAAGTCCCTTTTGCCGATGGAGAAACCACAGTTTAGTGTGAATGGCGATACAACTGTTACATGGTTCGGGCACTCGGCTAGCTTGCTAACAATCGATGGGAAAGTCTTGCTCCTTGATCCGATGTTTGGAAGAACGCCTTCGCCATTTCCATGGGTGGGGAAAAACAGATACAGCGGCGGAATTCCATTTGAGATTGCAGAACTCCCGCAGATTGATGCCGTCATTTTATCACATGATCATTACGATCATTTGGATTATGGCTCGATTATGAAAATTAAACATAAAGTGAAACGGTTTATTGTCCCACTAGGTGTAAGTGCTCATTTAATCCGCTGGGGAGTTCCAGCAGCCACAATTGAGGAGCATGATTGGTGGGAGGAAATGGCGTTCGAAGGGCTGGAACTGGCTTGTACGCCTGCCAATCATTTCTCTGGACGCAGTACGAATGATCGTGGGGCGACCTTATGGTGTTCCTGGGTGATCAAAGGAAAGAGTTCAAGTATATTCTTTAGCGGGGACAGTGGGTATACACCTCATTTTAAGCAAATTGGTGATAAATATGGTCCTTTCGATCTGACATTGATGGAATGTGGGCAATATGATGAGCGTTGGGCGGATATTCACTTAATGCCGGAAGAAACCGTTCAAGCACATTTGGACGTGAGAGGGAAGGTTATGCTGCCGATCCATTGGGGTGCCTTCACATTGGCCATACATGCTTGGAATGATCCTGTGTCACGCGCCGCGAAGGCTGCTGCGGCCAAAGGAGTTAAAATGATCACTCCACCTATCGGACAAACCATAATTATTAAGGGCTCCGAAGTGCAGTCCTATCCGCAAGCGAATTGGTGGGTACAGGCATAGTACAGGGTTATAGTTCGATCTGAACTAGCTACTAGCGATGTCACATGGTATTATGGTTAGGTTAATAGTCAGATGTGAGCAGGAGAGAAGAAGAGTCTATGTCGGAACAAAAAAGTGTACGAAAATTTCATTTTCTAGCCGTTGTGCTAGGAATAGCGATTGATAATATCGGGACGATGTTATCGTCAGGGGTGATTGGTAGTCTATATTTTGCTAACAGCCCGATGGAAGATCAAGATGTAAATGCGATTTATTCAAATGCAGGTCTTTTACTATTATTTCTGGTCGTTGGCTTGTTCTGGACGTTTCTAGGTAGCTACTTCACAGCGAAGGTTGCCAAACGAGGAGAACTATTCAACGCAGCGATTATTGGGGTTATCGGCGCAGGGATTGGGTTTGATTCGATATTAACGCAGGATCTGATCCCGCTGTGGTACGAATTGATTGGACTAGTGGCCATTGTACCCGTGTCACTCCTAGGTGGATATCTTGCATTGAAGAGAAAAAAGACATCACAGTCATGATTATTGGGTTGGCTTAGAAGGCGGTGGACGTATGCCTAAGTTCGCGAATGAGAGTGAAGAAGCGACGGCATTTCTGCGAAAACAGACAGGTAGTAGTCAGTTGGTATGCTATACGTATATTGATGCTGAGAATAGCTCGGATAGTTTTTTTATTGTGAAGACCAGTAATAAGGTTATTCAAGTATCCTTTACAGAGATTACGTATGATCCGAGAAATTACCAGAGTTTACTAGAGGGTCTCTACCGTGTTATCTACGAATAATTCATGTCATACAAGAAACCCCCTAGCCAATGCGGCTAAGGGGTTCTGCATGTTCATGCGAATTACTTAATGAAAGTTAAGGCTTGATCAGCGATGGAATGCTTATAGCGATCCAGACAGTTACACAAGTAATCCTTACGGCAGATTGGGCAAGGTTCTTTCATCAAACGGTTCAAATCCGTTACGCGGCCGATGCCAGTTTCAGCATCTCTTTCAAAGAAAAGACGACATTTGTTACGGTCCTTCAAGGAAACAACAACCTCGAAAAGTCCATTCTTTTTATTATCACTCACTATTGTTGCATCAACTACCTGCGGATCGTAGGCCATATGTATTTCCTCCCAAGAGTTTGCTCAGCAAGACATTCTACATCGCAAATTCATAAATTAACATGCTTTTCTCTTTGTTTGCTCAGTTGCATTAGTATATTATATAAATAAAAAAGATTTTATTCAATAGGAGGTCATCTGGACATGATCATGGACTATTGTGAACAGGAATATTCGGAGGGTCAGACGTTCATTCACATCGGTTTGCAGTTCGAGGATGAGCCTGATTCTTTATATGTAGCTGAGCTTGAGGTTGATGAACAAGGTGGCGTTAAACAGTGGCAGTTATTCTTCAATGGGTTTGATTGCAAGTATCATTTTCGCCCATCAGAGAAAGAAGAAATGATTCATTACGCGGCTCAACAAGGGATTTCCATTCGGGAAATTGAAGGCCAAGAATGAGAAAAGGAATTATCGCCATGGTTATCAGTATGGTTCAAATTCCTTGATTTGTGTTTATTCTGTTGTTTGTACTGAAGTTCTATTCGAGTCGGTGTTGTTCTGGTTACTGGATTGGTACCGTGCCAGTGCAATCGCTGAATTTGGGGATCTATCTTGCCTTCACGGATTTGACGTTGACGCAATTTTTGAGCTTGTGATCGGGACATTGTCATTCCTCTTTTCTATTTATAGTGTACGTGTATATTTCTATTGTAACAGGTGATGAGGAAGAGGCAATGGAAAGTTTAGTTGATAATGAAAAGATAATGAAAAGATAATGAAAAGGGTGAACGACATGCGCATTCAAATTCAATTAGCGGTAGATGGCGAAACGACGAAAACGGAGGTTCTCCAAATTGCCGAGCATAAGCTTGGTGAAATGACGGACGAAGAGATCGAGCATGCGATCGAAGTGAAAATTCGGACATGGGTTGATCGGATAGTTCAAGTGGAGTGGGAAGTACTTGACGAGTAGGTCATAAAACGGCCCCGCAGAGATCTTCCCCACGGAGCATCAGTGTACAACCTATGTATGTTTAGTGAACTATGGTGCTGACTCCAGTCTTCTGTAAAGCATGTTCCCAGCTTGGGTAGTAATACAGGGCATTTTTCATAAGTTCAGGATGCAGCTTCTTCACATTTTTTTTGGCCAGCGATTCCCCTGTACTGTGAAGCTGTACAATTTGGCCTATCACTTCGTCTGCGCTCATGTTTAGCTCCATAGATGTCCTCTCCTTTCTTGACGATTATAAACAATGCTTGCCATCCAAAGCTTAAAATATACATAGAATTTTGTGGGTTCGGGTAAATTAGGTAGGCCATGAGACTTACGTTAGGAAAGCTAGGTGTCTAACCATGAATTGGTCATCCTTATCCTTATTTGCCGCGAAGCCTAACCTAATTTGCAAAGGGAAAATAGCTAAAATAACAGGAGTATTTGAAACGTTTGAACAGCTTTCAAGCGGTCGTATACTCGTGACATCACAAAGTGATATCGAGGAAGAACATGCACAAGAACTGCTGGATCGAAGAGTGAAAGCGATCGTTCATTGTGGGCAAGCTATGAGTGGTGTGTTTCCGACGGAAGGTCCACTATTACTTTTGCAAAAAAATATCCCGATTATTGAAGTGGACGCCGTTCATGCTGAAACCTTTCTGCCGGAAGCAGAAATGATCATTTATCAAAATATGATCCAAGTGGGCGGTCAATCTATCTCTTGTAAATCATTTACACGAGAAGATTGGCTGTTGGCGCAACAGGCTGCAAATGAGAAGGCAAGTGAACGATGGGAGCTCTTTATTGAACATACACTGGCATTTGCTATGCGAGAAAAACAAGCAGTCAGAGATTCTTTGCCCAACTTGCCGTTACGCACGCAATTCAAGGGTAAACCAATCCTGGTAGTGTCCGATGGAAAAGGGTATAAGAAAGATCTGCAAGCGGCTAGTGGTTTTATAACGGCGTTTAAGCCGCTATTACTTGGCGTTGGTGCAGGGGCTGATGCGCTATTATCAAGCGGTTATCTTCCAGATGTAGTTGTAAGTGATGCAGAGCAAATTTCGAAACAAGTATGGAAGTGTGGTGCAGAAATCATCGTGCACACCTACCCGAATCCTCAGGGGATCCTTAATAATAGTTCTCCTACTGACTACGTTGAGTCTCATCATGTCTTGCCCTGTATGGGTAACAGTGAAGATGCCGCTCTAATGTTAGCCTATGAAAAGGGTGGAGAATGGCTGATTACCGTCGGTGTACAATCGTATATGAGTGATTTTGTAGCGAAAGGCATAGCAAATATGGGAAGTGCCTTGCTTGTTCGAATGAAAATTGGTGCTCGTCTTGTAGATATTAAAAGCTTACAAGCGTTAACCCATCAACCAATGAAATGGCGGAAAGAGGCACTTTCCACTATCGCTCTTTCCTGTGTTTTCATTGGTTTGAGTCTGTTCCAACTTCACTGGATTCTTAAGCGTGCGAGTCATGTCGTGTGGAAGCTTGTCGGTGTAGAATGAGGGATGTTATGAAAAAAGACCGGACGTATTGTCCGGTCTATTTGTTGCGTTTTGGTTTGAATCGCGGGGCTAGATAATTCCGCTTGCGATCTCTGAAAAAGGTCCAACCGCCAATAAAGGCAACTCCGATCAGAAATAGTACCAAGCCTAAGAAGAATTTCCCCCATAACATACCGCTATTAGCAACTGTATCGAATTGTGCGAAAAAGGCATCTTTCATTGCGAGAAAGCCATAAGTAGCGGTTATTCCAGGAATAACGAGAAGTAGAATAGCAATAAAACGATAAAAGGGTGCTTTCATAGTAACTCCTTAGCTGACATGAAACATGTTTTTTCTAACATCATAACCTGAAACAGCTAGCGTGTCTAATTCCCCACACAAGAATTTATTAGTTTCCGGTGCTCGGAAAAACAAATTGTTATTGGCGTTAAAAGCAGCATTTAAAACACGGTCGCTCATCCTCGAATTGCTTCGATAGAAGTTTTTCTCATAAATAAGACTATGACTTCGATCCCAAAAAAGGGTAATATAATAGAGACGCACATATACATATAACAAGTAATTGTTTCATAGGAGGCTTACCAAGCATGAGTGAACATAGATATGATGTTGTGGTTTTAGGTGGCGGAATCGGCGGGTATACCGCAGCAATTCGTGCTGCACAGCTTGGGAAGTCTGTGGCGATTGTCGAACGTGATAAAATGGGCGGTACGTGCCTGCATCAGGGCTGTATCCCAAGTAAAGCCTTGCTTAGAAGTGCTGAAGTTTATGCCGCGATGAAGCATAGCGAGGATTATGGCATCTCAGCAGCATCGATCTCGTTGAATTTTGACCAAGTTTTAGTACGTAAGCAACGAATTGTCGATCAACTGCATCAAGGACTTCAATTTCTGATGAAAAAGAATAAGATTGCCATTCACCATGGAAATGGGCGAATTATCGGACCTTCGATTTTCTCACCACGCAGCGGTGCTGTTTCGGTTGAGAAGGAGGATGGAGATATTGAAACACTCCTTTCGAGCAATTTAATTATTGCTACGGGCTCTAGACCGCGCAGTTTGCCTGGATTAGAGATAGACGGTACTTCGATTATTACCAGTGAAGATGCACTGCGGATGGAGAGTCTGCCGAAGTCGATCATCATTGTTGGCGGTGGCGTCATCGGTGTTGAATGGGCTTCGATGTTGAACGATTTTGGCGTGGAGGTAACGATTGTAGAAGTCGATAAGCATTTAGTCAGCTTAGAAGACGAAGATGTTTCTAAAGAGTTGGAGCGTTTATTCAAGAAACGCGGGATTAAGCTGGAGACGGGTACGAAGTTGCTGCCTGAGTCTGTGAAAGTGACAGATGGCAAGGTTACGATGCAAGTGGACAAGCAGGGAGAGATATATGAACTATCCGCTGAACGAGTGCTAGTTTCGGTTGGCCGCGTAGCGAATGTAGAAGCAATGGGGCTTGAGAATACGGATATCAAAATTGATAAAGGCGTAATTCGCGTTAATCGCTACATGCAAACGACGGAATCCCATATCTATGCGGTTGGTGATGTAATCGGTGGGCTCATGCTGGCGCATATGGCAGGCCACGAGGGAATTGTTGCAGCAGAACATATCGCCGGCCATCATCCGGATGAACTGCAGACGCACCTGGTAGCCAAATGTACCTATACAAGACCTGAGATTGCCAGTGTTGGCTGGACCCAGCAGCAGGCGATTGATCAAGGCCGCCAAGTGAAAGTTGGTAAATTTAGTTTTAAGGGAATAGGGAAAGCTCTAGTTTATGGGGATTCCGATGGCTTTGTGAAAGTAATTGCAGATAAAGATACGAATGATATTCTAGGGGTTCACATGATTGGCCCCCAAGTAACCAATAGCATTACAGAAGCAGCGCTAGCCCAAGTGTTGAATGCAACGCCTTGGGAAGTTGGACAGACCATTCACCCGCATCCTACACTTTCGGAGGCTTTGGGTGAAGCGATGCTAGCTGTGGATGGCATTGCAATTAGCGGATAAAAATTGTAATCATAAACGTTTGCGTTTATAATATGCTTATAGAGTCAAGTACTAGGACCAGGTATTAAGTTTATAAAGCCATTTAATCTCACTAAGGAGGCAAACTCCATGTCCATTGGTCAGCTATATAAGCACAGAAGTTTAGGATTATCCGATGATGAAGCCGTACGTATGTATACGGTCATGAGCCTTGCAACTAAATTTGATGAGCGTGCTTTCATGCTGCAACGCGCTGGCAAAATTCCGTTTCACGTTTCAGGAATGGGACAATATGCCGGACAAGTAGGCATGGCCTTCGCGATGCAGTCTCAGAAGGATTATTTCTTGCCCTATTACCGCGATTATGCGTTCGTTTTATCGGTTGGGATGACTGTGAAAGATCTCATGCTCGCTATTTTCTGTAAAGCAGAAGATGTGAATAGCGGCGGAAGACAAATGGCAGGGCATTTCGGTGATCGTAAAAATCATGTCGTAACGGCATCTTCACCTGTTACTACGCAAGTTCCGCATGCAGCGGGGATTGCTTTGGCGGCGAAAATGAAAAAACAGGATTTCGTTACTTTCGTTTCATTCGGGGAAGGTTCCAGCAACCAAGGGGATTTCCATGAAGGCTGTAATTTCGCAGGAGTACATAAACTGCCGGTTATTTTCGTATGCGAAAATAACCAGTACGCAATTTCTGTCCCACTTCATAAGCAGGTAGCAGGGAAAATCGCGGATCGTGCGATTGGATACGGCTTCCCAGGTGTTCAGGTCGATGGTACGGATGTCTTAGAAATGTATCGCGTAACGAAAGAAGCAAGAGAAAGAGCCCTTCGTGGAGAAGGTCCAACATTGATCGAGATGATGTGCTATCGCATTATGCCGCATTCCACATCGGATGACGATATGCTGTACCGTACGAAGGAAGAAGTCGAAGAAAATCGCAAGAAAGATGGCATCTTGAAGTTCAAGGAATATCTCATCGCTTGTGAGCTGTGGAGTGAAGAACAAGATCTAGCACTTCAAGAACGCCAAAAGCAAGAAGTTAATGAAGCCACGAAGTATGCTGATCTTGCCCCTTATCCGAAGCCGGAAGATACGCTTCTTCATGTTTATGCGGAAGGAGATGGCAAATAGATGGCTGTTATAACGTATTTGGAAGCAATCCGTTCTGCGATGCAAGAGGAAATGCAACAGGATGATAACGTATTCGTTCTAGGTGAGGATGTAGGAAAAGGTGGTGTTCTTAACACGACCAAGGGGCTTCGCGATCTATTTGGCGAAGAACGCGTGATGGACACCCCACTTGCAGAATCGGCAATCGTTGGTGTTGCCATCGGTGCAGCGATGTATGGGATGAAGCCAATTGCAGAAATTCAATTTGCCGATTTTATTTTCCCGGCAACGAACCAAATCCTGAGCGAAGCTGCGAAAATTCGCTATCGTTCGAACAATGACTGGAGCTGCCCGATTGTCATTCGCGCACCCTATGGTGCAACAGGCGCCGGTGCGTTGTACCATTCACAATGTCCAGAATCGGTGTTCTTTGGTACACCAGGCCTGAAAATCGTAGCCCCATCGAACCCTTATGACGCCAAAGGTTTGCTGAAAGCCGCTATTCGCGATGGCGATCCTGTGCTTTATTTTGAACATAAGAAGTGTTACTTGGCATTATCGGCCGAAGTTCCGGAAGAAGACTACATTGTACCTATCGGTAAAGCTGACGTGAAGCGTCAAGGAACGGATATTACCGTCATCGCCTATGGCATGGTAGTCAATTATGTGCTTCAAGCCGCAGAAGAGCTGGCTAAGGAAGGTATCTCGGCACATGTTCTTGATTTGCGTACCTTGCAGCCACTCGATCGCGATGCGATCCTAGAAGCTGCTAGAAAAACAGGCAAAGTACTCATTACGCATGAGGACAACAAGACCGGTGGTGTAGGCGCAGAAGTATCTGCCATTATCGCGGAAGAAATGCTGTTTGAGTTAGATGCGCCAATCGCAAGATTATGCGGCCCTGATGTTCCTGCCGTTGCCAGCAATCCTCCGATGGAGAAGTTTTTCCTTCTGAATGCTGATAAGTTGAAGGATGCTATGCGTCAGCTTGCTTTATTCTAGAACTTTGTTCTTATTCGTTGATCTTTTCCGAAATTAGGAGGTACTTGTATGAACCAAACCGGCCGCCTCACCGAGGTTACTGTTCCGCATTTGGCGGAAAGTCTCGTTTCGGCTACAATCGGCAAATGGCTGAAAAAGCCAGGCGATTATATTGAACAATATGACGTTCTTTGTGAGCTTTTCACAGAGAAAGTAAATACAGAAATGCCTAGTCCTATTGAGGGCAAGCTGATCAAAATTATTGTCGGCGATGGTGAAACGGCTGCGGTTGGCGAAGCGATTTGTGTCATTGAGGAGCCGGCTGGCACCTCAGCGGCGGCTTCATTAGCGTCTGTTGCTGTCACAGATACGGCTGTTGTGTCCGAAGACGCGGATCAAAGCATGCGTGGCCGCTTCTCCCCAGCGGTCCACAGACTTGCCCAAGATAACCGTGTGGATTTGTCACGCGTAGCAGGGACAGGCCTTGGTGGACGTATAACTCGCAAGGATGTAGAGACTTTCATTTCATCCAATGGAGCTAACGCGGCACCTGCGGCTGTTCAAGCAGTTTCTGCAGCAGCACCCGTTTCCCCTGTTGCGCAAGAGGAACCAGTGAGTCAGCCTGTTCGCAGCTCGGGTATCCATTTATCAGCGAGTCCACAAACGCCGCTGCTCGAAGCAGAAGGACACAACCTGGATGCGAAGAATGAGCATTTCATTGATGTAACACCAATGCGTAATGCGATTGCTACGAAGATGCGCCAAAGCGTCACCGAAATTCCTCACGCTTGGACCATGATTGAAGTGGATGTAACGAATTTAGTTGTTCTGAGGAACAAAGTGAAGGATGAGTTTATGCGCCGCGAGGGCATCAACCTGACATACCTTGCGTTCATGCTGAAAGCTGTCGTCAATGCGATCAAAGATTATCCGATTATAAATTCCGTATGGGCTGTTGATAAAATTATTGTGAAACGCGATATTAATATTTCCCTATCTGTTGGCACGGAAGATTCCGTAATGACTCCCGTGATCAAGAAAGCAGATCAAAAGAATATCGCAGGACTTGCAAGGGAAATTGATGAGTTGACGAAGAAAACGCGTGCGGGGAAATTAGCACTCACGGATATGGTTGGCGGTACATTTACCGTTAATAATACAGGCTCCTTCGGTTCGATTCTGTCATACCCAATCATTAACTACCCGCAAGCAGCGATTGTGACGTTCGAATCGATCGTGAAGAAGCCTGTCGTGATTCAAGATATGATAGCGGTTCGCTCCATGGTTAACCTTTGTTTATCGCTCGATCACAGGATTCTGGATGGTGTGATCTGTGGAAGGTTCCTACAAAGAGTGAAAGAAAATTTAGAAAGCTACAACGCGGATACTAAAATTTACTAACGGATTAAGATGTGAAAAATAATCCGGCTGTAAACAATAAACTGGATAACAACATCACGATGAGCATAATGTAAATAACGACTTTAAACCATTTCTTATTCTGTAGCATGGGATTCACTCCTTTTTCATCCAAGCTTGTACTGTTTTATTGTAACTCAAAGTGTGTATCGGAGGAAAGTACATGATTATGCAAGATCGTTTAGTTCAAGAGTTCATATCACTTGTGAAGGTGGATAGTGAAACTCGATTTGAGCAAGACATTTGCGTTGTGCTCAAAGAGAAATTCAGCCAACTTGGCTTGAAGGTTGTTGAGGATGCTTCGATGGCTAAGAGTGGACATGGTGCAGGTAACTTAATCTGCACCTTGGAAGCGACAGACAGCAACCCAGCAATCCCTACCATTTTCTTCACTTCGCATATGGACACAGTTGCTCCTGGAAATGGTATTAAACCGCAAATTGGTGAAGATGGGTATATTCGTTCTGATGGCACAACAATTCTTGGCAGCGATGATAAAGCTGGAATTGCAGCTATGCTCGAAGGGATTCAAGTTCTGAAAGAACAGAACATTCCGCATGGTCGTATTCAGTTCGTCATTACTGCTGGGGAAGAAAGTGGATTGAAGGGTGCTCGCGCAATGGAGCGCAGCAGTATGGAAGCTGACTATGGCTTCGCATTAGATTCCAATGGGAACCTCGGTGCAATTGCAACTGCGGCACCTGGACGTGCAGAGATTGAAATCATTTTCCATGGCAAAACAGCACACGCTGGTGTGAATCCGGAAGATGGCATCTCGGCTATCCAAGTGGCTAGTAAAGCCGTTTCTCGCATGTCCCTCGGCAGAATTGATAATGAAACGACAGCGAACATTGGCAGCTTTTCGGGCGTAGGCCCATTGAACGTGGTCTGTGATAAAGTGAAGATGGAAGCGGAAGCACGCAGTATTGTTCAGCACAAATTGGAAGCACAGATAGAAGCGATGAAACAGGCTTGTGAATCTGCTGCAGCAGAAGCTGGCACAACTTGTGAATTCCATGCCGATATCGTCTACGCATCCTACATGCATGATGATTCTGCACCGGTTGTACAATTAACTTCTCGCGCGATGAGCACGATCGGGTTAACGGCAAGTACCTTCCACTCGGGTGGCGGCAGTGACGCGAATGTGTTCAACGGGATGGGGATTCCTACGGTGAATTTGGCCGTTGGTTATTTAGACATTCATACCGTTAAAGAACGTATTGCGATAAAGGATCTCGTCAAAACGGCTGAGCTCGTTGTAGCGCTTGTGAAAGAAGCTGCGAAGGTTTAGATCTAGAACAAAATAAAAACCGATTCGTCCGCCAACTGGCGCGGCTAATCGGTTTTCGTTTATTTGTAGGAAGGGATGCTTCGAAGATTGGGCGATGCTGCATGTGAAGTAGCTTTCTGAGATATGTACAAGCCAATCAAATAATCAACCAAGGGTATCTTCGGATCTCCGTGTTGTAGCATTTGTTGCAGGAGATATTTGATCTCCCAGGCTTTGCCTACAAGTCGAATTTGCTTGTCACTCACATAGCTCTTCATATCACAGACCCTCTTTTCAAGAAAATATTTGATATAATGAACGATATGCAGCATGTGGACAAGTTAGACCAATTAATGAGGATGAGGTGCTCGGATGACAGAACATAAGAAATTTGAAGAAACAACAATAAGCAGCGAAATGATTTTCAAGGGTAAAATAATTTCGCTTCAGGTGGATCAAGTGAAGTTGCCTAATGGGGGGACAGCTTCTCGTGAAATTGTTAAGCATCCAGGTGCAGTAGCGGTAATCCCATTACTAGGGGATAAAATGATCGTCGTAGAGCAGTATCGTAAGCCGCTTGAGAAGAGTCAGGTGGAAATTCCTGCAGGTAAGCTCGACAGCGGTGAGGAGCCTATGAGAGCGGCTTTGCGTGAGCTTGAGGAAGAGACAGGCTATAAGACAGCTAACATTCGATTGGTAAGCTCATTTTACACATCCCCTGGGTTTGCGGATGAGATTATCCATTTATACATAGCGGAAGATTTAGTAAAGGGAACCGCGAACCCCGATGAGGACGAATTCCTTGATTGTGAAGCGATCACTTTGGAACAAGCGCAGCAGTATATGCGTGAGGGACGGATTAGCGACGCCAAGACGATCATGGCCGTTTATGCTTGGCAGCTTTACAAGTTAACAGGTCAGATCTAAATGTTGAAGGATTACTATGTTGATTTGCATATTCATATAGGCCGAACGGAGCAAGGTCAAGCTGTCAAAATTAGCGCAGCGAATAATCTTACCTTTTTCAATATTGCTCATGAAGCTGCGAACCGGAAAGGGATGGAAGTTATCTCCATCATCGATACGCACTCACCGTCAGTCCAAGAGGAAATTATGATGTATTTGGATAAGGGAGAGATGGCGGAGCTCGAAGGTGGGGGAATTCGGTATCGGGATACGTCCATCATCTTGGGAAGTGAAATTGAAGTGAGAGACCCTGGGATGGGGCCAGCGCATGTTTTGGCCTATATGCCAAACCTCCAAGTGATGCAGGAATTTACGGGATGGATGAGCCGGCATATGAAAAATGTAGAGCTTAGTTCTCAACGCATCTATGTGCCTGCACGTGATCTCCAAGAAGAGGTGTTGGGGAGGGGAGGTATCCTGATCCCTGCGCACATCTTCACGCCGCACAAGAGCGTGTACGGCAGCGCGACAAGCTGCATGAACGACTTGCTTGATGTGAAGCAAATCCCTGCTGTCGAACTCGGGCTAAGTGCCGATTCAGACATGGCTGGCTACATCTCAGAATTGGATGATTTCACTTATATAACGAATTCAGATGCCCATTCCTTGGCCAAAATAGGTCGTGAATACAATCAGATGAAACTCGCTGCACCGACCTTTGAAGAGTTAGTTAAAGCACTTCGACGTCAGGATGGACGAGGAGTCACAGCCAACTATGGCTTGAATTCGCGATTAGGCAAATATCATCGAACTTATTGCAGCGTCTGTGAGGCTGTACTCGACGATGGCGAAACAGCCGTGGAACGCTGCGTCAATTGCGGCAGCGCCAAAATTGTGCGCGGCGTCATGGATCGAATCATGGCGATTGCTGATCGGGAGATGTCTTATCAGCCAGCCCATCGACCACCGTACCATTTTCAAGTCCCTTTAGAGTACATCCCAGGATTAGGCCCGAAGAAGCTAGAACAATTGCTAAGCCAGTTCGGAACAGAGATGCAGGTCTTACACCATGCAACGCCAGAGGAGTTAGCCAGCGTCGTTGGGGACGAGATTGCCGGATACATTGTAGGGGCGCGAGAAGGGACCTTACATCTCGAAGTTGGTGGCGGTGGGAAGTATGGCAAAGTGAAAAATCATTCATAGTTTTACCTATTCCCTCATAAGCTTGTCTTTGTAGAGGTTGTACAAGGAGGGAGTGGCGAGTGTGAATAGGAACTTAACGATGAAACAATATATGAAGGATAATTTGCCGTTATTTATATTCGTCTCTGTGCTCTTTGTTATTGGCGTTGTTTTCGGTGCCGTCATGGTTAATGCGCTTTCCTTGGAACAGAGGACAGAGATGACCCGCCATTTAGGCAGTTTTTTTCATGAAATCAATGATGGCATCGAAATTGACAGTCAGCAATCGTTTAGTCAAGCATTCGGAATGCATATGAAATGGATATTATTAATCTGGTTATTTGGCTTATCGATTATTGGATTGCCGTTGATCTTAGTATTGGATTTTCTAAAAGGTGTACTGATCGGATTCACGGTCGGATATCTTGTGGGTCAGATGTCGTGGAAAGGGATGCTATTTGCACTTGTGGCCGTTGTTCCTCAAAATTTAATCGTCATACCGGCGATCATATTCTGCAGCGTGGCTGCGATGTCATTCTCACTGTATATGATAAAACATAGAATCATGAGTCGTAGTGGTAACATTTACCAACCTTTCATGAGATATACAACGATCACTTTAGTGATGGGAGTCTTCCTTTTAGCCGCTGCTTTATTAGAAGGATACTTCTCCCAATACATGATGAAATGGGTAACCCCAATGCTGGTGGGGGTTTATGGGCAATAAAATGAAATGTGATTGTGTTTGACTTTGTCTGCAAGCTCCCCCTATAATGAAAAGAGTGGCTAAAAATGGGCTAGGATGCCCACCTTTCTGAGGGGGAGGCATATGGAAGCAAGGATCGAGAAAATTAAACAACAACTACAATCCCAGGGGTACAAGCTTACACCTCAACGGGAAGCGACTGTTCGCGTTCTACTGGAGAATGAACAAGATCATCTTAGTGCAGAAGATGTGTTTATGCTTGTGAAGGATAAAGCGCCAGAGATCGGGCTAGCAACAGTATACCGTACGTTAGAACTTCTGAGCGAACTGCATGTCTTGGAGAAAATGAATTTTGGCGATGGCGTGGCTCGTTATGACTTACGTGACGATAATTCACGACATCATCACCATCACTTAATTTGCGTGCAATGTGGAGCCGTAGATGAAATCATGGAAGACTGGCTCGTACCTTTCGAAGAACGGTTAGAAGCAGAATTTCATTTTCAAGTCTTAGATCATCGTCTTGATTTCCAAGGCATTTGCTACCGCTGTAACGAACGAGGGAAACCGGACTCATTGGAGAAATCCCACTAACAGCTGCCGTACGGTAGTTGTCCAACTTATGAAAATGCCTGTATGCAGTTCATTGCATACAGGCATTTTTGTGTTTACATCATATGCTAATTAGTAGCTAAGAGTTAGCTTACTGTCACATAATTGGCAAGGGAGTCGGGGTACATTATAGACGAATGAACCGAAGGAAGAAGGTGGCGAGTATGTCGAAACCAAGCCTAGTCGTTGGCGTTCCTAAAGAAATCAAGAACAATGAAAATCGAGTTGCTTTGACCCCAGGCGGTGCAGGGATGCTGCGAATGTCCGGTCATCGTGTGTTGGTCGAAGCGGGAGCAGGCATTGGCAGCGGATTTTCGGATGAGGATTATAAGCAAGAAGGTGCTGTAATAATCGCACATGCGAATGAAGTGTGGGCGGAAAGTGATATGATCATGAAAGTGAAAGAACCGTTGCCTGCTGAATATGGTTATTTCAAAGAAGGTCAGATTCTATTTACTTATTTGCATTTAGCTGCAGCTGGCGATCTGGCTGCTCAGTTATTGGAGAAGAAAGTGACAGGTATTGCCTACGAGACGATTCAATTGCCGAATGGCTCCTTGCCCTTGCTAACACCGATGAGTGAGGTTGCCGGGCGAATGTCTGTACAAATTGGAGCCCACTACCTCGAGAAATTTTATGGCGGTCGCGGCATTTTGCTTGGCGGTGTTCCTGGCGTTCCACCTGCAGACGTCATTATTTTGGGCGGTGGGATTGTAGGTACGAATGCAGCCAAAATGGCACTAGGTCTTGGTGCTAATGTTGTTATTATTGAACGAAGTGCTGATCGGATGCGAGCCTTGGATGACATCTTCGGAGGACATCTCCGTACATTGATGTCCAATCCGTATAATATTGCTAGCGCAGTCCAGAAGGCGGATCTGCTCATTGGCGCAGTACTCATCCCAGGAGCAAGAGCACCGCGGTTAGTGACAGCAGCAATGGTGCAGAGTATGAAGCCAGGCGCTGTCATTGTGGATGTTGCTGTCGATCAAGGAGGATCCATCGAAACGATTGATCGTGTAACCACCCATAGTGATCCAACCTATGAGAAGTTCGGTGTGGTTCATTATGCGGTTGCCAACATGCCAGGAGCTGTGCCTCGTACCTCAACGCTTGCGTTGACGAATGTCACCTTGCCATATGCGTTGGAGTTGGTTAATAAAGGCTTCACACAAGCATTAGCAGAGAACTACCCGCTACAACTAGGGGTGAATACGTACAAAGGCAGTGTCACCCATCCAGCGGTAGCTGAAGCGCTAGGAATGCCTTATACGAAATTAATCGATCTGACATAATCATGGTCCGAGCCTCATATTCTGTTCCTAAGACATGGAATAGACATGGAGGCAGGGCTATGATATTTTCCTATCGGAAATTAATTGTTCGCTTACAGTATATTTTGGTTTTTGTGGCGTTGACGGTCATTTTATATCAAGTTCTGCTAGCCGTATCCGGTTGGATTCAGCCTGTGAACAAATACAAAGCGCCGACAGGCAAATCCGTTAAGGTATTCGGACAAAGCGAACATGTATCCTTTGATTCGAATTCAATGAGTGAGCGACTGCGTTTGTTTTATTGGTATGGTGAGTAAAGCGAAAAATAAAGGAATCTCTCCTGTCATCGTGGAATGCTATAGAATGGAAGTTATAGCAGGTAAACGAAGGAGAGACTGACATAATGACGAGTGAGCTACAATCCTTCATCCAATTTCTGACGATTGAACGAGGACTTTCACGGAACACACTCGAATCCTACGAAAGGGATCTCCTTCAATTTGTTGCCTATCTTGAGTTGCAGGGTGTTACAAGCTGGCGAGAAACAGGGAAAGTGCATCTTGGGAGTTACCTATCACAATTAAAAACGCTTGGACGAGCATCAGCGACTTTATCACGAATACGCGTTTCATTACGCTCCTTTTTTCAATACATGGTGAAAGAACGGCTCCTTGATTCCGATCCTTCCGTTTTCATTGAGGTTCCAAAGTTGGAAAAGAGAATTCCGAAGGTTCTAAGCATCCCCGAAGTTGAAAAGTTGCTGGAAGCGCCTCAATCCCAGCAGGTGAATGGTGCGCGAGATAAAGCCATGTTGGAATTGCTCTACGCCACAGGGATTCGTGTTTCTGAACTTGTTGCACTTAATATGGCCGATGTGAATTTAGAGATGGGCTTCATTCGATGTATCGGCAAAGCGGAAAAAGAGCGGATAATTCCGCTTAGCGGCATAGCCATTCGAATGATTGATAGCTATATTCAGATTCATCGTATCAAGCTGCTCAAAAGATCGGTAGACGAGGAAGCACTCTTTATCGGGCACTTAGGTACTCGGATGACGAGACAAGGTTTTTGGAAAATTATGAAGCGCTATGCATTGGAGACGAAAATTACGAATGAAATTACTCCACATACGCTGAGACATTCTTTCGCTGCACATTTAATCGAAAACGGTGCGGATTTGCGATCTGTACAAGAAATGCTTGGACATTCCGACATTTCCTCAACACAATTGTATGTGCAGGTTACGAAGATCAAAATGAAGGATGTCTATAATCGAGCACACCCTAGAGCTCATTTATGAGCATTAATGGAGAGACAGCGGCACTTCCATCCGGAATTGCTGCTGTTTTGCATTCACGGGTTGGAAGTGGGATAATGAAGGGTGGATATCATTACTATTAGGATTGATTTGGAGGGACATCGGTGCGCTTTGAACGAATTAGTTTAATCGTATTGGATAGTGTAGGCATCGGAGAATTGCCGGATGCTGATCAGTTTGGCGACCTTGGAGCACATACCCTTGGTCATATAGCAGAGAAGGTAAGCGGCTTTGCACTGCCACATTTGCAGCAAATGGGACTCGGAAACATCGCAGATATTCAGGGGATTCCACCTGTATCGTCACCAGAGGGTTATTATGGCAAGATGGCAGAGGTTTCCGTTGGTAAAGATACGATGACAGGTCACTGGGAGTTAATGGGGCTTCGGATTTCTACACCATTTAAGGTATTTCCGGATGGATTTCCCGACGCATTGATCTCACAATTTGAACAAGAAACAGGGCGTAAGGTAATAGGCAATAAACCGGCTTCGGGCACAGAGATCCTAGATGAGCTTGGCGAAGAACAGATGAAGACGGGCGCATGGATCGTATACACGTCGGCCGATAGTGTTTTTCAATTAGCCGCACACGAAGACATCATTCCGTTAGATGAGCTCTATCGCGCTTGCGAAATTGCCAGAAGACTAACGATGCAAGATGAATTTGCGGTTGGACGCGTCATTGCTAGACCTTATCTGGGTACACAAGGGGCTTTCAAACGTACGCCAAACCGACATGATTATGCGGTTAAGCCCCCAGAGCCTACCGTTATGAATCAACTGAAGGATGCAGGATGGGATGTCATAGCGATTGGCAAAATTAATGATATCTTTGACGGCGAAGGGGTTACGAAAGCGACCTCTACGAAAAGCAATTTGGATGGCATACAGAAGACGATTGAGGTACTCGGAACCTCATTTAAGGGTCTAGCTTTTACCAATCTAGTCGATTTCGATTCTTTGTATGGTCATCGACGCGATCCTGAAGGCTACGGTAAAGCCTTAGAGGAATTTGATGCCTATGTCCCACAGCTGAAAGCGGGACTCGGGCCGAAAGATCTGCTGATCTTGACCGCAGATCATGGGAATGACCCTGTGCACGCGGGGACGGACCATACACGTGAGTATGTACCCATTTTGCTGTATAGTCCTAGTTTCCAATTGCCAGTTTCCTTGGGAATTCGGGGCACCTTTGCTGATTTAGGCGCGACGATCGCAGACAACTTCGGCGTTGAACCAACGAAGAATGGTGAGAGTTTTCTACATCTTTTGAAATAAAGTAGAGGTTACATTAATTTGAGGAGGCATGATGACATGTCAGGTACATCCATGATTCAAGAAATTCAAGAAGCAGCAGCGTTTATTAAACAAGAAACGAATATTACACCGCAAATTGGTCTTATTCTTGGTTCGGGTCTTGGTGTTTTAGCGGATTTAATTGAACAACCCATTGTAATCGACTATTCCCGTATCCCGCATTTCCCGGTCTCAACTGTTGAGGGACATGCTGGAGAGCTTGTTGTAGGCTCCATTCAAGGTAAACAAGTCCTCGTGATGAAAGGACGCTTTCATGCTTATGAAGGTTATGGCGCTGAAACGGTTTCTTTCCCTGTACGTGTAATGAAAGAGCTTGGTGTACAAACCTTGATCGTTACCAATGCAGCAGGCGGGATCAATGAATCTTATCAGGTTGGCGATCTCATGGTTATCAGTGACCATTTGAATATGACATTCCGCAATCCGTTGATTGGACCGAATGATTCAGCGCTAGGTGTTCGCTTCCCGGATATGTCGGAGGCTTACAGCAAGCGTCTACGTAAGTTAGCGCATGATGTTGCGGCTACGCAAGATTTTAAATTACAAGAAGGTGTGTATGTTGGGCTGCTTGGACCTAACTATGAAACACCTGCTGAAATTCGCATGTTCCGCACATTGGGTGGAGACTCGGTTGGAATGTCAACTGTTCCTGAGGTTATTGTTGCTCGTCATGCGGGTATCGAAGTATTGGGCTTCTCTTGTATTTCCAACATGGCATCGGGTATATTAGATCAACCGTTATCCCATGCTGAAGTGATGGAAACAACGGAAAAGGTTAAACCTAAATTTTTGAAGCTAGTCCTAGGTATTATCGAGGCGCTTTAAAGTAGAAAAGGAGAACAACATGACATTGTCTTACATGCAACAAATTAATGAGGCAGCAAGCTTCATCCAATCGCGTTTAGGTGGCGTATCGCCATCAATAGGACTTGTTCTGGGTTCAGGACTTGGTGATATGGCGAATCAGGTTGAACAGCCGATAGCTATCGAATATAGTGAAGTTCCGCATTTCCCTGTATCTACTGTGGAGGGCCATGAAGGCCGTTTTGTGATTGGTACTTTGGAAGGCAAGCAAGTTATCGTTATGCAAGGCCGTTTTCATTATTATGAAGGTTATGATATGAAAAAAGTGGTGTTCCCCGTTTACGTGATGAAAGCAATCGGGGTACAGGCCGTTGTTATGACCAACGCGGCAGGAGGGATGAATCGCTCCTTCCAAGCTGGTGATTTGATGTTGATAAGTGATCATATTAATATGACTGGCGATAACCCATTGATTGGGCCGAACCATGGTGAGCTTGGTGTTCGTTTCCCAGATATGTCAGAAGCCTATAATCGTGATTATCGACGTCTTGCTCGTGAGTTGGCTTCATCAGTTGTTGGAGAGGATGGCGTAGCACTGAAGCTGCAGGAAGGCGTATATGCTGGCATCACAGGGCCTACCTATTGCACACCAGCAGAGTTGACGATGCTTGCACGTATTGGCGGCGATGCGATTGGAATGTCTACAGTAGGTGAAGTGATTGCTGCTCGCCATGCTGGGCTCAAAGTATTAGGCATCTCATGTATTACGGATATGGCCATTGGTGAGGAGCTTGAACCTTTAACCCACGAACAAGTTGTAGCTGTAGCGAATCGGACGAAGCCTAAATTTATTGCTTTAGTGAAAGCTTTTGTTCGTGAAGTTCAATTTGGATAAATTGAATCGGGAAAAACCGTGATTTTTTTGTGGGATTGAGCATCTTAAGACCTATCCATTCTGTGGGACACATGATAGAATATAGTTAATTAGAACTATATTCGGTGGCCGTCTATCTAAGGAAGATGACCTAATCCATAGAAGGATGTGTTTGATCATGTCAGTTCCTCAAGAACTTATGGTAGCCAATTGCCCACGTTGTGGCAAAGTGTATCAAAGAAATTTACGTAATCAATGCATGGATTGCAGCACAAGTATACATGATCAATTAAAGAATTGTGTAGATTTTCTTCGTAGAAACTATCGTTCATCGAATGAGCAAGTTTGTGCTGCTACAGGTGTTTCCGATATTCAATTACAAGTTTGGATGAAAGAAGGCAAGTTGCAGCTGTCTGATTATCCTAATTTGCGTTACCCATGTGCTTCCTGCTCGGAACCGATACGTGAACATAAGTTGTGTGTAAATTGCAGCACTCGTATCACTCGTGATATTAGAAAACTTAATGAGAGCGGAACCGTACCAAGTATGAAGCAACCTGAATCAAAACCTCAGGGACCTACTTCAAGCGGGTTTAAAATTAGTGATCGGTGGAATCGTGTGTAAATTGCATTGGAATGGGAATAGTAAGATGGAGTTCAGTTCACAATTCTGTCACGAAATAGTCAAAGTTTTGCCACGGACTAGATATGGGATTATTCTCTGATGTTAGGTAGAATAGATGAAGTGAACACACGATGAGGGGGATATGCATGCAAAAGTGGATTTTCTTTGTACTATTTATACTTGCGGGCGCATTGGGGCTGGGAGTCCTCTTTCAAGATATTTCTGATCGCCAAGAGGCACAGGAAGCCGAGGCTGCCGCTGGTAAAATGCAACAGCTGAAATTAGTTGCTTCAAACTGGCAGTTTGATGTACCGGAATACACCGTGAAAAAAGGTGAAGCTACGAAAGTTTCATTGTCCTTAAAAGAAGGTGTCCATGCCGTTGAAATCGTTGGTTTGGATATTAAACTTGACAAAGAAACTCCTTCGAAGGAAGTTACCTTTGACAAACCAGGTACATATGAAATCGATTGTGTTCTTCCTTGCGGCGAAGGACATGCTAAAATGAAAGCTAAATTAGTAGTACAATAATCATAGAATCAAAGTTAAAAGGGGGCTTACATGCTCCCTTTTTTCTTTTATTATATTTGTGATGTAAGATGGAACCTATAGCGGATGCTTACGATGCAAGTTTTCTGGCGAAAACTTTAAGGAGGTAATATTATGAGAATGGTTGATTTAATACATAAGAAACGTGTTGGTGAAGCGTTAAGCGAACAGGAAATAACGTTTATTATCAATGAGTATACGGCGGGGAGTATTCCTGATTATCAAATGTCCGCCTTCCTTATGGCGACCTTCCTAAACGGAATGACAGATGAAGAAACGTCGTTTCTTACGCTCGCTATGGCGGGATCCGGTGAAATGATTGATTTATCGGCAATTGCTGGTGTGAAGGTGGATAAACATTCGACGGGTGGCGTTGGGGATAAAGTAAGCCTCATCGTAGGTCCTGTTGTCGCTTCTCTTGGCATCCCTGTAGCTAAGATGTCAGGCAGAGGTTTAGGGCATACAGGCGGTACATTAGATAAACTGGAGTCCATTCCAGGCTTTCAAATTGAGTTATCGAAGGAAGCTTTTATCGAAGCGGTTAACACGAATAAAATTGCTATTGTCGGTCAGAGCGGCAATTTGGCTCCAGCAGATAAGAAAATCTATGCCTTGCGCGATGTAACGGCAACGGTGGATTCAATTCCTTTGATCGCAAGCTCCATCATGAGTAAGAAAATTGCTTCTGGCGCTGAAGCGATTGTGTTGGATGTGAAAATCGGATCAGGTGCCTTTATGAAAACGGTCGAGGATGCTAGAGTACTTGCTCGTACAATGGTTGATATCGGAACTCGTCTGAATCGGAAAACAATTGCAATGATTACCGATATGGATCAGCCGCTAGGCCGCGAAATTGGAAATGCGAATGAAATTCGAGAATCTATCGAAGTGCTGCGTGGAACTGGAGACAAGGAGCTAACGGAGGTTGCGATTTCTGTTGCGGCTTATATGGCAGTCCTGGGTAAGGTGTATGCCACCTTTGAGGAGGCGCAGGGAGCTGTTCGTGACATCATTTCCAAAGGTAAGGCACTAGACACGTTCAAACGCTTTCTCGCAAGCCAAGGCGGCGACGCGCGTGTTGTTGATCAGCCTGAGCTATTGCCAACAGCAGCATATCATATTGAGGTTCATGCACAACAAGATGGGTTCATAAGTGAGATCCAAGCGGAAAATATCGGAATCGCCGCAATGGTGCTTGGCGCGGGACGAGCGAAGAAAGAAGATTTGATCGATTATGCAGTAGGACTAACCCTAAATAAGAAAATTGGGGACGCGGTTCAAAAAGGTGAATCCATTTGTACTATCCACGCGAATCGATTGGAAGTAGCTGAGGTTGAGGCCATGATCCTTGAAGCGTATAAGATCACGCTAACTCAACCTGCACCGAAACAATTAATTTATGATGTAATCGAATAGATTAGTTCCCAAAAAAGCACTTTCCTTAGGGGAAGGTGCTTTTTTCATTTTGGCTTATTTTCACCGTCATGGAATAATTTTCAATGATTTCGTCAACACTGATTAGCAGTCATTCATGCTGCAAAATGCCAAAACTTTCACTTCATACATCACAGGAGGGGTACAATTGCTATGCGAAAAAAAGGGCTAATCAGTTTTATTTGTTTACAACTAAGTGTGATGCTGGTCCTGCCAGCGATTTATGCGGCGGAAACTAAGGTACAGCCTGTAGATCTCACACCGAATGCCCTATCTGCCGTTCTTATGGATGCGGATACGGGTACGGTGATTGCGGAGAAAAATAAGGATGCCAAACTTCCGCCAGCAAGTATTACGAAAATTATGACCATGCTATTGATTATGGAAGCAGTCGACAAGGGCACTATCAAAATGGATGAAAAAGTCAGCGTTAGTGAATATGCGGCTTCCATGGGGGGCTCACAGATTTTCTTAGAGCCTGGCGAACAAATGTCAGTTCAAGAGATGCTGAAAGGCATCGCAATGGCTTCCGGAAATGATGCTTCTGTCGCTATGGCTGAGAAAATTGCGGGTTCGGAAGAGAATTTTGTTGCCATGATGAATGAGCGGGCAGGTCAACTCGGAATGAAGAACACCCACTTCTCTAACTGTAATGGACTTCCTGTGGCTAATCACTATACAACGGCTAATGATATCGCGATAATGTCACGCGAGCTTCTGAAGCACGAAGGGATTACGAATTTTACAGGTGCCTACCAAGATTATTTACGCAAAGATTCACCTAAGCCATTCTGGCTTGTAAATACCAATAAATTAGTGCGTTTCTACAGTGGAGCCGATGGATTGAAAACCGGCTATACCAGTGAAGCCAAGTTCTGTTTGTCAGCTACAGCTAAACGAGATAATTTACGTGTTGTCGCTGTGGTACTTGGTGAACCGAATACCAAAACGCGGAACGCTGAAGTCACGAAGTTGTTTGATTATGCTTTTGCGCAATATACGAACTATCCATTGTTCAAAACAGGAGATAGTTTGGGAAGCTTCACGATAAATAAAGGTCAAGTCTCGACAGTGCCGTTAGTAGCAAGACAGAATTATAGCATTCTGATGAAAAAAGGGACGGACACGGCAAATATCCGACATGAATTGCAGCTGGATCCTAGCTTGAGAGCACCTGTTAGCGAAGGTCAACCGATTGGTAAAATCATGGTCTACAATGGGGATAATGTCTTAGCAGAGTATCCTTTAGAATCACCTCAAGCTGTTGATAAAGCCTCTTGGTGGAAGTTGTTTAAGCGGACAACATCGGAGTTATTTACCACGGATTAATGCGGAAAACAGCGAATATAAGTTGATGAGATCGTATATTTTGCCTACTTTTAGCGGTTTTCTTCTAGTTTTGTCGGGTGGCAGGAATTGCCAACTCAGTTGTAGAAACTAGTGTTCATGACCTGAAGGGAGTGAACATATTGGGCATGCAAATTGAGTTTGAGCAAGGAAGAAGAGCGCTGATTGTTAGATTGAAGGGTGAACTTGACCATCATGCAGCGGATAGTGTTAAGGTGAGGATGGAGGATGCGATTGCGAAGGAGCAGACGCAACACATCATTCTTAGTTTGAAGGACCTCTCCTTCATGGATAGCTCAGGTCTAGGCGTCATTCTTGGCCGTTATAAGCAAATCACGAGCAAAGGCGGCAAAATGGTCGTCTGTGACGTCTCACCGGCTGTTTATCGATTGTTCGAGCTTTCGGGGATGTTTAAGATTGTATCGATTCAAGATAACGAACGTAATGCAATGTCCAGTTTGGAGGTTGCTTTATGAGTGAGCGTAACTTTATGACCTTGCAATTTGCCAGCCGATCTGAGAATGAAGCTTTTGCACGTGTCGCAGTGGCCGCATTCGTTTCGCAGTTAGATCCAACTTTAGATGAATTGACGGATATCAAAACGGTTGTTTCAGAAGCCGTAACGAATTCGATTATACATGGCTATAACAATAATAAGGATGGTGTCATTACCATTTCAGCTGAAATTGATGATGACACGATTCGTTTAACAATTGAGGATAAGGGTGAAGGTATTGCTGATTTAGAGCAAGCAAAGGAGCCCTTGTACACGTCCAAACCAGAGCTCGAGCGTTCGGGGATGGGCTTTACAATTATGGAAAATTTCATGGACGAAGTGGAAGTTGTGACGGCCGTCGGAATCGGAACGAAAATAAACATGTTGAAGCGAATTGAATCTAAAAAAGCTTTATACAATTAGGGGTAGGATCTATGGATGTTGATCTGAAACATGCTTCTCATAGTTATTTAGACGATTCGGAAGTCAAACGGTTAATCGCCCTCAGCCAATCCGGAGATGGACTCGCTAGAGAAACACTTGTCAGCTGCAATATCCGTTTGGTGTGGTCCGTGGTTCAGCGCTTTTTGAACCGTGGTTACGAAGCCGAAGACTTGTTCCAGATCGGGTGCATTGGACTGCTGAAGTCCGTGGACAAATTTGATCTCTCGTATGATGTCAAATTCTCAACCTATGCCGTCCCGATGATTATCGGGGAAATCCAACGGTTTCTGCGGGATGACGGTACATTAAAGGTTAGCCGCTCTCTTAAGGAGCTTGCGAACAAAATTCGCAAGACAAAGGATGAGCTTTCGAAACGCTTGGGGAGGCTTCCTACGATCAAAGAGGTTGCAGAGGAACTTATGATTACACCGGAGGAGGTTGTGTTCGCTCAAGAGGCGAATAAACCACTCTCGTCGATTCATGAGACCGTATTTGAGAACGATGGAGACCCCATCACACTCATGGATCAGATTTCGGATGAATCCGGAGAGAAATGGTTCGAGAAGCTAGCCTTAAATGAAGCGATAGGGACGCTCTCAGAGCGCGAAAGACTTATTGTATATCTCCGTTATTTCCGTGATCAGACGCAGTCGGAGGTTGCAAGCAGACTAGGGATATCTCAGGTGCAGGTATCGCGTTTGGAGAAAAAGATACTGCAGTCGATCAAGGATCAGATTGCACAATGATTTATACCCTAAAAAAACCCCATGCTCTGGAAAAACCGTGCTCCCTATGGGAGGACGGTTTTTCAGTGTATATACATATAGCCGCTTATTTCCCTTGAGTAAATATCAGGGGGATGAGCGGCTTGTTCCTTATACACCGAACTCTTTACTAGCGTACCGAATAACGGTCAACAGCGTAAAATCTGACGCAGTATATCCCACATAAACCTACGAGGGAGTATACGATACGACTTAACCCTGAAGATTCACGGTGTGAATCTCCCCCAAGCAGAGCAGAAACTAAATCCCATTCGAAAAGCCCAACTAGAAGCCAATTCAACGCACCGATGATGACTAGAGTTAGCGCGAATTTTGCCATGTTATCACCTTCTTTATATGGAATAAGTAATCGTATTCCCTAATTAACATGCCTTGCCATATCCGACTTTATGCATGGAGAATTTACCAAATCTCGAATGGATTACGCAAAGGAAGGATTTTGCATACTATTTCTATACATGGATGACTGCAGACAGAATTGACATCGTTAAGCTCTGAGAGGGGTGAACCATGGTCCAGGTAATTAATAAATATTTATACATACGCCTGCGCCGCAAAGCGCGAGTTCGCAAAGGTCAGATCGTGAGACTGCACCATATTGCCCAACTATTTGTGGAGCCTGAATATGAACAAGCTCTGAACGAATTGATTATTCATCAACCCCAGCAAGAGGATGGGAATCGCGTGTTAATTGACATGCTATTAATCATTCGTAAAGTAAAGATGCGGTTTCCCGAGCTGCAAGTTGAACATTTTGGAGAACCACATGTACTGCTAGAAATATACACCGATAATAAGAAAGCAAACCCGTTTCTCATCGGGATTGTATGGTTGCTTTTATTTATTGGCTCTGGGCTCGCGATCATGAATTTCCATGCAGATGTGTCCATGCTAGCCGTTCATCAACGTATTTACGAATTGATGACAGGTAAAAAGGTAGATCATCCGCTTATTTTGCAAATTCCATATTCAATCGGCATTGGAGCAGGGATGGTACTTTTCTTTAACCATCTGTTTAAAAAGAAATTCAATGAAGAACCAAGCCCTCTAGAAGTTGAGATGTTTATGTATCAAGAAAATATTAATCATTATGTCATCACAGAAGAATACTCGAAAATCAATGAAGAAGGGGACGCGAAGTGATTACGCTGCTCGGGGAAGCTTTCCTAGCTGCTTTTATCGGTTTAGCTGGAGGCATTGCAGTTGGGAGCGGTATGGTTGCCTTCCTAGTAGTTCTGGATATTATCCCTAGGTTAGCCCAAATCACAAGATCATTCTCCAAAATTCACGCTTATGAAGCAGCAGTTGTTCTAGGATCTCTCGTGTTTACTTGGGTGGATTTCAGTGATTTGCATATGCATTTATTCCCAATGGGCGCAGCGCTATTTGGCCTTTTTGCAGGTTGCTTCGTAGGATTGCTGGCTGCAGCACTGACTGAAATCGTCAATGTACTACCGATTTTGGCTAAACGAGTAGGTATGGATTCCTATCGAATTGTGTTATTAATGGCTATGATTTTCGGAAAGGTTATTGGTTCTTTGTTTGAATGGTTATTTTATTAAAGGGCCGGAGGAAGGTGGCGCACCAATGAAGTTTATAGTTAGAAATAGTCAACAGGCTGAAGAGGAAAAACTGCAAGAATTACAGGAAAACGAGAATCAAGGGAATCACGAACATAATCAAGAAGATAAACTGGCTGTTGATGAAGAAGGGAATTTATCGGCCTATAATCCCATTACGAATATGACACCGAAAGAGAAGGCACTTAAGATCCAAGAAGATATTCCGAAAAGTCTTAGAGAAGTACAGCGCGTATTGGAAGAAAGGGTCGGATTGAATCGGAGTTTTGATCTTGTGATGCGAGAGATGGTGTTTGGGGCTAAACGCGTGGGCATCTTTTACTGCAACGGTTTCGCGAAAGATACCGTGCTGACGGATATCATTACACGACTGACCTATGCAGACCGTGAAGAGGTAGCTCACCATACGTTGGAGACTTTTATTGAAAAACTAATTCCACATATACAAGTGAAGCATTATACGAAAATGTCTGAGATTGTTGGACAAGTGTTAATGGGTGGGACCGCCTTCTTTATCGAAGGAGTTACGACGGCCATCGCGGTTGATGCGAAAACCTTTCCTATCCGATCTATTGCTGAACCAGATTTAGAGCGTGTTGTTAGAGGGTCGCGCGATGGTTTTGTAGAAACGCTGTTAACGAATGTTACCCTCGTTAGACGCCGCATTCGTGATGAGCGTTTTAAACTAGAAATCATGCAAATTGGCAAACGGACGAAGACAGATGTGTGTATTGGATATATTAATGATATTGCGGATGCGTCACTTGTCCAAGATATTAAAGACAAAATGAAACAAGTAGAGATTGATGGTTTGCCTTTAGGCGAGAAACAATTAGAAGAAGTGATTGTAAATAAGGGTTGGAATCCATATCCCATGGTGCGCTATTCAGAGCGTCCGGACGTGGTCTCTGCACATCTACTAGAAGGACATGTCTGTGTGTTTGTAGATACCTCTCCAAGTGTCATGATCTTGCCGACGACCTTTTTCCATCATGTACAGCATGCTGAAGAATATCGGAATACACCTTTTATCGGGACCTATTTGAGGTGGGTACGTTTTGCAGGTATTATGATGTCGATCTTCTTGCTGCCACTCTGGTATTTAATGGTGATGGAGCCGTCGCTTAAACCAGCAGGATTAGAGTTTCTTGGTCCTCAAAAAGAAGGTACATTGCCGCTGCTCTTACAGTTCCTCATTGCAGATATTGGGATCGATCTCATGCGAATGGCGGCAGTTCATACCCCGACGCCGCTCGCAACAGCGATGGGCTTAGTGGCTGCGATACTGGTCGGAGACATAGCTGTAAAGACAGGACTCTTCATTAACGAAGTCATCCTCTACCTTGCACTAGCTTCAATCGGGATGTTCGCTACTCCAAGCTATGAATTAGGCTTAGCGAATCGAATCGTGAGGCTAGCCTTACTAATTACGGTATCCATTTTTGGTGTTCCTGGGTTTGTGATAGGCTCCACATTATGGCTAATTATGTTGGCTTCGAAGAAATCCTATGATGCTCCCTATATGTGGCCATTCATACCGTTTAATGCCAAAAGCTTTTTCTCCATCCTGCTGCGTCGTCCGGTGTTAGCAAGCAAAACAAGACTTAGCATTACAAAGCCAATTGATGGCACACGTCAACCTAAATCATAGATCTTGGAAGGGGCTGAAAGTACTCAGCCCTTTTTTGTTTGCCCTAGGCGCATGTATTGTCAAATATGCGTGCACTATGGTACTTTTATTAGTATGTATGCGACCTCTTTAGCGGAATTTGGCATAGGGAAGGTTCAAGTAGAGAGGGGAAATATAGCTATGTATTTACATGGTACCAGTAGAATAAATGACCAAGGCCATCTCGAAATTGGCGGTGTTGATACGACAAAGTTAGTTGCCGAATACGGTACGCCTCTCTATGTTTTTGACGAGACACTCGTACGTCAGCGTTGTCGTGAATTCGTTGAAGCTTTCAGAGCTTCAGGGCTGAAATTTCAAGTAGCCTATGCAAGTAAAGCGTTTTGTATAATGGCGATGTGCCGAATCGTAGAAGAAGAAGGTATGTCATTGGATGTAGTATCAGATGGCGAGTTGTATACAGCTCTTCAAGCGGGCTTCCCGGCTGAGCGTATTCACTTCCACGGAAATAACAAAACCATTTCTGAAATGGAAATGGCCATTGATGCCAAAATTGGATGCTTCGTTGTAGATAACTTTATCGAGTTGCAAATGCTTAATGCGATTGCTGCTGAGAAACGCCAAAAGGTGAAAATTTTATTGCGGATTACGCCTGGTGTTGAGGCGCATACGCATGAATATATTTCAACAGGCCAAACCGATTCCAAATTTGGGTTCGACCTGGGGAATGGTTCTGCATTCCAAGCGATTCAAGAGGCTTCCCAGCTTTCTTATTTAGATCTTTTGGGCATCCACTCGCATATAGGTTCGCAAATATTCGAAGTTGAAGGATTCCGAATTGCGGCAGAGAAAATGGCCGAATTTGCCATTCATGTTCGGACTGAATTAGATGTTACGTTCAAAGTAATCAATCTCGGCGGTGGTTTCGGCATTCGTTATGTGAGTGAAGATACGCCACTTCCTGTTGCTGTCTATGTGAAGGCTATTACCGATGCGATCAAAGCCAACTTCGGGAGCAATGGTTATCCGCTTCCGGAAATTTGGGTTGAACCGGGCCGCAGTATCGTAGGCGATTCAGGGACTACGCTTTACACGGTCGGCACTGCGAAGGAAATTCCCGGCGTGCGTAAGTATGTTGCAGTGGATGGCGGTATGACTGACAATCCGCGTCCAGCTTTATATAAATCTGTATACGAAGCGGGTCTCGCGAATCGTGCTACTGAGCAACCAGCTGAGATCGTTTCGATTGCCGGCAAATGTTGCGAAAGCGGCGATATGTTGATCTGGGATGTGAATCTGCCGAAGGTTGCGACAGGTGATATTCTGGCAGTGTCGAGTACAGGAGCTTACAATTACTCGATGGCTAGCAACTACAACCGTATTCGCAGACCGGGTGTTGTCTTTGTCAAAGACGGCCAAAGTGACCTTGTCGTGAAACGTGAATCTTTTGATCAAATTGTAGGGAATGACTTAATTCCAGCGAGAATGAAACAAGTTAGCAAGACGGTCTAAAAGGTGCCAAAACATCTACAGGAGGCCCTTTGCCCAGAAGGGTATCTCCTGTTGTTTGTGTAATGCTGCCATTCATAGTAGAATAAGATATTATTTCCTAAAGGAGTGAACCACATAATGGCAAAACAAGCAAAAATTCAACTAGCAGGTGGCGGAGAGGTTGTTATCGATCTTTTTGAGAACGATGCTCCGAACACTGTCGCTAACTTTGAAAAACTAGCAAACTCCGGTTTCTACAACGGACTTGTTTTTCACCGTGTCATCCCAGGATTCGTAGCACAAGGTGGTTGCCCAACTGGAACAGGAACGGGTGGCCCTGGCTACCAAATCAACTGTGAAATCAACCCGAACAAACATGAGCGCGGCTCCCTAGCGATGGCGCATGCAGGTCGTAACACAGGCGGAAGCCAATTCTACATCGCCTACCAACCGCAACCACATTTGGATGGTGGACACACAGTGTTCGGTAAAGTATCCAAAGGTATGGAGCTTGTTGATGCATTCAAAGGCAAAGACAAAATGGAAAAAGTAGAAGTTGTAGAAGTATAATTTCTGTTATATGAACTGCTCAGACTAAGGTCTGGGCAGTTTTTTTTTGTACTTGTGCGCTGCGGGGCTGATGTGCTAAATAGATGGATTTTATGTAGGTTAATATTTGGTTTTATTGATAAAAAGTCAGTTAGATGGATTTCATGTAGTTAATTCAGGTATATTCGCAGAAATGAGAGAATCCCCAATAGCTCAACTTCACGGTAATAAGAACCCTGCCCAAGCAGAACCTAATTGAGCGCGGTTACGTCAAACATTAAAAGGGAATATTATGAAAGGTGATGGCTATTGGAAAAGAATTGTTTGAAGTATGTAGGAGCAGGTATAGGGATTATTATACTCTGTTTATTACCTTTGACAGGAAGAGAACGTCCGACGCTCACTGCTCAGAGCCAGCAACATGTGTCTGTGATTTCGGAGGTAGATAAACCTAACCAATCCTCAGAAATGGTGAGGAAACCATTGATTGAACAGCTTAGATTTGAACTTAGCCAAGTAAATAAACCTGATCTTGATATGACAGAATGGCTTCAAACACGTGTAACGCCATACGATTCCCAGAAAGAGTTGATAAACGTCATCCGGACTGATCTGGATCAAGATGGGGTATCGAATGAATGGGTATCTGTGCTGTTTGAGGATATTCTTGATAAGCAAACAGGATTGGTCCAAGCGCGGCAGTCATATGGAGTGATTATCGATTATAGGGATAGCCAATTCTCCCTTCAAAGTTTGAGTTTTCCATCTGAAAATTACGGTCGATCAAAGGTGATGACCATTGACGATCTTACAGGTGATAGCAAATCTGAGGTGGTTTGGGTGTCAATGAATAACGGAGCACACACTACTTTTTCCGAATATATCGTGTCTTCCTGGGTAGATAGAAAGCTTGAAACCTACGAGGGAACAGCTGTGATAGCCAGTGTGTCTAAAGCGGAAATTCAAGATAGGAAGCTTCAGCTATCAGGTGGGCTAATCGGTTCTGTTGGTGCTGGGCCATGGCAGCAGGAATTCACGGAGTCGTATGCAATCTTTGAAAATAAGCTCAAGCGCACTGGTCGTGTCTATGTGCAATCACCTACACCGTATCACCGACTGATAAGCGGCATGTGGGCTGAATCGCACGGATACAGAGAGCAGGCGATGCGTGATTATACGGAGGCTGTCGAGATGCAAACTCCGTCTTATCAAGATTATGCTTTTATTTTTGAAGGCGAATGGGTACAGGGGGGATTAAATCCAGATCAGGAAGCTATGTTCGACCGTACGATCAAACGTTTCTCACAGCTGCGGAAGGAGCTTTTAACGGAGGTGTCCAGTGGTGTTGACCCACGAAACGCTTGTTTAATGGCAAAGAAGAAAACTGGTTTCGACATGACTTGGTTGACATACCTGAACGCACCAGCAGGTTATGCGAATCCCCATTGGGAAGAAGGAACGATTTGCGTGGATATTGCGCTATTAGAACAATGAATTTAGTGCGAATTCAATTAGAATGAATTCCAATTCCAATAATTCCGACAAGTTTTATCAGGAAAATTGAAAAAAGCCCTTGCAATTTTCAAGCATGAGTGATAAATTCTTGTTTAATAAAGAAATTAGTAACTGAGGGTTAGTTACTACTTCTTTTATAGTATGCAAAACCTTCGGGGCGTGGTGAAATTCCACACCGGCGGTGATTCGTACCCATGTACGTGTACATGATTGCGATCAGTCCGTGACCCGTTGTGAAGCTAGCGGTACCTGACAACAGCTTCGCTACGGTTGACCTGGTGGAATTCCAGGACCGACAGTATAGTCTGGATGGGAGAAGGAAAATGCGAATGCCAATTCGCTAGCATGCTTGTTCATTTTTTCACATTAACATAAATTCGGCAGGTCTGTCCAAAGCGGCTACCTCGTCGGTATTGTTTGATTTGAACAAAAAATGTGACAAGCATAATAGCTGATGTTTATTCGTGTTATCTAAACAATCTCTGGCCCCCATCCGAAAGCGGAAGGGGCTTTTTTGCATTAGAATCAAGGAATGGATTAAGAAAGCGGTGATCATCCATGGGGCTGTTAAATGACGAAACCTATATGAGACTTGCGCTTCAGATGGCCGAGAGTGCACTTGGACAAACGGGAATTAATCCTGTAGTTGGTTGTATTCTTGTCAAAGAGGGCCGCATTGTTGGTATGGGAGCACATCTGAAGCGCGGAGAGGGACACGCAGAGGTTCTGGCTTTGCGTATGGCAGGCGAGGAAGCTAAAGGAAGCACAGCTTATGTAACCTTGGAGCCTTGCAGTCATCATGGCAAAACACCGCCGTGCTGCGACCGCCTCATAGAAGCAGGTGTGACTCGTGTTGTTGTAGCTGCCACAGATCCGAATCCGTTGGTGGCTGGGACGGGAATCACCAAGCTGCGCGAGCATGGATTGGAAGTGAGTGTAGGCTTGCTAGGTGAAGAATCCGCAAAGCTGAACGAGGCTTTCAACAAATATATCGTCTCGCGTAGGCCTTTTGTGACGATGAAGACCGCGAGCACGCTAGACGGCCGCATCGCTTCCAAAACCGGCGACAGCAAGTGGATTACATCCGCGGAGTCGCGTGTCTTTGTTCACACCCTGCGCCACCGGCACCAGGGCATCCTCGTCGGCGTCCAGACGATCATCGCCGACGACCCACAGCTGAGCACGCGCGGCGACGTACCGGCTGTGCAGCCGGTACGCATCATCGCGGACTCGCAGCTGCGAGTCCCGCTCGGCGCCCGCGTGCTCACCGAGCAGGATCGTCAGCCGACGATCCTGCTCGCGAGCGCACAGGCGCCAGCAGAGCGGCGTGCCGCGCTGGAAGCACGCGGCATCACCGTCCTTACCTGTGGCGACGGCCCGCAGGTGGACCTGACGCTCGCCATGGGGCAGCTCGGCGAGCGCGAGATCGGCTCCATCCTCCTCGAGGGTGGAGGCCACTTAAACGGCGCCATGCTGGAGCAGCGCCTGATTGATAAGCTGGTGCTGATGTTTGCGCCGAAAATTATCGGCGGAGGCCAGGCAGCACCTGTGAACATCCACTTCGACGGCTACGCGAAGATGGATGAAGCTATAATGCTCGACCGACTACGTGTCGAGCAATTCGGACCGGATGTTTGTATTACCGGTTATCCGATGTATAAGAGCTAGAGAATGGAGGAGTGGCATGTTTACCGGGATTGTTGAAGAAATCGGCCACATGCGCCGCATTCATAGTGGAGGGCAAGCCATGGTGCTGACCATTGGCGCCAAAAAAATACTGGAAGATGTTCATTTAGGGGACAGTATTGCCGTTAATGGCGTGTGTCTCACGGTCATTTCGTATGACAGTGATTCATTCTCCGTTGATGTGATGCCTGAAACATATCGGAAGACGAATCTCCGCAAGCTTCAAACTGGCACGCGAGTGAATTTGGAGCGGGCGATGGCGGCGAACGGCAGATTTGGCGGACATATTGTCCAAGGTCATGTAGATGCCACAGCAACGATCCTTTCCCGCATACCGGAAGAGAATGCAGTTGTATACCGGTTTGCACCGGAGAATCCACATATATTCCGCTATATCATTCCTGGCGGTTCCATTACGATTGATGGTATTAGTTTGACGGTTGTAGATGTCTCAGAAAGTGATATTTCCGTTTCGATTATCCCGCATACCCTTGCGCAAACGGTTCTCCACGACAAAAAAGCGGGAGATACAATCAACATTGAATGCGATGTACTTGGCAAATATATGGAACGACTGCTCAAATTCGGTCCTTCTGAGAATTCGGTTCGAGATGAGCCTAAGAAAAGTAAGCTGACCGCAAGCTTTTTAGCAGATAATGGCTTTATGTAAGTTAGGAGAGGTGCAAATGACACAACCCATTCGGTTCAATACGATTGAAGAAGCTCTTACGGATCTGAAATTAGGTAAAGTAATTATTGCCGTAGATGATGAAGATCGGGAAAACGAAGGCGATTTTATCGCACTTGCAGATAAAACAACCCCTGAAGTGATTAACTTCATGATTAAAGAAGGGCGTGGGCTCGTCTGCACACCGATTACCGAAGACAGAGCCAAAGAACTAGATCTACCTCCAATGGTAGCGCGCAACACCGATTATCACGGTACTGCCTTCACGGTTTCTGTTGATCATACGGATACAAACACAGGGATTTCAGCGCATGAGCGTTCCAGAACAATTCAGGGCTTAATTGATCCAACGACGAAACCGCAGGATTTCCGTAGACCAGGTCACATTTTTCCTTTGATTGCCAAAAAAGGCGGTGTTCTTCGCAGAGCAGGACATACGGAAGCAGCGATCGATCTAGCTATTCTTGCTGATTCATATCCAGCTGGCGTGATTTGTGAAGTTATTAAAGAAGATGGTACTATGGCAAGGGTGCCGGATCTAATGGAAATTGCCGCGAAGCATGAGCTTTGCATCATTACCATCCAAGATCTTATCCAGTACCGTAATCAGCAAGAGAAGTTGGTTATACGCGAAGTTGAAGTGGATCTGCCAACGGATTTCGGAACATTCAAAGCGATTGCTTATACGAATCAATTGGATGATAAGGAACATGTTGCCTTAGTTAAGGGGACCATAGACCCGTCCAAGCCAACTTTGGTGCGTGTCCATTCGGAGTGTTTGACAGGCGATGTGTTCCATTCTCATCGTTGTGATTGCGGTCCACAGCTGGATGCCGCATTAAAACAGATTGATGAAGAAGGCAATGGTGTATTATTATATATGCGACAGGAAGGTCGCGGTATTGGCTTAATCAACAAATTGAAGGCCTATGTCCTCCAAGAGCAGGGATTAGACACCGTAGAAGCGAATATTAAACTTGGATTTGCTCCAGATCTTCGTGATTATGGCATTGGTGCTCAGATTCTCAAAGATCTTGGCATCTCGAAACTTCGTCTATTAACGAATAATCCTCGTAAAATCAAAGGTCTAGAAGGCTATGGGCTTAAAGTGGATGAGAGAGTTCCGATTCAGATGGAGAGCAAGAAGGATAATCTTAATTATTTGCAAACCAAGCAGCAGAAGTTGGGCCACATTCTGACCTTTATAGACGCAGGCAAAGGCATTTAATTATTTATAGAATGAATTAATTCACATACCAACCTAATACGTTTCAACAGAAAAGGAGATTCTTACCATGGCAACGATTTATGAAGGACATTTAATTTCGCAAAATTTAAAATATGGGATCGTCGTTGGACGCTTCAATGAGTTTATTACATCTAAACTATTGGGTGGTGCACAAGACGCACTAAAACGTCACGGTGTGGATGAAAGTGAAATTGATATCGCTTGGGTTCCAGGCGCATTCGAACTTCCTCTAATCGCGCAAAAAATGGCAGAGAGCGGCAAGTATGATGCTGTCATTACCCTGGGTGCCGTGATTCGTGGATCAACGCCGCATTTTGATTATGTGTGCAGTGAAGTGGCCAAAGGTGTTTCGGCGATTAACTTAAAAACAGGTATCCCGACAATCTTCGGTGTTTTAACAACAGATTCCATTGAGCAAGCAGTTGAACGCGCAGGTACGAAAGCAGGCAATAAAGGCTGGGAAGCTGCCGTAACCGCGATTGAAATGGCGAATTTGACGAAGCAATTCTCTTCCTAATGCTAGCTTATTATCATTTAGAAACACTGCTGCCGCGGCTGTTTGCTTTCCTTATCGCTATGACTTTGCATGATACAGCGCATGCTGGAGTTGCTTGGCTATTAGGAGATCGAACGGCTCGTGATGGCAAACGATTCTCGCTTAACCCCTTGGCGCATCTTGACGTCTTGGGGTTGGCGATGATCGTCTTCGGACCATATGGATGGTCCAAGAAAATACCAGTCGATGCAGACCGTTTTTCCAAGAACAAAAAACTATCGCATTCGCTTGTCTATTTAGCGGGACCTCTTACAAATCTTGTGCTTGTTTTGTTTTTTTGGTGGTTATATTTTTATTTACCTGCACTGCTTGGTGTGGCAACCGAATCGCTCGTAGTGGAGCAGTGGCGCGTGTATTTGCAATATTGTGTTATCGTAAACTTAATGATAGGACTCATCCATTTGTTGCCGCTCTATCCACTTGATGGATGGTATATATGGAGAGGACTTGTCTCGACACGGAAACAAAGATGGCTAGACAAGCAAGAGATTCCAGCACTTATTCTTGTAATCGTTTTAATGGTTACCCCGATTGGACAATGGGCGCTCAGCGGAATTTATCCATACGCCGTACAGGTAATCATGCATCTTTATTCACTATGACAAGGGGAAGAACGACATGAAGGTTACATATAAGCTAGAAGCATTTGAAGGCCCCCTTGATCTATTGCTTCATCTAATTGATAAAAATGAACTCGACATTTACAATATTCCGATCAAAGAAATTACAGATCAATACCTTGGGTATGTACAAGCGATGCAGGAGCTGGAGTTAGATATTACGAGTGAGTTTCTAGTAATGGCTGCTACACTGCTCTCCATCAAAAGCAAAATGCTCTTACCTAAGCCGCCTGTCATTGAATTTGACGAATATTTTGATGATATGGATGACTCGTTAGACCCGCGTGCCGAGCTTGTTGCCAAGCTGATTGAATATCGAAAATATAAATCGATTGCGGATATGCTTCGTGACAAAGAGGTGGAGCGAAGCCTCGTTTACACACGTGAACCTGAGGATTTAACACCGTATCTCCCGGATCTTCAAGAGAACCCCGTGGAAGGGTTGGATGTTGCTGATTTATTGATTGCTTTTCAGCGTACCTTGCGTAAGCTGGCGAACCGTAACGTGGTTGCACGGATCCGAAGGGATGAGATCTCGGTTAAGGAGCGGATTCGTGAAGTTGTTGATTTACTTAGAATAAAAGGTGGTAAGTTGTTATTTTCCAAACTATTCGATTATGAGATGACGCGGGAAGAAATTGTTGTTACTTTTCTGGCTATCCTTGAGTTGATGAAAATGAAGAAAATCACATGCTACCAAAATCAGCTATTTGAAGATATCGTCATTCAAGCCAAAGAGGAGGGATCTGACCTTGACACTCAACTTCCAACAGATGAAATCGATTATTGAAGGACTTCTCTTCGCCTCTGGCGACGAAGGACTAGATCTTAAGCAAATTGCTGAAGTGATGGAACTTGATGCCTATGTGATTAAAGATCTGCTGAAAGATATGCGAACAGATTTCAAACGTAAAGGGCGCGGCGTTCAAATTGTAGAGGTTGCTGGCGCATACCAGCTCACTACATTGGCAGAGCATGCTCCTTATTTTGAAAGACTTGCTTATACGCCATCGCGATCCTCGCTCTCTCAAGCTGCTCTTGAAACGTTATCCATCGTTGCTTATAAACAACCGATTACACGCGTAGAGATCGAGGAGATCCGCGGTGTGAAGTGTGATCGAGCGCTTGCCACTTTAACGGGTAAAGATTTGATTACGGAGGTCGGGCGTGCAGATGCAGTGGGCAGACCGATCTTATATGGAACATCCAAACAATTCTTAGAGTATTTTGGGCTTAGCTCGATTCAAGAATTGCCAGACTCTACTAACTTCCAAGGTAATTTTGATTTGGAAGAAGAAACCCGGATGCTATTCGATCGCTTAAGCGGGGATCAGAAACAATTGACTCTGGACGACGTGAGCGACGAGCAGCCAGAGTAGCTACTATTAGTTTGAAGCTTATCCATACATGCATTTCATTTCCTTATACAGGTCATACTAACTCCACCTGCGAGATTTATCTTGCGCGTGGAGTTTTCGTTCATTTTGACTAAGGAGGCGTAAGTGTTGCTGTGGGTAGGATTGGCCGTCTTGGTTGTCATTATTGCCATGATCGTTGTGCTATGCAGCTATATGCGTGGTGAGTTTTATTTCTCACGGGTAAAAGATAATGATACGCTTTCCGTGGAGATGCGAGGATTGTTCGGGCTCGTGCGGTATCGTTATGTCATTCCAATCATTCAATTCAAAGGATTCACCCAAGGAATATTAATTAAGTCAGAGAAAGTGACCCAACAAGGCGCCAAGCTGAAAGATGAAACGAGAGAACATATTACCAAAGATAAAGTTATCGCCTTCTACAAGGAAACGAAAGATGTCCTCGTTCATACGCTGAATTTATATGGTTGGATGAAGATGACCTTAGCCAAAGTGGAGTGCACAGAGCTTAAGTGGATAACACGTGTAGGTCTTGGCGATGCTCCGGAAACGGCAATAACGACAGGAGCCGTATGGGGGATTAAGTCATCGTTGCTTGGGTTTACAGTTCGGTATGTGAAGCTCATTGCGAAGCCGCGCATAGATGTCATTCCACAATATAATGCAAAGCAATTTGCGACGGAGTTTCGTTTTGCTGGTCGAATACGAGTATGGTTTGTTGTCATTGCTGGCATACGGTTGTTGTACAGAGCGACTAAAATCAAAGGCGGTATTCGAAGTTGGATCCAATTCGCATTGAAGGCGAGAGCGAGATTTAAACCTGCCTCGTAAGTTTTACATAACCCCATGTCAGGAGGGGCATTCTAGAACTGAACCATGATTGATCTTTTAGATCTTAGTGCTTAAGTTTTGGATGCTAGGAATGTATGGTAAAAAACGCTAAGGAGGAAAATGAAGATGTCCGAACACCCGATTCAAGGCCTCATGAAAGTCGCCATGGAAAATATAAAAGAGATGGTCGACGTAAACACAATTGTCGGTGACCCGGTCGAAACGCCTGATGGTAGTGTTATTATGCCGATATCCAAAGTCGGATTTGGTTTCGCCGCAGGCGGCAGCGAGTTTGTGACAGACTCCGAAATCGAAATCGAAGGCGGGACAATGAACCGAGGCGATGCGCTTAATGCTAAAGTTGCTCTCCCCTTCGGTGGTGGTAGCGGCGGTGGGGTATCGATTACGCCAATTGCTTTCCTTGTTGTTGGTAAGAATGGTGTGAAAGTCGTGCCATTAGATAATCAAACGCATATTTTGGAGCGTCTAATCGATTCTGCACCACAGGTCGTGGACAAGATTCAGAGTATGATCAAAGGCATGTCAGCGAAGTCGCCAGCAGCCGCTTCAACCAGTGTCACCAACGTCGAGAATCAGAATTTTATAGTGTAGCCTCTTGTCATTATGAGCTGTCCTTTGAGGACAGCTTTTTTAGTTGACATGTCATCAATCGTGTGAGCTTCTCACAACTGTTTTTGCGGAAGCGGGACGCCAGTTAATCAATTTGATCAGTTGATCCTGCATATACGAAGGTGAATATTTGAATTCGCTTTCGATCCAATGAAAAATAAGACCAAGCAAGGCGTGAATCGAATAAATGCTCAATAGTTCTTGATCGATTTCTTTATCTTGATCGGGGTAGACTAATTCTTCTTGTGTGATTTTTTTTAAGGCACTAAACATGGTTTCTTTCAGCTTGGAAAGAACATCACTCCTCATTAGAGTGGTATAAATGGAAGAATTTTGGTAAAAGTGATCAAATATCATAACTGATTTAGCAGGCAGTTCTTGAATTCGAAATGTTTCAACATGTTCATAAGGCGCACGGAAAGATTGTAGTAATTGTCCAGTTAAATTGGAAATGATTTCGTCAAGTAAGTCTTCCTTACTTTCATAGTTCGCATAAAATGTCCCTCGATTATAGTTGGCGAACTCAACAATTTCTGTAATCGAAATGGACATAAAGGGCTTTTGCGACATCAGTGCCAACAGAGCCTCTCGTAGAGCAATTTTACTTCGAACGATTCTGCGGTCCGTTTTTCTAGTGATTTCTGACATTCATGTTCATTCCTTTGTGGTGTTAGTGAACAAAATCAATCGTTTTGTACGTTAGCTTACAAACAAGCGTTTTTTACTGATTGTATCACGTTTGATACTCTATTATACTCCAAGTGAAAGAAGTTCTATATGCACAATTCAGTGAGTTATTCGCATGAAAACACATGACATTTGGAGGAATTACACATGAAGCTTTCTGGTAAAGTGGCTATCGTTACAGGAGCAGCGTCAGGTATGGGGAAAGCAATCGCAGAGTTGTTTGCAGCAGAAGGAGCTAAGGTTGTCGTTTCGGATCTTCGGGTTGAGTCAGCTCAAACGGTTGTTGCTGGTATTGAAGCAAAAGGTGGTACAGCGATTGCAGTTGCAGCCAATGTCTCGAAAGAAGAAGATGTAGCCCTAATGATTGATACGGCTGTTAAGGAATACGGTACCGTTGACATCCTAATAAATAACGCTGGTATTATGGACAACTTTGTCCCTGCAGGAGATCTTACGGACGAGCTGTGGGAGCGAGTATTTGCAATTAACACAACAGGTGTGATGAGAACAACTCGGAAAGTTCTTCCGATTTTTACAGAGAGAAAAAGTGGTATCATCGTAAACATTGCATCCGCAGGTGGCTTAAATGGCTCCAGAGCGGGTGCGGCATACACGGCATCTAAACATGCTGTAGTTGGATTCACGAAAAACGTAGGTTTTCAATACGCGAACCTTGGAATCCGCTGTAATGCCATCGCACCTGGTGGTGTGAGCACTAACATTGGGACAACGATTACAGCACCAAATCCTTTTGGTATGGAAAGAGCAATGGCAGGAATGGGCTTAAATCCACGAGCAGGCGATCCAGAGGAAATTGCGAAGGTTGCTTTATTCTTGGCATCTGATGATGCGAGCTTTGTAAACGGGACAGTGGTTACCGCGGATGCGGGCTGGACAGCTTACTAAATTGAATAAGTAGAAGTTGGCGCCATGTTGCGTAATTGGAAGGCTGATCTTGAAGTAGATATTTACTTCTGGTCGGCCTTTTTGTTTTGGGGAGTTTTCAGGACATATCCCTCGTCCGCTCGCATATACTTGTACAAAGTTTCATCAGTGGATTCGATCAAAAATGTGTACAAGTTCGCTCGTGTAGGAGGATAACCCACCCAATGAAAACCAAACGCCAGTTCATCATCATTTGCTGTGCCTTGATTGGATTGTTACTTGTGCCATGGACCTACGTAGAAGCCGCGCCGCCAAGCATTCATACCAATGCGGTCGGTGCTTCGCTCGTTGATGTGGAGTCAGGACGTGTGCTTTATAGCGAAAAAGGGGACACGCCTATGCGCATAGCTAGCCTGACCAAAATTATGACTGCGATCATTGCGATCGAAGAAGGCAACCTCACTAGCATGGTCAAAGTCAGTAAGAATGCCTTCGGCAAAGAAGGGTCTTCGATCTATTTGAAGCTTGGGGAAGAGATGCGGCTTCATGACATGTTGTATGGACTCATGATGCGCTCCGGTAATGACGCTGCGACGGCGATCGCTGAGCATATTGGAGGAAGCGTAGAAGGGTTCGTCTATTTGATGAACGAGAAAGCGAAAATGCTGGGGATGGATCATTCCCATTTTACGAATCCATCCGGGCTGGACGAAGGAGAAGGTCATCGCTCAAGTCCAAATGATATGGCTAAGTTGACAGCGTACGCGCTCAAAAATAGTGTATTCGCTGATATTGTATCTACTAAGTTGAAAAAAGTACCCAATCCGAATGAAGCTTGGGATTATTCTTGGCTTAACAAAAATAAGATGCTTTCCATGTTCGAAGGTGCAGATGGAGTGAAAACTGGATATACCAAGCTCGCTAAGCGCTGCTTAGTATCTTCGGCGACACGGAACGGCCAGCAGCTTGTCGTCGTTACATTGAATGACGGGGATGACTGGGCGGACCACGCGAAGCTGCTTCAATATGGCTTTAATCATTTCCCAATGCAGACGCTGGTGAAAAAAGGCGACGCTATCGAAGGTACTCCTTGGGTAGCGAGCCGAACGTTCAAGTATCCACTTGCAGAAGGTGAATACGCAAGCATAACACACCAAGTTACTTTGGTAGATCCAATGGCGACGGAGTATCGGTTAGCTGAACGTGGCGCACTCCGAATTTCTTTGAAAAATAAGGTGATACAGACGATTCCGATCTATGATCCTACTAACCCGCTGATGCAAGTACCAGAGAAAGCCACATTCTCATTTCAATCGAGTACGCCTTATAAGGAGTCATTGCTGACAAAGTATAGTTATATCTGCAGAATGCTCGTGCAGGGACTATTTAATATTTCTGGCTCCATATGGGCGGATTAATGTGAATGTCGTAAAGCTAAGTTGTAAGGAGTGCTGACCTATGGTGAATTGGATATGGCTATTTTTTATCGTCGTTGGTTTCCTCGTCGCGGCCATCAATGGCGATGTAGAATCCGTTACACAAGCGGCATTTGATGGGGCGAAGAATGGCGTTACCGTATGTTTTGGATTAATTAGTGTATTGGTATTCTGGATGGGCATGATGCGTATTGCGGAAGATGCAGGTATTTTACAAAAGTTAGCAAGACTGCTTCAGCCCGTAGTCCGCTTTCTTTTCCCAAGTGTGCCAAAGAATCACCCCGCTCTTGGCTATATTATGTCGAACATGAGTGCTAACATCTTAGGCTTAGGCAATGCTGCAACCCCGATGGGGATCAAAGCGATGCAGGAGCTTCAGAAGCTTAATCCAAACAAAGATGAGGCAAGTTCAGCAATGGCCACACTGCTTGCGCTCAATACGTCAAGTATTACCTTAATCCCGACAACGCTTATTGCCATAAGGATGAATTTCAATTCTGTGAACCCGGCTGAAATCGTAGGTACAACACTCATTGCGACGATCATCTCCACAACAGCGGCCATTTTCGTAGATCGATGGTATCGCAGATCACGCTCACCTATCCCTCCGCTGAAAGGATGAACCGGCATGTACGCACTCGTTTCACTTATTTCGGCATGGGCAATCCCGATCATGATTGTGTTCATTCCACTCTACGCGGCTTATCGCAAAGTTCCTGTCTATGAGTCATTTGTAGAGGGGGCCAAAGATGGCTTCGACACGGCGATCAAAATCATTCCTCACCTCGTCGGGATGATGGTCGCGATTTCCGTATTTCGGGCCTCAGGTGCGATGGACATGATGATTGGCTGGATGCGGCCATTTTTCGAAAGTATCGGCGTACCTACGGAAGTGCTGCCTTTAGCTATTTTACGACCCATCACAGGAGCGGGTTCTCTAGCATTTACCACAGATTTGATCGAGCAATTTGGTCCTGATTCGATGATAGGTCGAATAGCATCAACGGTACAAGGGAGCACGGATACAACGTTATATGTGATAACCGTCTATTTTGGCGCAATTGGGATTCGGAAAGCTGGCTATGCGCTCAAAGTGGGTTTAATTTCGGATGCTGTTGGCTTTATCGCTTCTCTTGTTATTTGTTACTTCGTGTTTTCATAAATAGCGACACGCAACGAAGCCGTAATAGCCATCATTCTGTCACCTTCTGTCAGTTATTGTGGGTTGCCGCTTGAGATTTGTGGTTAAGTCCGTTATCATTAACTTGAGGTGAAAGCGGATAATGGAAAGACTGCAAAAGGTATTAGCCGAAGCTGGGATCGCATCCCGCCGGAAATGTGAAGAAATCATTACAGCGGGACGCGTGCAAGTGAACGGTGAAGTCGTCACGACGCTGGGTGTGAAAGTGAATACAGCTGAAGATGAAATTAGGGTGGATGGACGTGCGATAGGTCAACAGAAGAAGATCTATGTCATTTTAAATAAGCCCAAAGGTGTAATTACGAGTGCAACGGATCCCGAAGGCCGTAAGGTTGTTACTGATTTCTTACCAGGTATCAGAGAGCGTGTATATCCAGTTGGTCGATTGGATTATGATACGGAAGGCCTGCTTATTCTAACGAATGACGGTGAATTTGCTCATCTGCTTACACATCCGAAGCATCATGTACCGAAGACGTACCAAGCGACTGTCAAAGGAGTGCCGCATGGCACGTTATTAGATAAGCTCAAATTGGGCATACAGTTAGAAGACGGCATGACCGCACCTGCTGAGGTCGAGTACGCAGATGTGAATATGGAGAAGAATGAGTCCGTCATTCAGATCACCATCTATGAAGGAAGAAACCGCCAAGTCAGACGGATGTTTGAGGCGATTTCGTTCCCAGTAATCAAATTAAAGCGGATTAAATTCGGTCCCATCTTTTTAACAGGTTTGGCAAGAGCGAAGTATCGCCACTTGACGCCCAAAGAAGTTGAAGAGCTTAGGAACGAAGCTCTAAGGACACATAACGTTCAAAAAGGCCAATAAGAATTGGCCTTCTTTTCGTTATAATAAGGGTATAATTCGATATGCCAGAACTAACAATGTCGACAAAGCGAAGGTGATTAACAGTGGGTCGTAATAAGAAGTGGGTACAGATTGGGATCTTTGCAATCGTGCTCATTATTGGTGTGTTTACGATTATTACAAATTTGTCTGCTTCAGCAAGTAAGAAGTACCCGCAGCAAGGGGAGAAAGCGACGAACTTCTCCTTGGTTGGATTAGATGGTCAAACGCACGAGCTCTCAGATTACAAAGGGAAAGTAGTGCTAGTGAATTTCTGGGGTACGTTTTGTCCACCCTGTAAAGAAGAAATGCCTGATCTTCAGAAGCAATATGATAAGTGGAAGAGCCAAGGTGTCGTCTTCTTAGAAGTGAATGTGGACAAGAATAAAGTAACGGTCCAGGGCTTCATGGAGCAATACAAATTAAATATGCCAGTACTGCTGGATGCCAATGAAGTTGTTCGTAAACTATATGGTGTTATGGATTATCCAACAACCTTTTTCATTGGGACAGATGGCAAAATTGCTGTGAAAAAAATTGGCCAAATGGATGAGAATTTCATTAATGAGACAATTTCTAGTTTGGTGACGAAGTCTTAAATAGTAAGTCGTATGCATGTTCAACGTTTTTAGGAGGTCATCATGTTCTACAATACCAAATGCGATTGCGGACATCAGAACCCCACTGGCACCACCCTGTGTGAATCCTGTGGTAACCCGCTGATCGATATCGATGGCAGAGACATTCTGGAAATGCGCTATGACGGTATGGCCAGACGCTCTCAGAAATCAAATCCTTCTCTGCTCGATAAAGTCTGGAATTTCTTCTCCTCAGTCAAAATAGCCGTATGGATCATTTTCATCACCACGTTAGCTTCGGCTGTTGGTACGATATTCCCGCAAGAGAATACCTTTCTGGATATGGATCCATCACAATATTACAGCGAAAACTACGGAACTCTAGGGAATATTTATCATGCTCTTGGATTTTCTCATACGTTCAGTTCATGGTGGTTCATCACATTGCTATTCATGATTGGAACTTCGCTTGTAATTTGCAGTCTGGATCGTGTTCTGCCCCTTTATAGGGCTTTGTCCAAGCAGCAAATCCGTAAACATATCAATTTCTTGACTAGGCAAAATGTCACACTTGTTACTGATCTGCCTGCGGGGACAGATGAAATCGCTTGGACGAACAAGCTTGGAACACTCCTGCGTAAAAAGAATTACCGCGTACATACCGATGGCTCTGCTCTTCTAGCTGAAAAATATCGCTTTAGCCGCTGGGGGCCCTATATTAATCACATTGGTCTCATTATTTTCTTAATCGGTGTGCTGATGCGTGGGATACCTGGCTGGCATATGGATCAATATATGGGCATTCTTGAAGGTGAAACGAAGCCGATCCCGCATACATCGTATTACATCAAGAATGAGAAATTTACACTCACGTTGTACGATGAACAAGATCTTCCTGAAAGCATCAAAGCCAAAGGCCAGATTGTTCCGAAGACATATGAAACGCAAGCTATCTTGTATCATTGTACCGCGAATTGCGGTGAAGGGGCAGAAGCGCCAGTTCTGGAGGAAGTTCATAAGGACAATATCATTGTGAATCATCCATTGGATTACAAAGGATTGCAGGCGTATCAGTTCGATTATAAAGCAACACCACTACTGATCTCGGTGAAACCTACACTTAGCAATCCAACTACGGGTGAAACCTATGGCAGCTTTGATCTACCTATGAATAATCCGAAGGATTCCTATCAGGTAGGTGCATATACACTCACGCTGAAAGGTTTCTTCCCCGAGTTTGGCATAGAGAAGGGGCAACCGATCTCAAAATCGAATGAGCCGAAAGCACCAGCCTTTATTTTTAGTATAACTGGACCAGGGCTAGCTGAAAAAGGAGAACCCTATCTGTATTTCCCAAGACAAATTGATAAGGAAACGTTCTCCCAAGATACCATTAACGGTGCGATTAGCCAGAAGTTGAAGATATCGGTTGGCTCCATGGAAGGCGTTCAATTTGCTAATTATACAACCTACTTGAACATTCGTGTGGATAAAGCTATGCCTTATATATGGGTTGGCTCCGCAATCTTTATGATCGGTGTCATTATGGGCTTCTATTGGCAGCATCGACGCATTTGGATTCGAATTGATGAGGGCAAGTTGACGCTCGGCGGCCATACGAACAAGAACTGGTTTGGACTTCGAAATGAAGTTGCCGCAGCGTTAAATAAGAATGAACTGGACGTTTTACCGAAAACATTAGCAAATGGAGGAAACCAGGGGTGAATGTAAACTCTGTCAGCAGCACCTTTCTACTTATCGCTTTTTTTGTATACTTGCTCGCATTCTTCCTGTTTGTTATTTCTATAACGGGTAAAAGGTGGAGCAATCGAAAGCCAGAAGACCACACGAGACAATGGGGTTTCGTCGCTTTTATTACCTCAGTTGTCGGGTTTGCTTGTCAAGTGACATTCTTCTTCACACGATGGGCAGAAGGGGATCATATCCCAACCTCCAATATGTATGAATTTATGACGTTCTTAGGTATGATGATCATGTGTGCTTTCTTGATCGTATATCTCATCTATCGGACACCTGTACTAGGCGTCTTCGCACTACCGATCGGGTTTATCATTATTGCCTATGCTTCCGTTTTCCCAAGTGAAGTGCAGCCATTGATTCCTGCCTTGCAGAGTTACTGGTTGAAAATTCATGTGACAACTGCTGCTACGGGAGAAGCCTTCTTTGCCGTTGGTTTCGCCGGTGGATTAATGTATCTGCTTCGAGCTGTTGACTACACAGGGACGACGAAGGCAGACAAGAAGGAACAAAGAGGTGTTGAGCTAACTCTATTTTTCATCTTAATGCTCGTTGCATTTATTGCTTCAATTTTTACATTCAATGGATCAGGTTACAAAGCTGTATTCTCCAAAGATGTAATTGTTACGAATGCTGGTGTACAGGAAACCAATCATACAACAGAAACCTACGTATTGCCTCCGATAGTGCAGCCCTATGATACGAAAGTTGTAGAGATGAAGTCATTCCTTGGCATGTCTGAGCCTTTATTTACAGCGCCATCCTGGATGGAAGGGGCTAGCGCAGGACGTAAATTAAACACAGTCATATGGTCCATTCTTGGCGGTCTTGTTCTTTATTGGCTAGCACGCCTAGTGGCTCGTAAACCATTGGGAGCAGCGATTGGCCCAGTTGTAAAAGGAATGGATGCGGAAGATCTGGATGAAATCAGTTATCGCGCGATTGCGATAGGCTATCCGATCTTTACATTGGGCGCGCTAATCTTTGCGATGATATGGGCTCAGGAAGCATGGGGCCGTTTCTGGGGATGGGATCCGAAGGAAGTATGGGCATTGATAACATGGTTATTCTATGCGGTATTCCTTCATCTTCGTCTATCAAAAGGTTGGCAGGGTAAGAAATCTGCTTGGTTAACCGTTATTGGATTTATCGTCGTTATGTTTACTTTAGTAGGTGTGAACTTAGTTATAGCAGGACTGCATTCCTATGCAGGTGTTTAAACTCAAGTACGTACATGAATAGAGGATGTGACACTAAGATGGAATTGAAGCCAAGTATACTCGTTGTTGATGATGAAGAACGTATTCGCAGATTGCTCCGTATGTATTTAGAGAAAGAAGGTTATTTGATTGAAGAAGCGGAAGACGGTGAATCCGCATTGCGGATGGCTACCGAAACCGACTTCGACCTGATCTTGCTTGATGTGATGCTGCCAGGCATCGATGGTATTGAAGTCTGTGCACGCCTTCGTCAAGTGAAATCCACGCCAGTCATCATGTTGACTGCGAAGGGTGAAGAGACGAATCGTGTGAGTGGATTTGAAGTGGGGGCAGACGATTATGTCGTCAAACCATTCTCACCTCGTGAAGTGATTTACCGTGTGAAAGCAATCCTTCGTCGTTCTTCTGCGACAGCGTATTTGTCCAAAGATGCAAGCTCCAGCAATAACATTGTGTTTCCTAACTTGATTATTGAGCATGACGCACATCGTGTGACAGCTGGTGGCCAGGAGGTTGCTCTTACGCCAAAGGAATATGAATTGCTTCATTACTTGGCTGTTTCACCTGATAAGGTTTTCTCACGTGAAGAGCTTCTCAAGGATGTTTGGAACTACGAGTTTTTCGGTGACTTACGGACCGTTGATACGCATGTAAAGCGACTTCGTGAGAAATTAAACAAAGTATCCCCGGATGCTGCTGCGATGATTACGACCGTATGGGGTGTAGGCTACAAGCTAGAGGTGCCTAAATAAGTGTTTATATTCAGAAGTGTCGTAGGTAAGTTGTGGTTAACGATTATTGGCCTAGTTGGGGTTGTCTTGCTCATACTAGGCTTTTTTCTTGTCAATTATATGGAAAATTATTTCGCGCAAGCGACGGATCAACGCGAGAATATGAGAGAAATGGCACTCAAGTTTTCGGAAGAAGCAACGACGCACATGTACAATGAGCAATTCTATCAATTAAGTAATGAGCTGCTGAGCTTTCAAGATTCAAGAATGCTTGTAGTTTCCTCGGATATGAAGGAAATGCTCATCCCGCGAACCAACGGGAGTCAGTTAGTCGAATTCCATGTTTCTGATTTCTATACGGCAGAAGAACTGAAGCCAGTGTTTGCCGGCCAAACGATCGATAAGGTCGTAAATAAATCGCGCACAGGCCGCTTTGATGCAGAAGCTCAATATCTTGTTGTTGCGGTTCCACTTTTCAATTTGGAAGGTGCGATTGTTGGTGCGACCTTGCTGTATCAATCCCTTCAGTCGTTAGAAGCTACACAATCGTATATGTTAAGATTGTTTGTTTATGTGTCCATTGTTGGTTTTCTCATGACGACCTTCTTCGCCTTCTTCTTGTTTTCACAAATTACGAGACCTCTGCAGCAATTGAAGAAAGCAGCTGATTTTATCACACATGGGGAATATGGTACGCGTGTTCCTATTCTTTCCAAAGATGAGATCGGTGAGCTTGCCAAAACGTTTAATCACATGGGCGAAAAGGTGCAAGAGAGTATTCATGCTCTCAGTCAGGAGAAAGAACATTTATCGAGCATACTGCGAAGTATGACCGATGCTGTGATCACCTTGGATGTGAATGGATCTGTGATGCTAAGCAACCCGCAAGGGGAGAGGATTGTAGAAGAATGGAGCACTATTGAGTGGTCTGATGATGAGGGAGAACCGCGACGTTTCCCGAAACCGGATACCGCACTTGGCGATTGGGGACTCATGAGCTTCAGCAATCCAAGCTCATTGCCAATACCGGTACCGTTGATTCCACTCTTTGAAGCGGTTGTTGATGAGTCGGCAGAGGCCGCTACAAAGCTACATGTGCAAAATGGCGTGTGGTCCGTGGCTATGACGCCACTCTATTCACGAGATCAAGTGCGCGGCGCTGTGGCCGTTCTCCGTGATGTGACGGAGGAGGAACGTCTAGACAAGCTGCGCAAGGACTTCGTGGCGAACGTCTCGCATGAACTGCGTACGCCGATCTCGATGCTGCAGGGCTATAGTGAAGCCCTGCTGGACGACATTCCCTCCACGCCAGAAGAACGCGTGGAGCTGGTGCAGGTCATTCACGACGAGTCGCTCCGTATGGGGCGCCTCGTTCGTGATCTGCTTGATCTGGCGCGGATGGAAGCCGGCCATCTTGAACTATCGTTCAGGGAGGTCGAGATCGACTCCCTGGTGCGTCGGATGCACCGCAAATTCGCGGTGCTGGCCAAAGAGCGCGGCATCGCGCTAAGCGTGGCGCTGCCGGAAGAGCCGCTCATCCTGCAGCGCGCGGATGAGGATCGGTTGGAGCAGGTACTGACAAACCTGCTCGACAATGCGTTCCGTCATACGCCTGCAGGGGCGCGTATCGGCTTGAAGGCTGAGGCGTGCCTCTCCAAGGATCGGCCCGCGATCCGGATCGAGATCGCCGATGAGGGGCAGGGGATACCTGCCGAGGATCTTCCGTTCATCTTTGAACGCTTCTACAAGGCGGACAAAGCGCGTACACGTGGATCTTCCGGGGGGACTGGACTTGGCCTCGCGATCGTCAAGAACATCATTGATTCTCATCATGGAACTGTAACGGTTCAAAGTACATGGGGGCAAGGCAGTACATTTACGATCTGCTTACCTTGCGAACATAAATAAATAGAAAATTGTGCGAATTTCGACACAAAGAAAAAGGCGAATGCTGAGTTATCACTCGGCATTCGCCTTTATTTGTAGAATATTCAGACAAAATCTTGTTGTTCGTGAAACATTTTGTGCTTATTACCTCATAAGAAAGAAAGCCGTTTTCGGCTTCCGAAAACGGCTTTCTTATTGGCGATAAAAACTACTTGTAATACGCGGTCGCGCATCCTAGTAGGACTTCGATAGAAGTCTTTCTCACAGCGTTAGTGCACGAACATTTACGATTTCATCTTGTTTTGTAAGCTCTGCCAATACTTCTGCAGGAGCTGTTTTATCAATTGTCAGAACCATGATTGCGGATCCGCCGATCACTTTACGACCAACTTGCATTGTCGCGATGTTGACTTGGTTGCTTCCAAGCAATGTACCAACGCGGCCAATGATACCTGGTTTATCGTTATGTGAGATAAGAAGTAAGTTGCCTTCAGCAGCGAAGTCAACTGGGTATTGATCGATACGCACGATGCGCTCGCCGAAACCGGCAAGTAAAGTACCTGCAAGAGTTTTCTCTTCTTGCTTCGTTTTTACAGTTACGGTAACAAGGTTAGTGAAGCTGTTGGATGCGTTCGATTTTTGCACGACAATGTTCACGCCGCGTGATTTAGCCAGATGCATCGCATTGATAATGTTGATGGATTCCAATTGGTTCTGGAAAATTCCTTTAACAATATAGCGATTTAATGGACTTGTATCCACATCCATCAAATCACCCGCATAGTTAATGACGATTTCAGAAACAGCACCTTGGGCAATTTGACCAAGCACGGATCCGATTTTTTCGCCAAGACTGAAGTATGGTTGAAGTTTGTTAAGCACGTCTGCAGGAACTGGAGGCATGTTAACAGCGTTCTTAAATGGTTCGTTACGTAGAATATGAAGAACTTCCTCGGAAACGTCGATTGCGACGTTCTCTTGAGCTTCAATCGTCGATGCGCCAAGATGAGGCGTTACGATCACTTTCGGATTTGTTAGGAATGGGTGATCCTTCGTCGGAGGCTCGACTTCGAATACGTCGAAAGCTGCACCAGCAACGATACCTTGATCAATCGCTTCAACCAACGCTAGCTCATCGATAATACCGCCGCGCGCACAGTTAATGATGCGAATGCCTGGTTTCATAAGCTCGAATTGTGTTCTGGAAATCAGGTGACGCGTCTCTGGTGTAAGTGGTGTGTGAACAGTAATGAAATCCGCTTGAGCAGCGATCTCGTTAACTGTACCAAGCTTAACGCCCATTTTCTCAGCGCGTTCTTCAGTTAAGAATGGGTCATACCCGATAACTTCCATGCCGAATACTTTCGCGCGTTTCGCAACTTCACTACCGATACGTCCCATTCCGAGAATACCTAGTGTTTTGTTACGAAGTTCAACGCCGATGAATTTACGATCCCATTCGCCGCCAACTGTTTTCTTGTACGCTTGTGGAATCATACGAGCTGTTGCCATCATCATAGCGAATGTAAGCTCACATGTTGCGATTGTGTTACCGTCAGGTGCGTTGATAACGATAATTCCGCGTTTCGTAGCAGCTTCCAAATCGATATTGTCGACACCTACACCAGCGCGGCCGATTACTTTCAACTTAGTGCCGGCAGTCATGATTTTTTCTGTTACTTTCGTTTGGCTACGAACTAAGAGGGCATCGTACTCACCGATAATGGCAATGAGTTCATCTTCAGATAGACCAGATTGCTTAACCACTTCAACATCAGCTGCATCATAAAGCATTTGAATTCCCATGTCACTAATTGGATCGGATACTAGAACTTTGAACATAATTCGTTTCCTCCTTAGATTTGAACATAAAAAAACTCCCAGCCCTCGGACACAGACAGTTAGCCTGTAGCCAAAGGGACGAGAGATTGCTTTCGTGGTACCACCCTAGTTCGCTGCCCATTCGCATGGGAAGCCTCATTTGGTCTTGCGACCTGGAACTGTAACGTGTTCCTAACCCGATTGCATCTACTTAAATTCAATGCAATAACTCTGGAGTGCTCCGCAACATGTTCGCTACCGATTCTCACCAACCATCGGTTCTCTGAAAGCTACTTTATTTGCTTGGCTCCGTCAACGCTGTACTGTGATATAGAATTTTTAATAGATTACCATGCGTTCGAAATCGTGTCAATACATGTCGAACGATTTTCGTGTTTACGTCATTAATGTTCGGATTGACAACAAATTAGAAGCTTTTTGTCTATTTTATAGCAAGAATGTTCAGAATGCAATGATATTTTGCTTATATTTGAGGCCATTATTCATGTATGGTACAGTGAATATTAGGATCTTAACAAAAGAATGCAGGAGTGTGTACTCAAATGGAAATTAACCGCATTTATCCGCAAATTTTCCTACAAGCTGTCGACCAGAAAACACTAGGAAATAGTGTCATCATTGATGTAAGAGAACCCCATGAATGGGAGTACTATCATATGGAGGAAGCTAAATTAATTCCAATGGGGCAAATTCCACTCCGTATGGGTGAACTTCCTGATGATGAGGACATTTATATCGTTTGTGCACATGGGGTGCGGAGTCTACGCGTAGCTGAATATTTAAAAGAAAACGGTTTTGAGCGTGTCATCAATGTAGACGGGGGAATGGCGGCGATCGGTATGTTCCGCGGCTTCCAATACGATTGAAAGAAAAAGCTGAAGATTACGTCCAAGTGGTGGACCAAATCTTCAGCTTTTTTCTTAATTTACATCTGAAAAGAATGGTAATTGAGGCAGTGTTTCATTGGCATACCATTTCGCTTTGCCTTTGACAAAGTCACCTGTGCGGACAGCATTCGTGCTGAGCAATAATTCCATGGTTTGATTCACATCATTCACATTTAGTTTCTTGGCTTGGCCAGATGCAATGAATTCATCAATTCTTATCGTTAAATCTTGCGGATAAAAAGGTGAGAATGCTTTGTTTTTCAATAATTTAGCAGTGATATAAACGTTTTTTACATTGAAATTCATGGCGCGCCACTGATCAAGATTGGCTGTGTTGTTAGGATCGAAATATTCAATGTCCGGATCCATAGTGCCGTTCCAGACCAGGATGGAATCGAAGTAGTTTTTCTGTGCGGTTAAGGCTTGTGTTTTGGCTTCTAGGAAGTACGCATCCTTCTGAATGGCCTCAAGCAGCTGTGAATGACTTTGTGCATTAGCTTTAGATTGATAAGAACTTAATGCATCGGTGAAAAGCTTTAGGCTCTTCAGATAGCCTTGGTGTGATTGCACGAGCAGCGGCGAAGAGGCAGGCATGCTTTTACTTTGAAGTGTATTGTATTTGTCAGCTGCAATTTTACTTAGCTCTTTCAGAACTGCGGAAGCGTCCACGGCGGCGTTATCCATTTCAATTTGACTCAATAGTTCAAACCATTTATTCTGAAATTCCCTAAAGGGTAAAAAGATGGTATGGTAATATGACACTAGCACTTGTTGATCATAAGCACCTATTTCGGGTGCAGATGACGATTGATCAGCATGCAGTATTTTATCATATTTTAAATCAGATTTCGTTTGTCCTAATCGCAAGCCATAGAAAAAAGCGCCAAGGATACAGACCAGCATAAAGATAAACATGAGGGCAAATAAATAATCAGTGCGGGTAAGACGCTTTTCCATAAATCAAGCTCCTTGTTGTCTCTTATAGTTGTTTTAGTATAGGTCAATCTCCATGAAAAAGGAATATTATAAGGAAATGAGGCTGCTTCCTTTGAAGAAATTCGATTTTAAGAACCTTCGCATTGGGAAAGTTGATATCAATGATCTGAATGACAAGACTTTATTGCTGAATCTTTACATTACACAACTGCTTACGCTTATTATCGGAATTATCATCGTATTATTTCAGAGTAATTCAAAGATTCTTTCTGCGTTGTCGTTTCAAGGTGGTTGGCGTGTCATCATTTGGGGTTGTTTATTTGCTGTAGTTGTACTTGGTGTTGACCTGCTTATTTCAAGGTGGGTACCCAAAGAAGTATCTGATGACGGTGGCATTAATCAAATGATTTTTGGAAATAGAGCCCTTTGGCATATTGCACTTATTTCATTTATCGTTTCAATCTGTGAAGAGGTCCTATTCCGTGGTGCAATTCAACATGCCTGGGGGCCCTACTGGACTAGTATTTTATTTGCAGCAATCCATGTTCGCTATCTGCAGCACTGGCTCATGACGGGAATGGTTTTCTGTATCAGCTATGGCTTAGGTTGGATTTACCTTCATACGGGAAGCCTATGGACACCAATAATTGCTCACTTTATGATTGATATGGTGATGGGTTGCATACTTCGGTTTAGCAAGGAGGAAGATCAAGGTTCATGAGTGTTGGAGAAAGAGTAGCTTCGAGGTCGAATCCTGGCGTGGAGGAGAATCAGGGGGATGATACCTATTTACCGCCGCGTAGAGCTGTACACCCTTCAGAGCAAGGTAAATGGACGAATCTTTTCTATATGACATTACTTTGGTTATTTATCGCTTTAGTTGTGAGTTTAACTGTTTGGGGGATCAAATATTCAAATTCCTCGATGTAAAAATAAAATGAGCCTTACATTGCCCACGAAACGAAATACTCGCGGCAACGTAGGGCTCTTATTTCTATTCTATCTCATTTCTAATTCAATGGCGTTTGGATCAACAAACGTATAACCTTTTTCCTCAAGTTTCGTAAGTAACGAATCTAGCGCAATTACTGTCCATGGGAGTTCATGCATAAGGATATTGCTGCCGTTATGAAGCTGCTGCATCACGTTCTCAATGACTTTATTAGAATCATTATTTTTATTCGTCATGTCCCAATCTAATGAACCATTCGACCATGTCATGTAAAGCATTTTGTTATTTTTAACTTTCGATTTCAAATAATCATTGCCTGAGCCAAATGGTGGACGGAAAAATTGCGGGGTCAGACCCGTAATTTCTTTCACAATTTTTTGCACATCGTCAACTTGTTTATCAATTTTATCATTCGTCATGTCCTTCAAATTTTCATGATCCCATGCGTGATTTCCAATGATATTGCCGCTTTCGTGGACAAGCTTAACGAGCTCTGGCTTCTGCTTAATACGATAACCGTTCATGAAGAAGATGGCCTTCGCTTTATGTTTGTTCAGAATATCGATGAGAGATTGATTCATCGCTTGTTCTTTAGGTCCATCATCAAAGGTTAATAAAACGACTTTTTTATTACCATTGGAGTCGTTGGGTACGATATCATAGTTTTTGTTCATATGATAGGTCTTTTGTACTGCTTCTTGAACGGGAGCAGTAGGCGTTGGTGAAGGTGTGGGTGTAGGTGTAGGAGCTACGGTAGGAGTTGGAGATGCACTCGGGCTTGTTGACACAGTAACAACTGGCGCCACACTCGTCGTCGCAGCAGGACTTGATTCAGTTTGATCGGCACTGCATGCAGCCAATAGAAGCATGGCTGTTAGGAATAGTGTGCTTGCTTTCTTTTTCATAATTCGTCTTCTCCTCAGATCCTTACATATTGGTCATCCCTTATAGTACCACAATTAGGTTCACAATTCGCAGAGGTCAATTCTCCTATGTTTTCCTTCTCCAGTTACGTATGTCCACTTCTAAACTCGTGCAAGCTAGGAAGGATTCATACTACTTATCATGGAGGGAGATCCAATGAAATTAGGAACATTTATGCTTGGTGGCATTGCAGGGGCGGCTGCAGTTGTTTATCTCAATCGTAAAAGTAAATCCATGCTTTTCTCAGCATTTAGCTCACCTAATCAATCGATGGGCAATGTCATGGATAAGGCCAAAGAAACATTCACAAGCAAATCTTTTGGAGAATCTACAGCCCGAAATTTCTCCTCGACGAGTACAAATGGCTTAAACCAAGTAGAGAAAATCGTCAAAGAAGACCCGAGTTTGAAGTCAACTGTCAATGAAATCCTGCAAGATAATAAAATAAGCAGCGCAACAATTCAATAAAGATAAGTGTTCGGCACAGTCTGGCATACCCACGGGGCCGGCTGTGCTTTTTCTTTTTATACATAACTTAAGCGTGCAATTACAAAGAATTAGTGTTAACATGAAAGGTGAAAACAATAGATGGATGCATGTCCATTTATTTATTAGTGGTTCACCTTTTTAATTTTCTAACATATTCTGATTTAAATAAGGTGACCATGCTTTCGATGCAAGCTTTCCAGTTGGAGAGCTCAAAGGAGGATCCTATCATGAAAATAGAACGCTTAAGTCAGGATAAGATACGGATTTTCCTAACATTCGATGACTTAACTGAACGTGGAATTCAAAAAGACGACATGTGGAGAGAAATTCCGAAAGTGCACGAGTTGTTTAGTGAGATGATGGATCAAGCCTATTCGGAGCTCGGATTTGACCCGTCCGGCCCGCTTGCTGTTGAGGTATTCGCCCTCCCAGCGCAAGGGATGGTTGTTATCGTAACTAGAGGCAAACTTGACTTGTATGCAAGTTCTGATGCATATGATGATCACGAAGCTGAAGAAGTGTACGAAATGGAAGTTACGCTTGAACAAAGCGATTTAATCTCTTATGCATTCCGTGATTTTGAAGATCTGCTGCGTGTATCCAAAGTAATTAATCCCCTTCTGATGGAAGGTGGCACCCTTTATTCGTATAAAGGGAAATATATTTTACAGCTAGAACCTGTAGATCTGGAAGAGACCAAGTATCAAGCGCTTATCGCTGTCTTGTCTGAGTTCGGTGAAGCTTCTTCAGTGACCTTGGCCGTTCTTGAAGAATACGGGAAGACGATCATTGCAGATGATGCCGTGAAGGTACTCTGCCGTCATTTCAAATAATCGGGATTCGCGTCCTGATCATGAGTATGAAACAAGCATCTCCCAAAAACAACCGTTTTTGAGGATGCTTGTTTTGTTTTCCATAATACGCAACTAAGGTCGTTTATGTTACACGTAGAAATGTCTAGACAGAACGACTATAATAGAGGTATGTATTTCATAAAAAGAGGGGAGCTGGAACATGCATATCGTGCCTATTTTATTGGCAGCCATAGCGCCAGGTCTCTCATTGCTCGCCTACTTCTATCTGAAGGATCGGTACGAAACAGAACCTATCCATTTAGTGATACGGATGTTTCTCTTCGGTGTACTTCTCGTCTATCCGACGATGGTTCTACAGAACGCATTTATCCAGGAGTTCGGCAATGGCACGATCATGACATCCTTTTTTCTCTCAGGAGGAATTGAAGAGTTTCTGAAGTGGTTGTTACTATATCACTTGATTTTCCGTCATGAAGCCTTCGACGAGCCATACGACGGGATCGTGTATGCGGTAGCTGTAAGTCTTGGCTTTGCAACATTGGAGAATATCATTTACGCATTCTTGCACGCTTCTTCTTTCTCAGCCTTGATGCTTCGTGCGCTTTTGCCTGTATCGGGACACGCTTTATTCGGTGTTATGATGGGATATTACTTGGGCAAGGCCAAATTCGTTCCTCATAAGCAAAATAGGTATTTATGGATATCCTTGTTGCTTCCAATTGCTTGGCACGGCGCATTCGATTATATTTTGCTAATATTTAAAAACAGCTGGATTTGGATAATGATCCCTCTTATGACTTTCCTATGGTTACGGTCGATATGGCGTGTAGATCGTGCTAATGCACATTCACCCTTACGTGTTGTGACTGTAGATGAGAAGATTAAAATGGGATGATTTGGGTCATAATGACTGTATATTTGTTGAACTCCATTACATGGAATGGGGAGAGCCGGGAGGGTATACATGTCATTAACGACGCGAGTGAAAGTGAAGATCCGATGTCGATTGTGCGGCGAGAAGTTCGTATTGCGAGGCAAAAAGGAGAAAGACAAGATTGAAACTGGATTTCGGCAATGCATATGCAGTAATGAGCACGATTTTGAAATAGAAACGGAAAGCTAGCAAGAGGCCATTCTTTCGAATAGGCCTTTTTTTGCTGTATAGGAAATGATGCAGGCTGCTCATTTGTGGATAAGTGCTGTGAAACTTCTAAGATGCAGAAAATAATGAATGGGTAACGCTATTTGCACGAGTAAAGCCATAACGTTATTTTCTCCTAAGCCAGTAGTATGCCCCTCCTGAGAAATGCAAAAGTGCAACTTTTTTCTATCACGAAACCCCTGAGCACACAAGCTCTATTAGTTCTTCGTCCAAACTATTTACTTCGCTCCGCCTTCAGCCAAGATGGTTTCCCATCTGGTTCCTTTTCCGTAATGATCTTTGTTCCCTTTGTCCCATCCGCCTAGATATTCAATATTCGATAGTGAAGTGTCCTGGCCTGTAGGTGTTGTTTAGTTTTTCTCGCTGAAATTCATCTGTTAAGTTGACTATAATTTGGGGATAAACGCCATCGTTCTTGAGTGATAACCCAGCTGCTTATTTTATCTCAATCTTGTATAAACCTACCTCTACGCGTAAAAACTAAGCGCAAGATTGGGTATGAAAGGAGCAGTTCTGTGTATAAAAGATTAAGTATCGTCATGTTCCCATTTCTATTGCTGGCTTTAATCGGGGCTTCTGTATGGGGGTATTTAGAGCACCAAGAAAAGAATACGATATTAATTAAAGCGGAGAATCAGTATCAACGGGCGTTTCATGACCTGTCCTTTCACATGGATAAGTTACATACGGAGTTAGGAAATACGTTGGCGGTGAATGAAACTTTGGAGCCATCCTACCGGAAAGGTTTGGTTAATGTTTGGCGTTTAACTAGTCAAGCGCAAAGTGACATCACCCAATTGCCTTTAATGCTGCTGCCTTTTAACAAAACGGAAGATTTCCTAGCGAATATGGCTAACTTCTCTTACCGCATGTCTGTTCGCGATATGACGAAGCAGCCTTTAACCGAAGCGGAAATGAAAACTTTGAATACCTTGTATGCACATTCTGCTGATATAACCAAAGAAATTCGGGGTGTGCAGAATAAAGTAATTGCAAATAATTTGCGATGGATGGATGTGGAGACTGCTCTCGCATCTGAGAACGAAATGCACGATAATGCGATTATCGATGGCTTTAAGATTGTGGATAAGCAAGTTGGTGGATATGAGGAGTTAAATTGGGGGACAGGCAGCTTAAATGTGTTCTCCAAAAATGATGTTAAAATGCTGACAGGCAATGAGATGACAGCTGATCAAGTTAAAAAGAAAGCTATTGATTTCCTTGGCGTTAAAGATTCAAGTGGCATTAAAGTTGTCGAGAACGGTGGAAGTGCACCTGAGTTTCAAAGTTATAGTGTCGTTATTCCAAGCGGTGATAATTCGAAATCGGATACGCAAATGGATTTCACCAAAAAAGGCGGTCACCTGATCTATTTTATGAAGTCACGTGATGTTCCTGCTGCGAAATTCAATCTTCGCCAAGCTAGAGATGTAGCGAATGAATTTCTGGATGGGCATGAGTACAAGGATTTAAGTGCAATTAGTTATGATCAATATCAGAACACAGCGACCATTCTGTTCGCGAAGAAAGAAAATAATGTCACCATTTATCCCGAACAAGTTACAGTTAAAGTTGCATTAGACACCCTTGAAGTAACAGGGCTGCAAGCGACCAATTATATCTATTCACAAAAGCAACGCAAGATTGGCCAACCGAAAATTACGGTAGACCAAGCACGTAAGCAACTGAGTTCTAAAATGAAAGTGACAGGTGAATCGCTTGCAATTATCAAAAATGATCTGGACGAAGAAGTGCTCTGTCATGAATTTATCGGCACACTGAATAACAATATCTATCGTGTTTATGTTAATGCAGATGTGGGCATGGAAGAAAAAATAGAGACAATTCGTCCGGATCAAGCGGAAGTTGCAAAAGGAAAATCATAGTAGGAAGAGGCAGGATATCATCCTGCTTCTTTTTTTTTCTATCTAAATGGTGCGGTCATGCTATAATTAATGCATATTACTTCGCGGAGGTGCCGAAATTGCTTCCTAAGGTCAACCAGATTTTACATATGCAAATGAACAGTATTGATGAAGAAGAGTCCAAAATCGAATATAAGTCTAGAATTGCGGATGTGACAGAAAACGCGATCATCATTGAAATCCCATTGAATGAAAAGACAGGTCGATTGAAAAAACTTTATCAAGGTGATGAGATTAGTGCTCATTTCCTAGGTCAAGGCGGTGTGAAGCACTATTTCACAACGGAGGTAGTAGCTTTTAAAGAGGATGTCATTCGCTTGATCGAACTAAGGCTTCCAGAGCTAAGTGCGATTACGCAAATTCAACGCAGAAACTTCCTTCGAGTTTTAGCAGAATTAGAAATAGCCGTGAAGTTGAACGAACAGATCCAATTTATTGGATTAACCGATGATGTTGGTGGCGGAGGTATTTCATTTATTTGTGATGGTCATATTCCGATCGGCTTAAATGCGATAATCTCATGTTGGGTTCTTGCACCATTTAAGAATGGGACTATCGAGCATATTCCGTTTACCGGAGAAGTTGTCCGCGTGAAAGGGACAGAGACGGGGAAGCAGTTAGTGATGATTCGTTTCGCAGAGATCGCGGACAGAGAACGGCAGAAACTGATTCGTTTTTGCTTTGAGAGACAAATGGATTTTCGTAAACGCTAGGGATTGAGAGATCTACGCTAAGGGTATACTGCTATGCATATTGGATGCTAGCGGGAGTGTGATCTCATGTCGAAGGAGCAAGAGACAGAACCATATGAACAATTATTTTTGCGCTTTTCTGCGAAAGTAGAGAAGGTCATTATTCGAGCTGTGATTTTCGTTGTTATTTTGCTAGTTTGTGTACAAGCTTTGCTGCAAAATGCGTATATTCGCAAGCATTTCACACGCGTTGAGCCACTCGAAGGGCAGCCGTATATCATCCCGGAACATCCCCCAAGAGAACGCTCATAAGCGCATGAAATCAAGGCGGGATAGAACCCAAGTTTTGCATATGACCATGTTGTGTGATATAATTTCTAGTAATTAGCAGGCAAGTGCCTGCTTTTTTGTTCGTAAGGTACTGTGAAGTATTGTTAGGAGGAACAGCAGCTTGGATAAGTTCAATATTGCCATAGATGGTCCTGCTGGAGCCGGTAAAAGCACCATTGCACGGTTAGTTGCCGGTGCACTTGGGTTTATTTACGTGGATACAGGAGCCATGTATCGAGCAGTAACGTGGAAAGTACAGCAAGAAGGGCTGCTACCTGAGCAAGAAACAGAAGTGGCTTCGCTCGCCAATCGTATGCAGATTGAGCTCATCCCTGGAGATGAAGGACAACAGGTCATCGTAGATGGTGTGGATGTGACGAAAGCGATTCGTTCAACGGATGTAACGACACATGTTTCACAAATTGCCAGCTATGGTGCTGTACGACATTTGTTAGTTGCGCTGCAGCAGCAAATGACTGTTTCCAAAGGCGTAGTCATGGACGGTCGTGACATTGGCACCCATGTCATGCCAGATGCAGAGATCAAGGTTTTCTTAACTGCGAGTGTGAAAGAACGTGCTGAGCGTCGATTCAAGGAATTAGAAAACAGTGGTACGAATACACTGACTCTTTCCGAGTTGGAGCAGGATATCGCACGTCGCGATCAATTCGATGAAGCGAGGGAAATTTCACCACTGCGTAGGGCGCATGATGCCGTGTTGATGGACAGTACGTCAATGACAATTGAAGAAGTTGTGGACGAAATTCTTGGACTTTGCAAGGACAAAGTCGGAGGTGGCAAATAAAGATGCTATATCGCATCGGAAGAGCCTTATTTCGATTTATTTTCACTGTTTTTTTTCGAATGCGTGCTATCGGAATGGAAAATGTTCCAACGCAAGGGGCCGTTGTTTTGTGTGGTAATCATACTAGCTTATTGGACCCACCATTCTTAGGTTCACCACTGCGCCGCAAGGTTCATTTCATGGCCAAGGCGGAGCTGTTTGATATACCAGTACTTGGGTCTATCATATCTAAAGTAGGCGCATTCCCAGTTAAACGTGGAGGCGTAAGCAGAGAGTCGATTCGACTTGCTGTACAGTTGCTGCGTGACGGCAACATGCTTGGTGTTTTTCCAGAAGGATCTAGAAGCAATGCGGGTGGAATGGGGAAAAAAGGCGCTGCTAGTCTTGCATTGAAGTCAGGTGCGGCAGTTGTTCCGGTAGCTATCGTAGGTACCTACTCACTTTTCCGTCGTATGACGATCGTTTATGGTAAACCACTTGATATGAGCGCTTATGAAGGCGGTAGTTCAGAGGATCTGGAGCAGGCGACGGAAGCGATTATGAAAGAAATTCGCCGACTACATACAGTTACTAGTAAAGCATAAGCAGAAATGTATGGAATCGAAAGCTTGGAATTATACTAACCATAAAGTGATTTGAACTTATTATTATGTTTGAAACAGAGTAGGAGTTTGACTGCTGCTTTGTGACTTATAAATTATTTTTGTTGGTTGTAAATAGAGGAGGCTAATCTAATGTCAGATGAAGTAAAAGTTGAAGATCAATCACAGGAAGCTCAAGAAACGGCCGTTTCACAAGCAGAAGCAGAGCACGCTCTTAATAATGTTGCTGTGCTGAAGAAAGGCGCTACAGTTAAAGGTAAAATCGTTAAAGTAGACGCTGATCAAGCTTTCGTGGATATCGGTTACAAATACGATGGTGTCATCCCAGTTCGTGAGCTTTCTTCCGTAAGCTTGAATGATGCTGGGCAAGCAGTTGAGCTTGGTCAAGAAGTAGAATTGAAGATTGTTTCCATCAACGACGCAAAAGAAACGTTGGTATTGTCCAAACGTGTCGTTGACAACGAGAAAGCATGGGAAACGCTACAAGGACAACTTGAGAGCAAAGAAATTATCGAAGCAGCTGTTGCTGAAGTAGTTAAAGGCGGATTAGTTGTGGATATTGGTGTACGTGGTTTCGTACCGGCTTCCATGGTTGAGCGTCAATTCGTTGAAGATTTCTCTTCCTACAAAGGCCGTACTTTGCGTCTTCGTGTGAAAGAAATTGACCGCGAGAAAAACAAAGTCATCCTTTCCCAAAAAGATATTTTGGATGAAGAGTTCGAAACGAACAAGAAGAAAATTATCGAAGGTCTTCAAGTTGGTCAAGTGCTAGATGGTACTGTACAACGTTTGACACAATTCGGTGCATTTGTAGACATCGGTGGTATTGATGGACTTGTTCATATTTCTGAGCTTGCATGGCAGCATGTTGAACAAGCTTCTGATGTTGTGAAAGAAGGAGACAAAGTTAAGGTGCAAATCCTTAAATTGGATCCGTCCAATGACAAAATCAGCTTGAGCATCAAAGCTACGCAAGATGGTCCTTGGTCAAATGTTGAGCGTGATTTCAAAGCTGGTGATATCGTAACAGGTACAGTTAAACGTCTTGCAGCTTTCGGCGCATTCGTTGAAGTGGCACCAGGTGTTGAGGGTCTTGTTCACATTTCCCAAATCGCACACCGTCACATCGGTACTCCACATGAAGTATTGAAAGAAGGCCAAGAAGTACAAGTTAAAGTCTTGGAAATCAACCTGGCTGAGAAACGCGTTAGCTTAAGCATTAAAGATACAGAGGATGCTCCTGAAGCACCTGCGGGTGCAGCGGCTCCGTCATCAGTTGGCAAACCAGAAAGAGAAAGACAACCGCGCGGCGATCGTGATCGTGGAAACAGCGCTAGTCACCAAAAAGAAATTGCTGGTAACGAGAACGTATCCCTAAGCAATCAAGGTTTGTCCATGACACTTGGTGAGCGTTTTGGAGATAAATTGGCTAAATTCAAAAAATAAAGGGATCCATTTGCTAGGGAGGGTACAGAAATGCGCATCTCACGCAAAATGGAGCATGTCCATTACGCGCTGGAGCTTGGTCAAACTCGTCAACATGGGTTGGCGGATATCAAGCTTGTGCATAACTGTCTTCCTGAGACTTCGACGGATCATATTGCTCTAACAACAACAATCGGCGATCTCACTATGAGTTCGCCGATTTTAATTAATGCAATGACCGGAGGCGCTCACGAGACAGAGAGTATTAATCGAGAATTGGCCATTCTAGCCAGGGAAAAAGGTTTACCTATGGCTGTTGGCTCTCAGATGTCAGCGATTAAGAATAGCGAAGTGGCATCCAGCTATGAAGTAGTGCGACGCGAGAATCCCAATGGTATCATCTTCGCTAATTTGGGGAGTGAAGCCACAACGGAACAAGCGTTACGTGCGATAGATATGATAGAAGCGAATGCGCTTCAAATTCATCTCAACGTGATGCAAGAGTTGATTATGCCAGAAGGTGATCGCAGCTTCGTGGGCATGCTTGGACGGATTGAAAGCATTGTTCGTCATTCACCAGTGCCGGTAATTGTGAAAGAGGTAGGCTTTGGCATATCGCGTGATAACGCCAAGCAATTAAGCGAAGTAGGTGTTCAGGTTCTCGACGTAGGTGGCTCAGGCGGAACGAATTTTGCTGCTATTGAAAATGCGAGACGGCCTGCTGCATTGGATTGGCTCAATGATTGGGGAACGCCGACAAGTATGACTTTATTAGAGGCCCTATCTGTTTATCCATGGGGTTCTATTATTGCGTCAGGCGGCATTACAAATGCATTGGAAGCGGCGAAAGCACTTACACTAGGTGCATCAGCAGTGGGCATGGCGGGCGCATTTCTGAAGGTATTGCGTGTAGAAGGCGTAGACGCGCTTCACGCATATGCAGAAGAACTGCATCAAGGACTCATCTTAATTATGACGGCATTAGGCGCTAATTCGGTTCAAGCCCTTACAGGGTGTCCAGTGGTCATCGTTGGAGACACCGCGGAATGGTGTCGAGCGAGAGGTATTGACTTAACTTCATACGCAGAGCGAACTAATCGGAGTAAATAATCAAAATATTGCCATACTAAGGATCAGGCAGATCTCCCTTATTATTTATTTGAGGGGGAGCCTGAAGATCCGCAAGCAAATCGATGGCAGAGGAAGTCATCGGTAGCAAAGCAGGCTAGGGTGGTTTGATTATGAATGCCGGTTATCTGTCGCTTATTCTCCTTAGCATCACGTTGATCTTGCTCGCCAGCGGTTGGAAGGAGCTGTACATTCGAAGTATATCGCATAAAGGCATGCTTCTTTTTTTTGTCTCTTGGCTGATCGGATCGAGAGTAAGCGTGACGATACAACATATACAACTCCAACTTGTTTATGTTGTAGTAGTAACGATTGCTTTTAGTATTCTTTATGTCACACAAGGTTTTATACATAAGCTGCATCTGCTTTCCATTGGACTTCTGATCGGTTCACTCCACTTTCTATTTCAACAACTGCTAACAATGGACCCTATTCTCATCATTCGTAATTCTGAATGGCAGACTGCTCTGATGATTGCCATTGTAGCCGTAGTTGTTCAACGCAATGCATGGGAACAAATTGCAGCCATTTCGATCGGATATTTGATCGGGGATATGTATCAAGCTGGTATTCATCAAGTAGATGGCTATCATCTGCTGGGAATGGCTACTTTCCAAGATCAATGGTGGCTGTCAATCTTTACAGCTAGAACGATAACGATCGTCGTACAAGCTGCCTACAGTGGTTGCCGAACAGTCGTGAGAAGCTGGTTTGACCGCAGAGGAGGCAACTAAGACACAATGAATATGACTTGGTTATCTACTCATCGGTATACCATTGGGATTGTCGTTGGTGTCATTTTTGGTATTTTGTCACGAATCAACATGCTGCGAACGGATTATCGGCAATATCCAACGTATCCACATGGGAAAATCATTCATGTCTCACTTGGGGTGATCGCTGCTGGTCTTGGAGCGGTTGCCGTTCCTGCGCTTTTGGAGAAAAATTATACGGCAGTCACGTTTCTTTCATTAGCGGCACAACAGTTTAGAGATGTGCGCAATATGGAAAGACAGAGCTTAACGAAAGTGGATGAGTTAGAACTTGTCCCTCGAGGAGCGGCATATATCGAAGGAATTGCGATGGTATTCGAGGGTCGTAATTATTTGGTCATAATGACAGCATTTTTGGCCTCCTTATTTAGTATCTTAGGTGCTTGGTACTGGGGGATAGCTGCTGGAGTCGTTTCAATTTGGCTTGCAAACTTTTTTAAATCAGGTAGCAAATTAGGGGATATCGCTGATATTGAACCCGTTGATATTCATATCGAGGGACCAGATGTCTCTGTGGGTTCTATTTATATTATGAATGTAGGGCTAAGGGATACGAGAGAAAAAATAATGAAATACGGTCAAGGATTTCTAATTAAACCGAAAAACCGTAATGCACGTGTAACGATATCTCATGTTGGCCAGAGGCAAGCCATTATGTATGATATGTCCACTTTATTCGGCGTGTATCGTGATGAGGGAGAGCCTTCTTTACGACCAATGGCTAAATTGGATCTGGACTCAGGGACAATAGGTTTACTTTTACTTTTGCAGGAAAATGACAAAGAGAAAACATGCACTGCCCTTCATCGTGTACCTGTTCTTGAAAGTGCTGTGCGCATGCCTTCTGAAGCTGGTGTAAATAAAAAGAAGGAGGGGTAAAGCCCTAATGTCACAAATTCTCGCGATCGTAACATTGTCGAAAGACCGTATTGCTGGCGGTGCTCCTATCTTTATTGTTGATGGTGAAGAAGAGATGCAGAGAACCGCATTCTCATTGGAGAAAATGTTAGACGCGAATGCACATGATTTGAAAAATGGTACGATGATTCTGGTGAAACATTCCTGACCATTCATTTTAAAAGCGCATATTTGATGGAAGTCTCAAAAGAGATTAGCCAAGGCGCCTCTTTTTTGCTATGATGTAAGTTGCGTAATTTTCCATGGCTGATCATGGAATCCGAAGGAGAGATGTAAATTGGCTAGACCCGTACTTGCAATTGTAGGCCGACCTAATGTCGGGAAATCCACCATTTTTAATCGAATCGTAGGCGATCGTATGGCGATCGTAGAAGATAAACCAGGTGTCACGCGAGATCGTTTATATGGTGTTGGTGAATGGCTTAATACATCGTTTAGTGTCATTGATACTGGTGGTATTGAAATTGACGGCGAGGATGCAATCCTTAAATCTGTTCGTGTACAAGCTGAGCTTGCCATTGAAGAAGCAGATGTCATTGTGTTCATGGTCGATGCGAAGGCGGGCGTAACTCCTTCAGACGAAGAAGTAGCGCAGCTATTATTCCGTTCCAAGAAGCCAGTTGTCTTGGCAGTAAATAAAGTGGATAATTTGGCACGTCAAGATGATATCTATGAATTCTATTCCCTTGGTTTCGGTGATCCTGTTGGAATATCGGGCTCGCACGGAATCGGGATTGGCGATCTTCTTGAGGTTGTTTGTAATTTATTCCCTGACAAATCAGAGGATGAGTATGGCGAAGAAGTTATTAAATTTGCATTAATTGGTCGCCCAAACGTAGGGAAATCGTCAATGACGAACGCGATTCTTGGTGAAGAGCGGGTTATCGTGAGCGATGTTGCAGGTACAACGCGTGACGCAATTGATACACCTTTTGAGCGTGATGGTCAGAAATTCGTTATCATTGATACCGCAGGTATGCGTAAGCGTGGCAAAGTATACGAGAACACCGAGAAATACAGCGTTATGCGGGCAATGAAAGCAATTGAGCGAGCAGATGTGGTGTTAGTAGTAATCGATGGACAAGAAGGTATTATTGACCAAGATAAGCACATTGCGGGTTATGCGCATGAAGCAGGAAAAGCGATTGTCATTGTCGTAAATAAATGGGATATCGTTGAGAAAGATGAGAAGACGATGCAACATTTCACGACGACGATTCGCGATCATTTCTTGTTCTTGAGTTATGCACCTATTGTGTTTGTATCTGCGAAAACAACACAGCGCCTTCATAAACTGTTGCCTGTCATCGTACAAGTGGCTGAGAATCATGCTCTGCGCGTGCAAACGCATCTCCTGAATGACGTTGTATCTGATGCGGTTGCTTACAATCCGCCGCCAACGGACAAAGGGAAGCGTCTGCGGATTAACTATGTAACACAAGTAGCCGTTAAACCGCCAGTGTTCGTTCTCTTCGTGAATGAGCCAGAGCTTATGCATTTCTCATACGAACGTTATTTGGATAACAAAATTCGTGCTGCCTTCGGCTTTGAAGGAACGCCAATTCGCATCTTAAGCCGTAGAAAAACTTCGGACAAAGAATAGGAGATGTTGTACATTGCTTTCGATAATAACAATTGTAGTGGGCTATTTACTCGGATCCATCAGCTTTAGTTATTTATTCGGAAAATGGTTTAAGGGAATTGATATTCGCAAGCACGGCAGTGGGAACGCGGGGGCAACGAATACGCTCCGCGTTCTGGGGAAGGGGCCAGCGATCCTCGTCCTGCTGTTAGATGCCTTGAAAGGCGTCCTAGCTGTCTTACTTGGGGTTTGGGCTGCGCCGGGACCTGATGATATCTGGATTCGTGTTTTGTGTGGTTTAGCAGCTATTGTTGGGCATAATTGGCCTGTATTCTTCGGCTTCCGTGGTGGTAAAGGTATCGCAACTACCATCGGTGTTATGGCTACACTTTGTTTTATTCCTACTTTGATTGCTGGGTTAACAGCCATCGTCATCATTGCTGTCACACGCTTCGTATCGCTCGGCTCCCTTATTCTTACAGCACTCTTACCTTTTCTAATTTGGGGGATGGACCGGCCGTTACCTGTTCTGTGGATAAGCATCTTGCTGTGCGCATTTGCCTTCTTGCGTCATCGGACGAATATTGTAAAGCTTATTCAAGGAAAAGAAAACAAGCTGGGCCAGAAAAGAGCCTAACGAAAAACAACTACGCGTAGGAGGGGAAACCGTGACACAAAAAGTATCGGTCCTTGTAGCTGGAAGTTGGGGGACGGCACTCGCCTCGGTATTGGCGGATAATGGCAAAGAAGTCCTTCTATGGTCTCGTAACGAAGAACAAGTTGTAGAAATTAATGAAAAACACACGAATAGTCGTTTTCTCAAAGAAATATCGCTGTCTCCTTCGATCATAGCGACCCATTCTTTGCAAGAAGCCGTACAAGATGTGGATGCGATCATTATGGTGGTCCCATCTTCAGGCATGCGTGAAGTAGCTTCTCGTATTCGACCTTTTCTCAAGAAAGATACACTTATTATTCATGCGACGAAGGGCTTTGAAACGGGGACACTCAAGCGTATGACAGAGGTGCTCGCGGACGAGCTCCCTGAGATGGATCCAAAGCGATTTGTAGTTCTTTCGGGACCGAGTCATGCGGAAGAAGTCATTTGCAAAATGCCGACAACTGTAGTCGTCGCTGCTGAGGATTTAGAAGCCGCGGAAGCTGCTCAGGACTTGCTCATTACACGATATTTCCGTGTATATACGAATCCGGATGTAACAGGTGTTGAGGTAGGCGGAGCGTTGAAGAATATCATTGGACTTGGTGCAGGGCTAACAGATGGTCTGGATTTCGGTGATAATGCGAAAGCAGCACTCGTTACTAGAGGGCTAGCGGAAATCACACGATTAGGTACTGCCATGGGGGCTAACCCTCTCACCTTTGCTGGGTTAGCTGGTATTGGTGATTTGATCGCAACCTGTACAAGTAAGCATAGTAGAAATTGGCGAGCGGGCAACAAATTGGCCAAAGGGATTCCATTAGACGACGTGCTTAAAGAGATGGGAATGGTTGTAGAAGGCGTGAAAACAACGAAAGCAGCCTATGACCTAGCGAAACGCTATGACGTCACCATGCCGATTACGAATGAATTACATAACGTTTTATTTGAAGGGAAATCTCCACAGCTTGCCGCTGGTGATCTTATGGGTCGTTTACGTACACACGAAATGGAAGAATTACCGTTGACAAGGTAAACAAAAGGTTGGAGATAGCCTACACCAGATCTTCTCCGCATTCATACTATACCCTATCAGGATTTCTCATTATCTTAGGGTACTGGAGGCGGCACAATTGGCGAATAAAGATATGTCGAAGGACGTATTAAGTGTGGTCAAGAAGAAGACGGGCAAATCCGTGACAGCTAAAGATATCGAAAAAATTGCAAGTGGAGTGAAACCTTCTACCATGCAGAGTGAGGTTCAATTAAGAGCTCTCATCAAACAGGTTTCTGGATTAGTGAATGTCAAGGTGTCAGAAGAAACAATTAATGATATCGTTCAAGCCGTTAAAAGCAGTAAACTGGATACCAATAATATGCAGCAGTTAATGAGCATGATGATGGGCAAGAAATAAGAAGCATAGAGGGGATCTTCCCCTTTATGCTTTTTTCTCTCCACATAAGAATTTATTCTTATTGGCGATAAAAATAACATTTAAAACGCGGTCGCTCATCCTCGAAGTACTTCGATAGGAGTTTTTCTCATTCTGTGCTATACTTACATGTGTTTCATTTTCACGATTTTTACATAAGGAGTTTATCATATGTCATCTTTAGACAAAATGTGGGCCTCATTTGTGGCCATGGGACTGATGGTTGTTGCGTCATTTCTGATCTCGTACGCACGTACAAGAACTTCTGGCGTATGGCGCGGAGTGTTATCTATCATTGCTTTTTTGATGTTTATTCCAATCTTACTTTTTATGTTATCTTCTTTGTTTTAAGCAACGGGGGGAAATCAACATGTTAGAGCTGAAAACACGCAAAACACAGATAAAAGTAACGCCCGAAACGGGATTAACCATTCTGGACCATGCCTTGAAGGCAGGAGTAGATTGGGGATTTTCCTGTACGCGAGGAACCTGCGCGAGATGTCGCTGCTACGTAGCTGAAGGTCGTGAACTGCTTGCAGAGGCATCAGAACCGGAAGAAGATCGTCTAGAACCGGATGAGCTTGCACAAGGCTTCCGTCTAGCCTGTCAATGCGTAGTTAAGCAAGAAGGAACGATTTCTGTTACGCACAAGCCATATTTTTAAAAATTACTGCCTGAAAGGTGTGGGCATGATGAGACTGCTGGAGCCATTACTCCCGTCGATTTCGACTATTCATACTCGGTTACAGCAAGCCCATAGTGTACAATGGCTGATTGGCGGAAGCTGTGGCTTACTTATGCATAACGTCGATATAGGAAGGACTCCCAGAGATTTGGATATTTACATAGATCTGAAGGATGTTCACACAGTACATAAGTTGCTACAGCCTTACGCGATTGATAAACCAGAATATAGTGAAACACCTATCTATGCTTCGATGCTTAGTCACTATCACATTGATGGACATGTTGTTGAGGTGGTTGGTGATTTTAAAGTAAAGGCACTGGGATCCTTGTATCAAGTTGAAGTTAATTACTTGTTTGAGAACTATTATTACCCTGCCTCTAATGCAGCGTGGGACGTTCCGGTAATGCCGTTAGCGCATGAGTTTCTCTTTAATATGCTCAGGAATCGGCCTGATCGCTATGTACCGATTCTCAGAACGATGCAAGAACATCCAGACAAACATATGCAGGCTTTGAATGATTTGATGAACCGCAATCAGTGGGGGCATGAATTTCATGTCATGTTGAACGAATTGCTAGATTGGAAACGGTGACGATGATGAGTGTGTTTGATGTTCATTTTTGGCCAGATAATAAAAAAATTAAAGTAAGAGCAGGCACAACCTTGTTGGATGCTGGTAATAAAGCCAAAGTTCATATACGAACACGTTGCGGAGCAAAGGCTGCTTGTTTAATGTGTAAAGTAAAGGTCAATGACCAAAGCGGTTTAGCACCTCTAAATACGAATGAACGATTGAAGCTTGGCTCCCTGGTAGATGAGGGAGTTCGTCTTGCATGCCAAGCGAGAGTAACAGGTGATGTGGAAGTAAACATTCCAGAGGATCCCTTAAAAGCTGCAATTCGAGCCCAGCTCGCTAGACAAGCGGAAGATGACGACTTCATTTAGTCAAGATAGGATGGTTGAATTGTGAAAGTACAACGAAAACGAACCCAAGGTAGAAGCTTGCTTCTGGCACTTATCTTGGTTATTTTGCTTACAGGCTGTGCATATCCACAAGAGTTACGGAAAGAGAATTTAATTAATCCTGCTGAGTTTATTACCGTTGTTCAACAGGCTATAGATACTTATCATGAGAAAACAGGTGTACTTCCAATTAAAAATAGTGAGATGTCGACACCACTCTATGAGAAGTATGTGATCGATTTTCCGAAATTGAAAAAAACGAATCTGCTGAGTGCGGTGCCTGCGAATGCATTTGAAAGCGGCGGGGTGTTCATCTATGTACTCGTAGATGCCGAAACGAAACCTGTGGTGAAGTTAATGGACCTATCCGCCTATCAAAGTGTGGAAGATGTTCAGAAGAAAGTGAATGATTACATAGCGAAGCACAGCGGCAACATGCCACAGAGTATTTCGTTGAATGATGCATTTGCTTACGTTGATTTCAAGTTGATAGGGATGAAAGAACCTGAAATCAAATCTGTTTATAATCGAAAAAATGGCATTACTTACATTCTAAACAAGCAAACGGGAGAAGTAGCCATTGATTATGCGATGGATATCAACACGTTCATTCAGAATAATGCGTTAAGTGGTTCCATTAAGCCTGATCAAGATTTGAGACAGATTCTCGTAGATAAATCTTACTTCGTACCGATTCGGAGCGTTCCTTATGCTTGGAAAGATAATCAACCTATGCCACATAATTAAATTTGAACGAACCTCTTACCATGTGTAAGAGGTTTTTTTGTCTTTATAGAATAAGCGCAACCGACTGATCATATATTCTTTCGAAAGCCGTATGTGCTTCATAAAATATGAGCGAAAAAAGTTGAAACGCATCTATCATATTTCTATCGAAAGTACATATATATTTACTAGTCCAAATGAATGTACGAGTAGTCAATTGTTACCGTCATTAGCGTCAGTTGACGACCAAACTGTAGGAGGGATTCTCTTGGAGAAAGTGGATATCTTTAAGGACATTGCAGAACGAACGGGAGGGGACATTTACCTGGGGGTTGTCGGAGCAGTCCGGACAGGGAAATCAACCTTTATCAAACGTTTTGTGGAATCTGTAGTGCTGCCGAACATTCAAAGCGAAGCGGATAGGATCCGGGCTACCGATGAACTCCCGCAGAGCGCTGCTGGCCGCACGATTATGACAACGGAGCCGAAATTCGTACCGAATACGGCGGTTCAAATTTCTGTGGCCGAAGGGTTGAACGTAAACGTTCGCCTAGTTGATTGTGTTGGATATGCAGTCGATGGCGCCAAAGGCTATGAAGACGAGAACGGACCTCGGATGATTAATACACCATGGTTCGATGAGCCGATTCCTTTCCAAGAAGCGGCGGAGATTGGAACACGCAAAGTCATACAAGAGCACTCTACACTGGGTGTTGTGGTTACGACAGATGGCACGATTTCGGATATACCGCGGTCTTCCTATGTATTGGCAGAGGAAAGAGTTATTAATGAACTCAAAGAGGTCGGGAAGCCGTTCATTGTGATCATTAACTCCCAGAAGCCAAACAGTGAGCCTGCACTTGAGCTGCGCAGCGAGCTGCAAAGCCGCTACGACGTTCCAGTTGTAACAATGAGCGTTGCTAGCGCTGGAGAAGAAGAAATGGTCTCCGTGCTTCGTGAAGTCCTGTATGAGTTCCCAGTTCATGAAGTGAATGTGAACTTACCTAGCTGGGTTATGGTTCTAGATGAGAATCATTGGCTGCGGACACAGTTCGAAGCATCGGTACGCGATACTGTACAGGATATCAGACGCTTACGTGATGTTGATCGAGTGGTCAGTCAATTTGCTGAATATGAGTTTATCGACAAAGCTGCTCTAGCAGGGCTGAATATGGGGCAAGGTGTAGCGGAAATTGACCTCTTTGCACCAGATGAACTTTATGATCGCATTCTCGTCGAGGTTGTTGGTGTTGAAATTCGCGGTAAGGATCATCTTCTCCAGCTTATGCAAGATTTCACACATGCGAAGAGGGAATATGATCAATTCGCTGAGGCTCTTGAAATGGTCAAAACAACCGGGTATGGGATTGCACCACCTACACTCGCTGAAATGGCATTAGATGAGCCAGAATTAATCCGCCAAGGTTCCAGGTTCGGCGTACGCCTACGAGCTACTGCGCCTTCAATTCATATGATTCGAGTAGATGTAGAATCCGAATTCTCACCGATCATCGGTACGGAGAAGCAAAGTGAAGAGCTTGTACGCTATCTGATGCAGGATTTTGAGGATAATCCGCTCAAGATTTGGGAGTCTGATATCTTCGGAAGATCATTGCATTCGATTGTTCGAGAAGGCATACAAGGCAAGCTTGCCCAAATGCCTGACAATGCGAGATACAAACTACAAGAAACACTTGGACGTATTATCAACGAAGGCTCTGGTGGCTTGATTGCTATTATTTTGTAGATAAATGTGGACAAAAAACACTCGAAAGAGTGTTTTTTGTCGTTTTCTAGCGGAAAGACCCACATAAATTGGAAATAGATACTTGAAATTGCACCCTGAGTGTATTACTATGAATTTATTCGTCTGCTTTCAAAGTTCATTTTGCTTAGAAAATCAACGATTTTTCAGAAGTTTATGTATAATTTCTTGGAAAACGGTGAAAACAGGAAGTAACGGTAGTGAGAAATTTTGGGGGGAGGTGAATGGCATGAATAAATCTGAATTGATTAACAAAGTTGCGGAAACATCTGAGCTTTCCAAGAAAGACGCAACGAAAGCAGTAGATGCTGTTTTTGATGCAATTTCTGAAGCATTGCAAGGTGGAGATAAAGTGCAATTGGTTGGATTTGGTAACTTCGAAGTTCGTGAACGTTCTGCTCGTAAAGGACGCAATCCACAGACTGGTGGAGAAATTGATATCCCAGCTAGCAAAATCCCAGCTTTCAAACCTGGTAAAGCACTTAAAGATGGCATTCAATAATTTGTATTTATACATAGGATTGAACGTTACATAATGATAAAGCCGTGGCCGCTATTAGCGGGTAACGGCTTTATTTGTTTTGCCTGAAAATGGCTTTACAATTTGAAATTCTCCTACTATACTAACAAAAGTGAATGCGTTATTATTGGCTGTAAACGTAACGGGGTATGGCGCAGCCTGGTAGCGCGCACCCTTGGGGTGGGTGAGGTCGCACGTTCGAATCGTGTTACTCCGATTATGACAGAGACATCGGTGTTCGATGTCTTTTTCTATTCCCATGAAACGAAGGCGAGTTCAGGTTCATGTGTTTGAATCTCTTGGATTACATAGGGGGTACAGGGTTGAGTAAGTTGAACGGGCTCATAAAGTCACTGGATTGGACAATGTTCGGGATGATTGCTTCTGTTTTCTTGATTTGGCAGATTGGTACGGTTGGTAACTGGAGCACAGAATGCTGGATATTATTGTGTTTCTGTTTATTAGGGGTACGGAAGGATCAGATTGATGTAGATTGGAAACGCTTTTTTCTGATAGGCATTCCACTATTAGGTATTTTTTATTTTTTTTATGGGACAGGCAATGGATTTTGGTGGAAAATTGCGAACCTGATGTTTGAAAATAATCGTCATCCCTGGCGCTGGGATAGTTATATGAACGCGATCCCGTTGAATTCAGGGGGATGGGCAAGATGGATTTCAACACCTTTTTTGGATAGAGCAATGGTGTGGGTTTACAACTATGGCTTTGTGCTTTCGCTTTGGATTTGTATAGTCCGCAGCTTCTGGACACGTAGTATCCAAAAAATGTTGTCTTACGCGCTTTCTGGGCATATGCTGCAATTTCCACTTATCTTACCTTTTTATAATTTGATTCTGCTTCACGAAGTATGGTATGTAAATAAACAGCCTGATTTACTACATCGTGTGTTTGCGGATGAAAACTCCTTATTAGTAGCGGTGATGAATTGTTTTCCTAGTATGCATACGTCCATTTCGTTTGCAATGCTGTTACTTGCACTAAGGGAGAAGGATCGAATTTTTAAATACATGATGGTCATGTATTGCTCGGCGATTATTTTTTCGACCATGTATTTGCAGATTCATTGGGTGATCGATGTAATCGCAGGCATGTTGTTCGCCTATGGAACCGTTAAATTGACGGATCTCCTTATTCGCTTAGGATCAACTCATGCTTTGCCGGCGAAGTTCAAGCAATTTTATCGGAAACGCGCAACAGCAGCGTCTACGGAATTAACTATGTAGGACATGTTGACTTTCAGTCGCATTTTTTGGCATCATTAGATAAGATGAAGGTTAGGGAAGGACGGGGGATGGATATGGAACAATCGAATAAATTAAATCAGTCAAACTCGAACGGTAATGAGTATTTCGTAATTAAAGCGAAAGATAATGGTGTTCATGTGATTGGATTAACACGTGGACAAGACACACGTTTTCATCATACAGAGAAGCTAGATAAAGGCGAAGTTATGATTGCTCAGTTCACTGAGCATACATCCGCGGTTAAAGTAAGAGGTAAGGCTTTGATAATGACCAAGTTTGGCACGATCGATACAGAAGAATAAGATATTATTGAGAAAAGCAGGCATAGCCTGCTTTTTTTCTATGTACAATGGTGTATAGGACTTGTTTATTTGGATAACCTGTCGGTTATTTGGCTCCTGCATATGCATAGGGGGTGTTGATTGTGAAATGGTCAATGCGTATTGTGATCACACTAGGAATTTCGGTTGTTGTTGCGATTAGCTTATCCATGTTACCAAAGATGGATCTGTCATCAGGCTTAGGATCTGACTACACATGGTCCAATAATCGGGGGGGACAGCTTACCGAAAATAATTTAGCCGATCTATTAGTTCAGATTCCACTGCAGTTGCGAATACGCAAAGTGGAACTGAGTACGTCGCGATTGTCACTTGATTTAAGTTTACCCAAAAATGCGGAGACGATTGCGGTATATCGTGATCTGTATACAATTGCACAGACGATGCTGGTGAAAACCAAAAATGTCGATCAGGTGTGGGTACGCATTATTGACTACTCCGGCGTGACCGATACAACCTCAACTCAGCTTGTCTTGGCGATGGTTGCACAACGTGAATTTGGCAAGGATATGGAGAAGAAGCCTTCAGAGCTTAGTTTAATTCAATTGGAGCAAGAGCTTCAGAATCGATTTCGCATCACCTATACATCCAAATGGCAACAAAAGTATCCCCTATAATTTATTGTGCTTCTATTAACGTGTTATGCTATAATAATTTGGATTAAGACATCGAGTTTCATAAAATGATATTTGGCATACGGTTACGGAGGCTTTTGCATGAATTCTTATCGGATCCCTGAGATCGCTAAGCAGTACACGGAGTATGATATGATCCAAATTCACACAGACTTGCCCGATTTTCCTGAGTTGCGCACACGTCTGTTGTTTGCATTCTTGAATGAAAATAACAAACTAAGCTCATTAAGTGAATTATTTACTTTAGCAACAGCACTTGTACAGCTAGGACTCGATACTCATGATCTTGTGAATGCGTCCAATGAAGTTAAGGAGAAGAAGGCATCAAGGTCCAGACAGCTACAAGTGCTTGCGGGAGACTACTTCAGTGCCAGATTTTATCATCTCCTAGCTAAAACGGGGCAGATCGATATGATTAAGCAGCTTTCAAATGCGATATGTGAAGTCAATCGGCTAAAGATGAGCAGCTATACGAAAATGAAACAGCTGAAACTGTCGGCAGAAGATTACATTCACCTTACGGTGGAAATTAAATCTCAGCTTTTTTTGTCTTTTTCAGAAGTCATGTTCGGGGCTAACAAACAAGCCTGGCCTGATATTCTTAGAGGCTTTGTAAGATGTGAACTGTTGTTCACAGAAATTTTCCGGATAGAAACGATTTCTAAGTTCAGGGGCAGTTGGGGTTATTGGCATATTAACCAGAAAGGCACACGAGATGAGCGTAAACTATTACAAGGTGAAGAGGTAGATACGACGAAGGTTCGTACACTTCAACATAAATACAATATAACCTCACAATTGTATCAATTGCTGAACATTCAAACGAAGCAATTGCACGACTTTGTTAAGAAGCTTGAATCGGATGTGCTACAAAGTGAACTCTTTCACATGGGAGAGCCCTTTCTACGATGGGCTGGGGAGCATCCTAAAGTGTTAGAAGAAATTTAAGGGGACCTGGGGAATGAGTGTAAGCAATACGAAAAGTGAAAATAAAAAAGCGAAAAGTAAAGAAGAATTTGTACATGGTGTTTTTGAAAGCATTGCACCTAAATATGATTTGATGAATAATATCATTAGTTTTAATCGTCATAAAGCATGGCGTAAATTTGCAATGAAGAAGATGAATGTACAACCTGGGGCTACGGCAATAGATTTATGTTGTGGAACGTGTGATTGGACCATTAGTCTTGCTCAAGCGAGTAGAACAGGGAAAATGGTTGGATTGGATTTCAGCCAAAATATGCTGGATATTGGTGCAGAGAAAATAAAACAACTGCACTTAGAACAGCAGGTCGAGCTTATACAAGGAAATGCGATGAGTCTTCCGTTTGACGACAATACGTTTGACTATGCTACAATCGGGTTTGCCTTGCGTAATGTTCCCGATCTTGAACAGGTCATTCGAGAAATGCAACGTGTCGTTAAGCCCGGAGGGCTAGTTGTGTCTTTAGAGCTATCCAAACCAACATGGCAGCCATTTAAGTCCATATACTATGTTTATTTCCGACATATCATGCCATTCCTCGGTAAATTGATTGTCAAGAAATATGAGCAATATAAGTGGTTACCGGAATCTTTAATTTCATTTCCAGATCATAAGCAACTCGCGGCCATCTTCTCGAAGAATGGTTTAGATCACGTACAAGCGCATCCTCTCTTTGGGGGTGTAGCGGCTCTACATGTAGGAACTAAAGGTAATACGAAATCAGGAGTGTAATTCGCATATGTTTACTAAATTGAAGATTTTTCTTGAAATGATTAAATTCGAACACAGTGTGTTTGCTTTACCTTTTGCTTTCATGGGGGCTATTCTTGGTTCCGTTGTATGGCAGGGACATTTACCTAGCTGGGCACAGATCGGTTGGATCACATTAGCTATGGTGGGGGCACGAACTGCCGCGATGGCATTAAATCGTGTAATTGATCAAGCCATTGACAAGCGTAATCCAAGAACAGAGAATCGAGCCATTCCAGCAGGGCTAATTTCAATACCTCAAGTTATTCTTTATATCATCATCTCGTTTGCTGTTCTTTTCTGGGCAACCTATCATCTAAGTGCATTGTCCATGAAGCTTTTACCTATTGCGGTGTTCTTTCTTGTGATTTATTCCTATACCAAAAGATTTACCTGGACATGCCATTTTGTACTTGGCTTGACGTTGGGGCTTGCACCGTTGGGTGGTTGGATTGCGGTTACAGGTCAATTTACATGGTCGTCAATCATCTTTTTCCTTACGGTTGCATGTTGGAGTGCTGGTTTCGATCTGATTTATGCTTGCCAGGATGCCGAGTTTGATCGTGAAGAAGGTTTGCACTCATTGCCAAGTCGATTCGGTATTAAAACAGCATTACAAACAGCACGAGTTCTGCATGTCTTAACTGCCATCGGTTTAGTCTCCTTATTTTTCATCACGCATCTGAGTTGGTTGTATTTGGTGGGGCTAGTTATTGCTTATATATTACTGTTTAAAGAACATAGGCTCGTTACACCGCAGGATTTGTCCAAATTAAATACGGCATTCTTCACGATGAATGGGGTATTGAGTTTAGTTATGTTCACCTTCACATTACTGGATGTCATTGTGAGTAAACATTCATGAGTAGCGGAAACTGGGTCATTGGAATTACGGGTGCGAGTGGAGCTATTTACGGAGTAAGATTATGTGAAGTACTATTGGATCTTGGTTTAGATGTACATCTTATTATTACAGATTCGGGATGGCGTGTTCTGCAAGATGAACATGACTGGAGTGCAACGAAACGTGTAGAGGTGCTTGAGAAGCATTTTGGTGGACGAGCAGGCTCCTATGAATATCACCCTGTTGCGAATATTGGTGCAACTGTGGCCAGTGGTTCTTTTCGAACCAAAGGGATGGTTGTCATCCCATGCTCGATGGGTACATTATCTGGTATTGCGCATGGATCGTCTGACAACTTGCTTGAGCGTACCGCGGATGTCATGTTGAAAGAAGGAAGAAAATTAATTCTGGTGCCAAGGGAAACGCCTTTGCATGCTATACATTTAGAAAATATGCTTACCCTAACAAAAATGGGTGTGCGAATGATACCGGCTATGCCAGCCTTCTATAATCGTCCGCGCTCAATCGATGAGATGGTTGACTTTTTGGTAGGTAAAGTTATGGATAGCATGGAGATTGAACATTCCTTGTACCGCAGATGGGGAGATATTGATGAGCAACCTAGACCCTAAAATCCGAATAGGCCGAATCAATTATACAAATGTATGGCCGATCTATTATTATTTTCCTGAGCTGATGGAAAGTTCAGAAGTAGATATTATTGAACAGGTACCTACATCCCTCAATCAAGCCATGGCAGAAGGGCAGATTGATATGGGACCTATCTCTTCTTTTTCATATGGTCAATTTTATGAGGATTATATGCTATTCCCGGATCTATCTGTTAGCTCCTATGGTGAAGTCAATTCGATCCTACTATTCCATGACAAACCTTTGCGAGAAATCGTGAATGGGAAAATCATACTACCGACGACGTCTGCAACGTCCGTTAATTTGCTTAAAATTATTCTGGAGAAATTTTATAAAGGTAAACCAACTTATGAATATGCAAAGCCAAATCTAGATCAAATGATGGAGGGCGCTGATGCAGCTCTACTCATTGGAGATGACGCCATTAAGGAAAGTTGGCAGAATACAAAGTATATGATTACAGATCTTGGTCAAGAGTGGGCTAAATGGACTGGTAAATGGATGACGTTCGCTGTGTGGGCAATTCGCAAAGAAACGATTCATACCTATCCAGAACTTGTAGCTACTATTTTCGATGCATTTAAGGCAAGTAAGGAAAAAGCTCATCGCGAGCCGAAGTACATGATTGAAGAGGCACAAGCTACTGTTGGTGGCAATTCCGACTATTGGCATCATTATTTTCATACATTGTGTTATGATTTCGCAGCTGAGCAGTGGGAGGGTCTTCAATCGTACTATCAGTACTGTTACGAACTTGGTTTCTTACCGAAACCAGTTCAAATCGGCATTTGGGAAGATAATAAAGTGGCACGGGTGACTGAATGAAAAATTTGTTGGATATTTATGCTAGAAAAAGAAGAGATATTTCAGCGATAGAGAAAGAACTGGAAGAGAGTGTGAATAACGATCACTCTTTACTAAGAGAAACTTCGATCCATTTACTTAAAGCTGGAGGGAAACGGATTAGACCGGTTTTCGTTCTTTTATCTGGTGAATTTGGAAATTATGAACTCCAAACGATGAAAAACGTTGCAGTGCCCCTAGAGCTTATTCACATGGCTTCTCTTGTCCATGATGACGTCATTGACGATGCGAACACACGACGTGGTCAATTGACAGTTCGTTCCAAATGGGATAATCGCATTGCGATGTTTACTGGTGATTATATTTTTGCAAGAGCGCTAGGTGTGATTACTCAGATTCCGGATCCGAGAGTTCACCAAATCATGTCTAAAGCAATTGTTGAAATGTCCATTGGAGAAATGGAGCAAATTCGCTTTTTCTTTCATTCCGAGCAAACGATCCGTGACTATTTACTTCGCATTCGACGCAAAACTGCGTTATTAATAGCAATCTCTTGCCAATTAGGTGCTATGGCTTCTGGCGCTCCAGATTGGATGAGCACTAAGTTGTATAATTTTGGATATAATGTAGGTATGGCCTTCCAAATCAGAGATGATATTCTGGATTTAACAGGCACGGAGAAACAGATCGGGAAACCGCCTGGAAGTGATGTCAAGCAAGGCAATATTACGTTGCCGGTAATCTTGAACCTACAAGATTCAGCTTTAAAGTCAATGATATTGACAGAACTTGATCGAATACATAAACTGGATGGACAAACCGATGTTAGTCGATTCTTAGAAATGATTCGAGGCAGTGCTGGCATTAAGGAAGCCGATCGACTTTCCCAGTTGTATATTGATAAAGCGATTTCGTCATTAGACAAACTGCCGGATCATCAAGCGAAGAAAGATCTGATCGAGATCGCTCATTTTATCGGGAATCGATCTTATTAACGAAGCGAATGCTTACGAAGCTAGTTTTCTGACGAAAACTTTTAGGAGGTAGTCTTTCAATGGAAAAAACATTTCTCATGGTTAAACCAGATGGTGTACAACGTGGACTTGTTGGCGAGATTGTAAAACGGTTTGAACAGAAAGGTTTCCAATTGATTGGCAGCAAGTTGACTGTCATTTCCCGAGAACAAGCTGAGATACACTATGCGGAACATAAAGGAAAAGATTTTTTCGAAAGACTTGTGAATTTCATTACATCAGGACCTGTTTTTGCAATGGTATGGCATGGTGATCAAGTGATCACGTTGTCCCGTACCATGATTGGCAAAACGAATTCATTGGAAGCCGCACCTGGCACCATTCGCGGAGATTATGCTGTACATACGAATCTCAACCTGATTCATGGGTCGGATTCACCTGAAAGCGCTGAACGTGAAATTAACAACTTTTTTCAGCCTAACGAAATTTTCACGTATTCAAAAAACATACAAGAATGGATCTAATCTCATTGACGCAAAGAATCTGTTATCTGAAATGATACAGGTTCTTTTTGTTTTTTTATGAAGGAATTTAGTAAATCCACACAGAATGTATCAATGTACATAATGATCAAGGTGGGTGGACAGCATGGAAGATCAAGATTTTTTGTTGTTTATTAAAAAAATAAAGGAACACACGTCCATTGATCTTGCGTTGTATAAAGAAGCGCAAATGAAGAGACGATTAACTACCTTGCGAATGAAGCGGGGTTACAATACGTTTATTTCTTTTTTTGAAGCGATGATGAAGGACAAGGAACTATTCTATGAGTTTTTGGATCGAATGACGATCAATGTATCTGAGTTTTGGAGAAACCCGAATCGTTGGGAGCTTGTGGAACAGAAATTTATACCAGAGATGCTTAAACGGAATCGCCGGTTGAAGATTTGGAGTGCAGCGTGCTCCACTGGAGAAGAACCGTACACACTAGCTATGATTTTAGCTGAGCAAGGGGCGTTGGCTGAAACGAGCTTGCACGCTACGGATATTGACGATGGCGCTCTAGAGAAAGCACGTAAAGGGTTGTACTTGGATCGTTCTGTGCGTGATGTGCCAGCTAATTATGTGAAGAAGTATTTTAAACAAGATGGCTTGATGTTTCATATTACGGATGATCTCAAAAAGTCTGTGAAATTTCAGAAACAAAATTTACTTGTTGATACATTTGATACCGGTTACGATCTGATCGTTTGCCGCAATGTCATCATTTATTTTACTGAAGAAGCGAAGCATGTTTTGTACCAGAAGTTTGCTAAAGCCCTTAAACCAGGTGGTCTGCTTTTCGTAGGCTCAACGGAGCAGATTTTTTCTCCGGGGCAATATGATCTCGAAGCGGCTGAAACTTTCTTTTATCGGAAAAAAGGAGTATAAGAACTTCCTTATTTTCCAATACTAAGATGTAGCAGTGCAAAGTGAGGGAAACACCAAGCTTTGAACAATGCATACACGCTTAGGGGGCTATCATGGACAAACGCAAGGTGATTACCGCTTATCGCAGAGGAATGATTTCCATTCAAGAATGTGCTCAAATTTTAGGAGTTGATTCCTCACAAATTACGGGTCTTATGAATGATCCTCAGCTTAGTGAGCCTACGAGGGTCGTCCAGAAGCAGCCTATGCACGGGTAATACTAGTTCCTGTCTAGATGATGACACGCTTACGCGAAGGGTTTGTCCCTGACCTGTGAAGCGTGTTTTTGCATTTGTGTTGTTGCCAAACCTGAGTAGCTATACTATAATGACAACATATAATCGCGCGTCAAAGCGCTAAAGTGCTTGGTACTGCAGCTTTTTTTCCTTGGTACATGAAGTAATTAGGCTCGGTTTTTGCATACTATTATGTTTATATACGGAGTTCGATGTTCTTCGTAAAATTCTTAGGGGGTAACGGATTGTGAGATATTTAACAGCAGGTGAAACGCATGGCCCGCAGCTCACTGCGATAATTGAAGGGTTTCCAAGTAATGTAAACCTTAACTTTGAAGACTTAAACCATCAATTACATAGACGTCAAAAAGGCTATGGTCGTGGTCGTCGCATGCAAATTGAGAAAGATACTGCTACCATTGCAGGTGGTGTGCGTCATGGTAAAACAACAGGTGCGCCAATCGCATTAGTTGTCGTGAATAATGATTGGAAACATTGGACTTCGGTTATGGGGATTGAACCCGTTGAAGAAGATAACGAAGGCAAACGCCGTGTGAACCGTCCTCGTCCTGGACATGCAGATTTAAACGGCGGCCTCAAATATAATCAGAAAGATTTGCGTAATATTTTGGAAAGATCAAGTGCTCGTGAAACAACGATGCGTGTAGCCACTGGGGCTGTTGCTCGTCAATTGTTAGCAGAGTTCGGGATCAAAGTAGCTGGACAAGTGATCCGTATTGGCGATGTCGAAGTAGAGCGTCAAGAGCTGCCTGTGGATGAACTCATTCGTATTACAGAGGAATCACCAGTACGTGTAGTTGATAAAGAAGCAGAAGCCAAAATGATCGCTGCAATCGATGCTGCCAAAGAAGATGGCGATACTTTAGGTGGTATCGTAGAAGTGATTATCGAAGGTGTACCCGTAGGACTTGGTAGTCACGTTCAGTGGGATCGCAAATTGGATGGCAAAATTGCACAAGCCGTGCTTTCCATTCAAGCCTTCAAAGGTGTGGAATTCGGTATCGGCTTCGAAGCTGCAGAACGCAGAGGCTCGAACGTGCATGATGAAATCCTTTACACAGAGGAAGCTGGCTTTAGACGCAGAACGAATCGTGCAGGTGGATTCGAAGGTGGAATGACAACTGGCGAGCAGATCATCGTTCGCGGCGTAATGAAGCCAATTTCAACTTTGTACAAGCCATTACAAAGTGTTGATATCGATACGAAAGAAGTATTTACAGCCCAAGTGGAGCGATCCGATACTTGTGCAGTGCCAGCAGCAGGCGTGATCATGGAGAATGTCATCGCTTGGGAAGTGGCTAATGCATTCTTAGATAAATTCGGAGGAGACTCCATCGAAGAAATCCGCACGAACTTAGCGAATTTCCTTAAGCAAGTGGAGAACTACTAAGATGAGAGAACTTACCGTAGAGCTTGGAGAAAGGTCTTATCCCATTTATATTGGCCAAGGCATTCTTACCAATATCTCGGCACTGTTCGATCGCGCGAAACTTAGCCGCAAGTCGCCGCTACTCGTCGTCACCGACGAATCGGTGGCGTTACTGCACTTGGAGCGCGTCCTGACGCTGCTCCGTGACGGCGGCTTCGACGCGACGGCCTGCGTCGTGCCCGCAGGCGAAACATCCAAATCCCTCGCGCAGCTCGAGGGAATCGTCACTGCCGCCCTTCAGGCGGGCCTTGATCGCAACTCTGCGATCATAGCCCTCGGAGGAGGCGTGGTTGGCGATCTCGCCGGCTTCGCTGCGGCGAGCTTCATGCGCGGGATCCGCTTCGTGCAGATCCCGACGACCATCCTTGCCCACGATAGTTCTGTCGGCGGCAAGGTAGCGGTCAATCATCCGATGGCGAAAAACATCATCGGGGCGTTTCATCAACCGGAGCTAGTCCTCTTCGATATCGACTTGCTGTTGACTTTGCCTGAGCGTGAAGTGAAGGCAGGCTTGTCTGAAGTGATCAAACATGGCTTGATCTGGGATGCCGCTTTCACACAGTGGTGCGATGAAAACGCAGACAAGCTGTTAGGATTAGATCCAGAAGCGTTAAGTTATGCGCTTTACATAGGTTGTCAGGTGAAAGCCATCGTTGTATCGCAGGACGAGCGCGAGAATGATCTCCGTGCGATATTAAACCTTGGACACACAATTGGTCACGCATTAGAAGCTGTGGCAGGCTACGGAGAGTTGCTGCACGGTGAGGCTATTGCGATTGGGATGGTCGGGGCTGCAAAGCTTGCTCAGCAGTTTGGCTACAGCGAGGACATACATGCAGTAACCAGAGGTTTGTTTGTGAAATACGGATTGCCGGTGAGTATACCATCACATTTGGACACAGATCGCATTATGAGTGCTATGATGCATGATAAGAAATTCAAAGAAGGTACGATGGTGTATATCATCCCGACTGAGATTGGTAAAGTCGAGATCCGTAAGGATCTTACTTCACAGCAAGTGAGAGAAATTGTTGACCTTCTAAAAGGGGAGAAATAACCGATGTACTTAAGGGGAATTCGTGGCGCAACAACCGTTGAACAGAATGATGCACAGGAAATACTACAAGCAACAAGTGAGCTCTTGCAAGCAATTGTAGAAGCGAATGATTTCCTTCCAGAAGATATTGGATCGGTTTTCATTACAGTTACGGAAGATATTACAGCAACATTTCCAGCAATTGCGATTCGTACTCTTATTGGCTGGGAGCTTGTTCCTTTAATGTGTTCCTTGGAAGTACCCGTTGAGAATGCATTACCCAAATGTATTCGTTTGATGGTTCAGGTGAACACCACCAAAACTCAAGCGGAGATAAACCATGTGTACTTGAAGGAAGCGAAAAAACTTCGTCCTGATATTGTTAAATTGACAAATGAAGCTACCCGGTAGTATAGTGAAGTTAGATGAGTTTAGGTTAGTAGAGCAGAGTTTAGTCGAGTAGAGCAGAGCCGAGTTGAGATGAGAAAAAGTAAAGTAGCTATATGACCATTGGATCGTTCCCAGAGGGATCGTCTATTTGTTCATACCCAAGCTTCGTATTCTTTTTTTCACATTCATCCTGATCGTCTACTGAAACTAAAGTCAACCTCTACCCCTGGTAGAGGTTTTTTTGTATTCGAATAGAGTTTTGAGCGCCGCAGACAGCGAGTAGCTCACAAGCTGAGAGGGGATGTTTCCATGTATACACCTGAATTGCAAGAAGTCATTCGTTTGTCCAAAGATTATAATCTTATCCCAGTAGTGCGTCATTTACTAGCGGATACCGAGACGCCTATACGTGTGTTCCAACATTTATACCAAGAGCCTCGTGCTTTTTTATTAGAAAGCGTTGAAGGAGGAGTGAAGTGGGCCCGTTATTCCTTCTTAGGCAGCGATCCATTCTTGATGATCACGGCGAAGCATGGAAAAACAACGGTCGAAACGGGGTCCGAGAAAAAAATCACGGATGAGAAACCGATCGAAGTGTTGAAGGCGTACCTTCGTTCCTACTCCAGCCCTCAACTTGCAGACCTGCCTCGCTTTACGGGGGGGGCAGTTGGATTCTTCGGATATGATTTATTGCAATACTATGAGAAACTACCGGCTCATCAGATTGATGACTTACAAATGAATGATATTCAATTCATGTTTTGTGATCAGGTTATCGTGTTTGATCATTTCAAACAACAGATCAAAGTGATTGCTAACATACATGTTCCCCAATTCGCAACGGATTCAGATATTGCAAAAGCATATCAAGCAACATGTGAGAAAATTGATGCCACAATTGAGAAAATTAAACGGCCCCTTAGTTCCGATACGATGACGCACAATCCAATCGTGTCCGAACCAGATTTGGGTGAAATTCGCTCGAATATTACGAAGGAAAAGTTCATATCCAATGTAAACAAAGCGAAGGATTACATTCGTGCCGGCGATATTTTCCAAGTCGTGCTCTCGCAGCGTTTTGAAATGGAAACAACGGTTTCTCCTTTACAAGTGTATCGTGTACTACGAACAATGAATCCATCCCCTTATATGTATGTGCTGAAAATGGATGACGAGGTTATCGTGGGCACGTCTCCGGAATTGTTAGTACGAGTTGAGGAAGAAAAAGTAGAGACGCGGCCGATTGCTGGAACAAGACCTAGAGGGAAAACACCAGAGGAAGACCATGCCTATGAAATAGAATTGCTTGCTGACGAGAAAGAACGTGCTGAGCATCTGATGCTTGTTGATCTTGGACGCAATGATATCGGGCGTGTCTCTGAATTTGGTACAGTCAAATGTGATACCTTTATGGATATTGAGAGGTACTCACACGTGATGCACATCGTTTCCAACGTATCTGGTAAAATTGCCAAGGATAAGGATTTCTTCGATGCTTTCCTTTCCTGTATGCCTGCAGGCACGGTGTCTGGAGCACCGAAACTGAGAGCGATGGGCATTATTGCTGAACTGGAACCAGAGTCTCGCGGCTCTTACGCTGGTGCGATTGGTTATCTAGGATTTTCCGGGAATTTGGACACTTGTATTACGATCCGGACGATTGTGTTCAAAAAAGGTAAGGCCTATGTGCAAGCAGGAGCCGGAATCGTTTGGGATTCTGTACCTGAGAGTGAATATCAAGAAACCGTGAACAAAGCGACGGCTTTACTGAAATCAATTCGTATGGCAGAAGCCATGTTCAGTCCTGAGCCTAGACCTGTAAGCGATATTAACAAAGATTATTTTGTTAACTCATAGAAGGAAGGGGCATGGAAGAACATGAGTGGAACAATTTCGATACAACAAGCTCTTGGTAAAGTAATCAGTGGCAATCATTTATCCCGAGAAGAAGCGCGCATCGTCATGTCTGAGATTATGGATGGGGCTGCAACACCAGCACAAATAGGCAGTTTATTGACGGCGCTTCGTATCAAAGGGGAAACGTTTGAAGAGATTACAGGGTTTGCTGAGACGATGCGAAGCAAAGCTGTGCAAGTGAACGTACACCAAAGTGACCTCCTCGATACGTGCGGAACAGGTGGAGATGGTGCTGACACATTCAATATCTCAACGACAGCTGCCATCGTAGCCTCAGCAGGCGGTATTCGAGTAGCGAAGCATGGCAATAGAGCAATGTCGAGTAAAAGCGGTAGTGCGGATGTCCTAGAAGCGCTTGGCGTAAAGATTACACTGAGCGGGGAACAAGCGGCCAAATGTCTTGAACGTACTGGCATTTGCTTTATGTTCGCACAGGCTTATCATCAATCGATGAAGCATGTTGCAGCACCGCGCAAAGAACTTGGATTTAGAACGGTTTTCAATTTGCTTGGACCGCTTACGAATCCTGCGGGTGCAGATCGTCAGGTGCTAGGCGTCTTCGACAGAACCAAGACAGAGATGCTAGCGCAATCGCTGCAAGCACTTGGTCTAAAGCGTGCACTTGTTGTGGCTAGTGAAGATGGTTTAGATGAATTCAGTATCTCAGCGCCAACGAAGGTGACTGAATTGAAATCAGATATTATCACGACTTATACCATTACACCTGACGATTTAGGTCTTCGTGCACATAGTATCAAAGATGTAGCGGGTGGAGATGCTGCCCTTAATGCAGAAATTATTCGTCATATTTTTGCTGGTGAAAAAGGTCCTTATCGGGACATCGTGTTAGCGAATGCTGCGGCTTGCTTTTATGTAACCGGTCAAGTAGGCACGCTTCAACAGGGCGTGAAATTTGCTGCAGAAGTCATTGATTCGGGGCGTGCGGAGCAAAAATTGCAAGATTTAATCCAATACACAGGAGAACTATGCCATGTTTCTTGATAAAATTGTAGCTACAAAGCGTGTAGAAGTTGAGGCGATGAGCCAGTTTTCGATCGCGGAGGCTGAAAAGTTAATTTCTCAGCTTCCTCCTTGTTTAGGCTTTGAGCGGGCATTGACGCTTGGGAAACATCGTTCCATGGGACTTATCGCGGAAGTGAAGAAAGCTTCGCCATCCAAAGGATTGATTCGCGCTGATTTCGAACCTGTTGGATTAGCCCAGGCTTATGAACGTGCAGGCGCAGATTGTATTTCGGTATTGACCGATGTTTCGTATTTCCAAGGAAGCAATGACTATTTGAAAGCTGTGCGTAAAGCAGCGAATGTTCCGTTGTTACGCAAAGATTTCACCATTGACCCGAAGCAAATCTATGAAGCAAGACTACTGGGAGCAGATGCCATTCTGCTTATTGCAGCGATTTTGACAACGGAGCAAATGAAGCAATATTTGAGACTTGCGAAGGATCTTGGTCTAGATGCACTCGTTGAAGTGCATGATCGTGAAGAGTTGGAGCGCGCACTAGAGCTGGATACTCAAATGATAGGTGTAAATAATCGAAATTTAAAAACTTTCGTAACCGATTTAGGAACAACGGAAGAATTAATAAGCTTAATGCCAAAGGGTAAAACTGTGGTGAGTGAAAGTGGGATATCTACCGTTGAGGATATGGCTTATGTCGAGAAAGTAGGGGCACAAGCTGTATTGATCGGAGAGCATTTCATGCGACAACCCGTTGTAGAACAAGCCGTTCATCAGTTAATGGGCGAGTTGGTCAATAAGGCATAGTTATAGAGGTTGTTCAAAAAGACCACCAGCTTCTTTCAATCTTCTCCTGTGCTGAAAAATGGGCTTTTTGAACTCGCATTTATACGTAGAAAGAGGCGGATTTGATGACTGTGGGAACAATTCCAACGGTAAAAATTTGTGGACTTCAAAGCGTTGAAGTGTTAAAATCAATCGTACATTTGCCGATAGCTCATATCGGCTTTGTTTTTGCACCAAGCAAGCGACAGATCACGCCAGAGAAGGCAGCCGAACTGATTGCTTTTTTGAAGGCAGAGGAAGCGAAGGGTCAGACAGTTCCACGATCAGTTGGTGTATTTGTTAATCCAACGAAGGAACAGTTGATCGAAATCTTAGCTGCAGCTCCTTTGGATATCGTGCAGCTTCATAGCCAGGAAACACCAGCTTTCTGTGGCTGGGTTCGTGAACATTTTGGTGTACAAGTATTTAAATCCGTTTCCATCTCCAAAACAGAAGATGCCATACCTTCTCTATCCAAGGTAGCTGAGCAATTAAATCCTTATATCGGGCATGTAGATGCCATCTTATTAGATACCTTTGACCCTGTATATGGAGGCGGTTCTGGGACAACTTTTGCCTGGGATTGTATACCTGTTTATCAAGATTGGGCTCGTTCTGCTGGTATTCAATTGCTAGTAGCTGGCGGACTCCGACATGATAACGTAGATCAATTAGTACATGCATATGCTCCTGATGGCGTTGATGTATCGAGCGGCGTGGAGACAGATGGCGTGAAAGATATTGCGAAAATAACCGCGTTTGTGGAAAGGGTGACCCGTAAGTGACACAAGTACCTGATCAGCATGGTAGATTTGGCAAGTTCGGTGGCCGCTATGTGCCCGAGACATTGATGAATGCCTTACATGAGCTTGAAGAAGCTTATGCACGATATAAAGATGATCCTGAATTCATTGCAGAGGTTCGTTATTTGCAGAAGCAGTATTCCGGGAGACCTACTCCGCTTTATTATGCAGAGCGCTTAACTGAGCTTCTCGGCGGAGCAAAGATTTATTTGAAACGTGAAGATTTAAATCATACAGGGGCACACAAAATTAATAACACCATCGGTCAAGCAGTACTTGCCAAACGGATGGGTAAAAAGAAAATCATCGCAGAAACTGGGGCAGGTCAACATGGTGTTGCTTCAGCGACTGTCGCAGCTCTAATGGGTTTCGAATGTAAAGTATTCATGGGTGAAGAAGACACGAAGCGTCAGCAATTGAATGTGTTTCGCATGAAATTGTTAGGCTCGGAAGTCATTCCTGTTACTTCAGGAACACGTACATTGAAAGATGCTTGTAACGAAACATTGCGGTACTGGGTAAGTAACGTTCAAGATACGTACTATATTCTTGGATCCGTAACGGGACCGCATCCTTATCCGATGATGGTTCGTGATTTCCAACGCGTGATCGGGGATGAGTCCCGTGAGCAAATCTTAGAAACAGAAGGCAGATTGCCCGATGCGGTAGTTGCATGTGTTGGTGGAGGCAGTAATGCGATGGGGATCTTCTATCCATTCGTTCAAGATGAGTCCGTGAAATTGATTGGTGTCGAGGCGGCAGGTCGCGGTGTTAATACGGAGGAGCATGCAGCAACGATGACTAAAGGAACGCCGGGTGTATTCCAAGGATCACTTAGCTACTTGCTTCAGGATGAGTATGGTCAAGTTTTACCAGCGCATTCGATCTCAGCCGGCTTGGACTACCCGGGTATCGGTCCAGAACATGCGTATCTTAAAGATGCTGAGCGTGCTACTTATTATCCAATAACGGATCAAGAAGCACTGGATGCACTTCAATTATTGAGCCGCACAGAAGGCATAATCCCTGCTTTAGAGAGCGCACATGCCATTGCACATACGTTGAAATTAGCACCGACGATGTCGAAGGATCAAATCATTATCGTGAGCTTGTCAGGCCGCGGCGATAAAGATGTGGAATCCATTATTAGTTATCTTGGCGAGGGGGTATAAGCGATGAACCGTATTGACAGTCGTTTTGCAGAACTCAAAGCGCGCGGTGAAACCGCCATGATCCCTTTTCTAACGATTGGTGACCCTTCGATTGAGGCATCCTTGGAGTTGATTCTAGAAATGGAACGCGGTGGCGCGGATTTAATCGAGCTTGGGGTTCCTTACTCGGATCCACTCGCAGATGGACCCGTTATTCAGCGCTCATCAGAGCGCGCGTTGAAACGGAAAATTTCCATCTTTGATGTGATCGATGTTGCTAAACAGGCAAGGAATCGCGGTTCACAGCTGCCGTTCATTCTTTTTACTTATTATAATCCTGTTCTCCAAATAGGTTTGGAACGCATTTTCAAAGTGATGCAGGAGAATGAAATTAGTGGCATTATTATTCCAGATCTTCCGTTGGAAGAAGATAGTGAGACTAGAGGAATTGCTGAGAAATATGGCGTTCATTTGATTCCTTTAGTTGCACCAACTTCGAATGAACGTGTACAACGTATTGCTGCGAGTGCACGCGGTTTCGTTTATTGTGTGTCTTCCCTTGGGGTAACTGGCGAGCGCGCTGAATTTTTTGGCGGCATTGAAGATTTCCTAACAACCGTTCGTGAAGCCGCGTCTGTTCCCATTGTTGTGGGCTTCGGCATATCATCGCGTGAACAGGTTGAACGCTTTGAGAAGCTGTGCGATGGTGTTGTCGTAGGAAGTGCGATTGTCCGCACGATTGAGAACGCATTACCACATTTCGACAAGGACGCTGCTCATCCGGAAGGTCTTAAGCTAATAGGTAGTTTTGTAGGTCAATTAAAACGTTCGAACCACTAATTGATGAGGTGACTTCATGAAACCGAAACAAACCATTATACATTTACCAGTCTACCAACCAGGTAAGCCAATTGAGGAAGTAAAGCGTGAACTTGGCTTAACTGAAGTAATTAAGCTTGCATCCAATGAAAACCCATTCGGGTCATCTCCACATGTGAAGGCTGCTATTGAAGCAGAAATAACAAATATTAGTTTGTATCCAGATGGAGGCGCCGTACAACTAACAGAAGCTGTTGCAGCTTCATTAGGGGTTGAGACGAATCAACTAATTTTCGGCGCTGGTTCGGATGAAGTTATTCTTATGCTAGCACGTGCTTTTCTAGTGCCAGGTGATGAATCCGTAATGGCTTCACACACATTCCCGCAATACAAACACAATTGTGAAATCGAAGGCGCGATCTCCATTGAAGTTCCATTGAAAGATGGTACTCATGATTTGGATGCCATGGCTGAGGCCATTACGGATCGCACAAAAATCGTTTGGATTTGTAATCCCAATAACCCAACGGGTACGATGAATACAGATGCGGAAATTAAAGCTTTCTTAGCTAAAGTTCCTGCACACACGATTGTTGTACTAGATGAAGCTTATTGTGAGTACAACACAACAGGTGAGTTCCCAGATAGCATTGAGCTTATTGGGCAATACAAGAATGTGATCTCCCTACGTACTTTCTCCAAAATTTATGGATTGGCTTCACTTCGTATTGGTTATGGAATAGGGCATCCAGATGTCATTCGTTCGATTAATCAAGTGCGTGAGCCCTTCAATACGACTCGTTTCGCACAAGCTGCTGCTCTTGCGGCAATTAAAGATCAGGATTTCATCGCGAACTGCCGCGAAGCGAATACAGCTGGTTTAAACTATTTAGAAGAACAATTCAAACAACTTGGGCTGCACTCGTTTCCTGCACATGGAAACTTCATTATGGTGGACGTAGCTCGTCCAGCAGCAGAGGTATTCAACGGCTTATTGCGCCGAGGGCTAATCGTTCGTGGTGGTCATATGTTGGGCTTCCCAACTTCACTGCGTGTCACAATTGGTTCAAGTGAGCAAAATGCCAAATTCATTGCGGCTCTAACGGAGGTTCTTGCAGAAGTTCCTGTTCTAGTCTAATTCAGAAGATAAAGGTTGATTCTTGTCATGACGAAAATAGCAATATTCGGAGTAGGTCTGATCGGTGGATCTCTTGCCTTATGTTACAAAGGAAAACCAGACTTTACCGTTGTCGGCCATTCGCCTAATCCGAACTCTGTCCAAAAACTGCTGAAACGGAATGTTGTCGACTATGCAACTACCGATATGGCAGAAGCGGTTGATGGAGCTGACTATATCTTCCTATGTGTACCTGTGGGTAATTTGGAGGAATATGTTCAGAAGCTAATGAAGCTGCCACTAAAACAAGGCTGTATCATAACAGATGTGGGCAGTACGAAAGCTTCAATTACAGAAAGTGCAGCAGCGCACTTGAAGGAAGGCTACTATTTTATCGGTGGTCATCCGATGGCCGGCTCTGAGCGTCACGGGGTGGAGGCTGCTTCATCTCACTTGTACGAGAATGCTTTCTATGTGTTAACACCAGCAGAAGGTACGCCACAGGCTGAAGTGGATCGTCTGACAAGTCTACTTAGTCACACGAAAGCACAAATCGTCCAAGTGGATGCGCGTGAGCATGATGACATCGTTGGTGCTATCAGCCATTTGCCGCATATCATTGCCGTAGCACTAGTTAATCAAGTAAGAAGCTATAACGAGAGTAATCCTTTGTATCAAAACTTGGCAGCAGGGGGCTTTCGAGATATTACTAGGATCGCCTCAAGCGAACCGACGATATGGCGTGATATTCTAGTCAACAATCGTGAAGTTATACTCAAGCTGCTCAAGGATTGGAATGATGAGATTTCTCGATTCGTCCAGTTGATTGAGCAAAGTGATGGTGAAGGAATTGCGGAACAGTTTCGTATTGCTGGAGAATTCCGCAGCAAGTTGCCAGAACGTCGTAAAGGTGTTCTTACGTCCTTATTTGATATTTATGTAGATGTGCCCGATCACCCGGGCATCATAGGTTCAATAACATCTTTACTTGGGAATGCTCGAATCAATCTGAGCAATATTCAAATTATCGAGAGCCGTGAAGATGTGCCTGGTATTCTCCGATTGTCTTTCCGTAACCAAGAGGATGCAGATCGCGCTGCGGAGTTATTAGGTAAAGAATATGCGGTGCATGTTTAATTTTTGAATTACTTGTAACATTCAGGACTTTCTTTGTGTTGGTATCCGCCATCGCAAAGGGAGTTCTTTTATTTTTTGTAGCGGATTCACAGGTCTAAAGCCTCATGCTATAATGGGACTTGTTAATTATTTACATACTATTCATTGTTATGGGGCGGTTGATCTGAAGTACCGAATGTTCATTGTAAGCATACTAGCGGTCATGATTGTCATTCTTAATTTTTCACCTATTTTAGCAAGTGCGAAAGATGTGTATTACTCCAATGAGGTTGCCGTAATCGTTTATCATCACATTGACGAATTTGAGCAGAACTCTGTCACAATCACACCGAGGCTATTTGAGCGGCAGCTAGTATCGTTGCAAAGGAAAGGCTTTCATTTTATTACGATGGATCAATTTAAAGACTTCAAAAACGAAGGAAAACCAGTACCTGATAATGCATTGCTTATCACATTTGATGATGGCTACGAAAGTTTCTACACGCATGCATTTCCAATTCTAAAGAAGCTTCATATCCCTGCAGTGAATTTCGTTATTACGAAAGATTTGGATGATCCCAAAAAGTCTAAGTTAGCGACTTTATCTAAGGCTGAGATTAAACAAATGCGTAGTGAAGACCCTAATATTGAATTCCAAGGGCATTCCGATGAGCTTCATGCAATGAAAGATGGAAAGCCGCTGTTATCCAACAAGGTTGTTCTGAATGGTAAGCTAGAGACTGAGGTTGAGTTTAAGAGTAGAATTGTTCAAGATACTCGTAAATGTATGGATAAACTCAAGGAACTGAATGCTTCGAATAATGTAGATTCTTATGCTTACCCGTATGGTAGTTACGATGATACGACGATTTCATACTTGCATGAAGCAGGTATTCAGTATGCATTTACAACGAAAGCCGGAATTGCTTCAGAATGGACAGATGCAATGCAAATACCTCGAATCAACGGTGGAAGTCCATTTGTTCGTCCACATTCCATTAGTAATTTGATCAAGCAGGCCAAGAGAGAACAATCACTATTAGCTAGTTCAAAATGATGCTTGGTAAACGTTTTCAAAAAAGTGTTGACAGAATGAAACCGTATACATATAATAAAAGTACAGTATGGTTTCTCTCCACTCCTATCCGATAATCGCACTATAAGTGCAACCGCCGAATCGGCGGTTTTTTTTTGCCTTTTTCATACATATAAAAGGAATGCAGGAGATGTCGATAGTAGAGTTGTAGTAGAAATATGAACTTTATCCAACAATTTGTCGAATCTAGCAGGAATCTCGTCTTGAATCGAGAATAGATTAAAATCTAATTGTTTGCCAAATTACGCATTCACTTTTTTTTTACAATACAACGCAACTTTTCACTCCAACACAAGTAAAACATGTATGAACAGTTGGAGTGGTACCCGGAATCGCGAGGAGGGTCGCCACGTAATGACCGATTCCCAATTGATCAGAGAAATCAAGGATGGAAATGTTCAGCTGTATAACGAGCTTATGCGTCGTTACGAGCGTAAAATCCTTGCTTTTATTTATCACATGCTGAAGAGCACACAAATGGAAGCTATCGCGGAAGATTTGTGTAATGAAACATTTTATAAAGCGTATCGCAGTTTGCATTCTTTCCGCGAGATCGAGGCATCTTTCTCTACGTGGTTATATACCATTGCCCGTAATACCGTATTGAGTGAGCTGCGCAAAAATAAAAGTGTCCAGGTGTCACTAGAGCAAAGCGGTCTCACACCGCATGCTTCTTTTGATGCGATGCCAGAGCAGGCTATGTTGAGGAACGAAAAGGTGTCCATGGTTCGCGAAGCGATTAATAGCTTGCCAGAAAAGCAAAGATCGGCTTTGATTTTACGTGAATATGATCAGATGGATTATCAGGAAATTGCCAACATTTTGGGTCAAACCGTCAGTTCGGTGAAATCGCTCTTATTTAGAGCTAGAGCATCAGTCAAATTGCATTTGGATCCTTATTTCAGTGAACCGATATTCGAAGAATCGAAGGGATGACAAGCGATGAAGTGTAGTGAGATCCAGGAATTATTTGGAGTCTATTGGGATTTGCCGAATGATGACCTGCGTCGTGCAGCGGTAGATAAACATTTAGAAACGTGCGACTCCTGTAAAGAGGAATTTCAAATATGGGAAGAGAGCATGATTCTTATCCGCACTGCAGCAACTGACGAGGAGCTGACGGACTTTGAGCCCATTGTCTCCACCAAAGTTATGAACCGTATTTATGAGGATGAATCATGGCGAATTCCAGTTTCGGAACGGATGTATTCCATTTCCTATAAATTAAGACGGAATTTGACGGCTGTTATAGCGTTTTGTTTAGCACTTTTTGTGTTTAGCTTTTTATTTGCGATCGTATACGATGGCTCCCCGCAGTCAACGATGGCTTCCGCGGACAATTCACTTTACGATCTCGAAGCGCCACAAGCGCTAAAGATTAGCGGTACAGAATCATTGAATGGACACAAGTTGGGTGATGCGGTAGCAAGTCTGAATCCAAGCTTCATGGAACCTTTACGTTTTCATGTTGGACCGATCCATTCGTACCCTCATTACTTATTAGTCGTATCGCTTCTCGGCTTAATAGCAACTATTATTATTATGAATTGGTTATCACGAACGAAAACTTAATGCTCCTGGTGGAGCATTTTGCATTTCTAGCGCTGGAGGTAAAAGCATGACAACGATAGGGTTTATACGTCACGGAAGCACGGAGTGGAATCGACTCGGCAAGTTGCAAGGACAGTTGGATACAGACTTAACGGACGAAGGCAGAGAGCAAGCTCGATTACTTGGGCTGCGTCTATCTCAGGAAAGTTGGGATGGAATCCTTAGCAGTGACTTGAAACGAGCGAATGAAACCGCACAAATTATCTCTACATTGTCTGGCATCCCGCTATTGCGCACAGATAAACGCTTGAGAGAGCGCAAATACGGTTTGGTTGAAGGAACTACTGCCGTTGAGCGTGAAGAGCGCTGGGGGGCCGAATGGAAGCTTCAGGATCTGGGCCAAGAGTCGGATAGTGAGCTATGGACAAGATGGTTGGAGCTTGAAACAGAAATTTTGAATCAGTACCCTAGTAAGAAGATCTTACTCATCTCTCATGGTGGTTTTATCGTTCAAGTGCTTCGTGTTTTGAAATTGAATCAAGAGGAGTTCTTACAGAATACGTCATTGACCTTGTTGTTACGGCAAAGAGATCAGTGGGAGCTCCAGTTATACAATTGTTTAACCCATTTGCAAACGACCTCTGATACGATGGTATGAAAGTAAACATGACTCGCTAGAGTCATGTTTTTTTGTTGTTCGCGGAATATTTTCGGAAAAAAATCCCATAATGGTTACTAGAAACATCGGAGTAGAAAGCTCCGCCAGATGGGAGATGTAGGATGGAAATGAACCTAGCGGATATGCTCAGCTATGCCGATATCCATGAATTAGGCCGAATTGCACATACCTACGAGTGTGAGTGCAATGGTCATTCTAAGAATGAGTTGATTCAATCGATCCTGAGTACGGCCATGCGCAAAGACATCTTCGAAAAACACATTCAAAGTCTTAGTTTGGAAAACATTCGCTTCCTTAACTCCCTGCTCTCAGACCCTCGCAATGCGTTTAATATGGAGGAACTCATCGCTAGAGCCCAGCAATCACGCTTTCAGAAAGTAGAGTCATCAGAAGATTGGAATCCAAGGGATATGATCCTAAAATTCAAGAAATTAGGTTGGTTGTTTAACGGGTATTCCCAACAAACCAAATACTTATTTCATGTTCCAGCGGATCTAAAACGAAGATTTAGTGATGTACTAGCGAAGCAATTCAAGCAAGATTTGGTGAAAACTGAAGAACCACTGATCTATCGTGATGAGCAAGTACTTCTAGTCGATGACATCTTTCATTTCTTAACCGCAGTTGCACAGCAAGAAATGCCATTAACAGCAGATGGCTTTATGTACAAAAAACAGCTTGGGCAGCTTCTCGCTAGTTTATCTGTTCAAGAGGGATTGGTAGCTAAGGGGACATGGCGATTCGGTTACGGACGTATGTTTAAGGAATACCCAAATCGATTTTCACTTATCTATGATTATTGCTATTACCACCAATTCATCAGTGAACATGGCCTAGTGCTTCGTATTACAGAAGCAGGTAAGGAACGTTTACTGGAAGGGAAGAAAGAATCAGTAACGGATGTGTACACGTTTTGGCTGAGGTTATACAAAAATCCGATTCCGAATTTACAAAGTATAGCGGTTTGGCTGGATCGACTTTGTGATCAATGGGTGACGTTGGCTTCGATTGTAGATTTGTTTAGCAAATTAGTTAAACCATTTTACTACGACGGTTCAGAATCCATTGTCGAGCAGCGAATCATCCAAATGATGATGCACTTGGGCCTGATCCGGATAGGCGAAGATCACACGTATGGGGCCGTTATTCAGGTCACTAAGCTAGGCTCTAAAGTAATTCGAGGAATTAGTATTGCAGAGGAAGACAAAGTTGTACTTTTCTGATCTAGGTATTAACACATTCCGGCTCAAACGGGCTTTTGAATGAAGCGTTGAATTCACTAGTGAATATGATGTAATAGGAGCATAACAACGGGTTGGCGTACACCAAAATGCAGACATATATTTTTGCGAAAAAGAAGCTCCTGACAAACCGCGGACAACATTTGGAGGTAGGTCTCATGGGAAAAATGAATGTATCTAACGATGCGCTGCTGGCACTTTTCGCGGAAATGATTTGGGATAATGCCTTACGCAAATATAGAGAAGAAAATCTTTATAAGGAAATTGACAGCGCACTTGCTAAAGGAGATCAGACATCCTTTTTGGCGCTAACATCTGAATTAAGGATTTTACAATCACTAGGGTAATCATTTGCTGCGCATGAGTAAGTAAACATGAAGACATGAGGATGCCAATCCCATGTCTTTTTTGTATGTGATCTACAAGGTTTCGATGTTCGACTGAATACCTGATTGACAGCTAAGAAAGGACGGATTAAAGTACTTTAAGTACAAGTTGAGCTTGCGCTACATAGCGGATGTTCTTTTGGTAAATGATAGGGAGGCGCTACACCTTGAAGTTTAATGAGATTGTTGCACAGGAATGGACGGAATTGAAACCCTACTTGGATACATGTCTTCTTCCTGTGACGGGTTTGACAGGTGATGAGGATCCGATGCAAGTGACCACAGTGTTGGAGCGGCTTCGTGATGTCATGGAAATTATCGAGATTCCTTACAAGGGTAGAGTTGTCACTTATCCAGCTCTTCATTACATAGCAGATACTGATGCAAGTGAGCAAGTGGAGAGCATCGTACATCAATTGAAGAAAAGCGGGTTTCGTTACATAATCGTATTAACTTTGCATTCGAAAGCAATTCACTGGAAATCAGCCCAAACAGATTTGTTGATCGTTGTCGATAGCGAGCAATGGGCTCAGCAGTCAGAAGCAATTCGATCAGGTATTTCCAAACAAGTACAACAACTTTGGTACCCTGTAGAGTAACTTTGCTGTTGTCGTGTATTAATGGAAAAAAAATGTGCAAGATAAGGGTAGTAATGGATGAATGTGGCTTGCAAAAAGTTGTGACAATTTCGTTAAAATTTGTCCGAAAGCGAAGATTTCAATCCAATAAAAGGAGTTATGAATTCTTGACGACCTAGTAGACGTAGGCTATTATTAGAAATGTCCTAGTTATGTAGTGTAATGTCGAACGACACGTGATAGAGGTAGCTGTTGTCCGAGAGGGTTCGGACTGCGGCCAATGTAGGAGGGTAGACCTGAGAATGAGTGATCATAACAATCACAATGAAGAACAGCATGGGAAGAAACCCGGGACCAAACGCGAAATGTCTCGTCGACAATTTCTTTCTTATACCCTTGGTGGCGCTGGTGGATTCATGGGAGCCGGAATTATCATACCGATGATTCGGTTTGCCGTAGATCCAGTCCTTCAGCCCAAAGCAGCATCGGACTGGGTTAAAGTTGTCGAAGAAAGTAAAATTACGAATGTTCCACAAGCGTTTACGTTCCAAGTCCATCAGGTAGATGGTTGGTACGAAAGTGAAGCTGAACTCGTAGCATGGATTTCCAAAGATAGTAAGGGTGCTCTCTTTGCGTTAAATCCAACGTGTAAGCACTTAGGGTGTACGGTTAACTGGAACGATAACCCTGCTTACAAAGATCAGTATTTCTGTCCTTGTCATGGTGCGCATTATACGCAAGACGGCAAGAACCTTGCTGTTGCGCCTAGTCCATTAGATGAGTACACAACAAAAGTAGAGAATGGTTTCGTGTATGTTGGTCAACTGCATGCTAACACTAGAGTATAAGGGGGCGTCACGATCAGATGTTTAAAAACGTATACAACTGGATTGACGAACGTCTTGATATTACGCCTATGTGGAGAGATGTAGCGGATCACGAGGTACCAGAACACGTTAACCCAGCTCATCACTTTTCCGCGTTCGTTTATTGTTTTGGCGGATTGACGTTTTTCATCACAGTAATTCAAATTTTGTCAGGTATGTTCCTAACAATGTATTACACACCTGATATTATCAATGCTTATGCAAGTGTTGATTACTTGCAACATAAAGTAGCTTTCGGTGTTATCGTCAGAGGTATGCACCACTGGGGAGCTAGTTTAGTTATCGTAATGATGTTCTTACATACCCTGCGCGTGTTCTTCACCGGATCCTACAAGGCTCCACGTGAAATGAACTGGGTAGTAGGCATGCTCATTTTCTTCGTTATGTTAGGTCTTGGTTTTACGGGATACCTGCTTCCATGGGATAACAAAGCTTACTTTGCTACACAAGTAGGTATGAAAATTGCAGCATCGGTACCTTTTGCGGGACCGTACATCGAAACATTGCTGCAAGGCGGAAGCATTGTTGGTGCACAAACACTAACACGGTTCTTTGCTATTCATGTGTTCTTCCTGCCTGGCGTTCTGCTCGCTTTGCTTGCCGGACACTTCTTCATGATTCGCAAACAAGGTATTTCCGGACCGCTATAATTTAGGGAGGGGCGAATAGCGTGGCGCATGGTCATAAGTCTGATGAAAAAATCGTTTACGTAGGGGATTCCCGCGTAATTAAGAAAACGCAAGAACAACGACTCATTCCTAGAGATTACTCTGCTTACCCAGGTAAATCGGAAGCCTTCATTCCCAACTTCTTGTTGAAAGAGTGGATGGTTGGTGTCGTTGTCTTGGTCGGTATGCTAGTATTAGTAATGTCCGACCCAGCTCCGCTAGGTTATCCTGCGGATCCGAAGAATACGGCATTTATTCCGATGCCAGACTGGTACTTCTTGTTCATGTATCAATTGCTGAAGTATCCATATACATCGGGTGATTACGTAGTTCTTGGAGCCGTTGTAGTACCAGGATTACTATTTGGTGGTTTATTGCTAGCTCCATTCTTGGATACTGGTAAAGAACGTCGCTTCTATAGAAGACCAATTGCTTCCAGCCTTATGATTTTATCTTTGATTGCTTGTACATACCTAACGTACACATCTTGGTCACATTACCAAGTAGAGCTTAAAGAGAAAAACATCATTCCAGAGCACATCAAGCGTGAAGAAGAAATGCACGCTAACAAAGGTGGCGCAGCTGGCGGGGGTGCGAAGAAAGAAACGAAGAAAGCAGCTGCAATTGTTGCTGCTGATGATCCAGGTGCTGCGATTTATGCCAAAGCAACTTGCTTAGCATGTCACGGTGCACAGCTTAAAGGAATGCCAGCTTCTGGTGTACCTGCTTTGTTAGGCACTGGTGATACTCATACGAAGGAAGACATTATGGGTATTATCAAAAATGGTAAAGGCAACATGCCTGCTATGTATAAGCCTAACATTGATAAAGGCTTGACGGATGCCGATATTGATAAATTAGCAGATTGGTTATCCAAACAAAAAACTCAATAAAACAGAACCTGATCGCGAAAGTGATCAGGTTTTTTTTGGGAATTTTAGAAGGTCTACGTATCAAAATTGATTCTATAAAGGAGGGACCATCGTGTCCGTTTCCTATTTGTGGAGCAGAAACTTCCTACTTAGTAAGAGAATGCTCTGGTTGTTTTTTATTAGTAATTTGCTAGGAACCCTATATGGCTATGAATGGTATTGGCTTCAAATGGTAGACACCCTTGCAGAGAATTCGTTATGGTACGTGTTTTTTGTGCCAGATAGTCCGACTGCTAGTTTGTTTTTCACTCTTTCCATTGGTTACTTAATTATGGATCGGTCCAGTGCCAAGCCTAAGAGTAAGCTATTTAACGCAATACGCGGCTTTGTTGAAGCTTTCGGACTCATCACGTCATTTAAGTATGGGATATGGGCAGTTACGATGATATGGGCAGGTGCTTGGCATGGGGCGGCTGTCGGGTGGGACGGATGGATGCTGACCGCCTCTCATTTGGCTATGGCCGTTGAAGCATTGTTATTTGTTCGTTGGTTTTCATTCCGACTACCAGCTATTGTAATTGTGGCGCTCTGGACGTTTTGGAATGACTTCATGGATTATGAAAGAGGAATTTTTCCAAGACTCCAGCGTGAACTGCATCCCTATTTGGGAACGATTCAATTCTTCACGATATGCTTGAGTATCATTAGCATTTGGATTGCGATAACGTGTCTAATGGTAAGAGAGAAAAAAATGTTGAAAGCAAGTACCTGATGGTCTAAAGTGGGACGAACCTCCATATGATGATGGTGAAGGAGGGGATGTCCCATGTTTTTCGATAGAACGATAAGAGGGATAGCGGTGACTTTCTTACTCGGCCTTGTTCTTTGCTTACTTGCAGCTTGCAGTGCAAATCAACACACAGTCGGACAAGCTAGTAAACCTATAGACCCAGTTCAGGTAGAACGGATTTCGTTTTTAAATCAGATCGCCGAAGAGATGTATACCCTAACGATGTCTGGACAAGTTGGTGAGGCAAGAAATAAGTTGATTCAATTGTCCGATCAAATTCCGAAGATTTCATGGGATGGAATTACCTCCATAGAGGGATTGAATGCATTGACTGCTACGATTACTGATGCGAAGCGGGTGTATAACGCGGTTAGTTACTCACCATCTGATGGACAAGTAGCTGTTGCCAAAATTCGTCTTGCAACAGATGCACTTTCACATAAGAACCAGCCGATGTGGCTGCAATATTATAAGGTGCTGCAAAATGATAGCCAATTGCTGAGTCAACAGGTAAAAGCGAATAAGCAGCAAGAAGCAATAGCGGAATTTGCTAATCTTTCTCAGCATATCGCCATTATTCATCCCTCATTAATCATTAGCCGAGATCCATCGTCGGTTGAGAAGTTAGATTCGTTAATCGTCTTCCTACGTACCCATGTGAATACAAAACCAATGCCTATCAGACAGCTAGAAGCGGGTATTGTGAATATGAATCAAGTGATAGATGAGCTCTTCTTAGTTAAACACAAAGATGCCCTAGCCTATGTGCCACTTACGGATCCGAATCATCCCATCATCTGGTCACTTAGTATAGGTCTTATTATCATAGGGGTTTTATCTTATGTTGGCTGGCAGATGTACCAATCCGGACGACATATTGTTCCAGTTAGACAGCCAAGGGAAAGTGAAAACAGATAATAAAAAGTGGATTAAGCTAGCTCAGTAGAGCTGTTTAATCCACTTTTTTTACATTGATGTTAACCTATGAGTTTGTTTTGAAACCCTCGCCGATGACCTCATGGACATCCCCAACGATAATGAAAGCACGTGGATCAACGGCGTGAATTAACTCTCGTAATTGCCTTGTTTCATGCCGGTAAACGACGCAATAGACGACTTCCTTCGTGTTTCCTGAATAAGCACCACGCGCTGGGAAGAGTGTTACTCCGCGATCTAGTACTTTGGTGATGGACTCTGCAAGGCTACTTGGCTGATCACTGATGATCGTAAATGATTTGGCTGCATAAGCTCCCTCTGATATGTAATCAATGATCCGAGATGTGACGAATACGGCTACAAGTGAATAGAGCACTTTTTCTTTAGGGAGATAAATGAAAGAAGAACCAATGACGACGACATCAATAATCAGGATGACTTGTCCGACACTCCAACCTCTTTTTTTATGACCTATGCGAGCTAATATATCAGAACCACCTGTCGTTCCACCGAATCGAAATACAAGCCCAAGACCCGTGCCAAGCGTTATCCCAGCATATAGGGTTGCTAGAAAATAGTCTTGTGTAGTGTGAAAAGGTACTATCCAACCCATATGAATTAGCCATTCCATCACCCACAGAAAGAACGAAAGGCAAATGACTCCGAAGATCGTATACAGCATAGGCCCTTTACCGAAATTTCGCCAGCCTAAATAAAATAACGGAATATTAAATACAAGGGTGGAGATGGAGGGAGGGACATTAAGCACGTATTTGAGCAAAAGGGATATGCCCGTTAATCCGCCTTCCATGAGCTCATTCGATATGACAAAATAATGCAAACCAAACGCGTAAATCGCGGTTCCAATCCCAATTCCCAACACATTGAGTAATTGATCTTGGAACCTTTCTTTAAATACCATGTGAATTCCTCCATGCCTAATATGCTTGCCTTTTCTAACAAAAAATTTGTCAACTTTTCTCGTTTAGTTTAACATAAGGAGGATAACCTTTGTGAAGAGGATAGAAAGAAGGATGCCAATGTCAGAACGTACACTTAAAGACCTGCAACAAGAGGTTGATACTTATATTTCCCAGTTCAAGGAAGGATATTTCAGTCCTCTTTCTATGCTGGCTAGAATGTCTGAAGAAGTTGGTGAATTAGCGCGTGAGGTGAATCATTCTTACGGTGAAAAACCGAAAAAGAGTACAGAAGCGGACAATTCAATCGAATTGGAGCTTGGTGATATTTTATTCATTACGATCTGCTTTGCCAATTCACTTGGCATTGATCTGACGGATGCGCATGACAAAATCATGCACAAATTCAATACCCGTGATGCAGGGCGTTGGACTAAAATTAACACCGAAACGAAATAATCTTCATAAACTAAACCATCCCCATGAAACGGGAAGACCGCTAATGGCAAAGGAGGATGGGCAGATGAATGGAGAAAATCAAATACAAAAAGCATACGAATCCATACTTGGGCATGATTTTGAGAAGGCCATTGAATGGTTTGAAAAAGCGATAGCTGAAGAACCAAACAATGCTGTCTATCATCATAAACTTTCCATTACTTTCGCGAGAAGTAATAAGCTTAACAAAGCGGTGGAACATGCATCAAGAGCGATTGAACTAGACCCAGCGAACGAAGCATTTCGCTTTCACTTGCAAGTGTTGAATGCACGAGAGCTTGTTGAACAAGCCAGAAGGCAGCTTACGAATCAGACTGCTCATGCGGAGCGTGCTATTTTTCTGCTGAAAGAAGCAATTGTGCTTGATCCATTAGCCATTGAAGCGTATCTTATTCTAGGTGAAGCCTTCGCGATGCGAAAGGATTATACCAGAGCTTATCAGACCGTAATGGAGGCTGTCCGTCTAGAGCCTCATCACGAGCTTGCAAAGCAACATGCTTCGATCTATAAGACTAAAATGAATACAGAGCTAGGCCCGAAACAAAGATAAAGGAGATCATCACAATATGGAGCGTAGAATACGAGTAGCAGTTATCGGAGCAAGTGGAAGAATGGGGCGGGAGGTCGTTAAGACCGTTCTGCGTGAGTCTGATATGGAGTTAGTAGGGGGAGTAAGTCGTACCTCCGGCCCCATTGATCTAGGAAGAATGGTTGGTATGGATGAATGCGGGATTCTGATGGGTAACGACATTGAAAAGGTTCTAACCCAATCCAAACCAGATGTGTTAGTTGATTTTACAGGACCGCAAACGGCGGTTTCACATACAAATCTTGCGATTCGGTTAGGGATTCGACCCGTGATGGGGACGACGGGTTTCACTCCTCAGGCTATTGCTGATTTGGACATGCTTTGCCGAGACAACAATATTGGTGGATTAATTGCACCGAATTTCTCCATTGGGGCTATTCTCATGATGAGGTTCGCTGCCCAAGCTTCGAAATATTTCCCTCATTTGGAAATCATCGAATATCACGGTGATCAAAAGCTAGATGCACCTTCTGGAACAGCTGTGAAAACCGCTGAGCTCATTTCAGAAGTGCGAGAAGAAATTAAGCAAGGGAATCCGAAAGAAGAAGAAACAATTGAAGGATCCCGCGGTGGGTATTACAATGGATTCAGAATACATAGTGTGCGTCTGCCAGGTGTATTTGCGCAACAGGAAGTGATTATGGCCGAACAAGGTCAAGCGCTTAAGATTCGACATGACTCTTATGATCGTGCGGCCTATATGCCAGGTGTTGCGATAGCGGTACGAAAAGTAATGACGTATACCGGAATGATTTATGGTTTTGAGCATTTTATAGATTAGAGACCCCTAGGAGAGTGGAAGTTAGATGTTAAGCATCGCACTTATTGCCCATGATCGAAAAAAAGATGAGATGGTGAATTTCGTTACGGCTTATGAGCATGTTTTCGAGGGACACAAACTATATGCAACTGGCACGACAGGCAGTCGAATAATGGCAAATACGAATTTGAATATTCATCGATTCATGTCAGGGCCACTTGGTGGAGATCAGCAGATTGGGGCATTGGTTGCAGAAAATGAGATGGATTTGATCATCTTCTTGCGTGATCCTTTGATGGCTCAACCACACGAGCCTGATATTATCGCTTTGCTTCGATTATGTGATGTGCAAGGGATTCCGTGTGCTACGAACATTGCGACTGCGGAGTTGCTTGTAAGGGCTTTGGATCGTGGGGATTTTGCTTGGAGAGAACTCGTACATAAATATAAGCCAGGAATTGAATAAGATGAGTGAACAATTAGATATTCTTATATTTGGTGCCCATGCAGACGATGCTGAGATTGGGATGGGGGCGACTATTGCTAAGCATACACAGCATGGACTACGTGTTGGATTGTGTGAGCTGACCTATGCGGAGATGTCCTCCAATGGCACGGTAGAAACTAGACTAGAAGAAGCAACAGAAGCAGCGAAAATTCTAGGGGTAGCAACCCGTACGAATCTGGGATTACCAGATCGAGGATTATTGGTCACAGCAGAGCATATTGAACGGATAACACAAGAAATCAGGAAGTTTCGTCCACGAATCGTGTTCGCGCCATATTGGCAAGATCGTCACCCCGATCATATTGCATGTTCAACGCTCGTACAGGAAGCTGTTTTCAATGCGAAGCTGCGAAAATATTTGCCAGACTCAGAAGCTGTGAATGTGGAGCAACTATTTTTTTATTTTATAAATGATGTGTATGAAGCTGATGTGATTGTTAATGTAACAGACACTTATGATAATAAAATGGCAGCACTACGTGCGTACCGGTCACAATTTGTAACGGGTACGGGCACCGTTGCGACGCCACTCAATCAAGGATATGTCGAACGTGTTGAAGCTCGTGATCGACTCATGGGGCAGAAGCGTCAATTGACGTACGCAGAAGGGTTTGTTTCCAAACTCCCTTTGTTGATAGAGCATTTTTGATTGTTCGGAAAGAGGTGTGAGAGATGAAAGATAAATTAAAGATTGGTATTACGTGTTATCCAACACTCGGTGGCTCAGGTGTAGTAGCGACTGAGCTTGGAAAGTTACTGGCTGAAAAAGGACACGAAGTTCACTTTATTACACATAGCATGCCGTTTCGATTAGGCAAATTTCATAAAAATATTTATTATCATGAAGTGGAAGTTAGCCAATATTATGTCTTCCGGTATCCGCCATATGATCTATCGCTTGCTAGTAAGCTAGCCCAAGTTGCCAAAATGGAAGAGCTTGATTTGCTCCATGTTCACTATGCAATTCCACATGCCGTTTGTGCATTGCTTGCTAAGCAAATGGTAGGCTCGAATCTCAAGGTTGTGACGACTCTTCATGGGACAGATATTACGGTGTTGGGGCAGGATCAATCGATTTCGGATCTTATCCGTTATGCCATCAATGAAAGCGATGCTGTAACGGCTGTTTCCAAGGATCTGATCAAAGAAACACGGGAATTGTTAGCCATTGATCGTGATATAGATTTGACCTATAACTTTGTTGATAAACGGGTGTATTACCCGCGAGATATATCGAAGCTGCGAGGCGAATTCGCTCGGCCGGATGAGAAAATTCTTATCCATATTTCCAATTTCCGACCTGTGAAACGCGTGCAGGATGTTGTGGATATTTTCGCAAAAGTGAGTAAAGAAGTGCCGTCTCGACTTTTATTTGTTGGGGAAGGACCGGATCTTTCGAAAATGATTTCGAAAGTGAAGGAGCTTGGCCTCTCGGATAAAGTAACGTTCTGTGGGAAACAGGATGATGTGGCTCAAGTCATTTCACTTGCAGATGTTATGTTGCTTCCTTCTGAGAAAGAAAGCTTCGGGCTTGTTGCACTTGAAGCAATGGCTTGCGGTGTGCCAACGATTGGATCCAATGCAGGTGGAATTCCTGAGTTGATTACACATGGTGAAACTGGCTTTCTAGCTGAAGTCGGTGATACGGAGCAAATGGCCAGTTATGCGATTAATCTTTTGAAAAATCAAGTGATGTATGAACAAATGGCACAAAATTGTTTGAATCGTGCGCGTTATACGTTTTGTAACGATATTACGACAGTTCAATACGAGGAGATTTACTATCGCGTGTTAGGACGGGAGCTCCCTGAATCACATCGCATTTCTGCATCTTCATGTCAATAAGGATGCTAACTGGATAGGAGAAATGAAGTTGGATGCAGGCAAGGGAATGAATGATCCAGGTGCTTCGGAGGTATTGACTTCGCTCATGGAAGCTGGTTATGAAGCCTATTATGTCGGTGGCTGTGTACGGGATGTGGTACTTGGTCGTCCAATCAAAGACATTGATATCGCCACCTCTGCATTGCCAGAGCAGGTGATTCAAATCTTTCAGCGGACGGTACCAACAGGGCTCCAACATGGCACGGTCACAGTTCTAATAGCGCAAGGCGCCTATGAGGTAACGACCTTTCGTAAGGAGGCAGCGTACGAAGGTTTTCGTCGCCCTGCCTCTGTTGCCTATATTTCGGATTTAACTGAAGATTTAAGGCGAAGGGATTTCACGATGAACGCGATGGCTATGGATGTAGCTGGCGTTCTGCAGGATCCTTATGGGGGACAAACAGATCTAGCGGCTGGTGTACTACGCTGCGTTGGTATTGCGGAGGAACGATTTGGCGAAGATGCGTTGCGCATGCTTCGCTGCATTCGTTTCGCTTCGACTTACGATCTAGAGATCGAGGCGAGCACTTGGCAGGCGCTGCTGGCGAATGCGCCATTGCTGCGCCATATTGCCATGGAGCGCGTGCGCAGCGAGCTGCAGCGCATGGTTGAGGGCCCAGCCCCCGCACGGGCTGTGCGGTTACTGCTGGCGAGCGGCCTGCTGGCCTACCTCAAAAAGCAGCTTCCGCTGCCTTTTGAGGCCTGGCTCGCCTGGGACGACGCGCTGGACGTTGTCAGCGCGCTCGAGGGGCAGCATGACCGTTGGTCCATGCTGCTGATGCTCCTGGAGGTGCCAGCGGACGTAGTCCGCGCGGCGCTCCAGGAATTGACCTTCTCCCGCGCCGATGGCGCAGCGGTCGCGGAAGTGCTTGCTCTGCGCGATGCTGTCGCCGCGCAGGTAAGGGTGGATGACCCGGCTCCGCTGGAGCGGGTCTGGAAGCTTGGCGCGGTGCGCCGCGGCGAAGCCGCAGCCCGCGCGTTATTGCGGCTGCTGCGCGAGCTGCCGCAGGTGGAGGGGAAGCGCGGCGGCTTGGCGCGCTTCTTGGTTGAGACCGCGCCGGAGTTGCTGCGGCGCGGAGAAGCTTGGCTGAAGGAGGTCCCCTGCTTCAGCCTGAAAGAACTTGCCATATCCGGCCAGGATGTGGCGGTGGCCCTTGATCGGCAGCCCGGCCCATGGATGGGCAGGCTGCTGCAGGATTTGCTCGAGCGAGCTGCTCTCGGGGAAATCCCGAATGAGCGCGAGGCTCTGATTGACGCCGCGCAGGCTGCGAAGTAGCAGCGCTGTGCGGTTTTTCTTTTGAATGACGGCTGTGGCGGCCCTTACAGGCACTTAATTATTCGAATAACTGTAAAAAATACATTTATTTTACTTGAACTTCTCTTAAAATTACATTTAACTGGAAAACCTCCAGTTAAATATTGCAATTCAAGCGAAAATAGGAAAATTGGTCAGAATTAACTACAGAAAATCCAGCTATTTTCGATTTTGGTACTTTATTACTCAAAATACCTACATGAAATCCAGTTAATTGAAAAAGCGGTCGTTCGTAGGGTGACTAGGCAGTTGAGCAAGAGGTATCTTGCACATATGGAGTAGCTAGTAATTGAAGATTGAGGTATCTTGCACGCATGGGTAACTAGTAGTTCAAGTTAGCGGTATGTTGCACCCATGGGTAACTAGTAAGTTGCGCTAGAGGTATCTTGCACATGAAGTAGCTAGGAAATCGAACCAAGGTTTTTCGCACGCTTCAGCAACTAATTGAATTAGAAATCAAGCGCAGCAATGCGCTATTATAGATCAAACTATAAGATTGCGAGTGAAATCGTATGAATGAGCGAATTTTAGAGCTTTTTGAGCAAGCGCCCGAAACCTATGTATCCGGTGCGGAAATCAGTCGGAGGTTAGGTGTGAGCCGTACTGCGATCTGGAAGCATATCGAGGAACTCCGTTCGGAGGGATATGCGTTTGAAGCGGCTCCACGCAAAGGGTATCGTCTGATCCATAAGCCAGCGAAATGGCAGATCAGCGAATTGATGAATGGTATGGAAACGAAAGTGCTGGGTCAAAAAGTACATATTTATGATGAAGTCGATTCGACTCAGACGATTGCGCATCAGCTCGTGGCTTCAGGCGCGTCTGAGGGCACGATTGTGCTCGCAGAGAAGCAGACAGCAGGCAGAGGTCGAATGGGGCGCAACTGGCATTCTCCTTCGGGTAAGGGGATTTGGTTGAGTCTAATTCTGACACCACGAATTCCTGTCTACTTCATGCCGCAGCTAACTCTGCTTAGTGCGGTTGCCCTGTGTCGTGCCATACAAAAAGTGTGCCAAGTTGAAATTGGCATCAAATGGCCAAATGATCTTCTTATACATGGGAAGAAAGTTAGTGGTATTTTGCTGGAAAGCAGTGGCGAAGACGAGCGCTTAAAGTATGTGATCGCAGGAATAGGTATTAGTGTTAATTTGTTAGAAGAGGACTATCCAGAAGAGCTCCGCTCCATTGCCACTTCTTTAGCCATCGAATCTGGCGCCGAGGTTTCGCGCGCGAGATTAGTACAAGCTTTTCTAAAGGAATTCGAGGAGATGTACGCCCTATATCTGGAGAAGGGATTTGCTCCAATTCGTTTACTATGGGAAGCGTTAAGTGTCACTCTGAAGAGACCGATTCGGACATCAACACCTTCAGGCTTTATTGAAGGAGTGGCAGATTCTTTGGATGATACTGGTGCTTTGACGGTGATAACTCCCAATGGTAAACGGATTAAAATTTATTCCGGAGACATTCAACTGAAGTAGTGGGAGATAAAGGGTATCATCCCGAAGCAAGCTTTGGTATAATAGAAACATAAGGCGGTATCCTTATAGGAACTGCACTTGATCTTGCCTGATCTGAATAACCGAAACAAGATGTTGGATTCTGCTCTGAGCCTTATAGGACCGAGACAGAGGGATCATTGATTCTTTCTGCATGCGCTCCTTTTAGCTCTTAGCTAAAAGGTTTTTTATTTTATATGAGGAAGCTGGGATACCTGTGGAACAACGTAAAGCGCTAACGACAGCAAAGATGAGAAAAATGAAGCAAGATGGCGTACCGATTACGATGGTGACGGCCTATGATTATCCTTCGGCACGTTTGTCGGAAGAAGCAGGTATTGATGTTATTCTAGTTGGTGATTCACTAGGGAATGTCGTGCTAGGCTATGATTCTACACTGCCAGTTACACTAGATGATATGGTTTATCATACACGTGCTGCTGTGCGTGGGGCCGCGAATACGTTTGTCGTCGCTGATATGCCATTCTTAACGTACCATGGCAGCTTGGACGCTACATTGCAAGGCGTTGGACGTTTGATGCGTGAAGGCGGCGCTAAGGCGGTTAAATTAGAAGGTGGCGCAGAGATCGCGGCTACCGTCAAAGCGATTACCGATGCAGGAGTTCCAGTCGTTGGCCATTTGGGGTTAACACCGCAGTCGGTTCACCAACTGGGAGGCTTCCGTGTACAAGGGCGCAGCTCGGATCAAGCTAAGAAGCTGTTGAGTGATGCAAAGGCAATTGAAGAAGCAGGTGCTTTCGCGGTAGTTCTGGAGCTGGTTACCGATGAGCTTGCGGCATGGATCACGAAGCAGCTGTCCATTCCCACTATTGGCATAGGCTCTGGTGTGCATTGTGATGGGCAAGTCCTTGTGTACCATGATTTGTTGCAGTATGGTTCTGACAGTGCTCCCAGAAAGTTTGTTAAAGCCTATGCAAATATCGGGGAAACTATCCGTGCAGGGATTGGCGAATATGTGAAAGAAGTGAAAGCGCGGACGTTTCCAGCGCAAGAAAATACATTTCATATGGACAACGATGTTGTTCAATATCTATACGGCGATAAGGAGTGATTGGTCATGGCAGCGATCCATACCATGGAAGTGGTTCAGACAATTGCCGATTTACGAGCTCGGATCAAAGCATATCGACGAAAGAATGATCAAACTGTCGGCTTCGTGCCGACAATGGGTTTTTTACACGAAGGACATGCGAGTCTTCTCCAAAAGGCACGTTCTCAAAGTGGATTAGTTGTGTTGAGCATTTTTGTGAATCCCTTGCAGTTCGGTCCGGGGGAAGATTTTGAACGATATCCTCGTAATGCGGAGCAAGATTTGGCGGTCGCGGAGGCAGCTGGTGTGGATATTGTATTTATGCCATCCGTAGACGAGATGTACCCAACACCAACGCGCACCACCGTGAGTGTGTCAGAGGTCACGACGAGACTTTGTGGGGCTTCTCGACCAGGCCACTTTGATGGTGTGGCTACGGTTGTAAGTAAGCTATTCCATATGGTGCAGCCGGACCAAGCTTTCTTTGGTTTGAAGGATGCCCAACAAGTGGCAGTCATTGAGCAGATGGTTCATGATTTAAATATACCCATTGAAATTGTGCCTTGCCCGACCCTGCGTGAGAACGATGGCTTGGCGATGAGCTCGCGTAATGTGTATCTATCTCCGGAGGAGCGCCAACAAGCATTGGTATTGTCTCAGTCCTTACAGCAAGCAAAAGAATTCATCCAAAGCATGTCAGCATCCTCATTTACATCACAAGAGCTAGAGATTTTAGTTCGCGATCATATCCTAACGGCGCCATTAGCCGTTATAGATTATGCGGAAGTATTGTCTTACCCTACTTTAGAGACTTTTGAATACAGCCATTCTATTGATACTCTTATTATCGCGCTGGCTGTGAAGTTTGGGAAAACACGTTTAATTGATAATCTTATTCTACAAGTTAGGAAGTGACGTCTTATGTTTCGCACGATGATGAAAGCGAAGATCCACCGCGCCACGGTTACAGAGGCGAATTTAAATTATATCGGCAGTATCACAATCGATGAGGATTTGATTGACCTTGTGGATATGCTGCCAAATGAGAAAGTGCAAATCGTGAATAACAATAATGGTGCACGTTTGGAGACGTATATTATTCCTGGGCCGCGGGGCACAGGTGTGGTTTGTCTGAATGGCGCGGCAGCAAGACTCGTTCAAACGGGTGATACTATTATTATTGTTTCCTATGCCATGATGAGCGACGAAGAAGCGAAGAAGCATCATCCAACGATTGCCATTATGGGAGCAAACAACACCGTTGCCCAATTGCTGAAGGAAGAAGAACATTCGACTGTCCTCTAAGATTTACGGCGGAACCACTTGCATGCATGAAAAGGTCTTTGTTTACAAAGAATGAGGGTAAGCTTTCGAAGCAAAGGTGGGGATGCCAAATGTTTAAGCATTTATTTTCCACAATGAATGAGGTTTTGGAAGAAATCCAGAAGGAATATCCGAACAGTGATGTGGAGAAAAAAGCCGAACTTGACGAACAATTGCAAGTGTTGAAGACGATGAGTGATGAATTCATCGAGGCGTGGCTGCTTTTTGAGGAGAAGCTGGGAAAGTTTTATGGGGTGGTGCCGATCAGCAGCACACAAACCTTACATGACGAACTGATGGAGCTCGACATGTCCGGCAAGCAAACAGAAGAATTCATGCGCGGACAAGGGTATTATAAGTTGTACATGTATGATCAAGCGATCAAAGAATTCGAGGTGCTGATTCAGCGGCAACCAGATTTCTTATTAGCGCGAGTGTATTTAGCAATGGGACATTTGCGTAAAGGGGAGTTTGGTGATGCCTATCAGCACTTCAAATTTCTGCTGCCATTGACGGAAAATTCAAAGATGAAAGCTATTTCTTATAACGCTATGGGTTGTATTCAAGTGCAAAATCAAAACCTAGAGAAGGCTTTCGAATATTTTCAAAAAGCATATCATACTGACCCCTCTTGCATGGAGCCACTAATCAATCTCGATGAGTCCTAGCCCGTTAGCGGTAAAACAAGGTATTCCCTTTTCCTAATCATATTTGGTATGCTAGGAGAAGTGTAGGACGAAGGGATTGAAGATAGACGTTATGAAATTTGCTGTTTTGGATTTTGAAACGACAGGAAGTCAGCCTGGGGACGAAATTATACAGGTTGGACTCGTCATTATAGATCAATTTGAAATTACAGACAGGTATACTTCTCTGGTGAACCCAGGGATTAGTATACCTTCTTCGATTACAACATTAACGGGGATTACCAATGAGATGGTTGCAGATGCACCGTCACTCGATCAAGTTATGTCTGATATGTTTCCTCTCTTGTTTGATTGTGTGCTTGTAGCCCATCAAGCCGCATTTGACTTGTCATTCTTGCAGCGGGGACTTACGAGAACCGGTTATCCTCCATTCTCGGGACGTGTTCTTGATACCATGGATCTGCTGCGTATTTTATTCCCGTCCATTTCTAGTCTACAACTTAGCATGGTGGCGGCGTTATTTGGTATTGATCATGAAAGACCACACCAAGCAGATAGTGATGCGGAAGTTACAGCATTGATTTGGATACATTGCTTGGATCGCTTACTGGGGTTGCCTCTCTTAACGGTACAAAGATTGAACCAAATTTTCGAAAACGGTAACACAGATTTAGGTTGGTTTCTGGACGAGATTTGTTTATATAAAGAATCAGTAACAAGTGTCGATATGGATACGAATCGTTACTTCCGTCAATTTACACTGAATGTGACGGATTGGGGCGACGAAGATGAGTTACGCACGGAGTTTGAGGTCACTGAGGCGTTAGGTGCTTCCTTTCAAGCATTTCAGCAAGGATTGAAATCTGCGCTTCAACAACGGTTCGAGGTGTATGAGGATCGTGAATCCCAGGATCTAATGATTCTAGAAGTGAAGAAGTCTCTTGAGGCAGATCAGCATTTGATGATCGAAGCGGGTACAGGGACGGGCAAATCACTGGGTTACTTGATACCTTCGATCTATTATGGTTTGAAATATGAGAAGAAAGTGGTCGTTTCAACCCATACGATTAATTTGCAAGAGCAGCTGCGTGAGCGGGATATTCCTTTATTAAAAGATATTTTTCCTGTTCCGTTCAAAGCCGCTGTTCTGAAGGGAAGAAGTCATTATCTGTGCCTGCGTAAGTTTGAAACGAAGCTCACAACACGTGACTACGAAAATGGCAGAGAAGACCCAATAACGGCCGCGCAAATGGTCGTCTGGTTAAGTGAAACTGAACATGGAGATGAGGAAGAATTGCACTTTGGCAACAAAGGTGCCCAGTTCTGGTACTCAGTTGCGAGTGATTCGGACTCTTGTTTAAACCGCATGTGCCCATGGTATAAGAAGTGCTTCTACCACAGGGCTCGTAATGATGCCAACACGGCTGATGTGATCATTACGAACCATTCCCTCCTCTTTACAGATATGAAAGCTGAGAACCGCCTTCTACCGTCCTACAAGCACCTTGTGATCGATGAGGCGCATCACTTTGAAGAAGTGGCAAGTAAGCACCTCGGAATAGAGTTGCATTCTTCTGCGTTTTACCATTCTTTATTGTGGCTGTATAAAGATAATCGAAGCGGTCAGCTTCCGATGCTGCGTTTCCGATTGCAGAAATCGGATGAGGCCGGGGAGCGTGCAGCCGCATGGAGCAACACGATTGATGGATTGTTCCCGAAAATCATTTCGATCAAAGAGGATTGGGAGCGACTAAGCGAAGCTCTGTATGAATTGGTTTCATCTGGAAGCGATCCTTCACAATCGGAAACCTCGCAGTATGTACTACGTTTGAAGCCAGAAACATTACCTTCAAATTGGCGTGAGCTACTAATTATGGAGGATAATATTTATCTAAATGCAAATGAACTATTACGAACTTTAGATAAATTGTTAAGTGAATTAAAGGAACAGCAAGATGGGCTTGGTGTTCAAGGGTTAGTAACGGATTTGAATGGCACTGTGAAAGAACTGTACGCACATCGTGATGCGCTTCATTTCTTCATGAAAATGGCAGATGAAGGGTACGTGTATTGGATTGAAGCCGGTACGTATGCGAAAGCCAAATCGGTTCAGCTGAATTCTGTGCCGACGGATGTAAGCGGGCTACTGCAGCAGCACTTCTTTGAAACGAAAGACAGTATTATCTTGACCTCCGCAACGCTCTCGGTGAACAAATCGTTCCAATACTCGGCGGAGCAACTAGGATTAGCCATTCCAGAGGACGAAGAGTCAGGTAAGCTGAAAACGGTGCAGTTGCCATCTCCTTTTAATTATCGAGAGCAGGCTCTGGTCGTCATTCCACGCAATTTCCCGACCATTAAGGGAGCGGGTGATCCGATTTTCATCGAAGCCCTAATCAACTCCCTGAGTGATGTGGCACAGGTGACGAAAGGCCGAATGCTGGTTCTATGTACGTCGAATCGGATGTTGAAACTCGTCCATGCGGGAATGAAGGAGAAGCTGAGTCCTCATGGCATCACCGTGCTTGGGCAGGGGGTAGACAGCGGTAATCGTAGTAAATTGACCCGTATGTTCCAAGATAACAAAATGTGCGTGTTACTAGGCACCAGCTCGTTCTGGGAGGGTGTCGATATTCCAGGAGATGCACTAAGTTGTCTGGCGATCATTCGCCTTCCATTTCAACCACCGAATCACCCGCTTGTTGAAGCCAAATGTGAGAATATCAAGAAGCGCAATGAGAATCCATTTATGAAATTTTCTGTACCTCAAGCTGTGATTCGATTTAAACAAGGCTTCGGTCGATTAGTTCGGAGAGCGTCAGACAAAGGGATCGTCATTATCTATGATACACGTGTTATTGAAACGTATTATGGCAAGCACTTCCTCTATTCGTTGCCTGGTCCGAAGATCGAGCACATGACCTGCGAACAAATGCTGCCGAGGATTGAGCAATGGATGGGAGGAGCCTAATACGTGAAAACACAAAAAATTTCAGAAGCTGTTGTCCGCAGATTGCCTATCTATTTACGTTATCTAAACGAGTTGCAAATGAACAATGTTTCCACGGTATCTTCTCAGGATTTAGGTCAAAAGTTAGATCTGAATCCTGCTCAAATCCGGAAGGACTTAGCTTATTTCGGCGAGTTTGGCAAAAAAGGTATTGGATATGATATCAATTATTTGATCGAGAAGATTCGTCAGATTCTTAAATTAGATCGACATATTCAAGTTGCGCTCGTTGGCGCTGGAAACTTAGGCAGAGCACTTTGCAATTATAATACGTATTTACGTAATGATATGAAAATTGTGGCTTTATTCGATGCCATGCCTGCTAAGACAGGTGAGGTCATTAATAACCTAGTTGTGCTCCCCATGGACAAAATGAAGTCGGTTATGACTGAGCTTGGTGTGCGTATCGGTATTATAACCGTTCCCGCGGCTGAAGCACAGAATGTCGCGAATGAATTCGTTGCTTGTGGCATTGAAGCAATCTTGAACTTTGCTCCAGTCATTATCAAGGTGCCGCCAGATGTGCGCGTGCATTATGCGGATTTTACAACAGAGCTTCAAAGCTTAGCCTATTATCTGGATTAGCATGAAAAAGGCACGACCCGCGCAGCTTCAGCGGGTCGTGCCTTTGATTGTTTACTATTACATGATTAAACGGAATATCGCAAAGTACAGCGTGTAAGCAAGAACCATCGAGATGGGAATCGTAATAATCCAAGTGATCAACATTCGACCCACCGTACCCCATTGTACTTCGTGGAAACGCATGACACTGCCTGTCCCGATGATCGCAGAAGAAATGACATGTGTTGTAGATAATGGTTTACCGATGAAAGTTGAGATTTGAATAACAATTGAGGATGTTAAATCGGCCGCAAAACCGTTTATCGGTTCAATTTTAACAATTTTACCTGAAACGGTTTTAATAATTCGCCATCCACCAATGGAAGTACCAAGTCCCATGGCAAGTGCGGCTGAGATTTTAACCCAGAGAGGTACATTCAAATCATCTTGCACACCGGCAGCAACGAGGCCAAATACGATAATGCCCATCGCCTTCTGAGCATCATTACCCCCATGTGAATAGGAAAGTAATCCGGCTGATAGGATTTGTAACGTACGAAATCCACGATTTAGCTTCGATCTGGACGTATTGCCTGACCAAATTACGATATACTTGATCAAAACCATGATGAGATAACCCAGAGCGAAAGCGATAATCGGCGATAATATGAGAATGATAATAATTTGTGTGAAACCACTCCAGTTAACACCATTGAAGCCCGCTCCTGCAATTACAGCACCAGCTAAGGCACCAAGCAACGTGTGGGAGGAGGAAGATGGAATGGACAGGTACCAAGTAAGCAAGTTCCAAATGATGGCCGCAAGTAGGGCAGCAATAACGACTTCAACCCCATTTTCGATCTTCGCAGGATTGGCAATACTTCCGCCTACCGTTTTGGCAACTTCAGATGAAACCATGGCACCAACGAAATTAAGTGTAGCAGCCATAAATATAGCGACTCGTGGGCTTAATGCTCGCGTAGAAATGGAAGTCGCAATCGCGTTAGCTGTATCGTGGAATCCATTGATGAAGTCGAATAGCAAGGCTAGTGCAACGATAATGATCAAATAAGTTAACATGAATTCCTCCTAGCGTTTTCCAATAGGAAAACTTTCTTCGTACACAGACATCTCGTCTTAAGAGTAACGAAGTACTACACTGTCTAGAATGTTAGCGACATCTTCGCAAGCATCGGTTGTTTCTTCCAAACGCTCATAAATTTCTTTGAGTTTGAAATCTTCGTACACATCTTTACGTGTTATAAAGATTTGACGAATCCCTTCGCGCATCAATCGATCTCCATCATTCTCAAGCTTGTTTATAGCAACGGTGTGCTCCGGAATTTGCATATACTTTTTCTTAGCCAAAAGCTTAAAGGCATCTAACATATGTTGACAGGAATCTACAATTACACCTGAGAAATCTTTCATGTAGGAGTCCGTATGAGATACATTCAAATAGTCGAAACGAGCAATCGTTGCTTCTATCCCGTCTGTGACATCATCCACTTTGGAAGCTAGAACCATAATATCTTCCCGATCAATAGGGGTGATAAATACTTTGTTCAGACCGCTGAAGATGTCATGTGTTATGGAGTCGCCTGCATGTTCTAGGTCATGAATGGCTTTAACATATTCAATTGGCGGCTTATCTCCCATCATAGCTGTGCGAAACAATTGAGCTGTTTGCAAAGCGTTCTCTGCAGCACGGATGAGCAATTGTAAGAAATCGACTTCGTTCTTTCTGGTGAATAACGTTGTCATAGAATCCTCCTAATTTTTACTATATGTACAAGTTTTTGAACGAATTTGTAAATCGAAAATGACCAAATTGTAGAAAAAACTCACAATGTTTAAAGTATCATATACTTTAGGTCTAAAGCAACGAAAATTCCGTGACATTTTACAATTTCTTAACATCTAAGGAATCGCACATGGTTTCCTTGATTTTACAAGCTTGAAGATGTAAAGTTTATGGAGCAGTAGTTGTTTATAGAATGAGCATAGAGAGGGTTTTTTACTATGAAAAAAACATTAATTTCGAATGGTATTTTTATTTCTAATAAGGATGACAAAACTTCCATTAATGGCTGCATGGTAATCGAAGGCAGTCAAATTACATACATCGGGGTTGAAGTGCCAGAACCATTAGACAATTATGATGAAGTAATTGACGGGACGAACAAGTTGTACATGCCTGGACTCGTGAATACACATGGACATGCTGCGATGTCTTTGCTCCGCGGTTATGGTGACGACCTTGCGCTGCAAGTATGGCTTGAGGAAAAAATGTGGCCAATGGAAGGGAAATTTACTTCACAAGACGTCAAATGGGGAACGCGGTTGTCGATCCTTGAAATGATCAAAGGCGGCACAACGACATTTGTCGATATGTACGACCATATGAATGAAGTTGCCTTAGCGGTAGAGGAGTCGGGAATGCGCGGCGTATTGACCCGCGGTGTAATCGGACTATGTCCGCCTGATGTACAAACAGCTAAGCTAATTGAAGCAACAGAATTTGCAAAGAACTGGCACGGTAAGGCAGATGGCAGAATTACAACGATGATGTCGCCGCATGCACCGTACACATGTCCGCCAGATTATATCGAACGCATTGTGCAAGCTGCACATGACCTTAATCTTCCGATCCATACACATATGTCGGAAACACGCCGAGAAGTCGAAGGAAATGTGGAACAGTATGGCGCTAGACCCGTAGCTCACTTGGAAAAGCTAGGCGTATTCACTCGTCCAACACTTGTTGCGCACGGTGTTCATTTAAATGATGAAGAAATCGCAATTCTCAAGCAATATGATGTGCGTGTGTCCCATAATCCGGGCAGTAATCTTAAGCTTGCTAGTGGAGTTGCGCGGTTACCAGAATTATTGCGTGCTGGCGTTAAAGTATCTTTAGGTACGGATGGAGCGGCATCTAATAACAATTTGGACATGTTTGAGGAAATGCGATTGGCAGCTCTTATTCACAAAGGTGTGAGTGGTGATCCATTAGCAATCCCTGCGAAGGAGGCTTTGCTGCTTGGAACTCGAATGGGAGCAGAATCCATTTGGCTGGATGATGTCGGTTTACTTGAGCCTGGCATGAAAGCAGACTTCATCGCACTGGATATCGATCAACCCCACTTCCTTCCGAAGACTGACTTCGTTTCCCACATTGTATACTCCGCTTGTGCGAAAGATGTCGTTGATGTATGCGTTGATGGCAAGTGGATCGTCCGTAAAGGTGAATGTCTAACATTAGATGAAGAGAAAATTAAACGTGAATTTGAACAATGCTTTGATCGCTTGAAAGGCTAATGTTTAGGCAAAGTAAGTGGTTGTGGGGAGGTGCGCGGCGCTTATGAATGCGAAGCGATCGATTACACTTGGTGTTTTCATAGTAGCAACGCTTGGTGTTGTGCTTAGCCGATTCTACCTGAATGTGCAGAACGAACACTGGGAAGAGAAACGTGTAGCTGTTGAAAAAGCCTTTGTTGGAAGTATGATGACCAAAGCATCGAAGGTCGACTTCTTCTACGGTGATGAGCCGTTTCAAATTGTTTACGGGGAAAACAAGCTAGGACAACGTTTAATTACTTGGGTTTCTGCTGAGGATGTTCATACGGAAATGGCGGAGGAAGCCTTCACAGAGGAGCAAGCCCGCGCAGCTGTGTTGAAAAAGGCACCAAGCAGTGAAATAGAGCGTGTTATACCAGGTAAATTAGGAAATGACTATGTCTGGGAAGTGTTTTATAAGACGAAGGAAGATAGAGGTACACGTTATTTCTATGATTACTACACCTTCAAAGATGGTACTTATTTGGATACTTATCGGCTCAGCCTTCATTAGAAGGTTGAGTTTTTTGTGTGCGCCTCACAGTCGCACAATCTAGGTGGTTCAAATCCACACGGTAACTTTACCCTTTGAAGTGCCGTAGCCGAAGTAGAGGTCCGACCCTCCTGAGGAGGAGGACTGACAGGGTGTCCCTCGCGAGAGGGGATCTGAAGGGTCGTTTCGGCGCTGATCTGGTTGGAAGGNTGTGCGCCTCACAGTCGCACAATCTAGGTGGTTCAAATCCACACGGTAACTTTACCCTTTGAAGTGCCGTAGCCGAAGTAGAGGTCCGACCCTCCTGAGGAGGAGGACTGACAGGGTGTCCCTCGCGAGAGGGGATCTGAAGGGTCTGCAGGCAAAGTCCAGCCCGGAATGCAGTGAACCAGAGGTGGCGGCGATGCAGGGTGACCCGCCATGAAAACGGGGAAACTTTTGCAACATGCATATCTTGCAGGGAAGCACGAAAGGGATATGACCTGCAAGGCTCATCGACGTGATTAGGGTCAGGATGGATGGAAAAGAATGTGCAGATGACCGAGGGAAGCCTCGTAGTCTCCTTGGCGCAAACGCGGACAAGGTAGGAGAGGTATAACCCGAAGGGGAAAGCCAAACCGAAGGGTTGCGAGGTGGCGGATCGTTCCGTAGTAGCGAGTAAGTCCGAGCCGATGAAAGCTGGTAACAGACTGGAGGATAAAACTCAGATGAGTATGCGCGGAGTTTTTTTTTTGGAGCAGTTCAAGGCTGTGGAAAAAAAATCAAGTCGCATAACCTGCTTCCACTCCAAAAGAGGGAAGACAGAGGCAAAGGGAACGTGCTTCGTCAAAGACTGTGAGTTCTAGTGAGTGGAGATCGTAAACGCCTTAAACGTAAGGGAACAGTTCCAAGAGGGTGCGTCCCGCCGATGGCGAAAGCACGTCAAAGGATAAGGGCTGTTGGCGACCTGAGTACGCCTTGTAAGACAGAAGCGATTGGTGAAAACCTAACACGCAGTCAGGCAAGTCGGAACAAGTAAGGAATCGATCATTTGTAGCCTGAACAAGATCAGCTTGGTGAGTAGTGGTAAGGTGGTGAAACACCAACCAATGGGACAATCTTCACGAAGCATGGCTAGCGGTAAAGAAGAATCAAGGCAGTGGCGGAATCGATGGAGTAAGTATCGACATGTTCGAGAAGAACATAGACATGAACCTAAAGGAAATGCAAAGGTTACTGCAACAAGATCGGTACAAACCTGATCCTGTCAGGAGACACTACATCGAGAAAGAAAACGGAAAGCTAAGACCGTTAGGTATTCCAACAATCCGAGATCGCGTATGCCAACAGGCTGTACGTCAAATCATCGAGCCGATCTTTGAACAAGACTTCTATTACTACAGCTTTGGTTTTCGACCTGGATACTCGGCGCACCAAGCCATACAAACGATCCGACGCGCAAAACGCGGCGGATACGATCACGTGGTTGACCTCGACATTATGTCCTTTTTCGATGAAATTCCGCATRACATGCTGATGAAAAAGGTTCGTGAACGAATAACTGACGGAAAAGTGCTGACGCTCATTCGCGGATGGCTTAGCGCAGGAGTCATGGAAGATGGCCAGTTCCATGAAACAGTAGTCGGGTCTCCACAAGGCGGTGTCATCAGTCCATTACTTGCAAATTTGTATCTGAATCATTTCGACTGGGGGATGAAGGAGAAAGGGTTCGCTGTAGTCAGGTATGCAGACGATGCGGTCATCCTTTGTAAAACAAAGGAGCAAGCAGAAGAAGCATACGAAACAGCAAAGTCCATCTTAGAAGGGGAACTTCAGTTAAGGATGCATCCTGAGAAAACGAAAGTGGTACATTTTGATGAAGGATTCCGTTTTCTAGGATTTCACTTTAGGAAAGAATACCTCATCCTACCATACGAAAAAGTGAAGAAGTACAAAGAGAAAGTCCGTCAGATCACTCGAAGGCAACAAGGAAACAACCTTGCAGAAATGATCAAGAAGTTGAATGAAGTGTCACGAGGATTTGGTAACTATTTCGGGATAGGGAATGTAAAGAAGAAGTTTCAACGCTTGGATGAATGGACGCGAATGAGAGTGCGAGCCTTCATGCGCAAAAAGAAGTCTACAGTTTCTAACTCGTTAATTCCAAACAAAGTGTTGGAAACAGCGGGTATGGTATTTCTAACGAACTTACTCACCACACGTTTCTAATTCAGGTCTGAAATATGCAACTCGGTGACGGGTGAAGATGACTCACTCCTGAAGATGGGGAACTGACGAAGGAAAGCCGTGTGCGGGAAATCCGCATGCACGGTTTGACGGGGAGTCCGAGGGAGTAATCCCTCGTCTTACCCTACT
>NZ_LMSJ01000022.1:778-124965 GCF_001428105.1 Paenibacillus sp. Soil766 | reverse complement strand
TTTACCCTTTAGCAAAATTGGTCCAGTTCACACGAGATACAAAAAAACGAGAAACTGCGAAATGGCGAGTATTTATTAGAAAGACTCCATAATTAAGGGGCCGAACCGCTTTTTCCAGTTAAACAATATTTCCTATCACAAACCAGTATTCGAGTCACTTCAGTAACATTCCAAAACATCACTCCTCCAACTAAGTCACTTCAGCAACATACCAAAATCTCGCTCGCACTACTAAGTCACCTCAGCAAACAGTTCTATTCCCGCCACCACGCTATGCAATAATCAAACCCAACAAAAAAGGAGCACCCAAGGTGCTCCTTCCCACTACAACTTAAAAATCTTCCCCAAATACTTGCTAGCTCCCTCACTGTACCGTTCCTGCAGCAGTGTGCGCAGCTGAGCTTTAGCTTCAGGTGTTGGCAGTGTATTCTTCTCGATGCCATGCAGTTCCATCCAATGCGAAGCCGTCATGTAGCAAGTGCTGTTCCAGCCATTTTTCGTGCCATTGGCATTCAGACGCTCGCTAATCCCTGCAATCACGATATCCGCTTTACTCTGCAAGTCGATCAGAGCACGGTCGAACTCGGCCTTGGATTCTTTCGATTTCAAATCGGTTGCAGCGCGCAGAGCTTTGACATCGATGCCTTCATTGCCAGCAATAGCGTGATACACTTCTACAGCTGCTTTGGACAACTCGCCATCGGAATAACGCTCGTCTACCGAGTAGGGATCTTCCAGTAGGTTTTTAATCAAAGGAAATAGCTCAGAAGATATTAATAAGGGCTTCTTGGCGAAAAAACGTCCATAAGCCGCAAGACCGTCACCCGGAAGCCGATCTCTCCATAACCAAGGATCTGTTTCGAGTCCAGTATGCCATTGCTCATGGACCGTTAGGGATTCAAGAGAAGGATGCTCAGGGATAAAGGAAGAGAGAGGGAGAATACCAATTTCCTTAACGAGCCTCTTCACATCTTCATACGTATCAGCTTTTACCGTTACCTCATTCATCGCCATACACATTCTCCTCCACACAAGTCTATTTCACTAATTTCTTACCCTTTTATTTGATCTGCTCTAATCACAGCACGTCATTTATGTACCTTATCAATCACACCGCCGCCTAGACATACCTCACCGTCATAAAAGACAACGGATTGGCCTGGCGTGACTGCTTTTTGCGGCTTATCGAAGACAACTTCACAGTTGCCGTCGGGTTGCAAGGTAATTACAACGCCTTGATCCGCTTGGCGATACCGGAATTTGGCCGTGCACGTGAATGCACCATTTGGTTTCTTAGTAGAAATCCAGTTCACATCCGTTGCCGTCAGCCCCTTAGAGTAAAGCCCAGGATGCCCTTCACCTTGCACAACGAGCAATTCATTCTTCTCTAAGTTTTTGTCCACTACGAACCATGGCTCACCAGAGCCGGATCCACCAATCCCAAGGCCTTGCCTTTGGCCTAATGTGTAATACATTAACCCATCATGGCGCCCCTTGATTTCACCATTACGAATATCAACCATATTACCTGGCCGTGCAGGAAGGTATTGGCTGAGGAACGTTTTGAAGTCGCGTTCGCCAATGAAACAAATCCCTGTGCTATCCTTCTTCTTCGCTGTTGCAAGACCAGCTGCTTCAGCAATTTCACGTACTTTGGACTTGGGCAAATGACCGATCGGGAACATCGCTTTGGCAAGCTGCCCTTGATTAAGGACGTTAAGGAAATAAGTCTGATCTTTATTCGAATCATTTCCGCGCATCAACACGAATTCGCCGTCTTGTTCCTTCACTTGCGCATAGTGTCCAGTAGCAATGTAGTCGCCACCTAAATCGAGCACCTTCTGCAGCAATTCTCCAAATTTGATTTCACGGTTACACATGACATCTGGGTTTGGCGTACGGCCCTTGGTGTACTCGTCCAAAAAGTAGGCAAAAACTTTGTCGTAATACTGTTTCTCAAAATTTACTGTATAGAAAGGAATGTCGAGCTGGTCACAGACCCGTCTGACATCCTCTGCGTCTTCTTCTGCGGTACAATGACCAAATTCGTCAGTATCGTCCCAGTTTTTCATGAAAATGCCAATAACTTCATACCCTTGCTCCTTGAGCAGCAGCGCGGCAACGGAAGAATCGACACCTCCAGACATACCTAAGATGACACGTTTTTTTGTTTCCATAGCGTAAACCTCTTTTCCATCTTGCTTTACTTTGGTTGACCTGTATATTTTTGAACATTACTATTATACATGCCAATTGCTCAAATTTAAAATATTTCATGAGAATGTCATTGTTTTTCCCCCACAATACAAGGGTTTTATGATAACATAGATACGATATACGGATGTTTTGGAATGTTTTTGCGAAAAATGGAAACGCTGTTTACCTAGATAGGGACGACCCTGGCGTTAAAACATGGGAGCAATTTTTGTAAGCATCTCAAGTTTTAGCGATATATACAGACTCCTTGATGGCATATCATGTTGAATGAGGTGTTAATTTTGAAGATTTCCACAAAAGGTCGTTATGGACTAACGATCATGATGGAATTGGCCAACAGAGTGGGTGAAGGACCGACTTCACTGAAGAGCATTGCTGAGAGACATCAGCTTTCAGAGCATTATCTTGAGCAACTTGTAGCTCCTTTGCGGAATGCGGGTTTAGTCAAAAGTATTCGCGGAGCTTATGGTGGTTATATTCTTTCTAAATCTGCCGAGCAGGTAACTGCAGGTGAAGTTATTCGCGTACTTGAAGGGCCAATCTCCCCAGTAGATTTTACAGAAGAAGATGATCCGGCCAAACGAGACTTGTGGATTCGGATTCGTGATAGCATTGCAGAAGTGCTGGACTCCACAACATTGGCGAATTTGATTTCTTTTGAGGATAAAGGTAAAAACGATAATTACATGTTTTACATTTAAGGTGACACATGGAACCTATTTATCTTGATCATGCTGCAACAACGCCCGTACATGCCGATGTATGGGAGGCTATGTTGCCTTTCTATACAGCAAATTATGGTAATCCCTCCAGCACACACAGCTTCGGCCGTGCAGCAAGAACTGCGCTGAATCGCTTCCGTGATGGTATGGCGAAATCCTTGGGCTGTTTGCCTGGTGAGCTTATCTTTACAAGCGGCGGAACAGAAAGCAATAACATGGCGATCTTTGGAATCATGCATGGGGATCAAGCTGGCAAAAAGCATATTGTAACGACAGCGATTGAGCATCATGCTGTGCTTCATCCTTGTGAACAATTGGAAAGCCTTGGCTTTGAAGTTACATACGTCCCTGTAGGTTCAGATGGACTTATTCAAATAGAAGATGTGGAAGCAGCAATTCGTCCCGATACAGCTCTTATCTCTATGATGTATGTAAATAATGAAGTGGGGACCATCCAACCCATTGAGCAAGTAGGTCGGCTAGCTCGACAATGTGGCATTACCTTTCATGTCGATGCGGTGCAAGCTTTAGGGAAGATTGCCCTGAATCTTGCCGAACTGCCAGTCGATCTCGTGAGTTTGTCTGCCCACAAAATTTATGGTCCCAAAGGCGCAGGTGCCCTCTACGTCTCCAAGCATACGAAGTTGCTTCCTCACGTATTCGGCGGCTCGCAAGAACGCAAGCGCCGTGCAGGTACTGAAAATGTCCCCGCCATCGCCGGCTTCGCTAAAGCAGTTGAAACTATTCTTCCGCTCCAAGAACGCAACTACACACAGGCAAGTGAGCTTCGTGAACACATGATTTCCATCTTAGAACAGCAATTGGGCTGTGAAGGGTTTACGATTAACGGGCATAAGGCATGGCATGTCCCGCACATTTTAAACATTTCTTTTCCAGATGTTTCAACAGAAACGCTTTTAATGAATCTTGATTTAGAAGGGGTAGCTGCTGCAAGTGGCTCCGCATGCACGTCTGGCTCGCTTGAAGTTTCACATGTCTTACAGGCCATGAAACTTCCAGAAAATGTGACACACTCCGCTGTGCGATTTAGCTTTGGAATGGGGAATTCTAAAGAACAAATCGAAACGGCTGCCCATAAAGTTGCAACCATTATCCAGCGGTTGCGTAATAAGTAGTACTGGGTGGTTCTAGGAGGCGTCACGTTTGCGCAGAGCGCATGAATTAATAGGACTTCCTGTTGTAACCGTTGAGTCGGGTAAACAAGTTGGAGAAGTAAAGGATTTATTGATTGACCCAACGTGGAACATAAGCGGCATTATACTTGAAGCGAAGTCATGGTTCTCGTCCTTACGATACATTTCATGGGAGGGAATCGTTGCTGCCGGAGAGGATGCTATAACCATACCGAACGATAGTGTCATTTGCGAATTTGGGCAGAAGAATGAGTGCCATGCTTTTCTTGAGGGAAGCGACAAGATTAAGGGACTCCCGGTCATTACAGTGGGAGGGCACGAATTAGGCGTGGTAGAAGATGTTTATTTAAACCAGAATTGGGGAAAACAAATAGTAGGTTATGAATTGTCCGAAGGGTTTATTTCTGATTTAAAAGAAGGGCGAAAGTGGCTTCCCATGCCAGAATCGGCAACCATGGGGGAAGATGCGATCATCGTGCCTGGACATTGCGCTCAGGAAGTAGAAGAACTCTTCGTATCCAAAGAAGAATAGGGTGAGCATAATGCGTTGTCCAAACTGTAATTCCAAAGATATTGGAAAGATCGGTTCCCATCAATTTTACTGCTGGGGTTGCTTTATTGAACTCAGCGTAAACGGAGATAAAATGTCCGTTTATCAAGTCGAGGAAGATGGTACGTTAAGCTCTCTGGATGATTTGTTTTTTGAGGAAGAAGTTTCTCACATCCACGAGCACGTGAATTAAAGTTATATGTTGAAACGTTAGCGTTCAGGCGAGAATTCGCTTGAGCCCTAACGTTTTTTTGTCTTTCAGTGCCAATCAAGGGTTAATTTGGGCAGGTTGTACACATACTGTATGAGCGCAAGCTCGAATTCAGTGGACAGAGGTGGAGGCAGCATGGAACGATTTTCGAGTAATAAATGGTTTATAGGGCTGATTTATGCCTTATTAATCTTAGTCGGTTTATATTTGCTTCTGCTCATAAAACCTATACTAGTTCACCTTTTCACATTCCTAAAGGCTATTGTAATGCCATTTTTTATCGCGGTCATTATTTCGTATATCTTAAACCCAGTTGTCACGATCCTGAATAAACGGAAAATGCCGAGAACGATTGCCGTACTATTGATTTACGGCGTGTTTATCACTTCCGTGACGGTCATTATTATGAATATGACGCCGATGTTTGTGGAGCAAGCCGCTGAATTAAATGAACATATGCCGCAAATGGCGATGAAGGCGCAGTCACTTGTAGATGGCTTTAATCAAAATCAACTGCTGCCAGACAGCGTTCGAAATGGATTTAATCACTCTATTGGGAAACTGGAGTCGAAGATTTCCATGGCAGTTGCCAATTATATGAATCAAATTGGGACAACGATTAATATGCTGTTTATAGCTTTCATCGTGCCATTCCTAGCCTTCTACATCTTGAAGGATTTTCAAATTATTGAGAAAACAGTGCTAGCCATAGTTCCGTTGAAGCATCGCAAAAAAACCGTCTCTTTGCTCATGGACATTGATACGGCCCTTGGCAACTATATACGTGGGCAGCTCCTCGTGTGCGTGATAATTGGTGTGCTAGCGTATTTGGGCTACTGGTTGATCGGAATGCCATACCCGTTATTACTTGCCAGTGTTGTCGCAATCTTCAATATCATCCCGTATATGGGGCCTTTTTTTGGCGCGGCACCGGCCATTATTATGGCTTCGACTGTTTCGATGAAAATGGTGCTGTTCGTTGCACTTGTCAATTTGACTGTGCAAATTCTCGAGGGGAATGTGATTTCGCCTCAAGTCGTAGGTAAAACTTTGCACATGCATCCGCTGTTTATCATTTTCGCCTTGCTTGTTGGCGGAGAAGTGGCGGGGGTTGTGGGATTGATCTTGGCGGTACCCTTCTTCGCTGTATTGAAAGTCATCATCCAGCATGTATTCATCCACTTCGTTCATAAGCCAACAACCTAGGCGGTAATGGCGGAAGTAGTGGAAGTAGCAGAAGTGGCAGCAGTGTTGTAAACAGCCAGAAGACGCACAAAACCCCTTGAGCCATGACTTGCGGGATCATGGTCCAAAGGGTTTTGCACGAGGGTTGAGGAGTTAGAAAAGGGTGTGGCCCATACGTAAACCATTGAAATGGACTACGGAATAAGTGAGTAAAAACTTGCTGTAAATTTTCTATGCGATGAGAAAATTTCTATCGAAGTAATTCATTGATGAGCGACCGCGCCTAGCGGTAAATTTTATCGCCATTAAGAAAGCCGTTTTCAGGAACTGAAAACTTATACTTTCTTAAGTGGTAATGAAAATCATTATCAATAAACTTAGTATACTTCTATTGAGAATCATTGTCAATGGGGAGTTTGCTACTAATTTAATCGTAATTAAATGATTATTTCAGATGCTTGTCTTTATCATCGCCTTGGCTATCATCTTCTTCTTTTTGTTCCTTTTGTTCTTGGAACTCGACATGGGACTGCCCGGTGATGTAATCGAACGGATTGTAGCGGCTGTCTGGAATTTGCTTTCTAATGATGGTTTTCGCCATAATGTAAATGATTAAGACGAAAATGGGGAATATGAGTCCGAGCAAAGTAAGTGTTGAAATGTCCATGTGAAGCACCTCCATATGACGCTATTCTACCTTATAATGCCCTCATATTGACAGGCAACCCCCATAAAGTTATAATTTGCCTTATCTATATGTGAATTAAAGCGTTGATGAAACTTAGTAAGCCATAGCTCATCGTCAGAGAGAAGGTTCCGCTAAGCAGCGAATGCTGCGCAGATCGGCTGGAAGAACCTTTCGGTGCTAGGATGGCCCAAAGCTCGTTTCGGAGCGTGGATGAACTCCACCGGTTGGACCCGTTACAAATCCGCACAAGGAGATTGGATTCGCTCTATGCCGTAGGCTAAGGGAGCACGAAACCAATAACCAGGGTGGTACCGCGATGATTCGTCCCTGTTTGCTGCAGGGGCGTTTTTTGTTTTTTGTAAACTTATCCTAGATATGGAGGCTCACAGAGATGAAAGCAAGTGAAATTCGTTCAAAATGGTTGGAATTTTTCGCAAGTAAAGGGCATAAGGTTGAGCCGAGTTCCTCATTAGTTCCCCACAACGATCCATCCCTTTTGTGGATTAATGCAGGGATTGCACCGTTAAAGCCATATCTGGATGGACGTGAAATCCCAGAGAATCCACGGATTACGAATGCTCAGAAATGTATTCGTACCAATGATATTGAGAATGTAGGTAAAACGCGTCGTCACCATACATTTTTTGAAATGCTAGGGAACTTCTCGATTGGTGATTATTTCAAAAAAGAAGTTATTCCTTGGGCTTGGGAGTTCCTTACGGATCCGCAATGGATCGGCTTTGATCCGAATCGGATCTCGGTTACAGTTCATGAAGATGACGAGGAAGCTTTCGACATTTGGAACAAACAAATTGGCATTCCAGAGGATCGTATCTATAAGCTCAAAGAAGATAACTTCTGGGACATTGGTGAAGGTCCTTGTGGTCCTTGTACGGAAATTTTCTACGATCGCGGCGATAAATATGGTGACTTATCAGATCCAGAGTGCTGGCCAGGTGGTGAAAATGAGCGCTTCCTAGAAGTGTGGAACTTGGTATTCACGCAGTTTAATCATAATTCCGATGGCAGCTACACACCGCTTCCTAATAAAAACATTGATACAGGCGCAGGCTTGGAGCGTTTCGCTTCCATTCTGCAAGATGTTGATTCTAACTTTGATACCGATCTGTTCTTACCGATCATTGAGAAAACTTGTGAGTTCACAGGTGTTACTTACCATGTGAATGAAGAACATGATGTGGCCTTAAAGGTCATCGCTGACCATATCCGTACAGTAGCTTTCTCTGTTGGGGATGGCGTTCTTCCTTCCAACGAAGGTCGCGGTTATATCATTCGCCGGTTGCTGCGTCGGGCAGTACGCTATGGCAAAGTGCTTGGTTTGGATAAACCGTTCTTATTCAAGCTAGTGCCTACGGTTGGTGACATCATGGGTGTTTATTACCCTGAGGTTGTAGATAAGCGTGAGTTTATCGAGAAGGTGATTCGTACGGAAGAAGAACGCTTCCACGAGACGTTGAGCGACGGGTTAATCATTCTTGCTGAGATGGTTCAGAAAACGCAACAAGCGGGCTCAAATCAAATCAGCGGACCTGACGCATTCAAACTCTATGACACGTATGGTTTCCCATTTGATTTGACGGAGGATTTTGCGTCGGAGAAGGGGTTGACTGTGGATCGTGCTGGCTTTGATGCTTCCATGAAGGAACAGCGTGATCGCGCTCGTGCAGCTAGCAATAAAGAAGGCGGCATGAAGGTTCAAGGCGGACCTCTGTCCGAACTCACGATTAAAAGCGAATTTGTTGGATATAATGAATTGGTAGTAAGTAGCAATATCGAAGCGATTGTGCATGAGAATGAGCTCGTGGAGCTTGTTGGTGTTGGTGAGACTTGTCAAGTCGTTCTTGATCGCACACCTTTCTATGCAGAGAGCGGTGGTCAAGTTAGCGATCACGGTACGATTCGTAATGGTCAAGTGACCCTGCAAGTTGTCGATGTAATGAAGGCGCCGCATGGCCAACATGTACACAAGGTTATTGTTGAATCTGGCGTACTTCGTAAAGGTGACTCGGTAGAGGCGATTGTAGCTTCCGCACCACGTAAGGATATTATTAAGAACCATACTGCAACTCATTTGCTGCATAAAGCGTTAAAGGAAGTATTAGGCACGCACGTCAATCAAGCTGGCTCCTTGGTAGAACCAGATCGTTTACGTTTTGACTTCTCGCATTTTGGCTCCATTACCAGTGAAGAGCTGCAAGATGTAGAACAACGTGTGAATCAACAAATTTGGAATAGCACGAACGTTGACATTTCCCTCAAAGCCATTGCAGATGCGAAAGCAATGGGCGCTATGGCCCTATTTGGTGAGAAATACGGAGATATCGTTCGCGTTGTACAAGTTGGTGACTATTCCTTAGAGCTTTGTGGAGGCTGTCACGTTCAAAATACAAGCCAAATCGGCTTGTTCAAAATTGTAAGTGAATCAGGGATTGGCTCTGGCGTACGTCGGATTGAAGCCGTTTCTGGGCGCAGTGCTTATGAATATTTAGATGGTCAACTGCAGCTGTTAAAAGAAGCAGCAGGCCTGCTGAAGTCTAACATACCCGATGTTCCTAAACGTGTTGATGCTACCTTGCAGCAATTAAAAGAGCTTGCACGTGAGAATGAATCACTTCGTGGAAAGCTTGGTCGTATCGAGGCAGGTTCTCTTACAGATCAAGTGAAAGAAATTGCAGGTGTTTCCTTTCTGGCTGCGCAGGTCAATGCGGCTGATATGGATTCCCTTCGTAACATCGTTGATGAGATGAAAGGGAAATTAGGTTCGGCTGTTATCGTTCTTGGCGCTGCTACAGAAGATAAAGTCAATCTAGTTGCTGCAGTTACGCCTGACCTGGTTTCTAAGGGCTTCCATGCGGGTAAAATTATTAAAGAAGTCGCGGGGGCAGTTGGCGGTAGCGGTGGAGGTCGTCCTGACATGGCGCAAGCTGGCGGTAAGGATGCATCTAAATTGCAAGCGGCATTAGCGAGTGTCGAGGGGCTACTTTCTCAATTCGTATAATTATTTTTCGAATGGACAGGAATTTTTAAAACCATAGAGAATATATCCATGTATAACGCAAGTTTTTTCAATTATTTTACAAAGGTCACAAGGAAGTGGGGTGCTCCTGATGAGTTCCATGGACAAAACGATGAAGTTCAATGTGAAGGCGGAAGAGATCGAAACTTCGCCGAAGGATGTGTTGCTGGCGGTGTATGATGCTCTTCAGGAAAAAGGGTATAATCCGATTAACCAGATTGTTGGTTACTTGCTTTCGGGAGATCCTGCCTACATTCCGCGTCACAATAATGCGAGAAGCCTCATTCGTAAACGGGAACGGGATGAACTAATTGAAGAATTAGTTCGTGCTTATCTGGGTCAACACAAATAGAAGAAAAGAGAACCAGCATGAGATGGATGGGCTTGGATTATGGGGATAAAACCATTGGTGTCGCATTAAGCGATGAGCTTGGTTGGACGGCCCAAGGGTTTGAAGTGATTCGCCGCAATAAGCCGGGAGAAGACATCGAACGGCTTATACAGATTGTTAATGAATATGGTGTATCGCAGATTATTGTCGGGTTGCCCAAGAATATGAACAATACGATTGGACCCCGCGGTGAGATTGCGATTGCTTTTTCAGAAGAATTAAAACAAAAGATCAGTGTACCAGTACACCTATGGGATGAGCGCTTAACAACCGTAGCCGCGACACGGACGCTTCTTGAAGCAGACGTAAGCCGGAAGAAACGGAAGCAAGTCATTGATAAAATGGCTGCACAGCTTATTCTACAAGGGTATATGGATGCCAATATGAAGAGGTGAATGAACATGTCCAAAGAAGAATTGCGTGAAGAAGAACCAGAAATCATTTACATCCCGGACGATGAAGGCAACGAAGAAGAGTTCGAGGTTATCATGAAATTCGAAGTGGACGGTTCAGATAAGAAATATATGATGGTTGTGCCTACAGACGGCGGAGATGAAGAATCTGACGAAGTGTATGCATTCCGTTATGAAGAAGACGATGATGGTGAGGATTTGAAGCTATTCACCATTGACGACGAAGAAGAATGGAACATTGTGGAAGAAACGTTCAACACCTTAATGGCAGAGTTCGAAGAGGAAGAAGAAGCATGAGTTTGACAACACCTTCTGATGTATTGCGCAAAACTTACGGGGATGATATTCTGTTGTCTGACGACCAAAGTGAGTCGACGGTGTATCAACTTCTGAAAGAATTCGTCTATGAGAACCAAACGTATGCTGTTATGCAATCGGAAGCCTTGAAGAAGGAAGAAGAAGTTGCCCTTTTTCGTGTCATTTCAGGTGCTGACGGTGAATATGAACTAGTTACCATTGACGATGACGATGAATGGGAAACGGTTTCGGAGTTATACGACGAAATGGTTTTCCCTGAGCAGAATGACCTCTAAGAAGTAGATAACCGAGCGGATGATATCCGCTCGGTTTTGTTGTGCATATGGTTAATGCGAGTATGGTAAGCTACAGCCTAAGGTTTAATGAAGGACATTCGTAGGAGGAATCGAAGCGTTGTGATGAGGGATGATGAGCTAGAAGAATTACAGAAGCCTAAGCGTAAGGTGCTGAAATGGGTATTGCTTAGCTTTAGTATCGTTGTGTTGCTTGTTCTCGGCACTGCAGGTGGCATTGGATTGTTTATTGCGAATGCACTTCAACCTGTTGATGCTTCTGATCAGGAGGTACGTATCTCCATTCCACAAGGCTCCAGTTCGATAATGATCGCAGAGGAATTAGAAGCCAAGGGACTCATTAAGAATTCTTCCATTTTCACGTACTATTTGAAGTTTAAAAAGCAAGGCTCTAAATTTCAAGCTGGTGTTTACGCGATGAAGCCGGGCATGACATTTGAAGATATGATCGATAAGCTTAATAAGGGAGATGTTGTGAAGGAAGAAATGATTCGCATCACGATTCCTGAAGGCTATACAGTTGAGCAGATCGCCTCTAAAGTGAGTGAACAGAGCACTTGGAAGAAAGAAACATTTCTGGGGCTTGTCGATGATCCTGCTGGCTTTAAAAATGAGTTAACGCTATCTATTCCAGATACTAATAATGTCAGACATCGACTAGAGGGATATATATTCCCTGAAACGTATGAGTTTAAGAAAGGCTCAACGGAAAAGGAATTCGTCGAACGTTCATTGGATCAACTAGACAAGATGCTTGCAACGCTTCCATCTGACTGGAAGGACAAGTTGAAAGCTCGTAATCTATCCATTCACCAGATGCTGACGATTGCCTCGCTGATCGAGCGGGAGGTCGTTGTTGATGCGGAGCGTGCTACTGTTTCCGGGGTCATTGTGAACCGTTTGAAAATGAACATGCCTCTTCAGATCGATGCGACAGTACAGTATTTATTTGAGAAGTCGAAGGAGCGTTTGTTGGAAAAGGATCTTCAAATCCAAAGTCCCTATAATACGTATTTGAATACAGGACTGCCTCCAGGTCCGATCGCAAGCCCTAGTCTGGCTTCTATTAAGGCAGCGATCTATCCAGAAGAAACGAAATATGTTTTCTACGTGACGAAGAAGGATGGAACAATGGGGCATTTGTTTGCGGAAACCTTTGAAGAGCACAAGAAGAATATTGCCAATAGTAAGAAGGTTACGAATTAAGTTGACAGAAGGTAGGTAAGCACGTGAATAAACCAGAATTAGTCGTCAGCTGTGGTTCAATTGCTGATTTGAAACAAATGATACTTGCAGGTGCAGACGCCGTTATTATAGGGGAAGATCGCTATGGGCTTCGACTTCCAGGTGAAGTGAAGCTGCATGAGATCGGGGAAGCCGTCACATGGGCTCATGAACGGAATGCGAAAGTGTATGTCGCGGTCAATAATATTTTGGACAATCAAACTCTCGTAGGGTTAAAAGAGTACTTGGCTGCCTTACAGGCATATGGCGTTGATGCCATCGTCTTCGGTGATCCAGCTGTCCTTATGACGGTTCGCCAATTACCAGAGTCGCTGGCGCTTCATTGGAATGCGGAAATGACCTCGACGAATTATGCAACTGCAAACTATTGGGGGAAGCAAGGGGCAGTTCGCGTAGTTCTAGCGCGAGAGTTGAACATGGAGCAGGTGCTCGATTTTATAGTGAAGTCTGAGATTGCTGTTGAAGTTCAAGTGCATGGGATTACGAATATCTATCACTCCAAGCGCGAGCTTGTCAAAAATTATATGACACATCAAGGAACAACGCCGGAAGAAGACCGTTCGAAAGGGCGAGGACTATTCCTTATTGAACACGAACGACGCGACCAACGTTATCCTGTCTACGAGGATTGTAATGGTACACACATTATGAGTTCAGAAGACTTTTGTATGCTGGAAAATTTGCCAGAACTTATCGACGGGAATGTAGATAGTATAAAAATTGAAGGCTTGCTCAAATCATCGCATTACAATGAAACTGTCGTCAAAAGCTATCGCGCCGCGATTGATGCTTATGTTGCAGATCCCGCAGGCTATGAGTTTCAGCAAGAATGGCTGGACGCGATCGTGGAGCTTCAGGATCCTGAGCGCGAACTCAGTTTCGGATTTTTCTATAAAGAACAGGTATATTGATCGAAGAAAGAAGGTGCTCTTCTAGATGACTACAGCCGTAGAAGCACGAGCCAGGGGTAAACGTGTACGTCTTGATAAGCCAGAGCTTCTAGCTCCAGCAGGTAATTTGGAAAAGCTGAAATTTGCGATTCATTATGGCGCAGATGCAGTATATATTGGTGGACAGAAATATGGTTTGCGCTCGAACGCGGATAATTTCTCCAAAGAGGAAATGCGTGAAGGCGTCGAATTTGCAAAGCAATATGGGGCCAAAGTATTCGTAGCAACGAATATCTACGCACATAATGAGGATATTGAAGGCTTAGACGAGTACTTGCGAGGTCTGCAGGAGGTTGGTATTTCGGCAATCATTGCCGCAGATCCCATCATCATGGAAACGTGTCGACGCGTTGCTCCTGAGCTCGAAGTCCACGTTAGTACACAGCAGTCCGTGATGAACTGGCAAACGGTACAATTCTGGAAAGATCAAGGTATCGAACGAGTCGTATTGGCGCGTGAAGTCAGCATGCAGGAAATCGATGAAATGAAGGCACATGTGGATGTCGAAATAGAAGCCTTTATCCATGGGGCTATGTGCAGTTCGTATTCGGGACGGTGTGTGCTATCCAATCATTTTACGGATCGTGATTCGAACCGCGGCGGCTGCTCGCAATCGTGTCGTTGGAAATATGATTTATTCACCAAGGATCAGCCGCTTGATGCACCATTGGCAACGGATTTCCCCATGTTTGCAGAAGATGATGATGCTTTTACCATGGGATCCAAGGATCTAAGCATGATTGATCATATAGCAGACATGATTGAATCAGGTGTAGATAGTTTCAAGATTGAAGGAAGAATGAAGAGTATTCACTATGTGGCAACAGTCGTGAATGCCTATCGTCAGGCGATTGATGCTTATTTCGAGGATCCAGAGCATTTCAAGATCAATCCGCTCTGGCAGGATGAGATTCATAAAGCGGCCAATCGACCTTTGAACGATGGCTTCTTCTATGAAGCGCCAGGTCATGAGGATCACATTTTCGAACCCGAGGATAAGGTCGTTGGCTTTGATTTCGTTGGATTGGTTATGGGATATAACGCAGAAACTGGGGTTGCTCTTATTCAACAAAGGAATCATTTCAAGCCAGGCCAAGAAATTGAGTTTTTCGGTCCTGAGGGGACACATTTTAAACAAACGGTTGGCGCTATTCAAGATGAAGCGGGTCAGGAATTAACGGCAGCCAGACATCCTTTGCAATTAGTACAAATAAAAGTAGCATCTCCTGTTAAAAAATGGGATATGATGCGCAAGAAAACGGGCAAATAGGAAAATAGTACCATGGAAGCTTTCTCCAAGTAGTGATATATATTGGAGAAAGCTTTTTTTATACTTTTATATCGTTTTATAGAGGATATTGGAAAGGAATGTCGAAATTCTTGTATGACAATTGTATGTAAACCTTTTCATTTGAGTATGTATTCAAAGTAAGGTTAATAAGAAACTAATGGTGGTGAACGAAATGACAAAAAGACCTCAAGGTATCCGCTCCATTTTAAACAAAGTAGTTCAAGCAACTGGTCAAGTTCGAAGGGGTCGAAACGTTGACACTGCAGGTGGAGGATCAGCTTCACCGAACGGTACATACGGATTTAAAGGTCCAAGCAACATTAGGCTCGAAAACCCTGTGAAATCAGTTGGTATGAAGTTATTTCTGATGTTTTTTGTAAGTATTCTAGTTTTCGTTCTTACCGTAGGGATGATTTCGTATTCTGTCTCCAAAAGTGTTATTAAAAACAAAGTGTCCGAATCCAGTTTACAAACCGTGACACAAGCAGGTCAGAAATTAGATTTCTTATATCAAACTTTTGATGATGTATCGCTACAGATTATGCTGAATAAAGAATTGCAGGATTTACTTGATAAGGTTCCTAAATTGGAGGCATCCTCCTATGAAGCACTAGATGTTTCACGTCAATTAACAGAGAAATTAAATGTAGTTACCTTCTCTAACAAATCCATTAAAACCCTTCATTTGTATCGTCCTGATGGTAAGTTGATTGTTATTACAGGCGCTGGCGGCGCTCCGTCAACTGATAATTCATCTTCGACAGAATGGTTTAAAGCAACTGTAGAAAACGCGGGTAAAGTCACATGGTTGGATAGCCAAGAAAAAGGATATTCCAGCAGTTCCAACAACACGTTTGCGATCAGCCGTCTGATGCGTAATACGTTAACAAATTCGGCAACAGCTGTTCTAGTCCTAGAGCTTAGTACAGATATTTTAACGAAAGAGTTAAGCGGAATGTCTTTAGGGGATGACAGCAGTGTCATTATTACGAATTCGAAAAATATGAATATCGCATTAAAAGATATGAAAGAGATTGGGAAGGCAGCATCGATCCAACTTACGAAGGAACAGATTGAAGAAGAACATGGCTCCTTTATTACGAAGGATGACCACTTGGTTGCTTTCTACAAGTCAGCTGTATCGGGTTGGAACTTGGTTGGTGATATTCCCGTCAGTGCGCTTGTGAAAGACGCGAAGAAAATTTACAACTATACACTACTAATCGCATTGTTTGCTGCAATCGCAGCGGTTATTATCGGTATTATCGTAGCAAGAATGATTGGTAGTCCGCTTATTAATCTACGTAACCTGATGCAGCAAGGTGCCAAAGGTAAGCTTACGGTTCGTGCCAATTATAAGTCGAAGGATGAGATTGGACAGCTAGGTGCAAGCTTTGACGTCATGATGCAACAGATCACGACACTGGTACAACAAACGAGTACGTCGGCACAGGCAGTATTTGAAACAGCGCAAGAATTGACGAACTCCTCTAAAGTGACAGCTACAGCGGCAAGAGAGATTGCTGTTGCGACTGACGAAATTTCTAATGGCGCAGGCGGTTTGGCGACGGAGTCTGAGAAGGGCAACGAGTTGACGCATCATATTGGCATTCAAATGAAGCAAGTAATTGAAGCCAATCTCGAGATGGGAACTGCGGCAGCGGATGTACAAACGTCCAGTGAGCTTGGAACGAAGTACATGTCAGAACTTATTGCCAAAACGAATCTGACGGAAGAAATGATCCGTTCTATGGTTGATAAAGTGGATCGTCTGAAAGAAAGCACACGTTCGATCCGTAAAATTTTGGATCTGTTGAATAACATTTCGAAGCAAACGAATATCTTGTCATTGAATGCCACAATTGAAGCGGCACGTGCAGGAACAGCGGGCAAAGGATTCATGGTCGTTGCGGATGAAATTCGTAAGCTAGCGGATCAGTCTAAACAATCTATCGATGTTGTTGGTCAAATCACGGAAACGATTCAAGGCGAGATCGATGAAACCGTTAAAGTTCTTTCAACAGCGACACCAATCTTCCAAGAGCAGATTATGGCTGTTAAGGAAGCAGATACGATTTTCAAACAAGTGACGAATCATATGGGTGGCTTTATTGTTCAGTTGAGCACCGTTAGTGATTCCATTTCTACGCTGGAACAATCACAAGTAGTGCTGTCTGATGCGATGACGAATGTCAGTGCAGTTGCTGAGGAATCGTTGGCTACATCCGAGGAAGTTGCTTCCCTAAGCTCCGAACAGTTGAGCATTAGTGATGGTTTGGTGAAATTGTCGGACAAGCTGGATCAACTATCCCAGTCATTGACGGATACATTATCTAAATTCGAAGTGTAATAGCAAGAAGACGAGTCCACTCTCCATTAGGAGGGTGGATTTTTCTCATTTTCGCTGTAGGGATCCGGTTTGCCTTGATGCGAGAATGCCGATACTGAGAGCAATAAGGCCATTCTGAAGTATATAAAAGGGGATCGTACAATGAGTGAGAATCAATTATCATCGATGGAGAAAAGACGTATGTTTTTGATGCTCTTTTTGATTCTGCTTTTTTTTCTAGGTATATTTGGCAAGTTATTCTGGATCCAAATCGCGGCAACGGAAAGCTATTCATCACGAGGAATCAATTTGGTGAAAAATTCTGTCATACAAAGGCAACGCGCACTAGTCTTAGAGAGCGGAAGAGGCGAGATATTGGATCGCCATCTACAGCCATTGACTGGAAAAATTGTGAAAGCGTTAGTCGCTTTCCCGATTAATAGTGAATTTGCGATGAATGGGCAGGAAGTGAGCCAACTAGCACGTATTTTGAAGACGAATAAAGAAAGCTGGTTAGCATTTGCCCGTAATTTGAAAGAGCCGCAAGTATGGGGGACGCAAGGTGGGGGAAAAGCACTCTCCTTGAGTTCGGAACAAGTGCATGGAATAGATGGTTTAAGCTTGCCGAACGTTAAGGTAGTAGAAATGGAAGACCGCTATCCTACTGGGATGACGGCACGGCAGTTAGTTGGCTTTATCGGTCAAAATCCAGATCGTGTGATGCAAATTTACGGGTCGGATTTGGAAAAAGGGCGTGTTGCACTGACATCGAAAATTGGGGGAGCAGGTCTTGAGAAGTCGTTCGACACACGGCTTCGCGGTGTAGGTGAAACTTCAATTTCCTATTTCACGGATGCGGGCAAAAGACCATTAGCGGGTTTGGACGCAAGGATGATTGCGCCAGATAACTCTTACTACCCCGTCAAGCTAATTACGACGTTAGATAGCCGTGTGCAGCAGCAAATAGAAGCCCTGATGGATAAGCTTAATATTCGCGAGGGAGCGGTTGTTGTGCAGGATGCCGCGCAAGGCGATGTCATCGCGATGGCGAGCAGGCCGAACTTCAATCCTTTACAGGTGGACTTAGCCAGTAATAATTGGAGTAATTATGCCCTTAAGGCGACGGCGCCTGGTTCGATTTTCAAAACCATTGTAGCCGCGGCAGCATTGGATGAGAAGGTTGTGACCCCTACGGAAACGTTTGATTGTGAAGGGGCACTTGGTAAGTACGGTTTTACATGCTGGAGAAAAGACGGGCACGGACCTTTAACCTTAGAAGAAGGCTATGCGCAATCGTGTAATATCGTCTTCGCAAACGTCATGCAGCGTCTATCAGCTGCTCAACTAGAGAAGTATGCTAATAAGTTAGGTGTGTTAAATGAGGTAGGCTGGACAGGGAAAACAGATACGCGAGATGTTTTTGAACAATTTGATTCCGAGGAGAGAGGGCAATTATTTGCTGTACATACTCCTGAGAATGATGAGGGGGTTCTGATGCAAACGGCGATTGGCCAACGGGATGTCAGAATGACCCCTTTACAGGCGTCGAATATGGTAGTGACCTTGTTGAATGATGGAAAGGGCGTTACCCCAAGAGTTGTGCAAGAAATCCAGTATCAAACGGGGCGTGAGATGGAGACATTTCCTGTTAAAAGCTTAGCTTCTGAAGATGGCAAAATATCAGTAGCAACGAGTCGTACCTTGTTGAGTTGGATGAGGGAGGTTGTCACAGAAGGTACAGGTCAAAGTCTTCAGGGCGCAAAGTGGAAGCTAGCAGGTAAATCAGGAACAGCACAAATTCAAAATGGCAATCAAGAAAAAGTAAATCAATGGTTCATTGGTTATGGGCCAGTGGAAACTCCTCGATATGCCGTATCCGTCGTAATCAAGAATACAGACCCAACAGAAAGTAATAAGGCGATTCCTTTATTTAAGGGGATCATGGACATTTTGGCGAGCCAAGGGTTGTCAAACAGCAAATAACAGGTATGATGGATGTTGAGCCTATTTGGCTATCCATGCTGATGACACATACTAAACTCAGGAGACTTAACATTATGGCGACCCAACTGCCTTCAACCTTACGATTGCTAGATCGTTCAAATGACATTGAATCCCAACCGATTTTATATGCTTTTGCTTTGGAAGAGCTCCTATGCCGTGCAATTGGCAAATCGACACCCCCCATCTTACATATTTGGCGGCATCCGCGTGCGTTCGTTATGGGATTAAGAGATAGCAGATTGCCAGGCGCAGCGCTTGCAGATGAATGGTTGCGAAAGCAGGGTTATGATACCGCTGTGCGTAATTCTGGTGGCGCGGCAGTACCTTTGGACGCGGGCGTTATTAATATATCCTTACTCCTTCCGAAAGAAGCTGGAGATATGGAGCACCGCAAAGATTTCGATCTAATGGTCGGATTAATTCGAGAGGTGATGGCTTCCATAACGGACCGAATTGATCAAGGGGAAATTATTGGTTCATTTTGCCCAGGAGAATTCGATCTGAGTATTGGAGGTCGTAAATTTTGCGGTATTGCACAACGCAGACAACAGCTCGCCATTTCGGTTCAAGCATTCATCATTGTAGAAGGGCGTGGCGAGGAAAAGGCTGCATTAGCCCGTGACTTTTATGAAAGGGCTGCTGTATCAGCAACGAAGCAGGACTATCCAATCGTCGTGCAGGAAAGCATGTCGAGTTTAGCAGAGTGTTTACAATTGCCGTTAACAACGGAGCAATTTGTTGAGCAGTTACGACAGGTTATGAATAGTCAGGGCATACAGCTTGCTCAAGCTGAAGAAATCGCCGGTTATCCCGGCGATTCAGAGATTGAAGATATGATTAAGCTATTGAAGGATCGCTATGCCATTTCAACCTAGAAAATAATGTAGCGCAGCTGGCAGTTCAATTTGCCAAAAGCCCCATATATGCTTGCCAGGTTTCTCTGTATAGTGAAGCGTGGCATTTTTGTCTTGCAAAAACGTGTGAGTTAGTCTGTTTTCCCGGACGAAATCGAACGTGCCACGCTCCGTTGTAACATCAGTTTCATCTGTGCCGATTAACATATAAATCTCTAGCCAAGATAAGTCATCTTCTTGTTTAATTCTTTCGCGAGTTATGTCGAAAAATGCGCCGGACAAGGATATAACTCGGCAAAAAAGGCTAGGATAATCTAAGGCGAGATGCAAGGAAACTGTCCCACCTAGAGAATCTCCTGCTAGAATGCGTTCTGATCTCTCCGTACGGACGGGATAACGACTTTCTACATAAGGGAGAAGCTCCTCTGCGAAGAATTGACAGTACGCATCATGACGCTCGCCTTCAGGCGCATATTCGGATGTGCGATTAGCATTATTCACATCGACTCCGACAACGATGGCAGGCTCCAGATTCTCATCGAGGATTAATCGTGTTAGGGTTGTAGCAATTCTGCCGAAATTAAAGAACTGTTCACCATCTTGACAGTAAATAACAGGATAAGAGAGCAGTTCGTTATAACCAGGGGGGAGATAGATCCGCAGGGGACGATTTTCTCCGAGCAGGCTCGAGGTTACTTCATCTTTGACAATAGTACGCTTATACAAACGGGAGTCGTCTAGCATCGTGGATCTCCTTCACAATTGGGGTAGGTGTATTATAGCAGTTGTTGTTTCCCTATAAACTGTATTATATATTTTGTTAAACTGTACTATTCACTAACAGTAAAAAAGGTGAGATACCCCGTCACTACTGGTGTACAATTCACCAAAACAGGATTATAATAATACTATAACAGAAGTTCAGATAGTAGGCACCAAAATCATATAAGAGGTGAAATGGTATGAGTAAGCCACTTGTCAGCCAAGCAAATTATGAAGTGACCACAGAAAAGGTTGAGCCATTGCAGGTTCTTGCTCCAGACGGCACAGTCGTAAATCCCGACAAAATGCCGAAGCTTAGCGATGAACAACTAAAAGAATTAATGAGAAGAATGGTATTCACACGCGTATGGGATGAAAGAGCAGTTAATCTAGGTCGTCAAGGCCGTCTTGGTTTCTATGCACCAGTTTCTGGTCAAGAAGCATCTATGATTGGTAGTGAATTTGCCCTAAATAAAGACGATTTCATTTGCCCGGGTTACCGCGATATGCCGCAATTGGTATGGCACGGACTTCCACTTTATCAAGCATTCTTGTATTCCCGCGGTCATCAACACGGCGGACAAATTCCGGAAGATGTTCACGTACTTATGCCACAAATTATTATCGGTGCACAAATTCTTCACGCAACAGGTGTAGCAATGGCTTTCAAAAAACGCAACCAACCGCGTGTAGCTATTACGTACACAGGTGATGGCGGAAGCTCCGAAGGCGATTTCTATGAAGGTATGAACTTTGCAGGCGCATTTAAGCTGCCTGTCATTTACTTTGTACAAAACAATGGTTACGCGATTACAACACCTTATTCGAAACAAACAGGAGCACTTTCTGTTGCACATAAATCCGTTGCTGCGGGTATCAAAGGCGTGCAAGTAGACGGCATGGACGTTCTAGCTGTTGTTCAAGCTGTTACAGAAGCTGCCGAAAGAGGTCGCAGAGGCGAAGGCGCTACGTTGATCGAAGCACTAACATACCGTTTCCGTCCACATTCCTTGGCCGATGATACGACGAAATACCGTACGAAAGACGAAGAGTCCGGTTGGGAGCCAAGAGATCCGCTTACTCGTATGCGTTTGTTCTTGACGAAGAAAGGCCTATGGAATGAAGAAATCGAAGCTCAAGTGAAAGAAGAAGCGAAAGCTACTGTTGCTGAGCATATCAAAAAAGCAGAAGAAACTGAGAAGATGACAGTCGCTGGTTTGATCGACTCCATGTTTGAAGTGACACCTTCTCATCTAGAAGAACAAAAAGCAGAGTATAAATAGAGAATTAACACATAGGCACGAAACAAGTTTTAACTTTAGGAGGCACAGAGTAGTCATGGCACAAATGACAATGATTCAAGCGATTAAAGACGCGATGCGCGTAGAATTAGAAAGAGATCCTAATGTTATTTTGTTCGGTGAAGACGTTGGTAATGTTGGTGGCGTGTTCCGTGCGACAGAAGGTTTGCAAAAAGAGTTCGGCGAAGAGCGTGTATTCGATACGCCTCTTGCTGAGTCCGCAATTGGCGGACTTGCGGTTGGTTTAGGCGTACAAGGCTTCCGCCCAATCGCTGAGATCCAATTCGTAGGATTCATTTACGAAGCACTTGACCAAATTTGTGTGCAAGCAGCTCGTATGCGTTACCGTTCAGGCGGTCGTTACAACTCCCCAATCGTATTCCGTACACCATTCGGTGGCGGTGTGAAAGCGGCTGAGCTTCATACTGACGCTCTTGAAGGTTTACTTGTTCAAACACCAGGGATTAAAGTCGTTGTTCCTTCCAATCCTTACGATGCAAAAGGGCTTTTAATTGCAGCTATTCGTGATAATGACCCTGTTTTCTTCATGGAGCATTTGAACTTATACCGTGCATTCCGCGGCGAAGTGCCAGAAGGTGAATACACCGTAGAGCTAGGTAAAGCCAATGTAGTAAAAGAAGGTTCTGACGTTACGATCATTACTTACGGCGCCATGGTTCACACTTCCATGAAAGCTGCTGAAGAAATCGAAAAAACAGAAGGCGTGAAAGTCGAGGTTATCGACCTTCGTACACTTCTTCCACTAGATATCGATACCATCGTTACTTCCATTAAGAAAACAAATCGCGCCATTATCGTTCAAGAAGCGCAAAAAACATCTGGTGTAGCTGCTGAGGTTATTGCTCAAATTAATGAAAAAGCGATTCTACATTTGGAAGCACCAGTGCTGCGTATTTCACCGCCAGATACGGTGTATCCATTTGCACAGATCGAAGATGCTTGGTTGCCAAGTCCAGCAAGTGTTATTGCCGGAATTAAGAAAGTTCTTGAATTTTAATTCACCTAGTCGAAGGTAACAGGAGGTCATACACGTGGCATTGTTTGAATACAAGTTCCCAGAGCTTGGTGAAGGCATACATGAAGGCGAGATCGTAAAAATGTTAGTTAAAGCGGGTGACACCGTAACTGACGAAACGATTCTTATGGAAGTACAGAATGACAAAGCAGTCGTTGAAGTTCCTTGTCCAGTTGAAGGCAAGATCGTCAGCGTTGCTGTCAAAGATGGACAAGTCTGCACAATCGGCGAGCTTGTGATGACGATTGAAGTGACTGGCGAGATGCCTGCGGCTTCGATGCATCATGGCTCCAGCCACGCGGCTCCAGCCGTGGCGGTTGCAACTCCACCTGCTGCGGCTCCGGCACCAGCAGCAGTAGCTATAGCAGCGCCTGCGGCCGCTGCAGCGCCCGTACCGGCCGCGCCAACAGGTGGCGCGCGTGAAGTGCTTGCGACGCCTAGCGTGCGCAAGCTGGCAAGAGAGAAAGGCATCACACTCGCAGAGGTGACGCCTACAGGGAAGCACGGCCGCGTAACACGCGAGGACGTGCTTGGCTTTACAGGAGCTGGCTCTGCTCCTGCAGCAACGGAAGCTGCGGCTCCAGCAGCAGCTGAGACAACATCAGCACCTGCAGCAGCAGCGCAGGTAGTAACAACAGGCGATCGCGTCGAAGAAAGGATTCCGTTCAAAGGCATCCGTAAAATCATCGCGAACGCGATGGTTAAATCCGTGTACACGGCTCCGCACGTGACATTGATGGATGAGATCGACGTGTCGGCACTTGTCGCACTTCGTGAGCGTACGAAGCCTCTAGCTGAGAAAAAAGGCGTGAAACTGACGTACCTTCCTTTCATCGTAAAAGCATTGGTTGCAGCTTGCCGTCAATTCCCGGTTATGAACGCGATGATCGACGAAGAGAAGCAAGAAATCGTCTACAAAAAGTACTACAACATCGGAATCGCAACAGATACAGACAACGGCTTGCTCGTTCCTGTTATCCATGACGCTGACCGTAAAAACGTATGGTCCGTCGCAGCAGCGATTAAAGATTTGGCTGTTCGCGGTCGCGAAGGCAAATTGTCTCCGAACGAGATGAAGGGCGGCACCATTTCCATCACGAACATCGGTTCTGTTGGCGGCATGTTCTTCACACCGGTAATCAACTTCCCAGAAGTTGCGATTCTAGGTGCAGGTCGTATCACGGAAAAGCCAGTTGTGAAAAACGGTGAAATCGCGGTTGGACACGTTATGGCGCTTTCCTTGAGTTTCGATCACCGTATCGTAGATGGAGCGACAGCACAAAGCTTCTTGAACTACATCAAACAGCTTCTGGCTGATCCAGAGCTTCTCGTCTTGGAGGTGTAACAGCATGGTTGTAGGAGATGCATCTTTAGATATAGATTTGTTGGTTATTGGTGCGGGTCCTGGCGGTTACGTTGCCGCGATTCGCGCAGCACAGCTTGGACAAAGTGTTCTTATTGTTGATAAAGAAGCTTGGGGCGGCGTATGTTTGAACCGCGGCTGTATCCCATCCAAAGCTTTGATCTCAGCAGCACATACGTATGAGCACGCACAGCATGCAGACAGCATCGGGATATCCGTAGAGAACGTGAAAGTCGACTTTGCGAAGGTACAAGCTTGGAAAAACAGTATTGTTGCCAAACAAACAGGCGGCGTTAGCGGCTTGCTCAAAGGCAATAAGATTCAAACGTTCCAAGGTGAAGCGATGTTTATCAATGAGCACGAAGCACGTGTGTTCAATGATGCAGAAGCACCGCGTTACCGCTTCAAAAACTGTATTATTGCAACGGGCTCCCGTCCAATTGAGTTGAAAGCTTTCCCTTACGGCGGAAGAATCATCTCTTCGACAGAAGCGTTGAACTTGCCTGAAATTCCGAAAAGCATGATCGTTATCGGCGGTGGCTATATCGGGATCGAGCTTGGTCAAACGTATGCGAAATTCGGTACAAAAGTAACTGTGTTGGAAGGCTCTGATCACGTGCTTCCAGGGTTCGAGAAAGAATTGACAAAGCTGGTTGCTAAGAGTCTAGATAAAGTTGGCGTAGAGGTTCATACGGAAGCGTTGGCGCAATCCTGTACCAAAACAGACAACGATGTTACGGTTACTTTCACAGTTAAAGGTGAGGAGAAACAAGTTACGGCTGATTACGTTCTAGTAACAGTTGGTCGTCGTCCGAACACAGATGGCGAACTTGGTCTAGACCTCATCAACTTGAAAATGACAGACCGCGGTTTGATCGAAGTTGATAACCAAGGTCGTACAAGCATTCCTCACATTTTCGCAATCGGTGATGTGGTTCCTGGTCTTTCCTTGGCACACAAAGCTTCTTATGAAGCAAAAGTAGCTGCTGAAGCGATCGCTGGACACGCAAGTATCGTTGATTACAAAGCAATGCCGGCTGTTGTATTCTCCGATCCGGAGATTGCTGGTGTAGGTCTAAGCGAGACCGAAGCGAAAGCGCAAGGTATCAATGTTACCATTGGTAAATTCCCTTACGCGGCTAACGGACGTGCGAACTCTTTGAACGCGGCTCAAGGCTTCGTGAAGCTTGTAGGCGACAAAGAAACAGGCCAATTGCTTGGCGGACAAATCGTAGGACCAGAAGCTTCGAACTTAATCGGTGAGCTAGCGCTTGCGGTTGAGATGGGCGCTAACCTGGAAGATATCGCACTCACCATTCATGCACATCCAACATTGACTGAAATGATTATGGATGCGGCTGAAGGTGCACTAGGACATCCGATTCATCAACTTGGCAAGTAAGTTACAGGTTTTATTCACGGTTATTTCCATACCTTTAGATAAAAGTCCCGAGAGTTTGGTTGAAGAGCCGCTCTACGGGACTCTTTTGGTTTACTAAAACTTGAATTGACGCCCTGAATCGGCTGCTTATATAATTTGAAGATGGATTTATGTAAGCTATAACGATGGGAGCGTTGAACATGCATACACCGAAACCGATTATCATTGGCCACCGCGGCGCGGCGGGCGAAGCTCCAGAGAACACACTAGCTTCATTTATTTTGGCCTTGGAGCAAGGATCACAAGCGATTGAACTGGATGTTCATATCACGCAAGATGGCGAGATTGTCGTTTGTCACGATGGAACATTAGATCGAACAACGAATGGTTCAGGACTTATTTGTAATCAACAGTGGGCAGACATTAAGCAGCTAGACGCAGGAGCTTGGTTTTCCGAGAAATTCATTGGGGAACGAATCCCTCTTCTAAGCGAGGTATTTGATGTAGTGCCGAAGGGCACGCTCATCAATGTGGAAGTGAAGCATGCCTACGAAGGGCGGATGGAGAGTGCACTTCTGGCATTTTTGCGAGAGGTGAATCGGTACGAGGATGTCGTAGTTTCCTCTTTTGACCATAAAGTGATTCAGCGCTTAAAGCGGGCAGAACCTGCGTTGAAGGTAGGCTTGCTGTATGGAGGGAATCTCATTGACCATGGGGCCTATGCAAAGCTGCTTGAGGTAGAGGTCTTTTCCTTGCATCCGCATCATCATTCCTTTGATGGAGCGGATATTGCTTTGGCCACCGCAGATGGGCTAGCTGTCTATCCCTACACAGTGAATGAACTTACTGACTATCAGCTAATGATCGAAGCTGGCGTCACTGGCATCATTACGGATTATCCGGGCAGATTGAAGACGTACTTGAATACATAGCCAAGAATAAAAAGACCGAAGCATACACATGCCGAGGTCTTATTTCTTTTTCCCGCATACAATGAACTATTGACAGACTCGAACAAGATACCAATAGGGGGAATTTCCATGTTCAAATGGATGTTCGTTACGCTAGTAAGGCTTTTACTTCCGTGCTTGCGTCTGTTTGTGCTGCTTGCCTTTAAGGTGAAAGTAGCAGGTATGGAGAAACTCGAGTTGACGGGAAAAACAGTGCTCATTCCGAATCACGTTTCGTTGTTGGATGCGGTGGTGCTTGCTTTGATTTTGCCTAAAGATGTGGCATTCGTTGTGAATACGAACATTGCGAAGCGATTTGCATGGATACTCCACTTCAGGGCTCATATCACTGTGGACACTTCGAATCCATATGCCGTTCGAAAGATGCTAAAAACGATTCAAAGTGGTACACCTCTTGTCATTTTTCCAGAAGGACGGATCACGACGACAGGTGGCATGATGAAAATATACAGCGGCATCGGGTACCTTGCCCTACGATCTCAGGCGCGAATTGTACCGATTTCAATTGAAGGCTTGGAGCATTCGAAGCTATCCTATCTACGTGGAAAAATAAAGCAACGCTGGTTCCCGCGGGTGAACATTGCGTTTGGCGAAGCCTTTCAAGTACCGGCAGGGGATGAGTGCTTTACGAGAAAAGTTCAAAAGGAGCAGGCGACGGAGGTCATCCGCACACAGCTATTACGTCATTTGCTGGAAAGTCGGCTCCAGCCCGAAGTTAACTTATTCAATGAATTGCTGTCGGCGGCTGAAAGGCATGGGCAATCGAGGGTCATTTGCGAAGATGTGATGAGTAATGCTGCGTTGACGTATCGGAAGCTGCAGTTGAGTAGCTATACATTGGCCGTTCGATTGAAGAAGCTTTTGGCTGGGCAGAAGCGAGTAGCACTATTGCTTCCTAATGCTGCGGGGCATGTGGTGACGTTGTTTTCATTATTTCGATTAGGCGTTACGCCAGCGATATTGAATTACTCGGCCGGCAGGCACGCGATGCTGGAAGCGTGTGAAACGGCCGAAGTAAGGACCGTGCTGACTTCAAGAGTTTTTGTCGAGAAGGCGGGGCTTGCGGAGTTTATCCTGGCTGCTAGCGGGAGCTTCACGCTTATTTATCTCGAGGATGTTAAGGAAGCGTTATCATGGACTGAAAAGTTAACTGGCTTGTTCCACTTTTTGCAGCGTAAGAAGGGGCCTGTGGGTCCTGAACTTAATGAAGCTGTGCTATTCACATCAGGCAGTGAGAGTAAACCGAAAGGAGTCGTTCTGACGCACCGAAATATTTGGGCGAACATCCAGCAGGCGAGGCTTGTTATTGCCTTCAATAGTTCAGATAGCGTGCTTGGCAGCATGCCGATGTTTCACTCGTTCGGTCTGACTGCTGGGACAATGCTTCCAATTCTTTCGGGGGTTAAGCTGGTTTTATACCCTAATCCCTTGCATTACAAAGTCATTCCAGAGCTCGTCTATGACCGGAATATTACGATTTTATTCGGCACGTCAACGTTTCTAGGTGCTTACGCGAGAACGGCGCATCCTTATGATTTTGCCCATTCGTTACGTTATGTTGTGGCTGGTGCTGAAAGGCTGAAAGAGGAAGTTCGTCAAATTTGGCAGGATAAATTCGGGATCCGTATTCTAGAGGGCTATGGAACGACGGAGACGACGCCCGTTATTTCACTGAACACACCGATGCATGGAAAGAAAGGTTCAGTAGGCAAATTACTCCCAGGCATGGAGGCTGTTGTAGAAAACGTGGAAGGAATTGCGACAGGTGGTCACTTGCTTGTTAGAGGTCCGAACGTGATGAAAGGGTATTTGATTCATAGTCGGGGCTTTGTACCTGCATCGGAGTGGTATAGCACCGGGGATATTGTGACGTTGGATGATCAAGGTTACTTGTTCATTCAAGCGCGTTTGCAGTCTTTTGCTAAAATAGGCGGCGAAAAAGTATCGCTTCTCATGGTGGAGGAGCTCGTATCTAAGATTTTGGCGGCCCCTGCTGTCTGCGCTGCGGTACATGTGCCTGATCGGCGAAAAGGTGAGCGAATCATTGTTTTTCATACCAGTAAGGTAAGTCCTCTTGAAGCACTTCGTGAATGTATGAGACAGGAGGGGCAGCCGGCGATTTATATGCCTTCTGAGTTTCGTTATATCGAGAAGCTGCCGCTATTGGGGAGCGGGAAGACGGATTATGTGACCATGAAGCAATGGGCGCTGACAAGTGGTGCTGGAAGTACACCCACAGCTTAGGCTGTGGGTTTTGCATGAATGACGGTAATGGCGGCGGGGATGAGTTCGATTTGAAGAGGTGTGGAACCAGCGAACTCCCCGTCTGCTTGGACAAGCAGGGGCTTCTCTGTCCGAATAGAAATCGATTTACCTTTATAAAAAGATACTGCTGGATGCTCGGTGTGCTTGCCTTGGTACACAGTAAAAAGTACGGGCAAGAGGCGAAAGCGGCTTTTGCTTTGAATAACAACAACATCAGCTACACCGTCAGTAGGAGTTGCTGTTGGACAAATTTGAATGGCTCCTCCGTAAAAAGGAATGTTCGCAACGGCTGCCAGCCACATATTAGGTAATTTCGTTACGCTGCCATCTACTTCTAACCATGCGGTGGAAGGCTGATAGGTGGCGAAAACGCGTAGTATGGAAATGAAATAGGAGAGTTTGCCTAGACCTAAGCGGTTGAGGAGTTTTTTGTAGCTGGCGTCATTCGTAATTTTGGCGACCATCCCGTCAAAGCCTGCACCAATGCTATTCACTGCCACTTGATGATTCTGAAGAGCATGAAGAAGGTCGATTTGCACTGTGTTGGAGGCATGAAGGGCAATTTGTAGAGCTTGAAGTGGATGATTAGGTATGCCGTAGGCTTTTGCAAAATCATTGCCTGTTCCTGCTGGAATAACTGCGAGTGAGCAGACTGGGGAGGAACTTTTGCTGTTCTGAAGCTGCCAAATACCACCAGCAACTTCGTGGACAGTGCCATCTCCGCCAATGACGATAATCCGCTGAACGTGATGTTCTTGAATCAACATTATGGCGTGTTGCGTCGCTTCTCCTGCTTGGGTTGTTAATTTGGCTAGATAAGAGATTCGATTCTCTTGGAGGTAGGTTTGGATTTCTCCCCAGATGTTAGCTCCTCTGCCATTGCCTGAAAGCGGGTTCACGATGATTCCGATTGGTTCCATGAGTATTTGCCCCTTATCTTTTTGTTGAAGTGGTAGTTTTTGGTGAGTGAAACGATTGCTGTACGTGGGTTTTATGCGAAATTTCCTTTACATAAGGGGCACTGTTTTGTAGAATAAACCATAGGTAAATTAATTGATTACTATGTTAGGTTTTGTATCATATGAAATACTGCTTTTGTGAATTACACTTGGGGGGATTGGGTAACTTTGAAATTCAAATCGGAATTGAACAGCATGCACAGCACAGGAAAGCTCAATGTCAACCTATCCACTCTTCGTAATCTGAAACTTCGTTTTAAATTGCTGCTCATGAATGCGATTGCCATTTTATTTTTATTAATTGTAGGGATCACGGGCTATCATTATATGGACAAGATGTCTAGCAACTCTACTAGAATGTACGAGGAAAGTCTGCTATCTGTCAAATGGATTAATCAACTCCAAACAAATTTCAATGAAACCGAATCTAATTTGCTAGAAATGATGCTATCCACGGATGTGAAATATAAGGCCAAGCTCAAAGCCAAATTAGATGAGAATCTAAGTACAAATAAAGAATTAGTTACGAAAATTGCGGGAATTGCGCTGAATGAGGAAGAGGCTGGTGCCTTCAAAAGCTTGGAGGAGCTGAATCTGAAATATCGTGAATTCGTTACGAAAACCATGGATCAAGCGACGCAAAATAATCAAGTTGCTTATCAGGTTTACAATAATGAAGTATCTCCACAAGGTGATAAAACGGTAGAAGCATTAGACAAGCTCGTAGGGCTCAAAGAATCCGCGGCTGAACAATTCCAGAAATCCAGTAGTTCGGATTCAGCTACTTCGCATTGGGTCATCATACTTACGATCATTATTGCGATTGTTGTGATGACTTTAGGCGCATTGACGTTGGATATGATCATTTCTACACCAATTCGCAAGCTTCAAGAAAACATGGAAAAGGCTGCTGGAGGAGATCTATCCGTTAAAGGGGACTACCCTTATGAGGATGAGGTAGGTAAATTAACGAATTCCTTTAATGTCATGACGGGGAGCTTGCGCAGCTTAGTTATGCAAATCTCAGATAATGCTTTAACGCTTTCAGCAAGTTCCGAAGAGCTTCTTGCAAGCTCAGAGCAAAGCTCTTTGGCAGCAAGGCAGGTGGCTACTTCTAGTCAGCAGTTGTCGGAAGATTTCGAAAAGCAATTTGCTGGTGTGACACAAGCGAATGAGGCTGTTGGCCTTATGCTGACTAGTACGAAGCAAATTGATGAGTCGGCGCAAGTGGTTGCTGGGCTCGTGAATCAAGCGACGCAGGCTGCTCAACAAGGTAAGCAATCGGTTGTTTCGATCGCGGGGCAAATGTCTGAGATTTCAGACGCGGTTCGAGACGTTAATGTCGTTATTGAAGCGTTGGGTAAAAATGCACACAAAATTGGTGAAATCGTCAATGTCATTAATGAGATTTCGACGCAGACGAATCTGCTTTCCTTGAATGCAGCAATTGAAGCGGCACGTGCTGGAGAAGCTGGGCGCGGCTTCGCGGTCGTTGCTGGCGAAGTTCGTAAACTTGCGGAGCAGTCATCTACTTCGGCGCGAAATATTACGGATCTGGTCTCGACAATCCAGAAGCAGATTAATCAAGCGGTTAGCTCCATGCATACCGGAGCAGGGAAAGTACAAGAAGGCTTGACGATTTCGGAGGAAGCGCAAGAATCGTTCTTGCACATCGAGACTTCCGTCGATAAAGTGAATACGAAAGTGGAAGATGTGAACCGGAACATCCACCAGCTCGTAGATGCGAACTTGCGCATCGAGCAGGTGATGCGCATTGTGAGCTCCGTGTCGGAAACGGGGATTTCCGTCAGCCAAGAGACATCTGCTGCGAGCCAGCAGCAGATGTCGACCACGGAGGAAATCGAAAATTCCGCGAAGTCTCTGGCTGGGCTAGCGGAAGAATTACAAATTTCGCTGCAGAAATTTAAGGTGTAGAAGTGGACCCGCGGGCGTGTGTGCCTGCGGGTTTTTGGTTTCCGCCGCGAAGGAGGCTGTAACGGTGAAAAACACGGTTACAGAGTGAGAGCAGCGGGTAGTCCGCCGAAAGCACAGCCGTTAGTGATGAAAAACATCACTAACGAGGGTAGTCCGCCGAAAGCACAGCCGTTAGTGATGAAAAACATCACTAACGAGGGTAGGCCGTGGCGGAAGCGCCGAAAGCACATCTATTAGTGATGAAAAACATCACTAACGAGGGTAGGCCGTGGCGGAAGCGCCGAAAGCGCAGTCGTTAGTGATGAAAAACATCACTAACGAGGGTAGGCCGNTTAGTGATGAAAAACATCACTAACGAGGGTAGGCCGTGGCGGAAGCGCCGAAAGCGCAGTCGTTAGTGATGAAAAACATCACTAACGAGGGTAGGCCGTGGCGGAAGCGCTGAAAGCGCAGCCGTTAGTGATGAAAAACATCACTAACGAAGGTAGGCCGAGGCGGAAGCGCCGAAAGCACAGCCGATAGTGATGAAAAACATCACTAACGAAGGTAGGCCGTGGCGGAAGCGCCGAAAGCGCAGCTGTTAGTGATGAAAAACATCACTAACGAGGGTAGGCCGAGGCGGAAGCGCTGAAAGCGCAGCCGTTAGTGATGAGAAACATCACTAACGAGGGTAGGCCGAGGCGGAAGCGCCGAAAGCGCAGCCGTTAGTGATGAAAAACATCACTAACGAGGGTAGGCCGAGGCGGAAGCGCTGAAAGCGCATCTGTTAGTGATGAAAAACATCACTAACGAAGGTAGGCCGAGGCGGAAGCGCCGAAAGCACAGCCGTTAGTGATGAAAAACATCACTAAAGAGGGAGGATCGGTTCGGAAGCGCCGAAAGCACAGCCGATAGTGATGAAAAACATCACTAACGAAGGTAGGCCGTGGCGGAAGCGCCGAAAGCACAGCCGATAGTGATGAAAAACATCACTAATGAGGGTAGGCCGTGGCGGAAGCGGCGAAAGCGCAGCTGTTAGTGATGAGAAACATCACTAACGAGGTAGGCCGTGGCGGAAGCGCCGAAAGCACATCTATTAGTGATGAACATCACTAACGAGGGTAGGCCGTGGCGGAAGCGCCGAAAGCGCAGTCGTTAGTGATGAAAAACATCACTAACGAGGGTAGGCCGTGGCGGAAGCGCCGAAAGCACAGCCGATAGTGATGAAAAACATCACTAATGAGGGTTCGCGCTGACGGATCCGCAGTATCTCCCCGCGCTATCCCATCATTTGCTGAAGTATTTCAGCTGTTGGGCGAAAGCTTCTGATCCGTTGCGTCCCTTTTCCTGCGGGTTCAAGCATGTTTTTCTCATGCATAACCTTGAGCAGATGGCGTGCTTTCTGAGCTTCGATAGCGAGTAATTGGCATACATCTTGAGTTGTGAGGGGATTTTCACGAGTCATCGCATAACGCAAAATTTCCTTCTCCACGTAGCTTATCAATTTGACTGAATCGTCGTTCATACCCAGGTAGCGGCCCATAAATTGTTGTAAGACTTGTTGGCACATGCGCGGGCGATCTTTGATATCGTCGTAGGAGAAGCGAAGGATTTTCCAGCCATCGATGATGAGGTGGTTCTGGCGAATGAGGTGATCGGAGAATTGGGAACGGCTAATTTGCGAGGCATGAGTTGTGAAACCATCGATTTCGATGGCAAGTTTGAGTGTATGTTTGATAAAAGCAAAATCAAGGAATCGGGTTCCGTCTCTGAAGTCTTTCACTTCATATTCGGGATGAAGATTGTTGAAATGTTTAAACGCAGGCCACCACACCTGCAATAGAAATAATTTCTCAGCGTGACTATGCCCCTCTAGCAGTCTGCGAAGCGAGTCTCCTTTTCGAGTAGATGCGTGGTATGCGATAAATCCGTTATGTGCAACTTCAAATGTTATTTTCATGAGAATGCCTCCTTAAAATAAACAAAGCCGCTCCTCTCTAACAGCCTAGGCTGAAAGTAGAAAAGCGGCGTATGCTTTACGACCAACTATTTCTATATTGTACCACACACACTCCGTATATCACCATCGTATTGACACACTTGCACTATTGTTATATAATATTAAAGTTGATTGAAATGAAAACATATAAACACTTCATATTTAGCCTCATTTACCCCACACGAACGATTAGCGAGAAGAAAGTAACCCCCTCTCCTTGTTTGTTTTTCTCCCAATGCGCAGTCCATCAGCTCATTTATGGTAAACCCGAGGCAACGTAAGTGTTTCGGCAGTAAGTGTTTGTAACGCAATTCGCACTGGCGCGGTCATTGGAGCCGCAAGGATGAAAGAGAGGTAGGGCTTTCATTGTTTTGATATTCCAACACATGAATTACGCAATTTCATAGAGATCAATTGAAGTAAGATAAATCGTTTTCGTGCTGATCAGGTGCGGGAACGATTTTTTATGTTGTTCTTGGCTGGTGAATCAGAGGCACTTCCTTTACAATAAAAGCAAATCAACCAATGGTTGGTAGGCAGAGTAGGCAGGGTCAGTAGGTTTGTAGGGCATTGCAGGGTCAGCAGTGTTCGCAGGTATTTGCAGGGTTTGCGGGGCTTGCAGTGTTCGCAGGTATTTGCAGGTTTTGCAGGGTTTGCGGGGCTTGCAGTGTTCGCAGGTATTTGCAGGGTWTGCAGGGTTTGCGGGGCTTGCAGTGTTCGYAGGTATTTGCAGGGTGTGCAGGTTTTGCATGGTTTGCAGGTTTTGCAGGTTTTGCAGGGTCAGCAGGGCTTGCAGGGTTTGTAGGGTTTAAAAGGTTTAAAAGGTTTAAAAGGTTTAAAAGGTTTAAAAGGTTTAAAAGGTTTAAAAGGTTTAAAAGGTTTAAAAGGTTTAAAAGGTTTAAAGATTGCAAGGATTAAAGATTCTGATCATACATAGAAAGAGGCGCAATTCCCATGCCAGAGCAAGTTTTTGAACTTAAAGCCACATGGACAGGCGGTCTCGATGGGACCGGTCAGCTCCAAGCAGATGGCTTCCAGACATCCATTTCCGTACCCAGTGAATTTGACGGACCTGGCGTAGGAACGAATCCGGAAGAGCTGCTGCTCGGCGCCGCGGCAACCTGTTACATCATCACGCTAGGCACGCTTCTCGCAAGAGAAAGCATCCAATCTCTAAAACTCAACTCCCACATCTACGTCCAGAATCGACCAACGATGAAAGTGACTGCGATCGTCCATCGTCCTCTAATTTCTGTGCCACCACATATGAGCGAAGCGCAATTGGATAAAATAAGTAAAGCGGCATTCCGTGCGGAACAAACTTGCATGATTAGCAAGGCTTTGAGAGGTAATGTACTTATAAGCGTTGAGTCAGAGATTCGAATCTCGGGAGCGTAGCAGTGTTTGACTGGAGCACTTGAAGTTTCATCGAAGTTTGGCCGAAGTGAAGTACATGAACTAGCCCGATGTCCGATTCTATCAAGAAGGAGCACAGCGCAGCGATGAACCTGAACAAGAAAGTATTTATCGGTTTTTTGCTTTTCATCATCATCCCCTTATTCGTCCTAGGATCAGCGGTGTATACGGTCTCTCAGCAGCTAATTGAGAAAAAATATGGGGATTTAACAGAAGTCACGCTGCAAGCGATCTCTCGTAATATTTACTACATGTTCAAGGAAGCGAACTATTTCTCTGATTTCTGGATGGTGAAAGATAGCATTCAAGGCATATATCGTACGATAGATACTACGAAACAGAACGCGGATCCCCTTTCCTCGTATGATTTGAACACTTTTGATACGTTGCTTCGCGGCTCGATTCTTACTTATTCACCTGTTCAATCCGTCGTCATTTACAACAATAGCGGCAAGTCCTTTAGTGCCGGGCGAACAAGCGGAAGTTCGATTCCGTGGCAAACGATTCAGCAAAGCATGGCCTTCCAACACATTCAGGAGCTGAATGGCAGTCCACTCTGGATTGGTCCCTCCGAGTTCAAGGAGTTCGGTTCAGGCCGCGGCGAATTCTATCAAGCGCGAATGGTGAAGGATTTTTGGACGATGGATAACCTCGGCTATATGCTGTTGAAATTTAAATTTAATGAGCTGGATCTCATATTCAAATCTTTCAATACGAACGAGCAAAGCTCCAAACGTTATCTGCTGATCAACAAAAACGGACTTATTTTTTACGATAATAAACAAAGCTTAGAAGGGGCGAACGTCCTGCAATTGACGCAAGGGAAATTGGATCTTGGGTTCAATAACTACAGCTTCCAGGCTGATTTTCAAAATGAGAAAAGTCTGATTTCTCTCTATCATTTGAATATTAATGGGATGGGTGTTCAGGACTGGAGTGTCGTATCGATCACATCATGGAAATATATCGCTGGAGAAATTGAGACGATCATGAAGCTGGTGGCAGGGATTACGTTTATTTGTTTATTCTTTGCCCTTGTGTATAACCTTGTATTTGTAAGGCGCATTATTCAACTCATTCTCCGAATGCTGTCCTCGATGAAAAAGGTGGAGCGTGGTGATCTGACTACCCGTATGGTAGTGAGCGGCAAGGATGAAACCACGGCGCTAGCGCGAGGATTTAATAGTCTGGTGGTAAGGGTCGAGGATCTGCTCGAAGAGGTGAAGCGTCAACAGGACCGCAAAAACAAAGCAGAGCTCATGCTGCTGCAAGCGCAAATTAAGCCTCACTTTCTTTTTAATACACTCGAGTCGATCAATGTGCTAGCCATCCAAAACCAAGGAAAGAAAGTCAGCCAGATGGTGATCCGTCTTGGTAATTTGCTGAGGATCGGGATGGAAAACCGGGAAGAAATTACGTTGAAGCAGGAGCTGGAGCATTTGCGCAGCTATTTGGAAATTCAGGAGTTCCGCTTTGAGGATCAGTTTCAATATACGATTGAAGCTCCTCCAGAGCTGCTGCATGAGGATATCTTGAAGCTGACGTTGCAGCCTTTGGTTGAGAACAGCTTACAGCATGGGTTTGAACCGATTGATTATATGGGGCTAATTACGGTGAAGGCTGTGGACGAAGGGAATCGGATTGGATTGTATGTGACAGATAATGGTGTTGGCATTAGTAATGAAAAGCTAGCGAAATTCCATTATAAAACCGAGCTGGAGACACCATTTCATGAAATTCTGGAATCGAATGAAGAGCGCAGAGGCCTTGGTGTAAGCAATGTTGCCGATCGCGTTCGGATTCAATATGGCGAGCACTATGGGATGTTTATTTGTTCCCAAGAAGGTCAAGGTACGACGATGAAGGTGATAATTCCGAAAAGGAAGAGGGATGTAGGGTGAGGTTAAAAGCGATTTTGGCAGATGATGAGCCTAATATTTTACGTAATTTGCAAGCGGTCATTCCGTGGGAAGAGCTCGAAATCGATATTGTAGGCACAGCCAAAAATGGGATTGAAGCCTTGGAACTCTGTATTCAGCAAATCCCTGACATCGTGATGAGTGATATTCGGATGCCGCACATGGATGGCATTACGTTCATACATAAGCTTAGGGAAATTAATGAAGACTGCACGGTGCTGATGGTGACGGGGTATCAGGATTTCGACTATGTGCGCTCACTCTTGCGGGTGGGGGTTAGTGATTATATTCTGAAGCCAATCAATTACGAAGAGCTGGAGAATTCGATCCGTAAGTTTGCTGGCGAAATTCGGACGAAGAAACAGAACCATCAAGAAGAACTCCTTAAGTGGTGGAAGATTAGAAGTTTGGCTTACGAGAAGATTTTGCAGGATATTATGATGGATTATACCGATATTACGGCGACTACTCTGCTTCCTATTGATCAAGGGGATTTAGAGACACTTCGATATGTGTTCGCCATTATTGATGTGGATAACTATTCACAGAAATCATTGCTTTGGTCCGAGCAAGAACGTAAGCTGTGGAATTTCGCTGTGCGTAATGTCTTACAGGATTCCTTGGCGGACGAGATTTCACAGCACACGGTGCTTCAGATGCGCGAAGGGGAATGGTCACTGCTCATGGCGTGGGAGGAGGCTGACCATACTTCCGTAGATATGAAATTGCGCGAGTTAGCCTCTAAACTGCAACGAAATGTTAGTCAGTCTGTGAAGTTGGGGATTAGCGTGGGCTACTTTCCAGGTCCAGTAGGACTGCAACAACTTGCGGATACGTATCGAAAGCTGCAGAGATTCATGCAGTTGAATTTAGATAAGCAGCAATCTGTGCTGCCTTATAAAGAGGCTAAAGAATCCTCGGATGCGAATAGTTCCCTTTGGTTTTTGGTTGAAGAAATTGTTACGGGCATGAAGCAGTTGAATCGTCCCAAGACTGAGGAGGCACTGGATCGTCTTAAATTGTTGCTGGAAGGTTTGTCGGAGGGATCATTCGCCCGCGCCTATCAGATGCTGCACTATTTGATCCTGCATGTGCTGCGCGAGTTGCGAGAGATGAATGCTCTCGATAGTCAGGAAGAAGAACAAATTTGGCTTGAACTGGATAAAAGCGAAAGTATCCCGCATTTGCTGCAGGTTATGGTACAACTTGTATCGAATGGGCTCGAAGGTACGAACAAGAAGAAAAATAGTGAGCTCCTCATGGCTGCCGCCAAGGAGTATATTCGAGCGAATTATTCAACAGATTTCGGCATTGAGGATATAGCTGGCAGTTTAGGGATTAGCTCGAGTTATTTCAGTTTGTTATTTAAACAACACTTTGGGGAAACCTTTGTGGAGCATGTGACGAAACATCGGATGGAGCAGGCGAAATCCTTGTTGCTTCACAGTGACAAAAGCATTACGGATATTGGGAAATGCGTGGGCTACATCGAACGGCGCTATTTTACCAAGGTATTTCTTAAGTTTACCGGGGAGATTCCTTCCGAGTATCGGGATAAGCGAAAGGAAGGGAACTAGAGGAATTTGCCCCTAGATTAGGAATTTATCTGTCTTTAGCACGTAAAGGGGTTCAATTATACTTAGATGGTAAGCTTAAAGGAGAACCAAGTGGATGAGAAAACGAACACTTATTTGGAGCGCAAGCGCTGTGGCTCTCACATTCATGCTGTCGGCATGCAGTATATTTTCGGGTAAATCGGATCCAGGACGTGATTCGTCTAGCGGAAAAGGTATCCAGAATGAGCCAATCATGCTGACCATCCGGCATACACAGGTAAAGGATACACAGAAGAAACGCCTCGCAATGCTGCAAGATGTTGTCAAAGCGACCGAAGCCAAGGTGCCTGGCTTGACGATTACGTTAGATGGTGTAGAAGATAAGGTGAATCGCTTCGAAAAACTGCGAGCAGAAATGGCTGCAGGTAATCCGCCGGAAATATTCGACTTGTTCGGAGGCACGGATACGAAGGATTATGTAAAGGCGAATCGATTGCTGGACCTTACCCCCATCCTACAAGAGCTTGGATTAACAGATAACTTCTATAGCTTTGAAGAATTCACGGTGAATGGAAAAATCTATGGGATTCCGATGGCTGGCTATGTGGAAGGCCTATACTATAACAAAAAGATTTTGGCTGAGCAGGGAATCAAACTGCCCGAAACCTGGGACGAGCTGGTAGCTGCAGCAGGAAAACTGAAAGCTGCCAAAATTACCCCTTTTGCCATGGCGGCTAAGGATTCGTGGGTTATTAATATGATGATTAATACGATGTGGGTGCGCACAGCAGGTGCGGATTCGATCGAAGGATTGTTGAATGGGAGCAAGAAATGGACGGACCCGGAGGTACTGAAAGCTTTTGAACAGTATAGAACGCTCATTCAGAAAGACTATTTCCAAGATGGCAGTCTAGCCCTTGCTTATGCAGAACAGCAAAATGCCTTCATCAGTGGAAACGCAGCTTTCATGTTTGATGGCAGCTGGGCGAATACGCCGCTCCTTGATCCTGAGAAGTCAGTCATTGCTCATGATGTAGGCTTCATGAACTTCCCTTCTATGGGTGGGCCAGGTGACGGGTATATCAATGGGGGCTGGTCCAATGCCTATGGCTTTTCCAAAAAGGTGACCCCCGAACAATTGCTGGCGATTAAAGAATTCATTAAGCAAATGTATACGGAATCGATGCAGAAGAGACAGCTTGTTGAAGAAGGCATGCCACCGGCGATGAAGCTGCAGGATACGAGTCAAGTGAACCCATTAATTAAGGAAATATTGCATGTATTTGCGACCAGTAAAGGAACCTTCCCCGCCTTCGATTCACGCATTCAAACGAAAGTTCGTGAAAAACTTGAACGCGGGATGCAGGAGTTGCTTGGCGGAAGAACAGATCCAGCTTCGCTGATGATCGAATTACAGAAGCAGCAAGATGCTTCGAATAAAGAAGAAACCCATTCCAAATAGTAGTAGGATGACATATGAACCAAATGGGAAGAAATGCATGGGCTTACACGCTCTTTACTTTACCGACGATGCTCATATTTGCGATATTTTTTATCTATCCCATGCTGATGTCGCTGCGATACGGGTTTACGGAGTGGAACGGCATCTCCCCGGCAACATGGAATGGGCTGGACAATTTCGTTGATGCATTTCAAGATCCTTATTTCTGGATTGCCGTGCGAAATAATATGTATTTCATTGGCTTTTCTATCGGGATTCAAATTCCCATCATACTAGCCATTGCACTGCTTGTGAGTAAATTAAAGCGATGGATCAGGTTGTATAAAGCCTTGATTTTTCTTCCAACCATTCTATCTACTGCGGTCGTAGGAGTACTCTGGGAATTTATTTATCATCCACAGGCAGGACTGCTTAACCAAGTCTTAGCAGCTGTCAGTTTATCGAACTGGCAGCATGCTTGGCTGGCAGAGGGGGCGACAGCGATGCTCGCTATTTTGATCACCAATGCATGGCAATGGATGGGGTTCTATGTGGTGCTCGTAGTATCTGGGATCTATGCCATTCCGAAGCATCTGCTGGAAGCCGCCCAATTGGATGGTGCAGGCAGCCTAAGACAAGCGTGGTTCGTCATTCTGCCGCTGTTAAGACCTGTCATTATGGTTATGATCCTCTTATCCATTACGGGGGGGATGAAAGCCATGGACATTGTGGTTGTCATGACAGGCGGGAATCCCTATGGCATAACGGAAGTTATGGCCTCCTATATGATCAAGAAAGCGTATCGGATCGGCGAGTATGGCTACGCTAACAGTATCGCGGTGCTGATCCTTCTATTTACAGCTATGTTAACATCCCTATTCGGATGGTTTACAAGAAAACAGGAGGAGGTACGCTTATGAGAGGAAGCCTCCTGCGACGTGTTTTCCCACATGCGGTATTGTTGATCTACATCGGGGTGATTTTATTTCCACTAGGTTGGACACTGAATTCCTCCTTCAAAACGAATAAAGAAATCATTACAACCCCATGGTCTTTCCCTACAGAGCTTTCGTTATCGAATTATTGGAATGCGTGGACTGGCGCACATGTGGGCCATTATTTTATGAATAGTGTGATCAATTCGACCGTTTCAGCTATCGTTTCGCTAGCGCTAGGAACTGCGACCGCTTATGCGCTGACTCGTATGTCTTTTCCTAAATTAAGTCTCGTTCTGAAAAGGATTCTGATCCTGGCTCTGCTGGTCCCTGCCGCTTCCTTGCTGGTCCCTTTGTATATGCTCTTAAGGAGCTTGCATCTGTATAACACACCGCTAGCATTAATTCTGCCTTATGTGACATTAGGATTGCCTTGGACTGTATTCATGGTAAGCAGCTTCCTGAGCTCCATACCGAATGAACTAGAAGAAGCGGGTATCGTGGATGGGCTCTCTATTTATGGGTTGTTGTGTCGTATCATCGTCCCGATTTCTCTACCGTCCTTATTTTCCGTGTTCATGTTGAACTTTCTAACGAGCTGGAATGAATTCATCATGGCTAATTTATTTCTGGCCAAAGAGAAGCTGAGGACGCTCCCCGTGAGTATGGTAGCCTTCTATGACCAATTAAATATGAATTATGGTTCGCTATGTGCGGCGATTATGATCAGCATCATTCCTGTTGTTGTGATGTATCTCATTCTACAGAGAGGCATCATGGAAAATATCAAAGCCTAAATAAACTATCAAGGAGCGTGTACATACATGTTATCAGCAGGGAATTCGAACGATAAGCCACTCACTTTACGTCAAAAGGTAGGCCAATTATTCGCCTGTGGGTTTGACGCATTGGAACCGAATCCTCCTATTAGACAATTAATCGAGGAGTATGGGATTGGCGGCGTTATTTATTTCCGTCGCAATGTGAAGGATGCTCATCAGCTTGCTCAGCTGTCTGCCGATTTGCAAGACATCAGTCTCAATAGCGGCGGCCAGCCGTTATTTATTTCCGTGGATCAAGAAGGCGGCATGGTGTCACGGGTTGAAAAAGGAGCGACGCTATTACCGGGGAACATGGCATTAGGTGCAGCCTTTGCCCCATCTGGCGTGTATGCCAGCGCGAAGGTGATGGGGAAAGAGCTTCGTCAAATGGGTGTGAACATGAACTTGGCGCCTTGTTTGGACATTAATAATAACCCGCTAAACCCTGTAATTGGAGTCCGTTCTTATGGTGAAACTGCGGCGATTGTTAGTAGTATGGGCACACACGCTGTCAAAGGTTTGCAAGACATAGGCGTAATTGCAACGGTGAAGCATTTCCCTGGACATGGGGATACCACAGCGGATTCGCATCATGATTTACCTGTGGTACCGCATAGTATGGAGCGATTGATGGAGCTGGAGCTGGCTCCGTTCATCAAGGCAATTGAAGGCGGCGTAGATGCGATTATGTCCGCACATGTGGTCTTTGAAGCGTTGGAAGAAAGTAGTGTACCTTCGACATTGTCGTATAAGATACTGACGGAATTATTGCGCGTTCAGCTTGGTTTCAAAGGGCTTATCGTCACGGATTGCTTAGAAATGAAAGCGATCTCTGAAGGTGTTGGCGTAGCAGAAGGTGCTGTTCGTGCTTTAGAAGCAGGAGCGGATATTTTGTTGGTAAGTCATGAGTTGGAGCGTCAGATTGCTGCCATGGAGGCTGTCATTGCAGCTGTGGAAAGCGGGCGGGTTTCTGAATCGCGCATTGATGAGTCCGTGCTGCGTATTATGACGTACAAATATAAGCGTGACATTCGATTTGATACACTAACGCAGGTTCCGGTGGGGCCAATCTCGACACCTGAGCATCAGGAGCTGGCGAAGGAGCTGAGTCGTAAAAGCATCACGAAGGTTAAGGATGAAGTAGGCGACGTTCTTCGAGTGGACGAGAAAACGCTGGTGATTTGGACTGAAGTCCAATCGGGGACGGAAATCGATGAGGTTGTTGATCGTGAGGGAACGCTTGGCAGCATATTGTCTGAGTTAGTGGGAGAACCGGTTCGTGAAGTTTACTTAGGACTCCAACCAAGCTATGAGGATATTGCAGAGATGATCAAGGTTTGTGAAAACGCAGAGCAAGTCGTTATCGTCACCTACAATGCGACCTTCTCCTTGGGTCAAACCGCGCTGGTCAAAGCTTTGGCCAAATTGGATGGCTTACATCTCATCGTCGCAGCAGGGCGCAACCCATATGACTTGCTTGAGTTCCCAGAAGTGAAAACGTACTATGCCTGTTATGAGAATCGACCGCTTGCCATGGTTTCTCTAGCGAATGTGTTGCTTGGTCGTGAAGCAGCTGTAGGGCGTTTACCTGTGACGTTATCGGAGCAATATCCGATTGGCTGGAGACAGGACTAGGGAGAAAATGGATATACAAAATTTATATCTAGTAACTTTCAGGATCTCTTAGTAAAATCAGATAGGCCTGTGAAACTTTTCGTCTCCTATTACGTAGGAACAATGCGCACATTTCACGCATTTCACAAGCTATCTATTTAATAAAGGGGTGTTTTTTTCAAATGAGTCAAGCGAACGCTCAATCTGAGTCATCGATGCGATCTTTTTTCGCCAATCGGTTCGTTCAAACGATTATGCTTTCGGGCATTTTGCTGCAAATTGGAATTTGGATACGTAACTTTGCGATTCTGCTCTATGTGACAGACATGACGAATAATGATCCATACTCGCTTTCCTTAATCTCGGTAGCTGAGTTCGCGCCGATATTTATCTTCTCCTTTATCGGTGGGGCATTCGCCGATCGCTGGAGGCCAAAGTTGACGATGGTGTGGTGCGATTTACTTAGCGCAGCTTCTGTGTTCGTTATTTTGATTACGTTGTATATGGGGTCTTGGAAAGCGATCTTCTTTGCTACTTTGGTATCATCAATTCTCTCCCAATTCTCCCAACCTTCCAATATGAAGTTATTTAAAGTACATGTCCCTGCTTCGCAAATGCAACTAGGGATGTCGATGTTTCAATCCATGATGGCGATTTTCATGATTCTGGGGCCAATGCTGGGCTCATTCATTTACTATCGTTTTGGAATTGAAACAGCCGTGGCAATCATGGGCGCGTGCTTCCTGTTATCGGCATTAGTTCTTACGTTCCTTCCTAAGGATCTAAGAGAAAATACATCGGAGCCGCGCACAACCCACATTTTTACGGAAATGGGCCATGGCTTTCGTTATGTGATGAGAAACAAAATGCTCGTTATTCTCGGCGGTTGTTTTGCCGTTGCTGGTCTAGCGATTGGTTTGATAAGCCCGCTTGGCATTTTTCTAGTAACGGAGCAATTAGGACTCGAGAAGTCGAGCTTGCAGTGGTTCATGGCGGCGAATGGGGCTGCGATGATTATAGGCGGTGGTGTAACGATGGCCTTTGCCAAAAAAATATCTCCACAAGCGATGCTAACCGTCGGTATGGCGGTTAGCGCAATCACTTTTGCCATGTTAGGTGTTACTCATTTGGTGTGGTTGGCACTTCTGATGCAATTTATCTCAGGATTTGTGATGCCAGCAATTCAGATAGGGATTAGTACATTAATTCTAGGGAATACCGAGGAAGCTTTCGTTGGACGTGTGAATGGTATTCTAACGCCACTCTTTATGGGCTCGATGGTCATTACGATGAGTTTGGCAGGTACGATTAAAGCATCGTTCTCCCTTGAATCGATCTATATAACGTCAGCGTTACTGTTTGTTATCGGTGTATTGATTATGGTGCCTTCTTTGAAAATGAAGTCGGGTCATGTTCCGCAGCCGAGCAGCGAAATGAAATAAGCATAAAAAAAGCGATATCTCTTGGCCGAATGGCTAGGGATATCGCTTTTTGCTATTAAAGGAAAGGTGCGCCTGCTTCCTTAAAGGCTAGCTTCATTTCTGGCGTAATGGAGGAGTCGCTGATGATGCCAACGGCTTCCTGTACCTCGCCAATCACAAACAAAGAACTGCGGCTGAATTTGGAATGATCGGCGACCAGGTACGTCTCCATGGATTGCTTCATCATCCGGCGATTCGTCTCGGCTTCCAATTCATTGTAGATCATCATGCCGCGGGAGAGCGAAATGCCGTCGCAGCCCATGAATGTTTTGCGGATGCTGAGATTCTCGAGTGTGGCATTCGCAAGCGGACCTGATAGCTCAAAGGTTTGGGTGCGAATCACACCGCCAGTCAAAATCAACTGCAGCCCAGGCGTGCCGATCAGCTCGTAGGCAATGTTCACGGCATTCGTGATGACGGTCAAATTTTTGAATTGGTTGAGCTTTTTTGCAATAAAGGTCGTTGTTGTTCCACCGGTAAGCCCGATAATATCCCCATCTTCGATGTAGCGAAGGGCTTTGTCCGCGATTTCTTTCTTTTCTTCGGTGTAGAGCTCCATTTTATTAAAGAAAGGGACTTCGACCTTCAAGCTTTCAAGTACAGCTCCGCCAAAGGTGCGGATGCAGCGTTTTTCCTGCTCGAGAATTTCGAGATCCCGCCTTGCAGTTGCTTCAGAAACATTGAATTGCTTGACAATATCCGTTAAGGCGATGGAGCCTTTATCTTTGATCGCATGCATAATGGCATCTCGGCGAACATCGGTCTTTCCCATGGTGTACCCCCTAAAAGCTCCCGATCTGGGAAGCTTGCAACTTCCTTTTATTTTATCATGGTCAAAGATGCTCGTCTATCTGGGGATGCTTGTATCGACCGTTTTTGTATTTATTTTTGCTTGAAGTGTGCAATTCAAGAAAATTTTGAAGAGGCATCAAACCGATCTGATTCTGGGCTCGTTACCTTAAGAGGAAAAGCATTCCAAGAGATCTGAGATTGCTTCATCCCATCTAAGGAGGCGTATAGCCAGAATGAGAAATGTAAAAAAAGTCTTACTTTCAGTTTTTGTGCTCTTAGGTGTTGTCTTGGGCTTGACAGCTCTGACAGCAGGCGCAGCGGAGCAAGTGCAAGTCAAATCGGAAACCGATATTGCCGGTGATCTCGGTATTCTGCAAGGTGATGGAAGCGGGCTTACGTCTGAATATTTAGGCAAGTCTACAACAAGATTTCAAGCGGCAATCATGTATCTTCGTTTAAAAGGATTGGAAGCGGACGCGCTAGCTTATCGCGGAACTGATAATTTTAAGGATGCGGGCCTTGTGTACAAAGAAGGTCAGGCCGTACTTGGTTATTTGAAAGCGCATCCTGAGCTTGGTTGGCAAGGAACTGGTGGCGATCTGTTTGATCCGGCAGCTGGTATTACAGCTGGGGCTTATTACAAGGTTTTGCTGGAGACTTTGGGTTATAAGCAAGGTGTGGATTTCGAATTTGCCCAAGTGCTTGATTTTGCAGGGCAGAAGGGTTTATCTAAAATCGCAAGCGTTCAGCATATCGTGAACATGAACATAGCGACCGCAACGATGGAAGGCTTGCAGGCCACGATGAAGGACGGGGGCAAACCGTTAGCAACCTTTTTATCAGAAAAAGGGATCGTTGCTGCAGATAAGCTAAGCGTACTGAGCAATACATCTCTGCAATTGAAGCAGAATGATACATTAGGGAGCTTCCTGAGTGATTCGAAAGGAATGACGCTTTATTATTTCACGAAGGATGCCGCAGATGTGAATTCTTGCGTGGATGCTTGTTTGGCGAAATGGCCAATGTATTATAGTGATAAATTGATCGTGCCCGCTGGTTTTAACGCTGCTGATTTTGGCGCTTTTGTACGTGCAGACGGCAAGAAGCAGCTGACTTACAAAGGTTGGCCGCTATATTATTTCGCAGGTGATTTGGCGGCAGGCGATACAAAAGGTGATGCGGTAGGGAAGATTTGGTATGTAATTAAGCCTTCTGCGGGAATCGCATTGGGGACAAAAGCGGATCTCGGTAACTTTTTGACAGACACGAATGGCATGACGCTATATTATTACGATAAAGATACGAAGGGCGTAAGCAACTGTGCTGGAAAATGTTTGGAAAAATGGCCGTTGTTCTATGCCGATCATGTGGCTGCACCAACGGGAGTAAACTCAGCGGATTTTGGTACAATCGTTCGCGCTGACGGGAAGAAACAAACGACTTATAAAGGTTTCCCTTTGTATTACTGGGTAGATGATAAGAAGATGGGCGATACATTGGGGCAAGATGTCGGAAATGTCTGGTTCGTCATTGATCCCGTGAAATTCAGCGGTACGAAGGCTGTGAACAGCTCGGTGAAAACGAGCAAATCCGATCAGCTAGGTACATACTTGGTTGATTCGAATGGCATGGCTTTGTACTTGTTCACGAAGGATACAACCGATGTGAATTCGTGTGTGGGGCAATGCCTTGTCAATTGGCCGATCTACTACGATGAGCAATTGACCGTGTCGAGCGATTTGAATGCAAGTGATTTTGGCGTGTTCACACGTAACGATGGCATGAAGCAAAATACGTACAAAGGCTGGCCGTTGTACTATTGGATCAAGGATAAAAACCCTGGCGAGACGACGGGTCAAAATGTCGGGAAAGTATGGTTCGTGCTAGATCCGATTAAAACGGAAAGCAGATAAGCTTGAAAAATTGAGGATGAGAGACGGAAAGTAAAAGTTCGGTTGGCCGTAAACACTTCAACTTACTGCTTAGGCAGAAAGGTTGGAGTGTTTTGTCCATTTTAGCTAAAAATATGATATGGTTGGTAGAGTGAAATTGTCTTCTATTTCGACTCGGGGAGTGCCACGTTATGCGAAATCGAACAGATGGGGAGCTCATGAAGCTGGTTATGGCCAAAGAGCATCCTGCCTTAGAAGAGCTCTACGATCGTTACGCCAAGCTCGTGTATTCGTTTGCCATGAAATCTATGAAGAATGAGCAGGAAGCCAGGGAAATCGTGCAATTGGTGTTTATGCGACTCTGGACAACAGAAACTGGCTATGATGCCAACAAAGGCGGATTCGTCAACTGGATGATTACAGTCACCCGTAATATTACAATTGATTATGTGCGCAAGAACCGCAAACAGAACCAAATTGTTCGATTTGAGCCAAGAGAGTGGGAGCAATCGCTCGTTTCAGGTGAACCGGATCCAGAGTCGGTTGTGTCCAGCAAATGGGTGGTCGAGCAAATTCAAGAAGCGTATGTGCACTTATCTACGAATCAGATTGAATTGCTAGAAATGATGTATTGGGAAGGCTACTCGCTCAGCGAAATTGCTTCCAAAAAGAATGAACCGGTAGGTACCGTGAAAAGCAGGCTTCACCAATGTTTGAAAATACTTCGCAAGCATCTGACAGCAGTGAGGGGGGGATGACGCATGAAAGAGCAGCAACCTGTTGACTGCAGCTATCTGATCAATTATTTAACAGGCGAATGCACGGAATGGGAACGTGCGGCTTTCGAACGGCATCTGCGCACTTGCGTCTCTTGCAGCGAAGAACTGCCTGAATTACAGGCGGTCTGGCAATCGCTCCCTTACCAAATGGAAGAAGTGGACGTTCCGCCGGATTTGAAGGGGCAAGTGATGGAGGCTATTCGTAATGAGCCGATTCATAAAGAAGAGATTCATATAGAAGAGAAACTTAAAGAAGAGAAACATAAAGAAGGAATTCATAAAGAAGAAATTCATAAAAAAGAGAACAGAAAAAATTCCATTCCTAAACGGCGTTCATTTGCATGGATGTATGGTGCGGCTGCCGTGGTCGTGCTCGGTATCGTTGTAGGTGCTTTGTGGAACAATGACGCATTTCATACCAAGGAAACAGCAAGTGAAACGAGCGTGCCTTCAAAGGTTGTCAATACCTTCAATTTGACTTCAGCGGACACTTCCATGCCAGCAGCATCGGGAACAGCCTGGGTCGTGCAGTACGGTGATGTTCATAAAGTAGTCGTGAACTTGTCGGGTCTGAATGAAACGAGTGGCGATTGGACCTACCAGGTTTGGTTGAACCACAACGGGAAGAAGTACAACTGTGGAACACTGCGTGTGGATAACAAAGGGGTAGGCGTTCTGTCCTATGATGTGCATGCCAAAAATTTAAATATCGATTCTATCGGTGTTACGTTGGAACCGGATCCTAACGGCAGCCAGCCGCGAGGAAAGAAAGTGTTGGGGTCGGTTTAACAAAAAATTGGCCTCTTTTTCTGAAAAAGGTGGCCTGCTTTTTGTTATTTAAGAATTAGTATCTGTAAGGTAAGGGGTAAGCGGAGCTTACCCCTTAGTTCATGTGACTTGCTTGTTGCGAGTTGAATAGGGGGATGGAGAGGAAGTAGAAGTCTGTAGTCAATTGAGCAGCTGGTTTTACAAATTAATGTAAAAAGTACAGCTAATATTGCTGATTTTCCCTGGATGTTGTGAATAGATGGACATCTAATTTAAGTCATATTGGTTGTTTTGTGAATTTTAGGTGGAATTAACTGGATAAAATCCATCTAATGCTCCAAATTATGAATAATTCTCCATATTAACTACAGAAAATCCATCTATTACTATCATTACTATCCATCACTTCATACCTGAAAGCCAAGTTGCTAAGGCTTCGACTTCGTCTGCTTTCAAGGTGTCTTTGAAAGGGGGCATCTCAACCTTCCCGTTCATAATCTGGTTGGTGATTTGTTCCATTGTCCTACGCGCACCGACCTTCGTCAGATTCGGTCCGTAATCCCCTTTAAGGCCTGTGCCGTGGCAGGACAGACAGTTGGTTTTGTACAGCTGCTGGGCTTTCTCGCTGGAGCCAGCGGCGCTTACGGTCGCCTGTGGCTGGGCAGTAGGCGACGGTGAAGGTGAAGGTGTTGCCACTGGCGCAGGTGTTGGCTTCGCGACAACCGGTGTTGGCGTAGGCACTGATGACGTTGCAGGTGCAGGTGTCGCCGAAGCTTGTTGCTGCGGCGCGGCGCTGGCCGAAGGCGAAGGGCTTACCGACGCCGTCGGTGCAACCGTTGCTACAGCTGTTGTGGTCGCCACCGGTGTCGGCGTAGCTGGAGCCACTGTCACAGCAGGCGCTGGTGTTGGTGAGCTTGAGACAGCTACAGCGGCAGGGGAAGGTGAGCTGACGGCTGGTGCGGCTTCTTTTGTGCTGCATCCTGTAGCAGCGAGTATGACGATCACGAAGATGCTTGCATACATCCATTTTTTCAAAGCGTCCAACTCCTTCATATGTACTCTAATAAAGGTAACGAAGGAGAGGAGAAATCGGTTTTAATTGTGAGGGAAGAATGTAATGAATCATCTTATGAAAACAATGAGTAGATCGCTGGGGCACTGAAATCTGTGCGAACCATTCTTGTTGTAAACAATAAAAGAGGCTGTCCCATAAGACATTCTGATAGAGGGAAATAGGATGCGCTATTCATGTCTCAATGAACGAGACTGGAATTGAAGGGGAACGAGGGTGCTTTATTTAGTTCAAATAAGCCAAATAGCCCGAAAATAAGGCAAATAGCGCATCTACGTTCCGCTTGGAGTACATTTTAACTCTTATCCGGCGAAATAGCGTATCTACGTTCCCTTTGGGAACGATCTAGTGCACCATGTGTTCAAACATCGGAATTCACAATGGATATGAAGCTGTTCACACATTGGTCACTAACCGAAAAGAAGCCGTCTCAAAAAGTCTACAAGGACCTTTGAGACAGCCTCTCATCATCATATCGAGCGGTTACTCTTCACCAGCTTCGACTTCACCATTCAATTGTTCGGCATAGGCACGCATCAAATCGTAATCGTGATTGTACTCAAGCTCTGCCTTGCGTTCAGTCTCTTGCTCTTGCGGAATTGTTGTCTCATCATTCACTCTGCCCACCCCTTCCTTAATTAGGGAATAGGATTTCCTATATCTGATATGTTATCCATTCCCTGCCATAGAGCGGCTATATCTCTTTATCAATGAATGCTATGCGATTGGCAATTATTCCTCTGCGTACATCATTTTAACGGTCATACCGCCATCGATCGTCAGGTTCTGACCTGTAATGAATCCTGCCTTATCGCTAGCTAAATAGAGACAAGCCGCGGCAACATCTTCTGGCCTGCCTACTCTGCCTACAGGGTGCTGGCTTTTGTCTGCCTCCGTATGGGAAAAGCTGCCCTCGTCCCTGACTTCAATCCACCCTGGAGATATCGCGTTGACGCGAATGCCATAACCACCTAAACTAATAGCCATCGCATGGGTCAGCGCAGAGATACCTCCTTTGGAGGCTGAATATGCTTCGGTATTAGGTTCCGACATGACTGCCCTGGTTGACGAGAGATTAATGATGGCACCGCCGCGCTCCTGCGCTTTCATGATTCGGGCTGCAGTTTGCGAACAGTGAAAAGTACCTCCCAAGTTGACGGAAACGACCCGCATAAATTGATCAGCACGAAGTTCTAACACATCGGTATTATGCATGATCCCTGCATTATTCACCAAGACATCGATGCTGCCCATAACGACAGAGGTATGTTCCAGCCATTGCTCGACCTCCTCTTTCCTGGAGACGTCGACCTTCATAAAAAGTGCATCATCTGTAAAGGGACGTAGGAGCTCAATGGTTTCCAAACCCTTGTCTTGATGAATATCTGCTATAGAAATGCCATAACCTTCTTGAGCAAAAGAAAGAGCAATGGCTCGTCCAATACCCTGACCTCCGCCAGTAATGACTGCGATTTTGCGCATAGGAATCACCTCAATCACTATTTTCCAACAGTGTAACACACTTGGTGTTTGAATCAGAAAAGCTATTCGCTCGTGTGATCATCTTCACCGCCATATAGTCTAAACGTAGACGGTGACATCCCGGTAATGGATTTGAAATGCCGACTGAAGTAATGGATAGAAGTATAGCCAAGCTTAGTAGCAACGACCTCAACTTTTTCTTCTTTTAATAGCAGCTTTTTAGCCAATTGTATGCGTTTATGAATCATGTAAGGCTTCGGAGAAAGGCCCATGACTTCCTTAAATAACTGGGAAAAGTAGATGTGATGATAACCGCAGCTCTCAGCTAGTTCTGTTATACTCCATGCACGTTCAGGGTGTTCCACGATCATCTGAAGGGCATTGCGAATCATGCTTCGTTTAGAGCTATGTGTGGTTGAAACATCTAACTCACGACGTATGATTTCAGATAAAACTTGCATGAGTAGTCCTCTCAATACGAACGAGTAGCCATGCTCCTCTTCTTTGTATTCCTGAACAATCTGATGAAGCATTCGTTCACCTTCCATGAATCTGAAATGAACGGGGATGGCGACGCTGCAGTAACCCTCAACTTCAACCGTATAGCTCTGCGCTGGTTCAAATGGAGGGCTCTCGTTGAAGTATTTTATCCTAAGACCTGGATGTATCGGCTCTGGAGATAGACGATGCCAATCAAAGTGTAGACTGATAAAAGTGACTGATTTATCTGGGTGAACGGAAAGCTTGTGGGGCGTATCTGATCCCAAATAAGCGCAGTTACCTGGAAGAATGGCGTATTCATCGGAGCCGATAAACAAATCCATGCGTCCAGAGACTACATATACAAGCTGATAATCAGGAATGGTTCGAGGCCCGTAAACGACACCTGCTGGAACGTTTTGTATGTTGGCATAGTTCACTGCAGGAAGTAATAAGTCCATCGGCCCGAGCGAGCGAAAATGTTCCATTTGAGGCGCTCCTTATCGATCTTTTATTCTCAACTAGTTCGCTGCTAGCAGTTAAAAACCTTTGAAAAGTGCAACTTATTCTACCCTTTCCTGCAACGACTTAAGAACGGTGCCCTGTTAGACTTACTCTTGTAAGGCGAATATGCGGCTATCAATAAATTGTGGATGGGGGATTAAGCATGCTGACAGTGGAACAAGTAGAGGCTTTTGAGCGCGATGGGTTTGTAAAAGGTGAGGTTGTGCTAAACGACGAGGAGGTTGAGCTTTTACGTCGTGAGCTGGATCTAGTATTGGAAGGCAGAACGATGAAGAAACCGGTACTTAGCCGTAATTTATTAGACAAAAGTGAATATGGTATGAGCATGGAAGCGAATGAATCCATCGTTCAAGTTGTCAACATTTGGATGGCTAGTGATCTTTATTTGCAGCATGCAGCTAATCGCACCTTATGTGAAGAGGTTGCACAACTCGCAGGTACAGACACCTTACGCATTTGGCATGATCAAATTCAATACAAGCCGCCTGTCACAGGTGGGCCTACGAAGTGGCATCAAGATCATCCCTTATGGCCGATTATTCAACCTTCGGAGTTGATCAGCGCCTGGGTGGCGTTGGACGATGCGGTTATAGAGAACGGTTGCATGTGGATGGTGCCTGGTAGTCATACATGGGGAGATCATCAAAGGCACTTGCTTCATGGTCCAGACCATATGCCGCAGCATAAGCGTCCTGAATTACTGCCCGAAGGTGTGGAGATCAAACCAGTACCGTTCGAGATCAAGAAAGGCCAAGTAGGCTACCATCACTGTATGACCTGGCACGGATCTTTGCCTAACCACTCCCAGATGAAACGGCGTGCGATTGCGGTTCATTATATGCCGGGGAACATTCGTTATGAGCCAGTCGGCAATCACCCTATGAGCAAACATATCCATGTACAGCCAGGTGAACTTTTGACTGGAGCAGAATTCCCTGTTGTTTATACGAAATAAACAAGTCTAACAGTAGATAACCAAGTTGGAGCGTAAATACGGATAGATATTTGCAAAGGAGAAATTGAAAAAAGTTGCGGAATCACATTCCGCAACTTAACCATAAATCATTATACGTTTCACATCGAATAAATCAGCTCTAACCCCGCCAGAGCTACACCGTAGCTCCAGTCAAATCAAGCCAGGCGAGCTCCTGCGCCGACAGCACAAGCTCTGCGCCATCGCGGCAGGAGACCATCTCGGCCTCGGTGCGCGGTCCGATCAGCGCGCACGCCGGAAGCGGCTGGCTTAGCACGTAGGCGAGGGCGATCTGGATCGGGCTCACGCCTTTTTCCTGTGCGAGCTGCTGCGCACGCTGCAACCGCGTCCAGTTCTCGTCGCTGTAGAATACTCGAACGAGATCAGCGTTATCGCGGACTTCCGGCGAGTACCGGCCAGTGAAGAAGCCCCGCGCCTGCGAAGACCATGACAGCAGTGGAAACTGCTGCTCTTCGTGCCAGCGCAAAGTCTCCGCGTCTGCTGAGACACAGCCAGCCCAGAAGGGCTCGTTGGGCTTAGCGAGACTAAGGTTAGGCGAGCTGAAGCTAAAGCCGACGAGGCCATGCTTTGCGGCATAGTCATTCGCCTCTTGCAAACGCTGATGCGTCCAGTTGGACCCGCCGAAGGCACGAATATGGCCAGCTTCCAAATGTTCATTGAGCGCTTCAACAATGACGCCAACAGGTGTTGCTGGATCATCCCGATGTAAACCGTACAAGTCGATGTAGTCCGTACGCATCCGCTCCAGACTAGTCATCAGATCATGGCGAATCGCTTCCGGATTCACGCGAGGACCATTTTGATCATGATGAGAGCCTTTGGTGAATAACACCATTTCTTCCCGTTTCCCCGTTTCATCCAGCCAAATGCCGATTGCCTGCTCACTTTGCCCCCCACAATAGATGTGCGCGGAATCAATCGTGTTCCCGCCAATAGCCAAATAATGATGAAGGATTTCACTAACCTCTTGCGGGTTGTCTAATCTGAAAAAATCAGATCCCATCACCAATTTGGATACCGGTTTATCTAATCCTTTAATCTGAATATGCTTCATCTATAATCGCCAGCCTCTCATTATGAAATATTAAAGTTGAACACGAGCGCGTTCTGTCGCGGATTGCATGCAAGCGTCGATGACTTTCAAATTCAGAATGGCATCATGTGCAGGGAAGCGCTGTGGTTTCTCACCCCATGCGGCATAGGCCATATCGTCGACCTGCAGGGCGTATTGGTTAAGGAAAGGAACTTTTTCTTCGCGCTGCTCGTTCCCGACAAAAACTTGGAAATGACCGGATTCTTCAGTTGGAGTTACAAATGCCGATGGAATCACGATACGTCCCTTGGAACCAAGAATCTCAAGTGTATTTCGGAAGGATGCCCACATCCCGCAATCGAACGTGAGAGCTACATTCCCGCTGAACTCAACAAGTCCAGACATCATCATATCAACGTTATCATGTTCAGGAGAGAAGAAAGCATGAGTGGTAACAGCCTCAGGTTCACGATCTAGCAGAAATCTAGCCGCACTTAGCGGGTAACAGCCCACGTCATAGACCGATCCGCCGCCCCATTCGCGGACGTAACGAACATTTTTGCTATCATCTGGGTTACTGAACGTAAATGTACCGTGAATACCGCGAATATCTCCGATTTCGCCAGATTGCATGATGGCTTTCACACGCTCATAGCGAGGGTGATGGCGATACATGAAAGCTTCAGCGAACAGCACGCCAGCTTCTTCACTAACCGTAACCATTTCTTGTACCTCAGCGGCCGTCAGCGCAGCAGGCTTCTCACACAGAACATGCTTGCCAGCTTGCGCTGCTCGGATCGTCCACTCTTTATGTAAATGGTTCGGAAGTGGGATGTAGATCGCATCAATATCCGGATCCGCAATCAATTCTTCATAGCTTCCATAAGCTTTCGGGATTTCAAGTCGCGTGGCAACCTCTTGAGATTTCTCCAGATTGCGACTAGCGATTGCGCTTACAACACCGGTTTCGGACTGCTTAATTCCTGGGATACAGGCACGGATGGCAATATTGGCACAGCCTAGAATGCCCCAACGAAGTTTAGTCATAACAGCAATTCTCCTTTTTTCTTGCGGAATGTGTAACGTTATATTGCTATTATAAAATGAGTTAATTAAAATGAATATAACAATATATTGATTCGACTATCGTAATATTGTCATTAGAGATGAGGTCTTAATCGATGCGCCGACATGTTATGTTACCAACTTTACAGCAATCTATGTATTTCATATTCCCAGAATCCGTAGGCTGGTATTGCGAAGAGCCCCAACATGAAGTCGAGCGGCCAGAGGGCTTATGGTCAACGTACAGTTTGCATTTTGTCATCTCAGGAAAAGGTTATGTGGAGATCGAAGGGCAGCTATACACTTTGCAAAAGGGGGATGCTTTCTTATTTCCGCCCTATCAAGAGCAGCGCTATTACAGTTCAAAAGATGATCCGTGGGATGTTCGTTGGGTGCATTTTTATGGGGATCAAATCAAGGAGTTTCTGTTGGAGAAGGGATTTCTACGCAATTTATGGACGTTAAAAAGGAGTGCTGAGCTTGAAAAAGCTTTCAATGAGCTGCTCGTAGAAGCGGAAGCACATCAAATACTTCGACCGACGGAGTTGAGCACGTTGATGTATATGATTTTGTGCGAATTCATGAGCTATGCCTCACCATTAACGGTCAATCGAGGGACGGAATCGGTGGATCGGATTCTAGCCTTGCTCCCAGAGATGCAGCGTAGAGCCTGCGAACCTTTCAATCTCGATGAGTGGGCGGAGCTAACGGGCGTTAGTACGTATTATTTTTGCAAAATATTTCGAAAAGCCACATCCATGACGCCGCTGTCGTTCATTACACTTTGCCGAATTCAATTCGCTAAGCAGCGCTTAATTGAGAAAGAAAATTGGCCGATCAAGGACATCGCAGGTGAAGCGGGGTATACGTCTGCTAGTTATTTCAATCAGCGATTTCATGAACATGAAGGGATGACACCGAGTGAGTTCCGGAGCCTATACATGAGAGGTTCATTCAACTAAATGAGTGAGCCTCGGGCTCGGTACTAGAAAAAGTTAGTACTTTTGGAAGGCATGCTAGCACGGTACTCTTAGTCTGTAGAGACGATAAGGGGGCTGAGCAGATGCACGGGAAAGCGACTAAGAAACCTTTTCAAACAAATGGGATACTGCATATCATTCTGGTCGTGTGGCTAGGATTGTGGGGATGGTTGGCGATTGCACCGCATAGTCGTGGGGACTGGGTGTTAGAAAATCTTTTGACATGGGCAGCATTACTTGGATTCATCGTTACGTATAGGTTTTTTACATTTTCAAATCTAACATATGGCTTATTGGCGAGTTTCCTGTTGTTACATAGCGTAGGGGCTCACTTTTCATATAATGGGACGTGGTTCGATCCCTGGTTGCGGAGTATATTCGGGTCTGAGCGAGATCATTTCGATCGGCTTGTTCACTTAAGTTTCGGGCTGCTTTGCGCCTATCCCATCTATGAAGGTTTGAGGGGCTTCACAACACTTGGAAGAAGATGGATTTATGTGATGACGTGTGCTATCGTTTTGGCAATGGGTGCATGCTATGAGCTAATCGAAATGTGGGTCGCCATGATCGTAGCCCCTGAGATCGGTACTTTATTCGTTGGAGCGCAAGGCGATCCTTGGGATGCACATCATGATATGGAGCTTGCTTTATATGGAGCGATTATCGCGATGTGTGTGACGGCTTTTGGGAAGCGAAGGCAAGCGGCAGATAAATGATAGGGGAATTAGGGAGGTAGAGTTGGGATGGGAAATGAGCGTGAAAATGCAAGTACAAATGCAAATGCAAATGAAAATGCAAATGAAAAGTCAATTTCAAAGGTATATGTGTATGTTGGTTCTTATACGGATGATCAGCATCCGGTGGGCATTTCTTTATATAGCTTTAATGGGCAAAATGGTGAATTATCGCTGATTCAAACGTACAGCGATTTGCCGAATGCATCGTTCTTAGAGGTGAACAAGGAAGGAACCATTCTGTATGCTGTGAGTGAAACCGAAACCTATGAGGGACGTTTCGGAGGCTCCGCCGCAGCATTCGCGATTGAAGCGGGAACAGGGAGATTGAACAAAATCAACCAACAGCCGACAGACGGCTCTGCGCCCTGCTACATTAGCTTGGATGCCACAGGCAGCAGGGTGTATGTGGCGAATTACTTAAGCGGAGATGTGACGGTGTTTCCCGTTGAAGCAGGCGGTGGTTTAGGTGAGCACACGCAGCTGATCAAGCACGAAGGCGAGCTTGGACCGCAAGCGGATCGCCAAGAAGCAGCGCACGCGCACTCGATTGTCCCGGCTCCGGACAATCGGTTTGCTGTATCGGCCGATCTAGGCCTTGATCGGCTGGTCGTTAGTCGCATTGACGCGGAGAGCGGCGACCTGCTGCCGCATGGCGGAGCAGGGGTGAAGCCGGGCGCAGGCCCGCGGCATGTGGTGTTTAACGCGGACGGCACGTATGTGTACGCGATCAATGAGCTGGACAACACGGTCACCGTGTTGTCTTATGAGGCGGCTGCGGGCCGCATGGCCGCGGTCCAGAGCTTGTCGACACTGCCGGAGGACTTCGGCGGTGACAGTTATTGCGCGGACATCCACCTCTCCGAGGATGGCCGTTTCTTGTATGCATCGAACCGCGGACACGATAGTATTGCGGTTTATGGCGTCGACCGAGACAGCGGCACGCTGTCGGCCGTGGGTTGGCAGTCGACGCGGGGGCGGACGCCGCGGAACTTCGCGCTTTCGCCGCAGGACGAGTTCCTGCTTGCGGCGAATCAGGGCTCGAACAGCATCGTTGTCTTCCGCAGGGATGCGGAGACAGGGATGCTGCATGAAACGGAGCAAACTGTAGCGGTATCGCGACCGGTTTGCGTGAGATTTCTTTAATAGCGCTGAACGAGCAACGTTAGGCGCTATTTCTGAAAAAGGAGGGGCAAGTTTCGACTTGCTTCTCCTTTTTGTATGGTGTGCGCTGTAACGGCGAAAAACACGCTTACAGCTGCGGAAAGTGCCGAAATCAGCAGCCGTTCACGCTGTAACGGTGAAAAACACGCTTACAGCTGCGGAAAGTGCCCAAATCAGCAGCCCCTCACACTGTAACGGCGAAAAACACGCTTACAGCTGCGGAAAGTGCCCAAATCAGCAGCCGTTCACGCTGTAACGGCGAAAAACACGCTTACAGTTGCGGAAAGTGCCCAAATCAGCAGCCCCTCGAGCTGTAACGGTGAAAAACACGCTTACAGCACAGAGAGTGCCAAGATCACCTGCCTCGGTACGCCATAGTGATGAAAAACATCACTAACGAAGCGAAATACACCAGAACCTTCTGCCAAGCTACGCCATAGTGATGAAAAACATCACTAACGAAGCAAAATACAGCAGAACCGCCTGCCTCGGAACGCCATAATGATGAAAAACATCACTAACGAAGCAAAATACAGCAGAACCGCCTGCCACGCTACGCCTTAGTGATGAAAAACATCACTAACGAAGCGAAATATAGCAGAACCGCCTGCCTCGGAACGCCATAGTGATGAAAAACATCACTAACGAAGCAAAATACAGCAGAACCGCCTGCCACGCTACGCCTTAGTGATGAAAAACATCACTAACGAAGCAAAATACACCAGAACCGCCTGCCTCGGTACGCCATAGTGATGAAAAACATCACTAACGAAGCAAAATACACCAGAACCGCCTGCCTCTGAACGCCATAGTGATGAAAATCATCACTAACGAAGCAAAATACAGCAGAACCGCCTGCCTCGCTACTCCATAGTGAAGAAAATCATCACTAAAGAAGCTAAACTCACGAAGCAGGCCACCTCCCCTCCACACTGTAACGGTTAATAAATCCGCCAAAAATTAGTTGCACATGCAACGTATTCGGCGTACACTGAATTAGTGGCAAGTGCAACGATTCGGCAGTTCGATCTAGTCAGTTTATCAGGTTTAGGTTAGTGGTAGTCAGTTTCATCAGGTTTAGTTAAGTGGTAGTTAGTTGTATTGTAGCCGTACATTCAGAAACAAGGAGGGGTTGCTGCAATGATTGAAACGCGAAATTCGATTCCGAGGTGGGTCTCGCTGATTTACAGGTACGGTCAGATGTATATCGGTGACCACCTGAGGCAATTCGAGATCGGCAGAGGTCAGCATATTTTCCTCAATGCGCTGTATAAAGAGGATGGTTTAACGCAAGAGGAGCTGTCCGACTATTTGAAAATAGATAAAGGTACGACGGCGAAAGCACTGAAAAAGCTCGAAGAACAAGGCTACATAATGCGCATTGTCAGCGAGAAGGATAAGCGATGCAACGAGGTATTTCTAACGGATAAAGCTCGTGGAATTAAGGAGGATGTACGCAAAGTTCTCACGGATTGGCGAGAGCGATTGACGTTCGGCATGTCGGATGAGGAGAAGCAGATGGCGCTAACGATTTTAGAAAAAATGGGTCACAATGCGGCTCACTTTGCTGAAGAAGAGGTAGATCTATGAATATGAGGGCTGCGGGGGCTGTGTTCATTGATCGTCATTTCCATGCGTTGACACACAAGAATTATCGCTATATGTGGTTAGGGCAATGTGTATCGCTAATCGGTACATGGATGCAAAATATCGGGCAGTCCTGGCTCGTTCTCACTCTGACGGGATCGTCTCTCAAACTTGGGATTGTGGCTGCGTGCCAGTTTCTACCGATCCTATTATTTTCGCTGTTTGCCGGCATTATTGTGGATAAATTTCCTAAGAAGAAGATTCTTATACTAACACAGTCGGTATCGATGATACTTGCTTTTGCTTTGGCCACATTGGTACTGACGGATACGGTTCGATACGAATATATCCTTGTCATGGCGCTGCTTCTTGGCCTAAATAATACGTTGGATATGCCAACAAGGCAGGCTTTTAATGTGGAAATTGTAGGCAAAGAAGATTTGATGAATGCGATTGCACTTAACTCAACGACGTTTAATATGGCAAGAATTGTTGGTCCTTCGATTGGCGCAGTGATGATGGCCTGGTTAGGTGCAGGATGGTGCTTTTTACTAAATGGAGTCAGCTTTATAGCTGTTCTATATGGATTGATTCATATTGAGGCAGCACCATACGTACGGAAGTTGAGGGCGAAGGAAGGTATACTGAAGGAAATTAAGGATGGCATCGTCTACATTGCCAAAGATCCGATTCTCTCACCAACTGTGTTGCTAGTAACCGTTATTGGTACGCTTGCTTTTAACTTTAATATTCTAATTCCTGTATTCACCAAAAATGTCCTGCATATGGGAGAGACGACCTATGGTACATTGATGTCTTGTTTGGGCGTTGGTTCACTAGCTGGGGCTCTAACGATGTCGTTTCGGAGTAAGCGAGGGCCGAAGTTGAAGTTGAGTATGGCCGCAAGCTGCATGGTTGCCATATGCTTAATTCTTAATGGACTGAGCGGTTCAGTTTGGGTCTGTGGTACGCTGCTTGCGTTTACGGGATTCTTTAATATTTTATTCGCGACAAATAGTAACTCTGCTCTTCAAATGTATGCGAAGGATGAGTATCGTGCACGTGTCATGAGTGTATATTCCCTTGTATTTGCGGGTTCTACACCGATTGGAAGTCTGTTCTCTGGGTTCATAGCCGATCGATATGGAGCCAATGGCGCATTCGTTGCTTGTGGGGTTCTAACGGGGTTGCTCTGCTTGTTCATTACTTGGAAGTATAAGGCGTCACTATCAACGCAATCTACTAAGGAGCAGGCAATGGTTTAAAAGGAGTCTATTTGACTATTAATATTATAAAGATTCTATCATTTGGGTTGTCAATTAACTAGGGATTCGCTACAATATGAGGATAAGTTCAAGTGTGAGGAGGGATCTTGTGCTGGGGATATTGAAGAAATGGATGCAGAAACCAATGCAGGAACCGAAGCACACTGTGGATTACAAAACGATGGAAATCGACGTTGTCATTAAATGTTTTGTTTCGGATAAGGAGAAGCCGTTTCGAGTCATTTTTAAGGTAGAGAAACAAGGCTCTTTCTTTTCGAAAGATATTTTTGTGAAAAATGTGGATTCGAAAACATCCTATGAGCTCATTCATAACTTTTCCACGCTTGGCATGAACAATGAAGAGTTGAACAAGTATGAAAGCACAGATTATGCTGAATACAGCTTCGCTACGTTGGAAGAAGCCAAAAAAGTGAAAGATACAACCGTCGATTACATACGCTTTCTGATCCGCGAGCATCAGCAAGAGACACTAGCCAAAATTTCATAATGGTGTAAACAAGAAAGGAGCTGGCGATTAATTCGCTCGGCTCCTTTTTTGGTGCATATAGTCAACTGTTATGCTTCAGCTTTTTGTTGTTGTACAATTTCTTTCAGTCTATGTTGGCGAAGCTTCGTAATCGAGGTGTATTTGGATTCGGATCCTCTCACTTCGAAGAATACTTTGCCGTCTTGAATATGTTGAATTTTACGAGTATTCACATAACAATCTGTGTTTACTTTGAAAAAACTGCTGTCTGAGGTCATATTCTGGATCTCTTCCGTATTAAGGCGTTTCTTGACATGATAGTTCTTCCCATGAAAGGAGACTAGACCATGATCACCAACGCGGAAATACATAATGTCCTTTTCTAAAATAAAATCCTCATAGGTATTCTTTACTTCGAGCGCTACACTCATTTTATATGCCCCCTTCTTAAAATGATAACGCTTACATTACTTGAGACGGTTTTATTTTACCACAATCTATGAGGCTTGGAAAGGCTTTTCTCATGAAAAAAAACCAACATCATTCTCCCTTCTAGGTCGAGTATGTTGGTCTCTAGCTGATTTTGACGAACTAACAATTATTTCCTCGGAAATAATTTACAGAGGAATATTACGAGCAACCCATACGCCCGCAGCACCTGCTTGTGCTAATCCTCGTGTAATACCTGCTCCGTCACCGCCACAGAAAAGACCTTTGATTTCTGTTTCAAAGCTCTCACTTAGTTTAGGTCGAGCCGAGTAAAATTTCGCTTCTACACCGTAGAAAAGCGTATGTTCGGACGCGATACCTGGTGTTACTTTTTCAAGAGCATGGATCATTTCGATTAAGCTCTTCATTGTATTATAGGGAAGAACAAGCCCAAGATCCCCAGGAACTGCTTCAGAAAGTGTTGGTTCTAAGAAGCCTTCGCGAATCCGTTCAGCCGTAGAACGACGTCCTCGCATAATATCTCCGAACTTCTGCACGATGACGCCACCGCTAGATAAGTCATTCGCATGCTTACATATTTCTCGTGCATATTCGTTCGGTTTATCGAATGGCTCCGTAAATTTGTGAGAAACAAGTAACGCAAAATTCGTGTTGTTGGATCCAAGTGCAGGATCTTTGTAGGAATGACCATTGGCAGCCATAATGCCGCTATGATTCTCAACAACAACATGTCCTGAAGGGTTACTGCAGAAGGTTCTTACTCGTGTTCCAACCGAAGTGTTATACACAAATTTACCTTCATATAGATGCTCGTTAATTTCACGCATGACGACATCAGAGGTTTCAACACGGACTCCAACATCGACTTGATTGTTGGACATTTTGAGACGGCGTTTCTTGAGCACTTGTGTTAACCAAGCCGAACCGTCTCGTCCTGGAGCCAGCATGACATAGTTGCTTAAGAGCTCCGTGCGATCTTTCAAGCGAATGCCTTGAATGACATTTTTATCTTCTTTCTTTGTCGTTATGAGATCATCGACTTCCGTTTTGAACTGCATATCAATGCGAGTTTTCAAATACTCATAGATGGACTTGAGGATCATGAGGTTCTGCTCTGTACCCAAATGACGAACCTGTGCGCGAAGCAGCTTTAAACCTGCGGCATAGGAACGTTGTTCAATATTTTTTACGGCTTCCGTTGTTGGATCGGTCATATTCTCTGTAGCTCCATGCTGGAGGTTGATTCGATCGACATATCGGATGAGCTCCATGACTTTACTTGGGGCCAAATAATCGGTCATCCAGCCACCGAATTCGGTCGTAATGTTGAATTTTCCATCGCTATAAGCACCTGCTCCGCCAAAACCAGAGGTAATGGAACAAGCGGGAAGACAGCCAGAGAAGTCCTTTTTACCAGCCGGAGGTGGGCAAAGCTTGATTTTATTTTCAAGAATCGGACAACTGCGCTTGTAAATATCATGGCCTTTGTCAACAAGTAGAATGTTCGCGTTAGGGTGAAGCAATGTCATCTCATAGCAAGCAAAAATACCGGCAGGTCCTGCACCAACAACGATAAAATCATAAGCTTTCATAGTAGCAATCTCCTCAGGAACAGTCATATTTGGACGCAAAAAAACCTAGCCACACGGGTATGCGAAAAAGAGCACCCGTCGTAGCTAGGAAGTTATGGCTTCCTCTAGAGACCCCCAAGCCAATTCTCGAGGATATACGAACGATTCATTGTTATGTGACTGATTGTTAACGACCTGACTATCATAATACGAACATTATATGTTGTCAATGAGTTAATGTTCGTAAAAAGGCGGACGAAAGATTTCGAATTTGAACGATGAATCTGTGATATGATAATAGGTATAAAGTCGCATATGTACACCAGAGGTTCCCTTCGGGGTGTCTCTTTTTTTGTGTGACGGGCAGGTTTTTTCCAATTGTAAAGTAAAGTTAAAGTAGATTTCTAGTCCAGTAGCGATCATAATAGGGCCGTATATAACAATGAATCTGAAGTTATGAGGTGAATATTCAAGAATGACCATGAAGCTTTTTTTATCCTTAAGGAGCAAGTTCATTATTTTATTTACTTTACTAATTACAGTCCCTTTTTTTATCAGCGGATTGATTACTTACTATCAATATATTGCAAATGTCGAGGAGGATTCTCGTAGATACACGCGCCAAATTATTGAGCAGGTCAACATTAACCTGGATCAATATATGAAGGATATGGATCGAATTACGATGGCGCCTTATTATAATGAGAATGTAATGAATATTCTAAGAAAGCACGACTGGCAAAGTTCTCCAGTCTTTGTGACCTCCGATGAATACAGCAAGATGAATCTGATGATTTCTTCACTCACCTTTGATCGAAGTGAGATCAGGAGCATCTTGATTTTTGCGCTTGACGGGAATTTGTTTAGCAACCTGGAGACAACCATTGATCGATACTGGGAAGCTTCACGCAATCCGTGGATGGCTGGCGTTGAGAAGGGGAACGGTTCTATTGTTGTATTACCGCCTCACGATGCAGACTATTATTTGGATGGCGCAGAGAAGGTCATCTCCATTGCACGTGTTATTAGGGAAATTTCTACCAATAAATATTTGGGTATCGTGAAGGTTGATCTGTCGGAGAAGGGTTTCAAGAGTCTGCTAGAATCCAAGAATTATAATAGTAAGAGTCAAATTTACATTTCGGATCGTAATGGTGATGTGATCTACCCGATTGATGAGGTGGATATGGATAATTCGTTGAGCCTGAAGGAGGTAGCCAACAGAGAAGAACAAATTTCGGCAAAGGTAAACTCCGAATTTACGGGTATGCAGGTGACGGGCTTTATCCCGAAGAGTGAGGTAACTGCAGGAGCTCGCAAGTTAGTGAAATCTACAGTTATTGTTTCGGCTGCTTCGATGCTCGTTGCTTATCTACTAGCAGTTGTAGCATCAAGCCGATTAGTGAATCCTATTCGACATCTTCATAAGAAAATGAAAAAGGTGCAGAAAGGTGATTTTGGTGAACGAGCTGAAGTTACCTCCCATGATGAAATTGGTCATTTGACAGATGGTTTCAACACGATGGTATCTGAAATCGAGCGTCTAATTAAAGAGGTGTATGAAAGCAAGCTTCGTGAAAAGGATGCCCAGTTATCAACGCTTGAAAGTCAAATCAACCCTCATTTTATCTACAATACGCTGGAATCGATCAATTTGATGGCTCTGGAGTCGAATCAGCCTAAGCTATCAAATGTTGTCGTCAGTCTAGGCAGACTGCTGCGCTTTACTGTAAATAAGGAGGAGCGGCTTGTTTATCTGAAGGATGAGCTGCTATTCGTGGAATCCTATATCCAGATCCAGTCCTATCGATTAGGTGGACAGCTTCGGATGGAGCTTGATGTTGACCTGGGGCATGAGGACTATCTCGTTCCCAAATTATTTCTTCAGCCCTTGATCGAAAATGTGATCGAGCATGCCATGGACGAGGATATTGTCACCGTTCGGATCGCCACGTATATAGAAGAGGATCAATTTATCATCACGGTATCAGACGATGGTAAGGGGATACACGAAGAAAGAATGGCACAGGTAGAAGCTCATATGTACAAAGAAAGCAATGAACACGGCGCAAGAGATGGCTTCGGATTTAAGAAGAAAGGCTTCGCGCTACGCAATGTGCACTGGAGAATCCGACTGTTGTTCGGACCGGAATACGGTTTATTTCTGGATAGGACTCATCGGCAAGGCACTCATTTTATTGTGAAAATTCCATTGCAGTGGGAAGGGGAATGAAAAGTGCTTCGTATTTTATTAGTTGAGGATGAAATCAATCTTCGGAATGGCTTTCGTCATTTGCTTGAGCATATCATAGGCGGCGTTCAGGTAGTTGGGGAAATGTCCAATGGCCTTGAAGCGATCAATTGGCTGAAGGTTAATACGACGGATGTCGTCATTACCGATATCCGTATGAAGGAAATGAACGGGATTGAGATGATCAGAAGGCTCAGGGACCAATTCCCTGAACTGCCAGTAGTCATCGTGAGCGGGTACAGTGATTTCGAGTATGCACGGGACGCACTAAGGTATCATGCTGCGGATTATTTATTGAAGCCTGTAGACAAGGCTGAATTAGCGCTAGTTATAGATCGATTGAAGAAGGTGCATATCAAAAGTAATCCCCTGCAAGCCGAAGCTGCTGCCCCTGTAAAGGACGGGCAAGAGGAGCGACAAATCATAAGAAAAGTGAAGGAGCTTATCGACCTTCATCTGGATCAGAACATATCGCTGCAATACTTGGCTGATCAGGTTTTTCTAAATCATCGGTATTTGTCTGCTTTGTTCAAGTCCGAAACGGGACAGAACCTTTCAGATTACCTGACGCAGCGCCGTATAGAGAAGGCCAAGCAGCTATTAAAATCCACACATATGAAGGTTCAAGACATCGGAAGAATGTCGGGATATCCGAATGGGAAGTACTTCATGTCTTTGTTTAAGCAAATCGTTGGTTTGACTCCATCGGAATTTCGCGAGCAAAAGGAATAAGAATTTAATCCGGATTTCAACCAACATCGATACAATTCGAACCTTTTCTGAATTTTAGGCCATAAAACAGAAGGTTCGTTTTCTTTATAATAAGGTTTGTAAACGTTTTATTGAAGCGGTTACATACTACAACTAAAAGGGGAACTCGAATATGAATAAAAAGTTTGGCTTACTTATGGGCACGCTGTTAGTAACAACTTCGGTATTAGCTGCTTGCGGTACCAAAACAGATACACCGGCAGCAGCCGGAGCTACCAAAGCGCCAAGTTCGTCAACAGAGGTGAAGGAGCAGAAGCCTGTCACACTGAAATTCAGCATATGGGGCAATGACACACATAAGAAAATGTATGAGGATATGATTGCCAAATATAAAGAGAAAAACCCAAACATCAGTGTGGAGATTACGATCATTCCTTTCGCTGACTACCAGCAGAAGCTATCGATCATGCAAGCATCGAACTCGGCTCCGGATGTCGCATGGCTCGCAGAACGTATGATACCGCAATTCATTCAGGGCAGTCAGCTTCTTGACGTAACTTCCTTGAAGTCGGATGCAGCGTATAAATTTGATGAGGTATTTCCGACCACGCTTGAATTATTAACCAAAGACAGCAAAATCTATGGAATTCCATTTTCTACACCTACATCGATGATCTACTACAACAAAACGATGTTCAAAGCAAAAGGACTGGCAACGCCAACTGAGCTGTATAAGCAAGGAAAATGGAACTATGAGGAGTTCCTCAAAGCGGCCAAGGCATTAGCTGACCCTGGAAAGGGTGTATATGGAACGAATTTTGTACGCAATGGCTGGACCAACTGGCCAGATGCCCTGCAAACGGTATTTAATTCATACGGTGCTGAACTGTTAAGTAAAGATGGTACGAAGTTTACCTTGAACTCCAAAGAGGGCGAGCAAGCGCTTCAGTTGTATTCTGATATGATATTCAAGGATAAAGTGCATCCGAAGCCAGGCGATCAAACGACGTTCGACACGGGTAAAATTGCCATGCAAAAAGAATTGTTCAGCTATATGGGTAAAGCTAAGGCGATCAAAGACTTCGAGTGGGATATCGCTCCATTGCCTCAGGGGCCCAAAGGTGCTGGCACTACAATGGGATACGCTGGCGTTGTCGTTATGAAGGACAGCAAATTCCCGAAAGAAGCAACGGACTTCTTAAAATATATTACGAATAATGAGAATATGAACATTACGAGCCAATATTTCGTGCCAAGCCGCAAGTCGATCCTGGAATCGGAATCATTCCTGAAGCAAGGGCCATCGACTGAGAGTGTGAAGCTTGCCGTCATCGATCAAATGGTAGGCGCTACTACGTTGCCAGCTCACAAAAATTGGCAGCAAATTGATACCAAGATGCAAACGATTCTTGATTTGCTCTATGCGCAGTCGGGCAAGGTGAAGGATGTATTGACCAAAGCCGAAAGTGAAGTAAGCCCGTTGCTTAAATAAAAAGCGCAGTGAAGAAGTTTAGAGTAGAAAAGGGTCTGTTGCTTGTTTATGGCCAGTTACGGCTAGATGTCTTAGCAATCGTCAGATCCCTTTTACTCCGAACTTCTTGCTTTGCTGTGGGTTTCGCACACCATTTGAATGATTAACTTACAGAGAAAGGAGAGAAACAACATGAATTCCACAGATGCGAATCTGACTCCAACCCTGCAGACCGGGCAACCCGTTTCCGTTCGGAAACGCGGCAAAAGCCGTCTTGCTTCAAGCGGAGCCTGGTATGCTTACTTATTTATTTCTCCGATGGTACTCGGGTATATCATTTTCCTATTGATTCCAATCGTAGCTGCATTCGGCATGAGCTTCACCAATTACTCTCTCCTACACGATACGGAGTTTGTAGGGTTAGATAACTACGAGAAAGCATTTCTGAACGACCCTTTATTTTGGAAAACGGTATGGAATACGTTGTACTTTTCGGCGGGGCTCATTCCCTTGAATTTGATGCTCGCGCTTGGTTTAGCACTTCTGTTAAATAGAAAAATACCAGGGATCAGCCTGTTTCGAACCGCTATATTCACGCCGGTTGTGACTTCGATTGTCGTATGGGCGATTGTGTGGAAATACATTTTTGCGACGGATGCTGGCTTGGTCAATCAAATTCTGCAGTTATTTAACATACAGGGACCCGCATGGCTCTACAATTTTGGCTTGGCGATGCCCGTAGTTATCGTAGTCAGCGTATTGAAGAATGTAGGTCTGAATATGGTGATTTTCCTTGCTGCGCTTCAGGAGGTTCCCAAAATGTATTACGAAGCTGCCAAGATTGACGGAGCCTCGCGTATGAGAACTTTCTGGAATATCACCTTTCCGATGATCTCACCAGCGTTTTTCCTGGCGCTTATCCTAACCTTAATCGGTTCGCTAAAGGTATTCTCTCAAATCCAAGTCATGACGGACGGTGGTCCGGGGATTAGCACCTATGTGCTTGTGTACTATATTTATCAGCAGGCGTTTAAGCAATTTGAATTCGGTTACGCGTCTTCAATCGCTTTCATCTTGTTTTTCCTAGTGCTGATCTTAACCATCGTGCAATGGAATATGAGAAAAAGGTGGGTGCATCATGAACAATAACCAACAGGGCATACTTCGAAACCTGCCCATTTATGCAGTACTTTCCCTTATATCGCTCGTAATCTTGTTTCCATTCCTATGGATGATCACGACTTCACTTAAGGATCCTACGAAAATATTCCTGTTTCCGCCGCAATGGATTCCTGATCCCATTTCTTGGTCTAATTTCAAGCAAGTGTTCGTCAAACAGCCTGAGTTTCCTCTTTACTTCTTCAATAGCGCTTATATAGCCATATTGGTTACCGTAGCGACTTGCTTGTTTGCGGCACTGGCTGGGTATGCTTTTGGTAAGATGAATTTTCGTTTCAAAAATATCATCTTCCTCATCCTGCTGACCGGTATGATGATTCCGACGGAGGTGACGGCGATTCCGATGTTCGTCTGGATGTCTAAACTCCATCTGACCGACACACACTTTCCGTTAATTGTTCCTTCCGTATTAGGTGCAGGCGGAATATTCGGCGTATTTTTACTTCGCCAATTTTTCATCATGGTCCCGAATGAGCTGGAGGAAGCGGCGAAAATAGACGGCTGCACACCATGGACAACATTCTGGCGTATCATGCTGCCGCTTTCTACGCCGGCGTTATCCACGCTCGCCATTTTTACATTTCTTCACAGCTGGGATAACTATTTCGATCCGCTAATCTACATTAGCGATAATAAACTATTTACTTTACCTGTTGGACTTAAGTTATTCACGGATACGGCAGGGACTGATTGGCACTTATTGATGGCAGCCTCCGTTATGGCAACTGTACCCCTATTGCTTGTTTTCTTTATCGCTCAGAAGCGATTTATCGAGGGTGTAGCTTTGACTGGTATGAAATAAGAAGAGAAGACCATCTACAATTAAAAAGGAGCAAGACTGATGCTAAAAAAAGTGATAGCCAGTTTTTTATGTTTTATCATGGTACTGAGCATTGTAGTCGTTGTTAACCCTAAACCTGCGTCCGCTCTAGCAGGTTTTCCAATTTTCAAATATCAGGGGCAAGTCTTGGACCCGCTGGAGTTAAAATATAATCCTACGGACGAGATTATATTTCCTCAGGTTGTTAATGCAAGGGAACACATCGCGAATCCGTTAGGCAATTATTATTTGTACTATGCTCCTCACGATGCGCCAGGTGGGATAAATCTTGCTTACTCCGATTCCTTGGATGGGCCTTGGACGGAGTACGACGCTAACCCGTTAATCGCTAATGTCTGGTCTCCTCATTACAATGTGTCGCATGTATCCTCACCTTATATGATATGGAACGATGCAGCTCAGAAATATTACATGTATTACCATGGGGAAAATACGACGACAAGGATTGCCTCAACATCAGACGGCATCAACTTTACGTATGAGCGAAAAGCGCTTGGCACTAGTGATTTTGTCGGCTTGATGGAAACCTCATATGCCAAGGTGTTCAAGTACACGATTCCTTCCAAAAATAATACTTACATCATGCTGCTGATGGGTAATACTACAGCGAATAAAAGAAACATTTATCTGGCATGGTCGAATGATGGTCTCAACTGGACGACACAAAAGAATCCATTGATTACTTCCAATGCATCTGAAGGAACAAACTTGTCCGGTCCCACTTATTTTCCATGGAATGGCAAGCATTATGTAGCTTACCATGCGTCTTCGGGCAATGTGCATATTACCGAGGTTGGTGCTAATTTTGACCTAGAGAATCATCTGGGCGTATTGCATGACTCTGATGACGTGATTGATAAAGGACGAACAGCCTCGGCTAACTTTGTATATGACGGCGAAGACTTATACATGTTCTATGAGCAGGGCGACCGATTAGGCGGCGTGCTTGCCTATGCCAAGATGGACCCGAATGCAGTTGAACCAATAGACGAGATACCTCCACTGCCGCCAGGCCCATTTAAATACTTTAATGACGATATGAATAAGTATTCACGAGGCTGGTCCAAATTGGTCAATGGCTCTGGCTCCGTAACGCAGGACAGCGGGAATGTTAAAATTATTGACACAAGCACCGGTTTTTCAACGTATTTACTGAAAACCGCTTTCACGCCTATTGTGGGGGCCTTCACTGTAGAGTATAGAGCCAAGGTAAATGCGGCAAACACCACGAATGAATTTACAATTAGAAGTGGAAATTATCAGATCGGGCTTTATTTAAAGTATGGCACAGAAGGTACGGCACAAAATAAAGCAAGCAGCCCGACCAAGACAACTACTTTGGATACAACGGTGTATCACGATTACAGAGTAGTTGTTCACGCGAATTATACGTATGACTTATACATTGACGGTCAGCTAGCTTGGGCTGGAGCAGCCAGTTTAGGTACCGGCGGCAATGTGATGAAAATTGGCGGAGACACGGTTCCCGTCGCTAATATTACATTGGACCACGTCAAAATGGGCAGTGGTGAAATCATTCCTGGAACAGCCGTTATTAATGCGGTATCACCAGTTGACGTGAATACGTATGTCAATGTTGCTCCAACATTGCCTTCAACCGTTTCTGTTACTTATAGTGACGAGTCGGTCGAAATGCTGCCGGTAACATGGGACAGCATAGCACCCGTTCAGTATGCGGCGGAAGGTACCTTTACTCTACAAGGGACTGTAGCTGGTACAGCAATTCGAGCAGAGGCGCATATCACTGTAGGAGCTACTCCGGCTGCTATTGTCAGTTTCGAGCCTAAGTTGGTTACGACCGCTATTGGAGCAGCGCCAGTATTGCCTACTCATGTGACTGCCGTATATGACGATCAGTCCCAAAAATCACACCCTGTAATCTGGGATACTGTGGCACCTTCGCAATATGCGCAGGCAGGAAGCTTTGTTGTGTATGGTGTAGTAGAGGGGACCGATGTGAGAGCGGAGGCTCAAGTCACTGTTAATCCAAACCCAGTGATCGTTAGTATCAATCCGATTGGGGTGTTGACAACGAAAGGTATTGCACCAGAGCTTCCTACAGTAGTAACAGCTGTGTATGATGATCAATCTACTTCATCGCAGTCCGTTACATGGGATCTCGTGGATGCTTCCCAGTATGCCGAAGCTGGCTCGTTTGTCGTAAATGGGGATGTCGCAGGCACAAGCATTCGCGCAGTAGCGAATATTACGGTAACTGAAACTCCGGCGGTCATCCTAGCGATTGAGCCTGTTGCCGTAAGCACGACAACAGGGATAGCGCCAATCTTACCGACGGTTGTAACGGCCGTATATGATAATCAGCTAACCTCACAGCTTCAGGTTGTCTGGGACAACATCGCTCCAACGCTTTATGCACAAGTTGGTGCCTTTGTAGTACATGGATCGGTATCCGGAACTGCGCTGCAAGCGACTGCGAATATAACGGTGACAGCCAGTAACAATAATGGGGAAGACGATGATAACTCCGATGATACGCCGGTAGGAACAGGCAACAACGGTACGGTAGGTGTACCCGTAAAGGAAGAACCTAAGGATCCTAATACATCTTCAGTTACAATTAAAGAACAAGAAATGAATAGTGCCATTCAGGGAGTTATTGCTGGAACGATAAGCTTAAGCGTTCCAGCAGAGTCGACTACTAAGAAGCTTGTCATACAAGTTCCTGTTGAATTGCTGAACAAAGCGGATGCCAACCAAGTGAAACAGATCGCATTCCATGCAGGGGCTTCTAAGGTTATCCTTCCTATTCAAGCATTGAAGCAACAGGCAGGGACAGATGGAAAGAATATTCAAGTTGTTGTAACGAACGTTGAACGTGGAGTTCTGTCAGAGCAGGCTAGACAGTCCATTGGGAGCGGCAGTGTATTCCAATTTGACGTGCAAATGGATGGAAAACCAATCAGCAACTTGGGTGCCGAGGGTGCTCGAATAGCTGTTAGCTATACGCTGAAACCGGGAGAATCTCCTGAGAAAGTAATCGTAAGCTATGTGAACGCATCAGGGCAATTAGAGGTTCTTGTTAATGGGGCTTACAATGCAGCTACAGGACAAGTCGAGTTCACAACGGCAGAGCTTGGCGACTATGCTGTATTCTACAAGGATGTTACCTTCCAAGACCTCAACGAAGTATCTTGGGCGCAAGCAAGTATTGAAGCATTGGCCGCCAGAGAAGTTGTTAATGGTGTAAGTGCAGATAGCTATGCACCTAACAGCCCGGTCACTAGAGCTGAATTCGTAACACTTTTGATGAGAAGCTTTAGCTTGACCGATGAACATGCGGGCTCTTCCTCCTTCGGAGATATGGATCAGCATGATTGGTATTACGGCTCCATTGCTGCCGCAGAGCGGCTTGGTGTCATTAGCGGCAGGGAAGATGGAAGCTTTGGTGGAGACGAAGTAATATCCAGACAAGATATGGCCGTAATGGCTAGCCGGATTTTACAAGTGCTGAACGTAAGCATTCCTGCGAAGGGTAGCTCTGAAGCTTTTAATGACATGTCCGACATAGCGAACTATGCGATGGAAGCTATAAGCACTATGCAAGGCGCAGGTATTATTGAAGGAAGTAACGGAAGCTTTATGCCGAACGAAAGTACAACCAGAGCACAAGCGGCCGTGATCATCTACCGATTATTGAATAAGTTGAACTAGCTTGGCAGGGGACTGTCTTCAAAGGTGCGATTATCGCCCTTGAAGCAGTCCCCTTAGTTGTATTTTGCTCTGCAATACGATCAAGAGGGTAGCTGGAATGCCAGGATTGTTGCCATTCTTGCGATATTGATTAAGCAGCTGTATTGACACGAAACGATAGTCCGATTCTTGAGGCAATAGGTGGCGATGCTAGTAAGCGAATAATGCTTTCGAATTGTATAAGTAATATTTCGCGAAAGAGTGCGTGGCGCGGTTGGTACGGAAGGAGTTGGGCATTGCACAGCGCATGACCAAACGAAAAGGGGTCTTGATGAAAGTAAGGTCAACAGAAATCATAAACCAGGGTCTGAGTTGTAACCGCTTTCGAAAAAAGTACAAATGTTCTATTATCCATCCATGGAGTTAATTCTATGGTTTGTATATCCTATTAACAATAGTCAATACAGAGTGGCAGAGATAAGAGGATAGTCTACACCGTCGGTGACACAAACAGCTGAGCTGCATTCAACTGTTAAGGCTGTAGAAGGTAGAGACCTTGTATTCGCTTTCGTGAAAACGTTTTCAAAATCTGCCAACCAACATTAGAGGGAGGTGTTTATATTGCCCAAGGGGCAAGTGCTCAGTAAGAAACGGAGGCATATTTGATGGTCAATTCATCAAAAAATCCAAAATCTTTAAACAACATTTTATCGGTAAAGTTGTAAAAAATTCCGAAATCTAAAAATTGGGCGACTCTAAACCGAGATTTTAGAGGTTGCCTTAAGAAAAGGAGTAAAACGAAGATGAACCGTGAAAAACCCTTAATCGGCCTCTCCCGCATCCTCGTAGTCATCATGCTGTTCTCAATATTCGCGTTTGCCCCCGTCCCGGCCGCTGCAGCTGGAGTCGAACAGACACATGAACTGAACGACCTCATTGCACAAGCCGAAGCTCTAAAAGCCGGCAACGAGGAATTTCCGCTCCAGATTAGCCAAACTGACGTTGGATCTGATGTGAACAAAGCTTTCCCGTGGGTGTACGCCGACGAACTCAAAGATCTTGATAACGCACTTGAGTTCGCGCGCAATGCGCTCACTCCTGCCGGCGAAGCCATAGCTAGCCTTGAAAACGCAATAGTGAGTTTCACTGGAAAGATCAAAGCGGACGGTTCAGATCCCTATTTCCGTCTTGATCCGGGTCCTGGTAAAGTACCTGTAAAAGTTACTGCGCCAACCAATGTCTGGACCAAGAGAACGCCGCTTGATAGCCGTGTCCCCGCCGACTTTGCTGGTGGTACATTCAATGTGATTCCGTACCCTTTTGCAGATTCCCAAGGCAAAGCTGATGTGCTTCAGATCAATTACGTCCATAACGGAACCTCCACCTTCGGAGGAATTTCTCTTCAATCTCCGTTGTCCCCGAGTGTAGATGTCCCGGCAGGCTCAACTATTGAGTTTGATGTGTTCTATCCCAAGAGCGCGCAGGGAAAATTCATGAGGTGGAGGATCAGAAATGCCGGCTCTGACATCGATACCTACCTCAGGGAATACGAGTATAACAACCTTAACCCTGACTGGATTGGCAGCTACAACGGTGAAACCTGGTTGTTGAAGCACAACAGCATTACCGCCACAACTGGCACTTCTTCGATCTTCATTCTTGAGCTCCATGGCGAGAACGGCCGTCCCGCAGAAACAGGTAAGCTTCTTGTCGGCAACATCAAAATAACTGCACCGGATCCTAACGGTGTTGCGCTTCCGAATGTTGTCAACAAGGAAAACCAAAGTGTCGTAACGCCTTTAAAGAATGTTTACAACAAGGATAATGGCAAGTTCATGGTCGGTACGATCGGTACCGGAGCAGTAACCGGAACCAGAGCTAATCACTATGAAATCTTTGTCGACGGCAACAATCTCAAGGCCGATGCAACGCATCCCCGCGGCCCGAGCTGGTTGAAAAGCGTTACTGGCGAGGCTCTTAGCGGCGCAACCAACACCCCTGGTATAGGTGAATACAGTTTCCCGACCAGCGCTTATCAAGCGATCAGGGATTCCGGAACTCCCGGACAGTATAAGTCTCACGCCCACGTTTTGGCATGGTACAACCAGGCCCCTGCATGGATGAGACAGATGATTCCCGCGACCCTTTCCTTGGGATATAATGGAACAACCAACTACTATGGATTGGGCAACGGCGTTACAACTACGGTTAAGGTAGACAAAGAAATGGCCAGAAGAGTGCAGTTTAACCACACAATGTATGTGATGCGGCACTTTCTAACCACAGATACGAAGTATGGCTCAAGTGTATCTCGCGGAGTAATCCCCATCCATTCATGGGACGTACTCAACGAAGAGGTCCACGAAAGCCGTCACAGCGAAACCATCCCCGCGGATCCGAACAGCTGGAGACAGTCACTCAAAAACACCAACTGGCTTTCTGCAATGTCGGATGATCTAATTGGCGGCGATATCACCGAGCATTACATTTACTTGCTCTTCAAAAACGCGCACATCGCGGCCCCCAACGCCAAGATGGCGGCGGCTTACAAATCCAACTACGCTAATCTTCCAGCGTACATGAAGCTCGACGGACACGACAACGTTGGCAGCATTGATGCGTATATCGTTAACGATCCTCCGAAATTGACCTATAACGATTATGACATTTCTAATCGCACCAAAGCGAGAACTGCATACAACATGATTCGAGCAGTGAACACCGCATGGCTCTCCGATCCGCTGTATGACGGAAGACCCCTTATCGAAGACATGGGTATTCAGGGACACGATTCGATTGGAAAGACCCTTGCAAGCGATAACCAATATGCCATGGCCCTCTATGCTTCTCTCATTGACGAAGGCCTTCTTTCCGGTATTGCCTACTCAGAACTTGACCTTAAGGCACCGACTAGCACCCCAGGCGGCGGCGCGGTCGCTCCCACAGTACTTAATGTCAGACAGTCTGACGCCCTTGGTTATGAGTACGCGCTGATGTACAAACTGTTCAACAGGTTCGCCCCTTATATCGATCACATCATCAGCTGGGGCGTAGCCGGTTCAGGATGGCAGGGAAGCTATGTGTTGTTTGACAGTCAGAGCAATGCCAATGCCGGCTACTATGGCTCCGTGAATCCGGACAGATTCGTTCTAGGACATTCATACCTGGATGATTTCTTTGCAGGCGAATACGAGAAACTCCAGAATAGCTATGCAATTGACCTTGGCGACCTTGGAATCTATACACCTGGTAATGGAGAAGCCGAATCGCTTACAGCAACAATCGCAGCTAACAACAGTGTGACACCTGGAGCTACTTTCACAGCAGCTGTTAGCCTGGATAGCGTGACACAAAGCGTGTACGCACAGGATATCACGCTAAGCTATGATTCCAGCGTATTCGATTATGTCAGTGCAGCGGGTGCAACCAGTAACATTCAGGTTCTGAAAGAAGATACTGCTACCCCTGGAAAAGTGAGAATCATTTCCGTTAATATCGGAGGAGGGGTAGCTGGAATCAGCACACCTGTTTTGAATATAACCTTTAAGGTAAAGTCCGGTGTTCAGAATACAAGTGGAACCATTGCAGTCTCTCAAGCGAAGACTGGCGGTCCTGATGGAACCGTAACTACTGCTGCACTGAGCAGCAAGACTATATCCGTTGATGCTATTCAACTGGATAAAACTGCTTTGAATGCAGCAATTACGAGTGCACAAACCCTGTACAACGCGGCTATAGTAGGTACTAAACCTGGTCAATATCCGCAAGCAGCTAAAGACGCACTCCTTGAAGTAATTAACACCGCAATTGCTGTAAGAGACAATGCAAGCGCAACTCAAGCCCAAGTTGACAGTGCTCTCGCAGCACTCAACACATCCATTGATACCTTCAAAGCAACAGCTAATAAGTCTGCAAACATAAACGGAGATGCAGACACCAACGTAGGTGACATCGCGATTGTAGCTTATCACTATGGCAAGAACTCCACCAGCACAGATTGGGCAAAAGCTAAAGTTGCTGATATGAACGACGATAACAAAATTGATATCTGGGATCTTGCGTATATCGCAACCAACATCAATTAATTCGTTAGTTATACCCTATCCGTAAATAGCAATCCTAATTACAAAAAAACTGCCGCAATGCAAATGAACTGCGGCAGTTTTTTTTGTAATTGGGTCCAGTTGTTCGCGCAGCTATCAAGTTGCACCTTCTGAGGCGTTGGAGAACGATCTGTATGCTGCTTATGAAGGTATTCTTTATCGGTAAGGATCAAACCGGGGTATTCTGGAACATCAGCTTATAGGAGGCTTAGTTTTGTTATCACCATAACAGGGAAGCTTTCGTCATACTAATGTAAACAAAATTTTTTCATGAAGAGGAAGAAATCTAATGGATGGTGAGCCGTGGATGGCGGAGCAATTCGAGGTATCATGGAAGCATCTTTTGGCTGTGGCGTACCGGATGCTCGGATCTCTTAGCGAAGCGGAGGAAATGGAGACCTCGAAAGAGCAGGCTATATTTGAGTTTAATCAGAGGAGACTAAAGTTTCTTTCTTATCTTAGTGTAAAGCGGGATAGACAATACAATTTAAATGAGCTAGTTCCAGATGACTTCTTTGTCTAAGTTATAAGGTACATGCACTTCTAGGCTCCCACCTACATACACTAATACTAAGCTCAAAGCGGAGACTTCCGAACAGCTAAGATCCGCTAACACTGAAGGGGGTGGCTGGAATGCCTGGATTGTTTAGCGCAATAGCTGTATTAATAAAGCAGCTAACCTTGCTTGTATCCTATGTCAAAAATAATGCGTTTCCTCAACCACTTACCGAGGCAGAAGAAGAATTACATCTTAGACAAATGGCAGAAGGCAATGATCACTCTAGGAACAAGTTGATTGAACACAATTTGAGATTGGTCGCACATATAGTGAAAAAATTCGACAATACCGGAGAAGATTTGGAAGATTTGATCTCCATCGGGACGATCGGATTGATCAAAGCTATCGAATCTTTCTCGCCGAATAAGGGCACGAAGTTGGCGACTTTTGCGGCGCGTTGTATAGAAAATGAGATCTTAATGCATCTTCGTTCATTGAAGAAGACACGTAAAGATGTATCTCTGCACGATCCCATTGGAACGGACAAAGAGGGGAATGAGATTACGTTGATTGACATCCTCGGCAGTGAAGCTGACGATGTAGTGGATGCGGTACAGCTGAAGATTGAGAAGTCGAAGATATATAAAAATTTAGAGATTTTGGATGACCGCGAGAAGGAAGTTGTTGTCGGTCGGTTTGGTTTGGAGCTTGGCGGCGAAGAGCGGACGCAGCGGGAGATTGCGAAAGAGCTAGGCATTTCACGGTCGTATGTGTCGCGGATTGAGAAGCGGGCGCTAATGAAGCTGTATCATGAGTTTTATAAGGCGAAGCGGTAAGAGAATGGATTGTAAAAGAATTGAATTCATTGGAATTGAATCGCATTCTTCATTTATTTGATTTCAGATAATGGAGGCGAAGACAATGACAGCCTTAATCCAGATTGAGCATGTTAGTAAATTTTATTATATGGGCGGGGAGACAATCCGCGCCCTAGATGATATTTCGCTAGACATCGCGCAAGGTGAGTTTGTCGCTATTATGGGGCCTTCGGGGTCTGGAAAGTCCACGCTGATGAATATCATAGGCTGTTTGGAGGTTTCGGATGAAGGTCTGTATGTGCTGGACGGGAAGCAGATTCACTCGCTGAAGGATTCGCAACTGGCAGAGATTCGGAATAGGAAGATCGGATTTGTGTTCCAGAGCTTTAACCTGCTGCCGAGGTTAAGTGCTTATGAAAACGTAGAGCTACCGTTGATTTATCGCGGATTAACGAGAAAACAACGAGAGCCGTTAGTCTTGCAAGCGTTGGAAGCAGTGGATTTGTTGGAACGCAGGAAGCACTTTCCTTCAGAATTATCTGGCGGGCAACAGCAGCGTGTTGCTATTGCTAGGACGTTGGCTGGAGATCCACCGATTATTCTGGCGGATGAACCTACAGGAGCATTGGACTCGAAAACCGGTGCGGAGATTATGGATATTTTCAGGCGGTTGAATGAGCAGGGGAGGACGATTATTGTAATTACACATGATCGGCAGGTCGCGGAGCAGGCGAAGCGGGTTGTAAGATTTAGGGACGGGCGGTTGATTCATTGAATATGCTCCAAGGTTAACATTACTTATTATTGGGCCTTACGAAAAATCGTAGGGCTATTTGTGTTTTCAAGCTGTTTATATTGTTTTATTGGAATCACCACAACTCAGAAAATAACTGTTATATGTTTTTTATATAAAATCGGATAAGAAAAAGTAAAATAAGATAACTTTTTTTTGATAAACTATAGAGATAATCGTTATGGGGGTGATCGCTATGTATCATATTCTAGTGGCCGAGGACGAACCTTGGATTAGAAACTCTATCGTTGAAATGTTGATACGGATCGGAGGAGAATCTTTATCCGTGTCGGAAGCAACGAATGGGGAAGAGGCTTGGGCATTAATTCAAGAGCAATGGCCGACTGTGCTGATTACGGACATCATGATGCCTCAGATGGACGGTCTATCGCTAATTCAAAAAATCCATGAACATGGCATTCCGATGACATTCATCATTATCAGTGGGTATGATAACTTCCAATATGCCCAAAAAGCGATTCGTTACGGGATTTCAGAATATTTACTTAAGCCTGTGGAGATGGAACAACTTCGGGAGGCATTGCACAGATCCGAGCAAAATATGGGCAACCTGAAAGAAATCAACGCCTATATGTCGCGCTTTCAACAACTAGTGAACGCTCTCGCTGAGATGGATCCCCAAACGGCCAGTCGAAAAATGTCCGACATCATCGATTCCGTATTGAATTTGAGATATATGAACCCGGCAGCGAGATCGAATCTGCTTCGTTTGTTTAAATGGAAGCTGAACGGCATGGTTAAGGAGCTCTCACCGGGGCAATCAGTTCCCTTACTTCAAGAGGAGGCAGTGGATCCCGAAATAATACGATATTTTAACAACTTGGCTATGATATTAATCATGTATTATACAGAGCAGAATAACACGAATAACAATCAAATTATCAAACGGGTTTGCGAATATATTCACACTCAATATAAAAGAGACATTTCATTAACCGAAATGGCTCGGTTTGCCAGCATGAGCATCTCTTATTTCAGCTCTTGGTTTAAAAGATGCACTGGACGGACATTGGTACAATATATTCAGGATGTTAGAGTAGACAAGGCCAAAGAACTTTTGATCAAAACACAGTTGAAAAATTACGAGATCGCTGAGCAGGTTGGATTCGCTACACAACCTTATTTTATCCGGGTTTTTAAAAAATCGGCAGGTGTTTCTCCTAATGAATTTCGAAAGAGGATGGGGCTATGAACCGCATCAAACGTTTTATGTATCGATATTCGATTAAACAGAAGATGATCGTCGCATTCCTGACAGTAAGCTTGCTCGGGGTGATAACGATTGCACTTTCAGCTCACATTTACTATACCCGGGCAACAACACAGGACTTCTATAATATCGCGAGAAGCTCTTCGGCAAGTCTCAATAACCAAATAGACCGATATTTTAACCAGCTAATTCGGTCAACCTCTGTTACGATCGCTGGGCCACTACCCTCCATAGGACATGCCTCAAATCCGAATCAAGAGGCAGGATTAATCCAAGAATGGCTAACAGGAAGTGCTCCTCTATCCTTGGCAAACCGAACAATTATAGAAGATACGCTTCGAAGGCACATCGCAATTAACTACTCAGAGATAGAGAGTCTCGTTCTCATGAAAGAAAACGGTGAGATCATTTCTTCAAATGGTCAGGTTGAGTATCGGCCAGATGAACCGTGGCTCCGTTTACCGTTTACCAAGAATACGGTAGTCATCCCGACTTACGATTCTTATCCTTATAAAGTTCCGATCATATCTCTTGTTGTTCCTGTATTCAGTACAGAGAACACGCGTATGGTCGGCAGGCTAGTGATCAATCTTTCGATGGCCGAAGTGAATGAAATTATGGGTAAGACGAAGATTGGTAAAACCGGTACATTTATTATTGTCTCATCATCGGATACCGTGGTGTATCATCCGAATTCCAGTCTACTTGGCAGATCAATTTCCATGACGCCACTCAACGATTTTCACTTAAACGAACCAGATACGATGCAAGAATCAGGAAAGTTCGATTATTTGATTACTTTTACCAGATCAGAGTTCACGGATTGGCGAATCGTTGCTGTTGTTCCGCTTCAAGAGATGGCGACAGGCTTGAACGTAGCGACAAAATCGATGCTGATCGTACTACTTTTTTTATTTATCTTTGTTATTCTGGTGGTTCCAATTTTGACCAAGCTGCTTATGGAACCCGTGATTCGACTGAAAAAGGTCATGAACGAAGTCGAGCGAGGGAATCTAGGCATTCATGTTGAATTTCATCCTGGAAAAGACGAACTGCAGAGCCTGAATCGCAGTTTTAGTCAAATGATTGATCGACTAAATACATTAATTGATGATGTATACCGGTATCAATTACGGGAGATGCAGCTAGAGGTTAAGCAAAAGGACGCGATGATCAAAGCACTTCAAGGTCAGATCAATCCACATTTTCTGTATAATACGCTAGAGATTATCCGAAGCATCGCTTTTCTGGAGGAGATTCCCAAGATTGAAAGGATTGCGGTCAGTTTAGGTTCGTTTTTCCGTTATACCGCCAAGTTGGAACCTCTCGAAGTAACACTTCGCGAGGAAATCAATCATCTGAGTAAGTATCTGGAGATCATCGATATCCGCTATAAGCAAAATTTTGTAAGCAAGATATACGTGAATGAGAAATTCATGGAGGCGCGTGTTGTCAAGCTATCCCTCCAACCCATAGTTGAAAACGCGGTAAAATATGCAGTTGAGCCGATGAACGGAAATGCTAATGTTCTGGTCAGCGCCTTTGACGAAGGCACCGATCTCATTCTTGAAGTAGCGGATAATGGTCCCGGTATCCCGAGAGACAAGCTCGAGGCCCTTCGCAACTCTCTTGCCCAAGTTGCCGAGCATCAAACTGCTGGTTACTATGCCGCACGCGATTCGCTCGGACTGGCTAATGTGCATGCACGCCTTGTACTTCAGTACGGGGAGAGGTACGGAATAAGAATTGAATCGTTTTCGGATAGAGGGACAGTCGTTGCCATCCGTATCCCTTTTAAACTATTTTCTGATACAAATGAATAAGAAATTTCACAAAAATAATATTGGATAACAAATGAGAAAAATGTGAAAAAACAAAGCGCTACTTATATTCTACAATGTAATTGAAGTCATATTACAGGAGGGGTCAATATTGAAGAAAAAAGTAGCACTATTAATTTCAGGAATTATGGTAGCATCCGCTTTAGCTGGTTGTTCTAGTAACGGTCAATCGGGTGACGTCGCAGGAAAAACAAACAATGTCGGTGTCGCGGATGATATGAAGGAAAAGCTGACAATCACCTTTATGCCGGAATCGTGGAGTGGAGGAAAATGGCGGGAAGACCATCCTACCATCAAGTATCTGAACGAGAAGTTTAACATTGATTTGAAGCTTATGTGGACGGACGGTGCGACCTACAAGGACAAGTTGAATGTGCTTGCAGCGTCGGGAGACTTGCCGGACATGTATAGGCTCACCACGGACAATTTCGTCAAATGGCAAAATGAGGGGATTTTCATGGATTTGGCTCCTCATCTGAGTAAGTACCCGAATCTGGCAAAGGCGTGGCCGGATGACCAATGGAAGATGCTGAATCCACAGGGGAAATTATATGGGATGCCGACGTGGGGAATAGAGGTCCGGGACAGCTATCAGATTCGCACGGACTGGATAAGCAATGTGGGGCTACCGATGCCGAAAGAAGAGACATTCAACGTTGATGAATTTTATCAGATCATGAAGGCGTTCGCATTGAATGATCCGGACAAGAACGGGAAGAAAGATACGGTAGGTTTCACAACGGATCAAGAGTTAGGGGCGAACACCGCTCAATTGCGGGCCGCATTTGGTCTTGCCAACGGCTGGAAGATGGCGGACGGTAAGCTGATTCCCCAGTATGTACAAGCCAAGGAGCAGAAAGAATTCCTCGGCTATCTTCACAAAATGTATGAGGAGGGTGTTCTGGACAAGGACTTCCTCAGCAAGAAAAACAACAATGTCTACGAGTTGTTCCAAGGAGGCAAGTCGGGTATTTGGACTCATCACCCTCTTGGATTAAGGACAGATACCGAAAAACTAAAGAAAATAGACCCGAACGCACAGCTGGCTCAGCTAGCACCGCCAATCGGCCCTACTGGTCTTCGCGGAAATCCGACGGATTTGGTTGGAAATAGAAAAACCGTGATCAACGGCAAAATTGACCTTAAGAAGCAACAACGGATTTTGAAGATGCTCGATTGGTGGGTGACCGACGAAGGCACGGATATTATGAAAAGCGGGCTTGAAGGCGTTCACTATACGAAAGAAGCTGATGGCACATTTAAAGCAACGCCACTCATAGATACTGACCTGCCTCGGATTTTGAACAATTGGTTTTTCTTGCGCGCCGATCCAAACCTCGGGAATTACCGTTGGACTGCTCCTGAGGTAGCCAAATTTGACGAAACTTTCAATAAGAACAATGCCAAATATCCATGGAAAAACGCATCTGGCGGGTTGGAAATCTATTCGGAGACCTACGCACAGAAAGAAAAGACCCTTGATACGAAGTTCAAAGAGACTCAGCTCAAAATCGTCATCGGGGAGGAGCCTATAGACAGCATCGACAAGGCGATTGCGGCATGGAAGGCGGACGGAGGTGACAAGATGATACAGGAAATAAACGACGCATACGCCAAACTAAACGGAAAATAATATACGATACCCTATCGGCCGGAGCAGGTGCGGCCGACCATTTTTTTAATACCGAAAGGTGGGACAGCATGAGGTCCGTTACGGAAGATAAATCTGTCAGCACAACTAGGGCTACTTCAGCCTCCTCCCATTACATCAAGCGAGCTTTCCCCATTTACTTGATGATATTTCCGGGGATAATGTCAATTATACTATTTAAATATTTACCCATGTTCGGCATCATCATCTCTTTTCAGCAGTATAGTCCGTTTCGTGGGATATGGGGGAGCAAGTGGGTAGGACTGGATCATTTTGTCCGCTTGTTCACCGAACAGCAGTTTGTGACGCTTCTGAAAAACACTCTAATTTTAAATTTTATCGATATCTGCTTTTATTTTCCTGCGCCAATCCTTTTCGCGTTGATTCTCAACGAGGTTCGCTTGAAATGGTTTAAGTCGACGTTACAAACAATTGTGTACTTGCCTCACTTTGTTTCGATGATTGTCGTTGTCGGTATTACCATTGTCCTTTTTGCCGGTGAGTTTGGAGGGGTCAATCAGTTTCTGGATTCTATTGGTCTTCCAAGGTATCAAGGCTTAAACAACCCGGATCATTTCCGCTGGATATGGCTGCTACAGAACATATGGAAAGAAGTGGGCTGGAGCGCGATTATCTATTTGGCTGCTCTGTCCTCCATCGATCCGACACTGTATGAGGCCGCGATGATGGACGGTGCCAACCGTTGGAAACAAATTTGGCACATCACACTACCTTCTCTTACTACGGTCATTATTACTTTGTTCATCCTTCGTCTTGGAAGCTTTATTGATGTCGGCTTTGAACATATTTTCCTGTTGCAAAACCCGCTTAATCTTGTGGTATCCGACGTGTTTGATACCTACATCTACCGGGTTGGGGTACAGCAGGGTGAGTTTAGCTATACGACAGCAGTCGGACTGTTCAAATCGGTTGTTGGACTTGTGATGGTGCTTTCGGCGAACGCCATTGCGAAACGCTCGGGAAGGGATGGTGTATACTGATGAAACTCCGTCGCCTATCAGGCAATGAAAGGTATTTCGATGTTCTCGTTTACGCAGTGCTCATCGTATGGGGAACGCTACTCTTGTTCCCACTTCTCTATGTATTGATGACGTCTTTTGCAACGGAAAAAGAGTATTTGACCCGAAGTTTCTTCATCATTCCGAGAGAGTGGACGTTGGACGCGTATTTATATTTGCTAGCAAACGACGACTTTGCGAATAGCTTCAGGAACGCCGTCATCATTACGGTGATCGGTACAGTCATCAGCATATCGGCAACAACCTTCATGGCTTATGGGTTATCCAAAAAATGGTTGAAAGGTAGGACTACCTTCAATTTCATGATCGTGTTCACAATGTTGTTCTCTGGTGGCTTGATTCCAACGTATTTGGTCATCAAACAATTTTGGATGATTAATACGTTCTGGTCCTTATGGCTTCCTGGGGCAATCTCTCCGTTCTATGCCATTGTCATGCGCAGCTTCTTTTCCTCGCTCCCCTATGAGTTGGAAGAATCCGCTCGGGCTGATGGCTGTGGAGAATGGAGAATGTTCTTCAGCATTATGCTCCCATTATCGATGGCATCTATTGCCACCTTTATTTTATTTTATATGGTTGGATATTGGAACACATACTTTTCGGCTGTGATCTACTTGAACGATTCCGATATGTGGCCGCTGCAAGTATTTTTAAGGCAAATGCTCGTTTTGAATGAGCCGATGGACGGATCAGCCACATTGATGGAGCAAGTGATCACCTATACACCGGGCGTAAAGATGGCCGCCATCGTGATCTCCGCACTGCCGATGATGATCATTTATCCGTTTCTTCAGAAGCATTTCAATAAAGGCATGCTGCTTGGTTCCTTGAAGGGCTAACAGTTTAATGGAAAAGGAGGAAAGTTATCTTGGGATTAATCATTGATCAAAGAACAACTTACCGAGTCCCTAATGATCCAGCTTCACCTATCCGCCATGCATGGGAAATACTAAAGCGAGATCATGAACAGGTATTGGGGGCTACTCCTGCCATCGTAAAGGGAGAAGGTGATCGGGCGGAGGTTGTGATTCGCTATGCTACTCCCGAGGATCGCTGCCCGGCATGGCCGGAATCATATTGCTTTAGATACATCAAGGGTTGCGCCGGAATTGAGCTTCATATTGCTGCAAGCGATGACCTCGGACTCGTCTACGGTATGCTTGAATACAGCCGGAAGCATTTGGGCGTCGATCCGTTCTGGTTCTGGGCGGACCTATCTCCCGAGCGGCGAAGCCGGGTAGACTTGTCTGTTGAAGATTATGATTCGCCAAAACCGTTCGTCCGGTTCCGAGGCTGGTTCGTCAACGACGAGGTGTGCCTGATCGGTTGGAAGGAGGAGTACCCGCCGAACCGAGAGGTATGGCAACCGGTCTTTGAGGCGCTGCTGCGTTGTGGCGGAAATATGGTCATTCCAGGTACCGACCTTCCGAAGGATGGCATTCATGCCGATCTAGCAGCAGAGATGGGACTATGGGTCACCCACCATCATGCGGAGCCGCTTGGTGCCGAGATGTTCCTTCGAGCTTATCCCGGAAAGAAAGCCAGCTATCAGGAGAACCCAGAGCTTTTCGAACTCCTTTGGGAGGACGCGATCGAGAAGCAAAAGGACCGCAACATTGTGTGGGTTCTTTCCTTCCGAGGGCAAGGTGACCAGCCTTTTTGGATACAGGACCCTGCATTCAACACACCAGAGAAGCGCGGTGAAATGATCAGTCGCGTGGTGCGTAAACAATACGATATGGTTCACGAGAAGGTGGCTGAGCCATACTGTTGTGTAGCGTTATATGGCGAGATCTCAGAGTTGTATAAAGCGGGGCATATCGATATTCCAGACGACATCATCAAGATATGGGCAGATAACGGATACGGTAAAATGGTTTCCCGCCGTAATGGCAACGAGAACCTGCGCGTTCAGGCGTTGCCTGGACCCGAAGACAATGGCAAGCACGGTATATACTATCACGTGACGTTTCACGATCTCCAAGCTTCCAATCATTTAGCTTTGTTTCCATCTCCGACTGATTTGATCCAAGAGGAGGTAGAGGGGGCATTTCTAGCAGGAGCGAATGATTACTTACTCGTCAATAGCGGCAACATCCGGCCGCATGTATATACGCTGGACTTGATTCGCGAGCTGTGGATGCAGGGGAGAGCTGATGCGGAGGAGCATCTCAAGTCGTATGTCAACCGGTTGTTCCCAAACAGACGCGGTGAAATCGCCGAGTTGTTCCGCGAATATGCACAGCGAACGATTCCATACGGACCGAACGAGGACGACCGGGCAGGAGACGAATTCTATCACCATCCTGCCCGTATAATCGTCGGACATTGGCTCCAAGGAAAATCGGATCAGCCGCTTACTCGTTTGTATTGGGCGACAGGAGTGGCCGATTTCTCGGAGCAGGTTGAGTGGTTTCGCAGAAAGTGTGCCGAGGCAATCCCGGGCTGGCGCGTGCTGAAAGAGCGGATCGATCAGCTGCTTCCGGAGCTTGCGGATCCGGACCGGCTTCGGCTGAAGGATCATTTGCTCCTGCACGTAGAATTGCATTTATCCGGATGCGAGGGATTTGATGCATTGGGCAAATCGTACTCGGCTTACCGGGAAGGAATCTACCCGTTAGCATTTGTATATGCTTCGCAAGCGATGTGGGAGTATAGGAGGGGGCAGGTCGCACTGCAGGAAGCCGAGCATGGAAAGTGGGCCGATTTCTTCCGTGCGGACTGGCTGACGAATATCGAGAGTACAGTGCGGAATATGGATACACTTCGCCGTTGGCTTCGCATTCATGGGGACAGTCCAGATTTCTTCACGTGGTACAAAGAGCATTTGATGCCGGAAACGGAGAAATATATTTATTTGGAAAATACGCACCGCAATCCTCTCTTAGACGACGAATTGGCTAAGAGGCTAGCGAAAAAGTTCGGAGTCTGACGTTTTGGCGGCATCTTCAACAGGATTTCTCCGAAATGATCTAAGTAATGAAGATTCTCTGTGAGGTGTGAAGGTCCATGTCCAATTCTAAATTAAATACAAGCTGTCCTTCGGCTATTCTAAGGGGCGATTTTCCTGATCCTTCTATAGTCCGTGTAGGCCACGATTATTATATGACACACTCTTCTTTCATGTATGCGCCAGGGCTTCTCGTATGGCATTCTCGCAATCTGACCGACTGGGTTCCCCTTTGTCATGCTCTTCAGACATACATCGGAGATGTATGGGCACCAGAACTGGTCTATGTGAATGGTCTCTTTTACATTTATTTTCCCGCTAATGGAACGAATTATGTTATCTATGCAGAGAAAGCAGAAGGTCCCTGGTGCGATCCAATTAATCTAAGAGTAGACGGTATTGATCCGGGGCACCTGTTGGCGCCGGATGGTCAGCGGTACCTGTACGTAAACTACGGGAGGGCCATTTCCTTAGCCCCAGATGGCCTGTCCGTTACAGGCGATTTACAAACGGTTTATGAAGGATGGCTAATCCCTGATGATTGGATTGTGGACGGGATCGCTCTGGAATCTCCAAAACTACTAGTACGAGGCGATTATTATTATTTGGTTTGCGCACAAGGCGGAACGGCGGGTCCCGCAACTAGTCATATGGCGGTTGCAGCCAGGAGCAAACATCCTTTAGGGCCTTGGGAGAATTCTCCCTATAATCCTCTTGTGCATACTTGGTCGAAGGAAGAGCGTTGGTGGTCCAAAGGCCACGGCACGCTGGTCGATACACCTGATGGAAAATGGTTTTTCGTTTATCATGCCTATGAAAAGGACTATTACACGCTTGGAAGGCAAACATTACTGGACCCTATCGAGTGGACAGAAGATGGTTGGCCGATCGTATCACAGGATACGGAAGATGAGTTGAAGCTCATGCAAGCAAACTTCCCAGAGCTATCTGATGATTTCCAAGGAGTTGCACTCGGATGGCAGTGGCGCTTTTACAAAGAACTGGATCCAGAACGTTATGAAGTAGGCGGGGGGGTCTTGAGGCTAAAGACCAAAGGAGATTCACCAGCGAATTCAGCACCACTCGTCATCATTCCACCTGATCATGCCTATGAAGCTGAAGTTGAGATTAAGGTGGGGCCAGAGGCTGAAGCAGGACTTGTGCTCTTTTATAACGAACGCTGTTATGCGGGAATTGGCTTTACGGAGAATGAAATTTTCCGACTGCGGCGAGGTATCAAAGGCTATCCTACTCAAAACCTAAGTTGCCAGCTTCATTTGAAGATTCGAAACGACCACCATACATTAACGATGTATTATAGTACCGATGGCGTTCAATGGAATCGGTTTCCTTCAGCGATAGAGGTCTCAGGTTATAACCATAATACATTTGGTGAATTTCTTGGTCTTCGTCTAGGTATTTATGGGGCAGGTAATGGAGAGGCTGAGTTTTCGAAATTTCGCTACAGAAGGATTGAAAAGTAAACTGGCTGAAAAACTGAGATGTTCACTCGAGTAATGGGATTTTATCAATACGGGAGGCAATTACTACTGCTTAAGTACCGCAAGAGAAGCCTCCTTCGCATGAGCAATGGCTGAACAGATGACGATGGGTTTGGCGACGATCACACTCGTAGGTACGAATCTAGTTTTTTGAGAAGATACACGAATGTTTCATAAGGGCCCCGACCCATCTGCTAAACACTAACGGTCTCCACACCTTGGTCAGGTTTAACGAATGTAAGGGCAAAGACCCATTGAGCGTTGGGAGGGTAATAATCCTCTAAGGAAATTGTGGAGTATGCGAGTAGAGTTATAAACTAAGGAAATATTCCATGCGTTTTCCGTATGCCCAAAATATGGACCAACGGTTATCCCCCACTTACTATCTGAATGATATTAATTTTCAAGGTGATAAAATCCCGCGAATGAGCACCCCAATTGTTAGACACAGTCTAACAATTGGAGGTGCAGTTTTTTTGGATAAATACTCAACCGAGGAGAAATTAGAAGCAGTCTGGCTAAAATCCAAGTTTTTGGGGGTCACTCATCACGGTAGCTCCTTTTTTGATCATTCAAGTCGTTCCGAAGGGTGTCCGAAAAATAATGGCATTACAGTACAATCAGGTTTAAGTCTGGTTGGCTATGTAAAGACGGAGCATCTGAAGGAAGTGGCAGACTGTTTAGTTTATTTAACATGCCATTTACCTACCGGAAAACATCATTGTAGGAGCTTGCATTGAAAAAGCCCCTTTTTTGATTTCATTGAAATGGGATACCTAAAAAATTGGAATAGGCAAATACACTAAGGGATGATGATTTGTTTGTTCATTGATTTCCAACACATGCAATCTATGAACCTCTGGCTAACCAATCAAAAGATTGGTATACTGGTTGTGTTCCTGTCATTCCCTCTAGTGAAATGGTCGTTGAAGGATGACAACCAAGCTGGACCATAGCATTAAATGTTCATACAATGTGCTCGGCAAATTCCTGCGTATGCGCATCAATCCGGATGTGAGGGCAATGGAAGAGAAACATTCAGAAGTTGTACTGTATCAGGGATTGTGCAGGAGGGATATTCATGAAAGTGTTTCCATTTTATAGAAACACCTTTTTTAACCGCCTTATCTTATCGTATACGGCATTAGCTGTCGTGCTGCTTGGACTTGCGGGAGGTTACCTGTACACGCAGGCTAGTCACATGATGGTGAACGAAATCGCCAGGGATAGCCAAAGACGTCTCGTTGGAGCAAAAGATTATGTGGAACAGACATTGTTGCGAAAATACGAAGACAATCTTCAAAATAAGGCCGTATCCACCATGTTCACTTGGAACAGTTCTAATTTGAATTATTTACTCGACAATGGATGGGCAGAAAACCTCGACCGTATTTTGTCCTTGCAACAAGATCTTGACATTTTTAAAAAAACAATTGAAGGCGGTTACAATTTATCAGTGTACTTCCATAAAGGAAAATATGTCGTAAACAGCGACCTTTTCTTTGAAAAGCCAGAAAATTCCCCGGACTTCGTTTTTATCGGGCGGCTTCCGCAAATTGTTCCAAACCAGTGGATGATTCGGACATTGCCAGACGGAAAGCAAGCGATGACGTATGTCGTTAAACTCCCATATGGGATAGGTAGCTCTTCGCCTAAAGGATACCTATATGTTGATGTCGATCTGGAGTACCTAAAGCAAGCCGTCTCCAAAATCATTATCTCCTCATTCGAGAGGTTCTATATATTCGATGCGAACGGGAATTTGATCCTGCAAACAGCCGGGACGAATCCGGAAGAAGTCGGGCTGCTTCAGCATGCCATCGGATCCGGTAAGACCGTCACAAAGATCAGTGACAGCGTAAGCGGTACAGTCGTATTATCTCATCTCGGCGAACCGAAGTCGGAACACGGTTGGACCTATGCGATGGTTCGGCCGATGAATTCATTTGTACTGGATTCCAAACAATTGAAAACCAAGATTTTCGTAGCCTGTTGTCTTCTGCTCTTGTTCGGGCTTGCGGTTTCCTACCTGATTTCCAAAAGTTTCTATCTCCCGATGAAAAAGCTGATCCAACATGTTCGCAACCTGTATCAACCGGGTCTGAACCCCGGCCATGCGAATGAATATATGATTATCGGCAGTGCGCTGAACTTCATGGGACAAAAAATCGTGAGTTTGGAATCTCAGGCAAAAAAGAATGAGATGAAAAACCTGGTGTTAGGCGCCAGTCTCGGACTAGTACATGTGGATGGCCTGCAACAGGAATGCTGCTATCAGGTGGTGCATGCCCAACTCATCGAAGGCGATAGCGAGAAGCTTAAGATGAGATACGAGCAATTCGATCGTACCGTGCCATGTGAGGTTGTTTGCTTGAATTCACAGGAAGTGGCCATCATTTACTTCCTGGATTCACGCGCCGAGATGGATGATGAGATGGTAGCTGCGGAATTGAACAAAATTAAGGACGAAGTACGGGGAGAGCTTCGATTCGGAGCAGGTATCGGCACTTCGGTCTTATCTCCCGAAAAAATTCCTCTTTCCTATCGAGTTGCTCATCAAGCGTATCGATATCGCTTTATGTACGGTCCTGAAGCAATCATTCTTCAATCGGAAATTTCCGCTTTCGATCCGAAGCCGCCACTGATTTCTCTGGATACATTTCAGAATATGCTTAAGGCCGGGGATGTAGAGGGCGCTAATCAATTTATCGATGAATTCTCTGCGATTCTGATGGAACGGAATATGCAGCTTGAATCGGTTGAACTCGCGCTTCTTCAACTCGTATCCACACTGTACGAAACGATCATTGAGCTGGAGCTGCAGCAAATCGTTCCTCCTTCCAATCTGTTTGACGAACTGAAGAAAGATACGCTGTCAGACACGATTGCATCGATTCGTAGACTTTCCGAACGGATTGGGGTCCATGTGCGGGATTCAGTCAAGCATAAGCAAGCGGAAGTCATTCTCAAGCTGAAAGCCTATATCGATGAGCATTTGCACGAAGAACTTTCGCTCAACGTTCTTTCCGAAGTTGCTTCGCTCGCTCCCTCCTACATTTCCACCTTATTCGGCGAAGTGATGAACGAATCGTTTACCGAATACGTGACCCGAGTCAGACTCGAAAAAGCCGCATCCTTTCTGCGGGAGGACGATAAGTTGTCCGTTACGGAAATCGCTGCACTTGTCGGGTATCGTAACCTGCAATATTTTCATGTTAAATTCAAAGCGCGTTTTGGCATTACACCGGTTCAGTACAGGCAAACGAAACCAACGGCGAGTGCGGCCAACTAGTGGGATTTCTCTTTAAACAGCCTTTTAACGGCTGTTTATTCCATTTCTAAAGAAAGAAATTAAAAGGGGAGGGGAAAACAATGAATCAAAGAAAGCAGACTTTGCTTGGTCTGATGAGCATCGTCTTGTCGATGTCTCTTGTCGCGGTCGGTTGCAGCAAAGAAAGCGATAGCGGGACTACACCGAAAGCATCCGTAGAAACTGCGAAGCCCGAGGTCGGCGACAATCCGATCGAGATTACGTGGGCGAATAACTTCAGTGCTCCTGAAGCTAACGACAACTATGTGCAGAAGCTGTTGGAGCAAAAATTCAACGTTAAAATCAAAAACGTCAAATTTGAACGACAAGGATGGAAGGATAAATTCAACATTTTGCTCGCTTCCGGTCAAATCCCCGACATTTTCCCAATCGATGCCGACGAGACCGATATGGCCAGATGGGCTGATCAGGGCATCATTGCCAGCATTTCACCGGACGAAATTCGAAAAACGATGCCGAATTATACGAAAGCGCTGGAGTCGATTGACGCCGGCGCATGGAATGTCGGTTTCTATAACGGAAAGAACTGGGGGATTCCGAAAGTATGGCCTACCGGCAATTCAGGTATGATCCCCGGTTACAATGAAGCATGGCTGAAGAAGATCGGCTATACCGAGCCTCCGAAGACGCTCGCGGAGCTGGAGGATGTGCTCTCCAAATTCCTCAACAACGATCCGGACGGCAACGGGAAGAAGGATACGTACGGCATGTCGGCCCGAGGCAAGCTCCCGTTCCAAATGTTCACTTCCGTATTCTCGGCTTACGGCGTATCTCCGTATCAGTTCAAGCTGGGCGGCGACGGCAAAGTCGTATATGGCGGTATCACGGAAGAAACCCGCTCGGCGCTCAAGCTCCTGAACAAGTGGTTCGAAGCCGGACTTATCGATCCGGAGTTCATCACGGCGGATAACGGTCAGCTCAATGATAAATTCGCCAACCAAAAGATCGGCATGGTCGATAACATGGGTTGGCGCAACTTTGACGTCGAATCCGGATATATTACGCAATCCGCATTGGAAAAGGGCCAACACGTTATTGCAGGAAAGCCGGTTATCGGGCCAGCCGGCAAAGCGTATGCCTTCTCATACGGCGCGCGTCAAGCCCCTGTACTGTTAGGCGTGCAGCTTGAGAAGGATGCAGCGAAACGGGCCGGGATTGAGCAGATTCTCGAATACGTGGCAACAAATCCGGAAGGCTGGCTGCTTACGAATTACGGTGAGAAGGGCGTCAACTACGATATGAACGGCGACTTTGTCGTTGCAAGGCTGACACCGGAAGCCACAAAAGCCGGCGCCGGCAGCTTCTACAACCCGCTTGTGTATGTTGATACTTCCATGGTGAAATATAACACGACCAGGGAATCGCTGAATCTGAAGGCGAAGCTGGACAGTGGTTATGAACCACTCAGGGACGTTATTGGCCCGACCGTATTGACCGCCAAGGCGAAATATTGGGCGAGTTTGCAGACGCTGATGGACAATTATTTGATTAAAGCCGTCATCGGCAAAGCGGATACGGATAAAGGGTTCGATGATTTTAAGGTGAATTGGCTGAAATCCGGGGGTCAAGAATTGACGGACGAAGCCAATAAGGTATATGCACAGCGGCAAAAGAAGTAATCGAATAGGATATTCAGCTGGGCAAAATAGCTCATTTTTGCCCCAATTATTCCCAAACAGCCGATTTTTAGGCTGTTTTTTTCATTTCGAAAGAAATTAACACCCGATTTTGAAAGAATTCAAAAAAACTCGAATGAAATTGACATGGAAAAAGCGCTTTCAATCGTTTACATTTGGGGCATATCGTCAGGGACGCAACAACTCAAACTTTGAAAGGAGATGCAAAACATGAATCCGGCAAACGCCACTGCAGTAAGCGCTGTCAAAGAGGCCGGCAAAAAAAAGGAATCCAAGTTGGCCTACAACTGGAGACAATATAAAAAGAACAAAGCTTTGTTTCTGTTATTGGCTCCTGTGCTAATCTGGTATGCCGTTTTTCAATACGGCCCGATGTACGGCATTCAACTGGCTTTTAAAGATTTTTACATTATGAAAGGCATATGGGACAGTCCTTGGGTGGGGTTCAAGCACTTTCATTATTTGTTTACCATGTCCCCCGACTTTTGGAAAATCATGAAGAATACACTTGTGATCAGCTTCTATCAAATCGTATTCGGTTTCCCGGCTCCCATCATACTGGCGCTGCTGTTTAATGAAGTCCGGCTGACGATGTTTAAGAAAGTCGCCCAAACGATCTCGTACTTGCCGCACTTTTTATCGTGGATCGTTCTCGGGGGCATTATGATTACCCTTTTGTCTCCGGAAAGCGGGGTTGTAAACTATTTCGTCAAGGGGCTCGGTTTTAAGCCGATCTATTTTCTGGGGAATGAAAGCTGGTTCCGGTTTACACTGGTCGTATCCGCTTTATGGAAAGAAGTCGGATGGGGCATGATTATCTATTTGGCGGCTTTGGCCGGCATTGATCAGCAATTATACGAAGCCGCCGTCATCGACGGCGCAAACCGATGGAAGCAAACGCTGCACATTACGATTCCGTCCATTCTTCCGGTGATCACCATCTTGTTGATCCTTAGGGTAGGCCACATTCTGGATGCCGGCTTCGACCAGATCTTCACGTTATATACGCCTGCCGTATACGATGTTGCCGATGTGCTGGACACTTTCGTATATCGCGTAGGCTTGCAGAACGCACAGTACAGCTTGACGACGGCTGTCGGCATATTTAAAAATGTAGTCGCATTGATTCTGGTATTGTCTGCCAACTATATTGTGAAAAAATTGGGTCAGGAAGGAATTACATAACCCCATGACCCGAAAGGAATGAATAAGCGTGAGACTCAGTTCCGGAGAGAAAGTGTTTCAGGTTTTCCTGATCGGATTTATCTTACTTGTGAGTGCCGGCATGCTTTATCCGTTTGCGCATGTGCTCTCGATATCGCTGAGCACGACGGCGGAGTCAGTCCGGCCTGGCTTGCACTGGTACCCGCACGAGATATCTTGGTTCGCCTGGCAGCGGGTTGTGGAAGATAGTAATGTTTGGCGCGCTTTAGGAAACACCGTGTTTCGTACCATAGTCGGGACCTTTCTGACGCTCCTTGCCTTGTCGATGGCGGCTTATCCACTTTCGAAGAAGCATCTACCGCATCGCAGCTTTTACATGATGTTTATCGTCGTCACGATGTTTTTTAGCGGAGGTCTTATTCCATCGTATCTCTTGATCAAATCGCTCGGACTCATCGATTCCCGCTGGGTCTTGATCATCCCCGGCTTGATCAGTACGTTTTCACTTCTGATTCTCCGCAATTTCTTCATGACCCTGCCGGAAGAGCTTGAGGATTCGGCGAAAATGGATGGTGCTGGCGATCTGCGGATCTTGTTTACCATTATCCTTCCGCTGTCGAAGCCGGTGCTCGCAACCTTGGCGCTTTGGTCCGCTGTCGGACATTGGAACGCTTGGTTCGATGCCATGATCTATCTGCAGGATCAAAAGTTGTACGTGCTTCAGACATTCTTGAGGCGGCTTGTCATCGCTGCCGAGTCCGATCCGCTCCTGCCTCCCAAGGATGAAACTATGGCGCCGGAGACCGTCAAGGCTGCCGTCATTATGTTTACCGCACTTCCCATCCTGATCGTGTATCCGTTCCTTCAGAAATATTTCGTGAAAGGCACCTTGGTCGGTTCGATTAAGGGATAATTGGTTTAACCGGTGCGCTTCAGAAGCGTATTGTTTAAATAATACATCAAAGATGAAAAGGGAGGACAAAAGAATGAGTAACAGAAAGAAGACTTGGCTGGGCTTGACGGGCGTCGTATTGTCGATGTCGCTTGCCGTCACCACCGGGTGCAGCAAGCAAAGTGATGGGGGAGCTACCCCGCAAACGTCCGCAGGCACTTCAGCATCAGCACCTGCGATCAATGGAAAACCGATTGAAATTGTTTGGTCAAACAATTTCAATGCCCCGGAATCCGAAGAAAACCTGGTGCAGAAGAAGATTGAAGAGAAGTTCAATGTCAAGATCAAAACGGTTAAATTCGAACGCCAAGGCTGGAAGGAAAAATTCAATGTTCTGCTTGCCTCCGGACAAGTACCGGATATCTTCCCGATCGATGCGAATGAAAACGATATGGCCGCTTGGGCTGACCAAGGTGTTATCGCCAATTTCTCTCGGAATGAGCTTAAAAAGAACATGCCGAACTATATGAAAGCACTGGAGACCACGGATGCCGGCGCTTGGGAAGTCGGCTTCTACAAAGGGAAGGACTGGGGGATTCCGAAAGTGTGGCCGAGCGGCAGTTCCAGCTTCATCCCCGGTTACAATGAAGCTTGGCTGAAGAAGGTCGGCTACAACGAGCCGCCGAAGACGCTTGCGGAGCTGGAGGATGTCCTCACGAAATTCGTCAATAACGATCCAGACGGCAACGGCAAGAAGGATACATACGGTATGTCGGCCAGAGGGAAGCTCCCCATCCAGATGTTCACTTCCGTATTTGCTGCTCATGGCGTAAATCCGTACGCGTTCAAGCTGGGTGCAGACGGCAAGGTTGTGTATGGTGGCATCACCGAAGAAACTCGCACAGCGCTCAATCTTCTGAACAAGTGGTATAAGTCCGGGCTTATCGATCCTGAGTTTCTGACGACCGACAACAAACAGCTCGATGAAAAATTTGCCAATCAAAAGATCGGTATGGTCGAAAACATGGGATGGGGTAACTTTATCAAGACGTCCGGATTTATTACGAAGTCCGCATTGGAAAAGGGTCAGAACGTCATCGCAGGAAAGCCGGTTGTAGGCCCGGCCGGCAAAGCATATAGCTGGTCTTACGGCGCGCGTCAAGCCCCCGTGCTCTTAGGTGTACATCTTGAGAAAGATGAAGCGAAACGGGTTAAGATTGAGCAAATCCTAGACTTCCTTGCAACAAACGACGAGTACTGGTTGTTGACTGTATACGGCGAAAAGGGTAAAAACTATGATCAGCCGAACGGCGACTATGTCGTCGCCAAGACGGAACCTGAAGCCGCAACTGCTAAAGTCGGAGCCGGCAGCTTCTACAACCCGCTTACTTCCGTAGATACTGCGAAGGAGAAATATAATACGAGTAATGAACTGCGGGAGCTGAAGGCGAAGCTGGATGTCGGTTATGAGCCGTTGAGAGACGTTCTTGGACCTGCCATATTGCCGGCCAAGGCGAAGTACTGGGCAAATCTTCAGACACTGCAGGATAAGTACTTGATAAAGGCAATCATAGGAGAAGCGGATTCAGACAAAGCATTCGACACTTTCAAGGCGGAATGGTTGAAGTCCGGCGGACAGGAATTGACAGACGAAGCCAACAAGGTATATACAGAGCGTAAGGCTGTGAAGTAATCTGGATCATGCATGAACTTATTTGACCGGAACACGTCTCACGTGTTCCGGTCAAACCGATACTACTCCAAGCAAGGTGGGATATCGATGACCGTTTCGTCAAAGCGAATGACCATATACCCGGCTCCCGAGGGGGCGGCAGGTAATTCCAATTATACCGTGCGTGTTCGACAAGATCAGGATGAATGGCGGCCGTTGTTCTGTTACAACGTGAAGGTAGACATGCACGATGTCCGTAACACCTCCATGGTCTATTTCGATTGCGCCGGTACGGTTGAAGTCGAGGTGGTCAAGAATGACGGAGAGATTCGGGACGTGGCGATCCGCCCTGCATCCGCAGGGATTGACGGCGTTGTTAACGGTAACCGGGTGACATTCACAATGGACGGTCCCCGCAAGCTTTCGTTTGAGGTAAATGGAGACCGCTTTCATAATTTGCACATATTTGCCAATCCGATCGAGGAAGGCGCGCCGAACCCTGCCGATTCGGGTGTCTTCGTTGTTCAGCCGGGCATTCACAGGACGGAACAACTTCAGAGCCTGATTTCTACAGAGGTATCCGTCATATACTTCGAATCCGGCATGCATGTTCTGGAGCATCCACAGCTACGTATTCCTTCTGGAGTCACGGTATATGTCGCCGGAGGAGCCGTCGTTGCTGGGGCATTCGTATGTGATCGTGTACAGGATGTAACCATCCGGGGACGCGGAATTGTCTATATGTCCGATTTCGAGAAGACGACGTATTACCGTGCGGTCAAAATCATGTTCTCTAAGCAGGTTACGATAGAAGGAATCATTGTGGTCGATCCACCTCACTATACCGTATTCATCGGGAAATCCGAGCATATCACGATCCGCAACATCAAATCATTCAGCACTAGAGGGTGGTCGGACGGCATCGATATGATGGCAAGCAGCCATGTGAACGTTGACGATGTGTTCTTGCGAACGTCCGACGATTGCATTGCGATTTATGGAAGCCGCTGGGATTATCAGGGGGACACACGGGATGTCACAGTCCGAAATTCCGTCTTATGGGCGGATGTGGCTCATCCGATGAATGTCGGCGGGCACGGCAATCATGAGAAAGGGGACATCGTCGAGAACATCCTGTTCGAAAATATTGATGTGCTCGAGCATCATGAGCCGCAGCCGTACTATTGGGGCTGTATGTCGATTAATTGCGGCGACAACAATACGGTCAGGAATGTGACTTACCGGGATATCCGAATAGAACAATTCGAGCTCGGACAACTAATCGACATCCGCGTACTCTTTAATCCGAAATATAATCCATGCCCCGGCTTCCGGGTGGAGAATATTTTCTTTGACAATATAGCGTTCAACGGAACTTGCGACAATCCGTCGGTTATTGCGGGATTCGACGAGTCCAGAATCGTGAAGGGGGTGAAGTTTCGGAATTTGCGTATCAATGCTCGACACATTCTCAGTCCGGAGTCTGGCAATATTCGGATTGAGGAGCATGCACATGATGTAACATTCACCTAATGTAAGACGGATGAACAAATTGAAATGGAGGATTATCATAATGGTGCGGAACAGAAGATCCGGTAAAGCTTGGCAAAAATTGCTATCCATCCTCGGTATCGTCAGCATGATCGTCATGCTCCTGCCGGTATCGGCGGGAACGGTTGCGGCGGATACGACCTCGCAATCTCTTATGACCGATTATTTGCCGACGATTAATGAAACAATTGATGCAAGCGGTTTCAAGCATCCCGGCGTCGGGCTGACCAAGGAAATACTCGAGAATTTGCAAACAGAGGTTCGGGCGCAAAAAGAGCCTTGGATGACCTACTTCAACCAGATGACGACGTCGGGTACCGCTTCGAGAACGGTTACATCCAGCAAATCGGGCGACACTTTCAACAGCCAGGGCTTTAACGGAGGATTCATAGCGGATGGCTTGAAAGCGTATACCCAGGCTCTTACGTATGTGATAACGGGGGATGAGGTTTATCGGGCCAATGCGATGCGTATTATCCGCAACTGGGAGCAGATGGACCCGACGAAGTATGCGTATTTTACCGATGCGCACATTCACACAGGGATTCCTCTCTACCGGATGGTTACCGCCGCAGAAATCTTGCGGTATTCCAGCACGCAGACGCCAGAACTGGTATGGACGGACAAAGATACGGCTGATTTCACAAATAACTTGATCGTTCCGGTTACCGAAACCTTCAATCATACGAATTACCGCTTTATGAACCAGCATCTATATCCGCTCATCGGATCCGTATCCGGGTATATCTTCTCCGGCAACTTGGGGCGCTATCAGGAGGCTGTCGAGTGGTTCACGGTGAATAAGACGGCTGTGGATCAATACATGAACGGTTCCATCAAGCAATTGTTCCGGTTGGTCGATACGAATGCGGCGACAGGCGAGAAGGTGGATACCCCTCAGGTGCAGATTGTGGAGATGGGCAGGGATCAGGCTCACAGCACCGGCGACGTCATCAATGCCTCCATTTTGTCGCGTCTGCTGCAGGCCCAGGGAACTAAGGTAGATCCCGTAAATGGTACGGTATCGACTGCGGAGAATGCCGTTTCCACGTATGATTTTCTTGGCAAGCGTATCCTGCAAGGGGCCGACCATTTTGCCCGTTATATGCTCGGCTACGATACGCCTTGGATCCCAACGGAGGCGCGTATTGATTCGGATGGAAACCCGGTTATTTACAAGATTTTGAGCAGCAACTATCGCGGAAGAATCGGCGGCAATGTTTATGATCTGTATTATTACTATAAGTATGAGCAAGGTTTGGACATAGAGCAGGCCGCTCCGTACTTCGCCGAAATGTTTAAGAAGAAGCTGCCTTACTACTGGGAATCACCGGATGCCGGAGGAGAATACTGGCTGTACATCCCCAAGGAAGCCGAGGCCGAGGGAGCGACCTATCTTCCTAAACCTCAAATCGGGAATTTGCGGGAGATCGAGGCTCGGTTTACCCGTTTTGACGGCAATTCGACTGCCATGCAAGAGGGCGATGTTTCCTTCGTCCGCATCACGGCCACGGAAACCGGGAGCAAACTGGCATTGGTTGGTTCCGAAAGCAGTACGAGAGCGATCGGATACAAGATTCGTACGAACGGCGTGGCGAAGCTGGAAGCCTTCGGCCAAACCATTGCATTGCCGGATACCAAGGGGCAATGGAGATATGTATTTTATAATCTCCCGGTTTTTAATGGGCTGAACAACCTGTCTTATTTCACAGTTATAGGCAACGGCACGGCGGTCGATATCGACCATATCAATGTCAACGCAGCGAACGAACTTACGCCGCCGTTATTTACGGCCGGAGCAGCCCCTTTGAAGCTATTTGCCTATGTAGGGTCCGGGGCGACGCTCCATTATGAATTCTCGGCAGCGGACGCAGGCCCATCCGATGTTGTGACCTATCAGATTGACAACGCGCCTGAGGGCACCGTGTTCCATACAAACACCGGCATATTTGAATGGAAACCGGCGAAAGCTGGAACGTATGCTTTCGTTGTGGAGGCTTCCGACGGCACGACGATATCCACCCGGGACGTCACGGTTATAGTCACGAACGACCGGCAATCGGCCGTGGAGGCGGCCATCGCTCCCTACAACGCGAATATCCGCTATGTATGGTCAACGCTTGATGCGTATAATCAAGCATACAATAGCGCCGTGAACGCGATCACAGGGGCCACGGATGAAGTCTTCTACCAGAAGCTGAAGGACCTGGATCAGGCCGTACAAGGCCTTCGGGAGACGACGCCGCTGCTCGCGGACGGCAGCATGAATTACAGGGATATGTTTGTGTCGTCTACATTCACTGCGGGCACTTGGCTGGACGAATCACCTGATACGTTTGTAGCCTACACGACGGCACAAAATTTATCGCATTTTATGGACTTCGGGCCCAGCTTCCGGGTATCGGCCCAAGCCTTCGGGCTTCAGGTGCGTGCAGGTTTCCCTGAACGGATCGGCGGCGTCGCCGTATTCGGCTCCAATGACTACGAGAATTGGACCCGTTTGACGCCGGAGGAGACAATCGTGACGTCAGATATGCAGACCTTGACAGTGCCGCAAGAACTCCGGAATGAGCAATTCCGTTTTCTGAAAATCCAGATGGTTAAGCCGTATTATCAACTGTTCGCAGGACCCCCTATCATTGAATTGTCCGAATTCCGGATCTTCGGTGAGCGTCACGAGGTCATCAACAAGCTCTCCAAGGTTTCCATCGGCTCGAACCAGGCTTTTGGGGGACGCATCGTCTTGGGAGATACGGTGAAATTATCGTTCCAATCGACGGAGAACATTCAAAATTTGAATGTCAAGATTCAGGGACAACCTGCAACCGTCCGTACGGATGATGGTCGAACCTGGACGGCGGAAGCGGTAATGGGACCAGGATCCGCGCCGGGCGCGGTGAAATTTAACATCCAATATCAGACAGCGAGCGGAATCATTGCCGCAGAAACGTTGTTCACGACCGACGGTTCCCGCTTGATATTGGCCGATGAATCGGACCTGATCCGCGATATAACGTCAATCGCTGCAGTGAGCGATTCCTACGGCAGATCGCCGGCAGATGCTATCGCAATCGCGAACAGGTTATTTGATAACAATCCGATGACGGATACCGATTACCGCCTGAACGGCAGCGGAGCCGGATCTTGGGTCCAATTTGACTTCGGGCAAGGCGGCTATGCGCAATTGTCGTATGTGGAGCTGCTGGCAAGACAAGACGGGTACTTCAGTAGAATCAACGGCACGGTCATTCAGGGCTCCAACGACAATGCGACGTGGAAGACCATCTCATCGGCAGCGGTGCCCACGAAGGATTGGCAAATCTTGTCGATTAACGACAAGCAGCGTTACCGGTATATCCGTATGTACAATGGGAACGCCTGGTTCGGGAATATGTCGGAAGTGAGATTCCACGGTGCAATGGATTACGATACCGCCTATTTCGATTCCAAAGTAGTTGCGCCGGACGGCTATACCAAGCTGAGCTACTATCTGTATCAACAGAAAGTAAACCAGATCAGGGCGGAATTGGAGCAACCGGACGTCAACAAGATGGCCATTCTGAATCAATTGCTGGAGGCCAAAGCGATTCTTGTGCCGATCAGCTTCATCAATCAGAAAGTTGCCATAACCCCTTCGATGGTCACGGCGTCTACCGTATCGTGGGACGGCAAGTACACCGCTGGGCAAAACGGATGGCGCGCATTTGACGGCGATCAGAATACGTTCCCGGACACGAAGACCGCCGCCGGCTGGGTGACCGTTGATTTGGGCGCAGAAAACGCTAAGACGATTGTCGGCATCAAGTATATCCCGCGGTCCGGTCAGGCGTCCCGAATGAACGGGGCGATCATCCAAGGCTCCAAAGACGGGTTTACCTATACCAGCATCTATACAATCAGTGGCGTTACAGAAGTGAAATGGTATACGCAAGTGATTAACAACAACACGCCATACCGTTATTTGCGATATTACTCTTCGACCGGCAATGCCAATGTCGGCGAGCTGGAATTCTACGAGAAAATCGTGGACCGTACACTGCTAACTTTCTTGCTGGATCAAGCGGATCAAGTCGCCGCCGATCGTTACACGGACGACAGCTATGCGGCTCTGCAAACTGCGGTCTCGAACGCAAAGCTGGTTGTTTCAAACGCAACAGCAACCCAAAGCGACCTCGACGCAGCTGCCGACAGCTTGAAGACCGCGCTGGACAGCTTGATCTACAAGATTGCAGCTTCCCTCGATCCTGCCGAACCGAACGGGACGAATGATTGGTACACAACGCCGATTACCGTCACGTTGTCGACATACGGCAAAGCGGAATATAGTTTTGATGATAGTGGGATGTGGCAAAGCTACTCTGGACCGGTAACGTTAAACCAGGACGGCAACTATTCGGTCAGCTACCGATCCAGGAACGAAGCCGGGAATGCGGGGAGCGTTCAAACGGTCGCCGTCAATCTGGATGCGACCGCTCCGACGATTACAGTAACCGGGCTGGTGTACGGCTCGTACAGCAATGCCGTGGATCTAGCACCGGCCCTTGTGCTCGGTGATAATCTGTCCGGAGTCGACAACAGCAAGACGACGGTCACATTGGACACGTACGGCATGCAGCCGGGAACAACGGTTCCGTTGTACACATTGCCGTTGGGTTCGCACACGCTGATTGTGACCGCAAACGACTTGGCGGGGAACACAAGCAGCAAAACGGTGACATTCGAGTCGAAGGCCAGCATCGAATCGATGAAAGATTTGGTTGCACGATTCAAGAATGCGGGATGGATCGATAACGCAGGCATTGCGAACAGCTTGCAGAGCAAGCTGGCAGCGAACAGTCTGGCCGCGTTCGTTAACGAAGTACAGGCGCAGAGCGGCAAGCATATCTATACGCAGGCCTCACAGTATTTGCTTCGAGATGCCGGTTATTTGCTGAACAATCCGTAAATAATTCTTAAGAAAGATTTCCTCCCAAGGCCGGCACTAGGCAGCAAGACGCTTGTGCCGGCTAGAGGATTTAAGGGGGTGAATAACATGTAGGAGGATTGGATAACGGCCGTCATGCGAATCTTACGTTGGAGTTTTTTTAATTGAAAGGAGGGAAATGCCGTAAATAGCTATAAAGAAGAAAACGCTGCCAGATTTGGACGGATGTCGGTTCAGAAGGGCAAAAATGGATAGCGATTCGATGGCATGCTTGGATCCAATTTCGCTAAAAAAAGGAGGACAACGAAATGAATCCCTTTATGAAGAAAAGTTGCTCCAATAGGATGGTTTTTGGAATTATTTGTATAGTATTGGTGATGACGAGCTTCTTTGGAATCGGCAGCCAAACAGCGAAAGCGGCTGTTTCACCGCTGATCACGCCTTATAAGCCGCAGGTCGTCAATTCGGATGCCAATGTGTCCTATAAGGATTCCTCCGGAAACACAGTAACGGGAACCATTCACCATCCTGGCATTGCAATGAGGCAGGTCGATTTGGACAACATGCGCGATCATGTAAGAGCGGGGGATGAGCCATGGAATACGGCGTTTAATGCCTTTGCCGCCGATTCTCAATCCAGTAAAACGCCAAGAATCTATTATGAAAATAATTACATCTTTAAACACATTCAAGGACCTTGGGGGTTTACCGACCCCGAGACGGGTAAGTATTACAGTAATCCCAGCGAATATTTAGGAACGCGTGCCAATACCGACTCTGAGACCGCTTTCATGCAGGCGATCATGTGGTATATAACAGGGAATGAAACGTATCGCGCCAATGCCATGAAAATTATCAGGAGTTTTTCTGCTGCAGTGGATTGCGTTACCCATTCGAACTTCCGTCTTGCTACGATGAGTTATCTTCTCTCGGCAGCGGCGGAAATCTTGCGCTATTCCGATACGCCTACGGCGAGTGAGAAATGGACGAATGCGGATACGGCGAATCTTACCCATCTCATGGACATCGTTTCCGTCACTTATAACGCTCATACCTTCTTTATGAATCAGCATCAGTTCACTGTGATGGGAACGATGGGAAGAGCTATCTTCACCAATAATCTGCAGCTTTACGATGAGGCTGTGGAGGCTGCGACCGTAAATACCGCAGGCGATCAAGGGGGAAGAAACGGTTCTATTAAGCATCAGATGCGGTGGATGACGACAAATGAGCGGACAGGAGCGGCATTGGATCCGGCGGATTACCATGTGCAGGCCATCGAAATGGGGCGCGATGTAGGGCATTCCTACGGCAATGTCGGCGGACTGTCTTCATTGGTGCGAACCATCTATGCCCAAAGCACGAAGGTTGACCCGGTCACCGGAGCAAGGTCTACAGCCTCCAATGCGGTGGATGTGTTCAACTTCCTGGACGACCGGCTGCTGGCAGGAACGACTTATTTGCTCAAGTATCATCTGGGTTACGATGTGTTATGGACGCCTGCACGGGCAAACCAAAGCAGTACGATTCAATATTACGATACGATCAATGCAGACGGCAGAGGCAGAATCGATGCTTACTTCAGTGTTTTATATAACTATTACAAATATATCGAAAATAGGGATATGACCCAAGAGAAGTACAAATATTTGGCCTATGCCTACGAAACGAGAATGCCTGAGGTTGCAGGAAAGGATTATCCGCTTTTCATGCTGCTGTACACACCTGATGCGGCCAAGACGGTCAGCTTGAGCAACAAGATCACGTTAGGCTCGATTTCGGGATTGACAGCAACTGCAGCGGGTGAGAATACGATCTACGTAAGTTGGTCGGGCGTGTCAGGTACGCTTGGATATAACATTTACCGATCCACAGATCCGAATGGCACTTTTGTAAAGATTAACAGCGCCCCTACTACAGCGAGAGTATATCGCGATACAAACTTGACCCTTGATACGATCTACTATTATCAGGTAGAAGTAGCCGGAGGATCGAAATCCTCTGCCGTATCTGCAGCTACGGGAGGAACTTTGGGGACTGCTTCGGTCAGATTCAGTAACGCCGCCACCGGCTTGTATATCGATGGGATGGGCCGCACGGTGAGAGGCTCCGCTGCCGGACAGTGGAGCTCCAGCACCAGCAATAATCAGCGGTGGATTGAGGAAACGGACGGGAGCTATGTTCGATTTAAGAATGTCGCAACGGGACTATACCTGGACGGTATGGGCCGCACGACAAACGATTCGACTGTCGGACAGTGGAGCTTAAGCACCAGCAATAATCAGCAATGGTCTGTCTCGATTGAGGGCAACAATGTGCGGATCCGAAACCGCGCTTCGGGGTTATATGTGGACGGGGTGGGCCTGACGACCAACGGGTCTGACCTAGGCCAATGGGGAGTAGGCAGCAGCGCCAACCAAAGATGGCAGATTGTAGACTGAGCATACTGACTGAGTTTATACCGCTCATTTCCGTTCGGAGGTGAGCGGCTTTGTGTTGCCTTACACTCTATACCGAAAGGGCAACAATGTACGTTTAAGAGGAGAGAAGATATTGTTAATAAGATTTCGGCGATATCCATCGGAGGGTTCTTTGAATGATCAGTGATCCAAATTTTGACGACAATATCCGAATAAAAGACATTATGAGAATTCAACTGGAGATTCTAAAGAAATCAAAATAAAATTAATGATTTTGAAATTGATGAAATGAGCATGATTTGCTAAGCTAAGCCTGCCACATTCCTTTAGGTTATTCCGATCTACTCTAACACGGAATGAATATATATTTTGAGGTGAAAGTACGATGATAGAAGCATCATATGCAGGGAATAGTATTTGCTTAAGTTTAAATAGTGGTGGAAAAATGTGGTATACCGTTAAGCGTAACGGAACTGAGGTTGTTCTGCCTTCAAGGCTTGGACTGCATCTTGCCAATGCCCGTCCATTATGTGACAGGTTTACGATAACAAAAGTAACCAAAAGAAATGTGGCAGGTGCGTGGAAACCTATATACGGTGAGCGGGCTGAAATTGACGATAGTTTCGAAGAGGCAATTGTTTGCGTGGAAGATGACTTGGGACGGAGAATGGAAATACGGTTACGTGCCTATTTTGAAGGTACCGCATTGCAATACGTTATACCGGAGCAGGAAAAGTTGAAAAATTTCACCATTATTCAAGAAGATACAAGCTTTGCCTTTCCGGAAGGAAGTCTTGCATGGGAAGAGCATGGAGTAGAAGGGGAATACGCTGTAAAACGAGTCAGTGATGTGAGCGGCTATTGTGAACGTCCACTCGTTGTGCAATTACCGGAATGTGGATATGTTCTTATTCATGAAGCAGGGCTGACAGATTACGCAAGAATGTTGATTGTAAAGGATGAAGAAGCCGAAAACACATTAAAAGTGCATTTGTCAGGACATTTGTGTGGGCTTTTCAGTGTGAATGATTATGTAGGATATGGGTTTACTTTAAATAAAGACGAAACGGATAGTCTAGTTTCAAATGTAGAGGGAAAAACGCCCTTTGCAACACCTTGGCGAACTTTCATACTTGCAGATCAAGCAGCGGAATTGCTATGTCGGAGCAATATGGTACTTAACCTAAGCGAGTCTGGCAAAGTTGAAGATTTCCGATATGTAAAACCTGGGAAGGCGTTGCGGGACATGATGCTGTCTACAAGAAGTGCGTTTGACTGTATCGATTTTTGTGTAGACCATCATTTCCAGTACGTTCTATTTGATGGAGGCTGGTATGGATCGCTTGATTCGGAAAATAAAGCAATCGATCCTAGAAGAGAAGACCCTGACAGAGATTTGGATCTAAGGAAAGTCATTTCATATGGCAAAGAGAAAGGCATTGGAATATTCCTTTACGTTGATAGAACTGCTGCAGAACCGTATTTGGATGCTTCTCTGCCTGTATGGAAAGAGTGGGGGATAGCGGGCATTAAATTAGGTTTTGTGAAAGTGGGGCCTCAAGAGTGGACGCGTTGGCTTGTAGAGGCGGTAAAAAAGTGCCATGAACATGGGTTGATGGTCAATATTCATGATGCCTATCGCCCTACAGGCCTTTCACGTACCTATCCCAATGTGCTTACACAGGAAGGGATTCGGGGAAACGAGCATTTTCCCACAGCCAAACATAACACGACATTGCCCTTCGTACGGTTTCAGGCTGGAGCAGGCGATTATACGCTTTGCTATTTTGATAAACGATTGAAAGTGACACATGCTCATATGCTGGCTATGGGCGTTATTGTGTATAGTCCAATGCAGATGATGTTCTGGTATGACAAACCTTCGGATTGGCATGGTGAGGAGGAAATTGAATTCTGGGAGAAAATACCGGTAACTTGGGACGAGTCAATTGGCATATCGGGTGAGATCGGAGAGTATGCAATTATTGCAAGACGCAAGGATAGCGATTGGTTTATAGGATGCATTAATAATGAGAAAGTCCGTACTGCTAAAATTCCTCTACATTTTCTGGATGCTGAGAATAAATATAGTGCACAGATTTATGAAGATGTATCGGAACTTGATACTCGCACAAAGGTGGGTATTAGATATGTCGAGGTTACCAAAGATTCCATACTTGAGTTTCATTTGGAAAGCTCGGGAGGAACAGCTATTTATTTAAAACCTATGTAATGTATAAAGATAACCTAAAGCAATCAGCTGTGGATTAAATTAAGATAATTGATTGAGTTTAAGCCGCTTATTTCCGATTGGGGATGAGTGGCTTCTCTGCTGGACCATTTACTGTCATACATCAAAATGAACTCCGTTGGAGGTACCAACATGTCAAAGGAAACAAAGCTAATTACGTATCCGGGCCCTTCGGGGGTAGCGGAAAATCACGATTTCACGGTCAGGGCAAGACCGGCGGGCGGCGAATGGGAGCAGCTCTTCGTCTATGATGTCAAAGTCGACATGCACCAGGTCCGGCATGCCTCCATGGCGATGTTCGATTGCTTGGGCACGATTGAGATTGAGGTTACGAAGAACGATAGGACAGTAAACGACTGCGTAATTCGTCCGTTGTCGTGCGGTGTTTCTTACGTGCTTAACGGCAACACGATCACTTTTACCATTGACGGCCCGCAAAAGCTGTCGGTGGAAGTGAACGGTGACAGGTTCCGTAATTTGCATCTGTTTGCCAATCCGCTCGAGCAGGATGCGCCGTCCCCTGACGAGTCGGGCGTCGCTTTCGTCAAGCCGGGCATCCACCGGACTGAGGACCTTCTTGCGCTGCTGATGGCTGCGGGAACAGACGGCTGCGAGACGCATACGCTCTATTTCGGGCCGGGCATGCATCATTTGGAGGAAGTGATTTTGCGCATCCCGTCGGGGAAGACGGTTTACATAGCCGGCGGAGCGGCGGTCGCGGGCTCTATGGTCTGCGACTCCGTCAGCGATGTCACTGTCCGCGGAAGAGGCGTTCTTTACTTGACTGAATTCGGGCGTTTTTCCGCTTTTCGCGGGGTGCGTATCATCTTCTCCAAGCGGATTCGCGTCGAGGGAATTGCACTCATCGATCCTCCGCATTACAGCATCTATATCGGCAAGTCCGAGCAGATCCGGATTGCGAACTTTAAAGCGTTCAGCACGAAAGGGTGGTCGGACGGGATCGATATGATGGCCAGCTCGGATATCGAGATCGAGGACGTATTTATGCGCAATTCCGACGATTGTATCGCGGTTTACGCCAGCCGTTGGGATTATCAGGGAGACACGCGGAATGTTGTCGTCCGCAATTCCGTCTTATGGGCTGACGTGGCTCATCCGATGAATGTCGGCGGGCACGGCAATCACCATAAGGGGGACGTCATTGAGAACATCATGTTCGAAAATATCGATGTGCTCGAGCATCATGAGCCGCAGCCCGACTATCGGGGCTGTATGTCGATTAATGCCGGCGATAACAATACGGTTAGAAATGTGACCTACCGGAACATCCGGGTTGAACCGTTCGAGCTCGGACGGCTGTTCGATATCCGCGTGCTCTTTAACCCGAAGTACAATCCGGTGCCGGGTAAACGGATCGAACAGATCCGCTACGAGAATATTTCCTGCGTCGGGGACTGCGGCAATTTGTCACAGATCGGCGGATATGATAAGGACAGGACGGTCGAGCATATCGTATTCAAGAATGTCGTAATCAACGGGAAGCCGGTGACGGACGCCGAATCGGGCAACATCCGGGTGCTTCCGTTTGCTGGCAACATCCGTTTTGAATAATTCAAATATCATACCAAACGATAAGGTGACGAACGAAGTGAACCGTGGACAACACCATTCTGGGAGAACTGTATTCCGTGAAAGCGCAAAAGTCGTCTTCAGCGTTACGGGGCCGGCAGAACTCGTTGCTGTGGATAATGGCGATCTCAGTTCAAGTGAACCATATAATAATAATAGAATGCATCTGTACCATGGATGTGTCAGTACGGTTATTCGGCTTACAGGTGAACAAGGGCGCGTAGTATTATCCGCTGCGTCAGAAGGCATGTATCCTGCCAGGCTGGTTATCAATGTGAATTAGTCTTCAGAACGTTTCAATAACGGTATTATGCTAAAGCGAAGCGATGATGGCTGTTATGTCGTGAAAAATAAGATATCCCGCTGACTGCTGCGGGGAGAAAATTAATAATCGGTGGTGGATGTTTTGGAAAAACAAACGATTTATTTGGCCGGCGATTCGACAATGGCGGATTATCCGCCTACATCGTACCCCATGCAAGGTTGGGGGAATAAGCTCCATCTATTTATACCCGATTCCGTTCGAATTGTGAATAAGGCTATGTGCGGTAGAAGCGCCAAGAGCTTTATCGAGGAAGGCAGGCTCGAAGAAATTTTAACCGTGATTAAGCAGGGCGACTACTTTTTTATTCAATTTGGTCACAACGACAGTAAGGAAGATGCCGAAAGGCATACAAGTCCCTGGAGCACGTACCATCGGTATTTGCAGCAATATATCGACGGAGCGAGAGAGAGGAGAGCTCATCCCGTCCTTATCTCGCCTCTTTGCCGCAGACATTTTGACAATGACGGTCTATTGATCAACACGCACGGCGATTATCCTCGGTCGATGGAAGCGCTGGCCGTACAGAAAAAAGTCCTTTTCATCGATTTGTGCGGCCGAAGTGCTGTCGCATTCAAAGAAATGGGAGACACCAAATCAAGAGAATGGCTGACCTGGCTGCGCCCGGGCGAACATCTGAATTATCCCGAAGGGATCGAAGACAATACGCATTTGAATGAGCAAGGTGCAGAGGCTGTCGCACGAATGGTGGCTGAAGCCATCATCAAGTTGAACTTGAATCTTGGTTGAGGAGTCATCACTGAGTATGATGCCCTAGTGACGGAATTTATGAGAGAATAGGTGTTTGGTGCCCATTTTCCGGTAGATTCCTGTCGCAAGGTTTTTTTGCGTAAAACCTACTATTAAACGCATATAGATACTGTGATAAACCTAATGCGATATATAATTCCCCTATTCCGCCTGACGTTGGTACGGGCACAAGCTTATTGCACTGGCTCATCCTTCATGAAATCGGCGATCAGCACTTTTTGGCCGGTCTTCGCGCTCTCGAGGGCGGCGAGCACCATGGCCATGCTGTAAATATTGTCGCTGCAATCCGTTTCCGGCTTTCGGCTATACTCTAGAGCTGCAAACATATCGTCCAGACAGCCATAGTGGAACGTGTTGGCCATCTCCGGTAATACGCTGTCCACGCGTTCGAAATCACGAATGAATTTGCCGGTTTGATCGCCAGCTGCAACGACTTCCGCATACGGCTCCCCATGGCCGTCCCATATTGCAGTACCGCGTTCACCCGTAACCCGCCACGATGCTTCCCATGAGGTTAGCACGCCTTCCGCACACCATGAACCACGGTAGTTAAATACCGAGCCGTCTGACATTTCATAAATGCAGACAGCCATTGCATTTCCTGCATACCATGAACCGGGCGGATTAAACTCCTGACAATAGACGGACACCGGATTCGCACCGATTATGAACCTTGCTTGGTCAAAGGTATGAATCGCCATATCAAGCAACAGCGGGCTGTCCATCGCATCGCGGAAGCCGCCGAAATGAGCTCCAATGAAAAAGTCGGCGCCGACAAAGCCCGGTTTTCCGATTGTACCTCCAGCGATTAGATTGCGATACGCCCTGATACGCGGATCGAATCGGCGGTTTTGCATAACCGCATGCGTTCTTCCACTACTCTGCGAAATGCGAACGATATCGTTACAATCGCTCATCGACTCCGCAAGCGGCTTTTCGCCAAATACGTTACACCCCAGCTGCAAGGCTGTCGTGCTGACAGCGTAATGGCTTGAAGGAATGGTTACGTCAAACACCATGTTGGCCCCAGTCGTTTCTATTGCCTGCTTTACATCCGTAAAGGTTGGGCATTTAAGCTCCTTCCGCCCAGCCATTTCTTGCGCGAACTCCTCTTTAATATCGACAAGCCCGACGATTACGGTATCTTCTCTCCACTTTGCATAGTCCACCCATGTATTCGCCATGCCGCCGCAGCCAGCGACGATCACTCGATGCTTTATTGTCATAATGATCAGACCTCGCTTTCCCTCGGCTTATATTGGATTTGGAACATAATTGCCGCCACGGCAGCATTTCAAATAATTCAAAGCACTCACCTGGCCGGTCATCTCCAGCTTTCCACTGTAAACCGGATCATGCCAGCCTTCGATGTCGATTGTTCCTTTATAGCCGTTCTGTCTCAAAATCGTTATAATATCCGTCCAGTTGCTGTCGCCAAAGCCCGGCGTCCGGTGCCAAACATACTGCTGCTTACTGTGGACGCCATGCTCTTTTACGATATCCCAAGCAATCGTAGCATCCTTGCCGTGAACGTGGAACACCTTGTCTGCCCATTTGCGCAGCTGCGGAATCGGATCAATTAAGCTAACCATTTGGTGGCAAGGCTCCCACTCCAGTCCGATATTGTCTTCCGGTACCGCATTAAACATAAGCTCCCAGGCTGTCGGGTTATGCGCTATATTCCAATCACCGGTTGCCCATGTGCCGCCCATGTCGCAATTTTCGAAAGCGATCCGCACGCCCTTATCCGCCGCCCTGCGAGTCAACTCGCCGAACACTTCCTTAAATTTCGGAATCGATTCGTCGATCGGTTGGCCCCTCAGGCGGCCCGTGAATCCGGAAACAATATCAGCGCCGAATAAATGGGCATTATCGATAAGACGCTCCCAGCTTGCAAGCGTATCGGTGTTATCTCCATCTCCGGTCAGTGGGTTACCGAAAATGCTTACAGCAGGAACGACAAAATCATGCTTATCAGCAAGCGCTCTTACCCGCTTAGCCATTTCCACAAGATCCGTGCTGCCAGTCGTTTGCCAAAACGTTAAGTTAAACGATTCAAATCCATGCTTCACAATTTGCGGAATAACATGATCCGCGTTGCTTCCGCTTACAAGCGTTCCAATGCGCAGTATATTTTCCATCTTTGCAAATCACTCCAATATTGGCTTATAGTATTCGTAACAATTCCATTATAGCTAGGAGTTTTGTATATTACTCTAAACAATCTTGTGCAATACTAGTCTGATCTTGTGGTGGTGGATAAAGAACATGACCTATCCGAAGGAGCTTTGGGAAAATACTCGACTCGAGCATAAAACATATCCGATTCAGCTATTTCAAAATCGTTTCCCTAAAGTCAAATCTAATGATTGCATCTTATATTTGCATTGGCATGAGCATTTCGAGATCATCGTTATGAGAGAGGGCAGCGCAGTATTCCATATCGACAGCCGTCCGTATATCGTCAATGAAGGGGAAGTTATCATTATACCGGGCGGGAGCCTGCATGTTGGATACGCGCTTCACTATGGGAATGTTCATTATGATTGCATTGTCTTGAACGCGGCCCTGTTCAATGACTGGTGCATGATCCGGTTCATGCCCAGTTTGTTGCTCCATACTTGGAGGGACGACTCCGCTTTCCCGTCAAGCCGTCGGAGCAGGAGGAGTCCTGCCTCCGCTATTATTCATTGCTAGATGAGGCCATTGCCGAGCTGGCCGCGAAGCTTCCCGCTTATCAGCTCGTAGTGAAGTCAAAACTGTATGCGTTGTTTACGCTGCTCTCCCGTACCTTCATGGAGCAGCAGGCCACCTGTAAGCCGGCTGAGCCGTATTTCGTCAATCGTGATCGCTTTAAGACGCTTATTCAGCGCGTCGAATCGAATTTTTGTGATAAAATAACCGTTGAACAAGCCGCCAAGCAGGTCAGCCTTAACCCTTTTCACTTCTGCAAGTTATTCAAAAAACTGACGGGCCGCACCTTTGTCGAATACGTCAACGTCTGCCGCATGAACGAGGCGGAGCGGCTGCTCCGTGAAAGCAACGACACCGTCACCGAAATCGCAGCTTTGGTCGGCTGCGATAATCCGAACTATTTTACGAGGCTGTATAAGCAATATAAGGGGATGACTCCTTCACAAGCGCGAAAATAGGGCTGCTCCGAAAGGGAGCGGCCTCAACTGCATTCGATTGTTGCGAACGCTGAATTCGTATTGCTACAAAAGCTGAATGCGCGTCCATTGTACATTTTGTAGTAGAAACCTTACATAAGGCATAAAATGATGAGCTCTGTTGCAGAAATACAATCGAATGGGCTCCTTCTGTGCTTCCGTAGAGATGAAAGGTCAGTCCAGTTGCATAAACTGCTGCGGAGGTTAGCAACGCATCTCTTCGGAACGATTCCATTGCGCAATCTACAATGGAAGCAGCAATGCCTAACTAAAAATCCCCTGCAGTCGGATACGACAACAAGCAAGCTGAGTTTTTCCATGGCTCCGGCTTGCGATGGCCGAGCAGTAGGAATTCCCCTATGCGTTGGCGCTGCCGTAAGGCACTAGCTCCAGTTCACCGGCTGCCCTTCCAACTAGAACCGAACAAAACCAGGCTAATTGAATTCGGTCGTTTTGCAAGCAGACATGCTAAGGAAAAGAGTATGAGAAAGCCAGAAACGCTTTACTTTCTGGGATTTACGCATTATTGCACGCGAAACCAGAAAGGTAATTTTATGGTGGGGCGTAAAACGGAGAAGACGCGATTGAAGCGAAGTATTGGGAAAGTTCAGGAAACAATAAGGACAATTCGACATGAATCTATGAAGGCCCAAGCAGCTAAGGTTAACCAAATACTACGAGGACACTATGCATATTACGGTATGACAGGCAACATAAGGTGCCTTATCCAAGTGTACCAAGCAGCCGATAACTACTGGAGACGAATGCTAAGCAGTCGAAGCCAGAAAAGTCATGTATCTTGGGAGAAATTCGATCAATTGAAGTTAAAGTTTCCATTGTTGCGACCGAAGATATTTATCCCGTCTGATCGGATGAAATCTTACGCCATGCTGTGAAACCATTTCTGAAGAGCCCGGTGCGGGAAATCCGCACGCCGGGTTCTGTGGGGGTTCGGGCCACCAGTTGGGTGGCCTCTCTACCCGGAGGAAAAGCTGGAGATCGCATCAAACGCTTACCTATTGCTACTAATGCGCGATATATAAGTTCACAGGAATTTGTTGATTGCATGGGTTTATCTAAACTGTGGTCACATTCATTGGGTTCCGTTTTGCCACAAACATTGACGCTGGGTTGTATCAAGAGAGGAGAGTCTCCGTGGATTTAATAAAATACGGTGAGATACGAGGATTTTCTAAAGCTTTATCTACAATACCCTTTTATAGATACATAATGTATAAAATTACATTTGAGACATTAAATCCCATGACATCCCTTCCTCAATGGCTTTCGATACGTGCAGTTAAGTAAACCGGTTCAGGTAACTCATTAACGGGTAACGTTAGTTCAATGGATTGGTTTGAATGATACCAGAGCAAGGTACCATTCTTTTTTCACCAAGGAATACACAAGAAAATTACTATTGTGATCTTTTAATTCAAAGCGTGGGCTTTTCCTGGATTAGGAAAAGCCCCTTCTGCGCTATTCGCAGAAAGGGGCTATCATTAAAAAATAGTTTTCGGTGCTTTCGTTATTACATTAAAGGCGGCTTTTTTTACTTTACTTTCCTTTAAAATTGCTTCTAAATTGATTCGGCGTGACGCCATAGGCCTTTTTAAATAAGGTAAAAAAATGGCTGCGGCTTGAAAATCCCGACTTTTCCATAATCTCGTTAATAGTATCCTCAGATACGGCAATTTGATTGCTGGCATAGGTAATCCGGACATTATTGATATAGTCTGTCATAGAGATCAGCCTGTGCTTTTTGAATAATTTCCCCAGATAAGCCGGAGATAGGCTCACTTTTTCAGCTATGGTATCCAATGACAGGTAAGGGTTTCCAAAGTCTGCTTGAATTAATTGGTCAACGTCTTCCAGCAGCCGGATATATTTGTTATCCTTTTTGGACTCCAGCTCTTTGGACAGGTTCTCGAACAATTCAAAGAAATCAGCTTCGATTTTATCCAACGTTTCCATCTTTTGTAGGTTGGCCAAATACGTATTGAAATTAAAATTCACTTTAATGTGATGATTGGCTTCCAGAATTTCAATCGCATATCGGATGGATAACAGCAACCTGATAAGGACGGAATTGAGTATGGTATAGCTATATTGAGATGCATGCCGGATCATATCCGACAAAATATCTTTGGCCTCATCCGTTTGACCTTGGATTAGCCTATCCGATAATTCTTTTTCCTGGTCTTGCGGATATTTGAAATCATCCGTATTAATATTTAAGCTTTCGCTGAAAATGATGCTTTGATGCCCTAAAATCATTCTGTAATAGGATAAATCAAGCGTTTTCAAATAATGAAAATTCACATTCGACAAATCTTCGAATGCCTCGCTGATTGTAGCTGAGGTGGAGATGCCAAGATACTTGATTGTACAAATTTGGATTTGAGTGACAAGTGCAAACAAAGGCTCATCATTGAAAGGCAAATCGGAGGACTTGTAGTGAAGCAGTACAAGAACTTGGTCTTCTTCGACCTCTACACATTCATGTTCGTATGTTTCGGCAAGAATCTCCGAAATAATATTAACCAGTCCGTATTTCAACAATTGGCGGTCTTTCAGATTATATTTTGCGCAATAATTGCTATAGTTATCCAGTTTGATAAGAAGCAGAACATACCATTCGGTTGGCTCAAGCGCAATTTGAAACTTCGCAAACTGTTTGCGAAGGGAATCTGTTTGAATCAGATCGGCCGAATGAACCATCTGGCGTAAAAAATCTTGTTTTCTATAGTAGAACGCATTTCTTTGTTCGGATTCTAAAATTTTGTAATTTTCTAGCACCATATTGATGGGCTTGAAAAGTCTCCGTGCAAAATAGAGCGAAAGCAGGATGCTGCCGATTATGAAAAAAGATACAAGCAGGTACGTTTTTTTCTTCATCTTTTGAACATCTTGGACAATGGAGTCATATGGCGTGATGCTAATTAAATTCCAATCGTAAACATCCGTGGACGCATAAGTGACATAAGAATCCACGCCATTAACTTTGATTCGCATATTGCCTGCCTTTGCATTGGACGAGATAATTTGATGGATATACGAATTTCCGCTGAGATCGCTTAATAATGGATGCGAACCATCATCAGACAGCAGCTTCCCGTTATGATCTACAATAAAAATCCGGTTTTTATTGTTCGGATCCGAAGAACTGATGCTTTGCTTAATCGAATCCTGTGAGATATTCAAAATAATGGCTTCGCTCACTTTACCGCTTGCAACTTGAGAATCAAAGAACAAATAAGAATAAACGTAAATTTCCTTAGGGGCATTTGCATTAATATCCGCCATCAAATTTGGGATCTTCCGAAGCACAATGCTGTGTGAGCGGTTATGCTGGATATCGTCCAATATCGGGAAAATGCTTTGATCGCTGAAAGTCGTACGCTCATTAACGAAGACTTTACTTGGAATCGCATAAACCTTATCGCCATTATAAATATAAATGGATTGCAGGAATGGATATATATTTTTATAAGTTTGCAGTTTATTACTATATTTTATATAGTCTTCCGGATTGACGTCCGAATACAACAGATCTTTAATCGTATCGTCAAAAAAAGCGGTGGTTACCAAGGACTTGACCGAGTCAGCCATTAAACTGACATTACGGCTAGTATTCTGCAAGTCAGTTTTTTGTTGATTGTAAACCATATTTAAAGAAAAATTCACAAAATTCTGATTTAAAAATGAGGATTGTACAAATAGCAGCAAGACTGTACTGAGGAGGAAAGGCAGCAGTATCGTTATGAACAACTGATAAGGGTTCTTGAGTACGAACGATTTGAGCAATATAGTCAACTCCTATAGTACAAAGACTATCATAAACGATAATAAAGAATCAATCAGTAATATATTGATTTTGCCAATCCCTAATTTCTGAACAAATTCTTAAATTGCGTACTCGAATTTTACTCCAAACAGAACTTATCGCGAGGATAAGAAATTGTTACTGTCTGGCGCGGATGATATTGTTATGCCGTAAGGCACTGCACCCAATAGGGTAAAGTTTCGAGGATACTTTAGAAAGGTGGATTGATAAGAGACTAATCAGAAATACGGTTTCAAATTAATTTCCTACCCCAATATGCTATGGAGGAATGAAAAAATGATATTGAGAAGATGGAAACCAACGTTTATTGTTTTTCTCGCCATATTCTTATCTTTTAGTGGTTTCGCCACTCTTGTTGCTCCCAATCAGGCAGTAGCCGCAGTTCAGACAACGCTTTATGCTTCACCGACCGGAAGCGGCACTGTTTGCAGTCAGGCTTCGCCATGTTCCCTTGAAGGAGCTAGAGATCAAGCCCGCACTGTAAATGGTAATATGACTGGAGATATTATCATTAGNGGCACTGTTTGCAGTCAGGCTTCGCCATGTTCCCTTGAAGGAGCTAGAGATCAAGCCCGCACTGTAAATGGTAATATGACTGGAGATATTATCATTAGATTGTTGGATGGGACTTATACATTATCTTCTACGTTTCAATTAACGGAAAGCGCGACTGTACATGATTCGGGAACGAACGGCTACAACGTAATCTATCAAGCGGATCCCGGTTCACATCCTGTCATCAGCGGAGGCCAGCAAATTACAGGTTGGACGCAATATGACAGCGTGAAAAACATATATCGGGCTAACGTGGGAACTTCACTCAATACCCGGCAGCTTTATGTAAACGGCGTACGCGCGACCCGCGCCNGCAACGGCTTTTTCGCCCCTGATTCAACAATGGCCAGCTGGGGCAACAAAAGCAATATTGAAATCGTTTCCAATGTACAATGGAAAAGCTATCGTTGCGGCGTTTCCTCCATTTCCGGGACTTCTGTTAACATGCAGTTCCCGTGCTGGAAAAATGGCAGCCGGCAAGGGTCTAACAACTTCGGGAAGCCGTCGTGGGTTGAGAATGCCTATGAATTGCTCGATTCGGAAGGCGARTGGTATCTGGATCGTACTGCCGGCTATCTCTAMTACAAGCCTCTTGCGAATGAAAACATATCGACGGCTACAGTCGTAGCGCCGGTTTTGGAAACGCTTGTAAACGCAGCAGGGACCTATGCTACTCCGTTGCATAACGTGCAATTTTACGGCATCACCTTCGCCTATGCGACTTGGTTGCGAACGAGCACCGGGGAAGGTTATATTCCCACCCAGGCAGGTATGCTATTTTACGGTGTTAATGGCGGAGGAGGAAACGATTTATACAAAACGGCAGCCAATATCAACTTCTCGGCTGTTAAAAATGTAAGGTTGGAACGCAACACATTTACTCATTTGGGTGCAGCGGCGATGAATTTCGANTACAAAACGGCAGCCAATATCAACTTCTCGGCTGTTAAAAATGTAAGGTTGGAACGCAACACATTTACTCATTTGGGTGCAGCGGCGATGAATTTCGAATACGGGTGTCAARACAACACCGTTATCGGAAACGTCTTTCAGGATATTTCCTCATCTGCTATCTGGATGGACAACATCAATTATCAAGGGCATAACATAAGCGCCTACTACAATAATACGGATAGTGCAGTCACTTATAGTGGAAGCTTCTCTGGTTCTTACAATTGGCTTAATAAANCTATCTGGATGGACAACATCAATTATCAAGGGCATAACATAAGCGCCTACTACAATAATACGGATAGTGCAGTCACTTATAGTGGAAGCTTCTCTGGTTCTTACAATTGGCTTAATAAAAGCGATTACCACGATGATGTCACCCAAACCCAAAATAATGGCGATTACTTTCAGTTTACCTTTACGGGCTCCGGAGTCGATTATTACGGCATTAAAGAATCGACTACAGGCACCCAAGATGTGTACATGGACGGAACATTTAAACAGACGGTCAATGGTTATATAGCCAGCGGTCGCGGTAGTGGCAACCTCTACAGTATTACAGGGCTGACGTATGGCCAACATACGATAAAAGTCGTTAAGACGGGCGGGACCTGGATGAAGGTTGATATGTTTGGTGTTTACGCGGAAGCGGATCCGACTGTCAAAACCATTAAAAACAATACGATACAGAATAACTATATCGCGCAGACCGGTGTGGAGTATATGGATGCACCGGCTATCAATGTGGGGTATACGGAGGGTACCAACATTTCCCATAATGAAATCACAGACGTTCCATATGACGCGATTTCAATGGGCTGGGGTTGGGGATGGGCTGATCCTACAGTGGCCAAGAATAATACCGTTCAATACAATTATATACACGACGTGATGAATGTTCTAANGATTTCAATGGGCTGGGGTTGGGGATGGGCTGATCCTACAGTGGCCAAGAATAATACCGTTCAATACAATTATATACACGACGTGATGAATGTTCTAACAGATGGCGGCGGAATCTATACCTTAGGCGGACAACCGAACTCCTCCATCAATAACAACTATGTTCGTGAAGATAACGCGCATTACGGAGCGATCTATCTGGACGAAGGAACTNATCTATACCTTAGGCGGACAACCGAACTCCTCCATCAATAACAACTATGTTCGTGAAGATAACGCGCATTACGGAGCGATCTATCTGGACGAAGGAACTCAATTTTTTAACGTAAACAATAATCTGGTAGCTGACATTGGAAATGACGTGAATTGGGTGTATGTTCAAAACTATAACCCCGACAGTGCATCAAAAAATAATACAATATTTTCCAATTTTACGGCTTCAGTGAAAAAAACTGGTGATTGGACTAAGAATACGTACAATAGCGATAACCAAGTTGGCTTAACTACCAATGATGTATTTCCGKTGCAGGCGTACAACRTTGCGCTAAATTCCGGAATTGAGGACTCCTATCGGGATATTATACCGCAGTCCAACTTCTCATTGCCGGATTACCTTCTGCTTGCCAGTGTATACGTGGATACCAATGCGGTAAAGGTACCGATCCGCAGCGCTGGTGATGCGACCAAAACGGTATGGTTGGCTCCTTCAGGCACTACTACCTTCGCGGAAGGCAACACGATGACCAAGGCAGGCGGTACGGCGACCTCGATCTTTGTACCGAAAGCTGCCGGAGATTATAAGCTTTATGTTGTGGACGCACTTGGGAATCGTTCCGCAGAGTCCAGATTCCTCGTTAGACAGCAATGGAATTATATTGACGACAAAAATGTCAATGTAACCTATAGTCCCACATGGAGCAACTATAACAGTTCAAGTGATTACAGTGGTTCTGAATCGTATATCAACAGCGCCAATAGTTATGCGCAATATACGTTTAATGGAACGGGCGTTCGATATCTGAGCATGACACAACCCAACATGGGGAAAGTAGATGTCTATATCGACGGCGTTCTTGCACAGGCCGATATTGATGCTTANGAACGGGCGTTCGATATCTGAGCATGACACAACCCAACATGGGGAAAGTAGATGTCTATATCGACGGCGTTCTTGCACAGGCCGATATTGATGCTTATACGCCAAGCACAACGAAACAAGTTGTTCTGTATCAAAACTCCAATCTTCTGAATGGGTCTCACACCATTAAGGTCGTTTGCAAGGGAACCAAAAATGCTTCTTCTAGCAATACAATCTGTGCTTTGGATGCGTTCGCTTCTATTTCAGCTCCAGACCAAACCGCTTATTACAAGCTTGTGAATAAAAATAGCGGCAAGGTAATGGATGTAAACGGGGGTTCGCTTAATTCGGGCGCGAATATTATTCAATGGAACGACACAAGTGCCGTCAATCAGCACTTTCAAATTGTCAAAACAGCAAGCGGCGACTACAAAATCATAAATAAAAATAGCGGAAAAGTGCTCGATGTATCTGGGGGTTCCACTTCCACTGGCGCGAA
>NZ_LMSJ01000022.1:0-697 GCF_001428105.1 Paenibacillus sp. Soil766 | reverse complement strand
CTTGGCCGATGTTACCGGCTCTTCAACGACAGTTCCCGCACAGCTCATCCAATCTAGCGATACGGGCGTCAATAGCCAGCAATGGCAGCTTGTTAAAGTGAATTAAATCGTGCAACAATCTTCATATGAAATGCCTTGAGATGCACGCAGTTCGTGCAGCGATTAAGCGGTTGGGAGGATAGCGACTCCTTCCGGGAGGAGTGTACCTTCATCGATTCCGAGGGCTGAGCGACCCGTCTTGGTCCTCTTTCTTTCCGTATGTATATCCGGATTTGTTTGTTATAGCCGATGGCGCTCATATTCGGATTTCGGCAATCGAGTGTAATCAAGATAAACCCTTTGCGACCTTTCAACTGGCTTATTGAATTTTTTTATAAAACTGGAGGCTCACCATGTCACTAATTCAAGGGATTCACACTATTTTTGCAGGCGACTATCCGGATCCATCTATTGTTAGAGTCGGCCGTCACTATTATATGACGCATTCTTCATTCCACTATACCCCGGGGCTTCTCGTGTGGCATTCCCATAATCTGATCGATTGGGAGCCAATCGGCCACGCGATTCTTGAGCATGTGGGCGGATCGATCATGGCACCAGATTTGATCTATCATAAGGGACTATTTTATATCTATTTTCCAGCCGGCGGAACCAATTGGGTCGTAACAGCAGAATCCCCCGAAGGGCCATGGAGCAA
>NZ_LMSJ01000021.1 GCF_001428105.1 Paenibacillus sp. Soil766 | reverse complement strand
TGGCGGAATTCACTCATCTCGGACACCTCGTAATTTGGATAGGTCTATTATCTAACTCCCCAATTCGTTGTGTCCACTACTAAGTCTAAATTCAAAATAATCGACTATCTCGAGCGAAATCGGCGCCGGCAGGGGTGAGATAGTCGAAATAATCGGCTATCACGAGCGAAATCGGCGCCCGCGGAGGTTAGATAGTCGAAATAATCGACTATCTCGAGCGCAATCGGTGCCGGCGGGAGTGAGATAGTCGAAATAATCGACTATCTCGAGTGAAATCGGCGCCGGCAGGGGTGAGATAGTCGAAATAATCGACTATCACGAGCGAAATCGGCGCCGGCAGGGGTGAGATAGTCGAAATAATCGACTATCACGAGCGAAATCGGCGCCGGCAGGGGTGAGATAGTCGAAATAATCGACTATCTCGAGTGAAATCGGCGCCGGCAGGGGTGAGATAGTCGAAATAATCGACTATCGGCGCCGGCAGGGGTGAGATAGTCGAAATAATCGACTATCTCGAGCGCAATCGGCGCCTACGGGAGTGAGATAGTCGAAATAATCGACTATCTCGAGCGAAATCGGCGCCCACGGAAGTGAGATAGTCGAAATAAGCAAGAAGAGGATTCCCGCCACATATATGGCTTAGGGAATCCTCTTTGCTGTTCGTCAGTTACTACGTTCTACGCCTGCTTATGCCTCGCGATCAAGCTCCTTGCGAACGATCGGCGCGACCTTTGTGCCGAGAAGCTCGATCGTGCGCAGCAATTCATGATGCGGCAGGGTGCTGACGTCCGCATGCAGAAGGAAGCGCGTTATGCCGAGGTTCTTGTGGAGCAGTATGATCTTCTCCGCAACATACTCGGGATCGCCGACGTACAGCGCACCGCGAAGGCTGCGAGCGGCATCGAACGTGTCACGCGTGTAGGGCGCCCAGCCACGCTCACGGCCAATTGTGTTCATCATGGCAGCCGTTGCTGGGTAGAACAAGTCGGCAGCTTTTTCACTTGTATCCGAGATGAAGCCATGAGAATGCGTCGCGATCTGCAGCTTGCTCACGTCGTGTCCCGCCTTTGCCGCAGATTCTCTATACAGATTGACCAGCGATGCGAACCTCTCCGGCATGCCGCCAATGATTGCAAAGACGACGGGTAAGCCTAGCATCCCAGCGCGAATTGCGGAATCCGGATTGCCGCCGGTTCCAATCCAAACGGGTAACGGTTCTTGTACAGCTCGCGGATATACGCCTAAGTTGTTGATCCCAGGGCGATGACCGCCTTTCCAGTTTACTTTCTCCGATTCGCGGATCGCGAGCAGAAGCTCCAATTTTTCCTCAAATAAGCTATCATAATGGTTCAAGTCGTACCCGAATAGAGGGAATGATTCGATAAACGATCCTCGGCCCGCCATAATTTCTGCACGTCCGTTGGATAATCCGTCAAGGGTCGAGAAAGCCTGATACACACGGACAGGATCATCCGAAGATAGCACAGTCACGGCGCTCGAGAGCCGGATTCGTTTGGTCGTGGAAGCAGCTGCTGCTAGAATAACCGCTGGCGCTGAGCTCGCATAATCTGCTCGATGATGTTCGCCAATAGCATAGACGTCCAGGCCAACTTGATCTGCTAGATTAATCTCCTCTACTGCTTGTCGGAGCCTTTCGGCGTGCGTGATGCCATTAGCTCTTGGAGCAGCTTCGAGAAATGTGCTTATTCCTATTTCAATAGATGAAGTTGAATGATTGGACATAACAAATCGCTCCTTTCAGGTTATTTTAATTATACTATAATATTTATTGTAACTCAACAAAAGTAAGCTAATTACGAAGTGGAATGTTTTCATTCTCAGCTTAACGAATCGGTGATTATTCAAATGTAAGATCGCCTCAGTTACGACGGATTAAGGAATGGCTTGACGACTGTACATCAAGCTAGATCAGATTTGTCCAGATCACTTATCGGATTCCTACATGGTAGTACTAGAAAAGCAAGTGCTATACTACCGATAAGTATTGGCAACTTTGAGGGAAGTGAGCGTAATTTTGCATGGAAACCTGGAAACGCAATTTATACATGCTATGGGTAGGGAATTTTTTCTGCACGGCAGGCTTTAGTATGATCGTTCCGTTTTTACCTTTATATGTACAGGAACTAGGTATTCATGATGAGAAGCAAGCTGCGTTGTGGTCTGCAATGATTTTCGGTATTAATCACGTAATGGTTGCATTAGTCGCTCCGTTCTGGGGTAAAATTTCGGACAAATATGGAAAGAAGTTAACGATGATTCGCTCGGGCATAGGTCTTACAATCGTTATTGTATGTATGGGACTTATTCACACACCCGTTCAGCTACTTCTGCTACGTGCCGTTTTCGGAATAATGGCTGGTTTCTCAACATCTTCAGTAGCTCTAATCGCAATAGAAACGCCGAAGAATGAGGTTGGACGAGCTCTAGGAACGTTGCAAACGGGGCAAGTAACAGGGCAATTACTAGGTCCATTGCTTGGTGGCTTGATGGCTGTATGGGTCGGTATGCGTAATTCTTTCTTTCTTACTGGACTGTTTATTTTGATTGCTACTTTATTGGCACTATTTGGTGTGAAGGAGACACGATCATACGAAAAATTCCGCTTCAGTAGACTGTCTTTACAAATGAAGATAAATCTGAAGAGGGAAAAGAAACAGGCGAACAAAATCATCCTATTTGAAATCGTGAAGCAATCACCGGTTGTTCTCATCATGTTTTTGTCTACGTTTTTGATTTCAACGAGCTTTCAGAGTATCAGTCCGATCATATCCCTTTATGTAAAAAGCATGCATATCCAGCATCATGTTGAACTTATTGCCGGTTGTATTTTCGCTTCCAGCGCATTAGGAACCGTACTATCTGCTCCTTATTTTGGGAAATTAGGTGATCGGTACGGTCATTTAACCATACTGCTAGGCTGTTTATTACTAATTTCACTGTTGTATATTCCCCAGGCGAATATTTCAAACCCCTGGTTACTGATGCTTATCCGATTTTTTACTGGATTATGTGTCGGTGGATTAATACCGTCGATTAGTTCTATGCTTCGACAGTTGATGCCTTCCAATATTCAAGGTAGTGTGTTTGCATACAATGCAAGTTCAAATTCCTTGGGAAACGTGTCTGGTGCTTTATTCGGTGGGGTGGTTGCAAGTAACTTTGGCATCCCGATTGTGTTTTACAGCATCGCCAGCTTGTACGTCATCCATTTTCTATTTCTTATTTTACAATACCGTAGGATCGAAAAAGCATTAACCAAGACACAAAATGATGTGTGAAATTTTTGGTTCGATATCAATTTCACATGTCGATTATGTCGCTGAGTAGGTTGTCGTTGGCCAACCGCTTAACGATATATAACAAAGAAGGACTGCCTCGATCAAGGCAGTCCTTCTTTTTATTCATGCAGTGTCGTTCTATCCAAGTATAACCGAATTTTAAAATAGGCTATCAGGCACGTAATAAATTTTCTGCGTATTCTTTTTATTAACAGGATCTGTCACGATAACAAAATAAACGTTGTTGTTTTTTGTTTGCACACCTTCGATTTCATGAGTGCCTACATTTGTAATCGAAACAAGGGTTTGGTATGTGCCTGAGTTTGACATCTTAGCGATTTGCGGCGTTTGACCTTCTGCACCGCCAGACGTGTAAATTTCCGTATTGGCGAGCATATCAGCACCCTGGAAAGAATCATTTGGTCTGACGATCGCTGTACCCGACTGTGTAAAACTGGAAACACAAGCGCTTACTGCAGCAGCACTATCCATTCGTACTTGTTCATTGTTATCAAGCAACTGGTTCAATGCAACCGTGTCATATATGGACCACGTTACTGTTCCTTCTAGCGTTTGGACACGGAAGACAGTGTGAGTGCTGTTGCCGCCAGCATCAACACGGTAGGTTTGACCTAAACTTGTGCCGTTTGTATTGGCGTAATTCATATAGGTGAAGCGATGTAGATCGGTATAATCATATGTCGTGCCTGCTGCGTATTGAAGTCTTGCTACCTGAAGAGACCAGTTATAAGCAGAAGTATCAGGGTCTGCCTTCGAACTGAAATAGAAGTAATTGATTCCGTTGTAAGTGTACATATCAAGGGTTTGGCAATGCCCCGCATTCGTGACGGTCATTTCATCAACGTACGTTGCGTCACTTCCACTGATGAGCAATCTTGAAAGATAGCATGTTCCCCCAGACCGCTGAGTTACATAAACATAAGTTGAAGCGATATAGGCTTTCTGAACAGCCACGTTGTGATTAAGTCCTTTGAGATTATAAGCAAGTGTAGCTGATGCGTTTAAAGTATTTTGAGGCGTTGCAGCAAACACGGGTCCTACATACATGGCCGAAATAAGTATGGAGAGAACGACAGAGAGGAGTAATCTTAAACGAATATTTATTTGAAACATACGGATACCTCCTTTGTTGTATGAACCTTTTCCACTTTATTCAATGCGACAGGCAACATAACCTTAAGTCGTAAAAGTTACCACCTCCTTGACAGAGCCCCATTAACAAAAATAAAAACCCGAACAATAAGATATGCTCGCAAGCGAGCGAATCAAATTGTTCGGGTTTTCTCAAGGACTCCAACCGTCACTTTTAGAATTCAGTAAATAATGTAATGGTAAGCGCTTTCAATGCGTTTACAAATTAATCCTATCAGGTTGCTTCTAGAAAGTCAACGAGTCATTGTGAACGGGTTTGCCATCACAATCTAAATTTGGAATCGTTAACTTTCAATTTTAGAAGTCTGTCTGTATTTTGCATACCCAATCGGTATATTAAAGGCTAGTAGTTTCGATTTTGATGACGCTGTTCACGTTTTGATGGGTATTCAGACGTGAAGGAATCGTAACATAATGAAGGTATAGCCCTCTTGTCGAGGCGATCGAAGGTTTTCATTATTGAAACACGAGGGGGCAAGCGTATGGCTAGAATCTGTATTGTTGATGATGAGCCTATCATTGGAGTTGGCCTTAAGACGCTTATTAAGGAATATAAACGGTTTAATGAGATCGATACGTTTACAGACGGCGTGTCTGCATTATCGAACATCATGGCGAACCCGCCTGACGTTGTGTTGACTGATATCCGAATGCCTAGGATGGACGGTCTAGAGCTATGCCGACAAATTCAACAGTTAAAGCTCTCCACGAAAGTCGTGGTGTTATCTGGATACGGGGATTTTGCCTATGCACAGAAATGTATGTCATACGGTGTACAGGAATATTTACTGAAACCAATTACAGAGATCGAGCTATTTCCAGTTTTGGATAAAATGCTTGCCATGCGGGAAGCTGCGCTTATTTCCTTCACCCACTTTGAACGATGGATCGATCAATTAGAGGAAGCGATTTGGATCATGGACAAAGTTCGCGTGGATGGACTCCTTCAGGAGGGCAAGCGGGAGTTGTTCGATGTGGATACGGAGCTCCAACAACACCTGCGTGTATCCGACGCCGTCAGACTGCTTCACAAAAAGCTGAACGCTAGAGGGGCTTACAGGATTGAGGTGAAGCCGTTTGTGGAGGAGAATACGGTCCTCGGGACGATTACATACGATAGATTTCAGGACGAAATCAAAAGCTGGATTCAGCGACTGAGCGAGTATCGCAATCATGAGCGAATCGATGTGTTGGAGGCAGCGATTCAGTACATTGATGAGCACCTGTTCGAAGATGAGCTTTCACTGGAAAAAGTTGCAGGGAAACTAGGGCTAACGCCGACCTATTTCAGCCATTATTTTAAGAAACATACGAACGAAACCTTCGTACAACATCGGATGCGCAAACGAATTGATAAAGCCAAACAGCTGCTCGCCGTACCACACTACAAAATTATCGACATTGTAGCCGAAGTTGGTTACGAAAGCTACCCGCACTTTACTAGAGTTTTTAAAAGGGCAACTGGATATTCCCCAACCGAATATCGCGGAATGCTCGGGATCAAATAATGAATAGCAGATTGGTACGGAAGGTGTACATTTACTTCGTCATCATTATCACGTTAGCCTTAGTGACGGTGGGGGTCACGGGCTATTGGCGGTCATCCAACGTATTAGAGAATCAGTATGAAGGCTTGTTGACTCAAATCGTTGATAACGTTTTACATGAAACTGATTTATTTCTGAAAAGCTATGAGTGGGCTACGGTGTCCATTCTGATCTCGCCAGTTGTGAAAGAAGCTCTGGATCTTCCATCCAATTCCACTTCTGGGTTTTATACTTCTGAATTGGCGATGAAGGGGGTCTTTCAACCTGTGCTCATCAATAATCCGGAAATATCAATGACGTACATCGCTGGTTATAACGGGTTCAAAGCAACGGATTTCAATGTCCACATTGTCCCTTTTAATTACAAAGGGTTTGAAGAATACGTGGAACAGATGAAGGAAGACGATACGATAAACGGGAAGTTGACGATCCAGGATTCTGGATTTCTGGACGGTCACCTCACACTCATTCGCAAGTTGGCGGATCGAACTTCATCAACCTTCTTCAAAGGTATTATGGGCTTTGAACTGAAGATAGGGGAGTTAAACACACTCTGGAAGGGCATCAAACTCGGGAACTCGGGGTATTTTTTTATCGTCAACGATCGTGGGAAAATACTGTACCATCCGGATCCGAGCCGAGTTGGGAAGCAACTTAATGGTAGGCATTTCAATACGGTTGAGGCGAAAACTGACCAAGTATTTGAATTGCCCGATGAACCAGGTCGCGTTTACTTTAGTCGAAAGTCCGACTATTCCGGATGGACGCTGGTGGCAAGCATGTCGTTGTCTGAACAGCGCCAGCCGATTTCAGACTTGCGACAAACTACGCTAATTGTCGGTATTGCTACCTTAATTCTAGCCTTATTTCTAGCGTATCGTTTCGGTCAATCGATTGTTCGTCCAGTTAGACTCCTGGAGAGTGGCATGCGCCAGACGGCGAAAGGTCAATGGACCCGAGTCCCTCTCACCGGAAGCCTGGATGAAATGGATCAGCTTATTATCAGCTACAATACGATGGTCAGCCGGCTGGAAGAGCTTGTTGAGCGCGTTTACGAGACCGAGCTGCGCAATCAGGACAATTTAATGAAAAGGCAGCAGGCCGAATTTCAATCGCTGCAATTACAGATTAACCCGCACTTCTTGTACAATACATTGGAAATTATCATATGCTACGCCGTCATCCAGAAATCAAGCGAAATCAAAGACATCGTTCGTTCTCTGTCGTATATGTTGCGTTATTCCATACGCACGGATTTGGAGGAAATTACAGTAGCGAATGAACTTAAACACATTCTGTATTTCATGTCGATTATGAAATATCGCAACCAGCGCGAATTCGAAATTGATGTTCGGATCAATACGGATTATTTGCTGGACAGCATGGTTCGATTGACCCTGCAGCCCTTGGTTGAGAATGTATTTAAACATGCATTTCCCAATGGAATCGAGGATACGCACACAATTATTATTGACGCATGGAAGGATGAAGCGGATTTCTATGTCGTCGTAGAAGATAATGGCTGCGGCATCGATGCGGATTCCCTTCTACAATTAAACTCACGACTTCTGATCGGCCGACCAGAGAAGTTGGTTGATACACAAGCTACATCCGAAGGCAGCATCGGGCTGCTCAATGTGCATAATCGGATTCAGATGGTGTACGGACAACAGTATGGACTTTCTGTACAAAGTGAGCAGGGAAGAGGCACGAAAGTTACGATTCACATGCCGTCTTCCAGTGCAAAAAAAGTCATAGTGGTATAAATGAACACAATGCTAGGTATACCTAACTTTTTGTATGCTATGTACAGAAGTACATTACACATACCGAGTCATGGTCATCGAAATAGGGAGGGATTTATGGAACTATCGGATAGCAAGAGTAACACATTGTCAACAGTTGACGTTAAAAAGGAAAATTACTTTTTCAAGCTAAAGAAAAATGCGTCCAATCATTGGCAGCTCTATCTGCTTATGCTTCTGCCAATTATTTATTTGATCATTTTCAAGTACGTTCCGATGTATGGCGCTTTGATTGCGTTCAAAAATTATCTTCCAACAAAAGGCGTATGGGGCAGCGAATGGGTGGGGCTGAAGCATTTCGATCGCTTTTTCCATTCCTATGAATTTGTTCGGATTATGAAAAACACGGTCTTGCTCAGCATCTATAGTTTATTTGCAGGGTTTCCGTTCCCGATTATCTTGGCGCTTTCTCTGAACTACGTTAATTCTCGTTTCTTTAAAAAATCTGTTCAAATGATCACCTATGCGCCGCATTTTATTTCCGTAGTGGTTATGGTAGGTATCATTCTGCAAATGATGGATCCTCGAGTAGGCCTGGTTCAGAAAATTATGACATATTTCGGACTACCAACTATTAATTTCATGGGCATACCCGAATGGTTTTCACATGTATTTGTCTGGTCCGGTATTTGGCAGAACGTTGGATTTTCCTGCATCATTTACTTGGCAGCGCTTGCAGCTGTTGATCCTTCACTCCATGAGGCTGCTGTTGTAGATGGCGCTAATAAAGTGCGGCGGATGTGGCATGTCGATTTACCGGGTATTATGCCGGTTGCGGTCATTCTGCTCATCATGAACACTGGTCATGTGTTGGACATCGGCTTCGAAAAGGTGCTGCTGTTGCAGAATCCGCTGAATATGAGTTCATCTGAGGTCATCGATACTTTTGTCTACAAAGTCGGTTTGGCATCAACCGCAATCAATTATTCCTATTCGTCCGCCATTGGGTTATTTAAATCAGTCATTAATTTAATCCTGCTGGTGCTCGTCAATCGGATAGCTAGACAGTTAGGACAAACCAGTTTGTGGTAAGGGAGGCGCATCAATGACGGGAAGCATTAAAGAGAGTGCAGATGACAGGCTTTTTACAATACTGAATTACATCATCCTATTCATTTTTACCATTACGATTTTATATCCGCTGATTTACATTGTCAGTGCTTCTTTCAGCTCGTCCACCGCGGTTATTTCTGGAAAAGTTTGGCTGTATCCGGTTGAGCCGACGCTTGCGGGATATGAAGCAGTATTCAAGCATCGCTTGATTATGTCGAGCTTCTTGAATTCTGTATTTTATACCGTCGTAGGAACGACGATCAATGTGCTGTTTACACTCATTGCGGCTTATCCGCTATCTAGAAAAGATTTTATGCCACGTAATGCCGTTATGGCGTTGTTCGTATTCACCATGATGTTTTCAGGGGGATTGATCCCGTCATATCTCGTTGTGAAAGAACTCGGTATGATCGACACAAGGTGGTCTTTACTTATTCCGGGAGCACTTGGTGTTATGAATATGATCATTGCCCGCACGTATTTTCAAACGACCATTCCCGAAGAATTGCTTGAAGCATCTCAAATGGATGGCTGTAGTGATTTTACGTTTGTACGGAAGATCGTACTTCCTTTGTCTGGTCCTATCATAGCTGTGATTTCCTTATTCTACGCAGTAGGACATTGGAATCAATATTTTAGCGCTTTGCTCTATTTGAAACATCAGGAGTTGTACCCAATTCAATTGGTGTTAAGGGATATTTTGGTGCAAAACGAGGTCGATGCGTCGATGATAACTGACATTGCCGATCAAGCGGCAAGAGATGGTCTCCGGGAATTGTTGAAGTTTTCCCTTATCGTCGTGTCTACGCTTCCCGTGCTCATCATCTATCCATTCATACAAAGGCATTTTGTCAAAGGCATGATGATTGGCTCACTAAAAGGCTAAAGGGAGGTTATTACATGAAAAGAGGGTTAAAAGCATTAGTAGCAATCACGGCGTCGTCACTAGTACTCCTAAGCGCATGTTCAGACAGCGGAACGAAGGAAGCTGCTCAACAAACAGAAGCGATTATCGATGATCAAGTAACACCAGCTGGCCAATTCCCGATCACGAAAGAAAAGACGACGCTCAAAGTGATGGTCAAAGGCTCCAGCATTGTCGAAAACTTCGCAACAAATGAGTTCACCAAATGGTTGGAAGAGAAAACGAACATTCATATTGATTGGGAAATCGCTCCGGAAAAAACATATGCTGAGAAGCTAAACGTTTCACTCGCAAGTGGTGATTACCCAGATGTGTTGCTTAACATGAATGTATCACCAGTTCAGCAATCGATTTATGGGAAGGATGGCGTCTTTATTCCGCTGAATCCCTATATCGACAAATATGGTGTTGAAATGAAAAAGATGTACGAACAGGTAACCTATGTCAAAGATCTGATAACGATGCCTGATGGTAAAATTTATTCAGTCCCGCAGGTGAATGATTGTTACCATTGCTCGCTTGGTCAGAAAATGTGGATTTATAAACCATGGCTTGATAAGCTTGGATTAAAAATGCCAGAAACGACAGAAGAGTTTTATCAAGTGCTCAAAGCTTTTAAAGAAAAAGATCCCAACGGAAACGGCAAAGCAGACGAGATCCCGCTTGTTGGTGCGACGAATGGACCATCTTCAACGTTAGATCTATTCCTACCCAGTGCTTTTATCGAGAAGGATTTCAACCTGCGCTTTGTGAAGGATGGGAAGGTTCAACTTGCCTTTAATCAACCGGAGTGGAAAGAAGCTTTGAAGTATATGAATAAAATGTTTGCTGAAGGATTAATCTCTCCGCAAACGTTTACCCAAGATAGAAACCAGCTGAAACAGATGGGGATGAATCCAGAGATTCCAATTCTGGGAGCTATTGCATCACAAAATCAAACGGTATTTGTCGAAGTTGATAACGCGAGATTCAAAGATTATGTCTCCGTACCTCCGCTCAAAGGGCCGACAGGGATACGTTCTACAGCCTATAATCCTTATGCTGTTTCTGCGGGTCAATACGTTGTTACGAATAAAGCAAAGAATCCTGCTGCCGCATTCCGTATGGCTGATTTGCTGCTTTCGGAAGAGGCGACACTGCGCAGTACGCAAGGCCGTCCAGATCAGGAGTGGGTGCGTCCGGCACAAGGCGAGCTTGGTGTTAACGGAAAGCAAGCGATATGGAAACCGATCGCCACGTTTGGCAAACTGCAAAACATTCACTGGGCGCAGGCAGGTCCTTCGCTGCGAACAAACGAGTTACGATTAAGTGTGGCAGCGGATCCGAAAAATTCGCTTGAACTTATTTTGTATAATGAAACTAAAAAGTACGAACCGTTTGGAACTAATCCAAGCAAAATTGTACCACCATTGTTCTTTACCAACGAACAGGCTGAGGAGCTTTCTACGCTAGAGAAGACATTGACAGATTACAGAACTGAATTTTTCGCTAAAACAGTTACAGGCTCACTGGATGTTGAGAAGGAATGGAACAATTACCTGAGCACGTTGGACAAAATGAACATTAAACGCTATTTGGAAATTTATCAACAAGCCTATGACCAATTTAAAGCCAAGAAATAGATGACATCCAGATCATACTGTATGATGTCGTATAGGAGTGAGTGTTTAACATGGAAGAGAAAATTATTAAGAAGTATGTAGCTGAACGACCTCATGTCGTATTTCTTATAGCAGACGATCATCGTGGTGAAGCTATCGGAGCTTTCGGCACTGAAGCCGTGCAGACACCAGTGCTGGATTCACTAGTTGCCAGCGGAACAGCAAATCGGAATACGCATATATTCGGTGCTCTAACCGGAGCAGTTTGCGCGCCGAGCAGAGCATGCGTCCATACCGGAATTCCGCTCTTCCGGGCAACGATCGGCAAGGATATGACGAATCGGGAACATTCGAGCGTTATTCGCTCGGATGTTCGACTTATGGCAGAGACGATGCGCGATGCCGGTTACCACACGCATGCGGTCGGCAAATGGCATAACGATAAGGCAAGCCTCACCCGAAGTTTCGAAGGTGGAGATAAGCTGCATTTTCACGGGATGAGCGATCATACCCAGGTTCCTGTGTTTGATTATGACGCGACTGGGGTGTATCCGAAAGAAAAGGAATATGTGGAACATATGTTCTCGACAGAGCTATTTACCAATGCGGCCGTCAACTTTATCGAGGATTATCAGGAGAATCGGCCTTTTTTCCTATATGTCGCTTATACAGCACCGCATGATCCTCGAACCGCTCCTGAGCCTTATGCAAGTCAGTACGACAAGTCAGATATAACGCTGCCTCCGAACTTTGTGCAAGAACATCCATTCGATACAGGGGATATGGTCGTGCGCGACGAGAAGCTTGCGGGGTGGCCGAGGGAAAAGGATGAAATTCGACAGCATATGGCCGATTATTACGGGATGATAAGCCACATGGACGCACAAATTGGCAGGGTCATCGCAGCGTTGAAAGAGAAGGGCATCTATGACAATACACTCATCGTGTATACGGCGGACCATGGTTTGGCGGTTGGACAACACGGATTGATGGGCAAACAAAACCTTTACGAACATAGCGTGCGCATTCCACTTATTTTCCGTGGGCCAGGTGTGCCAGAAGGTAAGCAGCTCCGTGCACTGGCCAGTAATATCGATATTTTCCCGACGGTTGCCGGGTTATGCGATGTCGACTTGCCTGAGGAAACTGAAGGGTTATCACTGCATCCCATTATGTACGGAGATAGCGATGGCGTTCGTGGTACTGTTGCCTCCGTTTATCGAGATCTCCAGCGCATGGTAACGGACGGCCAGTGGAAGCTGATCCGATATTATCGATCGCCAATTACGAACACAGGGACGGAACGTATCCAGTTATTTGATCTGCTTAATGATCCATGGGAAACCAATGATTTGTCAGGGGATCCTTCACAGGTTGAGAATATCGAGCGGCTTGCTTCTGAATTAGTTTCATGGATGCAGGCTAGCGGTGATATTTTACAAGATAAGCCCGTAATTCCTGTTGGTGTGTAAACGGAAAGGTGAATGACAGCATGCAAACTATTGAAATCAATTCAGCGTGGTTTCAGGGTGCCGTTTCCATAGAAACGAATGAAACCGGCTTCCGACCATGGCGTTTACCTCACGATCAGCTCAACTTATTTGCATCTAAAGTAGTGGAGAGGGCAGGGGAAACAGCGGGTATACGACTAGCTTTTCTAACCGACTCCACGTCGGTCGAGCTGCAGGTCACAAGATCAGAGCAAGATAGACAATTTGATATCGTTATTGAAGATGAATGGATCGCTACCGAGACTCTCCTTGCAGGTGATGAGCATTGTTTATTTACAAACTTACCAGGTAGTATGAAACGGGTTGAAATTTATTTCACGCAAAATGCTGCCGTCAATGTGAAGACATTAAAGGTCGATGTTGGGGCATCGGCAGTGCCTGTGCCATACAATCAACCTCGTTGGATTACTTACGGCAGCTCCATAACTCAATGCAACACAGCGGAGAGTCCCTCTCAAACGTGGCCGGCAATCGTTGCGCGTCACAAAGGTTGGGACCTCACCTGTATGGGGTTTGCTGGACAATGTCATGTGGAACCCTTGGTTGCTCGCGTCATTCGTGACCTTCCAGCAGACATCATCTCCTTGTGTCTCGGCATTAATGTGATGGGGGGGAATACGTTAAATATCCGAACGTTCCGTTCTGCCATCCTTGGCATGGTAGCGATCATTCGGGAAAAGCACCCCTTCACACCGCTCTATTTATTCTCGCCGATATATTGTCCCCACAGGGAAACTGACGAGAACGAAGTAGGGATGAACTTGGTTATTATGAGGAAAGAGATCCTAGAAGCGGCGAATATCCTTACTTCTTACGGGGATTCAAATCTTACATATATTGACGGCTTGGATATCATGGGCGAAGCCTTTATTGACTTCCTTCCTGACCAGTTACATCCGAATGCAGAAGGCTACAAAATTATGGCTAATCATGTACTTGGTAAATTAAGCGATAGGAGTCATGAAAATGGTTAGAAAAATGACAGTTCCTCCCATGCAGTTAGTGGATTATGATGGTGAGGGTACGCAGTTGTGCGCTGTTGTGGAGAAGATTGGGAATATCACGTTACAAAGAGCGCTAATTCCCGAGCCTGCCGATGGGGAAGTGCGGGTTAAGGTGAAATGGGTTGGCATTTGCGGCAGTGATGTCGAAGTATTTCGCGGTGCTCGTGAACCAGAATTTGTCACGTATCCAACACGGCTTGGCCATGAAGTAGCAGGTGTTATTGATAAAATAGGACCCAATGTCATCGGACTCAAGGTAGGAGATCCTGTTGCACTACGCTATATTTGGGGGGCCTTTGCTGAGTATGTTTGCTGTACGCCTTTTTCCGTAAAAGTCCTGCCACAGACGCTTCCACTCATTGAAGGATCGCTAATTGAAGTGCTCCCGGGCATTATTCATGCGGCAGAGCTTGGTGATATTTCCCCACATAAAAATGTGTTGATCACCGGACAAGGCGTTAGTGGCCTTGTGATGACGCAGGTAGTTAGCTTATACAGTCCTCGGAACCTGGTGGTAACGGATTTGTTCGATGAGAAGCTGGAGCTAGCCCGTAAGTATGGGGCAACCCATACATATAAGCTTCCATCAGCGGATGCGAGTACGATGGACATTGTGGGCAAAGACTTCCCAGATGGTTTCGATGTCGTTATTCCTTGCTTACTCGAAGGGGATGGAATGGTTGATGCAATCGATGCTGCATCCCAGAATGGGCGCATCATCATGTACGGTTGTATTGGGACTTGCCATAAGCCGGTCGATTTCTTTAAAGTACACAAGAAGCGGCTCGATATCTTTTCAACGGAACCAAAGCGGGATATCGATAATCGCCATTATTTCGATAGAGGCCTGCAGCTAGTGCTGGATGGATTAGTCAATACAGAGGAAATGATTACTCATGTGGTCCACTTAAGTAACATTGCCGAAGCGTTTAAATTGCGCAATGAACATAAAGGTGACACGATCCATGTCATGATCGATTGTGAAACGAATGTACCTCAGTGAGAAAATTACGCATAATCGATTCAAAAGACTGCCGACAATGGCAGTCTTTTCTCATTGAACGGGCAGTTGATCGCTACGTGAGATTGAAACTTTTACAGTGTAAAAACGTATTAAGTTGTAAAAATTTTCACGAGTAGGTCTATTGTTGAACTGTGAATCTTGAATCAAATCAACAACTAGGAGAGGATGGTAATGATTCCAGATTGGAAACAAGCAGAGGAAGCATTGAGGAATGTTGAGATTGTTGGTTATGAGAATAATAAGCCAGTTTCCGTCATCAGGTCTTCAGAAGATTTACGTTGTATCGGCGTTGGTACAGATGCAGCTGTCTTTTATTGCTCGTACACGCCTGATTATGCATATAAAGTTTATTCTGATAAAGCATTAGAGAAAAAGGACGTAGAAGCAGGTATATACGAACGATTAACAGAATCACAGTATTTCCCCCGATGTTATGGAACCGGACCTAATTATTTGGTATTAAGTTACGAAAAAGGTGTTACCTTATTCGATTGTCTTCTGCAAGGCATTACCGTTCCGATGCAAGCGATCAAAGACATTGAGGAAGCCCGCGAGTTTGTCCGAAGTCAGGGACTGAACCCAAGGGACAATCATCTTAAAAACGTTCTGTTGCACGAGGGGCGAGGAAAAGTTCTTGATGTATCGGAGTATATCAAGGAAGGTAGCGACAATCGATGGGAACACTTAGTGTGGGCATACACTCATTTTTATCATCTTATTAACGATGTACAAGTGCCTTTGTGGATCTTGGATACCATAACGAACTGGTATAACCGCATCGATACGGCAAATTTTCGGATAGAAGACTTCTCTAAACGAGTGAGTCGGATTTTTCTGGGGGAACGCAAATAACTTGTGGTAAAACAAGTAAAAAGTGGATACGCTAACAGTAAACGCAGAATTTCTAAATCCTTGAATGTTCTTTATGTATCTAATGAGAGAGTATGCTAAAATATGGATAGGCACTTCATACTCTGCGTATCCAAGCACTCAGAGATTTCCAAAATTTAAATTCGGGAGGTAATAATATGGATGATTATTTTTTGGTTAAGGACGGCCGAATTGTACGCTGGGACGGGCTAACACTTGGGGGAACCAAAATCCGAGCCGATGAGCTAGTAGAGTCTTTTGGACGTAAAGCTCTTGAGGAAATCGAACGATTTGGATTTTACACGATTAAGAAACCTTAACCAATTTCCGAATTACCAATATCTCAATCAAAGCCGCGTGCAACGCGGCTTTTTATTATGACACAAGATGACATATTAGACGTCTATACTAGGTAGTAGATCAACGAAAGACGAGAGGAGCAACAACTTTTGAAACGAAAAATAATTTTAGATTTAGCCGTTACTTTAGATGGTTTCATTGAAGGGAAAAATGGGGAAGTTGATTGGTGCATCATGGATCCTGATATGGGATTTGTAGATTTCTTACACCAAATTGATACGATATTATATGGCCGGAATAGCTATGATTTATGGGGAGAATTCACACCAGAACTGGAACATGCGGATAGTGATAAAGAAATATGGAGCTTAGTTCACAGTAAAGAAAAATATGTGTTTTCTAGAACACAAAAAGGTACTGATCATAAGGCCATCTACATCAATACTAATATTCTTGAAGAAGTAACGACATTAAAGAATAAACCTGGTAAAGATATTTGGCTATATGGTGGAGCGAGTCTGATAACTACTTTTATTAATTTAGGACTTGTTGATGAGTTTAGATTGTCTGTTCATCCCGTTATTTTGGGAGAAGGTAAGCCGTTGTTTATGGATATTAAACAGAGGTTGAATTTAAAAATCGTGAAGACAAGAACGTTTTCCTCCGGGGTTGTGCAACTGATTTATCAGTGGGGTGGGAAATAAGCTAAAAGAGGCTGCCGCGTGGTAGCCTTTTTAGTTTCGCATTAAAGATAGACGAGCCTACAAAGTAGATGGGGAATATAGCAAAAATTCATACTTTGCATCAAATCCATTATCTGGTAGTGTTATGGAATTGGATGTTAAAAATACGTTCCGATATGAATGCTATATGGTGAAAAACCATAAAAAGTATGTAGTCATGAAGGAGACTAATCTTGGAAAAACTAAAATCTCTGAATTACCCAGGAAAGATTTATCTTATTATTGTCCTGTGTGTTGCTACTTTGATTAGTTTGATAAGTGTGTATAACATTCAAACTCCATCAGGAAATAGACCGTATTTATTTATTTTTTGGGATACATTTCTGGCATGGGTACCTGTTGGAATTGCCCTAATTTTAGATCTATTATTTAGTTATACTCGTAAGAAAATCCGTGCATTTCTAATCATATTTGTTGGTGCTTCTTGGTTATTCTTCTTTCCCAATGCTCCATACCTCGTGACAGATTTACTTCATGTATTCGTGCGGTACAGCTTTGATCCAACTAAGCGATTTTGGACGGATATCGTGTTTTGGCAGCATTTATTTACTATATTTACTATTGCAATGCTAGGGCTATTATTGGGATCATATTCGCTTTTCTCCGTACAGAATTTGTTGAGAATTTCATTTGGTGTTATGGTTAGTTGGATTTTTGCAATTCTCGTTCTCCTACTAAGTAGTTTTGGAATATACATTGGCAGATTCATTCGATGGAATAGTTGGGACGTTATAACGCGACCAGGTTACATTCTGAAAGAATTAGTTATCTTGCTAACGGATACAAGTAAGCTTCATCATATTTTCTCTTTTTGTAAATTCATGTTTATGGTTCTGATCATTAGTTATGTCTTGTTCTATATCATAACTAAAGTTAGGAAGTAGTAGATAAACTAATCCTGATCTATACGATATAATATAACCCAGATACATACCAATAAAGAACAAACCGGAGGTTCTACGTTTCATGATGGGTAAACCTAGCCGATCCACTTTTCGAACGCGATTGGAAGAGATGATTGCATCCCTGCGTCATAACATCGTAACCGGTAAACTGCAGCCCGGTGACTACTTGCCATCCGAATTAACGCTTGCTGAGCAGTATAACCTGAGTAAAAACTCGATACGCAAAGGTTTGAATCAATTACTCGCTCAAGAAATGATTGAAAAAGTGCCACGAGTCGGCACACGCGTAGTAGGGGCTGGGTTATACGAAAAGCTGACGTTAAAGTTCGGGTATTACCCAACCCTTGCGATGGAAGCCAATCTTTTACAGCTAGTCGATACGTTTAAACAACACAATCCGCATATTGAAATTCACATGATTCCACTTTCGAATTCATATTTCTCACAGAATATGCAAGAGGTGATGGAGAGAGATGCGCTAGATGTGCTTACGCTAAACTTGCAGAACTACGAGGTGTTTACAGATACGGGAACCGTAGAGGAAATATTGGAACCGCTTCAAGCCAAAGAAGGCGTTTATAGTTTTCTACTGAGGCCATTTACGAGCGCTGGTAGTCTGTATGTGCAGCCATTCACGTTTTCGCCGATTATATTGTGCTACAACAAAGATCATTTTAGAGAAGCCAATCTGCCTGAGCCGGACAGCAGCTGGAGTTGGGATGATGTACAGCGCACAGCGAGTGTCTTGTCGCAAAAAAATGAAAGGTTCGGACTTTTTTTTCATTTGCAATCCATCAATCGATGGCCGCTCTTCCTACTGCAAAATAAGGTCGTTTTTGAACGAGATGAACACGGTAAGCTCATACTGGACAACGAACCATTTCGGGAATCGATGCGATTAAGCCTGCAATTGTTTGAGGGATTAAATCCGGAAAGTTCCTACTTGTCCGAACAGGATTCTGATTGCGAAATGTACTTTATGCAGCAAAAAGCTTCCATGATTGTCACGAGTTATTACAGTCTTAATCATTTGCGTAAAGCTGGGTTTGATTACGACATCGCGCCGCTTCCTTATTCCGAAGAAGCAAGAACGCAATTGGTTATGATCGGACTTGCGCTCAACAAGAACAGCAATCATAAACAAGCGGCACAAGCGCTAATTAATTTTCTTTTATCGGACGAAACACAGCTTCATATACGCAGGAATACGCTTAGCCTCCCGAGTGCTAAAGCATTCGCAGAATGGAGTGGGCGAGAGGAGATGACTCGTCCTAGCAGGTTTATGATGTATCGGGACATCATCCCGACATTCCGCCTCTATTCAGACATGAATGTCACCTTCCGAGAGTTGGAAACGATGAGGCGCATATTCAAGCTATACTGGGCGAGACTTGATGATTTTGAAACCGTTTTTCAACGGTTGAAAGATGCACTGCAGGTAGACGAATTAGGATAAAATAAATAAGGGTAGGGGATCATGGGGTCCGCTACCCTTTTGACATTAAAATAAAATAACGACCGTTGGGTCTGTGACCGTGTTAGCGATGATTTCCTTCCGCATTCCTCCAGTAATTGCGCTTAGGGTATACGTCCCAGCTAACAATTCTTTACTGGCTTCGCCGCTGGTTGTTGCTCCAAAAGTTCGCCAGCTTCCCCCGTAATACGAGAGAGTACCGTCCAGCGGATTACCTTATGCATCTCTTAATTGTGCGGTAACACGTATAGTTTGGAAAGAAACGGTGGGATCTGCCCCCACATGCTGCACCTTCTGGTTCAAAGTACCTTCATAATTCATTGAGAAGGTATACGTAGTTGCCAGTAGTTCTTTGCCGGCTTCACCTGCGCTATTCGTCACACCTAAGGACTTCCAGCTTCCCACGTAATAACTGATACTTCCGCCGCTTAGCGGGTTGCCAAGGCTATTCTTCAAGGTTACCTTAACAGGAACTGTGTGGAATACAAGCAGGGGATCTGTTCCAACATTTTGAACTTTCTCATTGATTGCTCCATCATAGGTAATTGCAAATGTATAAGAGCCGGCCAACAATTCTTTGTTAGCTGCACCAGCGCTAATTGAGCCGAACGTCCGCCAACCGCCGCCATAATAGGATACGGTTCCTTCTCCGTGTGGGAGACCTTGACTATTCGTAAACTGAACATTGACGTTAACAGTCTGAAACGTAATGTTGGGGTTTGTGCCTGTGTTTTGTGTCAACTCATTGCGCGTGCCTTCATAAATAATGGCGAAGGTATAGTTTTTGTTTATTAAGGGCTTGCTGATGGAACCAGAAGTGTCGGTGACGCCAAATTCTTTCCAGCCACCGTCATAATAACTGACGACGCCACCGCTAAGCGGTTGACCTGTGCTATCGTCGGATCCAGCGGCTATCCATCCAAGTTCGTGGTCTACGATGCGCGAACAGGCGAACTCGTGGATGACCAAAATCTTGAACAAATAGAAGCCGTCTGGGGGATGACGGTTGCGTCAGATCAATCCGTTTATTTCGGAACGGCCAACAAGAGGGCTCTTTATCGCTATGTGCCAGGGACGGTTAGCATGTCCGGTGGTGCCAAAATCATCACAGGTAGTTCCTTGTTGAAAACGACATTGGATTCTAGCATGAACGTCATTTGGGATGTGACAGCGGGGAGCAGTGGGAATGTTTACGGGGGTACAGCCACAGATGGCAAAGCATTCCGTTACAATCCGACGAGTGGTGTTACCGTTTTAAACAGTAACCAAGCAATTGTCAGCGGTTTGGCCCATGTTAGATCAATCGCCTATGCGAGTGATACAGAAGTATTCATGGGGATGGGACCGACTTCTAATGCCACAATCATTCGATTTGATCCAACAACTGGCACACAATCCACGATATCTCCCAGCGGCTATGGGAGTACGTATGTCCTGGGGCTCGATTACATTCCAAATGGGACGGATTCGAAGCTGTTCGCCAAATTGTCGAGCGAGCCTCTGATCGTCATCAATTCTGCAACCGGCGGTGTCGATGCATCGCTTGGCAATGTGGATTCGATCGGCGTATCGAGGAAACATCCTACGGATGATAAGGTGTACTATACCAAAGGAACTCATTTGTACGTCTACGATATGTCTGCGAAGACACAATCGGACCTTGGTGATGTAGGAGGGAAAGCAGCAGGTTATACCTTTCTAACTGACGCTGGCAATACGTATCTGTATGGGGCACTTTCCTCGGGTAAAATTCTGAAATACAAGCTTGCAGCAACCCCAACAATTGACTCTTCCACATCATTTACTATTCCAGATTCGCCGACGAAGATCCGCTCACTCGTGAAGGGGCCGGGCAATCGCATTTATACAAGCGGCTATCTGCGTGGAGGATTAAGCGTTTATCAGCCGGACACGGGACTGTTAACACGGAATAGAGGCGCGGGTCAGGCAGAGAACATGACGACGATTGGCACTAATCTATATCTCGGCATCTACCCTGGTGCATGGATAAAAAAATACGACACAAATTCATCGTGGAATGATATCACGAATCCGTCACTTCTTTTTCAGGATATTGCGGGCTCGCCTAATTTCCAGGACCGACCCTTCGGTATGTTGGCCGATACGGCATTGAATCGACTTTATGTGGGTACTGTCGCGAGCTCTGGTAAACTAAGCGGCTCCTTCACGGTGTACGACTTGTCGACTTCTACGAGAATCACGACCGTGCCCGACATCGTTGAAGATTAAAGTATTATAGCGTTGGCCTACAAAAATAATAAAGTCTATGGAGGCTCATCCGTGTATGGGGGAATCGGCAGTACAGCAAATCCTAGTGTAACGGAAGGGAAAGTGTTCACATGGCAAACGACCAGCACGAATTCACTTCCGGTTCCACAGTATGTTCCAGTCTCAGGAAGGAAGGTTATTTCTGATCTTTTCGTCGGTCCGGATGGCAATATATGGGGAATCGCTGAAGGGAACTCATCCACGGATCCATCTCGCAATCTGACAGCTGACTTATTCATTTTTGATCCGAATAATCCGGATGCCGCTCATACAACGATTTATGCGAACAAATTCACTTCAAGCGGCAGTGTGAGCTGGCAAGGTGGGAAGATGGTTGTCGGCAAAGACGGCAATGTCTACGTGAGTATCGGTGGCAAATTGTATGCGATTGATGCCAGTTCGGCGACTAAGGATGCAGTTATGTTGGTCTCTACCGGTGTATCACTGCTGACTGCGGATGCAAATGGTTATCTTTATTACGTCAAGTACGAAACCAATTTGTACAAATTCGATAAATAACCAGCCATAAAAGTAATGAAGATGAAAAGAAGGCCAGGGAAGTAAATCATCCATGGCCTTGAAATCGTATAACATTTATTCTGATGGGGGAGTAAACGTTTTGCGTAATTGGAGGAGCTCTCGTCCATCTGAATTAGACTACTCGTGGATGCCAAAGTACTTCTTCATTTCATTTAATTCATGATTAACACGTTGTGGAATTTCTAGCAGAAGCTCCGCCAACGACACGAAAACCGATTCGTCCCACGCATATTCGATAAATTCCATCGTTGGTCGAAAACGAAATGTCTGCAGATAGCGTTCTACCAACAGATTCGTTTCCTTATCCGTAGTCATCTTATCCCGTAACATGTCTGGGACTAATAAACCTGCGCTGCCCGCTGTCTCATAGGTGCATGTATGTAAATTCGGGACGAGTTCTAGCATAGCGAGAAGTGGGGAAAAAGCATGTTTTCCGGGTTGAGCGTAAAGTTTTACCTGGGTTGGATTATTATCAGATACATTGCTGCGATCCTTAAGTAACCCTTTGAAATATTTGCCATGGAAGCTGCACTCACAATTGACAACACTGCCATCGCGCCCAACATAAATCCACACATGTTCCAGCTCGTACAAATGCTCGATATCATAATCCCAATAGATGGCATATTCAATGACCTTTTCAATCCTGGCATCCGACTCGAAGCTGATCATGCGACGAAAGGAAAGGGATGGACCGTCTTGTTCGAATATCGTTACCCCAACGCGAACTGGAAAAAATGGCTCCAAGCGATCAAATAACAGCTGAGGTGCATACGTTTTGACAAGCGCCAAATCGAGATTTATTTGCTGATCTTGCATACTTGCTTCCTCCTCATGACTTAATGAATCGATCTTACATTAAGTATAAGAAAAGTAGCATTGCCTACCTTAAATTATTCTAGATGAATCTATAAAATTATTGGAATAAAATGACATGGATCTCCTTATGGCCGAATCGTAACTCGAGTATGAATGGGGACGAGTTGCGAGAGCTGCAGAACATCCTCGTTATACATTCGGATACAACCGTGACTAACTTCCCTTCCGATCGAAGAAGGATCATTTGTTCCGTGGATGCCGTAATGGGGTTTAGATAGGCCCATCCAGAAGGCTCCGAATGGACCTCCAGGGTTAGCTTGTTTATTTATGATCGTATATTCGCCTTTGGGTGTCTTCGTAACCATTTTGCCGATTCCTACAGGGAATGACCTGGTAACCGTATTTCCATCAAGTAAATACAGATTACGGTCGGATAAATCGACGATAATTCGATAGTTTGGCATTTGCTTCGCCTCCTAAGCACTATTCTATGCATGCCAAGTTTCGGAAGTTAATACAAGACAAAAAAGAGGCAGCCGACAAAATCGGCTGCCTCTGCCACGCTAACGAAGGGCTGTATAGAAGAGCAGGGATGAAAAAAAGAACCTGATTACTTAATCAGGTTCTTTCATATTGCATATTAATAAACACGATGATATAATCGATTTACGAATTTACTTTTTCTTAAAAACATAAATAGTACATCTTACATCCTAATTGTAGCATGCCAATGAAACAGTTGTCAAATGTTTTTTATCATATCATAGTTGGGAGAGATTTGAATGAGTTCTTTGGTTCTCAGGTTTCAGGAAATAGAAAAGACACAGCTTTTACTCGTAGGTGGAAAAGGGCTGAACTTAGGGGAATTATCAAAAATGGAAGGCATAGAAGTCCCGGAAGGATTCACTATCACAACAGTAGGTTATCAAAGGGCCATTGAACAAAACGAATTCTATCATGCCTTGTTGGATCGACTAACCACCCTAAAAGCAGATGATCGAGATCAAATAGCTGAAATCAGCAGACAGATTCGACAAATTATTATGGATGCAGAAATTCCTTCCGATGTCGTGAAAGCAGTTACTCACTATCTCTCCCAGTTCGGTGAAGAACATGCGTATGCTGTTCGTTCTAGTGCGACTGCAGAAGATTTACCGCATGCCTCTTTTGCCGGTCAACAAGACACCTATTTAAATATCCATGGCCTCGATGCCATCTTGCAGCATATCAGCAAATGCTGGGCTTCTTTATTTACGGATCGCGCGGTCATTTATCGTATGCAAAATGGAATCAACCACAGTCAAGTATATCTGGCAGTGATTGTTCAACGGATGATTTTCCCAGAGGCTTCGGGGATATTATTTACCGCTGATCCAATGACGTCGAACCGAAAGTTGCTATCCATCGATGCCAGCTTCGGACTTGGAGAAGCGTTAGTCTCTGGTTTGGTATCTGCGGATAATTATAAAGTTCAGGCCGGGGAAATCATCGATAAGCGGATAGCAACCAAGAAACTAGCTATTTATGGACGAAAAGAAGGCGGAACAGAGATCCAGCAGCTGGATCCTGATCAGCAAAATGCGCAAACACTTACTGAACAACACATTTTACAATTAGCCCATATCGGAAGACAAATCGAAGCCAATTTCGGTTACCCTCAAGATATTGAATGGTGTTTGGCTAATGATACATTCTATATTGTACAGAGTCGTCCAATCACAACGTTATTCCCTATCCCTGAAGCGAATGACCAAGAAAATCACGTCTATTTATCCGTTGGACATCAACAAATGATGACAGATCCGATTAAACCTTTGGGCTTATCTTTTTATTTGCTAACGACTCGTGCGCCTATGCGTAGAGCTGGTGGAAGGTTGTTTGTTGATGTGACACAGATGCTAGCTTCACCCACTAGGAAAACGATCATTGATACCTTGGGTAAATCTGATCCGCTCATTAAAGATGCACTCATGACTATCGTAGAGCGGGAAGATTTTATCAAATTGCTACCAGATGATGGTAAACAAATACCTAGTCCCAGTAAAAACAATGAAGATCAATCCTCTTGGGAATTTCAATCACTTATTGAGAATGACCAGACAATCGCTTCAGATTTGATTAAGCGAAATCAAGCATCTATAGAAACGCTAAAACAAGACATTAAAGCGAAATCAGGCACCGATGTATTTGATTTTATTTTAGAAGATATCCAAGAATTAAAAAAAATTTTATTTGACCCGCAAAGCTCTGCAGTATTTATGACAGCTATGAATGCTTCCTCATGGATCAATGAAAAAATGAACGAGTGGTTGGGTGAAAAAAACGTAGCCGATACGCTTTCTCTATCTGTAGCAAACAATATTACGTCGGAAATGGGTCTGGCACTAATGGATGTTGCAGATGTGATTCGCCCTTATCCAGAGGTTATTGATTTCTTACAGCATGTTAAAGATAATAACTTCTTGCAGGAACTTGTTCAGTTTAACGGGGGACAGGAGACGTTAGACGCTATCCAGACCTATCTCGATAAATACGGCATGAGATGCGCTGGTGAAATCGATATGACGAAATCGCGTTGGAGTGAAAAACCTCTTACACTTGTTCCGATGATTATGGGTAACATCAAAAACTTTGAGCCCCACGCAAGCACGCGTAAATTTGAGCAAGGACGACAAGAAGCTTTAGCCAAAGAACAAGAGTTAGTAGAACGATTGCAACAATTGCCGGATGGTGAACGAAAAGCAGCAGAGACAAAGCGAGTGATTAGCCTAATCCGTAATTTCATTGGTTATCGGGAATATCCCAAATACGGCATGATTAATCGTTACTTCCTATATAAACAAGCATTGCTAAAGGAAGCCGAACAACTCGTACTAGCGGGTATTATTGTTGAAAAAGAAGATGCATACTATCTCACTTTTGAAGAATTTCACGATGTCGTACGCACGAATAAATTGGATTACCAGATCATCCGTAAACGAAAAGACGAGTACAACGTATATGAAAAACTAACTCCGCCGCGTGTTATTACGTCTGACGGTGAAATCATTTCGAGTACGTACAATCGAGACGATCTCCCTACAGGAGCTCTAGTAGGTCTGCCCGTTTCCTCAGGTGTGATTGAAGGACGCGCGCGTGTCATTTTAAACATGGAAGAGGCTAATCTAGAAGATGGGGACATCTTAGTTACCTCCTTTACTGACCCCGGCTGGACACCTTTGTTTGTATCGATTAAAGGACTAATTACAGAAGTTGGCGGACTGATGACTCATGGCGCCGTTATCGCGCGTGAATATGGGTTGCCGGCTGTTGTCGGGGTTGACAATGCGACCAAACTGATCAAAGATGGACAACGAATTCGTGTGCATGGAACTGAAGGGTATATTGAAATATTGTGAATAGTGAGAATCACTTTTAAATCTGCTCCCTTATAAAGGATACTTACTGTGATCTCACGAATATTGAAGTTGTAGATTATTAAGTAAGATGGTTCTACCTACATGAAGAGGAGCGGATTAGGTTGACACAAGAGTGGCAGGCAAATTGGCTGACAGATCGTCCTTTTGTACATTTGGAAAAATCTTATCTCTACCATAAAGAACTTCAAGAAGGTGTAGTCGAACCTCATCGTCCGGATTTACAGCATCACCATTGGTATGTAAGAAATGCGTTTATTTTGGATGATAAGGTATTGGAAGAGGAAGAGATTTGGCTACATCTGACGGCAGATGATTATTATAAGCTGTATATCAATGGGGAGTTCGTCGCTCAAGGGCCCGCACAGAGTGATGCGAAGCATTACTATTACAATCGTATTGATATACGTCCGTTACTGAAGGTTGGAAAAAATGCAATTGCCATTCATGTCTACTATCAGGGGATGTTGAATCGGGCTTATAACAGCGCCGACTACCGGCAAGGTCTCATAGCCGAGCTCTGGGCAGGTGAGAATTTGCAAATAAAGACGGATCGTAACTGGAAAGCGAAACGAGTTCATGATAATCAGCCAGGTGTGAAGTTCGGCTATGACACGCAATTCACAGAGCATTTGGATGCAAGGGAATCGATGCGGGGATGGACTGAAGTTAGCTACGACGATTCAGATTGGGAATACGCTGAAGCTGTGGAGCATACCGATTATACATTTGTTCAGCAGCCAACTCCGCTGCTTGCCGTCTATAATCAAGAGCCTTCGCGCGTCGAACGGCTTGCACCCGGTCACTATTTGATCGACTTCGGAAGTGAGCTGACAGGCCAATTCGCCATGAGTGCCCAAGGAAACGCGGGAGAACTTGTACATATTATGTCAGGGGAGGAACTGATGCTTGGTGATCAAGCAGTTCGTTTCGAAATGCGCTGCAATTGCCTGTATCATGATCAGTGGATATTATCCGGTGATGTAGTCGACTTCGAAACGTATGATTACAAAGCATTCCGCTATGTGGAAGTGCAAGGACCAGAGGAAGCGCTGAGACCTGAGTCGTTCCACGCAGTAGTCAGGCATTATCCTTTAGATGAGCAAAGCTGTATACTTCACAGCTCGGATGAATTGATGAATCAAATTTTTAACATTTGCAAAAATGGTGTCCGATACGGTTCTCAGGAAAATTTCGTGGATTGTCCTAGCCGAGAGAAGGGTCAATATCTAGGTGACAATACAATCATTGGCCACTCCCATATGCTGCTAAGTGGTGATTTAAGATTATTTCGGAAAGCAATTGAGCAATTTGCTCGTAGCTCTTTCGTCTGTGGGGGGATAATGGCCGTAGTACCGGGACATTTCATGCAGGAAATAGCTGATTTCTCTTTGCAGTGGCCGATGCAAGTCATGACATATTATCGATACAGCGGGGATAAGGACTTCATTCAAGAGATGTACCCCTATGCGGAAGGCTTGCTGCAGCATTTCAAGAAATTTGAGCGTGAGGACGGATTGCTTGAAAATGTCACGGACAAATGGAATCTGGTTGATTGGCCGCAAAACTTACGTGACAACTATGATTTTGAACTGAGCAGGCCAGTCGGTCCAGGCTGCCATAATGTCATTAATGCCCTATATATCGGTTGTGTAAGCATCGTAAACGAGATGCGGGAAATACTTGGTGTTGCCTATGAGAATCGGCTGCCAAAATTAAAAAAGAGCTTCTTAAATGCTTTCTATGATGAGAAGCAATCCTTGTTTAAAGATTCGGAGCTGAGCACACATCATGCCCTGCATGCCAATGTACTCCCTCTATTGTTCCATATCGCACCAAAGGATTCTGTCCGAGCTATTGTTGATATGATTCGGACTAAGCGGTTCGCATGCGGAGTTTATTTCTCCTTCTTTGTGATGAAAGCTCTAGCAGAAGTCGAAGAGCATGAGTTGATCTATGACTTGCTATCAGCCGACGATGAGCATTCCTGGGGGAATATGATTAAAGAAGGAGCAACGACCTGCTTTGAAGCATGGGGGAAAGATCAGAAATGGAACACGAGCTTATGCCATCCGTGGGCAAGCGGGCCGGTTCCCGTGCTGATTGAGGATATTATCGGCCTAAAACCTGCGAAGCCAGGGTGGCAAGAAATTTCATTCTGTCCGAAGCTTCCAGCTAGCTGGACGTCATTTTCGCTTCAGTTGAATGTGCCAACAGGTACAATTCAACTCCGGTATGAGAACGGTGAATGGACCGAAAGCTTCCCGCAAGGCATCTCAGTCAGAAGGGGCCAGAGCCAACAAATTGTAAATAAGTGAGGTCAAACCTTTCTAGCCGGCTGACGATTAATTGTCAGTCGGTTTTGTTTTGTTTCGATTGAAATGGACGAATACCGAAGAATTGATTTGCTCCATAACAAAACGTCATATTTAAGTCATAAAATTCCATTTATAACCAGTAATAATAAGGATATACTTAAGTCACATATTTTAAGAATTAAGAGGTGGGAGTGAAGGAATGATCTTCAACAAAAAATTGATAATTGTAGTGAAGATTTGTGTGTTCATCTTCACTTTTCTGCTTATAAGTGCATGTGGTCAAACAGAGAAATATGAAACCATTGAGGTTTTTGCAATAGAAACACTTGATAATAATCAAAATGATAAAGGATTCTTTGAACAAACGGGTTACAAAATAGTGAATGCAATAACCACTATTGAGGAAGGGAAAACCCATATGAAATCGGATATTAAATCCATTGAGGATTTTTATGATATGGAAGGTAAGTTTATACACACAGAATTAATCCATTCCTATGCAAACAAATCTAAGCTGTTGCTCACTGAAGAAGGAAATACGTCTAAAGAAACGCTTCAGGAACCCTCTACAATCCTTATAGCCCCTGGAAGTGCAAAGAATTTAAAATTAAACAATATGACACAGGAAGAACAAGATCAGGTGAAAAAACATGTGTTAGCTTTTATGGAAAAGCTATAAGTGCTACACGTATCTTAATTGAAATGCTCTTGGAAAGGACAAAAATGAAGAATAATAAATGGCTCAACATTATTTTTGCAATATCCATACTAGGTAATTTTCTATTGGCCTTTTTCTTGAATAACAAGAATGAAAGCGATAGACAAACTATGGAACAGATTGCATTTAGGGGTATTCAAAGTAACTTTATACAGCTGGAAGGCTCCATAACCTATCAAATGGAGACTGGCTGGGGTAATCAAAGTTATGTCACTGAGAAACTAGAGGATGTGATGGAGGGCATAGGTTTAATTATTGAAATTGGTAATCGTTCAGGTGCCTTAAATAAAGATAATGAGAATTTGCTCAGGGAACTACAAGATTATTTGAGTGATTATAAAGAAGACACTGGTTTTCCAAATGCTGTATTAAGCGATAAGGAACGAGATGATTTCATCAAGTTAGCTGAGAAGTTGCGCTCATCGGGATGGGGGATGAATCTGGGGTACGGATCAAGTTGGAAGGATTTTGAACAGAAGACAAGAAAATTGCTGAACTAACACTTTCCAATCGTGAACATTAGTTGAATAACTCACTTTATAAGGCTGCTACGTGCAGCCTTTTTGTGTTAACAGGCCTGTCACCTTAGAAAAATGAACCTAGTTTAAGTAAGGTGACATGCAATTATTAAGAAAAGACAGCAGAGCAAAACGTGTCTATTTGCAAGAATTCCATGGCAGGATACGATGATAACGCCAGCACAACAGCAGGCTCACATTTGGAAAGGGTGAACACAACATGGAGGAAAGAGGGACGCTATTAAATAAGAAGATAAGCCAACGGAAGCCAATTCCAACCAAGCCGATTTCGTCGACATTCCGTGGCCGGTTGATACGGGATAAACATTTGTATCTGATGCTGCTTCCTGTCATCGGGTTCTATCTATTGTTTAAATATGCTCCGATGGCTGGCGAGATTATTGCATTCAAGGATTACCGATTCGCCGACGGCATCTTCGGCAGCGAGTGGGTAGGGTTAAAACACTTCACAAGCTTGTTCCAAAGCATTGATTTCTGGAGAGTATTAAGAAATACGTTGCTGCTCAACGTGTACAGCCTCGTTTTTGGATTTCCGGTACCCATACTACTCGCAATTCTGCTTAATGAGGTACGCAAGGAATGGTACAAACGGACCGTTCAGAATCTGCTCTACTTGCCTCATTTCATTTCATGGGTTGTTCTTGGAGGCATCTTCATTGCTATGCTTTCACCAAGCACGGGTGTTGTTAATATGTTGCTGACGAAGGTACTTGGCATCGAGCCTATTTATTTCATGGCCAGCTCTAGCTGGTGGCCTGTTGCTTACACGTTATCAGGCATATGGCGGGAAGCGGGCTGGGGCACGATTCTATATCTGGCTGCAATAACATCCATTGATCCGCAGCTATACGAGGCAGCCAAGATGGACGGCGCATCGAAGCTGCGTCAGATTTGGCATATTACCTTACCGGGTATTCGCAGCACAATAGCTATTTTACTTGTACTCCGTATGGGGCACATGATGGATGTGGGGCTTGAGCAGACACTGGTCCTTCAGAATATGTCTGTCTTGGATGTTGCCGATGTCATTAGTACATACGTGTACCGAGTCGGTTTACAGAATATGAATTACAGCTATACGACGGCTTTAGGACTGTTCCAATCCGCAGTTGGATTGATATTGGTCGTAGGCGTAAACAGATTGACTCGAGCGTTCGGAGAACGGGGGTTATGGTAGGATGCAAAGTTTATACAGAAAGCAAACCCTTTTATCCCGTCTAGGGACGTCTGCTAATTATGTGATACTTGGCTTTCTTTCGTTAATTGCTTTATATCCATTCTGGTATGAGGTTGTATCTTCTTTCAGCAGCAGTAGAGCTATTACAGCGGGCGAAGTATCATTATTGCCGGTCGAATTCAATACAGAGGCATATAAGCGCCTTTTCCAGGATGGGCAGCTCTTTGTTGCGATGTGGAATACGGTGCTGGTAACTATAATCGGCACACTGCTCAATATGACACTTACTTTATTGGCTGCGTACCCACTTTCCAGACGAAGACTAATGGGGCGAAATGGGCTGCTTATTTTCATCACCTTCACTATGCTGTTCGTCTCGGGTGTAATCCCGAATTTTATACTAGTTAAATCATTAGGACTTATGGATACCTATTGGGCGTTATGGCTTCCCTCATTAATCAGTACGTACAACATGTTTGTGATGAAAACATTCATGGAGGGTTTGCCGGAAGAAGTGGAGGAATCAGCTTCTATCGACGGCGCTGGAGATTGGCGGATTTTGATTCAAATCATATTACCATTATGCAAACCGATCATAGCGGCGATCTCACTCTTTTATGCGGTAGGCTGGTGGAATTCATACTTCAATGTATTGCTCTACGTTACCAAAACAACCAAGCAAACCTTAACGCTAAAGCTCTATCAAATGATTTTACAGGTTGATCAGAATCTCCTTGATCATGCATCCGGCAGCGAGGGCGTTGCGGAGATGACGCTTACGCCCGAAGGGATTAAAGCGGCGGCGATTGTCATTGCAGTCACGCCAATTCTGATCGTGTATCCGTTCTTGCAGAAGCATTTTGTCAAAGGTGTCTTGATTGGATCAGTCAAAGGCTGATATCTTGGGACAATAGTCCTTGATATATACCACACAATATTTATTAGGGGGATGGAACCATTGAAAATGACTAAACATACGTGGAAACCAGTTCTTGCAGCAAGTATGTCTTTAGCAGTACTAGCTGCTTGCAGCGCCAATTCGACGACAGACGGGGGCAGTTCAGCAAAACCCCAAGGAAGTGCAGCTCCTGCGGCAACAGCGGCCGGCCCGAAGAAAGAAATCAGCATTTCTGCTTTTGATCGTGGAACAGTAGCCTCAGAAGAGGGCAGTTACGAAAACAACCGTTGGACAAAGTGGATAAATGAGAATTCGCCGGCTAAGGTAAGTTGGATCCCAGTCCCCCGTGCACAGGCTCAACAAAAGCTGAGTACGCTGGTTGCTTCCGGGAGCGCACCTGATCTCATTTGGGAATATGACCGCAACTATATTGCGCAATTGGCTAACCAAGGGGCTATTCAACCTATAGATAGTTATATCGAAAAGTATAGCACGACTATGAAAAAGTATTTGCAGGAGCATCCTGAGCTCAAATCAGCTTCGACGATTAACGGCAAAATGTATGCAGTCACTAGCAGCCGAAGCATAGAAGGAATTGCCAATCATGGGATGTGGATTCGTCAAGATTGGTTGGATAAGTTGGGCTTAAAAACGCCAACGACAACGGAAGAATTGATCGAGGTGGCCAAGAAGTTTAAGGAAGCAGATCCAGACGGTAATGGTAAAGCAGATACAGTGCCTATTGTGTTTAATGGGAACGGAGTGCAAATCATTAGATCACTCTTTTCCGTGAATGAGAATCAATGGTATTTGGAAGAGGGCAAGCTTAAGTTTGGCAGGACGTTGGATCGTTACAAGGATTCCATTGCCTATCAGAAAACATTATTCGATCAAGGTTTGCTAGATAAGGAGTATATCACGGATAGCAACTTCCAACGCGCTCGTCAAATGTGGACGACAGGCAAAGCAGGTATTTATTTTAGTTCATGGAATATGCAAAACGAGTATATGGATCTTAAGAAAAATGTACCCGATGCCAAGATGGTTCCTCTAGAGCCGGTGGCTAGTAAATATGGGAAAACTGGACTATACCAAGAGCTTCCGGCCAATATTTTGGTCGCCTTTAACAGCAAGATGAAAGAGGATAAAATCGAATCCGCTGTTAAATTCCTCGATTGGATGATGGATAAAGGGGACATGGCGATGAAATATGGAGAGGAAAATGTCCATTTCAAACTAATAGACAGCAAGATCCCGCAAGTCATTGATGCTGACAAATCCCGTAAGGAAGTGTCTTATGCATCTGAGTATGCGATTGTAACCGATTTTAGCCTGAAATCCGACTGGTTCCCGATCATGGCTGCTCAGGATCCTCTTTCACAGGAATATGCCAAATTGAAAACACAGTCACTAGATGTGGCACTCAAAAACAAATACCGTAGAGACATAGCTTTTAGCCCGGATATTCCGGAAGTAAGCCAACTGATCGCCACGTTCCATCCGATTGCTACGCAAATCGAGGTGAAAGCCGTAACCGGAGGCAGTGCATCAACCCCAGAGGCTGCATTGGATGAGGCTCGTAAAGAGTGGAAGCGTCTCGGCGGAGATAATGTGGAGAAACTTGCACAAGAGTGGTATGAGAAGAACAAAGAGTTCTTGAAATAATCAGTGCACGTCAAATAGGTATAAATGAATCTCCGGGAAGGCTGCATGCTTTATAAGTAGGCAGACCTTCCCGTCGTTGTTCTACAAACCGAATGGAAAGGATTGTTCAACTTGCGCGTAAATGAGACTATTCTTGATCACAAAGCACTTCTGATAAAGGCCATCACGGCCAAAGAAAGCGAGTATGATTCTCAGTTTTGTATGATTCGTCGTCCTTTTCATAGCCCTGGGTATCATACTACGCTAACGGCTAAGGATCACCCGACGACTCATCCGACTTATCCATCACTCCTCTATGCGGTTGGCTTGCTAAATACGGAAATGCCGGCATATGAACAAAGGGCGTATGATATTATTGGCCGTCTGTTATCCTTGCAGGATCGCAATCCTCTAAATGATACCTATGGGATATGGCCTTGGTTCTATGAAGAGCCGCTTACACAAATGGCACCTCCGGATTGGAATTGGGCGGATTTTTGCGGCAAGGAACTGCTTCTTGCAGTACTTCGTCACGGTCATAAGTTGCCCGAAGCGCTGAAAGAACAGATGCGAGAATCGATTAGCATCGCATGTGACGCGATCATTAAACGGAATGTTGGACCGCACTATACGAATATTGCGATCATGGGGGCATTTGTGACCTTGATTGCTGGTGAGCTGTATAATCGGAAGGATTATGCAGATTATGGGCTGGAACGACTGGTGAAGCTGCAGCAGTATACGGTAAAATTAGGGACATTTCAAGAATTCAACAGTCCTGCTTACTCTATCATTGCTATTGTGGAGCTGTCTAAAATTCGCAAGTATGCCCTCCATCCACGTGCAAAGGACATAGCCGGCGAATTGTTAGATATGGTCTGGCGAATGGTGGTGGAGCATTACCATCCGTTCTCCCAGCAATGGGCTGGTCCTCATAGTCGCAGCTACAGTACATTACTGACGAATAAAGCCAAATCCTTCCTGCAAGTAGCAACAGATAATAAACTGGTTTTCTTTGCCTCTGACGATTTGGAATATGATGCGGAGTGGTTTGGCAGTGAAATTCAATGTCCGAAACCATACATTGATCAATTTACACGAGTAGAGGAACGTGAACTTAGGGAGCCTTATTATCGCAATGAGGAGACTGGATTCGTAAAATGGGCGGAAACTTACATAACGCCGAAGTACGCGATCGGAGTTTTCACGAAAGAGATCATGTGGAATCAAACAAGAGGGATGGTCGCTTATTTCGATAATGGCGGGCAGCCTACATATTTGCAAATGCGTTGCTTACATGATGGATATGATTATTGCTCAGCTGTTCTCAGTGTTGCAGCCAGCCGCAGCCATCTGCTCTTAGGTATAAACTTTCTGACGAACGGCGGGGATACACACCCAAATTTGGATCGTATTCAAGGCCGTATAGAAGCGACTGATTTCCGAATTCGAATGGAATTTGGTGGTTGCTTAGAGCGTATGAACATTGAGCAAAAAGGCGCTGTAGCGCTAGTGCAGATCAACGGACTGCCTTTACGTTTCGAAAGCTTATACGCTTCCTTTGAAGGTGCAGAAGAGAACCAAGAGCACAGCGGCGATATCAACGTATCTTCCACAACCGCAGGTTGGGACTGGGAATGGAGAAAACAGGGAGATACATATGGACTAGATCTGGTTATTTACGCAGGAGAGCGGCAAATCATAGACTTCCAAGCGATGGACAAAGCTGCATTTATATTCATGTTAGCGATAGGTGACTCGGTTAATGACGTGCCTCTGATTCTCCTTGAAGAAGAAGCAGAGCAAGTGACAGCAAGAGGTGTTGACAATCGTGCAGATGGCTCACAGCAACAGTTGTCGATTTCCTTGAAGCCAAATGACCAACATCCGAATTAGGGAACGACAAAAAGGAAGAAGCTCGCCAAATGAATGGCTGTCTCCTTCCTTTTTTCCTTTCTTAGAAGTGACCAATTGATGAATCAAGTTACATCTTTTAAGACATGTATGAAATACGGTGTTGAATTGCACTCTCTGCGCGTTGGATCGAAAGAAATGCCACGTCCGACAAAAACTGTCTATTGTGATTTCAACTGCATTTGATAAGGTTATTCTCACCAACCGATAGAACCTAAGAAAGGGGTGACGGTAGGAGAACGTGTGACTTCGTTGCATGCAAAAAAGTGATGATCTAAGAAGACTATTCAATAGGGAGAAGGGAGTTCTCTGATGCTAAAAAAAGTATGTCCCCTGTTCTTAGCAATCTTATTGTTTATGCAAACCATAGGCATGATATCGACTGTCGCTCCTATCACGCATGCGGCAGAGTCGGAAGTGCCAAAGATACTGAGTGGTAATACATTAGGCCAGTTGTTTCCCGACAATACACCGGTCATGGATACTGGAGCTGCATATACATGGCAGCAGGAAGGGAGTAATGCGACAGATACCGGACTTTACGCTACAGATCTAGGCGATGCGGCTCACATGACTGACGGTTCTGTAAGCGTTGTCACTTCAACCTACAGCCAATCAGGAGCAGCTCACGGAACGCTGGTCTATGACCTGCGAGCCGTATACCGCGTATCCGCCCTGCAGGTTTGGTCTGAATTCTCGGAAGCAAGCGGTTTAAAGCAGGTTGAAATTTATGCAAGTATCGATGGTGTGAATTATAACCGCGTTGCGCTTACCGAAAGCTCATACGGTGATGATGAAGGCATTGTTCCGGTGTCCAGCAACATCAAGCCTGTCCCGTATGCTAGATATGTGAAGGTCATCCTGCACAAAAATCCGGCGAAGCTCAAGATGAGCATTGGAGAAGTGGCGATATGGGGTGACGCTGCGGAAACACCGGCGATTCTAAGCAATAACCAGTTAAAAGCTGGCGGTTATTATGCCGTAGGCATGCCAAAGCTGGATACAAAGGCAACCTATAAATGGAGCACTGAACAGCCGTTTGTGACCCAATCTGGTTTAATAACGAGCGACAATGAAGCCGGTGCGAAGAATGATGGAAGCGTCAGCGGTTTGCCTGATTTAATTGATGGTTCTAGTACAGAGGAAACAGCTGATACGGTAGCCAGTATGGCTGTGGGCTCACAAGGGAAATACGGTACAGTAACTTTTACATTAAATGATATGTATCAGATCGGGAATATCGATGTGTGGTCCAAAGCAGACAGCGGTAACTTCATGGACGGCTATGAGGTGCTGTTAAGCGTCGATAACGTCAACTATTTCTCCAGTGGATACACAGCCAATCCTAACAGCCGATATGAAAGTGCTATGGTCAATACCTCTTCCTACGGCATCCCCGGTAAGCATGCGAAATATGTAAGAATCATTATGCATAATGCTAATGACTCCGATCGACTGATTGCGGGGGAGATCGCAATTCGGGGCTGGAAGCTATATGATGCAACGCTTGCTAAGAAAGACACCCCGGATCAGGTGGCATTCACGACCTATGTGAAAAATTACAACACGTTGTATCTGGATTGGTCTGCGTATAATGCCGTAATTAACAAGGTCAACAAATACAACATATACATTAGGAAGAGTGATTTTACATCTACAAACCAGCTTTCTGCTCACGTGACAGCCGATAACGGATCTGTCGAACAGAAGGGTAAATTTCTGCTTATTTCTTCTCTAGAGCCAGAGACGACTTATTACATTGCGATAACTCCGACGAGCACAGCCACAGGCGAACGCAAAGATGTCAGCACGGTCACAATTACCACACCAAGCGTACTTGGCGGGGAGAAGGTCGGGGACATATTCGCTATTAACGATACCCCCTATGGCGGAGGAAACTATGTTCAGCACGGGAGTAAAGAGGATGAGAACATCATTCGCAAGCTTATTCTGACAAGAGGCATCGAAGGGATTAACTTCAACCGTTGGTGGGTTCATGATTCTTGGGTCAAAGCGTTTTCCAATAAATACGGGGTTGGGTTCCATACGTTTTACCATGGTCCTCAAGATGTTCCGATGGAAAATAAGCAAGGAACTTGGTCCTTCTCCACGGTTAATGAGCCTGACTTAAAGGGGACTAATCCTTCGGCACTGGCCTTACAGTTTAAACAAAACCACGAGAACCTGAAAGCAGTGGATAGTCGAAATTTACTTGTCGAGCCTGCTCTTGGCGGAACTGAACCGTCAAGTATGACTTGGCTGGAGAACTTATACCAATCAGACGGGCTTAATGGCGCTTTAGTGAAGAGCTATTTTGACGTGCTTGATGTTCACCCCTACGTAAAAAACCATGAAGGCAGCTTACCTGGACTTATTCCAGGTGCACCAGAAATGCTGATAAAGAAAATTGAAGACATCCAATCACTTAAAGCCAAATATGGCGATCAAGAGAAGCCAATTATCTTCACGGAGCTAGGATGGAGCACCTATTCCGGCAGCAGTTATCTACGTCCAGTGAATCCAATCACACAGCGCGACTATTTGGCTAGAGCCTATATGCATGCGATCGCTGGTGGGATAAAGAGAATGCACTGGTATGATTTTCAGGATGACGGACTCGATACGACTAATCTAGAACATAATCTGGGACTCATCGACTGGAACGGCATTCCGAAACCAAGCTATTATGCTTACTATACGATGTCCAAGGTACTGAAAGATGCCAAATATATTGGCGTTAAGCCGGGCGTCGAACATCCCTACTATGGATATGAATATTGGCATGAAGGAAAGAACCAGTACATCACTTCGCTCTGGGCGGCGGATGAATCTACCAAAACAGCGACATTCAAAACGAAGGACGCAGGGCTTACCGTTGTGGGTATAGACGGAAGTTATACCTATTTGCCGGTCAGCGAAGGCAGCGCAAGCTTAACGATTAATGGTGCTCCTGTGTTTATTTACTCCAGTTCGAGTCTGGAAATTTCATCCATTGATGATTCCTTTGTGTTAAAGAAACCTTCAGTAGATATAAGACGTGGAGAGGTTATCCATACCGCGATCAACAGATTTGGCATGGGTGTGGAGTTGGACGGAAGGTTGGAATTAATCGGGCCATCCGATGAATGGAAGTTGGAAGGTGACGTGGATTTTACGGCCGGAACGACAGCGATTCCGATTACTATTCCTGTTCCGCTCAACGCGGAAGAGAAGCTCCAAGAGCTTACGATCCAAGTGGTTTCAGGCAATTCGCTGATCTCATCTGTGAAATTAAAAGCCAATGTGCTGGAAACCATCAAAGTCCGCATGGTGCCTGAGATTGCAGTACCCGGGCAATGGGATCGATGGCATGCGGCAATTTATGTGGAGAATGCGACGGAGGACAAAGAGCTTAGCGGCACGATAAGCGTTACCGAAGCTGTTTATTTGGTCTTAGGTCAAAGCAGTCCAATAGCTTTCAATGGGCTCTTACCCGGAGAAATCAAGAAAATAACGATTCCGATCACTGAGCTTCCAGAACAAGCAAGGGCCAAGATAAAGCTAAAGGTGGAGTTGGAGAGCGGATTTACGAAGCTCGTGGAGAGACCATTTAACTTTCTTGCAGCGGTGAACGACCAGACGGTTCCGACTATAGATGGCACGCTGATAGAGGCAAGCTGGCATAATGGTATGCCCATCATCATCAACCGATCAGATCAAAATAAAAACATTGCCAATTGGGGCGGAGAGCAGGATTTAAGTGGTAAGGGCTATTTGAAGTGGGACCGCAATCATCTCTATTTCGGTATGGAAGTTCAAGATAATATTCATGTTCAAAAAGGAACTGGCGGCGACATGTGGCAGGGGGATAGCATACAGTTCTCCATTGATACAGGAAGAGTTAACGGCAGCGGCAGCGCGGAAAACAACGAATTCGGAATCGCGCTTGGAGAACAAGGCCCGATGGTCTGGAGATGGTTGTCAGCTAACGGTAAACCGACAGGTGAGATGACGACTGTGCAAGGCGCGGTCACTCGCAGCGGCAACGCCACCACCTATGAGCTCGCGATTCCGTGGTCAGAGCTGCTGCCTGAAGGCCAATCCCCACAGGACAAAGACATTTTCGGGTTTTCTATGTTGATTAATGAGAATGACGGTACTACCCGACGCGGTTGGCTTGAATACATGAGCGGGATTGGTTCCAGCAAAAATACGCAATTGTTTGAAGATTTAATACTCACCGAAATCGCTGCGCCTGAAATCCGGGTAACAGGAGTTACGCTGGACCAAATGACAGCATCCATAAATGTGGGAGAAACGACCGTCCTGAATGCGACACTCCTTCCTGGTAACTCAACCAATAAACAGGTGCACTTTACTTCGAGTAATCCAGCCGTAGCAAGCGTTGTGCAGGAGGTATACGGTCTGCAAGCAACCGTAACCGGCAATTCAGCTGGTACGGCAACAATTACCGTAACGACAGACGATGGTAATTATACGGCGAATAGTACGGTGATCATCAAGGGACCAGTAACAGACGGTAAGGTGCAAGTAACAGGGGTTACCATGAACCGCTCGACCGTAAATTTGAAACAGGATCAAAAGATCTCGCTGAACGCAAAGGTCCAACCAAGCAATTCTAGCAACAAGACGGTCCGCTTCACTTCGAGCAACCCGGCGGTTGTAAGTGTTGCTCAAGAGGTCAACAAGCAGCATGCAACGATTACTGGATTGTCAGCTGGTACGGCGACGATAACCGTAACGACAGATGATGGCAGTTATACAGCGAGCAGTATAGTAACCGTCAAGGCACTTTCAAAAGGTGATGACATACCTTCTGCAACAGATTCCGACGAAGCTATTCCGGTCCTGTACGATACATTCCAGAGAGGAGCTTTGCCATGAGATTTATGAAAAAGAGCGGTTCTCTAGTTGCATTTGCCATTCTGCTCGGTGTGCTTTCCGTTCTTATCCCGCTGAAAAATCATAATGTTAAAGCAGCAACTGGTGAAAAGGTACTAAGCGGAAATGTGATAGGAGGAGCACTTTTTCCTGAGGGAACAGCGGCTATTGCTACGGGAGCAACCTATACATGGTTGACAGAAGGGAGCCATGCGACGGATCCGGCACTGATAGCTTCAGATGACACCACAGAACCGGATATGACCGATGGTAATAATGGTCCTGACGACAGCACAAGCAATACAACGGGGAGCGCGGAAGGCACCGCTGTTTTCGGGACGCTACTATACGACTTGAAATCCGTTTATAAGGTTTCAACGGTGAAGGTATGGGCCGAAATGGATAATAACAGTCGAATGAAGAATATTGAGGTGTATGCCAGCTTCGACGGAGTGACCTACAACCGTGTGGGAGCTGCAGACAATGTGAATACGATAGGCTCCGGATATGCCCACGTTACACTTGCCGTAAAGCCTGCTGTTTATGCCCAATATATCAAGATCATTATGCATAATGACCCGGCCAAGGAAGTCATGAGGTTGGGGGAAGCAGCTGTTTATGGCGATACCCTAGAGCCGATGGCCATCTTGAGCAATAACTATTTGAGAACTTCCAACTATTTGTATAATACGTCTCTTCCCAAAATTGCGACAGGCGCATCCTATGAGTGGTTGACCGATCAACCGTTCGTTACAGATGGGGATTTAATCAAATACGATAACGATGGCTCTAAGAATGACACGGTAGGAGGAGCACCAGACTTAATCGACGGTTCCAGCAAAGAATCCGACGCTGCTTCTACAACCAACTCGATCTGGGGTTCGAAAGGGAAGTTTGGTGCTGTTGTTTTCAACTTAAACGATGTGTATCAAATCGGGAAAATCGATGTGTGGACATTGGCATCAGGCGGTAATAAATTCATGGATGGTTATGAGGTACTTGTTAGTACTGACGGGGTGAACTATACGTCTCTCGGTTATACACCTAATGCGAACAGCCGAACAGCGAACGTGATCGTGAATACACCAAGCTACGGCGTTCCAGGTAAACATGCGAAATATGTCAAAATCATTATGCATAATGCGAATAATTCGGAGATCCTTACAGTCGGAGAGGTGGCAATCTGGGGCTGGAAGTTGTACGACTCTACGCTTCCAAAAAAGTCGACACCTGATCAAGTTGAGTTTACTTCGGAACTTAAAAATTACAGCACACTAGTTCTGGATTGGTCCAGCTACAATAGCGTCGTCAACAATGTGACCAAATACGGCGTATATCTAGAGACCTCATCTTTCTCAAGTACAGCAGGGCTAACGCCGAAATTCACGGCTGAGGCCAAGTCACTTGAACAGGTCGGTAAATACTTATCCTATTTCGCACTGAAGCCGGAAACCACCTATTATGTAGCTATAACTCCTTTTCATTCAACTGGTGGAGAGAGGAAAGATGTTGAGACGGTGACAATTACCACGCCATCCGTTCTTGGAGGGGAGAAGGTTGGAGATATATTTGCCATTAACGATGCCCCTTATGGGGGAGGAAACTATGTGCACCATGGCGAGACGGAGGATGTGTTCCTGATGACGAAACTCCGACTTCTACGAGACCTTGGCGGAATCAACAAGAACAGATGGTGGGATCACAGCAGTGCAATGAAGACGTTGTATGGCAAAAGTGGACTAAATTTCCACTACTTTTATCATGGACCGGGTTATGTTCAGTCGGATAATAATGGGGGTGCCTATACATTCTCAACGTACAATGAACCTGATCTTGCTAAAAGAGATCCGGCCGCTGTAGCAGCTGCACTCAAGGCAAACCATGACAGCTTGAAAGCAGTCAGCAGCAAGAGCTTGCTTGTAGAGCCTGCTCTCGCCGGCTTGGATCGTTTAAAAGCGGATGAGGGCTTGAACTGGCTGGACGCCCTGTATAATTCAGATGGGCAGAACGGCGCCTTGGTGAAAACATATTTCGACGTCATGGATGTCCATCCTTATGTTAAATATGAGTATCCTGCTGTTCCAGGGCTGGAGCAAGGCGCACCTGAAAAGCTGCTCCAATCATTTCAGGAATTAAAAACAGTCATGGCGAGCCATGGTGATGGCGAAAAGCCAATCGTCGTTACCGAGCTAGGCTGGAGTACTTATACAGGAGGAAGCTACCTGAAAACGGTGGATCGATCCACCCAAAGAAATTATTTGGCTAGAGCTTACATGCATGCCATCGCAAACGGAATCCGGACGATGCACTGGTATGATTTTGCCGATGACGGTACGGAAACCAACAATTTGGAGCATAACCTTGGACTGATCGACTGGAACGGTAAACCAAAAGAGAGCTACTACGGTTACTACACCTTGATTAGAGTACTTAAGGAATCGACATATTTGGGTGTTGTATCCAATGTGGCCAATCCTTATTATGGGTATCAATTCTGGGATGAGAATAAGAACAAGTACATCACATCTTTATGGGATGCGAGCTGGAAGACGGCAAGCAGCCCATCCCGAACAGCACAAATAGCGACTTCTGATCCAGGTGTAACCATTGTTGGCATTGATGGAAGTTACAAATATCTGGAAGCAGTATCAGGAGTTGTAAGCGTGCCACTGACCGGAGCGCCAGTATTTATCTACTCCCTTGCCGGGGTAACTATAAATTCCATCAACTGATAAGAAGTCCATATTTTCCCTCTCGAACAGTCGTGTTAATGGTACAATAGGAACAAAACAATGCGACCGAACGGAGGTCCACCATGAGAACCAGCATTTCCGGAAAAGCCATGATCTTATATGGTATTGTATTCCTCTTCATCATCACTCTGACCTTCTGGTTGTCCTACGCCGGGACTGTGGGCAGGCTTCAGAAGGACTTGGAGGATGCTAATCTTGCATTGCTGAAGCAGGTTGATTCCAAGGTAGAGGCAGCCTTTCGCCAGACGGAGAAAGATCTGCTCTCCATGGCCGAAGGGCTGGAATTTGTTTATTTTATGAATAACAGCTACAGTGATGACGGACACAGATACAGCATCTACTATACATTGACTAACAGGTTGAAGGAATTTATTTGGAATAATCCCAATTATTCTTCTGTATTTGCGTACTCACATATCAGTGGCGACTTAATGACAGAGGAAACCTATTTAAAGCAAGCATCGTCAGAATTCAATTGGTTGGCTCAGTACCTCAATATGCCTGAATATTTCAAGTGGCTATCGACTCAGAAGGTATGGGATGGCCATGAGACCCAAGATGTGATTACTTTGGTCCGCAGTTTTCCTAGCCTCAGCAGTCCTGGCTTCAGGAAAGGTCTCATGGCTATTAGCATCAAAGAGGCACAGTTGTTTCAGATGATACAAACGATCTATGAGGACGGCCACGGTGGTCAATTTTTCATCCTGGATGCGGAAGGGAATGTCGTAACGCATGACGATAAGAGTCAGCTTTACCGCAATATGAAGTCGCTGCCGTATATACAGACGATATTAATGGATCCAGGCAGCGGAGCGCTCAATATGAAGTTGGATGGAATTAAGGAGTCTGTCTTTTACCGGACTAGCGGGTATACAGGTTGGAAATTTGTCAGCATAGTGCCCGAGTCTGCCGTATTTGAGCCGATCAAGGTTACACGGAATCTACTGCTCACATTTGCCGTCTTGATGTTCTTTTTAGCATTGGCCGCATTATTTTATGTGAACCGTTGGACCTTTAAGCCACTGGACCGTTTGGCGGGTAAGCTGTCTGGGTTGAACAAGCGTAGAGGGCATGGCGAAGAGAGTATAGGACTCAGAAACCTGGAGCATATATTCGATGAAATGGTAACGGACCGCGAGCATTTGGAGCAGCATGTCAGGGATTCAAAGCCGATGCTTAAGTGGAAGATTATGATGGATGTATTGAATGGTAATCGTTCCGATTTCCATGCGATGTATCATCATTTGGAATTTTTGGGGATTCACATGTATTCTGAGCGCTTTATTGTTTGTACGGCTGAGATTGGCAAGGAAGGTGAACAGCTTGCCCCTCGCGACGAAACGTTGTACACCTATATGTTTTGTAATGTCGCAGAGGAACTGATTCGTACTGAGCATGCAGGTTTAGCAATCGATCTAGGAGGCGGCCAGGCGGCTGTCCTTCTCAGCTTCGCGGAAGGCGATGCAGAGCAAAATCATTTGAGAACATTAGTCATACTTGAACTGATTCTTGATATCATGAAAAGACAGTTTGGTTTAACGGTAACAGTCGGAGTCGGTAAATGCCGCATGGAGATGAAGGAAATCCCGAATTCCTTTGATGAATCTCAGAAGGCACTTCATTATAAAATGATCTTCGGTAAGCATTCGGTTATCTCGGTAGACGACTTACAGCCGCCAGACAGACAAGATTATTATAAGCTCAGTCGGATGATCGATCCGGTAATGGAAGCCATGAGGCAAATAGATCGCGTCAAGATGCTCACCTACTTATCGGAGACATTCCGTGAAGCAGTGGAGAGCAATCTTCCTCCAGAGCTGATTAGGCAGCTATGTTATGACCTTGTGATGAAGTCACTGCAAACTGTTAAATCTATTGGGATTGAGCCGGAGATATCGATGGGGCCGCTAAGCAACTTCTATGACCGAATCGGGAAATGTGAGAACTGGAAGGATGCAGAGCGGCTAGTGGGTGATACGCTCGAAGGCTTGGCTGCACAAATTGAAGAAAAGCGCAATCAACGAGGGAAGAATGAGACGATCGAGCGAATGCTGGACTATATTCGAGAGCATTATCAGGAATATGATCTGTCCTTAGACCGGTTGGCTGAAATGTTTCATCTCACTCCGCCTTACATCAGCAAACTGTTTAAGGATCACACGGAAAGCAATTTTATCGATTACATGATCGAGATTCGCATTAAAGCTGCCATGGAGCTTTTGAAAGATAAGTCGATTAAAGTAAATGACGTTTCGGGAGCGGTTGGATATGCCAATACGAGAAGCTTCCTGCGCACTTTCAAAAAATATACAGGCGTAACTCCAACCGAATATCGGGAACATATGTTGAAGCCCGTTTCGTCATAAGTTGCAAATAAACGGGTATCACCTGCCATCTGCCATCTGACTCGATTGAAGTATCGGATGAAGAAAAATTCTATACCGAATTAGAAAAAAGAAGTCGACCATCTGTTGGTCGGCTTCTAATTGTTTTATTGCGCGGTCAAGATCACTGGACCTTCTGCCGTGATGGCGATCGTATGCTCGTACTGGGCGGCGAGCTTGCGGTCCAGCGTCCGCGCGGTCCAGCCGTCCGCGTCGATTGTCATGTAGTAGGTGCCTTCGGTGATCATGGGCTCGATCGTGAACACCATGCCTTCCTTGATGCGGAGGCCTTTGCCTGGCTTGCCGACATGCATATAATTCGGCTCCTCGTGCAGGTCTCGGCCGATGCCATGCGCAAGAAGGTCACGCACGACGCCGAAGCCTTTCGATTCGGCATGCCGCTGGATTGCGCTGGTCACGTCGCCGAGCCGATTGCCGGGCTGCGCCTGCGCGATGCCAAGATCAAGGCATTCCTTCGTGATGCGCATCAGCTTCTCGGCCATCGGCGAGATCTTCCCGACCGCATAGCTCCAGGCCGAATCGCCGAGCCATCCGTCGAGCTCCGCGACCGTGTCAATCGTCACGATGTCGCCTTCCTTAAGCGGCTTATCGCTAGGGAAGCCATGCGCGATTACGTCGTTGACGGAGGCACAGGTCGCGTATTGATAACCCTTGTAGCCCTTCGTGTAGGGCTTGGCGCCGTGCTTCAAGATAATGTCCTCGAAGATTCGCTCAATCTCGTTCGTCGTAATGCCCGGTTGGATGAGCGGTGCGATCGTGCGATGGCATTCGGCCACCACTTGGCATGCCTTACGGATTGCCTCGATTTCATGCTTGCTTTTTAAGATGACCATATTCGTATCAGGACTCCTTCGTAATGGCTTGCAATGCGAGTTGGGCGATTCGATCGACGTCCAACTCGGTAATGCCCGCATAATAGTACAGACCACAACAGCCGACCAGCACGGCAAGCATATGGTCGACGCTGTCGTCTTCGCGTTGGGTGATCGACTGGAGCGGAATGTACAGCTGTTCCATGAATCGTCTCTTGGCGGCATGCCGATCCTTCTCAGGCAAGCCTGCATAATGCTCTGCCGCCATCTTGTAGACGAGATATGCACGGACGTCCGACTGCCACTGCAGGAGCAGCACCTTGCAATATGCTAACACTTGCCTGTCATCTAGGCTGTCGCCGTGGATATCGATCCATTCTGCCTGGGCTTGCTCGCATCGCTCGAAGCCGCTGCCCAGCACATCTTCTATCAATAAATGCCGGTTGGGGTAATAATGGTACACCGTACCGTAACCGAGCTCGGCCTCGCGGGCGACGTCGCGAATATCAAAGCTGCCACCCGTACGGAAATAGGCGCGTGCGGTGGCATCCAGGATCTGTTCTCTGCGCTGTACACGGATGAGCTCATTTTGTTCTTTAGTACGGGGGCACATAGGCGCGTGAATCTCCTCTATAGACCTGCAAATTTGTCAATGTAAAAATTGTAACGCATGTGGCGGGGATTTGCAAATTATCTGATGGAATATCAAAAATTGGAGAGATTTCAGGAATTGTTAAGAAACTAATTGAATTTGTTTGATAATGTAGATATTTATTTTTCATTCTCTATGCCTGCCACAAATTTCCTCATACTTCTCTAACATGATCAAGGTATAATAACCGGTACAGCTTAAGGTTATGTCAAACAAAGTGTGGAGTGTGGCCACAGATGTCCAAAAATTACAGAATTTATAAAGATCAATTTCAAAATATTAAGAACACCGAACAATTAATTGACCAAATGAAAAGAAGATTTGAAGATTTTGAGTTGATTCAAAAAATATCCAATGTAGGATATTGGGAATATGACTTTCAAATGGATGCTACTACATGGTCCAATCAATTATTTCTTATACATGGAATAGAAGATGACTTTTCTATGAGCTTAGATCAATTTTTTACACTTATACATCCTGATGACCGTGCGCGAACATTTGAAAGGTTCAACGTGGCTCTTGATGAAAAAGCTGGGTACGAAATTGAATTTCGAATTGTCCATCCTGATGGAGAAATACGTAACGTGGTTCAAGTTACCGAGTTTTTATTGAATGAGCTTAATGAGTTAACCCGAATCATTGGTTTCGTTCAAGATATTACTGTACATAAGAAGCTTCAGCTAAGCTTAGTTGAGGAAGAGCAATACTATAAATCCCTTTTTATAAATAATCCGGATTCGGTATTTTCGTTTGACCTTCAAGGAAATTTCTTATCCTGTAATCCCGCTCTGCTTGAAACATTTGGTTTTAGGGAAGAGGAGATTTTGCATGAGAATTTTGATAATTTGGTAGAATCGACTTCTAGAGAAAAGACAAATCATTTCTTTATGGAAACCATACGAACTCGCCTTCCACAAAATTATGAAACGACAGGCATTCATAAAGATGGATCCATTCTTGAATTTAACGTTACCAATATCCCCATCATAATTAATGATGAATTAGTAGGGGTTTACGGAATAGCCAAAAATATAACAGCTCAAAAAGTAATGGAGCGCTCATTAATAGATGCAGAGACCAATTATCGAAGCTTGGTTGAACAGTCAATTGTTGGTGTATTTATTGCCGTCGAGGGAATCTTCATCTATTCGAATCCACACTTAAATAAGATGATGGGATATGATACGATAACAGGTCTGAAGGTACTGAGCCTAATACACCCTGAAGATCAGCAAAAAGTGATAGATGAAATATCACACCTGGCTGAAGGTGAATCTATACAAAATTTTTGCCACAGAGGCATTAGGCTGGATGAATCCATCGTAATTATCGAAGTTCATTATAAGAAAGTTCTCCATCAAGGCAAGCTGGCGACAATCGGCACCGTTCTAGATGTAACGGAACGAAAGCAAACAGAGGAGCTAAATCAATTCTTAGCTTATCATGATTATTTAACGACGCTTCCTAATCGGAGGATGTTCGAGGAACAATTAGATGAACGCTTGAAAAGCAGTCGAATTACCAACAAAAAGGTTGCTGTCATGTTAATCGATTTGGATCGGTTTAAATATGTCAATGATACACTTGGACATTCCATTGGTGATGTATTATTAAAGCACTTTGCCTGGAGACTGCAGGAATGTTTACTGGTCGGTCAAACTGTTTATCGTCTTGGTGGTGACGAGTTTTGCATCGTTTTGTCTGAAGTGAACCATCAGAATGAAATTAGCCGGCTTGTGGACAAGCTGACACAATTAACGAAGGAAGATTTTGTAATAGAGGGATACGAACTCCATGTCACAATCAGTATAGGTATCAGCATGTCACCTGAGGATGGAAGTACGGTGGAGACTTTATTCAAAAATGCAGATACGGCCTTGTATGTGGCCAAGTCTCAAGGGAGAGACCAGACTCAATATTACTCGTCTTCTTTAAATGTACAATCCTTCAAGCATTTTAATTTAAGCAACGATCTCCGAAAAGCGCTGGATAAGAAGGAGTTTTTCCTTATGTACATGCCTCGCGTCGATACCCAAACAACGGAGATTGTTGGGGTAGAAGCTTTGATTAGATGGAAGCATCCCGAATGGGGTCTGATATCTCCAACGGAGTTCATACCGATTGCAGAAGAAACCGGACTTATTGTTCCAATTGGCGAATGGGTATTACGTGAAGCTTGCAAGCAAAATAAAATTTGGCTAGATCAAGGCTTTAAACCCATTACAACATCGGTCAACTTTTCCGTGAAACAATTAATAAAGCCAAACATTTTGGAATCCATAGATAACATTATTGAAGAAACGGGAATAGCCGCGGGGCAGTTGGAAATTGAAATTACAGAAAGTTCCTTCATCAGTAATGAAATCGAAGTGACTCAGCTGCTGACCGAATTGAAAAAAAGGAACATCAAGGTCTCCTTAGACGACTTTGGAACCGGATATTCTTCTTTATATTTATTGAAGCAGCTAACCTTGGATACACTGAAAATAGACAGATCTTTTGTAGAAGAAATCCTTACAGATTCAGTGAATCGGAGCATTATTCAATGCATTTTGACTTTAGCTAATGAGCTGCAAATGAATGTTGTGGCTGAGGGAGTAGAGACCGCTGAACAATATGCTCTGTTGAAGGAGCTGCAATGCGATGAGATTCAAGGCTACTATTTCAGTCGTCCTCTGCATGTTGAGGCATTTACCGAGCTGCTGAGAGAAAACAATATTACATGATGCAGGAATGGGCAAGAATAGTGTAGCAGCCTCTTTGAAATCTTATCCATAAAAAGGTTATAGGAAATGAAAATTAGTAAACAATAAAACCATAAGATTCCCAGGAAGGGAGCTCCTATGGTTTTTTTATTGTATTGCTTCGTTAGTTTGTTCGTATATGTTTACTTTATGAAATATCAACAAAAACATCTGCATTGGTTAGAGATAATTTTCTATTGGTGCGTAGCTTCTTTGTTGATTCAAATCCGCTCAGCTATTTTTACTATGAACATGAAAAATGTCGTAATACCGCAATCCATTATGTTTGAGTTTTCGCATGTGTTAATACGCCTAGTACTGTATCCACTAGTTACATTGTTTTATTTAAATGAAATTTCCGCCGCTGCATCCAAAATAAAAAAAACAGGGGTGATCATCAAGTATTCGGTATTTTTGCTTGGTTTAGAATGGGTTTCCGATTGGTTAGGTGTTTTTAATCATACGAATCCATATTTATTAGGGTCTGGCGTATTTTGGTTAGGTTATTTGATGTTGATGTTGATAATCATGAAAGTTTTTCACAGTAAATTTTATAAAGGATACCATAAACCATGAATTTTCATGTTGATTGGAACGAATGGTTCGTTATGATTTGCTCGGTTATAGCGATGACGATGTTTTATAGGGTACGAAAGCATTTTGACGCTATCACCATCCTCATTATTTGGACGTTTAATGTTGTATTTGTTGCCTCTATTGATTATGAACTAGCGGCAACACCATTTGAGCTTTATTACTGCGGCGATAATGTAACATACGAGCCTATTGCAACATTTGCTCACGTTTTCTTGTATCCTCCGTTTTCTTTTGTTCTTTTGTTTTTATATGATAAATGGCATCTTCGTGAAAAAAAGAATCGAAAGCGACTTGTCCTTTTTCTAGCTGGATGTACAGTGTTTGCGGTTTTCTTTGAATGGCTGCATGTGCTGAATGGTTTCTTTGTCTACACCGGTTGGAAGTTGTATTATTCAATCCCGCTATATCCGATTTCTGCTTTAATTTTACTGAGGATTTACCATTTTATTGAAAATGATTACACCTTGCGAAAGAAAACATAAATAGCCACGGAAACTACCGTGGACTTTTTATGTTTACGAATTACTACTACCGATTGCTGCAATGTATGGAGTGCTCATCGATGAGCACCTAGAACCCAATCATCACAAGCCCAAATACTCTCCGCCGTTCACATGAATCGTCTGACCGATTACAAAACGGGATTCTTCCGATGCCAGGTACAAATAAATAGGAGCAATTTCGTATGGCTGTGCTGTTCTTTTGATCGGTCCCGAATTTTCTATAGACCCGTAAAACATGTAAAATTCAGGCGGGAATGTTGAAGGGATAAGAGGGGTCCATGTTCGACCAGGGGCTACGGCATTGACCCGGATGCCCCGATCAGCAAGAGAAACCGCAAAAGATCGGGTTAATGCGCTAACGGCACCCTTAGTGGCGGAGTAACTAGCCATTGCCGGATAGCCTTTGTCCGCTGCGAGAGAGCTCGTATTGATGATTGCACTGCCGGGCTGTAAGTGAGGAAGTACAGCTTTCGTAAAATAAAAACAGGAGAATACATTCGTCTGGAATATCCGTAACAGTTGCTCCGATGTCAGGTTAGTCATGTCCTCTTCATAAATCATTTCAGCCGCATTATTGATTAAGATATCAACCCGTCCGAATCTGGATAGGGTAATCTCTACTGCCTCTCTGCAGAATTGTTCATCTCCGATATCCCCAGCAATCGTCAAGCAACGGCGGCCTAATTGCTGGATTCTCTCCTGAGTCTCTGAAGCATCAGCATGTTCATTAAGGTATACTACAGCGATATCCGCGCCTTCTCGGGCAAATAAATAGGCGACCGCCCGACCGATTCCGCTGTCCCCCCCGGTAATGATCGCAACCTTATTCTGCAGCTTACCCGATCCAGCCGTGCCCGGCAGCTCCGAAACGGGTCTTGGCAGCATCATATATTCCAAGCCAGGCTGTCCGGGCTGGTACTGAGGCGGAAACTCGATCGGAACTTCTTCGCATTTTGTCACTCGAGGATCATGGGTATACACTGGGTTTCTCTCCATTCTGGCGTTAATTACTATTAAATTATTCTATAAGCCGAAATGGGTGCGTGACGTAAATGGTTCTTATTCTTTGGTTATGGAATCTTAACTTCAAGTTCGCTTAAATATTTGGACGAGTTTACGCCGTTTGGCTCACGAAATTCGACTTCGACAGAATTGGCATAGTCACCGCCATTACTAATTGGCAGAGGTATCGGAGCGTATCCTTCGGGCATCCATCGAGCCGTTGCCGTGTACTTTCCGACCGGAATTTCATCAATTCCTCCGCCGCCAATAACTGGCCCTCCACGTTTAATAATCGTTTTTCCCGTGCTGCCGTCCAGGAGCGGACCAATTGGTGTGAGTGTCATTTCCAGATCGCTCAAATCAAATTCTGGCATTGAGTCATCAGAAGTTGAAAAAAATGGATAAATATAAATTTGTCCGTTAAAATCCGTCCAAGTAAAATTCCGAACCCCGCCTTTGCTTCCCGTTAATGGAACTTCTTTATCCGATTTCAAATGGAATTTAAAATCCTTGCCGTTATAAGATTTAGTGATGTCAGCAGACATCGACCAGGAAGTCGCAAGTTGTGGCAGTTCAATTTCATAATAACCATTCTCATCGGTGACACCAATGATATTGCTGTCGTACAACAATGTGTTATCGGCATACACAACGATGTCAGGCAGGAGATCACCCTGCATGTCGCGCACATATCCTTTAGCTATATATGGCTCAGCGGTTTCTGTTGGGAAATCCGGAATTTGTGCTGGTACAGGACTTGGTACTGGTGCAGGTGTTGGTTCGAGTGTTGAACCAGTGTCTTTAGAATCTCCGATTCGAATCGTTGCGGTAGTTCCTTCGCTTGCATAAGTGACTTGATAACCGCTGTTCTCCGCAACAAATCGGAGAGGTACCATGGTGTGATTGTCAATAATTTGCGCTGGAATACTCAAGCTGATATCTTTACCGTTCACTTTGGCAGAGGAACTGTTCATCGTGAGTTCGATCGTTAGACCATCTTTCGTCCCAATCGCCTTTTGTGTAGTTCCGTTATCGGCCCAATTCACTGAAAAACCAAGAGATTCAAATAGTTTACGAAATGGAACTAACGTAGTCCCATCTTTGATAATCGGTTTGGCATCATCAAATTGGAGCTCTTGACCCAACAGCCAAACGTTTATCGTCGGACCTTGAGTTGGAGCAGGTATCGGCGGAGTAGAAGGGGACGGGCTAGGAATTGGTGTTGTGGTAGGTGATGGCGTTGGAATGGATGGTGTTTCGCCACTCGTCATTGGCTTTTTATATTTAATTGGTTTCGTAACGAACGTACCTTTTGGGGTCTCAATCTCAAGCACATAAGATTGCGTTTCTTTGATTGTGCCGTTGTTACTGGCGTACAAATCAAACGTTAGGTTGCCTTCAAACTCGCCAACAGGCTCATTCACATCTTTGCGAAATCCTGGGTTGATGATTTCACTTTCATGTGTAGTACGGCTTGGTGTAACCACGGTTTTATCCTGCACAATCCCTAATAGCCAACCTGTCGTGACGCGGTTAGTTCGCCAAACGCCTTGATAATTATCTTTTCCGTATTCATCGGTTGATCGTAGTACTACAGAGTTAATCACAGTTTTATTCGCAAGGTTCAGCAGCAGCTTAAAGTGACCGTCCTTATTTCCCTCTGGTGTAAAATCTGCAGCGCCAACTATATCCGCAGCAGTGTCCAGCAAACTGAATTCTTTAATCTCAACTCCCGTTGGCACAGTTTCACCAAAAGCTGCAGCAATTCCTCCAAACGCGATTACACCAGCCAGCACTGAGCTTATCGCAGAGGTGTGAATGATTGTTTTACTTTTTTTTGTCATAATAACGTTCCTCCCACACTTGAACTTGTTTATGACATCATCTTACAATCCCTGCAATTCACTTTCCTAGAGCCATCACTGGGAGAAGTTTGGGATAGTTTTGGGAGCTGTTCGGGAATGGATTGGGAAAAGGTATGTGAAAAAGTTTGGGAATACAAAGTAAAAATAACTATTTCGATCTCCCTTTCCAGATGGATTGACGTTACAATAATGCGAAGAAGTTGATAAGAAATCTTAAAACCAACTCCGATAGATCTTCTAATTCTTTCGGTATGATTTCAATACGAGTTGAAAGTTGCCGAGGAGGAATGTGGAATGAGTACAAAGAAGATTGCCATTATTGGCGCTGGAGTCGCGGGTTTGACATTGGCGTATGCTTTCCAAAGTAGCCGTCAGTTTGATTTTACAATTATGATGACTAAGGATTCGGAGGAGATCAGAAATGGGCGCATTTTATCGACACAGATTCATTTCGGGAACTTATTGGAAAACGAGAAACGATTCGGTGTTCCTGACTATGGAGCTGTCAATGAAATCAATCGGATTGAGCTGCTGATCAATGGACAAAGGCTCTTCCAAGGAAATCTGGCATGTAGGGCTGTCAGTCAGGATCAACGCTTGTATTTGTCTGTATTAATCGACGATCTAAAAGCGAGAGGAGCAGATATTCGAAAGGTTCGCTTGGATGACAACGATTTGTCAAAACTAGCGAATGAATATGATCTTATTATCGATTGCACCGGAAAGAGGGGACCGCTTGCTTCGTTTCCAAAATATGAAGAATTGCTTTACACGCCGACTTCCCCGCAAAGAATCATCACGGCCGGCATGTTCCTCGGTATAGCCATAGAGGATGAGCACAAAATGAGTTTTAACATTGTTCCAGGTCAAGGGGAGTTGTTTGAAACCACCACGATGACTTTATTGCTAGAAGCCGTACCGGGAAGTAATCTGGATGCCGTGATAGGGAGCACGAATCCTGACATTTTCAATAAAGAGATGCTTGGTATCCTGAAGGCTAACTTCCCACATATCTACGATAGGGTTAGCCTCCATGACTTTCGCCCTGTCGATCCGTTAGCGTATACACGAATGGCGATTCAACCAGAAGTTTTCATTCCTTATACGATGATGGATGGAACCCTCGTGTTAGGCTGTGGGGACAGTGTGGTGCTAAATGACCCGGTCACAGGCCAAGGGGCCAATACGGCTTCGTTTTGTGCAAACGTACTTTATCATGTTCTTTCGGACAATGCTAATAGGAAATGGGATCTAGAAATCGGTGAACACTATTGGGATTTGACCAAGGAATACGTGACCAAAGTTTCGGATTGGACCAATGCGATGATGGGTCCTCCATCGGAGAACTTTGCAGGGTTGATCGGCAAGGCTTCGCATAATCAAGAAATGGCCGATAAATTCGTCAATTTGTTTACTAATCCGCTTAAGGCATACAACGCTTTTTTTGGGGTGTCTTAACATGATGTTGGCTGGGCTTAGAAAATTTATCGTTCTCTAGTATGAAAAACGCTGACTCCATAAGGGTCAGCGTTTTTCATTTCAACTAAGCGTGCGCGTCGCCTCCGTTGGAGAGATCTGCAGCGCCTTGCGAGCAGGTAAATAGGAGAGAGTAACTGTAATTGCAAGAGCAACACCAAAGTAAGCCAGAATCCTCATAAGGGGAAGTGAATAGGGGAGTGACTCAAGATCGAACAATGTGTAGAAAGTGAAATAACTAACGGCAGTTCCTACTGTAAATCCAAGGGAAAGTCCAAAGCTTCCAATGAAGAAACCTTCTAGTAACAGACTGAGTACTACAGTTTTCGGGCTGATGCCAATTGTCCGCAGCATGCCAATATATCGGCTTCTCTGGTGAACAAGGCGGTACATGACAACGATAAGACCGAGCAATCCGATACCGAGTGCCGCAATATTAAAGCTTCGCAACAGATTTCCAATAAAGATCATGGTTACGTAATAGCTATTCTCAGATTTTACAATGTCTTTAACGGGGGAAATATTTTGCAGGGCGAGCAGCCGACTGATCTTCTGGGTTGCATCGTGGTCTGTAGGTAACCCTAGCTTGATAAAGACGGTACTGTGAATGTCCCGTTCGCTTTTAGCTAACTGAGAAAGCACGTTTTTATTAACCCAGATTCCGTAAGACTCGGCTTGGTAACCGCTCTCGCCAGCAATGGCTACAATTGTTTTGGTGACGGTGTGCTCCCCTACAACAATAGGAAATGGTTCACCTATACGGTTCGTATTTCCACTCGTGTATTTCAAGGTGTTCTCCGCAACAATGACAGCATCATCACGGTCGGCCAGAGAACGCCAAGCTTCCCGATCCGTTGCGTACCGGCCGTCCCTGGCCCGTAAAGGAATGTCATTCGATTCAGCAAAGCTGCGGTCGATGCCATTGATTTTGATTTCAACCGGACCTTCCTGACCTTGAACTCCTTTCCAAAACAGTTGCTGCACAGCGGATAGTTGGAATGGCTTGATCTGAGCGTACTCCTTCGATGTCTCCATATGCTGGATTACGGACGCGGTATCCAAGCGCCGCCAGTCCCGAGCGACTAAATCATGTCCGCCCGTATATTCGATCGGCTTGGAAACGCCTATGAATTTACTCATCGAATCGCTATAGAGAATGGAAAAGCTGATAAAGCAGGAAACAACAGCGAACATGAAAAGGAGCAAGCCTGTTCGAAGAGGGTTCGTATTCATATTGCGCAAGGCAAGCCGCATCATAAGCGTGGGTGCAGCCTGATTGCGGCATAGATAGCTAAGTCCTTTTTCGATCAAAGGCAATAACTGTACGAAAACCCACACAAGGATTGGGAGGGAAAGAAAGAGCATCGCAATGACTAGGAACAGCTTGTTATCGGTTATCCATTGCATTCGGATATCTGGCACTGCAATCAAAGCTATGCAGAATACCAGGAAAAGAGTGGATGTAATGAACATCCATTTATTCAAGATACCCTGTTTATTATCCGATTTCAGGTTAGGCTGAACAGGCCTTATGGCTTCGACTACTGACAGATTAATGGTTTGCCTAGCAATGAGTTTGACACAAATATAGACAAAAAGCATGCTAATGCACAATCCAGTTAAGGCTACGCTTGGATCTATATGCTGATGGGCCTTTAAACTCATTAGTAACAAGTCTTCGAAAGAAATTGTGATTCGAAGCAACAAGAGATTAGCCAGCGCCAAGCCCAAAGAGACACCTAATAGGCTGGAACCAAATCCGCATAAAAGCCCTTCGAGCATCATCAATCGACCCACATCAGCCTTGCTAAAGCCGACGGTCCGTAGGATGCCCATTTCACTTCTGCGTTCCTCAGCAATTAACCGGAATATATTCGTAATAAGGACGATTCCGATGAGAATGGCATTTAAGCTAACGATGCCAATGATAATGGTGATGAACTCGATGGCATATTTACGTTCTGTCTCAAACTTTTCGCGAACAGGCACAGCTCCCCATACAACAGGCTGTTCTTTGAGCAGAAGATTGGTGTAGTAAGTACCATCGATACCTTCTAAGAGTCGGGCAGTATCTAAATTTACAATGGCTGTAGCTTTTCCGCGGAACATACCGCGATAACCCGTTAATCCGTGTTCTGGAACCACGGCGGTTACCGATAGCTTGATTTCACGGTTCGTGTTGTCAATAGCGTATACGGTGTCACCCGTCTTAGCCCCCAAGCTTTCAGCGGCATGCGATGATAAAAGTACGTCATTCTGCTGAAGCCCGCCGCCAAGTGAAGTAGCTAAGGATGGGTCGAAACGCACAGCTTCTGCAGCGTCAACACCAATTGTATTTATATATGGGGATAGTTTCTCGATCGTTCCCTTATCGTTCTTCGTCAAGTAGGTAGCAGGAAGGGACAAGATGGGGAGAGATACTTCTGCGCTATGTTGACGGATATCTTGTATGGTCTGGGCGTCGAAGTAAGAATAGGCATAGTCGGTAGCTGCTTGATTTCGGGAAGGGATATCGTAAGCGATGTTGCCATAGAATTGCTCCAATTCTATTTGCATCCCGTTGGTTAAGGCTGTGTTCGTGATAAGTGTCATCGAGATGAAGGATGTACTTATGGCTAATCCAAAGACCGTCAACAGTGTCGAGCGTCGCTGCTTTAGCATGTTTCGCCAGGCCATTCGGCGTATATGTGGATAACGCAAGAGGAGCCATATCATATAAGAGGTCAATCCGGCTCCAATCGCAAGTAAGACAGGAACAACAATTGTCATAAGCTCCTCCCGCGATTTACCCGGTTCTGTATAATATGACCACTGTCCATGTAAATGGTTCTATTGGCGTAATTGGCCACATCTGGATTGTGAGTGACAATGATGAACGTAATCCCTTCTGTTCGATTCAAGTGAGCAATGAGATCCATGACCATGACGGTTGTTTTTGAATCGAGAGCCCCAGTCGGTTCATCCGCCCAGACTATTAACGGTTGATTGACGATGGCTCGAGCAATGGCAACCCTCTGCTGCTGCCCGCCTGACATTTCCGAAGGACTGTGGCTTGAACGGTCGCGAAGTCCTACCCTAGCTAAGGCTTCAAGCGCTTTTTCACGTGCCAGTTTAGGCTTCATACCCATGCCAAGTAATGGCAGTTCGACATTCTCTACAGCCGTCAGGACGGGGATTAAATTGTAAGCTTGGAAAATAAAGCCCATATGCTTCGCCCGGTAAGCGTCACGGCTTTTGCTATTCATTTCATTCTGAGCGACCCCATCGATCAGAATGTTGCCCTGATTGATGGTATCCAGTCCCGAAACACAATTAAGCAGAGTCGTTTTTCCGCAACCGGAAGGTCCCATAATGGCAATCATTTCACCTTTCGATACATCGAAGGAGATTCCTTTCAATGCTTCCACCTTATTGTCGCTGTATGGGTAGATCTTCCATAACTCTTTAACTTGCAGATGGGGCTGCAAAGCGTTCATCGCATTCACTCCAATCTAAGCCATGCAGCTTTTCGATCTAGTGTACTCGAGAAATATCGAATTTTTAGCGAAAAAATGTGTAGAAAATGCGTAGTTCTTCTAATTGGAATTACGTATTGGGAGGGAAAACAGGCAGTGTGACGGTGAAGGACGTCCCAATGCCCATTTCGCTCTCGACGTGTATCGTACCGCCATGGACTTCGATGAATTCTTTGGCGATCGCTAGTCCAATGCCTGTTCCGCCGGACATCCGGTTTCGTGAGTGCTCGACGCGATAGAAGCGCTTGAAGATGTACGGCAAGCTTTCGGGCGGGATTCCCGGTCCGTTGTCCGACACAGTCACAATGATTTGTCCATCATGAAACGTATATTGAACATCGATCCGTCCTCCTTCAGGCGTATAACGGACGGCATTGCCGATCAGGTTGATGAAGACTTGTTTGATCCGCGAAACATCCATGTATAGTTCACCGTCACCTTCACACACGAGGTGCAGTGCGATCGATTTCGCCTCCGCGGCAATTTCTAAAATCGATACAATCTCTTCGAGCGTAGAGCCAAAAAGAGACCATGTGCGGTCCAGAGACAGCTTGCCAGCCTCGGCCAGATTCAAATCCTGCATGTCCTGAATCATGCGGGACATCCGTTTCGTTTCGTCTAACAGGGGAATCAGGTGTGCTCGGTCAAATTCCACGGCTCCTTCTACAATCGTCTCCAGATGCCCACGTAAAATAGCGAGAGGAGTGCGTAGCTCATGTGCAATATCGGCAACGAGTTGATTGCGAATGCTTTCACCTTCGCTCAATTGCTCCTTAAGCACATTGAAGGTATGGGTTATCGTCACGATTTCATCCTGCCAACTTTCGGGTCTATACGACGACTTGGTGTGTTGCTGGACTGCGTTCTTAGCATGTTCCGCCAGAATCTCGAGTCTTTTACAAAAGGTAATGGCCAACAAATAAGAAAACCCCACAATCGCGCTGAGAGCAAGCAGAAGGACCGTGATTGTTGTCTCGCTGCCGACCTCGTCTAGTGTAAGCCTGGTTATGCTTTGATTCGATAATAGAAAAATAAGGATGCCAAACGCGCAGAAGGTAAAGAAAAGCTTCAAGCGTACTTTCATGTAGGGTCACCGAACTTATAGCCAACCCCATGTACAGTGACAATTAGTTTCGGATTTGAAAAATCATTCTCAATTTTTTTGCGCAGATTCCGGATATGCGTGTCGATAGATCGTTCGTAGCCGGCATATTCATCGCCTAATGCAATTTCAAGCAGATCCATCCGGCTATACACCCGACCTGGATGCTTTGCCAATGTACACAGCAGCTTGAATTCTGTAGGCGTCAAAGTAATTGACTGATTGTTGAGATAGACCGCATGTTTTGAAAAGTCGATGGACAAATGGCCTCGTTTCAACATTCGCGGCTCCTCCCCGACATCTATCGATGTCTGCGCCTGCGGGAGCCTTCTGCGTAGCACGACTCTAATCCTTACTTCCAACTCTCTTACCGAGAAAGGCTTTGTAATGTAATCATCCGCACCGAATTCCAGCCCAAGTACCTTGTCAATCTCGTCTGTTTTTGCAGTGAGGAATATGACGGGAACATCAGAGAATTTACGCAACTGTTTGCACACATCCAACCCATTCATCCCAGGCATCATCCAATCTAGCAACACCAGGTCGTATCCGTTCAAGGTGGTTTTCTCAAACGCAGAGAGCACCTCTACACCGCTGTGGGCTACCGTAACGGAATATCCTTCATTTCTTAAGTAAGTCGCGATGAAGGCTGTCATTTGCTCTTCGTCATCCACGACCAATATGCGGTTTGAACTTTCCAACTGCTGCATGGTATACCTTCTTTCTCACTAAAGCTTTGTATTATTTCCCATTATATCCGCAAATGTTGCGGTTAGGGAGTAGTTTCTATCGTTATCTCGGTGCACACAGGATCTTCGTATTTTGTTGACATTGTCTTGATATTAAATTCAGATCCAAACTGTAACATTTATTCCTGTTGAGCAACTTAAATGGATGGAGGAAACTAGTATATGAGAAATAAACGTTTAGGTTTGAACCATTTGATGGGGGCATTTTTAGTCGGGTCCATATGTTTTTCAGGCGTTGCCATGGCGCAGTCAGAGAAAATCTCTGCCCAATTCGAAAAGCTGCGATTTATCGTCGCGGGAGAAGATCGCACTTCGCAGGACGGTAAGTACAACAATAACGGTACGATGGTGCCAGAATCGATCTTGTACGAAGGGACGACATACGTGCCAGTTCGTAAAGTGAGCGAAATGCTGAATCTGCCTGTACAGTGGGACGAAACGACGAAAACGGTATGGATTGGGGCTGTAACCGTCGATATCAAAGACGCAAAAGGAACCGTGATCGGCCATGCGGCATTATCACAAAGTGAGAATGGCGTGAACATTGATGTCAAAGCATCAGGGCTAGCGCCAGGCAAGCATGGCCTCCATCTGCACCAGAACCCGATCACAGGCAACGATTTCACAACAGCGGGTGGACACTACAATCCATCAAGTAAAAAGCACGGACTTCATAACCCCGATGGTCATCATATGGGGGATCTGCAAAATCTAGAAGTCACAGTGGATGGCATAGTCAACGCTCATTTACATCTTGAAGGCATTACATTAGAGAAGGGGAAAGACAACGCAGTGTGGGGAAAATCTCTGATCATCCATGCGAAGGAAGATGATGGAGTGACGGATCCTTCCGGAAACTCGGGGGATCGGATAGCGGGCGCAAGTATTGTCGAGTTGGCGAAATGAGAAGCAGTAGAAAGAGAGGACTAACAATGAAATTGAGTGTAATTCGTTGCATGTTGGCAGTGCTATTGATCGCTGTTTGTGTTATGCGGGCTGGCGTGGCTTCCGCATCAGGTGAAATACAAAAATCGGTAGCCGTGAAAGTCAATGGCAGCAATTTAGATGTTGAGGCTCATTTAATCGATGGAAGAACAATGGTACCTCTTCGTGCTATCTTTGAGCGATTAAGCGCTACATTAGAATGGGAGGCTACTACGCGAACCATTACGGCAACAAAAGGATCTACCGTTGTACATTTACAAATCGATCATGTTGAAGCAAGGATTGATGACCGCACTTCGACCTTGGATGTACCTCCATTATTAGTCAATGGAAGCACCTATGTCCCATTAAGATTTGTCTCGGAGGCTCTTGGCGCTGACGTTGATTTCGATTCAATAACCAATACGGCAATCGTTTCAACAGATGACAGTTGTAATCTTCCTGGAGGCCAAGTACACAGCGGCACAATTAAGCCTGGCGGTGAGACCTGGGGAGTTTGCGGAAGTCCTCATTTTGTAAAGGATGATTTCTATGTTGAAGGTAACGATAGTCCTAATCTTGTCATTGAAGCGGGGGCGGTCGTGAGATTTGAAAAAGGAACGAGTATCTTTGTTGGTCTCAATGCTCCCGGAGGGCTTGTTGTAGAAGGAACGGAGAAAGATCCAGCCATCTTAACAGCAGATACGGCAGGTGCACAGCCTGGCTTCTGGAAAGGCATTCATTTCTATGAACAGACAGTAAAAGGCCGTGCCTCCATCGAGTTTGCCCGAATCGAGTACGCTGGGGGAGAGAATGGAGCTGTTACCGCTACGGCAGGTACGTCACCTGTTGAGCTTACCGTTAGTGATACGCAATTCATGCATAATGCCTACGCAGGCATTCAGTTAACAGAAAATACCCGTTTGTCCTCACAGAGTAAAAAACTTACGATAACCGGCACCAAGACATCCCCGAGCGGCGGCGGTGCACCCATTATTACAGCCGCATACGGGACGAATAAGCTGCCTGACGGCAATTACAAGGGGAATGACCTCGACGTCATTTTGATTGCAGCCTCTATGTCGTCGACGACGATTAACACGAATACGACTTGGAACAAACTAAGTATTCCGTATCAAGCCAAGATTACCGTCTATGTCGATGGTCCATCCAGCCCAGTTTTAACGATTGTGCCTGGAACGGTTACCATTTGGGAAAAACTCAGTGGATTGACGGTAGGCAGCTACGATCGAGGCGGATTAATTGCGAAAGGCACCAAGGATCAACCGATTATTTTTACTTCTGAATTGGAACGCCCCGGAAGCTGGGATGGCATTGGAGCAGGTCCCTATGTCGGCAAAGATTTCCGACTAGATTTTGTCGAGATTAAGGATGCGCTCAATGGTATCACGTTACCGGAAGATTTAGGGCCAGTCCTAACGAACTCAACTATTGAAAACAGTAAAGAATACGGCATCTACATCAAGAGTTCGAATGTATCAACCAATTATCTAGTAGGGAATGCGTTCCGCAACAATGCGCAAGACATCTACACGCTATAAGCGTTGGCTAATTTCCGTAAAATAAATAAAAAAGCAGAGCGAGAGTGTATTTCACGTCTCCTTCTGCTTTTTTTCTGTTAGTCAGCGTTAATAAGCTGTATGTCATATACAGCTAAAACTTAAGCATTCGCCTGAAATCTCGCGGAGCGAACCCAGTGTAGTTCTTGAACATCGTTGAAAAGTTATGCTGTTCCATTCCCACTGCTTGGGCGATGCTGCCGATGGACTGATCTGAAGCCAGCAGTTGACGAGCCTTTTCCACTCTTAGACGGTTCATATACTGTACGGGGGAGCAGCCAAGCAAGGTGTTGAAGGCACGGATGAAGTAGTTCGGATGGTAGTGTGCTAAACCGGCCAGCTGTTCAATTGTAATTTTTTGATCCAGATGTTGTTCAATATATTGGAGAACACGGCTCATCTTTTGGGCAGCTGCCGCCGGATTCGCAATCATTTCACAGGGATGCTGCAAGTAGAGACCCAATAAGTTAAGTAAAGCAGACCGGGAATGAAGTATGGCAGCTGGCGACATGTCGGTGTTGCTGTCCACGATTTGCTGGAACCAACGCTTGACCTCTGGCTTGTCGGGAGCCTCGATACAGATCGGGAATCGGTACAATTCAAAGAGATCTCTACTTCCGACACGGGCGGTGAAATGGCACCAATATTTATGAAAAGTAGCGTCGCTATCATCAGGAAAAGATTGCACAGTGTGGCAGGGCAGTAGAATGAGTTGGTCAGGCTTTACTTGGTAAGCTGCTCTGTCCACTTCGATGGATCCAGTGCCATCTATAATATAATACATGCGGTTAAAGCTTTGGATCGGTTGGTTCGGCTTCCAATCATCACATGCGTTCTGAACTTTGGCAACGACTACGTCGACCTGTAGATTTAAAAGCAGGCTGCGCAGAGAATCAATGGCTTCCTTCTGATGCATAAGGTCTCCTTTTGTCAAAAAATGAAGTTAATATTTACTACAAAAAGGTTAACAAATTTGATGTTTGATGTAAATAGAAAAGGTAAGATGTAAGGGCAGTTTGTAAGCGTGACCAAGTTCATTGAGAAAGACAAATATCCATTAGGAGAGGTGTGTAAACAATGGCAGGTAACCGCGCCGTCGTGTATGTTGAGCCTGGTAAGGTGGAGGTTCGGGATATTCATTATCCAGATCTAATCTTAAGAGACGGTCCTGGAGTTAATCCGCTCAATGTCGGACGCAAATGTGAACATGGCGTTATACTCAAAGTACTAACTACGAATATTTGTGGCAGTGATCAACACATGGTCAGAGGCAGGACAACGGCTCCAAGTGGATTGGTGCTAGGTCACGAAATTACAGGTGAAGTTATCGAAGTTGGCCGTGATGTGGAATTTATTAAAAAGGGAGATTTGGTGTCCGTTCCGTTCAATATTGCATGCGGACGATGCCGAAGCTGCAAGGAGCGGAATACGAATGTCTGCGAGAATGTGAATCCGGATCGCCCTGGTTCGGCTTACGGTTACGTCGATATGGGAGGATGGGTTGGCGGGCAATCTGAATATGTCATGGTGCCTTACGCCGATTTCCAGTTGCTTAAGTTTCCAGACAAAGAACAGGCAATTGAGAAAATTCGCGATTTAACCATGCTTTCGGATATATTCCCAACAGGATACCACGGTGCCGTCAGTGCAGGGGTACGACCTGGATCGACGGTATACGTTGCGGGTGCAGGGCCTGTTGGGCTAGCGGCTGCTCACTCGGCACAACTGCTTGGAGCCGCAGTGGTCATCGTAGGTGACTTAAATTCAGAGAGATTGGCACAGGCGCGAAGCTTCGGATGTGAAACAGTTAACTTGAGAGAACATCCGGACTTGGGCGAGCAAATCGATCAAATTCTAGGGGTTCCCGAAGTCGACTGTGCGGTGGATTGTGTCGGATTCGAAGCTCACGGACATGGTCATGCTCATGGCGAAGCTCCAGCAACGGTGCTCAACTCCATTATGCAAGTCACTCGGGCAGGGGGAAGACTCGGGATTCCAGGATTATATGTAACTGGAGATCCAGGAGCTGTTGATAGCGAAGCCAAAATCGGTACACTAAAAATCCGCTTCGGACTCGGTTGGGCCAAGTCTCATACATTCGTGACAGGGCAGACGCCTGTCATGCAATATCATCGGGAACTCATGATGTCGATCCTAAACGGCAAAGCTCAAATCGCTAAAGCTGTTAATGCAACTGTGATTTCGCTGGATGAAGCGCCAGCTGCTTATACGGAATTTGACAGGGGAGCTTCCAAGAAGTTTGTTATTGATCCACACGGTTTAGTAAAGAAATAAGCTATATAAAGTGGAAATTATGGAGGTTTGTATGAAAACAGGCAATCATCAATATATGACTGAAGTAGTAGCAGGATGGGGCAAGCTCCCAGAAGGCGCTTCGTATGGATATACACACGGCATTGTTATAGATAAGCAGGATAACGTATACGTACTACATACGGGTCAAGATAACGTTGCAATCTTTAATCGATCTGGTGAATTTATACGTTCTTGGTCCGTGGAGGGCATTGGTGATGGAGCGCATGGGTTTTATTTGCATGCAGAGTCTGATGGAGAATATCTATATATCACGGATACGAACCATGCAACTGTGCTGAAGACAACCATTGACGGAGAAATCGTCCTACGGTTGGAGCCTCCAGTATTACCAGAGGTATACAATGAAGAGAAGAAATATAAACCTACCGATATAGCAGTTGCTCCGAATGGCGATATTTATGTGACAGATGGCTATGGCCAGCATTGGATTCACCAATATTCTGCAAAGGGAGATTATCTCGGTTCTTTCGGAGGAACGGGGAGTGAGCCCGGTCGTTTAAAATGCCCTCACGGCATTTCGGTGAAGTTAACGGGGGATAGCCCCGAGCTGTATGTCGCAGATCGTGGGAATTTCCGGATTCAAGTCTTCACAATGGATGGAAAACACAAACGGTTTATTCAAAATGATATGGACATGCCTTGCAGCTTCTATTTTGCTGACGACTATATGTTTTTCCCTGATCTTCACAGTCGAATCACGGTGTTTAATGCTGCGGACGACACGTTGGTCGCGCATCTCGGAGAGGATCAGCAGGCGTACAAGCAGCAGGGCTGGCCGAATCTGCCTAAGACGTATTATCGTGATAACCGATTCAGCTCACCGCATGGTGTATGCGTAGACTCTCATGGAGACGTATATGTTTCAGAATGGATTTCCGATGGTCGGGTAACGAAGCTGCGTAGGATCTAGCATAAGAAATGCTTTCCGAATACGAGTTGAGCGCTAATTAGCTGCTTGACTCGTATTTTTTGATGATTTCCATGATATCAGACAACATCCATATTAGCATTGACAATGCAAACGGTTATTCGTATGATCCAAATAGGATTGTAAAAAAAATGTAAATGGGGTCGAGCGCTAATGGCGACAACTAACTGGGTGAACCAAATTACTGAAATCACATTATTTGTTGACAATTTACATCGGTCGAAAGCATTCTACCAGGAGACGTTCAAGCTTGCGGCCAAATATGAAGATGATAACTGCGCTGTGTTCGATTATGGCAATACGAGTATCAATCTGTTAAATCAATCGAATGCCAGTGAGCTGATTGAGCCAGCACAGGTAGGTCGCAGCGGAGATGGAGCACGGTGTCAGTTCACGATCCAAGTGCCAGATGTTGATCGGGTATGCGAAGAGCTGGAGGTACGTGGTGTTAAGTTATTAAATGGACCGATAACGCGCGCCTGGGGGCGACGGACGGCCTGTTTTGCCGATCCGGACGGGCATTTGTGGGAGATTGCGCAGGTGCTGTAATGGAATTGGGCTTCCATATGGAAAAGCAAAGACCTTGTCTAAAATAACAGACAGGGTCTTTGCTTTGTTGGTGATCAGAAAATCATTTGCGATCACCTGTTATTGCTACTTATTCGACGTGAGGTTTTTTTCTCCAACTTATGATTTCCAGCCAAAACAATCCCTAAAATAATGCAGTAGCATGACACATTTATAAGCCAATATTGCCAAAGCAGAATAAGTATTTTCAATAACCCAATACGTATCAGAACGATTTGCATAGCAAAGATGATAAACAGCGATGCTGAGCTACTCCATGGGTGACGAGGCACACTCACGCCGATGGTAAGAATAATTGCAATAATAAAGCAGTAAATGGCTGAAACAAAAATATCATCATGGTAGGGATCTTGAAATAACCCAATATGGAAAATACGAATGCCTGACAAAGCGAATAAGAAGACTAATGTGGCGACTATGCTCCATGCAAACATTGCAAGAGTAACAAGCTTAAATACTCGTTTACCTCTTGATAGCCACGATGGCCATTTTCGAGCCAACAAAAAGAAGAAGAGTAATGCAACTATCGTATATATAGTTCTCCACCAAGACTGTTCGTAGACCCCTAGTCGAAGAAACAATAATTCAATACCACCGAATAAAAACGCAAGGCAAATTATCCATATCCAACTTAATCTATATACGGTGATATATGTGGCGGCTACAGGCACCGAGAGGAGATTAGAGATGATAGCTCCAACCGCATTATCATAATAAGGGATACTGACAACTTGTGGTATATAGCGATAGCTATTGAAGCAAACGAAAATAAAAAACTCAAATAAATAGATCATGCCTGAGTAGGCTAGTAATAGGAATAACGGCCAAGTGGACCGCTTTTGAAAGAGCAAAATAACAAAGCTACTCATACTAATCGCGACTAAGATTAAATAAGGGACGAAGTTCAGCATTGTAATCCTTTGTAAACAAGGTTTTATTAAAGATTTTAACCAAACTTATCTAAAAATAGACACTAACGACACACCATAATTCATTCAGGTACTGGAGTGTTGATTATTAATTCCATTATGTGGATGAATAACTATTGACGAGGCGAATGAAAAAGGTTAAATTATTAATGAATGATTCATTCATTCAAAAAATTATAAAGGTGGAATTAATTTATGGATAAAACATCGAACAGCAAATGGTCGGTAAAAGATAAATATGTGATTATCACTGGTGCTACAAGTGGTATTGGTCTTGCTGCTGCGAAGGAGCTTGCAGTTCGTGGCGCGCATCTGGGTATTATAGCTCGTAACGCGGCTAAAGCGAGTGAGGTGGTTTCTGAGATACAAGCTTCTACCAGCAGAGATATCAAAGTGGATGTGTTTTTAGCTGACATGGCTTCCCAACAGTCCATTCGTAAAGCGGCAGCAGAGATTTTGACCAAATGTCCCCGAATAGATGTCCTTATCAATAATGCAGGCGCTCTTTTTGAATCCCGACAACTGACCGATGATGGCATGGAGATGACCTGGGCTGTAAATCATCTTGGCCCCTTTCTTCTTACATCTTTACTTCTCGATCGACTAAAGGAAAGTCAGTCTGCTCGAATCATTACTACGGCTTCTCATGGGCATAAGATGGCAAAGAAGGGTCTTGATTTCAATGATTTAGGAGCTGAGAAATTGTATCGTACATTTAATAAGTTGATTGGTGGCCCTACTTTGCGCTATGCTCAAACCAAGCTTGCCAACATCTTGTTTACTTCGGAACTGGGGCGGCAGCTAGCAGGTACTGGTGTTACAGCTTTCTGCTTTGATCCAGGTCTGGTTGCTACAAATTTTAATCAGAACAATGGGATTGTGGCGCGAATGACTATGGCTGTAATGAAGTTATTCTCACGAAGCCCAGAAAAAGGAGCAGAAACACTAGTGTGGCTTGCCGATTATCCTACCATTATAGGACCAAATGGAAGCTACTACTTGGAAGAACAACTGAAGATCCCGTCTGAAGCTGCTCAAGACATGACTGCAGCAAAGCGACTTTGGGACGTTAGTATAGAACAGGTTAAACATACGGCAATAATTTAATGACATGAAGAATGGAGATTGAAAATCCTTGGCACCTTATAACGAAACACAACTGGATCAAATCCGCGATGAACGAAGGGAACAGATTAAAAGAGCGGCGCTTAAAATATTTGCACGTCGAGGAATCATAGGAACAAAAATGAGCATGATTGCAGCTGAAGCTGGTATAAGCCAAGGTCTTGCTTACCGATATTTTAGTTCCAAGGAAGAGCTTTTTGTTGAACTTGTCCGAGAAGCAATGGAGGAAGCACATGCTGCTGTTAAAAGCTTGGAGAGTGCAAAAGCGGCGCCGGTTGATTTAATAAGAGAGTTGACAATAGCCATGCTCGATGAAAATAATTCGTACTCATTCAAAATAATCCAGCAGGTTCAAGCATCAGATGAAGTGCCCGAAGCAGCAAAGCAGATGATTTCACAGTATCCTTCAAACGCACTCATGGATTCGCTCATCCCTATATTTATAGAAGGGCAACGAATTGGGGACTTTTGCAAGGGCGATCCCCGCAAATTATTAATGTTATATTTTTCAATAATTACAGGACTTATGTTACAGGATGGAACATCTGATGGAATTCATTGGGTTCACGAAATCGAAACGCTAATGAAAATTTTAACAAAGTAGTATATCCACATATTCCTCGCTTCCCCTAACATATCTGCCATTCCAAATCTGCGAATAGTGACGTTCGACTTTGTCTCGCATGTGGACAGGACTTTGGCTGTCTGTTCATGCAAACTGTCTGATAGTTTATTAAAGTGATGCGTTGAAATTATGATGTGAAGTTGGATATAGTGGGGTTATAGTACCAGAATGGAAAAAGCTTTTTCGATTGCCATTAATATCGAGGGTGTCCCGCCTTGATAAAATCGATAGAGGGTATTATCATAATAGTTATGTATTCGGGAGGTGGTAGACCATGGCAAATCATGTTGCCGGGACTAGCTTAACTCATGCAAAGCCTATTATTGGGGCGATTCTTTGCGTGGGGGAACATTAGAGATCACATCGCCCATGCCGAGCATGTATCGTTTCTAGTAAATGGGCTTTGCACCTTATTTTCAATTTCAATTCATAATAAGGGGCTGAGTACGTCATGAACGAACTATTCATTAGAAACCATCACTATAATTTTATTAAGAAGCAAATCGGCTATTTGCAACGAACATACCAAACGGTTTCCGACCGCAAGGTCGTGGAAGCCGTACGAGATAGCACGGAATTTAAGATAATGGAATTATTTCCGGATTCAGAAGAGGGGATCCCAAAAGAGTTGTTCAGAAATATTCCTGCACTGCAGACCGCAGAGGATTTCGAACAATTTCTCCAGTCATTGGAATCTTATATGACCAATTTCCCACAAGTTACGGAAAAACAGATCCGAAAGTTGTTTCACAAAAATAAAAAGCTGCCAATTCCTGATTTGGCTATAGATTATCGGTATTTGTCCTACCTCGGATGGAACAGCATTGCCACGGGTAAATTTTTCATAGTGTACGATTTGAACGGACAAATCGTTGGGATGGAAGGGAAGATTACCCCAGCGAACAAAAAAGGCTTTTGCTTTATATGCAATAAGCAAGAAGAGATCGCGTTATTTACCGCGGTATCCAAATCGAGACTGACTCATTCTTCCCCGGATTATTACAAGGCAGTTGGTAATTACTTGTGTATGAATAGTCAGGAATGCAACAAGAACATCACCGATGTCACCGCGCTTGAGAAATTTATTCATGAAGTTTTGAAATAACAATGAGTGGCTGCTCCGGCTCCAAAATAGGTTGATAATCAATAAAAAAACAGCGTAAAACTTTGGATAAGTTTATACGCTGTTTTTTTATATTTGCTTGTTCAATGCGAGTAGCGGTACTATTCTTGATTATTATCCTTATTTTTATCATGACCTTTACCGTTCTCTTTTTTCTTGCCGTCATTTCCGTTATTGTTCTTTTTTTCTTTTACTTTTTCATTTTCTTTTTCTTGATTAGATCTATTTTTTTCCTGATTGTCTTGATTCTTTTTCGTATGATCTTCTTTTTCTTTTTCCTTAATAGATACAGACTCGTTTCTAACTTGTGTTGTGACTGTTGACGGAGCTGCTGATTGTACTACTGGTGGTACTGCAGATGGAACTGCTGTTGGAACAATCGAAGCAACTGGTTCTTGCTCAACTTTAGCAGTTACGTTCTCATTCGTCTGCTCCTGTTGCGTTTTCTTTTCGATTTTGGATAGCTTTTTATCTAAATGGGCAAATGATTTTTCTATATTTTTCATAAGCGCCGATTGGGCTTTCGGATTACCCACTTTTTCCAATGCTGATGCCAAAGCTAGAATGTTATGCTGCAGATCTGTTTTTACCTTCAGTACCTGCTCAGGATGTTTCACTTCCTTTGTAGGAACGTTCACATCCTCGGTATCCGTTTGATCAGACTCTGACGACTGCTCAGTACCCTGGTCTGCTGTAATTGTTATTGCAACCTCTACATCAGCCTCCGCCGATGGTGTCGGAGTTGCAGCGGGTTCAGACGGTTTGGTTGTCGTCAATCCAGAAGCCTGTTCGGTTTTTTGAATCGCGGATTGTTGTGTTTCTAGCGACTTCTGAAGAGACAGATTAGCCTCGTTCGTTTTTCCTTTTGCCAATAAGGTATTCGCTTCTGCCAATCGCTCTTGGGCAAATGCAGTTAGCAGTCTTGCCTCCTTTACGTCATTGACGGTAAGGGCTAATTGAATATTTTCGTATATGGTTTTTACAAAGTAAAAGAAGTCGCCAGGCAATAGCCCCAAAGTCTCTGTTCCAGTTTGTGTAGAGTCAACTTTGCTTTGAGTGACATTCACAGAAACGGGAGTAGAAGAAGGAGTAGGTGTTGGAATCTCTGAAGCCAATACATAGCTTGAGCCTACACTAAACACGAGCATGCTAAGCATGACGCTCTTTGTAAGAAGTTTGTATTTTTTGGGTTCCTTTGTGAACATTACTTTCATGTGTGTACCACCTTTTGTATGTAATCTGTCGGCCGATACTAAGGTATACGAGAGTCATAATTATTTTCAGGGGGCAGGTAGATTTAAGAACTTGGGATTGCTCAGTTTATGGATTTTATTTTATTAATTTAAGAATATACCCTCTCAAAATTCAATATTGATGCCGAATTACTTAGTGTTACTAAAGAGGAGGAATAATAGAGATGAAAAAAAGATGGATGGTTCTCGCATCATGTGTACTGGCAACAAGTCTAATGGCAGGTTCAGCATTGGCCAAATCGGAAACAAGCCACTCGAATGAGGGCAAGTCTGATGTAGGTAAAGTGAATGTGGATCTCAAGGTAAAAGCGGATGGGGATGCGACTGTAACATCCAATACATATGACAATCAAGGCCATAATGGATATAAAGGACTGCTCAACGCGATCAACAACGTAGCTGACAAGCCAGCAGGGGCTGTTATTGCAGATTTGCTATTAACCAAATATGAGACCCAGCTTTCGGCTGAGAAGAAAGCGGAACTTGAGGCTATAAAAGAAAAGGACGCAGCTTTGTCGGTGGTTGCCGATCTATTGGATCAAAATGGCAGCGTAACTGACGCTGTTTACGTACAAAAGGAAGCTATTTTAGCAAACATTAAGAATATTGATTCTTACAAAAAACTAGGCAAATTTTACGATAAGTTAGGAAAAAAAGGAGTGAAACTATACGTTAACGGTGAAGAGCCTGTTTTCGAAGTAGCTCCGTTTATTCGTGAAGGCAACACATTAGTTCCATTCCGAGCGATTTCCGAGGCTCTAAAAGCAACGGTTACTTGGAACGCAGAAGAGCGTTCTGTTACCGTTACACGCGATGGTATTACTGTAAAACTGTTTATTGATAGCAAGACAGCAACAGTCAATGGGAATGAAGAGACACTTGAGGTTGCAGCGGCGATTGAAGATGGCAGTACCGTTGTGCCAGTTCGTTTTGTGAGCGAAGCCTTGAAGGCAGCTGTTAAATGGGAAGCGGAAACCCAATCCGTCGTCATTTACGAAGAATAATCCAAAATAAGAAAATAACCTAACGTTTTGAAGCAAAAAAGAAGACATCCGCCGCAGGAATTGGGGTTGGATGTCTTCTTTGCGATTTTTTGGGTAACTGACTTAGAAGGAAAGGCTAGTTCTTCAGTGGCCTCGATTAAACCGAAGGATTTTCTAATGTCTATGCTAGGGAAGCAGAAGTTTTATTCGTTATGGCTTTATTTTGAGCATTCGAACAATGGCTGCAATGGCTTCCCCTCTGGAAGCTAGCATAGATGAGGCGAAGTTATTACCTATGGTGCCGCCTAGTAGATTGTTTTTGCTAGATATGACTGCCGCTGGCTTAGCCCAATCTGGAATATCGGCATCATCGGCATATCCTGTTGGAATACCTGTCATTATGGGTAGACCCAAGGCTTTAACGACCATGGAAATCATTTCTGCATGGGTAATGTTGGCCGTCGGTCGGAATGAGCCATTGGGATAGCCGCTGACGAGTCCAAGCTGAACGGCTTGTTTGACAGAATTTACCGCCCAGTCTTCAACCAAGTTCGTATCGGTAAAAGTGAGCGGTATACCTGCTTCATTTGGCTTCAAACCATTCATTAACATCACCGTGAACTCAGAACGCGTAATGCTTGCATTCGGCTTGAATGAGAAGTCCGGATAACCGCTCGCGATTTTACGTTCATACGCTATGCTAATTTCAGGACTTGCCCAATGTCCTTTCGTGTCTGTAAAAGGATCGGTATCTACTGTGGTAGTAGGCGTTGCAGGAACTGTTCCTTCTGTGACAGTGACTTTGCTCTGCGAAGTTAAGCCATCTCCAGACGTTGCAGTAATTGTAACTGCTCCAGGGATGAGTGCACTGACTTGCCCTTTGCTGTCCACTGTTGCAATGTTTGGATTACTGCTTTTCCAAGTTATTTTGTAATTGGATGCATAACTGGGTGTAATCGCGGCGCTGAGTGAGACACGTTCTCCAGTTTGAAGGTTGAGTGAGGGGTTATTCATCGTTACTGCTGTTACAGGAACTTTGACCGCGTACATGTACAATACAAACATGTCTAATAAGCCCTCGGACTTAATTTCGTCCTGATCAGCAAATATAGTGGATACTTCGTAGAGGGTACCATCGTGTCCAAGGAATAATGGTAAAATCTCGTTTGTGGCAATTTTGTATTGCCATTGGATGCTGCCGGCCGGGCTTAAGGCGTAAATCGCTTTATTTGCAGAAGAATTGGTATAAATAAGTCCATTAGCCCCGACAAGTGGCGGGGTAATCGTGCCGCCTGCATCGAATTGCCATTTTAACGTCCCACTAGGTAAAAGTGCGTTGAGCTTTCCATCTTGTGATCCGAAATAAACGCTTCCGTCTTGACCGACAGATGGCGCATTGGGGATGCTGCCTTGATCAAATTCCCATTGTTTAGTTCCAACTGGTGAAACGGCATATAACTTATGATCATCAGCGCCGACATAAATAGTGCCATCTAGCCCGATCGTAGGTGTCGATGTTGCTAGGCCACCCGTTGGAAATATCCATTTCTTCGTCCCATTTGGCTTGATCGCATATAGGGAATTCGTGCCCATGGTTGCATAAATGGTGTCATCTGGGCCAAGAACCAGCTTCGCCTGGGCTTTAACCTCCATATCGAGCCACCAGATTTCTGTACCATCCACAGGATTTAAAGCATGTAGAATGCCATCCTTAGAAGCGACATAAATGGTTCCGTCCGCCCCGAAAATAGGCGCAGAAGCGACTGGATCGCCTGTAGTGAAAGACCATTTCGATGAACCATCTGCTCGAAGTGCTATCAGCTTACCTGATCCGGTGACTTGACCTGTACCGACATAAATGGCGCCATCTCTATCGATGGAAGGTGATGTTAAGATCTTTTCATTGATTGCAATTCGCCATTTTTTCGTCCCGTCAGGCAAATGTGCCGCAATCCCGTTTCCAGCTAGTATGTTAAAAGAGAAATAAATGGTATCGTCTGGAGCAACGGTGGGAGTACCGATATACGAAATTGCGATTGTCGGAGCTTTCCATTTTAATTGTACGAAGCTAGAATTCTGAAACGTTATGAGGTCCTTGATGATAGGATTAAGGTTCGTAATCGGTGTAATGGTCTGCACAGGATCTATCGTAACTTGAGCAGAAACGGGTAAGACAGTAGACCCGTAACTCATTAATAATACGAGTAGGCCGCCTAAGAAACGAGCATTTTTCAACTGGACACGCTCCCTTTATTTTACAGATATTAGATTGATTATTTCATGTCGATGAGGATTATTCAATCTCTCAAATAAAATTTCTGATAATTATAACTGTTTACTAATATATATCTATAAATTGAAGTTTCGTTACCAGAGAGGGCGAGATGCATGGAACTTTATCAGAAACTGATCTCCTCAATTGAAAAGCGGATAGGGGTTGCTTTAATCACACTGACACGGATCAATCTTCATGACTCAAACTTGGATAGTCAGCTAATGGAAGTTACTGTCGGAACCAAGTTGTTGGTTTTCTCTGGTGGAAACGTATTTTGTGAGAAAGAATTAGCAATGGAGGAATGGCAGCCATTGTTGGAACATGCAAGGATATCGTTAGCCCAGCAAAAATCAAATACTTACGTCTCACATATAAAGTCATGTGAAATTGAATATTTTGTGGACGTGTATCCACAGCCGCTGCATGTCATCGTAGCGGGAGCGGGTCATGTGGCGAAGCCTTTGGTGGAAATGGGTAAAAAGCTTGGGTTAAGTATCACTGTCATTTGCGATAGGCCTCAATTTGCGAATTTCGAACAATTTCCTTGGGCTGACGAGGTTGTATGTAGCCCTTATACGGAGTATTTCCGGAATTTGGACATAACGGATAACCCTTATATTTTGTTGCTCACACGGGGCCATCAGTTTGATGTTGCGATTCTCCGTGAAATCCTGCAACTACCGGTACCCTACATAGGCATGATTGGAAGTCGTAGACGCATTTCAGGTGTATTTTCTCAGCTCCATGAGGATTTTCCAAATATCGGATTTCAGAATATATACGCTCCAATAGGACTAGATATTGGTGCACAAACGCCTGAGGAGATCGCAATTAGTGTGCTAGCTGAAATTTTAAAGGTGAAGAATCAGAAGTCAGGAAAATCACTGAACGAAGAAATCCATCATTATATCGTGAATAGGCAGGTGGCGCATGAATGAGTGATGTTGAGCTGATGAAACGAATCGTACAAATTAAATCAACTGGAACACATGCGGCTCTGGCTACTGTGATTCGAACGAAAGGTTCTACACCAAGAAAGGTCGGCGCCAAAATGATTATTTATGGGGATGGCACAATAGCTGGGACGATCGGAGGGGGCTGCGGGGAAGGTGAGGTCATCGAAGCAGCTATGCATGTGATAGCCACCAAGATGTGCACCCATCACAAAGTTGATCTGACGGCAGGTCTGTTTTATGAAGATGGTGGTATCTGCGGCGGCATTCAGTATGTATTTATTGAGCCGATATAGGCATATATTAGTTAAAAATCGAAGGTGGAAGCGATGGAAGCGATCGTTCTTGCGGCTGGATATTCAAGTAGGGCAAATGACTTTAAAATGAGCTTACAACTAGGGTCAATGACCGTATTGGAACACACCGTTTCCAAATTTGAAGGCATATGTAAAAGGGTTATCGTTGTTAGTGGATTTCAGTGCGATCGGATTACAGTTGCAACATCAGAGATGCAGAAGAAGCACAAATTTGACATGGATATTGTCTGTGTGGTTAATCCAAATTTTGATCAAGGTATGTTTAGTTCCATTCAAAGAGGTTGCATAGAAGTGGAAGCATCCAGCTTATTTATTACACCTGGCGATTGTCCCCTTGTCCAAAAAGAAACAATTTGGCATGTCGCAAAAGAAAAAGGGAAGGTTGTGATTCCAAGTTATCAAATGAGAGGCGGCCACCCGATTAAATTAGTCGATGAGATCAGGACACGCATTCTTGAGGCCAAGGCTAATAGCAATCTACGAAAAATTCTTGAAGGTTATGAAAAGAATTATGTGAATGTAGAAGATCCGGGTGTTCTGATGGATCTGGATACTCCCGAGGATTATAAGAGAGCAACAGAATACTACAACGAATACAGCAGGAAAAGATAAAAACCATAAGGGGTGCTGCTTCCATGCAGGCTAAGGATATTAGTATCTCTGTCAAAAAGAAAGATCACGATGGGAAAGTATCTGGTCAATTAGCTTATATCGCCGATGTGAAGCTAGACGCTATGTTGTATGGTGTATTGTATCGTTCACCTATCGCATTCGGTAAAGTTCGATCGATCCAGTTGCCGCCATTGCCTGAAGGGTATGAGAAGATTGGAGCCGAACACATCCCCGGGGCCAACTTTGTCAAATTGATACATAAGGATCAGCCTATTTTTGCTAATGAATGGGTCAATTATATTGGTGAACCGATATTCATGCTCGTGGGACCAAAATTAGACATGCTGCATCAATTAGTAGATGAAACTCAAGTGGATATTGAAGAATACCAAGCAATCCTTACTTTAGATGAAGCCATTGGGCAAAAAGATCAAACGGGTGTATTCGCCAGTCATGAATTTGGTGAAACGCTTGAAGTGATACAAGATATCGAACAAAATGCGCATCAAATCGTAGAAGAAGAGTATGAAACGGGTTATCAAGAACATGTCTATTTGGAACCCCAAGGCATGCTTGGGATCTATAAGGAGGATGAGATCCTAGTAGAAGGGTCGATGCAATGTCTCTACTATGTGAAAAAGTCGTTAGTTAGCGCACTGGCATGTGAGGATGATGAGGTAAGGGTGATTCAAAGTCCTACAGGCGGCGGTTTTGGCGGGAAGGAAGATTTTCCTTCCATGATGGCTTGTCATGTTGGCCTAGCAGCTAAGGTTGTCAAGAAACCAGTCATGCTGCTGCTTGAGCGAGCAGAGGATTTTGAAGTCACGACAAAAAGACATCCGGCAAAATTCAAATACCGAACTGCCCTAGATGAAAATGGGAATATACTTTGCATGAATGTCGAGCTCTTTCTTGACGGCGGGGCAAATGCAGGTTTAACCTCTGTCGTTTTGCAAAGGGCCTTATTAAACAGCGCTGGCGTATATCAAATACCGCACTTTCATGCGAAAGGCTATGCGCTGAAAACTAATACTGTGCCCAATGGGGCTTTTAGAGGATTTGGCGCACCGCAAAGCTTTGCAGCCATTGAAAGTGTTCTAGGACACATAAGCAAAAAGTTACAGCGAGATCCCATAGAATATAAACGAAACTATTTCGTTACACAAGGTGCTCCCACCATTACTGGCGGGAGATTTAAAGACCCTGTATTAATAGAAGATATGATCCAAGATTTAATGCTTACCATCGACTACACCAAGAAAAAAGAAGAATTCCACAGCTTTAACCAACTTAACAAACGCTACAAAAAAGGGATAGGTGCTTCCTTCTTTTTGCATGGCTGTGGATTCACTGGCAGTGGGGAAAGAGACCATATTAAAGCGACTGTCAAGTTAGCCAAAACAGAAAACGATCACGTTCTTATTAAGATCTCAAATTCAGATATGGGTCAGGGCGCATTAACGACGATGAGTAAAATTGTAGCGCAAGAGCTAGAACTGCCCTACGAAGATATCTCGTTTCCGTATCCAGATACGAAAGAGGTTCCTGATTCGGGTCCAACTGTAGCATCCAGAACCACGATGATTGTCGGCAAATTACTGGAACGGGCAGCACGTAAACTGAAAGCCGGGTGGCAATCAGGTGTATCTCAAGAGGTAGTCGAACACTACGTTCATGAAGAAATGATTCCTTGGGATGAGGAAACATTCTCTGGAGATGCTTATCCCGCTTATGCGTGGGGCGTCAATATGATAGAACTCGAAGTGGATACGTTAACTGGAAATGTTCAAGTGCAGAAAATTTATGGTAGTTACGATATCGGAAAAACGATTGATGAAAAAATTGTTAAAGGCCAGATTGACGGTGGCCTGGTACAAGGAATCGCATACGGTTTTATGGAAAAAATGACATCAAAATCAGGCAAAATCCAACAAAAAAGCATTTCAGATTATGGCCCCCCAACGGCTATGGATGTCGCTCATATTGAAAGCAAACTCTATGATAATCCATTTGCTGGAGGACCTTATGGCGCGAAAGGTGTAGGCGAATTGCCTCTAACGGGAGGAGCGCCTGCAGTACAAGCAGCGATCGAAGATGCCTTGCAAATACCCTTTTATCAAATTCCTGTTACGCCAGAAGTGATAATCGAAAGTTTGGCGAAGAAGGCGGGGGGAAGCAATTGATTAAGTTTAACCTTAATGGAAGTGAAGTTGAAACGGAAGCTCCAGCCTCCCTACGATTAATTGATCTATTAAGAGACGAATTTCAATTAATCGGTTCAAAGGAAGGCTGTGGAGATGGCGAATGCGGGACTTGTAGTGTCCTCGTCAATTCTCTTGTACAAAATAGCTGTCTTATTCCCATTGGCGCCATTGAAGGCTCAGATGTTATTACCATTGATGGATACTGTAAGACGGAACAGTTTCATCTATTAAGTGACTGCTATTCTGAAGCGGGTGCCGTTCAATGCGGCTTTTGCATCCCAGGCATGGTGATGGCAAGCGCAGCTCTTTTATCCCACAATCCACATCCGACTGAAGAAGAAATTCGTGAAGGTATTTCTGGGAATTTATGCCGTTGTACCGGATATAACATGATAGTAGATGCGATTGACTTAGCTGCGAAAAAGGGTGAAGGCTTATGGTGACAAAAACCATTGCATCTTACCGATATATGACTTTAGATGAAACTCTCTCTCAACTAAGTAAAGAAGAATGCCAAATTATCGCGGGCGGCACGGATGTCATGGTTCAGCATAAAAGTCCGAGAGGGACACCTGCCAAGCTGGATAAACCTATTGTTTTTATCGACCATTTAAAGGAGTTAAAGCAGGTAAATATGATGAATAATGACATTCATATCGGTGCATGTTGTTCCTTTAGCGATATGATGAAACACCCGCACATACCGAAAATACTAAAGAAAGCAATAATGGATATTGCCGCGCCAGCTATTCGGAATAGAGGAACGATCGGCGGGAATATTTGCAATGCATCACCTGCAGGAGATACGTTACCATTGTTATATATTTTTAACGCTAAAATACGCTTGAGATCCTCTAAAGGTGAAAGGGTCGTTGAGATTCGAGATTTTATTCTGGGACCAAGAAGAGTGGATAGATTACAGGATGAAATCGTTACAGACATCATTTTGCCAGAAGTGCAAGAGGATCGTACTTTTTTTGTTTTTGAGAAAGTGGCTAACCGAAGAGCAGATGCCATTGCAAAAATATCATTTGCAGGATCGATGCGCTGGGATGAAGACAGGATGTGTGATGCTCGATTTGCCTTCGGTGCTGTAGGACCGACCATTGTACGATCCATAGATATTGAAAAAAAGTTGTTGGGAGCAGCGTTCCCTTTGGATAATACGTTAATTGATGAGGTTGTTGCTGATTTCGATAAGATATTAAAACCAATTGATGATCATCGCTCTACGGCGGTATATAGGAAATCAGTTGCATTACATATACTGCGTCATTTTCTTGAAAATAAGGTTAATTGAAGGCATTTGTGAGAAGGAAAACCGGTTTTTGCCCGGTTTTTCTTTTTTTGGTTATTAGGTATAAGCCGTTATCAATGAGCGAATGACCGAATAAGATAAAAAAATCAAAATAAAAATGGGGGGAAGCGGATGAAAGTAGTAATCCTCTGCGGCGGAAAGGGAACGAGGATGAGCGAGCTGACAAATGAAGTCCCCAAACCTTTAGCCAAAGTGGGAGACAAACCTTTGCTATGGCATATCATGAAACGATATAACCAATATGGTTTCGATGAATTTATTCTCCTGCTCGGCTATAAGGGAGAAATGATCAAAGAATACTTTATGACTTATAATTGGAAAAATCATAGTTTTACATTAGATACATCTAATGGGAGCATTCAATTGCTGCAGCAACCAGAAAAGTGGAAAATTACATTTCTTGATACAGGTTTAGAGACGATGACAGGTGGAAGAATCAAGTTAGCTGAAAAATATGTAGGAACCGAAGCATTTATGCTTACCTATGCTGACGGTTTAGCAGATATTAATTTATTGGATTTACTGAAGTTTCATAAACATACTGGAGCCATTGCGACTGTAACAGGAGTTAATAAAATCAGCCAATTCGGTACTTTAACCGTTAATAACGGAATAGCCGAATCCTTTCATGAAAAATCACAGAGCGAAGGGATCATTAACGGCGGTTTTTTTGTTTTAGAACCTAAAGTCTTTGAATATTTGACAAATAATACCACATGCGTATTTGAAGAAGAGTCATTAAAAAAATTGACACTCGATCGTGAATTGGCCGTGTATCTTCATGAAGGATTCTGGATGGCAGCAGATACCTACAAAAACGTGTTAGAACTGAACGAACTGTGGAAACAAGGAAAGAATCTCTGGGCAAAGTAAGTGATCAAGAATGATGATAAGTAAGATGAAACCATTTTGGAAGGATCGCAATGTGTTTGTTACAGGATGTACAGGCTTTCTGGGCAGGAATTTGATAAAAGAATTGATAAAGTCAGGTGCCAGTATTACTGGGCTTATGAGAGGAAAAGTGCTGGACTCTGCTATGTTTCAAGAGGATTTTTGTTCTAAAATCAACGTGGTTCACGGAAATTTAGAGGATCTCTCGATAATCCAACATGCTCTAGAAAAAAATGACATCGATACTGTTTTTCATGTAGCAGCACAATCCATCGCAGGGAAAGCAAATCGGAATCCGCTTCAAACTTTTGAAACGAATATACGCGGAACATGGCATGTACTGGAAGCTTGCCGGAATCATCCAGTTAAAAGAATGATTATCGCATCCAGTGAAAAATCATATGGTGATCACGCCAGTCTTCCATTGGATGAAAGTTTCCCTCTTCAGGGGAGATATCCCTATGACGTTTCAAAAAGCTGTGCAGATTTAATCGCCCAATCCTATTTTTACACGTACCAATTGCCTGTTTGTATGACACGATTTGGGAATATCTTTGGAGGCGGGGATTTAAACTTCAATCGGATTATTCCTCAAACCATTAGCTCTGTCATTCATCATGTATCGCCCGTAATAAGGAGTAACGGAACGTTTGTTCGTGACTATATGTATGTCGAAGATGCTGTACATGCCATGATGCGGGTGGCAGAAAAAATAGAGGATTTAGGGATTGCTGGAGAACCGTTTAACTTCAGTAATGAGAATCCGTTAAGTATCTCAAATGTCGTCACCAAAATACTGAATGGAATGGATAGCGATTTGCAGCCAATCATTCTGAATTTAGCTACCAATGAACCGCAAAGGCAATATCTATCTGCCAAAAAAGCGAGAGATCTATTGGGCTGGAAACCAATCTTTGATTTTGATACAGGATTAATAAGAACGATAAACTGGTATAAAGAATACTTCACTAACTTAGGAGAATTATCCGAGTGAACATGAAGATTTGGAGGAATAAAGAAGGTGCTCATGGATGAATAAAGATTTTTGGAAAGGTAAAAAGGTACTTGTCACCGGTCATACCGGATTTAAAGGTTCCTGGTTATGTTTACTGCTTTCCTCATTAGAGGCGAAAGTAACTGGATACAGTTTAAGACCTCCCACATCTCCCAGCTTATTTGAATTATGCCACATAGATCAACTCGTCCCTACCCAATATGCCGATATTCGGGATCTCAACACTTTACAAGCGACTATTATAGAAGAAAAGCCTGAAATTATTATTCATATGTCAGCACAGCCGTTAGTCAGAGCCTCCTACTTAAACCCTGTTGAAACATTTGAAACTAATGTCATGGGGACGGTTAACTTATTAGAATCCGTACGAAATGCCGTCCATAAAGGCATTCCCATTAAAGCGGTGATCAACGTAACGACGGACAAATGCTATGAGAATAAGGAGTGGTTATGGGGTTATCGGGAAAATGATGCACTTGGCGGATATGATCCGTATTCCAACAGTAAAGCTTGTTCGGAGTTAGTAACAGATGCCTACCGCAAATCATTTTTTCCTATAGAGAAATTTGAATCTCATAGAGTGGCAATAGCAACAGGAAGGGCTGGAAACGTCATTGGCGGCGGTGATTGGGCGGCTGATCGCTTAATCCCGGATTGCTTGAGAACCTTGACTGAGGGTGAAAAAATTAAAATTCGCAATCCTTATGCCATTCGGCCGTGGCAGCATGTACTGGATCCCCTAAGTGGATACCTGTTATTGGCGGAAAAATTAGTTGCGGATGGATCACTGTATAGCGAAGGTTGGAACTTTGGACCAGATGACGATGGAGGAAAAACAGTAGAGTGGATTGTGAAACGTCTATGCGCCAAATGGGGAAATGGTGCTGCATATGAAATAGAAAAAGGCCAACATCTGCACGAAGCCCATTATTTAAAGCTTGATTGTTCAAAAGCAAAATTGAAATTAGGTTGGCATCCTAAATGGAATGTCGAATCCGCCATTGATAAAGTCATGGAATGGTCACAGGCTTATCAAGCAAATGATGACATAATGGCAATTTGCATGAAGCAGATTGGCGAGTATCAAAACTTAAAAATTGATGTGTAAATGAAGTCAGAATGAGGTGGTTCCATGGACAATGTATATTGTTCCATTTTATCTAAGGGGAGGGTATACCAATTCCTAGCCCTGCTTGGTTCGATGAAAAAAGTGTCAAAAGAGGATTTTGAACTATTTGTACTTTGTGTTGACGACGAGGCCTATTCCTTTTTGAAAAAAATTACCATGAAGGAACTCCGCGTAGTTAATGAAATAGAACTCGAGGAAGATGTTATCGCTTTAAAACAAACAAGGAAGGTCCATGAATACTGTTGGACGTTAAAACCCATTTTCTTAGAACATCTTATGATGAAACATCCTACTGCCACTAGATTAACCTATCTGGATTGCGATTTGTACTTTTATAATGACCCTTCAATTATCTTCAAGAATCAACCTGATTGCTCGGTTCTCTTGTCTCCAGAAGAAAAATACAACCCCTCATGGAGTGACAATTTTACGCGGTATATGCAAAAAGTAACTGGATACTATAACTCTGGTTATATTAGCTTCAAAAAAGATGAAATTGGTCTAGCTTCATTGAAGTGGTGGAAACAGAAATGCATTGAACGATGCGTAATTTCACCTAGTGAGGGTTTTTTCGGTGATCAAAAATATTTAGATCAAGTACCAAAATTATTTTCCGGTAGTTGTGATATAACAACCCCCGGAGTCAATATTGGGATATGGAATGATTTGAAATTTCAATTCTCAGAAGTTGATGATTCGGTGTATGTAAATGAGCATAGACTTATTTTTTATCATTATTGCGGGTTAAGAATTGTGAATAAAAATAAAATCGAGTTGCTATTTAACCAGAAACATATTCCTTTCATCTTTGAACAGTATCAACAGAAGCTCAGGGAGTCAATCGATTTGACAGAACAAAGCGACCCAACTTTCACTGGATATGCATCTGAAGAAGATTTGAAACGATACTGGTAGCTAACCGCTTACTTGTTGGTAGCTGACATGTACAACCCACGAAGTGAAGAAGGTGAAAAATGAAAGCAAGTATTATTATCCCGTCCTATAATTCAAAACACCGGTTATATCTCAATCTGCTCTCCCTAACGTACCAAGATTACTTACAACAAGATTATGAAGTCATAGTGGTCGATAATGGTTCGACAGATGATACGATTGACATGCTTTCCAAATTTAAAGCGAACTTCCCACTTATAACCGTACGACTAGATCAGAATAAGGGAATTGCTTATGGAAGGAACCAAGGCATAGAAAAGGCTGCTGGAGATATTCTGATTTTTCATGATAGTGATATGATCGCGTCAAAAGACTACATTAGAAAGCATATAGAGGCACATCAGATAACAAACAAGGTGGTTTGTGGTTTATGTTGGCGAAGAATTTACAGCTTCTATTATAAAAGTTTTAAAACCTTTCACCAACAGCTATTCAAAAAGTTAAACAACCAATATCCTGAGATCCATCGTGTAAACGATAATGTTTATCAACTAATTTCTGAGCAACAGATCCAAGATGGTTCGTTCATTAACTATGCCTTCGATTTTGATAACGTTTCGCTCTTTTCCTATTTAAAAGACACGCTTCAAACATATGGGGAGCATTTAATGGGTTACCATTTTCCATGGAGATTTTTTCTAACTAATAACGCTTCCGTTGAACGTAAAAAGGTATTGGAAATGGGTTTATTTGATGAAAATAATCCGCACTGGGGATTTGAAGACTTCGACTTAGGCTATAGACTCTACAAATCCGGAAGTGAATTTGCTGTCAGACACGATATCATTAGTTCCCATCAAGAACATGAGCGAAATTATACGACTAAAGAAATTAAATTAAGTACGGATTATTGGTTCGAAAAATATAATGAAATTCATAGTATAGATATGCTTTTAAGCTTATTATTTGATATCGCATCTATTTTCCCACCTATGCAACCGATTATCGAACCCAATCATTTAAACGTATTGATGGCAGAAATCTACGAAATGCAGAAACAAGATGACTGCCAAGATCTTTTGGATCTATTTCGGGAAATGCTGCAACATGCAAAAAATAAATATTTGAATCAAAATGAGCTTACTCCATTCGATTCGGATAAATGTTTTAACATGGTAAAAGATCTTAAAGAGAAATATGGCATGATTCATTTTCCCGAAGCTTTTTATGCCTTACATCATTATCTATCAAAAGTGTAAAATGGTTTTTTTAAAACGAAGGGGGCTCTATATGGACTATCCATTAAATGATCTCCAATCGATATGCAGAGAATTTGGTATTGGAGATTTCATCTCAGTAGAAGGCAAACTAGGTGGATATGTAAATACGAATATCAAGATCAAAACGGATAAAGGCTTATATGTCATTAGAATCTATCGAGAAAAGTTTGACCCGGAGCGAATTCACTATGCACACGAGACTGTTTCCATTCTACGTTCATCCAATCTGCCGGCCTTAATGCCGTTACAAAATAAAGCTGGAAACTACTTTTCAACCCGAAATGAGTACTTTATAGAAGTAACACCGTTCGTAGATGCGCATCATTTTCAGTGGCTTCCGACGCAAGCATACTTCAGCGGGAATATGCTTAGTAAAATGCACCAAACACTTATGCATGCACAAAAAGAGCCTCCAATAAGAGAATCTATCTATCATTTTTACAATTGGAGCGTGCCCAATGACACGCCTAAATTGCAGCCAATTTACAACTGGACGCCTCACCAAATAGCCCAAATCTATCAGATGAATGATATGATCCTAAACTATTCCCATCATTTAGAAGACGTTCTCTCAAATTTACCTACAACGATTTTACATGGAGACTGGAACCCAGGAAATCAACTTTACCAAGAAAACGGCGAGGTCTGCTGTATATTAGACTTTGATTCGATTCAGCGGGGGGAACGTGTCTTCGATGTGGCCTATGCCTTATATTTTTTCTTATTAAAAGAGAAAGGCAAAGGTTTAGTGAAGCCTTTCATCCAAGGTTATGGAGGGTTATCTGAACAAGAAAATGGGGTACTCCCAAGTATGATTGCTAAGCTCGGATTGTTTTTTGGGAGTTTTATTAATAAAGGAGATCTTGAGTTTGCAAAGCAACAGAAATTGGTGGAATGGGTATTCTCCCCCGAAGGGGTACAAGTGTTGCAAGAACATGGTTAATGCTAGAATTAATAGTGAGGTGTACCTTTGTGAAAGGAACCATTATTATACCGTCGTACAACGCCTGTGAGCGTCTTTATTATAATCTGCTATCCCTAAATTTTCAGGACTATCCACATGATCAATTTGAAGTCATCGTGATCGATAATGGTTCTGCTGACAATACTGCGATAATGCTATCCGAATTTCCAGCGAGTTTCCGCCTTAAAACGGTTCGAGTAGATGAAAATAAAGGGATTGCACATGGAAGAAACCAGGGTATTATAAAGGCGTCAGGAGATATCCTCATTTTTCATGACAGTGATATGATTGCGGAGAAAAGTTTTGTAAGAAAACATATCGAAGCACATCAGAATGATAATACTGTTATTTGTGGAAGTATTTGGATGGAGATTTTCACCTATTATTACAAAAATTTTGAGGATTTCAGAATCCCTGAATTTAATAAAGTGAAAGATCAATTTGACTTCCAATCCGAAGATTTGGATCTTGATGTACGACCAGTGATACCTCGTGAAAAGATTATCGATGGCAGTTTCATAAACTATAGCTTTAGAAAAGACACACCATTTATCCAATCTCTAGAAAGTGTAATCCAAGAATTTGGATTAGACTTAAACGGATATCATCTACCCTGGCGGTTTTTTATCACCAATAATTCCTCAGTACCTAGAAGCAAAGTAGTAGAGGTCGGTCTATTTGATGAAAAGATTGTGAATTGGGGTTTTGAGGACTATGATCTTGGGATTCGGCTTTATAAGTCTGGATGTCATTTTAAACTCCTCGATATTGTAAATGTCCATCAGGCACATCCAAGGAATTACGCGAGAGGGGAAGCTCTTAAAAGCTTTGATTATATATGTGATAAGTATAACGAACCTCCACATATTGATATAGTTCTCGCTTGCATCACCACATTTTTGCGTGGTTCTCTATCCATTGACGAAAAAGATCTCAACTATATTGTGGAAGATCTTTATACTCTTCAAAAAATGGGTAAATACAATAGACTATTGAGTTATTTTCTAGCACTCATTCAAATCAAGAAGGAGTCCATTCTGAATAAGCTTAAGAATCAAGTAAGAAAAATGCCAATCGTGAGCATGTTGGACAGTGAACTGGAGCTTCAGTTAAATGAACTGGTAGGGATAAATGAAACAGTATACTTTGTACATGTTTTATTAGACCTGCAAAAGGAGCATAAAGGGACTTAATCTGGAGGCGCCGCATGGCTTTCGGTATGTGTTGTACAGACGATATATCTTTAGAGATCCGCGTGCAGCGCGGTTTTTTTATGTTTTAGTTGGTGTTTTTTGTCTGAAACTGACGATTTTTATTGACATAAAATAGGCCTTAAGGCATAGTAAATCTAGGATATTTATGCTAATTCACAATAAGATTAACTATGACGAAGGGGAGCGACATGGGAAAAGGACGACGTATTTATAGTGTACTGCTAGTGGGGACGCTGCTGTTGGGGAATGGACTTTCAACCTCGGCTGAAAGCACAGCAGCCGGTTTCACGGATATTGAAGCATCTTACCCCTACACCAAGCTAGAGATTGACCAGTTGGTGAAATCGGGCATTATAACCGGTTATGAAGACGGGACCTTCCGCCAGAATAACACGGCAACTCGTGCCGAGACAGCTAGAGTGATCGTCCTCACGGCGGGGCTAAAGACAAACCCGGGGGGAGCCGATGTGTTTCGGGATATTGACTCCAAGGCTTGGTACAAAGGAGACGTCGGCGCCTTGGTGCAAGCTGGAATTGCAAACGGGACGGCGACCGACCGATTTACTCCCGATGTTACGATAACCCGTGAGGAATTGATTGTGTTTTATATTCGCGCCTTAGGGTTGGAGAAAACCGCTAAAGAACAGCAATGGGAGACTGGGTTTTCCGACTTTTCCGATGTGGCGGATTGGGCGAAGCCAGCGGTCGCGCTCGCCGTTCGGATCGGCCTCGTGCAAGGAATCGAACAGCCTGGTGGACGGTTAGCATTGAACCCGAAAGCTGCGGTCGTACGGCAAGAGTTGGCTCATATGGCATACGAGTTCTATACGAACCGAGTTACTTATCAGGAACGTGGTGACCAATTATCATTAATAGAGACGCCTTCCAAAGAGGCGAGTATCCAGGCGGTTTCCGTTCTAAACCCCACTACGGTTCAAGTATCGTTTGATTCGACGCTTAAGGCTGCGAATGCCGATGACTTCCGTTTCGAACCTCAGCTTCAGGTTCAAGCCGCTTCTCTACAGGCAGGAAACGAGAAAGTTGTGAAGCTGACAACGGAACCTCAAATTGGCGGTACTGTGTACAAGCTGATCTTTAAAGGGAAAGATACAGGCCAAACGCTTACCGGTGCGAGAGCTGCTTCGGTTTCCACCGGCGGTGATACGGGCTCAGAAGAGCAGATCAATGTGGCCGACTTGCTGTCAAAGGGGGAACCGTTGACGAATGTGACGATTATGTCCTCCGGCATTTTCGGGCCTAGCAATGATAGCGGGTTAAGAACTGTGATTACTGGCACGCTAACTCTTGATCCAGGTCCGGAAGGCGAAGTGACGCTTCGCAACATTGAACCTGAACGCTTGGTCGTGTTATCCGGAAAAGACGGCACGATCAAGCTGCAACAAACGGTTATTAAGCAATTGAGGGTGAACGCCATCAATAATGGCGGAAAAGACGTCCGTATTGAAGCGCAAGACGGAACGGATGTCACTGAGATTGAGGTTGAATCGCAAGGCGTGCTGGAATCTTCGTCGTCCACGGGGAAACTCGGAACAATCAAGCTCGCATCAGGAGCAGCCGGGAAGTCGCTGACGCTGAAGGGGAATATAGAAGGCGATGTAGAAGTGAATGCACCGGGTTCGACCCTCAAGTTAGCCCCTCCGAGTACGGGGAATTCCCAACCCACAGTGATTAAGAACTTGAAAGTCGGTCAAAACTCTACCATTCAATCGGGCACTGGTACCACCCTTTCAAAGGTTAGTTTGACCGGTAACAATACAAACTTATCAATCCAAGGCACCGGTACAATCGAGACGGTCGATGTGGATGAGTCAGCGGATGGGGCGGCATTAAATCTGGAGAGCGGAACCAACATCGGGACGATCCAAGCCAGTTCGACAGTGACATTATCAGGCGACCCGGAAGCCATTACGAAGACCAAAATCGAAGGGAGCGGTGGAGTCAAACTCTCAGATTCCATCAAAAGTTCCGTTAAGGCGAAAGCGCTAGACAACGCTATTGCTGCAATCGACGCCATCGGCGATTTCACCGTTTATTCGGAAGAGATTCAGGGCTTCATTGATAAAGCAGCTGAATTTGTTAAGCAAGCCAAAACCTTCGGAGCCGAAGATACGGACATCTCTAACTTAAGCAAGCTTACCAGTATGCAGACGACCGTGGCCGAGCTCAAAGGGGAGGTAAAACAAGATGAAGCCTTCTTGACCATACCATCCAAGGTGACCGGCACTATTTCCTTGCCGACGACGGGGACAAAAGGAACTGCGATCGTATGGATGTCTAGCGATTCATCTATTATTAGTTCGAGCGGGGGCGTACAACGTCCTAAGTTTGGAAGTCCCGATGCTATCGTTACACTTACGGCAACGGTGTCCAAGTTGGGATACTCGTCCGCAAGAATGTTCAATGTAACGGTGCAAGCTCAGGAATCGGTCACGCCTACCGTCACCAAAGTTGTGTATGAACCGAAGGTTACCGTAACATCCTCCACCTACCAGCTCGAGATCTTGGCCAAACTTAGTGATTACAGTGTGGTGAATGTGACGTCTCAGGCGACTGGTTGGACTAGCTCGAACCCAACTGTGGCGAATGTTTCTGCATCTGGCTTGCTTACCAAGGGAACAGCCGGAACTACAACGGTGACCGCGATGTATAGCGGGTTCACTGCTAGCTTTGAAGTAACTGTCTTTGATGGGACTTTGACTTATTCTGCGAGCGGACAGATCTGGACCAGCGACACGGGGACAGTCGTTCCGGGCCATTCCTATGTTCCCATTTCATGGGATACAGATAAAAAATTCACCATCCCGTCCAGCGACTCTCGCGAGTATTTCATCGTTGAATTAAACGGTTTTCTTGATGACAATTCGCATTTGAACGCAGTAGTGACCGGTATGGATGGAGCACAGGTTGTCGATATCTATAGTAATCATTATGTCATCATTCATCATGGAAAGTTTACTAGCGGGACGACATATACCTTCACGATCAGCGGGCTGAAGTATACCCATCCTAGCGATGGCCAGAAGGTTGTAAATCCAATTACAATTACAATTGTGAAAAACTATATCAATCTAGCTTTATAGAGTCGCCGGCATTTGTCCGGCGGCTTTTTGTCGACCTAGCGGAGGGGGACGGATTGGAATTCACTTTATTAGTACGATTCCAGGTATACTTTGGAAGTCTCTTTTTCATAATTTTATGAATGTTCACCTCTCGTATCCCATATAGTTGCAAATAGGATGAACTTGTACAAGGGAGGCATGATCGTGAGCGTAACGACAGTCCCAAAGAAAGTTACACTGCAAATCGAAGGGATGACCTGCTCAGCCTGCTCAGCTAGGATAGAAAAAGTTATAGGCAAGCTTTCCGGCGTTCAGTCGATTGCAGTGAATTTGCCATTAGGACGTGCTACTTTGCAACTGGAGTCTGCATTCTCTGATGAAGAAATCATTATTGAGCGCATACAACAATTGGGCTATGGTGCAAGAACATACGAAGAATATGATAAACAACATGTTGATGAGGGAGGAGCCTTAACCATTAGGCTCCTCATCTCGACATTTCTCACAATTCCAATTATGTGGGCTATGGTCCGCCATTATGCTTGGACATCAGAAATATGGATACCAGAACTATTCCTTGCTCCTTGGTTTCAATGGTTGCTTGCAACTCCGATTCAATTTGTAATTGGCGGGCCATTTTATTTTAATGCCTTCAAAGCACTAAAGAACAAAACCGCCACAATGGATGTGCTCGTTGTCCTCAGTACAACTTGTGCTTACATGTACAGCCACTATATGACGCTACATGCTCTAAAAACGGGAATCCCCAATCCGCATGGCATCTATTTTGAGTCTAGTGCGATGATGATCACTGTAGTTCTTTTTGGAAAATGGCTAGAAGCCACTGCAAAGAAGAGAAGTCTTAGGGCAATTCACCTACTTCGCAAGCTTGAAGCGGAAACCGCGCATAGGCTGGATAAAGGGTCTTTGGAGCTTGTCGCGTTAGACAAGATTTGCGTCGGCGACATCCTTCAGGTTGAGGAAGGTGAATTGATTCCTTTAGACGGGGTTGTGGTCGAGGGGCGTGCGATAATGGATGAAGCTCATTTGACTGGAGAAGCAGTACCCGTTCTCAAGCAAGTCCATGACAACGTATCAGGAGGTTCTCGTAATGTTGAAGGAATGATCCTGATGAGAGTCACGGCTGCTAAGGGAGAAACTGCTTTGGCTAAAATAATACGATACATTGAAGAAGCACAGGGCTCTAAGGCAAGTATTCAGCGCTATGCTGACCGGATTACGGCGGTATTCGTGCCAACAGTCGTTCTATTAGCAATGCTTACGTTTCTAAGCTGGTTGTATGTGCTTTCACCGGGAGATACCACAGGCGCGATGTTTAAAGCTATCGCTGTATTAGTAATTGCTTGTCCATGCGCACTCGGTCTCGCAACACCTATCTCGATCCTAGTTGGCACAAGCAGAGCTTTGCAGTCGGGTATCTTGTTTCGCGAAGGCAAGTATGTGGAGCAAATGGCGCAGATTGATGTTGTATTGTTAGACAAAACGGGCACAGTTACTTATGGAACGCCTACTGTCATGTCGCTACTTTCAATCTCCAGCCAAGAGATGAAGCTATTGCGTATGTCTGCTGCTGCGGAGCTGAAGTCGAGGCATCCTTTCGCCGGAGCAATTCTTCGTGAAGCGGCACGACAGCATGTAACAGTTAGAGAACCTGATACTTTTGAATCGTTACCTGGACAAGGCGTGAAAGCTACTGTTGATGGACAAGAGGTGCTTGTCGGCTCAATTGACTTCATGAATACACACCAAATTGACAACAGAACGTATTCTGATTTGGCAAATCGCTGGACTCTTGAAGGGAAATCCGTGCTCCACGTTGCGATTGATGGTGCTTATGCAGGAATGTTTGTATTGACGGATACACTAAAGCCTACTTCACCACAAGCGATTAGACAATTGAAAAAGAGGCGGCTGGAGGTAGCCTTGTTAACGGGTGATCATCGTCAAACCGCTGATACGATTGCAGCTCAAGCGGGGGTACGCATCGTTTATGCGGAAATGAAACCTACAGATAAAGTTCATATTGTGAAGAAGCTTCAGCAACAGGGGAAAAAAGTAGCAGTCGTCGGTGATGGAATTAACGACGCACCTGCTTTAGCCGCGGCGGACATCGGCATTGCTGTCGGCACAGGCACGGATGTAGCCAAAGAAACAGCCGACATCAATTTGCTTCATGGTGATTTGCGAGGCGTAACAGCAGCATTCGAAATCAGCCGCGCTACCATGCGTAACATTCGTCAGAACTTAATCTTTGCACTCGTTTACAATGTTTTTGCGATTCCACTCGCATTTATGGGTGTACTTACGCCTTGGATCGCAGGAGCAGCTATGGCCTTAAGCTCTGTCTCTGTTGTTGCAAATGCGCTTCGATTGCAGAAAAAGAAATTGCAATAATAAGTCAGGCCAACGGATTCCTTTTGGAATGAGTTGGCCTGTTTGTTTATTGTATACGTATAGCTCGTATGAGCCATGTTGAACTTTTTATTATTGCGTATAGTAATTGAGGTAAGAAACAGCTAAAAATAGCTCGTTCGAGTCAGACTAATTTGCAAACAAGCGACTATGATAGTGAGAATAGGTATAAATCTAATCAATGTGGAGGTGTTTGATAAAATGAAAAAGAACCGCGTAATACTGGCCTTATTTATATTTATGCTTTTGATCACTACACTCATGATTTCACCGTTTGCGTTAGCAGCGGAGCACGATCATACACACGGAACTGACACTTCTGTCAGCGGCACAAACGGCAATTCCGTTACAGGGCTTATTATTGTCGGAGTTATATCCGGCCTAGCTGTAACGATCGGGGCATCTGCTTTAACCATGCGTCTCCGAACTAATGCAGCGAAGCTCAGTAAGATGACCATTATGATGGCAGCCATGGCTGTAGCGATGATGGTTGGACTGATGGTTGGAACGGTCAGCGGAATTTGGTTGCAGTCCTTATTCTATGCGACAGTTATTGGCGTAACGATCGGTGTATCGGTCGGAATTTATGCAGGTTATGCTCATAGTTGGCTCGCTGCACTGGACGGCATGTTATCTGGAGTGATGAGCGGCATGATGGGGGCAATGCTTGGCGTTATGATTATGGAGGAGCATCCCTTGCTGATGATCTTGTTCATGGATGCCATTATACTGATCGCGGTGATCATTCTTTATCAAACTTTAACAGTGAAAGATCTACCATCACGATGGATAGAGGATCAGCTTGAACACACAGAGCTGCAACGTTAAAAGCAATCGAATCATCACCCGGTATTTATACAGTCTCGCATGCCATCACAATAGAAGGTATTTTTCACATGAATCTCACCAATAATGATACGTTCTGTCTCTAAATAATGGTTTGAACGGAATTTACCCAATCCGCCATTACGATAGCCCGATTGAACGAAAGTTCAAATAAAATCATAATAAAAACTAATTTATTTATAGAGGGATTTTCTACGCAATTGTTTATAATTTATAACAAAGGATGGAATTGATTATAAACAGTCATTTTTTCAAGAGGAGAACTACATATGGTCATGAAAAAGTATTTGCAAGCAGCCAGCAGTATTATGCCAAATGAAAGTGGCTTGCCGCGGTATTCACCGCCTGCTCTGTTAGAGGCTCTACAGTTTTTGGAAGAGGAACTAACAAACAGAGGATTTGTTTTTCAAACAAAACCTGCTTCGCAAGCGGAAGGAACACTCAAGTTAACCGTATCTGATACCAATGGTATCGGAATGATCGCGCAAGTAAAGCTGTTCCCGATGCTTGCTAGCGAAACGATGGAAACTATCTCTCAGGCAAACAATAGAATTGATTTTATCCGTGAATATACGTTGCCGGGTGGGACAGTTACGTTGCCCCTTCCTAGTGCTAGATATTTGCTCGAAGTCTCTAAAGGCCCATCTTACAAGATTGTGAAGCAAGAAATTTTCATTAACGCAAATGAGGAGCTAAATTGCCAAATTAGCCTTCCACAAATGGCGGATTGGAGTGGAGAAGGCTGGTATGCTGGAGACTTGCATCATCACAGCGTTTACTCAAGTCCTCTTCACGGTGGTACGGATGACGTTATTGAGTCACCGCAACAAGTGGCATTTTCTATGGAAGCAGCAGGGCTTGCTTATGGTGCGTTAAGCGATCATCACAATATTAAAAATCATCAACAGTGGCTTGCTACAGCTACCAGCTCATTTTTACCAATTGTCTCCAAAGAGATCTCTACGACCAATGGACATGTACTGTCACTCGGTGTACATTCAGACGTTATTTACAAAATACCGAAACAGGAAGAACGTACAGAACCATATTTGCGCCAAGAACATATTCGGACTTCGGATGAAATCAGAGCTCTTGGAGGTCTTCCGCAGATCAATCACCCGTGTGACAGGAATCCTGCGATATCATTAGATCCGAAGTTTAGGGATATGGTCGAAATATTTGATACGATTGAAATATGGAATGGCTCCAACCCGATGATCCCAGGTACGCCTAACTATGACGCTTTTAATTTCTGGATGTCGTTGCTTGAAGAAGGGCGTTATGTTGCAGCTACTAGTGGCAGTGATACTCACAATATCTGGGTAGATGACTTTCACGGACTACTCGAAAAATTTTCATGGATAATCGCTAGTGGCAATCAATTAGTTGACTCTCTTCCAGCTGAACGCCAGGATATCATACGCTATCTCATAGAGGTGCTTCAAGAAACAACGCCTATTATGGAGGAGTGGGCAGAAAATCGCTTAGGAAGCGGTTGCGTGCAGACGGTTATCCAAGTAGAACAGGCATTGACGGTAGAATCGACTTTGAATGCCCTGCGCAAAGGACATAGCTTTTTGACGAGCGGGCCGTTGCTGAAGGTTTCTTTGGAGGGGAAAGGCCCTGGGGAAACACTTATAACCGATAAAACGTCAGTTAGCGTTGATATTACGCTTTTGTCTAACGTTCCACTGGATAGACTTTGCTTGTTCACGAATGGCGAGCAACGAACGTACTTTACACTTACGAATCGACTTGTTGACACAGAAAGCGAAGCTCAAGGCGTGGAGGGTGTCTATGATTATAGTTTGCAACTTCCTGACATTGCTGCGGGTCAAGTTAAATGGATTGTAGTAACCGTAGAAAAAGGCAGGGAATTCAGAGCAATTAGCAACCCTGTATTTATTGAGGCTAGATAAAGAGTAATTCGTAGATATCAGGATGCGGATCCATCGTGTTGGCCACTCTACGTAATTCTCTAACGCGCAACGATAGCATAATAATCAGGGAGCAGATCGCCTCGCGGCAGCTGCTCCCTGAATACGTTAAAGCAGCGGTTAGGAAAGTTACAAATGTTTATTTGAAGGAAATATTGAATCAAATGGAGAAAATTGGTAATACCAATTATAAGGAGGACTGTAACCTTCATTATTTGGCAAGGAAATGATTCATGCGGATGGGGCTATTCAAATAATATATGATATTTGATTAGACCGTCCTTAGGTTTATTCTATTGAGGTGACTAATATGAAAAAAGTGATTTCCATGTTCATTATCCTTTCATTGCTTACTGCTTGTAATCAGTCCAAAGGTTCTTATCCCGCTCAAGTCATGTGGGGGGATGTTATTTATAGTGTATCTGCTGAAAGCGTGCCGTTAAAGGATATTGGAGAACAAATAGGTGAGACAAGTAAAAGAATACGTCCTTTGCCTAAAAATAATGGTGAAGCAAATGATGCGGAAGTATGGAGCAAACTATATAAAATAGTTGGTGTTGATCAACGGAAAGCTATAGCTATTAAGAAAAATGATATCTATTTTAAAGCATCAAAATAGAAGGGTTATTTCGATAGTGGATAAAGGTATCCGTGTAAAAGCTACTGGTGAAAATACTGCATTCCTCTTTGAAGAGAGCGGTGCGGTTTAGCGACGCTGGACCTCTTCCTGTGCATCTAAGGATAAATTTGAAAAACTCTCTTTGATTTCATTTAAAAACATGTCAGCAGCAACGGAAAAAACCTGATGTTTTCTCCAAACAAGATTTAAGCCAGATTCAAGTCTTGGCTTTAGCGGTCTAAAACAAAGTTTACTCTCACTAGACGTATTCACAATTTTATCAATGGTTACTGCATAGCCGATGCCCTCTTCGACCAGGATGGCAGCATTATATAGAAGATTGTATGTAGTCACGATGTTTAGCTTTTCAAAATCTTCACCAAACCAATCCACAAATTCATTTTTAGACAATGTCTGTTGGATTGCCTGGCGCGAACAGATTAGTGGAAGATGCAATAAATCTGCGGCTTGAATGGTATCCTTTACAGCAAGAGGACTGTCTTTCCTCATGACAACGCCCCAGACATCTTTTTCTGGAATATTTATATAATTATATTTCGATAAATCTGCAGGATCTATTAAAATACCAAAGTCAAGCAAGCCTTTGTCAAGCCGCTCAGTCACATCGTCCTCGTTGCCGCTGAACAGGTGATACCGTATTTTTGGATAATTTAACTGTAACTCCTTTACTACGTGTGCAATTTGCTTCATGGCGTAAGTTTCCCCACCCCCAATGTATACATCACCACTTACTATTTCTTCCATGGAACTGAATTCTCTCTCTAATTTATCGACCATATTAACGATTTGTTCTGCTCTCTTCCGTAGGAGCATTCCTTCATCTGTCAGAATGATATTGTGACTACTGCGATTAAATAACTTTTTACCTAATTCTTGTTCAAGGTCTTTTAATTGTCTTGATAAGGTTGGTTGTGTGAGATGCAAAAAATCAGCAGCACCTGTAATGCTTCCCTCTCTTGCAACTGTAAGAAAATATCGCAAAACTCTCAGTTCCATAAACGCTCCTCCTTTTTTTATTTGTAGTATCTCTAGATGAAATGCTTATTAAGCATATCATGATATGAGATATAAGTATTTGTTATATGGGGAATAAATATCTACAATAAGTTTCGAAGGATGAAACAACAGCGGGAGCACTTTTCTTATAGAGGCAATTTGGAGGAGATTATGGAGAATCAAAAGAAATTACTGATATTAATACTAACAATCGGTGTTTTCGGTATCTTAAATACCGAAATGGGGGTTATTGGGTTATTGCCTTCCATTGCTGACCACTTTCATGTCAGCATAACAAAAGCAGGATTGACGGTGAGTCTTTTTGCAATTGCGATTGCCGTATCTGGTCCTACGATGCCGTTATTGTTTTCTGGAATAAATCGCAAAAAGGTCATGTTACTTGTATTAGGTGTTTTCGTTTTAGGAAATATTGCATCTATCTTTATAACTAACTTTACCATGCTTCTAATTCTTCGTATAATTTTGGGTTTCTTTCATCCAATTTATTGTTCCATGGCGTTTACAGCAGCTGCTTCCTCAGTAAGTAAAGAAGAAGCGCCAAAAGCTGTTTCTAAAGTATTTATTGGAGTTTCTGCTGGTATGGTAGCCGGCGTACCGATTGCCAGTTTTATCGATAGTGCCTTTTCGTATGAAATGGCGATGGCATTCTTTGCCGTGGTTAACTGTATTGTATTCATGGCTACATTGCTCTTCGTACCATCTATGCCAATAGAAGAGAGGCTTTCGTATCGTACACAACTTTCCGTATTAAAAAAATCGATTGTTTGGCTTTCCATCGTGACTGTCGTTTTATTAAATTCTGCTGTATTCGGAGTTTATAGTTATATTACAGATTATCTAAAAACAGTAACGCACATGCCTCCGAATGTCATAAGTCTTACGCTATTCATTTTCGGTGCAGCCAATATTATTGGGAATCTTGTCGCAGGTAAATTACTATCTAGTAATGCCATGAAGCCTGTAATATTTTTTCCTTTGTTCATGGGTGCTGTTTACATTATTTTTATCTTCGCGGGGCAATTTACCGTACCAATGGCAATTGTCACTTTCATTTGGGGTATATTGGCTGGAGGAATAATGGCCAATATAAATCAATATTTGATTGCATCTGCAGCTCCTGAAGCGCCTGACTTTGCAAATGGCATATTTATAGCTTCCTGTAATGTAGGAACAACACTGGGTTCAGCCGTAGGCGGGCTATTTATATCAGGAATGGGTACACAATACGTTATATTAGTGGGAATACTTTCATTATTACTGGGTCTGGTAACTATTCTTCTAAGGAACTTAAAGATTACCTCTAAACGACAACTTTTAGGATAAGAAATACTGAGATAACTCTACTAAATAGGCTTTAACCTTTTTTCAGTAGTATCTACCAAAAACCCTCTCCTAATGAAACATACTGAATATGATAAAGTATGAGTTTCTTGGAGGTGGGGATGTTGATTCAACTAAGTGGAATCGTAGGAGGAAATACATCAATTGCAGTGGGAGCCCGAAAAACGGTACTGCTCCAGCAGATCGTGATTCGGGTGAAAAGTCGTCAAAAGCTCATATTGAGAAATCTTAACTATTTACTCAATAACGAAGCCTTTGCTATCAAAATAGAGGCTGAGCCTTCACCAGGAGTGTTTATTGCAAGAGGTGGGGCTGGCGATCTAACCCCCAATAAAGTACTGGTTAACAACACAACCGGGTCTGAATTGACGATATTCCTGCTTATTAGCGCTGTAAATACGGCCAATAACACCAGAACTTTGAGTCGTTCCGACAGCTGGCGCTTGCTGCTTCAGCGTAAGTAATGAAGGGAAGATATAGGCGTCAGCTATTAATGTTATTCTTCAAGCAATCAAGTGTTTTTTGAACATTACCCAAATGAAACCATGAATCTGGCCGTCGCTACTAATTAGCGATGGTTTTGTTGTTGTCAATTGACCTCATCTTAACTACAACAATCAGGGATTCGGTTATCCTCCTAATTCGAGAATTGCTATAAACTAATGGTGCACAACAAGTTAGGTGGAAATCGGATGGGTAGTGGCGGATGGAAATCTGAAAAAATTACATGTCAAGATGGGAAAATAATTGCAGGTGTTATGTATCCTAAAAGCCAAGAAAAAACAAAGCAAGGTTTTGAAACTTATTTTGGCACGAATTTTGTTACGATCGATTACTTTTATCTGTCACTGAGTTACTAACGCCTTTATTCAGACGCTATCTTATCTCTATCAACAGCAAAAGGTGGTTGCTCCATCCATCCGTTGTCAATCAAAATCTTCGCTGCATCTTCAACAAATGATGCGATTTTAACTAGTGACTTTGCATAGAGGGCGCTCATATCATGTCTTCCGCTTACAGCTGCAGAATTTCCAAACGCTCTAATTTTCATAGAAAACATGTCAATCTTATGAAATAACATGATTTTATCTGAAAATGGAGAAAACGTTGATGTTGTAACCAAATGGTCAAGATATGATGGTGAAGGCAAATTTTCATTATGTAGTTTTTCCATATATTGTTCAATGCTTTTATGAGTCAAATCTTTACCGTCTATAAACAATTTTCGAATCTTTTCTGATTTTACTACCTGGCTAAATGCCATGATTAATGCTTTGCTTGTTGTATTGTTTTCAATATTATCATACAAATGAGCTACTTCTAAGGCGTGTAAAGGACGTACATGACCCAAAAAGCCATTTAAAAAACTTTCTTGAATAAATTCTACTCGATCAGGAACCGGGATAATGGGTGGTTTAATGATTAATCCTTTATTCATTAAGATATCGTTGATTTGTCCCATCAAAGACATGGTGGAATTCATACAATAAATAAAAAACTCCTGGACATCCTTCCTATAAACAAGTGGAACGGCTACGTTATAAATACTCATTCCTGCTTTACAAACATATTTCAAGTAATGTACATAATATACATCTTCAAAAAGACGAGGAGCACCAAGGTTAACGTCTTCTTCCGAAAAACCATTAGGAATTGGGAAGTTTTCTTTTACAAAAAAATCTTTCGTAGTTTTCAATAATTCTTCGCATAATTTTAGTGCATTCTCTAATAAAGTTTTGATCTCTTCGTCTTCAACGTGTTGAAGGTAATAGTTTAAAATACATTTTGACATGCTGTTTCCCATATATGTTGCCCAAAGTTTTCCCATTTCTGCTGATGTTAGTTTTTCATTGATATTTGATTTAGTTGAACCAAGCCGGATGGGTTTAATTAGTTCCATGATAAAAACTCCTTAATTATTTTTTGATTAGTATTTTCCTCCATTCGAAATCATATACCGAACACAATATTTTGGCAGATTCAGTTGCACACTTTCTACTTTGCTGAAGTAACAGGGAGTTTACAGCATTGACGGGAATATTCAAGCAACAGTATACTTTTATTGCAAGTAAAATATTAACAATTGGAGGGAATTGAAGAATGAACCAGGAAGTTACGACCTACATAGAAAATCTACCGAAATGGCAAGCAGATATCAGTTCAATCCTGCGGAACATGGTTCACGAGACGATTCCGGAAGCTGAAGAACGCATTCAATACAAGAAACCACACTTTCTGAAAAATGGACATTATGCAGCCGTCATTTCGCCTTCCAAGGATGCTATTGCATTTATGATCATGAATGCTAACGGAATAGACTTTCCGAAAGAATTCGAAGGGCCTGCTGAACGAAAGTGGATTAAATTAAAAGAAGGAAGCACGCCAGATCTCATCACTTTGTCCGGGTTTCTGAAGCAAGCCTCTGACAAGCTATAAATTCGATCGTATAAACGATGATAAAATATTAAGGGAGCAGCTCGCAGCCGGCAGCAGCTCCCTTTTTATTAAAGTAACGGGCTCCTTTGGGCTTCCCGAGATGGTGGTAGCGGAAACTCCATATGGTTAATATATCCATCTTAGATCTTTAGACCTATTCGAGAGGTGCTTGCAATATGGTAGCATTAACTTTGAAATGTCTAAATATGTAATAAATTCTCATCACGAATAGGGGATAACGAATGCGCTCTCAAATGGATACAAGGTCAACGCCATCCCATTCCGCCCCGTCTGGAATGAATCAAGACCGAACTTCTGCGGATTCTGGAAGGATGGAGCAGTTTTCCCAGGGATTTCGTGGAAATAGCCTAACGACCGCACATGCACTAAGTTTGCAGCGAACAATAGGAAATCGTGCTGTTGGTCATCTGATGCAGAGCAAGATGCAATCGTCACGGCCTAGCAGTGGGCCCAGCGAGGGAATTCAGATTCAAGCAACGCAACAAGCGGCGATTCAGCGCAGGGCAATTCCTCAAGATGTTTATAACGCTTATGACAGTGAAAAAAAACGCAATTCAACGAAATTGATGCTCCAAGCCTCAGCCCAAGAAGATAGTCTGATCCAATGGGTGAATGAAGCAAAGAATCATATGAAAGAGATTAGGAACCTTGGTACTGATGAAATGGTGAAGGATACTGTAACTACTTCGCTAAGAGCCATGATGGCAAAGCAAGGTGAAATTACATTGTTCAAGAAAGCAAGTGTTACTACAATGACAGCTATTATTGAGGCGTATAAGACTGATATTTTGAAGCCAAAACCCGAAATCCCGCGATCTGTCAGAGGAATGCAACGAAGGTTGCAGGAGTTGGCGAATGACAAAGTATTTGATGATAACATTAAGACTAATATCGAGAATAATGTAGCGCAAGTGCAAGAAAAATTCAATCAAGCTCAAATCCTAATCACTGAACTCTCAACTTTTGTAAAGGATCTTCAGAAAGAATTGGCCGACAAGAAAAAGGGAAAAACGAACTATGATAAAATGAAAGATTCACACGTAAAAGCTAATGAGGATGACCTGTTCACAAGTGCAGGTGAATTAGGAATCGCAGTCCCGGACGACATTTCGACCGAAACTACTTCAGCTGATGAGAAGGCGAGTAATAAGCAATGGATCGAGGCGGGAGAGAGTGCTTCGAAGAGCTCACAGTTAATTGATAAGCTTCGGAGCCAAGTATCGTCGGCAAAAGCGAACAAAAACAAATTCGAGGAACTATCAATTGAATTTCCGAATTTCAAAAAAGTGACTTTAGAATTTGCTAGACTCAAGATTCAAGACGATGATGGCGATTTGGGAATGATGAATGATTGTCGCCAGAAAGCACAAGCCGAATTTAGAAACAAAAACTGGGCAGAAGCGAAGAATCTGGCTCAGAAGGCGATCAAACTGGCGAAAAAATTGGAAGGATTGGCTGATTTATTTCGGAATTATGCGGATGGAGATAGACCAAAGCTGCTGCAAGGTACTCTTCTCAAAATATTTCAAAAGCTCAGTGAACGGCCAAGTTATACAAACAGTGAAGCACTTGATTACATGGAAAATATTCACACACAGCAGTGCGCGGTTAAACGCGAGAATTGGCTTACCTATCTTGGAATAGCTGGTGAGAATATCGTCGGCGTCGATAGTGATCATTATACAACATTTAATGATTCGGTCCCTCCTAATGCGACATTTTCTGTGAAGGATAAGACGAAGGAAGAAGTATGCGATGAATTGTTCGGCATTAACAATGAAATGAAACGTCTGCATTCGACGCGGGTAGTCGGGGCTTCTCGCTATCATAGGTATCTGCAGAAATCAGATCAGGCAGCTCCGATTTATTCCGCGAATGTCTTGAACAACAATCTTCGGAATACGAATGCGGCTGCTTTCAATGCTCTCAACGAGCGCTACAATACTATGAGGACTCATATGTTGTCCAAAGTTGAGGAAGCGATTAAATTGCATGGCCGTGTGGGTACGAACGATAGAGGGCAGCAGCTAACATTTCCTTGATAGAGATGAGCTGCTACCCAAGAAGTCTTGCATTTTCTCCGCAGCGTAGAAGGGGATCGACATCGGACAACGAGGTCATGAGCGGATTATGTACAACTTGTAAGAGCATGATGAGCGTGAAGCGAGTGGAGAAAAGCTGATTAAATCATATACTCCTTTCGCTATAAACAAGTGCCGGTGGTCTTTATTTTATCAAAGCATTCAGACCAGGTGAGGCATTTGCATTGTAAGCCATCGTCTAAAATTTGAATCATCGAATTAATTTGTTTCTTTTTCTCTTCAAGCTGAGCGCGTTTTTCTCTCGCCATTTCTTCCCATCTATCCGATGTAGGGATTGATTCAAATCCTTCAAGTAAAACCGCAATTTCTGGAATCGTAAACCCAGTATGCTGTGCTATTTTTATAAATGTAATTCGCTCCAGAAGGCTCTCGGAATAGCGACGCTGACCATTTTTACGTTCTGTATTTGGCAGCAGTCCAATAGATTCATAATATCGAAGGGTCGATGGATTCACATCTGCTTTAGCTGCTAGTTGACCAATACTAAGTTCTGACATTTATATTCACCTCACTTGACTTAAAGTTAGCTTTAAGTATTATGATGTAATTATATTATTAATGAGGTGGTGGCGTAAATGAAAAAAAGTGAATGGTTAGCGGGGCTTGGTATTCTTGGAGCATGCGCGCTTTGTTGTGCAATACCTTTACTTGGTGGCGCGGCAGTTCTTGGCATATCTTCTTTCTTTATAAATCCAGTGGTGATTGTGATATTGGCACTTGTTCTTATTACAGTGGCAGTTGTTGTTTATCAGCGTCGAAAGTCAAATGGAACATCTTGCTTGAAGCCAAGATGCAGTTGCATGTCTTGTGCGAGTGGAAGGGGCTAAGCGTATGACGTTAACAACATGTGAATCCGCGAAGTGAGCGAACTTTATATTAGTTAAATAAGAAACCAAAACAAGGCTGCCAGCATGAATAGCAGCCTTGTTGAAGTAATGACAGTTTAACGTGGTAACATTATTGTCAAGAAATTAAGACCTTCCATATTTTTTCGCAAATTGATACACCGAATCGGCAAATGATTTTTTCCGTACTATGAGATAAGTAATAAGGGCCTCTCTGTCTTGATTCGACACCCCCCAATCCCCAGGTATTTCACGTACCACCTCTTCAATCTTGGCGTCAGGTAAAGCAAGTACTTGTTCAATATAAGAAGAGAGTATCGATGAGTCTTCAAGCATACCCACAGTCCAAATATGAACGATGGAATCCTTTTTAAACTTTTCGTGCTTTTGCAATGTTGCTTTGTTCCATTTGTATCCTCCAGGAAAACATTTTCCGTGATCGATCATATGAATTTCATAGTTGCCTTCAGGCAACCGCTCCAGAAGAATGTTGCTTTTAGTACGGTCTGAGTTATGCACCCAACGGTCGAATACGAAAATTCCGGCTAAAACCTGGTTATTTTTGATTTCCGTTTTAGCTGGATGAGGCGGTTCCTTCGATAGGCCTCTGCAATTGTCTATAAATAGGCTAGCAAATTGTGTGCCTGGAGTGTATTTGGAAGAAAACTTTTTGGGAATATATTGTATCTGATGTTCTGTCATATTCACCAATTGAAAGGGCACTACAGGCAAAGAAAGTTGTTGTCCTAATCTTGCGATTACGAATTCATTTACCAGTTCCCTTGTTCCGTGGAAATTGTTTTTACATTTTACCGCATAACGGTTCCCATCATTAAATGACAACAAATGTGCGGCTTTACCAGACAACGTCTCCAAATATTTTATCGGTTCTAAAGATGTCATTGCTCCGCAACTCCTTTTTGATAGCACTTATCATTACAATACTCAAAAATAATTGAAGAGCATGGACAAAAGGGATATTATTTCAAACTTGCCGTTAAAGAGCGCGGTGAACTCTATCAAAAATATGGATTACGGTCATTTCGCTAACGAGAGTTCAAATGAATCATGGTTTGAGTTAATTATAATTAAACTTTCCCTATATAGTGGATGATCTTAATGTTAAGATTGTGTTGTTGTAAAAATAAATCGTAACGAGGTGAGGACAATGAATACAATAAAAAAATATACGTCTTATCCTCATATTGCTTTTTAGTTTATCTTTTTACGAAATACATTAGGCTCTGAGGGTAAGATTCACTCTCAGGGCTTTTATATGTAGGCAGAAGGAACTTTTCATGTTTCATGCCGGTCGAAGACAGCCGCTTACGGAGGGCTGTTATTTTTTTTGTACAAAGGTTGGTCAAGTCAACAAAAGTGGTTTTAATATGAAAGGATGATGCTTTATTAAAAGACTCGCTCAATATTTTCGCGAATTACAATCCGGACAGTCAACTTACGGTATGATTTATGAAGGTTCCTACTATGATCAAGGGGGGACGATATCTGACCCAACCTATTGGTATAATGATGTTGCCTATTACATTGAACGGACACATAAACTCACTCTGGATAAACCATGTATCACCATTAAAATACCTTTTGACCGTCTCGGCTTAGATGAACATATGGACCAAGTTGTTCTCTCTGATTTTGCATTAAGAGAATGGGTTGGTCATATTGAGGCATTAAATAAATTGATTTATAACCGGTCACGTTCTGATAAAGAAAATGGTGCTTTTTATTGTTTTCGTCCAACGAATGTGGTGTTGCAACGTAATGCATCTTTTGTCGAAGTCACCTCGGAAAAAAGGTATCTATGCTTAATGATTACAGTTCAACTTCCATTCAAGGATAATAATAAAGCTATGCGCATGCTCTGCAAAATGCTTCCAAAAGAAGTGGAGGATTTAATTGCCAAGTGGGATCACATCAAATTAAATGCTGCCTTTGAATTAGTAAAAAAACAAAATAGGATTCGCGAATGGCTGAAAGCAAGTAGATATTGTGCGTTTATTGCGAATGGCAGCATTTTGCCAAGAAATAAAGACAACAGCGGGCCACTGGAGGGTGCCTTGCCTTTTACATCCCCAGTAGATATGGAAATTGAAATTTGTGGTATACGAGGAATGGGAATAAAACATGGTGTGACGGTCATCACCGGCGGTGGTTATTCGGGTAAAAGCACAATGCTGGATGCACTAAATTCGGGGATTTACAATCACTGTATATGCGATGGACGAGGATTTGTGATTACAGATCAAAGTGCAATGGAAATATCAGCCGAGGAAGGGCGTTCCATAAAAGATATCAATATTACCCCTTTCATAAAATGGATACCCAATGGATCAGCTGAACAGTTTTCAACTGACTACGCTTCAGGTTCCACATCTCAAGCCGCAAATATTATGGAGGCAATCAACTACGGGTGTAAGCTTCTTCTTATTGATGAAGACAGAAGTGCGACGAATTTTATGATTCAAGACATCAAAATGCGTTCACTAATCAAGCGTGAACCCATTACACCTTTTACGGAACGTGTCAGGGAGCTCTATGAGGCTGCCCACGTATCTTCTGTTCTTGTTATTGGAGGCAGCGGTGAATTTTTATCCGTAGCTGATCAAATTATTCTGATGGACAATTTTGTGCCAAAAAACGTAACCGAAGAAGCAAAAAATTTATGTGAACTCGACAAACCACGCGAACGTATCCCCCTCACCAAATGGGAGATAGAAAGAATAATAACCACCGATCACTTTTCAAGCTATCCACAGGGCAGTGGTACAGAAAAGCTGATGGTTTCAACCATGGGATACATCATGATAGGTGATGAACAAATTGATATCAGAGGGCTTTACAATATTACATCACAAGCCCAACTTGCAGCTATTACCTTTTTAATTCGTAAAATCGCTATAAGTAATCAGGATCACCTCATCTTTCTTCATGAGAAGATCAAAAAAGCTCTCGAAGATATGGAGAGAGAAGGCGTGGATATTGTATTTTCTTCTTTTTTTCCTGGTTTTGAAAGATGGCTTGAATTACCAAGAATTAATGAAGTATTATCTGTCATGAACCGAATGAAACATTTGAATTTTATTCAGAAGTAGAATATGCCCCCAAGAGTATACGACCCGTATCAAAGAATGATTTCTCCGCTCCGCTAACGGGAGGATAATTTAACCAAGTAGCGAATAGTTCAAGTAATCGATGAGACGAAGAGGGGGATACCGAAATGAAAACGATCAAAAGCATGATGGACCACCTGTACTGGGCAGACGGACGCATCTTGGACGCGCTCGAGGAGAGTGAGACGAAGAACAAGGATCTTCTGAAGCTAGTTCGGCACGTCGCGGTCGCGGAACGAGTCTGGCTTTCCCGATTGCAGGGCAAGGGCAGCGCGCAATATTCGTTATGGGAGGAAGCGGCAGACCTGACGGCGATCCGGACGATGTTCGAAGAAAACGCCGAGCAATATCGCGCCTATATCGAAGGGCTTGAGGAAACCGATTTGGAAGAGATGATCGATTATGCGAACCAGAGCGGAGTTCCATTCCGAACGTCCGTTCGAGACATCCTGTTGCAGGTCCTCTTACATGGGCAATATCACCGGGGACAGATCAACCGCGCACTTAGGATCGAATTGGCAGATCCTGCCCAAGTCGATTACATCACGTTTGCGAGGTCCTAACAGGGCTTGAATTATGCCTATAACGAGAATCCAACTCGGGTACATCGGGGGTTCTTATGAGAAAAAGAATGAAATTCTAGCAAAGATACATCGTAAGGATGACTTATAGGCATGAAATAGTTGTGAGGTTGATTATGCAATTAAAAACTCTAATTCAAGTAAGTTTCAAAATACTAGTTCTGTTTCTTATTGGTTACACAATTTCACACTTTCTTAGGGAAGCGATTAACGCTGTTTGTAATTCCGTAGGAGTGCCAAACGAAGTTCGTATTATTGTTTCGAGATTTAGTGTGATCGCTTATATTCTACCTTTTATTTTCCTGGGTCCTCAGAGATTATTCACTTCTGAAGTTCTTCGAATTGGAAACTTCCGGGCAAGCATTTCTTTCCCTTTAATATGGCGAGGAAAAGAAGATCCGATATGGAGGTTCCTTGTTATTTTTGCGTTTGTAATGGCTGTTGGATCATGTTTCTTTATATATTCCTTTACAAATGACTTAAATAGTAGCTCATTAAGGCTTTTATTGTATTATGGACTGATTTTTTCACTGGTAAACTCAATTTTAGAGGAATGGGTGTGGAGGGGGGTTTTACTTAACCAATATGTCAAATGGTTTGGAAACGTATACGGTTTAATTGTGACTAGTCTACTTTTTGGGATATCTCATTATAACTTGGGCTTTTCGGTTTGGGTGTGCATTGCCTTTTCAGTTGGAGGTTTCTTTATGGGTGGATCTGCTATACGATCTAAGGGTATCGTTGCTTCCATCCTGATGCATATCTATATGAACCTCATTTTTGTATGGACTGGTATGATTTTCAATTCATAATCGGTCGAAAGACGAACGATAAACGATAATATAGTTTAACATCTGAAGGGCCGCTTCTTGGCAGCCCTTAGCCCCGCTTACATACAGGTTGGATAATTTCGGGTGCAGAGCGTGTGTGTGCGAAATTCCCTTACTCTTTCTTTTTCCTTATAACAGCAACAATGAGCAATAACATTGGGAAAATAATCGCGTAAGGCAACGAGTAAGGGAAATCAATTTTGGATCCAAACTTCATGGAGTAAGGGATATCTGGGTAGGCAACAATGGAAAGTACAATCAATATTATACCGAATGGCCAATACAACTGGCGGGCATCTTTCATGTTAAATATTTCGGCAAAAGTCATCGTAGATGCATAAAAGCATATAGCAAGTTTAAAGTATATCGTAATAAACCAAATGCCAGCCATAATGACCTCTAATCTCTCCAGAAAGGTGCCAATACTTATTTTTTTGGCCAAACTATAACTGGGGTACATTTGCCTTGCAGTTAGATCTGCACCCAATACTAATATAGATAACAGAGAAATGATGACTAGCAGAATTCCACCAATTAAGGTCCCAACCAGAAAAGCCTTCCTCGCTTTTTGAGAATTATTCACAAATGGGAAGTACATTAAGAATACAACAAGTTCCATATAAGGTGTACTTAGTACGGGGATCGTAGCACGCAAGATAGGTTTCACGCCATAGCCAAAGACAGGTAGTAAATGTCTCCATTCGAAATTCGGGGGTAGAAGAACAACCATAATGAAAAAAAAGAACATCACCCATGGTAAAAAAATCTCCGCTGTTCGAGTGAATGTCTCAAGTCCGTTGCGAATTCCCATGATGATAACGATCAAGAAAAAGATATGAATAAACTGAATAGGTGTGTTGGGCAATACTTGGGTCGTCATAAAGTCGCCTATATTGCGAAGTACCAGCGCCGCGAGGATGAAAAAATAACAAAAGTAAAGAAAAGAGATGGATCTTCCGAGCCACTTCCCAAGGATTTCCTGACTATAATGCACGAAAGTCGTTTTTGGAAATCGTGTTGTAATCAAATTATACAGCATAACCATCAACAATCCGCCAATTAACCCTACCAGTGAAGCAATCCATGCATCTTGTTTAGCTTCATGAGCAATGCCAGCAGGTGCAATCAGAATAGAACTTCCCACGGTAAAAAGAATGGCTAAAATGGTAAATTGATGAACACCTATCTTCCCTTTTTCAATCATTCCTTATTCACCTCTATGAAAGCATCCTAGTAATCAAATCGCTGATCGGTTCATTAATAGCCGTGATCCAGTCAAGTGGATTCGGCAATTGGATTCGCAGTGTCTCTAAAATTACTAGGGTTACACCTATGAACAATAAGCCTAAAAAAAAGCAAAGCTCCTTAATAAGCTTCTTTCTAACAAGATAAGGAGCTTCCATATATGTAAGAATTCCACCTACGATAAGAATGCCTGAAATGGCCCACACGGAGATATTCACTCCTTTCTTTCAAGCAACGCATTGTTTATCGTTCCCAATCTACGGATTTGAACATCCACATGGACTGAAACCTCCAAATCAGCGAAAGATTGATCCCACTCATTACTAATGGCTTTCCATGAGCCTGGATCAACGTCTTCAATCGCCTCTCCGAATCCAAAAATATCTGCCTTATTCTTTTTTGCTTTTTGAATGGCGGCTTCCATGATATTCGTCAATTTTTCTTCAGCAAGTTTTTCCAACTGTCGTATTGATTCCATTTTGGTCAAGTCAATTTTGCATTGAACCTCACCAACATCTTCTTCAGAAAAAAGGAATACAGAAATTTTCGGTTTTCCTCTAACAACTTCACCCTTTATACTTGTTTTTGTTCGAACAACATCAACGGCTAACGTGCCCCCTTGAGGACATGATAAATGACCAACTGAGTTTTTCACGTTACCCATGATGTAATTATAGCCTTTGCTTTCTTCACTATTGAACCAATCAATCAGCTTATCCTGCTTAAAAATGGCTACACCTGAAAATTTTAAATTTGCATAAGCTTGGGATTTATTCATATTTCTTTTTGTTTTTCCTATATCTTGATCACCAATGATTTGAATGCCGGTTATTACAGAATCTTTAGTTGGATTCGATAAATCAGACAGAATCTTGTCTATGGGCATTTTGACTGTTGGCGCCCAAACCTTTTCAGATAAATCTAATGTTCTGTACATCTTATTAGCGGGAATCTTTTCGGTAGGCATCAATATTCCAAGTACATTCTCTGCAGTTGTTCCCTTGGCAATAATCAAATAAAAATCAGAGCGAAATTCGCGATTTCTCGATATGCCATCCATCACTTTTTCTATGCCTTGGCGAGCCAATTCTTCCCCAATAACTAAAACGCGGAGATGCGCGGAGTAAATTCTTCTTGGAGCAATTGTACTTAACTTTCTTATCGCTTCCGAAATGGTCGACTCCGTTGCAGTTAAAATGCTTACAGGTGTGCTATACCCAGCGCCGCCTTTACTTGAAGCTACTTCACTTGGATTCACGATTTGCGCTGAGACCTGTATGTTACTTCCTTTTTTATCTAAACCAATGCCGACTACAATCGCAAGATCATTTAATTCACGCCGATCCCAGCAACTCGTAAGCACAAGAGAGACAATTACCAAAAGACATACAACTTGAAATCTTTTCTTCATGGTCTAAGCTCCTTCAAGGTCTTCTCGATGCTGGTTTCGTCGTTGGAGCATTATTTTCCCGAATGTTATTTTTGGAGCTAATGAACTGCGGTCTTGAAAATAATCCCCATTGCGGCAATCGCAAAATGGTATCTTTCTGATCCGCAAAAATAAACGGAGCCATAGGGGACATATATGGAACACCGAACGAACGCAAACTACACAGATGTTGTACGATGCCGATCAAACCAACCGTTACGCCAAACAAACCGAAGGATGCCGCTAATACCATGAGGATAAAGCGTATTATTCGTATGGAAATCCCCATGTTAAAAGCGGGAATGACAAAATTAGCTATAGCCGTGATAGCTACAACGATAACCATAGCTGGCGAGACTAAACCTGCCTCAACAGCAGCTTGTCCAATGACCAAAGCACCAACAATGGATACCGCTTGACCCACCGTTTTGGGAAGCCTCACACCAGCTTCACGCAGAATTTCAAATGTTATCTCCATTAGTAGGGCTTCAACAAAAGCTGGGAATGGAATGCCCTCCCGCTGGGCAGCTAAACTAAATAACAACGAGCTGGGCAGCAATTCTTGATGAAATGTAGTGATCCCTATGTAGAGAGAGGGCCCCAGCAAGGAAATAAAAAAGCAAATATATCTTAAAATACGTATTAATGAAGCGAATTCGGCACGCTGATAATAATCTTCCGCAGATTGATAAAATTGTACAAATAGAGCAGGGGCCAATAAGACAAAAGGCGTGCCATCCACAAGGATGGCAACACGCCCTTCCAGCAGTCCTGCAGCTATAACATCAGGCCGTTCTGTATTATACAAAGTCGGGAAGGGAGTAAAGGTTTCGTCTTGGATCAACTCTTCTATATTTCCACTTTCCAATATGCCATCAATATCAATTCTTTTAAGTCGTTCATTCACTTCTGCGACAAGTTTGTCATTAACAATGCCATTAATGTACATGACTCCAATCGTGGTTTGAGTTACTTTGCCAATTGTCATGGTCTCCAACCACAGATTAGGGGATTTAATTCTTTTGCGAATCAATGAAATATTGATGCTTATGGATTCAGTAAACCCTTCTCTTGGTCCTCTGACAACAGATTGAGTCGACGGTTCCTCTACTGCACGATTGTTTCCACCGATTGTATTTACAGCGAAACCATAAGGATAACCATCAAGTAAAATAACGGTTTCACCTGACAAAATGGCTGTGTATAGTGCTGAAAAGTCGGCAATCGTTTTGGCATTACCAGCACTAGGTAAGTAATTTTTAATTATTTTCATTTTATCAATCGAAGTATCGAGCAATTCATCATTTAAATCGTTACTTATTCCTAGTAATTCTTTGATTATTTCTTGCACAGTAGTGGTACTTGCTAATCCATTCATATAAATAAACCCGAATTTGCAAGCTGATTTCAGGCCATTACATAAACCTATGTCTTCCGTAACAACATCTTCGCTGTGGCCAAAAGCATTCTTTACTTTCGTAAAGATCGTGCCCAAATTGGAGTCAAGTTGTTCCTCTTCTTGCGATATCTCTGGTTTATCATGTGTTGAATGTGCTCTATCACGGTTAAAAATAGCCTGCAGTGTCTTTGTGATCGTACCCATAACAGTCGCCACCAAAAGTGTTTATTTGTCATCCTTGCCAATGGGTTATAAGTTTATACTTCTGGGACAGATATGGTTCACACAGATATCAAACAAAATACACTGTTGGCAGTTGAGTGAAAAATTGTAAAAACGCACAAAAAGACGGGAAAACACAAATACAATCCCTTCATTTTGATACATAATGTATCTAGTAACGATAGAAATATATTTAGTGACTGGAGGAAGTAACTTGAAGATAAGGTTAAATTGCGTCCCAAATAAACTTCAAAAATTGATATCATCCGCTTTGATTGCTAGCATGGTTCTATCCTTCACAACCCCTATAGCGTCCGTTACGGCCGCAGAAGATGATTCAATCTTGTTCCAAGATGATTTTAATGATCGTAATGCGGACGGGTGGACGACGTACGGGGGTTCTTGGAACGCTTCAGATGGAGCCTTCCATACAAATAAGGGGGCAGGATTCAAAGCTGTTGCAAACGGAACAAACTTCAGCAACTTTGTATATGAAGCCGATATTTCCATCAAGGATGGGGTTAATTCGGATAATGCCGGACTTATTTTCAGGGTCAACAACCCAAGCGTCGGGGCAGATAATTTGCAAGGCTATTACGCTGGTATTACAGTGAATAATCTCGTTCAACTGGGAAAAATGAATAACAATTGGAAGGAACTTGCGTCCATCCCTTTTACCGTTCAACAAAATAAAGTCTACCGGATGAAGGTAGAAACCAAAGGAAGCCATATTGATATTTACATCGATGGCACTCTTGTGCTCAGTGCAGTAGATTCCACTTTTACGCAAGGATCTATTGGGGTCAGGTCCTTTTGGACGAATGCGACTTATGACAATATGAAGGTAACGGACCTGCAGGGCGGCGTTGATCTTGATCAGAAGAAGTTGACACTTGAATCAGGGAAAACAGCCCAGCTTCACAACTTGGGAGAAAGCGGAGAAGAAGTGACTTGGAGCTCCAGTAATCCGGAAATCGCTTCCATCAGCAACAGCGGATTAGTAACGGCGTTGTCGCCAGGTAGAACTGTCATTGAAGCGGTATCTACAAACGGTGCTTTCCGCTCGAAGGCTATAATTAGTGTGCCGAACTCAACGTCTGCGCCGGAGATCCTGTACACGAACGACTTTAGCGGATCAACAGTTGAAGGATGGTCAACGTACGAAGGCAATTGGACTGTCTCTAACGGACAATATACGGTAAACAGCGGTCCTGGCTATAAAGCGGTACTTGACAGCCTAAGCTTTACGGACTTCGTACTTGAAGGCGATGTACAAATTACGAGTGGGAGCGAAGCAGGCCTTATTTTCAGAGCATCGAACGTTGCAAATGGCTTGAATCAATTAGATGGCTATTATGTAGGCATTAATGCTTCCACACAAACAGCCGTACTCGGCCAAATGTCGAATGGTCAGTGGCAAGAGCTTGCTTCCAAGAAGCTGCCGATCCTTGCAAATGAGTGGTACCACCTTAAGGTCGTTGCGAATGAAGAGCACATTCAGGTTTATGTGAACGACAATCCGCTCAACGTCAATGGGTATCCGAAATTTGACTTGTTGGACGCTTCGCACTTGGCTACTGGTAAAATCGGACTGCGCACATGGAATGCTGATGCCAGATTTGACAACATCAAAGTATCTTCGTACCACGAAGCGATAACGGGGCCAACGTATACCAACGCTGTGTTGCCGAACATTGCGGACCCCTTTGTACTGCTGCACGACGGCAAGTATTACTTATATGGGACGAATACTTCTCCGGACCCTAATAAGCCAAAAGGATTCAAGGTATACACGTCAACGGATCTTGTAAATTGGTCGGAGCAGGATGAATTGGCATTACAACAGTCTGATTCTTGGGGGACTGGCGGCTTTTGGGCACCTGAGGTCGTGGAAAAGGACGGGGCGTTCTACATGTACTATGTAGTAAATGAAAGGCTAGCTGTTGCAACAAGCAGTTCTCCATTGGGGCCGTTCGTCCAAGATGTCAAACAGCCGATGCATCTGAACACACCAGAAATCGATGCGCATATTTTTACAGACGATAACGGCAAAAAGTACATCTACTTCGTCAGGTTCAATCAAGGCAATGTAATTTGGATGGCCGAACTAAGTGACGATATGATGAGCATGAAGGAAGATACATTACAAATCGTGTTCCGGGCTACACAAGATTGGGAGCTCAGTCCAAAAAAGCCGGTTGCAAGTATTAACGAGGGGCCGTTTATGATCAAACATAATGGAACCTACTACTTGACATATTCCGGTAACCATTTCGAAAGCCCGGACTATGGTGTAGGTTATGCAACCGCACCTACTCCAACGGGGCCTTGGACGAAATATACGTATAATCCGATCATGAAATCTAATACCATTGTGCCTGGAGCGGGACATCATTCCTTAATTTATTCACCAGATGGTACGGAATTGTTCATGGTGTACCATACGCATTATAAAGCTGGTACAACGGAGCCGCGCAAGCTTGCGATTGATCGGGTACATTTTGTACCGCAAGCCAATGGTATCGATGCGATGGAAGTATGGGGACCGACCATTACTCCACAGCTTAAGCCCTCCGCCGAGCAATCGACAGAACCGATGGCTACATTAAAAGGGGCAAGCAGCGTGCAAGCTGGGCAATCCTTTGACCTCATGTACGGACTCAGCCATTTAAGCGTCACCCAAAGTATTTATGCACAAGATATCACGGTTACTTATGATCCAACACAAGTAGAGTTTGTTGATGCAGAATCTGCTAAGCAGGGGTTAGCCATCGTTGGTAAAAAAGAAACATCTGGTCATGTGCGCATCCTGCTGGCAAGTATAGGAGCAGACCATGCCACTAATGCCAACGGAGATCTGGTGAATCTTCACTTTAAGGCGAAATCTTCCTCACAATCAGCTGTCATCGGTCTAGCTAATGTGATTATCTCGAATGGGTTAGGAGAGGAAAGTGCACTCGGCCAAGTATTCGTAAGTGTAGATATTCAAGCAAATGATCGAGTTGCGTTGAGCACCGCTATAGGAGCAGCGCAAGCGAAGTTTGATGCCTCAGTGGAAGGATCAGAAGTGAATCAATATCCATTAGGATCCAAGGCAGTATTACTTTCAGCAATCGAGAAAGCACAATCGGTTCTGAACAATCCAAATGCATCCCAAGAGCAGATCGATCAAGCAGCAACAGAGATTAACACAGCGCTTCAAGCTTTCATCGATTCGGTCAATACAGCTCACCCTAGTGATATCAACAGCGATGGACTCGTTGCAATCGGGGATCTTGCCATCGTAGCTGCCGCATATGGAAAATCTTCCAATGATCCAAATTGGAGCGAGTACAAAAAAGCAGACATCAATGGTGACGGGAAAGTAGATATTGAAGACTTGGCAGAGGTAGCCCGGATGATATTGAATTAATGCAAAAAGGCGTGCAAATTGACAATCAATTTGACACGCCTTTTTTTCTTTGGCTATAAAGTTGGAAGACACAACTCAATCACTTCTTTGATTTTAGTAAATGTTCTGTTAGATGAAATACAAAAATATATAAAATAAAAATTACGATATAGACAAAGGGGGAATACCATAGTTTCCAACCTTTATATGTAAATACGTGACAAAGTTGAGCTAACCACTCAAAAAAAACAGATAGGAATGAGAACCCGATTACATATAAATTGCGATAAATTCCTCTAAGCTTCCACTTATCATACAACCATAAAAATATGTACGTGAAAGGAGGGTAATTAAAATAATAAATGACAATATCCATTACCTCGTATTTAGAACTATCGTTTACGTCATACAAATCAAATGGTTTAACAGCAATTAGCGAATCAACTGTCTGCGAAATAAATACAGTAAATACCGTATAGACTACAATCGATAGTAAAGAAAAACGTTTTGGAAGCAATATGGCTACGGTTAATAAAACAACCAATGAAAGTAGAGAAAACCACTCATTGATGTCAAATCGTTCAGGGGGATACAATATCATGGTGATCACACTTCCCAAGCATTTTTCTGAACAATAGGCTGAAGCATAAGGATTCAACCAAGACGATATACCATACAACGATGGCATACCCGAAATTCCAGCCCGTAAATTTCACTATACCTAGTATTTCAAATAACATATACGATTCGATCAAACATGCAAACCATATGCCTAAGATTAGCATTTTGAGAAGCAACCGTGGTTTACTGTGGAAAAACGAAAAAAGAAGCCACATCGTTGCGATCGGAAATATAATTAACTGATTCATTTTATAAAAGAAAAAAGCGGAAAGAGCTTCCGAAAACTCAAGCAACTTATAATTATCAAGAATCGCTGAATGGATCTGTTCGATGGCAACTACAATGACCATGTAGTACGTTATTTTTTCAATTGATAGGAATATGTTCTGCATCCAACGTAATGAATATAGAACTCCGATGCTTATTAATAACGTAATAAAATTCAAAGTGACCACTACAATCCCCCCAATTTTAGGAAATAAGATGTCATAGTTAAACTTCCCATTTATGGTTTTTGTATACGAATGACTGCTCAATAAGCATCAGGTGAAGGCTGCCGACAGCAATAGATCGGTAGCCTTCTCAGCTAACAGGCAGAATACTTACAAAATATGCTAGTATAGAATAGAGTACTTTCAACGAGTCTACGATACCTGATACCATTTATAGACTACACAGATCAAGGTACATACAAGGACATTATAATTAATCATTTCCCTTCAAATGTTCCCATTCTTAACGATAATAAATATTCCAATATTCACTTTGGTTTGCTCGACTTATACTTAGATGGTGGATATACGGGCATTCGAGGATTATTAGCTTTAGATCATGACAAGGATTCGATAACCGAACATGAAATTGCGTTTGAATTGCATTTTTATGACGCGAACAATAAGCTAATTGGGACGGCATTAGGCACTTCCAAACCAAGCAGCTCGGTTCAAAAGCAGACCATAAGCACGGGCGAAATTAAGTATGTTTCGGCTGGCGAAGTCGGGGATTTCTCTAAATATGCAAAAGTAGATTTTGAAATCACAGACTACAAATAATACGTGGCTCATAAAGTCATACGATTTCAAGCTAGATCTTCTGAATTATTATCCTGAATCAGTATTCTAATCTGTGGGGTGTGGCGTTTGGTTAACTGTCCTTATTGCAATATTTCCAATGATGAAAGTCATGAAGTCATAATAAGCAATGACAACTGCATCTATACTTTGCTTAAAGAGCAAGAGATTAAAGGGGCTGGAATTATTGTCCCGAAAGCACATAGGGAAACTGTTTTTGACTTAACTCAAGATGAATGGAATGCAACATATCAATTATTACACGAAGTTAAGTTGTATTTGGATCAGAATTATAAACCAGATGGTTTTAATGTGGGATGGAATTGTGGTCATGTGGGGGGGCAACATGTTTTTCATTCACATTTACATGTAATTCCTCGATATGCGGATGAAATAATGGCGGGAAAAGGGATTCGGTATTTGTTTAAAAATAATCAGAAATAGATTAACCTTACTGGGAACGTTAGCTCATAAAACAACACGTACGAATACAGCTGTCCGAAAGAGCCGCTGCTTTTTCGTTGAGGCTGCCGCAAAAACTAGTAGCGGCAACCTGTTTCGCGTGGAAAGAAACATTTTCCATAATTTTAAGTATATAGTAGGTGCGTTGCTTCATTTATCTCTAAGGATGTGTCTGATATGAAGTATAAGAGAAAGCTTCCCAACTACTTATTAACTACAGTTACATTAGCTGCAGCGATGTGGGTTGTAACATTGCCGCTATCAGCAAAGGCGACCGAGATTTCGTTAGTCAATATGGCAAATTGGACTGTATACTCGGGGTTGCAAACTCCTGAAGGTCTCCGAATTCCCGAATCGATCGAATTTCTAAAAGACACACCCTATTATGCAAACCCTGATGATTCCCCAGAGGAAGCTGAAGGTGTCTTTGCTCCACAGAAAGTACGTGTGCTAAAGGGTGAGGCTTCTTGGTCGGTTAGTAGCGCAGTCCAGTGGCAAATAGACACGATGTATGGACCACGCTGGGTACGTCCTTATATGTGGGACATCGCTATTACAAAACCGGAGACGATTTATTTGACGGGGGAGACCCCACTTTACCAGAACCAAAATGACCAAGTAGAGTCAATTGCTTCTTTGTCTCCTCAGGAAGTGCAAATAGTTAATATAGAAGATAAATGGTTTGTTGGCGATAGCCAGATCGGTAAAGCATGGGTTCAAATTCACACTACATGGCTTGGCGATTTGTGGGTTCACATTCCGATTAATAGAATCGGGACAGTTCGACCGATATCTCAGCGTGCACACTACAACAATGAGCCTTACTACTATGAGGTCGGTACGGCGCTTCAAGATAATGACCACACTGGCACTAATGAGCTTGCCGATGGTAGACTAACAAATGGTGTTTACGAAGTCATTGCTGAATTAACGACGGTCTATGATCGTAGCTATCTTGTGAGATCGGCAGATGGTGACAAGTGGGTGCGAGGTGTAGGAACAATTATTACGGATACGAATGAAACGTTAGTTCTGAAGGTGGAAACGCCACTCTTTTCCGATGTATGGTCGACAAATAACAAAGAGCTGGCCGTACTAAAAGACGTCACCGTTACGGCATTTGAAACCATACAGGAGACGTTCAACGGGACTTGGTATCATGTCCGTACATCGCAAGGAACGACCGGTTGGGTGAATAAACGCAGAGCGGAACCGGAGGACGCCATTCCTGTGCTATGGAAGATCAGACTGATGGGAGAAAAAGTGCCTTTCCGCTATCCCGGAGTGAATTTTGATGTGCATATGCCCAACTTACCAGCTCAAACAGTAACCGCTCTTGCATATTGGGATGAACCGTCCGGAGATAAATGGGTGAAAATCCAAACGGCAGAAGGTAATGTCTGGGTTAGAATTTTGTTTAATGATAGGATTCAGGATCCAAAAGTAATGCTTCAAATTGCATTTAATGAACGGAATCTCGGCTTTGCTACAATCATCCCTCAAGGTCACGATCTGACACTATTTGGGCAGCAAAAAATAGGTTACCGATCAGATGATGGTACTGATTTCCTTTCTTTGGTACAGCTTGCGAGTGTGTTTCGTTACCAGACGAAGCAAGATGAGAACAATCATACTATTCTCCTTACTAAGGGAGACTACAAGTTTGAGCTTCAGGCTGGGCAGCGTGAAGCTCAGATTTACTGGCACAATGTCCACGAGAGAACCGTACAGTTATTGCAACCGCCCATTTATTCCGTAGGTGAGTGGTACTTGAAGCTACACGATATGATCAGCCTGTTCGGATTGTCACAAGAAAGTTGGAGAAATCCCGACTATTTCTCGTTAATTGAAAAAGACTATATAGTGGAGATCAGCGATTTTCCGACTAAGGTCGGAACGGACAGGAAATTCGAATTACAAGCGTGGCTTTACGAGCAATGGAGCATGCAAAAAGGCAATTTACGGATGCCGGCGATGATATCTATTGAAGAGGAAGGAGAGGCGTCTACCAGTAGCCTTGACGCATTTCAAGAGAGAGTTGGCTCCGAAGAACATGTCGCTACGGTTTGGTACCGGCTTTATGCATCTCGAACCTTGACCCCTGGCTTGCACCGACTGAACGCAGTACTCCGAGTTGGTGAGCGGATCGTCTGGAAGCAGGGCTTCTCTGTGGAAGTGCCACAATAAGTAGGATTGAGAGACACAAAAAGCAGGCGTATTGCGCCTGCTTTATTCATTTGCTTCAAAGTTCAAGGCATCCGATCATATAAGGATCTGATGCCTTAACACTTTAATGAGCTGTATTGAAATCGTTTCTCTGTGCTTCAGCCTCAATTGTATCTTTCATAACCTCTGCTCCACGATCTATATGTGCTTGAATTATTTTTGTCAATTGTTCGGGAAGGAAATCGGTTATCCAAACAAGCTTACTACCATTTTCATCATTAGGAATTACCTGGAAGGAAGCATGATGATGAAGAAGTGGCATTCGTCCTTCTTTTACCGCGTATGCCATTCGACGCTCCTCTTCATCAATGGACACGATAAACTCACGAACAAATCCGCCTTGGGGCAGAATAAGGGTTCTTTCGTGCCCATTCATAAGCGTATTCTCAATATAGCCCGGGACCAGCCGATTATGAACCGCACTTACATCTCTGACAGCATCCCACACTTGATCAAGTGAGGCATCGATTATTATTTCTTTTCGAATCGTTGGCAAAAAATCACTCTCCTTAAGCTCATTATATTTTTGATCCTGAACAGTAGCAACCAAAATATGTTAATCGATGGAAAGTTCCAAAATGTGGTATTATTCTCAAAAGTATTAATTGTCCTTAATGCTGTACATAGGGGAGGAAAAGAATATGAGCAAAATTGAACTGTTTCAAAAGCTGCATGAATCGGACGAATTGTTGGTGCTTGGAAACGCATGGGATTTGCCTTCGGCACGTATTCTCGAAAAGGCTGGCTTCAAAGCAATTGGTACTACGAGCTGGGGGATAGCCGCCAGTTTGGGGTATACGGACGGGGAAACGATCGATTATGAACTGCAACTTTCCGTTATTCAACGAATTGTTAATCATGTACAGATTCCTGTCACAGCGGATATAGAGTCGGGCTATGGGCATAACGATGATAGTATTGTAAGCAATGTATTAAAGGTAGCAAATCTAGGGGTTTCTGGAATCAACATCGAAGATTCGATGAAAGGTGAAAAGGGGCTGAAGCAACTCGCAGATCAATGCCATCTTCTTGTCAAAATAAGAGATGCCTTAGACAAAAGAGGGTTCGGCAATTTTTATATAAACGCAAGGATCGACGCTTATCTTCTGAATCAAGATCCGCTCAACGAAACTATGACTCGGATGAAAGAATATGTAGAAAGTGGTGCATCTGGTATCTTCGTACCCGGTTTAAAACATGAGGAACAAATCAAGACTATCGCATCCTGCACGACTGCACCACTCAATGTAATGGCTCTACCTGGCCTTACTGATTGTGTCATGTTGAGGGAACTGGGAGTTAGACGGCTAAGCTTAGGTGCAGCGTTATACCGTAAAATATCTATGTTAATGGAGCGATGTGCGGTAGAGATGCTTGATTCTCGTGATACTTCGATCTTATTCGAATAAAAAGAAATAGTGATTACTGTAAATGACGCAGATAAAGCGATTTCGTATTTGAAAAATGATAGTTTAATGATTACATGACGACAGCCGTTTGGCTGCCGTTTTCTCATATAATAGGAGGTTTACGTAGTTCATCTATTTATGAAGACTTAGCATGATTGATAGCTGTCTCGATATAGGTTCTCAAAGTCTTGATGAACGTTCGCATGGCGTATCCGACATATCTGTCACTGCGGTAGATCATACAAATGTCTTGAGAAGGAGTAGGATTCCTCAGTTGCACGACTTTGATGTCTTTATTGTGAAGATTATCCAGTAGCAATCGCGGGAGAACACAGTAACCAACGCCGCTCTGTACCATCTGGAGGAGGGAGGATAACGTTGTCGTCACCATATGTGGCTGCAGAGTAAACCCGTTGTCCATGCAAAAGCGGTCGATCAGTTTTCGGCACTGATGGTCTGGTGGGAACATGACCATTTTCAAGGAATGCAGTCTGTTCAAGGGGATGAAGCTCTCGGTGGTAAGGGGATCATTGCTACTTACCGCCAAAGCAAACTCCTCGTGAAATAGGGGGATTGACGTGAGACGTTCATCAATAACAGGACCAATGGTTACGCCAACATCAATGCTTCGGTCTAGAACTTGTTCTGTTACTTTCATGGTTTCCAGAAGTGACAACGAGATGGTAGGGTAGGTCTGATGGAAGTTCAGGAGCAAGGCATTAAACATGAGGTCCGCGTCACCGGGCAAGACGCCAATGGATAGCGATCCGCCTTGCATTTGCCTCAGGTCTGCAATGGCTTCGCTCGCTTGCTGTAGATGCGTAAACACGGCAGCACCATGTTCATGAAGAATCGAGCCAGCTTCTGTAAGGACAATTCTTTTTCCCACACGATCGAACAGTAGAACTCCTATTTCTTCTTCCAATCTCCTTATTTGCTGGCTGATGTTGGGTGCGCTGACACCCATTTTTTCGGCTGCTCTCGTGAAGTGAAGCTCGTCACAAATCGCCATAAAATATTGTAGTTGTTTTAGCTCCATAGATCATACCTACTTTCAATTGCATCGCTGAATGCACATTTAATGAGTATTGTCACTCCAACTTCAATTGCTGTCAAAGAATAATCGTTAACTTATACTTAACGTTCCGGTAATGCCTACTGTATTGATGGTAAGTTCCAAGAGACCTATACTTGGAACATATCAAGCACCAAATAAGGAGGCGTTGGATTATGGCACAATCGATTATAAACACCGGTAAAGTACTGCATCAGGTTGTGATTGGTACGCTCCAGGGAGTTACGGAGGGATATTTCGACAAGCAACCGGAGGGCTTCAACAATACTATCTGTTGGAATGTCGGCCATATGATTTATTGGTTTGATAAGTATTCTACACTAAGTTTCGGCTCCCCATCGGCTATACCTGACTCGTATGAATTCCTATTTAACTCCGGAACAAAGCCCTTGGACTGGACATTTGCTCATCCATCGAAGGAAGAGTTGGTCGAGATGTTAACTGCGCAGCTTTCGCGCCTATCTGAGCTGACATCAGACATGCTGGACGAGAAGCTTTCAACTCCGTATGCTATGGGACCGTTCCAATTCATTACCGCCGGCGAGTTGTTCAACTTCGCTCTCATTCACGAAGCCATTCACCTTGGAACGGTAACGAGCCAAATAAGAGTCCTGTCACTTTAATGAGGAGGATACTTTCATGGAGAATTCTGTAGTCTCAGTCCCATCCCGAACTGGTGAAGTGTTTGATGCTTTTAGGAAGGCTTTCGAAACAGGGCATATCGTTGATTTTCTTAATAAGGTTACGGAAGAGTTTCATTTCTTCGTCCCGCTCCCGTTAGAGGGGTGGAATCTCGAACAGAAAGGCAAAGAGAGGTTCGAGGAATTGATTAGGTTCGAGCGCTCCGTATTGCAGGTAAAGCTAACTCCGGTCTTCTTGCTTGAGAATGAGGACAATGGCATGGTGGTATTCCGCGCGGAAGGTTCGTTGTATGGGCGACCTTATCACAATGAGCTTGCTGTCCTCTTTGAGTATGAGGCAGAGCGGATCGCGAGTTCTGCTGACGATAAACCAATAGCTCAATAGACATTAGGAAAAGGCTGCCGAAAGCAAGGAATCGGTAGCCTTTTCAGCATAGTTTCATAACATACTCACTCTTGACACTGACACTAAAGTCAAGGTTTATAATGAAAGCATCTCAAGCAGAAATCTACAATAATGGAAAGAGGATATGTTATGGATATTACTCCACAAGAAGAAAGCATGATTAAGGCTTTTCGTGAGGCTGCATTACCCCCTTTATATGTTCTCATACGAATTAGAAATGAGATTCTAAATGACACCGTCAATGTTGAAAAGAGTCGAAGAGATGACGTCGTAAACACATTAGAAAAATTCATCGCCCCACTATGGGTAGATTTTCATGGGGAGAAGTATTTACAAGTCGAAGAATGATCTTAAGGAAAGAGGGTAAGGATTGTATCTGCATCAGTACCTATTGTAAGTGAGGTCGTTAACGCGCAGTTTACTTCCTATATGTGTTAAAGTAACATTAACCGCAGAACCATCCAAGAACATTTATGGGGTATGTATGTTCCATGACGTTTGCACCGATTAGGAGATTGATGACATGGCTTTCGGAATATCAAGACATGAATTAAATGAATGGAAAATTAAATGCTCACAGGGAAAGATCGCCTTTTTGACGCATTATTGGCTAGAACCTCGCTTCCCAGGAGTGAAGACGATCACTAAGGTGGGCTGCTGTGATTTGGAACGATTGAAGGAATGGTGCTTGGCGAATGGTTTAAATCCTGCTTATATACATCTTCGTGATGAATATCCGCATTACGACCTAATAGGGAACAAGCAGATTGAAATCTTAAAGAGAGAACATTTGACCGATCATTTGCTCAAGTTCAAGCTTTAAAGTAACGGATAACGATAGAGTTCAATGAAACAGCGATCTCTAACGGTCTTGAATACGAAGGTTGGGAAGTCAAGTGGCATTTGAGGGATAACCGTTCTGAGTTGTACCTAGTAATCAAGCATAGTTTCCGTCCCCCCTGAATACTTCAATTATAAAGGCCGAATTGCCGTTATGAGGGGGAGAACAGCATGAGAAAAGTTTGGCTTAGCGGGATTATGCTTTCATTGGTACTCGTATTGTCCGCTTGTTCGTCATCGAATGTCGTAGTCGAGTCGCCGAATCCATCGGAGCTGCCGTCTCCAGTCGCAACGGAGGCAGCGCCGATTGCCACGCTGGCACCTACGCCCGCGCCCACGCTGTCGCCGCCAGTGGCATCGAGTACGCCTGCGCCTAGTCAGGCACCTGCATTTAATCCGCCTGTACATTTCGAGTATCCCGATGCAGTGCGCGGTATTTATGTAACGGGTTGGTCGGCTGGCGGTGCTCGCATGCCAAAACTGCTATCGCTTGTAGACAGCACCGATCTCAATGCAATGGTCATCGACATCAAGGATGATGATGGCTATATTACATTCAAACCAGACGGTAAGCTTGCTGAATTCGGCCAGCCTTACATCCGCGATCCTGGGGCACTTATGAAATTGTTAGAGGAGCATCGCATTTATCCGATTGCGCGAATTGTATCTTTTAAAGATACGGTTCTGGCGAAAAAACGCCTAGATCTTTCGTATGTGGATGGCAGCAGCCTTTGGCGCAATGGGAATGGAGACGGGTTCATTAACCCGTTTCTGAAAGAAACGTGGGAGCATAATGTTGATGTCGCTAAACTTGCGGCAGAGCTTGGGTTCAAAGAGATTCAATTCGACTACGTGCGCTTCCCAGAAGGCTTCGAAAGCCGAGATAAATCATTGACCTATTCGATGGGTGATTATAAGGATAAGAAGCCAGCAAAATTCGAGGAAGAGGAAAAAACGTATGCCGAAGCTTCAAAAAAATATGAAACGGATATGGCTGCTCTAGAGATCAAGCTTACTGAGGCCACGAATACGTACAATGCAGATAAGACCGATGCGAACAAGAAAGGGCTGGATGATGTACAGAAGAGCATAGTAGACAAGAAAAAAGAGGCGCCAAAAGCACCGGATTTCAGCGAGAAGTCAAGGTTAACGCAGCTTCGCGTGGATGCGGTCAGCGACTTTGTCGCTTACGCGAAGGAGCAGTTGCGGCCATACGGCGTCAAAGTGTCCGTCGATATTTTCGGCTACTCGGCGACACTGCCAGAAGCGCCAGGGATTGGGCAAAATTTTAACCGCATATCAAGCTCTGTGGACGTCATTTCCTCGATGATTTACCCAAGTCACTGGTCAGACGGCTATTTCGGCATACCTAAACCTGATAAAGACCCATATCGCCTTGTCGCCGAATATATGAAAGCAGAGAAGAAGAAGTTTGGCGAGATGCAGAAGCCACCTCTTTCGCGGCCGTGGATTCAAGATTTCACAGCAAGCTGGCTGGGTGGGGGCAATTACATCAAGTACGGCAAGACCGAAGTGGATGCGCAAATTAAAGCTTTGAGCGACGCGGGCGTTCGCGAATACCTGATATGGAATGCGAATAATTCGTATTCAGAAGGGGTTTCTTATATCCCTTAAAAGAGTTGAATCCAGGGCAGGTTCTAGATGAGAGCTTACCTTTTTTTTGAGCAAAGTGTGGGAGCTATGTCAATCATCGAGAGACGGGGATTAGGAAATTAGGGGTACCAACACATGAGAAGAAGCCGCATATTATTGCGGCTTTTTCATTTACACGGATACCTCGGAGGAGGCTATGTTGATGAGATCCTTTTCTTTAAAAGATCAGACAACCTCTTGCTTCGAAGAAACCTTGGAGGCCAACTTATTGGTTAAGAAAAATGCTGGAACGATCATGACAACCATGAGAATACTCGCTGTTAAAAAGCCGGACTGATAAGCGGATGCCAAATTAGCAGCATCCGGCGAGGCAAGATCCATCTGACTTGCGACATAGGTAGCCAATACGGCTGAGCCGAAGGCACCACCGATATTTTGAACAATGCGGGTGGCGATGCTGGCTTGTGAAATTTATGTTTTTGCCAATCCTACATAGGCATCACTCATTAATGGAAGCGTGACTCCGCCAACGCCGATACAACGAATAAGGAGTATAATCGCTTTGAGCCCCGTATATTGGTTTTTCTTAATGTGTGACGAGCATCGGCTGTTGCGAGCTATACCGATTTTTATTTGCAAACTGGTACATAATAATAGAAGAATTAACCATCGTTATGGGATGACAACTTGTTGCGTTTGAAAGAAGCGGCGGAAGCAGAAGAAAGGAGCAAACATGAGTTCAATCAGCAGCGACATCCGAGGTGGCTTCACATGTTCAAGGCTGGACTCATTATATGCCGCGTTTGCATTCGGTCGCTCAAGGTCAAGAGCCAGGAGTCGATCCGTGGTCTGAAAAAGCTATGCATTACAATTACTTATTTTCCCATATGAAGAGGAGACAAAATATTGTTATGAAAACATTATCTTGCCATTGCGGTTTTACAACTAAAAGTGAAAATAACTTTCAAGTAGAGTCGGCTATCTGGCATCACGCCATTCACGATCACGCGGATATGTTGAAAAGCATGACTGTTGATATGCTGGAACAGTGGCTACTGAGCAATGATGAACAGTTAAAGGCAGGTGCATAATTATGAACAGTGTGATTCGTCAAGAAGTTAGCTTTCAAGCTGCACCTGAACGAGTGTATAACATCCTAACTAGCAGTGAGCTATTTAGTCAAGCAACTGGAGGAGCCCCGACAGTTATTCATGGTGAGGAAGGTGGGACTTTTTCCTGCTTTGGCGGAATGATTCTGGGGCGCAATATTGAGTTGGTGCCAAACAAGCGTGTTGTTCAAGCTTGGCGGGTGGCGAATTGGGAAGAAGGTTTGTATTCTATTGTCAAATTCGAGTTGAAGGCTCAAGGTGCAGAAACGGTACTTCTATTGGAGCATTCCAGTTTTCCAGATGGAACAGGTGAGCATCTCGCATCCGGTTGGCATACAAACTACTGGCAGCCCATCGCGAAGTTATTAGCCTAATGGTGGTCGATGTATTCACAAAGACTACCATTAATTGTCCACTAGCCATTGTTTCTGAATATGCGGCTAATCCCGATCATGCACCTGAATGGTATGTAAATATTCTATCTGTCGAATGGCAAACGCCGAAACCGCTAACTCTTGGTTCTAAGATTGCTTTTAAAGCCAACTTTCTAGGTAGAGAACTTGCTTACGTGTATCAAATTACACAATATGTTCCTGGGGAAATACTCATCATGCGAACGGCCGACGGCCCCTTTCCTATGGAAACCACGTATACATGGACAGCCGAAGAGGACAATGTGACACAAATGACATTGAGAAACAAAGGCAATCCAACTGGATTTTCGATGCTATTTACTCCGTTTATGTCTTTGATGATGAAAAAGGCAAATCGCAAAGACTTAGAGAAAATAAAATCCATACTTGAGAAAAAATCACGGATATTATATTGAATCAGTTGTTTTTGTTTTATACTTGCTTGTACTGGCAGTAACGGACAAAATGAAAGCCCTAAGGGAAAGAATCCCAAGGGCTTTTTTCTTTCGTATTTACTTACCCTTTTTTCTACTTTTACCATGATTCGGTTTATTATCGTCTTGATCTTTAGCGTGATTTTCTCGTTGTTTATCGTGTGTTGTCATGAAATTAGCCCACCCATCTGAGTAATTGAAAACATACATATTGTATGCTTCTAAGGGGTATTATACGCAGCTAATTTATACCAAGGATCCCATTTTTATTAATATTAGATCTTATTACTTGAAGAAAAGCCACATCAAGAATGTATGAATGATGTGGCTTTAATCCCCTGTTGATGGGGATTTTTTATTTCAGAGCACTAAACAGTTATCCGGTATCAGCCCATGGTTGTCGAATCGAAACTACTATCTCTCCGGATCTAATTGCCTACTCAATCAACATACCGATAGTGGTCCTGAGAAGCTTCTGGAAGCCCATAAAATTCAGGCCCTCCCTCAGCATTAAAGGCCAAAACCACATGGCTAGCGGCAAAAAACTAATGCCATTACTATCGTAATTTTTTAGAAAGGGCAGGCTGGAGTAATGGTGGGATAGGTTAAGAATATTGTGAAGGCACCTAGGCAGCAAAGTACAAGATGTATTAAACTGTAAGGGATCATTAAAATCGATTAAACTCTTTAGTTAGGTGTGGTTAAATGGCTTTGGAAAACGATAAGATTAAAATACTTGGAGACTTTTTAAAGTCCCGCCGTGAACGGATTAAACCGGATCGTGTCGAAATAGCCAGCCGCTTTGGAAGAAGAAGAACACCGGGATTGCGCAGAGAGGAAGTTGCCCAACTTGCGGGTGTAAGCATCACTTGGTATACCTGGCTGGAACAGGGAAGAGTTGGTTCCGTTTCAAGAGAAGTCCTTGAGAGCGTCGCCCGAGCCTTGCAATTATCTTCGGATGAACAGGTGCATTTACTTCGTTTGGCCGATTACGATGGAGAGAGGAACGCTAGTTTGAATACTGGGGAAGCATATCCCGAACTTCAAGCGATTATCGACCAAGTCAACTACCCAGCCATTATTGCCAATCATCGAACGGAAGTACTCTCATACAATCGATTGGCAACTGAAATTATTACGGATTTTCATGCCCTTCCCAAGGACGAACGCGTTATGACACGATTAATATTTTCAGATCCCAATCTGCGCGAGCAGTTGGTGAACTGGAATGAATTTGCAAACTTTACGATGGGTGTATTTCGGATGTATTACGACCAGAATGCCCGGGATCGATGGTTTGAAGGATTTGTCAAGCAGATGTGCCTCGAATGCGCAGATTTTCAACAGTTATGGAGATTGCATAATGTTCAGCAAAAGAAAGCCATCCATTACACGTTTGATCATTGTGTTGCAGGAAGATTGTTTTTTCAATTGAATACCTTTTCTACGATTAACGGTGATGAAGACCTTCACTGCTGTATATTTACGCCGATCGTAAGTTCAGGTACGGAGGAAAAAATAGCAGACCTGCGAAAGTTAACCTATTAGTCTGGATACCTGTATAAAGGCAAACTGGTTGCCTGTTGTGATTCGAAATATAATGAGTTCATTCCCAATCTAGGAGGTTAATGGAAATGAAAGCAATTGTAATCGATCGATCAGGTGGACCAGATAGTTTAAAATATTATGAGAAACCGGACCTGCAGCCAGTTGCTGGTATGCTTACCATCGATGTTGCCTATGCCGGAGTTGGTTATTTTGAAGTGCTGCTAAGTCGTGGTGAATTTATGTCGGATTTTCCGCTGCCGCTTACACCCGGATTAGAAGTGTCGGGTTATGTACGTGCCATCGGGGAAGGCGTAGAGGGATTCTATGTCGGTCAACCCGTAGCCGCTATGACACTGCTCGGTTTTAACGGATTTGCATCGATCGCAAACGTAAGGCCGGAATTAACGGTTCCACTGGATCAATTAGGTGCTGATCTAGATTTGGCGACTGCGGCGGCATCGATAGTAAATCTAACAACAGCTTACCTGGCTATCAAAGATGTGTATCGAATGAGAACGGGAGACAGCGTACTTGTTCATGCGGCTGTTGGTGGATTAGGCGGCTTTCTCGGGCAGGTTGCAAAACGTCTAGGAGCCGGCCAAATATTCGGAACCGTCGGGACCCCGGAGAAAGTGAATCTTGCCAATTCCTTCGGATATGACGAATTATTTGTTCGATCCGATTTTGCTAAGGAGATACTAAAGGCCACAGGACAGAGAGGTGTTCATGCTGTCTTTGACCCAGTCGGTGGGAGTATGCGCAAACATAGCTTAGAGGTGCTCCAACCTCTCGGCCATATGGTTGTTGTCGGAAACGCCAGCGGTTTAGCGGATGTTCCGTACTCTTTTAATGAAATTTGGTTCTCCAATAGACAGACGGCTGGGTTTTCATTAGGTGCGTATGCGGAAAGCCATCCTGTAGAGACTGGTATAGCGGCGCGGGAAGCTTTAAGTATGTTGGCAAGAGAAGAGATCCGTGCGGAGATTCATGGCGTGTATCCTCTGGAAAAAGCAGGAGAGGCCCTAACACTTTTAGAACAAAAAAACACAGTTGGTAAACTGGTTTTGCAAGTATAAATGAAGTTAGAATGCCCGTTGGAAAATCGAGGTTCGTTAATCTCACAATGCTACGTGTTAATTGTATCTGAGTCAATAGAGTGGACACAAAAAAGAGCTAAGAAATCAGTTTCTGTTGCTTGTAAAACTGCGATTCAAACTTGTCTGGGGACAAATAGCCGAGCTTGCCTGAGTTTAAGCTCNTGTATCTGAGTCAATAGAGTGGACACAAAAAAGAGCTAAGAAATCAGTTTCTGTTGCTTGTAAAACTGCGATTCAAACTTGTCTGGGGACAAATAGCCGAGCTTGCTATGCGTACGCTTGCGGTTGTAGAAAAATTCAATGTACCAGTAGATTCGTTGGTGTGCTTCTTGGCGGCTTTGGAATTTATATCTGTACACCAATTCCCGCTTGAGAATGCTGTGAAAAGCCTCTATACAAGCGTTATCGTAGCAGTTGCCTTTACGGCTCATACTACGAATCATATGG
>NZ_LMSJ01000020.1:274-141486 GCF_001428105.1 Paenibacillus sp. Soil766 | reverse complement strand
CCTACGTGTTACTCACCCGTCCGCCGCTAGCTTGTCCCGAAGGACAAACCCGCTCGACTTGCATGTATTAGGCACGCCGCCAGCGTTCGTCCTGAGCCAGGATCAAACTCTCCATAATAGAAAGATGACTTGCTCATTTGAAGCTAGCGAGATTTTGCAATCTCTTTTATAGTCGATTACTCGACTTGCTTACTCACTCGTTGTTCAGTTTTCAAAGATCAATTTCTTTCGTTCGCTACCGTGTTACCGAAGCAGCGAGAAGTAATATACCANGATTACTCGACTTGCTTACTCACTCGTTGTTCAGTTTTCAAAGATCAATTTCTTTCGTTCGCTACCGTGTTACCGAAGCAGCGAGAAGTAATATACCACAGATCGTTCCTCAATTGCAAGCACTTTTTTTCTTGTCAATTATTGTCGGCGTCTGTCGGAAAGTCATCTTACCATACCTCATTGTTTGAAAGCAAATCCACTTCAATTCGCTTGTCGTGATTGTTTGCTTCAGAACAACGAGGACTAATGTACCATGCCAAGAAATCAATTACAACCCCTTTGGAAAAGTTCCACTATTGCAATTGTTTCGNTGTCGTGATTGTTTGCTTCAGAACAACGAGGACTAATGTACCATGCCAAGAAATCAATTACAACCCCTTTGGAAAAGTTCCACTATTGCAATTGTTTCGAATTGTTTTAATAGAAGCACAATGATCTTCAATCTAAAAAAAAGAACCTGCAAGCAACAGGCTGCAGGTCTATCATTTATATATTAAAAAAAAGGGGGGGGTGAGACCTAGTATAGACTTATTACCTTAAATCAACCTGAATTTTAAATCTCAGCCTGCTGGATAATAAACGGCAAACCCTCCGAGTGAAGCGGCGCTGTTGCCACACCTTGCATTTGGATTTCACCCTTCGGATCCCGTGTTGCAAAATAGAGGAATAACTTCTCGTCGTGGACGATAACATCCGCGTCAATCGCTCTGCCATTGTTCCACGCACCTGTCGGCGCGAAGATCGGGTTCGTTTCATTTTTGGTGAAAATCAGCCCATCCTCCGATACAGCATGACAGATCGCATCCTTCGGAAAATTACCATACGTTTGATAAAATAGGTGCACGCGACCTTCTAACACAATAGCGCCAGGCGCACAAATGCCTTTGGCTTCACAAGGCTGCTCAAGCGGAACTTCACCAATCTTCGTCCAATTGTCTAAATCTGTGCTTTCTGCAACTCCGATTCCCCAACGGCCATCTATGAATGGTCCTCTTGAATAATATAAGAAGTATTTCCCCTTGTAGAAAACAACGGCCGGATCCTTTGCATAGGGTATTCCCGCTGTCATGTCAGCAAATTTCATGATAATCTCTCCCATTCACTTGTATAAAGCTAACCGCTTCTCACGAATTCATGAAAAGCGGTGCTATTATTATCATTAGTTTTGTTTGAATTTCCACATGTCCTTCGCCAAAAATGCGGTATCTTTGTTCTCGTTGTACCATTTCAAGTAGAACTCCTCTAATTTGGCACCGCCTGACTTCGTCCACAAATCTTTCGCGTCTGCAAATGCTTGATCAACCGTGTAAGTGGACCCTGATACAATGGCTTTGTTATAAAAGTCCGTAATTTTGGTCACATTCGTATTCACGATTTTGAGATCTTCCGGCAATGCTGGCATATGTTCACCAGCCGTAATTGGCGCATATTTCACATCATCGCTGAGGTTGGCGATATTATTTTGTTTAATTAGCTCGATGAATTCCTTCTGCAACGGCTGACTGGCATCCATCTGACTTGTTACGCTTGCACAAGGCTCGATCTCGATCTGCTGCAGCAGAAGCTGGAAGTCAAGATTCCAAGATACTTCTTTACTAAACTGCGCCAAATCCTTAGGGCCATAGCAACCATTAGCTTTTTTGGCAGAATCCACTTCAGGTGTTGAATAAAAGAAATGACCTGCAAATAACCGACTTGCTCACCAATCGACTGCACAGGTTCCGTCGTCTGAAGCAGCAACCGCTTAGCTTCTGTCATTCGGATTGCAATCAGATATTCAACGAAGCGCTCACCTGTTTCAGCTTTAAATAACTTGCTCAATACCCGTGAGGGTAAGTCGAATTTCTCACTCAAATAATTGAGGGACAGGTCTGGATTACTGTAATTCTGAAGTAGATACAACTTAATCTCGTCAATGCGATTATGGTGCTCGTTGGCTAGCTGCCATTCTTGAATGGACTCGACCAATGCACCCAGCAAACTATGCAAGCCTACTTGAATATCCCCGATGAGATCCGTTGCAATAAGAGCGGTCCTTGCTTCAACATTGAGCTGAACTACCCAATTGCTGGCGAGTTCTGGCGGCAGATCTTCCATTTCTTTTTCCAAAGCAAAAAATAAATAGTGGATGATATCCAGCACCTTCTCACGAGGAAGCAGTTCTGTTCTCATCTCTACAAATAGACTATCAAAAATCCGCTGCCATTCCACTTCCGCTGCTCGCACAGCCTTAACTAACGAACGTACGGATTGGAGTTGGCGATAAGTATCGCTCTGAAGGTGCGATTTCGTTTCCGTCGCATAATAGACGTGGTTATAACCGCGGAGCGTCCTAAATTGCCCCGCCTTCAGCGCATCTTGATAGGTATGGCTAATTTCCTCTGCATCATTGCCTTTGGTTCCCACATAAATGGATATCGTAAATTTCAAATTCGTGGAAACCCAATTTTGGATTAATTCCGTAAGGGGCTCAATCGACGAGTAATCTTGATCCGGCTGGACATAGATGATAGCGCACAATTGATCCGCTTCCTTCCATTCGAACCAAACCGTCAACTGCTGACTCTGGGCAATTTCTTGCAGCACACCATGAATAACAAACTTAAATAGGGACTGATCCCTGCTCGAGTATTTGGTTTGGAATTCTTGGTAGTTATCGATTTCAATGATCATCACAATCGTGGAGTTAAAAGTCCGAGGAAGCTCTAGTTGCACCGCTTCGGTCTCCCACTCCGCCCCATTCAGCGAGAAATTACCTTCAAGCAGTTCATAAAACCAATACTTTTTGCGGATCGATAAGTCCTCTTGATGCCGAAGTTCATACTGGTTGGATTTCTCCACTAAATTATCCAAAGCTGAGGTAATGAACTGAAATTCATCATGTTCAGACTTCTTTCCCATGGATAGACTTCTTTTCAACGCATAACGATCAATTCGAATCATTATCTCTTCAATCGGTTTATAATTCCGATGGGTAATATACATTAAGAACATAATGCTAAGTAAGATCGCACCGAACATCGGCAGGGTCCAGGCGCCAAAAAATACAGCGAGTAAGCTCCCCTGCTCCAGCTTCGGCACTTTAACGGCAAGCTTCCACCCCGTATAGGAAGACGCAACAGTACTGACTCCCCACGCATTCGGCTCAAAATTTGCATCTACTCCAGGTTCTTTGAACGGCTTGTCCTGGGCACTCAACAGCTCGATGGAATCTGCGGCGCTCGCTTTAATGGATTGCAGCATGCTGCTGAGCGATCCCAGATTAATATTGATAACCACAAGACCACTGGGAACTGCTGATGTGATGGGCACTTTTTTGACAAGAGAAAGCACTTTATCTGAACGCGTTTCCCCAATAAATTGATTATACGAACGAGGAGCTGTCCATTGAACTCCCGATTCCGCCTTAAAAGCTGCTTCCACAAAAGAAGCATCCGCAAATTGATCAAGTTTAAAAAATGGAATTATCCGTAATCACTTCATTGCTGGACTTCTTATAGATGTACACATCGCCGGCAAATGGGAACAACGTCTTAATATTATTTAGCCTCTGCGAAATTTCATAAGCGGCATAAGGCGGCACAGGCTCATTACTACTAAAGTAACCTTTGATCAATTCATCGGTGAGCATCTGTTGGATGAATGGGAGGGGATGACGGAGGAGGGGCGAGAGCAGGATAGATAGGAGCGGTAGTTGGGGAAGAGGGATGGACTGTGGGGAGCACACTTTACTGGGAGAGGACTGACTGCGGGGAGCACACTTTACTGGGAGAGGGACGGACCGTGGGGCAGAGGGGTAAAGATAATGATTTTAGCGTGGCTTATCGCTGCTTCCTTACACAAAAAGGCTCGTTTTCTCGGCTAACACGCCCATACCACCCCTTCGACACCGAAATAGCCCAACTAAATAGCGCCGAAAAGCCTCTACCCAAGAAAGACAGTCAATTAGTTCGGTAAAATCGGACTAAACCGAATTCCCACGAAAATAAGGGTAAGCTTCGCTTACCCCATAGCTCATCACATATGAATGCGCAAAAATGAGGGATGCCGCTTACAGCGGCGCCACGTTGCGCCAGCTGCGCAACGCCGTAATATCTTCCGCGCTTTCGGCCGCGTAAGCTTCACAAACAAAGCCCGGGACTTCCGTGCCGTCCCGGAGTTCAACCTTGCCGATCCCGAGCGGAGCCGGGATCGCTGCCGCAAAGCCGCCGAATGCCTCCAGCGGCATCTCCCAAATCTCCAGCTGGATGGCGGCGCCACCCCGCTGCTGTTTGATCATCCCCGGCTTCGCAGGGGATGTCGGCAGCTTCACAAGGCTGTACTTCGCCGCGGATTCATCCTCCCGGATGAACCGCGCTCCGCAGCCTTGCATCTGCTTCTCCAGCGGGTAGCCACGCATGTGCAGCCCGCAAACCGCAACGAGCGTCGTCTGCGCAGCACCGGCGTTGTCCGCATTTGCAGTTGCACTATCACCCGCACTCACGCCCGCCGCAACTTCGGTCTTCGCCACGTCAACCACAGCTCCCGCCGCAAACAACTCCGCCGCCCCACAAATCAACCCTTCCTCTTCCGCTAACGCGAAGAGCGTAATCCCAAAAGGCGTCTCCGGCGCCGCGTCGCCCGCAGGAACAGCCACCGCACACAGATCCAGCAGATTGCAATGGTTCGTGTAGCGACCCATATCGCGATTCGTGCTGATCGGGTCCGCAAGAACTTGCTCGCGCGTCCACGTGCCTCCACAAGTAGGCATGACAAACACAGCATCCTGCAACAGCTTGCGTGCTTCTAGCTTCAGCTCTTGTAATCTGTGCATCGCAACAAATACCGATGCTGCATCATACTCGCTAGCTGCACCCGAGCGCAATATCTCCTCCGTCACCGGATAAGCTACGCCAGGATTCGCTTCAATAAAGCTACCTAACGCTGCCCAGCGTTCAGCCACCCATGGCCCTTCATATAAAATCGCCGCAGCTTGCGCGAATAGTTCAGCATCTACCTCAACAATCGAAATCCCCTCACGACGAGCCGCCTCACGTACCTGCTCTACAGCCTGCAACCACGCAGCACGATACTCCGCTGCGTAAGGCCCATAGAAGCCAAATTCTCCTGCAGGGAGACATACGCGGTCTGGCAGTCCCGCCGGCTTCCGATCCATGTGGCGGGACCAAGGATCTTCCGCGTGGATGCCTCGCGCCACGCTGTCTACAACAAGCGCATCCGCCAAGGTATGCGCGAAGACGGTGACACAGTCGAGGCTCGCACAGGCGGGCACGACCCCAAGGGTCGGCCATGCGCCGAGACTCGGCTTATAGCCGACTAGGCGATTCAGCGCGGCCGGCACACGGCCGGAGCCTGCTGTATCCGTTCCAAGTGAGAACACCACTTGGCCACGGGCTACGCTGACGGCAGAGCCAGAGCTCGAGCCGCCGCTGATCAGTTCAGGACGCAGCGCGTTATGCGCGGCGCCGTAAGGGCTGCGAGCGCCGACTAAGCCTGTCGCGAACTGATCAAGGTTCGTTTTGCCTACTGGAATGGCACCTGCCGTAATCAATCTCTCCACGACACCCGCATGCTCCTCCGGCGTAAATGCGAATTCTGCGCAGGCCGCCGTCGTCGGAACACCAGCTAGATCAATATTATCTTTGATCGCGAAGGGAATCCCCCACAGAGGTGCATCCGCCATCGGGAGAGATGCCAATCGATCCAAGTACGGCTGAATCGCATCCATCGTCGGCGGCGTAATCCAAATGTTCATATCGGCATCTGCGATGGAACGCTCCACAACGACTGACATGACCTCCTGTGGAGATAATGCGCCAGCTTCATACTTTTCACGCAAGTAAGATATGGTTAATTCTTTTTCCAACTCATCACTACTAATCCGTTCTCCGTCTATTCGCTCTCCCATAGCTCCTCCACCTCTCCCTTACGCAGATTGTGCAATACCCAGAATTAATTGCCCGGCATGCACTTGGTCACCTGGCTTAACGCCAATCATCGAAACAACGCCGTCACAAGGTGCGTGTTGCGGGAACTCCATTTTCATACTTTCAAGGATCGCCAGTTGGTCGCCCTTCTTCACTTGCTCTCCCGGGGCTACCAACACTTTCCAAACACTTCCTGGCATAATGCCACGTACCGCAATCGTACCTGCAGGCAGTGCATCCTCCGGTGCAGCATCTACCGTCTCCTGCTCGGAGACATATTCAGCCAACCCTTTCGCTTTCCAGCTCTCACGTTCTTCTTTGAATGCATCACGCTGCTGGGTACGGAACGTGTCCGTTGTTTCTTCTATAGAACTTAGGAATTGTAGATACTCCCCTAAATCAAACGTCGTCTCTTGAATGTCTGCCTCATAGCGACCGCGAGGGAAGTCCTCACGCAATTGCAGCAGCTCTTCTGCACTCACTTCATAGAATTGGATTTGATCAAAAAACCTCAGCAACCAAGGCTTACCCGCCTGAAAACTCTCTGTGGAGCGCAGACGATTCCACATTTGAATGGTACGTCCTACGAATTGATATCCGCCTGGACCTTCCATTCCATACACACACATGTAAGCTCCGCCGATACCGACGGCATTCTCTGGTGTCCATGTACGCGCAGGGTTGTATTTCGTTGTGACTAGACGATGACGAGGATCAACCGGCGTTGCCACAGGAGCACCTAAATACACATCACCTAACCCCAGTACGAGGTAGTTGGCTTCATAGACGATTTTTTTCACTTCATCTATCGTGTCTAGACCATTGATACGCTGAATGAATTCAAGATTGCTAGGACACCAAGGTGCATCCGGCCGCACGCCTTGTTGATAACGCTCGATCGCAAGTTGCGTTGCTGGATCATCCCATGACAATGGCAAACGCACAATACGCGATGGTACACGGAACTGTTCTAATGGAGGCAGGGCAGCATCAATCTCGATGACTTTCAAACATGCCTCTGTCACCGTAATTTGGGACGGATCAATATGAATTTGCAAAGAGCGAATGCCTGGCGTTAGATCCAGAACAGGAATTGCGCCGCTTTCTGTAATCGCCTGCATCAAAGCCTGCACTTGGAAGCGAAGCAGCAAATCCAGCTCAAGCTCACCGTATTCGACGAGTAAATTTTGGTCTCCGCAGCAGCGGATGGTGATTGGGAAGCGGCGGTTCTCTACTGCATGGAATAGTCGCGGATATTCCGGTGTAATCTCCTCATTTACAGCAGGCAGCTGCACATGCACCAATTGGTCAAAATGTCCCTCGCCAATCGCACGCAGATTGCTCTCTTGCAGATCACGCAGTGCTTCGGCTTCCGGCAGCGTCAGCAGGTGGAAACGGATCGTATCACCAGGGTGCAGCTGACCTAACTTCCAGAACTCCGCCGATGCCGTCGTTACCGGGCACACGAAACCTCCAAGACTCGGCCCATCAGGCCCAAGTAGAATCGGCATATCGCCCGTCAAATCTAGCGTACCAATCGCATAGGCATTATCATGAATATTGGAAGGGTGAAGTCCCGCTTCCCCGCCATCTTCACGTGTCCATAGTGGAGCAGGTCCCTTCAAGCGAACACCCGTTCTCGATGAGTTAAAATGTACTTCCCAGCTCGTTTCTGTCAGTTGATCCAGATACTCCGTACGTAAAAACTCACCTGTACAATGCGGTCCAGGAACGACCCCAATCGTCCATTCACGCGTCATACCTGGGCGATGGTCCTCCGCTAATTCAAACACATCCTGCACCCGATTCTCGCCGCCTTCATTAACGCCGAGCACGTCTCCCGTCCGCAGCGCACGGCCGCCATGCCCCCCGAATCCACCCAACGTAAACGTGGACGAGCTGCCTAGAAGCTTCGGCATATCGAGTCCACCGCCGATCAGCAAATACGTGCGCATGCCTTCTTTGGCTTCGCCAAAGCTCAATACTTGCCCTTGCGCGGCATGGACAGGTCGATACGTAGCTACCGTCTTTCCGTCGAGCTCCGCTTGCATATCCGCACCGGTCACGCAGAACCACATATCGCTGCGGAACTTGTAGGAGCCGCCACGCAAGGTCATTTCCAAGCCAGGCGCATCGTCTGCATTGCCAAGCAGCTTGTTCCCGATGCGGAACGATAATGGATCCATCGGTCCGCATGGCGGGACACCGACATCCCAATGGCGGATACGGCCTGGGAAGTCCTGTACAGTCGTTTGGATTCCGCCATCGACGACTTCAAGTGCGCGCTCTGTTGGCTCGAATGTATTCAGTAGTTGCGTGTAAACATTACCTGAGAGGCAAGCCTCTTCTTGCAGCAGCGCACGCACATACTGCAGGTTCGTCGTTAAACCGTACATGCGCGTCTCAGCCAGCGCTTCTACTAATTTATGGATTGCGTCTAAGCGGTCCTTGCCGTGCACAATGATTTTAGCCAACATCGGATCATAGAGTGTCGTTACAGTAAGACCATCGCGAACCCACGTCTCATTACGAGCTTCACTAGAGAAAACAGCACGATCCAACTGACCCGCACTCGGGCGGAACTGCTGGAGGCAATCCTCTGCGTAAATCCGTGCTTGGATACTGTGGCCTTGCGGCTTGCGGATCAGCGATTGCAGGTCATTCAGCTCCAATGCCGCTTCACGCACCATCCACTCCACGAGGTCAACGCCCAGCACTTCCTCCGTCACGCCATGCTCCACTTGAAGACGCGTGTTCACTTCCAAGAAGTAAAACTCACACGTTTCTGGATCATAGAGATACTCAACCGTTCCTGCACTGCGGTAGCCAACTTCTGCTGCCAATCGCTTCGCCGAAGCAAACATCGCCTCACGCACTTCGTCCGATAAGTTCGGAGCCGGGCTCTCTTCGATGACCTTCTGATTACGGCGTTGAATGGAGCAATCGCGCTCACCTAGCGTCACGACCTCACCTAAGGCGTTGCCGAAAATTTGCACTTCAACGTGACGAGCACGGGCAATATATTTCTCGAGGAACATGCCTCCGTTTTTGAAATTCATTTCGGCCAAATGACGTACACCGTCGTAGGCAGCGCGCAGCGTGGCTTCATCTGCACATACACGCATGCCGATACCGCCGCCGCCCGCTGTACTTTTTAGAATAACCGGGTAGCCAATACGTTTCGCTTCCGTTAAAGCTTCCTCCAACTCCGTGATTAACGGAGTCCCTGGCAACATCGGCACCCCTGCACGTTCAGCGATCTCACGCGCAGAATGCTTCAGTCCGAACATCTCCATTTGCTCAGGAGTCGGTCCGATGAATACAATGCCATGCTCGCGACAAGCCCGGGCGAAATCCGCATTCTCACTCAAGAAGCCATAGCCGGGATGAATCGCTTGAGCGCCTGTTTCGAGCGCTGTTTGCAGGATCAGCTCCGTATTCAAGTAACCCGACTTTGCTGGCCCCTCACCGATCAGAACCGCTTCATCGGCTCCATCCACATGTAAACTATCTTGATCTGCCGCCGTATACACAGCAACGGATTGAACTCCCAATTTGCGCAATGTACGCTCGATACGTACAGCGATTGCTCCACGATTCGCAATTAGCACTTTCGTAAACATCGTAACCACTCCTTCGCATTTATCTTTCGTTATTTATCCCAGATGAGCACCTGAATTGGCGTCGGGTTATAGGCATTACATGGATTGTTAAGCTGCGGACAATTGCTGATTAGTGCCATCGTGCTGCCAATGGACTGCATTTCGACATAACATCCTGGTGCAGATACACCATCATCGAATTTCAAACCACCGTCCGGTGTCACGGGTACGTTCATGAAGAAATTAATGTTTGGCGCCAAATCACGCTTCGTATACACACCGTCTTGCCCTGCTAGCTGCAGCATGAACGTATCGCGACAGTTGTGCATCGACAACTTATCGTGCGCGTAACGCACCGTGTTGCTTTGTGCTGAGCATGAGCCGCCGACCGTATCATGACGCCCGCAGGTGTCAGCTACGATTTTCAGCAATTCCTTGCCTGACTCTGCTCTTAAAATAGAACCTGTGCTCAAGTAGATATTGCTCTGACCTGTAATCGTCGCTACCGCACTATAATGATCCTCGGGATTCTCCGCATTATAGAACAACGTGTCTGCTGCCTGATTCCCTTCCAGATCCACGATCCGCATCACTTGCCCTGGCTTCAGGACACGCATCCAGCCATCTCCCGCCTGAATGATTTCACTATAAATGGCATCCTCCACTTGACGAGGGCTTTCTACTCGATTAAAAACAGCCATACTTCCTGCCTCCTCCGCATTGTCTTTTCTATTAAGAACCTAACAGTGTGTGGTATTCCCATGTATTTTCAAAAGCTCGGCGATTCTCCGGGCGATAATTCAAGCAATAATCGTCTTCATTAACAGGCGAGGCGTTAAGCACCTCTATTTTGATAGGGACCGAAGGATAGCTCTCTCTTGGATCTAATGGATTCGGTGTATTGGACAACACTACTAATGTATCTAACTCCGTCCTTAGTGTGACCGTCGCTCCTGCTGGGCAGTGATCCAGGCTGAGCCTCATGTCCCCCTTGTCATCCACGACAACTTTAGAAAAAAGATTCACCACCGGCATCATATCCCGCATGCTCAGGCCATTGCGAACCAGCTCAACTGCAAAATTCTCTTGACCGCTCCGCAGCCAATCATTGCGCATCTCTTGGTAATTCGTCGTTCCGTACTTGGCATCTGTCGCTGCACGGCTTGTGTATCCGGTAAGTGGATCATGCCACCCTAGACTGTCTTCCACGATACTCACCATCGCACGGCCGTTATCGCTCATTAGTACATTCCCGCGAGTTAGATGAGCGGTATGCTGTGCTTTGAGCGTGTCGGGCATATTGTAGCGCTCCGTCAAATCCTTGGCATGGTACAACTGGATCGACACATTTGCACCTGCTTCCAGCGCAGTCAAACGAATCAACTTTCCTTTGCCAATCGTCCCTGACCATTTATCCCCTTGCCCGATGTCCTTGCTCCAAATATTCCCCATGCTATCGCTCTCCTTCGCTTTTTGCTTAAACAAAAAGGGAGACATCACAAGACCCATTGTCTTGGTGATATCTCCCAGGTTTTTATCCTTCCGTGGCACTCTCTCACAAGAGTGGTTTACTCTCGGACCAGCCCGGTATGCCACCGGCGGAACCCTAGTAAACAATCGTATTCTTTTGTGTTACTAAACATAACATCGTTGATGTTTTGTGTCAATAACCTCTATTTATTTTAGTTAATTAGCATAAAATACTTCTCACAACCCTAATATTGTGTTATATTAACTTACACAAAAGAAGAATAGCTAACATCGTTAATGAATTGGTTAACATCCTTACATGTAAGTAATGAAACATCACATACAAAGTTTTCTAGGGTTCCGCGGGCTGCCTATTTCCCGGACTGGACCAAGAGGAGACGCACAGCTAAAGACTGTGTTCACGGAGGGATAAAAGCCCGGGAGATATCTGTAACCTAGATATCTCCTTGGCTTTTTTGCATACAACTTCCTCTGTGTTCACATTAATCACTGATGAGGGAGTGTTATCGCATGGCCAATGAAATCACACTACGTAAGTCCCTGAGCTTGTACCAAGTTGTTTATATGGGACTCGCTTGGATGACCCCTATGATTTATTTCTCCATCTATGGGATCGCCTATGAAAATGCACACGGGATGCTGACGCAAGCCTATTTACTTGCCTTTATCGCAATCTTTTTTACCGCCTACAGTTATGGTGTGATGTCGAAAGTTTTTCCAACTTCCGGTTCCGCCTACACCTACACCAAAAAAAGCATCCATCCCTATCTAGGCTTCCTTGTAGGCTGGGTCTTACTCCTGGATTATTTCTTCTCACCTATCATCGCGTGCCTAACCTTCGGCATTTACCTTCATGCACAGTTTCCGTCCATTCCAGCTTATGTGTGGATCATTGGACTTAACATCATCCTCGGTCTCATCAACATCATCGGCATCAAATTCTCTGCGAATATCAGCAAATTGTTCGTCTGGATTCAAATCATCTTCATCGCTGTGTTCTGTTTCTTTCTATTCCGCAACTTATCCGGTGTTGGTGGGATTCACCCGCTTCAGCCTTTTCTGCAAACGGATGTGCCTTTCTCTACGATTCTCGCCGGTGCTTCTATTATATGTTTCTCGTTCTTAGGCTTTGATACCGTGACAACGATGGCTGAGGAAACAGTCAACTCTGAGAAAACCATTCCGCGCGCGATCATGATCATCATCATTACAGCCAGTATTCTCTACTTAGTGCCGTCTCTTCTAACACAGCTTGTGTATCCACATCTAACATTCGTAAACATCGATGCTGCAGGCTTTGAACTTGTTAAAATGGTTGGTGGCGCAGCGCTGAGTGCCGTCTTCCTCACCGTTTTGATTCTTGCGATCTTCACACAAGGATTATCGTCGGTTACCAGCGTGTCACGCCTTCTGTTCGTATTGGGTCGAGATAACGTGTTGCCGAAGCGAGTGTTCGCATTCCTTCACCCTAAGTTCAATACACCGGTTATCAACATTGTGATCGTTAGCTTCGTCTCCTTGCTCGCACTCGTGATCTCCCTGGATAATGCCGTAAAATTCGTCAATTTCGGCGCCCTTTCTGCCTTCTTCTTCGTCAACGTATCTGTCATCGCGCAAAAGTATATAAAAGGACGCCAACGCTCACCGAAGCAAACGATACTGTATCTCGTGCTACCGTTGCTTGGCGCCGGATTCATCGGCTATCTACTGTCGTTGCTGGATAAAGATGCGCTATGGATGGGCCTAACGTGGCTGCTGATTGGGGTTGTGTACCATCTTATTCAAAAGCGAGCCGCTCAAACCAAAGATGCTGCAGTGACTATGCGCGCAACTCGTTCTACTCCCCTAAATTAGCGCACAACAAGAAGAACCTGGGAATTTGCATTTCCTCAGGTTCTTCTTTGCGTTGGGATTCCCCACTTACTTCAGTAATCACTCTTCCGCCAACTAGCTAATCATGCTTCGTGCCACGCAAAAAATAACTGGAGTTTTTCCAGCTAAACGCCGCCGGAGGTGCGGAGCGGTCGTTTCCCGGTCTGCTGTCCTACGTTCTACGTTCTACGGTCTACGGTCTACGGTCTACGCTCTACAGTTTACCATCTCCCCTGCCCTACTTCCGATCCGCCGGGAAGACCAGCCCGATCTGTCTACGCGCCTCATCCATGATCGCCATCGCTGCACTGGAATTCGCATGCGAATTCGTCGGAGACTCTAGCTCACCGGCCTGAATTAGTCGGCTAAACTCCTCAGCCTCATAGCGCATCGTCCTTACGCTCTGCTCACGCGTCAAATCTTCTACAGAGCCGTCGCGGTAACGAATTTGCACTTTCTCCGGTTGGTTAATCTTATCGATAACCATGGTTGCCAGTTCGCCTTGAATTTCAGCTGGCAGGTAGGAGCTGGCGATTTTGGAGTGCTGGATGACCGCATCCATTTCTTTGTAGCTTAGCAACAAACTGCCCTCGCCATCCACGCCGGATTCCAGCATTACCGCACTCGCTTGTACCCGTTCAGGTGCACCAAACAATACAACCAATGGATAAATACAATACACACCCAAATCCATCATCGAGCCATTTGAAAATACTGGATTGAACGCATTCAACACAGTCCCCTGCTTGTAGGCGTCATATCTGGATGAATATTGGCAATAGCTTGCAAAATAACGTCTAACTTTCCCAAGCTTATGTAAATTCTCTTGCACGACTTTAAAATTAGGCATGAGCGTTGACTTCAACGCTTCCATGAACACAACCTGATGGCTCTGCGCTGTTTCAATCATAGCGGCCAACTCCGCACTGTTCGAAGCTGCAGGCTTTTCGCAAATCACATGTTTGCCATGCTTCATGCAATGAACAGCATACTCGGCATGTAGGGAGTTCGGGCTCGCAATATATACAGCATCGAATGCGTCACTCTGCGCAAATGCCGTTAAGTCTGTAAATTGATGTACAACATCAAATTTCCCTGCGAATTCCGCAGCCTTTTCTTCCGTGCGGGAGTAAACCGCAGTCAGTTCAAACTCTCCCGTTTCGAGTGCCGCATGAATAAACTCCTCTGTGATCCAGTTCGTACCTATAACTGCAAATCGTATCATTTTCCCCATAACTCCTTCATCCTAGCTATATTCTATGACTTACCCTACCAAATTCAACCTCCGAATTCAATGTCATTGCTTTCAAACCAATCATTGGAACTTCCCATAATGCTTGATCTTCACTTTCGTTTGACAATGAATCTCTACCTCAGGGTACACCTCACGCCATTCCATAGCTTTCCATTCCTTATAGGGAACGATATTCTTAATCGCGTTTCCCAGCCCAAGACTATCTACATTATGCTTCTGCATATCTTTCACTATAGTCTCCAAATGCGAGGTGATGTTCTCACCTATTTTGACCTCTAGTTCATGCCTATCTTCTTCTTTGCTAATTTTCAAATCTCCCATGTATTCCAGGATAGAACCGCTTACTGAAATCTCAAAATCCACTTTGAACGTGCTTCCACCTGTACGACTCGCGTGAATGCGCCGTTTGCTAATCAACGAATCGAACAATACAAGCTCTTTCTTCTCTTCTTCGTTACTAAGACGTATCGGCAATGAACCTAACTTGAAATTTTTGCTTAACATTGAGAAAAAAATCGTTTCCTTTTCGTCAATCCTCATCAGGTACCGATCATCTTGAAATAAAGCAATGCCATTCACCTTCACATGATCGCCAATATCTTTAATGATAGGAGCAATAGGATCAATCCCATCATCGTAATAATCTCTGGTGAACTCATATAAGGTAACCTTCGGAATGCTCTGAAACCTCGTTTCGGATTCCATCATTCGATCAATATACTGTGCTGTTCGCAAGTAATTGCTATAGCTTTTGACTAATAAGTCATGGGCATCTCCATCCACAACGGTCACTTTGACACGCGGTGAAATAGAAGGATCCCTTACCATGGTGTCGATATCATCCCAGAACCCTCGCCGTGCTAGTGTCGTCCCAAACAAAAGATTACGCATCTGACCACTAACCAGAACCAACTGCGTCTGCCTAGCGAGATCTACTTTGGAACCTTTGCTGCTATCCGCAATGCTCGTCAATACCTCTCTCGGCTTTCGGCCTTCACCCACAGCTAGAGGAATGCTATTGGTCACCTTGAGCATACCCCCAGGCATTAAATCGAAACTTGTGGTATGGGTTAGTCCAATTCTCTCTAAGATCCGCTGGTCATTCGCACACCCCGTGATTGTCATCAATAGCATACAAGTCATCAGCCATCGAAACTGAATCTTAAGCAAGCTGTCCTCGCCACCTTTGAATAGAAAGAATGCCAATCAATCCGATCGGTAGGAGAAAAGAATAAGCAATCGTAAAATAAGTAGCAATAAATAACCATTTACCCACCTCATCCAACACACTCGGAATAAACGAAATGAGAAAAGTGGTTGCCATCATAGATAACGCGATCCGCGCAAACTTACTATTCATGAATATTCGTTGGATACATAAACTCGCTGCCCAATGATACATGACAATCGTAATGAGAACCCGAAAAAGCAGAAAACTAAAGAGGATATTCTCCGCTCGCTCAATAAAAGGAAATTTAATATACGCGAGCAAATCTATACAAGGAAACATAATTAATTTCAACTGCTGTAAGCTATAGAAACCAAAGCAAACTAGGCACACACTCACATAAATAAGGAAGCTAACCGCATTAGCTAGTTGTACTCCTGTAAAAAATCGTGTTTTCTTCTGAACATAGGGGAACAACAGCATACAGAGTTCATATCCCAAGAAAGAACCATACAGGTTATAAATCCCCGTCAAGTGCTCTTTCCCCTCTTGAAATATATAGTGCGTATATCGCGATAATTGCAAATCATTGAAAAATGGAATTCCCAAAAACATCATCCACAATACCAAAAAGAAAAATACGGTGCTCGCTTTTACAATTGTATAGAAACCCTTGATGATCAGTAAGTACGCAAGCAGGCTAATAACGAACATGAACGACATCGGGTTCGCTGTTGGAAATGCTGTAACTTGGAAGATAAGAACATACTCCTTAGCAACCAAACTGGCAGTGAGTGACCAAGTTAGCCCCACAATGAGGTATAACGTATAAAGGATCCATTTGGGCAGGCAGCTTTCAAAAATAGTGAATATATCCGCTCCGTTTCCCATCTTCCAAACGATCCTAATCAAATATATGTTGAACGCGGCGATAGCCGCAATGACTACTAACATGAGCCAACCGTTATAACCAAAATATTCAGCTGCAATACGTGGCAAAGCAAAGATCCCCACACCGACTTGTATCATATGAATCAAAATGAAGATATGGAAACCGTTCAGCTTCTCATTCACGCACGGATCATCCTTATTTTCTCATTTTATTCTTCTTCGAATTGGTTGTCTTCGCTTGACTCGATCGTACAGTCAGCATGGAGAATGGCCCACGAATGAAAACATCCTTCCAATCCGTCCATTTTGTAGGCGCAAAAGGTGATAAATAGGATGTCCCCAAGCTGGTTAAGCCACATAAATGGATCACTATATAGCCAATACCCGCCATCAGACCGAAATTCCCCCATATGCCCGCTAACAAAATTAAGCCAAAGCGGATCAAGCGAATCGATGCACTCATCACATAACTTGGAATAACAAAGGATGATATCGCTGATGAAGCAACTGCAATAATGAGAATGTTACTCGTAAGCCCTGCTTGGACAGCTGCTTGGCCAATAACAATACCACCAACGATACCGATGGTTTGACCGATTTTGGTGGGTAAACGAGCCCCTGCTTCGCGCAGCAGTTCTATCGTAACTTCCATCAACATCGCTTCAATAACCGGAGGAAAGGGCACCTTACTTCGTGATTCCCTCAAAGTTAAAATCAATGCCTCAGGAATCATCTCATAATGATACGTAGTCACAGATACATAAACAGCTGTAAACGTAATGGTTATCACGAAAGCGATAAATCGAAGCATCCTTGTAGCAGTCCCAATCGACCATCTCTGATAATAGTCATCCGCAGAAGAGAAGAAGTCGAAGAATGCTGTCGGAGCGCTCACCACGGCTGGACTTCCATCTACAATAGCTAAAATACGACCCCCTACCAATTTGGAAACGGCTGTATCCGGTCGCTCCGTAATTAGGAACTGCGGAAATAACGAGTTGGGATAATCATCGATATATTGAGAAAACATGTTGCCATCATAGACCGCATCAATCTCAATTCCACGAATACGGCGAATAAATTCATCAACCAAGTCCATATTCGCAATGCCTTTGATATACAGGACAAATATGATGGTTTTAGTGACTTCACCGACTTCTAACTTGATGACTTTTAAATGAGAACTCTTCACCCGTCTTCGGACTAATGAAAGATTCGTGCCCGCTGTTTCAGTAAACGCATCATGCGGCCCCGTAATAACGGTCTCGGTTTCGGACTGCTGCACACTTCTGGATTCAGGGCCATAAACAAAAAATAAATATACGTTTTCATTATGAAAAATTGCCACTTGCCCAGACAATATCCCAATGACAATTTGCTTAGGGTCATCCGATTGTTCAAATTGTGACTGCTCCAAAATGTGGCTTAAATCATCCGTTTGCACATTCGCTAATGGGTCTATAACTTCCCGAGACAATTGCGTGTGATCAATCATATGGGGAATATAAACAATATCAACTCGGATATTCGGTATGTGTCGATGAAACACATCAACACAATCTTCGAACTGTTCAAGAATGTGAGCTAATGATATAGGCCCATCCGTAGTAGCGGATTCGATTATCGCAGGTATCTCAAATCGTTTAGGCTCTTTGTCTACTTGCCGCGAGAAAGAAAACAATAAACGATCCCATATGGCCATGCATAATCCCCCCACTAGAGCTTTCCATTATTCTGAGCAGTTACGTTTAAAATATTCCATTTCGCCCAAAAGTTGCGCTTGGACACACCCTTGACACGAAACCAAATGGTTTCGTATAATTGGACATGTAACCAAACGGTTTCGCGTTAGCGCGCCCGATGCAAAAGTGATTTTACGGGGAAACTAAGTGGATGTGAATGGTATCCATAGAGGATACCTGGACAGCGCTGAGTTTTCTGCATAAGAGTAAGGTACAAGTAAATTACAACACTAAACACTGGAGGCTTTTAACAATGGAAAATCACATGCAAACACTACCTGATATTAAACAAACCCTGGTATTCAATGCACCAATACAAAAAGTGTGGAGCGCTGTTGCCACTTCGGAAGGCATCGCAGTTTGGTTCATGCCAAATAATTTCATGCCAGAGATCGGTTATGAATTTCACTTGGAAGCTGGTCCTTTCGGCAAATCCCCTTGTAAGGTTACAGAATTAGATCCACCGAATCGCCTAAGCTTCTCTTGGGGAAAGGACTGGTTCTTAACCTTTGAATTAAGCGAGTTAGATGGCAAAACACAGTTCACCCTCACCCACGGCGGCTGGGATATCGACAAAGTTACCGAATTCGGTCAACCGCATGATACTGTTCGCGAAACAATGTCACAAGGCTGGGCAGGCATCGTTCAAAGGCTATCTGCTTACATCGAGGCGTAAGATGGCCATTCCCGCGCAAAAGCATGACGTCTTCCAGGCCATAGCCGATCCCACACGACGACATCTGCTGCAGCTTTTGGGTGATCAGGAAATGCCTGTCACTGTTATCTCAGGCCATTTCCCCATGAGCCGTACAGCGGTATCGAAGCATCTTCGTATTCTCGCCGAAGCCGGTTTAGTGAAAGAACGCAAAGTCGGCCGCGAGACCCGTTACCGATTGGAGGCCGAGCCTCTGATGGAGCTCAAACGTTGGCTTTCCTATTACGAGCGCTATTGGGAAAATAAACTCAATGTGCTCAAGCGTTTCGTTGAGCAGGATGATGATACAGTTGACCTCACATTCACCCCACTTGAAGTGGTAGATCCTGAGAAATAGATGAATTGCTCGAAGAACCTCCCGATTTGGGAGGCTTTTTGGCGACCGATCGGATTCGGGCAGAGATCGTCTGCCCCTTACCGTGAGGGGTGCGATGGACAGCGCGGAGTGCGATGGGCCGTGCGGGTGCGATGGGCCGCGAGATGGAATAGATGGAAAAACTCCATTTAATTTTGGGATTTTCATATCCGAAATTAACTAATAAAAAGTAATTAACTTACTTGACGAAGCAGTGGCAAAGACGGTATCATTAGTTACATAAAGTAATTAAATATATTTAAGTACATTAACTATAGATAAGGAGATGTTTTTGCATGATTTCACCGATTTTTGTAGGGCACGGTTCACCGATGATGGCGCTGCAGGATACCGCTTGTACGCAATTTCTACTCGATTACGGAAAAAAACTGTCACCCAAAGCCATCGTCATTTTCACCGCTCATTGGGAAACAGAAGTACTTACCATTTCCTCCACGAATGATGTATATGAAACCATTTATGATTTCCGGGGCTTCCCTGATGAGCTTTTTCAATTAAAATACCCAGTCAAAGGGGACGTTGCTCTGGCTCAATCCATCGCGGAGCGCTTTCAAGCGAAGGACATTCCTGTTCAACTCGATAGCACACGCGGCTTAGACCACGGCTCATGGGTACCACTCTTACGGATGTTCCCTACACCTGAATGCCCCGTCATTCAAATTTCGGTGAATCCGTATTTGCCACCAGCCGAGCAGTACCGAATCGGCGAAGCCCTGCGTGGTCTCGATCAGGATGATATCCTGATCATTGGCAGCGGCGCCACCGTGCATAACCTGCGCGCGCTGAACTGGAATGCGACCGAGCCCGATGCTTGGGCGGTGGCTTTTGACGATTGGCTTGCCGCCAATATGCAAGCTAAGAACCTAGGGGCGTTGTTCAACTACGCCGCAGAAGCCCCTAATGCGAAGATGGCCGTGCCGCGCCCTGAGCATTTCATCCCGCTCTACATCGCGATGGGGAGCGGCGATCCTGGCCGGCCAGTCCAGATCATCCACCGCAGCTACGAGGTGGGATCGCTGAGCTATTTGGCCGTTTCATTTTAAGAAGCGTCCCGCATGAAATTGGCAGGGTTGCACAAGCTAACATCACCAATCTCAACAAACTGAGGTGCACTGGTATTGGCTTGGACATGGACAACTCGCATCATTCAAATCTTGTTAGCGACAGCTTATGTCATGTTCGGGGTTCTGAAGCTGTCCGCCCATGACCTGCAAACGCAAATCTTCACGTCGACCTATGGCTATAGTGTAACCTTCATGTACATCGTCGGAGCCGTCGAACTAGTCGCCGGCATCGGGCTCATCATTGGCCTGCGACACCTGCGGGTTGCGCTGCTCTCCGCAGGTGTTATCGCCATGATTATGGCAAGCGCGATGCTGACCCATATCCGCTCCCACGAAGGAATGCGGACTTCAGTGCTACCGCTGATCTTCCTTGCGATGGCAATATTCATCGTTGTGAGAAGCTCGCGTGGGCGAGAACGAGAACGGCACTAAAAATCCAAAAGTGTACAAGCCACTTGGCCTGCACGCTTTTATTATTGAACAACAACTTCGCAGTTTTCGCATTAGAAGAGCCCCTCATTGCATCAGAAAGAATCCTCCCTCGATAATGGTCAAGGGAGGATTCTCCAGAAGCGGTTAACGATGTGCAAGTTGCTTGAGAAGCCGGTTCAGATGCCCGATATCTTCACCAAGGCCGGAGAAGAAAGCCCGGTCCTCCTCTTCTACAGCCTGAACGGCGTGTGAAGCGATCTCGTCTCCAGACTTCGTTATCAATATTACGTTCGCTCTAGAATCCTTCGGATGAGGTCTACGTTCAATGTATCCTTTTTTCTCCAGTGTCCTCAGCACCTGCGACGTAACGTTGACATCCATCTGTACATGCTGTGCTAATTGAACTTGTGTAATGTCGGTATGGTCATTTTTATCATGGAGCCATTTGCAGGAAAAGAGCAGCACGAATTGCGGGTGGGTCAACTCAAAAGGATCCAAAGCCTTCCGAATCGCCTTTTGCCAAATATTCGTCACCTGCCACAGCATAAAGCCAGGGCTTTCCTCTGCGTTACTGAATTTCGAACTCATTTCCGTTTCCTCCAACGCTTTTCAGCTTTTCAACATGGCATCCGCAATGACCCGAAAGTCTTGCGGTGATATCTCAAAGTGCCCAAAACGAAACGGGTAACCCCAACTTTTCACTCCGCGTGTAAAGCTAAGCTGCTCTAAAAGAGAGCTAATCTTCGTTTCTTTACAGTCAGTATATCGAATGTCACGACGAAAGGGTATGAAAGAATCTGACATCGGATATTCATATACCTTGTCATCCAGAACTTGACCGATAGCAGTGAAGGCTTGCAGCGGCTCCCCATCCTTCATCTCCGTGCGAGGGGAGTAATAGATAAGCCAATCACCAGATCGCATTCGCCTTAAGGGCGCTGCTTTCCCATGACAGAGCTGGGCGAACCCGCCAAGTACACCCCGTTTCACGTGAGAAGCCGAAACGACGCCAATCCAATAACGGCTTTGTACATTCAATAGTTCAGATTGCATGCTGACGCTCCCTTTCCAACGCCAACGTAACAAGCCCCTCCATCGTAAGCGGTATGCCTTCGACCATACCAGCTCCAATCACAGGACCTAAATGTTCCGCATTTGGCCCTGTGATCGTCACCTCATGTGTAACCGTCGTCCCTTCGGCAGTTTCCTTTAAACGATGCGTGAAGTGAATTTGAATCCCTGCGTCCGGAATATCGGTAACATCCGAAAAGCCGTGCAGAGGATTGACCTCCTTCAGCTCAAAGATTAGGCGGTCCTGGCCTTCCGGCTGCAGCAACCCGCGTGTACCTGTAACAAACGCTCCCTCTAGCGAAGCATGTACAATCCCTTTGTCCCATTCCACCCAAGTTGAGATATCGCTGTACAGATTCCAAATCGTCTCCGCTTTTGCCAATGTCGTTATAGTGTGTTCAAATTTCCACATCATGTATCACTCCTCACATAATATCTATACATATAATATCAATACATATTATATGTGTCAATACTATATATCCAAACTTCCATTAAGGTGTATGAATACCACGTCCTCTGACCATAGCTGAATATGCGCTGAAAGTATTCAACACGTGTTCAGACTGCTAAAAAAAAGAGACCCACAGCAACGGGCTGCGGGTCTTAAGTATATATATATTTAAAAGGGGGTCGAATTTCATTATAGGCTCCGAACCTTAAAGCGAGATGAAATTCAGATGTCATTTCCGTGACAAATGATTCCTACTTCGTTACAGCTTGCACGCCGTTTCTTTACTCAGTCAACTTAGGCTTGATCGGAATATAAATATCCATCTCCACAAGCTCATGCAGGTTAGAATGACAGCGCTCATCATACCATTCAAACTCGGCACTCCCCGCATGTTCGTACCCTGAATGAGGAAACCACTCCGAGAAGATCGCCTGCCATGTTGTCTGAATCGATGCAACGAAGTGATCCTGCTTCACCTTCGGTGTCGTGAATACAGCATAATCCGCCTCCGGAAACTCGCGACATACCATATTCTCCGGAACGTCATCGAAGCTCGTTGCCTCCATTCCGATGATGTAGGTCAAATCCCCGCTCTCCAAGTCGAAATCTGCGCAAATTCCAAGTTCAACGGGCAGCCCTGTGTGAACACGATTCGGAATATGTTGCCCTAGCCCTTCTTGCATATACTTCTGCCAGAACAATGGGATATCTCGGTGATTCTGCCCCTCCTTGCAGGATGTCTTCAATTCATATCCAATCAGTTTAAAACTAGGTTTCGTTCTCAATGCGTAGTCCATGCGTATTCCTCCTAAATAGTGATTAAATTTCCGATCCAGCACATTCACTTGGGGATAGTTAGGCGGTCGTATGCCTTGCTTGCGATAGGCAAGCGGCGTACGTTCAAACACCTTTTTGAACGCCCGCGTAAAATTCTCTGGGGACCCAAAGCCATTGTCGAGGGCAATATCGATTAATTTCTGCTCCGTGTGTGCGATTTGATAAGCTGCTCTCGCTAATCTTCGTTTGCGCACATACTCCATCACCGCGTCGCCCACCATCGTTTGAAAGACCCGATGGAAATGAAAGGCAGAGAAACAGGCAACCTCGGCTAAGCTTTCCACAGACAGCGTTCCCGATAGATGCTCCTCAATATGATCTAGCGTCATCTGAATCCGCGTCTCATAATTGGTGTCCATCCTCTGCCCCCTTCGACTTTATAATCTCAGTTTAAGCCATTTGGAACTACGCTTCTTGATATTTCTTGCTCCCTATTTCCAACTTCCTTTGGAAGGAACGGAATAAGTCCTGTATTGATTCTTCCCCTTAATCTCAAGGAGATTCAACTGCAGGCCATAGGCACAACCGCCATCGATCCCGATTTTGTCCGTATCAAACCACACTTCCGCTTTCCCATGAATATCCTTCGTCGTCGTATGTCCGAACACTACAATCTTCTTCACTACTGTTTTCTGCTGCACAAATGGCGCACGTATCCAAATAAAGTCCCGCTCCGGCTGTGTTTTCCAATCTACATAAGCGGGATTCAGCCCTGCATGAACAAAAATATGCGTGTCATTCTCGTAATAAAGCGGCAACTCACGTAAAAATGCAAGATGTTCACTGCAATTCGCTCGTATGCGCTCTTTCGCTGTTTTCAAATCAAAGTCCCTGACCCCGCTAAAGCTTTGAAACGTCTGTATGCCACCATGTTCAAAAAACTTCATTTCCGTCAAATCATCGGTCCCGTTCATCACTTCCAAAAAACGCTGATCATGGTTTCCTTTGAGCGCAATCGCACCCTTCTCACGTACTAGGAGCATCACATGCTCCACGGTCTCCCTACTCGCCGGCCCACGGTCTACATAATCTCCTAGTAAAATAAGCTGATCTTCTTCCGGGTTAAACTTTACTTTATCTAGTAACTCCTTAAATTCATCCGCACAACCGTGGATATCACTGACAACTAGCAATCGTTTCATAGACGTTTCCCCCTGATGTTCTCTTGTCAAACTCCCATGTATATGTAGCTTATTTTAGCATATTTCGCCACGTACAAGCCCCCTTAATTATGGAAATCAAGGTGAAGGCAGTAAAAAGGACGCCCAGCAAGGACGTCCTTCAACAACCATTTAATTGATAAACTGAACCCATTGTAAGAATCCTTTCAGCATGACCGCAGCTTCTGCTCTAGTTGCTGGAGACACTGGGACAAATTCCATTTCGGTTACGCCATTTACAATACCAGCGCTTACCGCCGCAGCTACGGCATCTTTAGACCACGTACTCAAGCCCTTGCTATCCGTAAATTTGTCTAACTGCTTGAGGTCAACAGGGGCTGATTTACCGGCAAATGTCATGGCACGCGTAATCATGACGGCCATCTGCTCTCTCGTGATGCGTTCATTCGGTCTGAACGAGCCATCTTCAAAACCTTCAATTAAACCAGATTTAGCCGATGCGCCTGCAGTCCCCGCAAACCAACTGCTCGCAGGAACATCCGTGAAAAGCGTTGATGCCTCTTCTTTTAAACCAAGCGATCTTACCAGAAGGGCCGCAAATTCGGCACGTGTGATGCCATTGTTAGGTCCAAAAGTAGTATCCGAAGTACCTTTGATCACTAATTTGGAAGCCAACAATTCGATCTCATTCTTCGCCCAATGTCCTTGTACGTCATCGAACGTTTTGGAAGATTGAACAATGGTATAGATACTGTTACCTTGACGTTTGATCGTGACTTCCGTCTTGCCATTTACCATTGTTACAACCGCGGGAACGAAAGACATCTCCCCAGTTTCCGGGTTGAACAATACCGCAGTTAGTTGATCGGAATCTACGGTTTGAACTAACGTAATCGTCCTTGGCACATACGTATTTCCAAAATTGTTCACCGTTACATTCTTCCCATTGCCTTCCGCAGTAATCGTGAAATCGACAGCACCAGAAAGCAGTGTTAATCCAGCTTGTTTCGCCTTATCATTAATCAGCTCAGCCGTAGGACCCGTTACTTTCTCAATAGAGATATTAATTTTCACATGACTTACATCGGTACCAAGCGTTTCTGCTATCTCTGCAAGATCCAACGACTTGGCAGGGAGATCATAAGTAAACTCATTACTTTTAATAGATAACAGCGCATCTGGAGCGTTCATCAGACCTGCCGATAAGGCGTTGGCATCCATCTGAACTTTAGCAGCCCCTTCCGTGCTATTTACATCAATCGTAATCTTTTGATTTTTAGATTCTTTGGACTTGAGCGCATCAAATGCTTTGCTGAGCGTACCGCCATCCACAGTAACTACCGCAACGTTTTTCCCATTAATCGTTTGATTCACTGGATTGATTGATACTTGCACCCCATCCTCGTTGCTTGTTAGATCCGCAGATGGTGCTGCCGAACCTCCTGATGAATTGTTAATTGATGCTTGAGGTGCAATAAATTGAAGGAAGCTTCCTCTGATTATGTTTCCTTCTGCATCTCTTTGAAATGGCAAGGATGCTTCTAAGCTAGCAAAGTTAGCATCTGTCAGTTGAACACCGGATTGATTAACCGATTTCGTACCATTCCACATATAATTCGTCGCTGAGTTTAATGCTGCAGGATAATTGTCCTTTGCTGTGTTACTCGTGTGATACGAAGTAAAACCATCAATTCTAAAATCCAACGCAATCCCCGTATACGAGGTAAAATTCAGGTTCCCTTTCGCATTGTTAAACGCAATATTCGTACTCTCTGCTCTTACGCCTGGATTACTATTGCTTGCGAATCCATATGCACCATTCCCAAAAGCGATGCTGTTACGGATGATGTGAGGAACGTGAATGCCTTCGCCACCAAGCTTAAAGCCGTTTTTATCTCCAGCACCCACACTTCCGTTGGTCAATGTGCCATTGTTATAGGCGATACTATCCTCAATAATTACGGGACCAATTGCACCTGTACCAGCCTTCGTATACAGATCCCATCCATCGTCGATATTATTATGCGAAATATCTCCACGGAAGATATTCCCTGTGCCCGAGGTCAGCTTAGCTGCAAAGCCATCCGCATTATTGTTGGATGGATCAGCATTATCGAAGGATTCACAATTGAGAATGCGATTGTTGGAAGGCCATTTTTCTTTGTCCACCGATTCATCTGTCCGGCTAATTTGCAGCCCCGTATCTCCATTGGCATAGAAACGACTGCCCTCCACAATATTGTTGCTTCCGCCGACCGTGAAGCCCTTCGTGTTATTAGCTGTACGAGTGAAATCAATGCCTTTCACATGCCAGTAGCTGCCGCTTAACACAACGCCTTCCGACTTTTTGTTAAAATCAATAATCGGTTTCGCGTCAGGGGCTGCAACCAAACTCTTCATCGCACTGGCAGTGCCGTCATGTCCTTTAGGAATGTCGATTTTGGCATCGCGTACATAAGTGCCATCCAATAGAATAACCTTTTGGCCTGGTCTAACATACGCAATTGCTGTATCCAGATCCAGCGGCTGGTCTTGCGAACCAACACCACCATCATTTCTCTGAGCTGTTGGCGATACATAGATGTCCTCGCCACCCCTGTATGTTTTCATATCAACTGTGAAATTTTTGACGATTTTATCATAAGAAGTGAGGTACTGGGTATCATCTGGTACAAAAGCTGCGCTAAAATTCGTATACGTGTTTGCCGTTACCGTTGTGTCTCGAATGATCGGCACACCTTTCGTTACGCTAACATTCTGCAAAAGAACGCGATCCCCTTGCTTAATAGTTACCATACCGTTCACATTGGATTTCAGCCCTAATGAGAAATTCGTATCTGAAGTCTTAGTCAACCCCGTTAAACTCACATCTGGAATTACAGGCAGTGGAGCAGGTTCTACCATTGGTTTATCCGTTGCCGCAGCACTTACCTTCAAGTCGATATTACTGACATCGATTGTCGCTAAACGAGCAACATAGAAGCCCACATACATGGTATCTTGGTCTTGAGCCTTCATAATGTCCGGCACGAAGAAACTCTCCTTCGTCCCCGTATTTAATATACCTGAGAAGCCGCTATTCGTTTTGATCAGCGTAAGTTTATAGTTCGATGCTGTTGTGGTTGATGTCGGTTTCACAGGTTCCAGCATCTTGCTTTGAACCCCAAGGCTGCCAGCGCCATCTGGTGAAGCAACCCCTGTTCTCACGAACAACTGTGTGCCGTTCTGCTTCGTTGTCGCACCACTGTAGCCGCCGATCGCTGCAATATTGGAAGCAAATACGGTCGAATCACCAGCCGTACCAATCGCATCTCTAGCCATAATGCCGAAAGATTCCTGACCATCGTGAGGATCCTTCGCATAGGCGGAGACTTTGATATCAGCCGATAATTCGAAATTATCCTTCGTCGGATCTAATTCCACATAATAGAAGCTGATCCCATCATGATCGCCTGTCACTTTACCGCCGCCTTCTAGCGCAATTAACTGAGCGACACTGCCTGGCGTAGTGACATTCACTTTATTATTGGCAGTCGATGTGGACTGGCCGAATCGGATCGACTTCCATTCAAAGGTTCTAGGCTCTGTTACCGTTATGGGTAGAACAGTCGAAAAAGCAGTATCTTTCAAACTAATCTGGAGGTTGTAAACGCCAGCTGTTGTCTTATCATACTCGCTGTACACGACATCATATTGATCTGCGTTCAGCTTTTCTTTGTTTCCACTATCATAAACCCAGGATACGCCTAAACCTGTTAAATCCAGATCTTGACCTTTCTCATACGTTGTCCTTGGATAGTCCGACACCTCGATGCCGACGACAGACTGCTGCTTCACGATAACAGGAAACGTTTTCGTTGCTGCGCTTTTGTATGAGGAGATGGTTATGGTTTTCGTACCCGCCATGCTCATGTCAGGCGATGTCAGCGTAAATTCATTCCTTAGAAGCTTCTCTTCCGAATTATCGCTATACTTCGCATACACTGCTAGCCCAGCTTGTTCGAAGGGTTGACCAATAAAATACGTCGTCTTATGCGGTAATTGGTGTATGACTAAATCTGTCATTTGTGCAGCTTTTACAGTCACATTAAAGTTTGTAAATGTTGTAGGAGTCTCTGTTGATCTGACTGTAACTGTTTGTGTTCCAGGCGTATCAAATAAATACGTGGAACCAGTCACCGTCGCTCCCGAGATTGAAATGCCGTATTTACTTATATCTTCACCAACTAGATCTTTAACCGTTCCTGAATTATAGGCTGCTGTAACCACCAAACCTTCAGGATCAAAAAGATCTCCTATGTAATATTCAGTTTTTGCAGGGACATATTTTATTCCCAGTGAGGTAGCTGTTAAAGGAACAATATTAATGTCGTTAATACGATGAGTTACTCCATTAAAGCTTATAGTAATAGGGATTGTCCCTAAGTTTCCACTGTCAAATCCAGTAATAATATAATCGTTTGCCGAAAGAACTTCCTCGGTATTATCTGCGTATATCGCTCTTACTTTTAAACCAGTTGTATCTAAACTTGAATCTTTTAAATACACTTTTTTCATTGTAGTTGCGTCTACTACTAAACTATTTGGCATTCTTTGGTCCACTTTAACACCAAAATTACTAAACGTAATTTCTGCGTCTCTGGTTACATATAAGCCCGCATAGATTTTATTCCCAAATAAATGATTGAGCAGCAATTTCTCCGTTTTCCCATTAACGGTTAACTCGAAAGCATCTCCTGATTTCTTGATTTTCATATCATACACTTCATTGGCTGAAGGTACATTCACATTACTGAATGGAGGTAACGCTATATATTTATTATTCGTATCGAAAGTGGTTCCAGTAATACCAGTTTTGTAAAAAGCTTGCATACCGTAAGCACCAGTAGTTGGCGGCCCAAAACCTCCCACGGCAACATAATTGGATGACTGTTTGGTATTATTCACCAAAAAGTCAGAACGAAGCATTAGTCCGAATGATTTTTGGTTTGGAGAAGAAGTGGAAGAAGTACTATTAAAGCTCTTGACCTTTGCAATTGCATTAATTTCAAAATTGGCGTCGGCTGGTAGATTTAACTGTTTATAATAAAAAGAAATTCCCTCTTCATTGGAAGCAAGTTTTCCATTTTTGGCCACTATCGTAACGGAACCATCTGCATTTTCAGTAGGAGCACTATTATTCGCTTCACTTGTACTTGATCCGAAAGCACTAAATGCCCAATCCCCAACAGCCGCAGCAGCCGTTCCGCCGAAAGGAATCATCGAAAATAATATGACACACGACAACAGCATTGCCATCATCCGTTTTTGATGTTTCAAGTAACATTCCTCCATATACATTGTTATTGTAATTAATGGATTACAGTTCATTGAATGCGCTTACTTTATTAGTCAAAAAATATAACAGACTCAGTACTTCCTACTGCAATAACGCGGGTAGAAGGACGCCGTCAGGCACCCTTCATCTCTACCGCCACGCTCACGAGCGAACCGTCTCTTTCATTTCTTCTACATAGTCCGGCTCCGACGAATGCCTTCCCGAGAAGAACACATCTTCCGAACGAGCAACACGTACAACTGGCGTTGCAATGTGTTTCCCCTTCATCGTAAGTGAATGAACATCGACGCCACGCGCATCTTCCAATCTAAGAGCAGGCCCCTGACGCGTTTCGATACGCACATGATGAAGCTCCAAATCCGCTACATGCTTGCATAACATACCGTCGCCAGCCATGATGATTTGCTCCCTGACCATGTCAGGTTCATCTCCCGTCTCAGACGGATCTGTCGTCATCTCGATGTGCACATGTGACAGCTGTACGTCACGAATCGGCATTTCCGGCAATCCGTAGAGGAAGCCAGCGGCTGCACGAGTCCGCTTTGCGGTTACTTGATGGATCCGAATGTGTTCGATCACAGGTGTGCATTCCGTGACTGGAACGGCATCTGGACTGCTGATCAACGGGTCGCTTTCGTCAACCCCGTGCCGATAAAACGAATTAATCGTTAACGGACAGAATACATCTTCCATATAAATATTGCTGACCAAAACATTCTTAATATACCCACCGCGAGCGCGGTTTGTTTTCATCCGTATGCCGCGATCGGTGCCTGTGAAAATACAATTGGAAATAACCACATTCCGAATACCGCCAGCCATCTCACTGCCGAGCACGACACCGCCATGTCCTCTCAACATCGTACAGTTGGTGATCACGATATTCTCGGAAGGCTTGCCCACCCGTCGGCCATCTTCATCGATGCCAGATTTAATGCATAAGCAATCGTCGCCAACATCGAAGAAGCAATCGGAAATACGGACATTTTGACAAGAGTCGATATCCAGTCCATCGCCATTAGGCGTATCATTCGGGTTCTTAATCGAAACCCCGTGAAGCTGAACATCCGTGCAATAGACCAAATGTGTATTCCAAAAAGGGGAGTTCTGCAAGGTTACGCCTTCAAGTCTAACCCCTTCACAATCAATCAATTGCAGCAGCGGCGGCCTTAGAAATTGGGAGGACCACTCCACGATATTGCTCTTCACGGTTTCCAGCAAAGCCTGATTCTTCACCTTAAGCTCATGTGTTTGCGCGGTGGCCACCGTGCCGCCTTTGCGAATTTCACGATACGCTTGCCACCAAGCACTGCCTTGACCATCGATGATGCCATCACCTTTGATAGACACCTTCTGCAAGCCTCTCCCATAAATGAGCGGGGAGTACCCGTAGCATTCATAGCCTGACCAGCGTGTCTCTACTAGCGGATACTTGTCGAACTCGCTGCTAAACATCAGCTTTGAGCCCGTTTCAAGCTCCAACGTCATGTAACTGCGCAGCTCAATCCTACCCGTGAGATACGTCCCAGCTGGGATGTATACCGTTCCGCCGCCTTGTAGGGAGCAAGCCTCGATCGCTGCCGCGATTGCCTGCGTGTTATCCGTTACGCCGTCTCCGACAGCGCCGAATGTTGTTATGTTAATAATCGCCATAGGTCGCTCCAAATAATAAATTTAATCGCTTCAATTTCTTTTCATTCCGATGAACATTGGACCATTGGTCAAGGGTGGTGCCTTCTGGCCAGCTAGCTGATAGCAGACCGAACGAATTAACAGAGCCTGAGTGCCCGCGTTCATATCGCCTTCCACTTCGCCTCCCCCAATATGGACAGCCTTCGGCATGCCAGGGTAATATTCACCTTCCTTCACCTGCGCCACGTTAGGCGCTGATGGCGAGTGGGCCAACTCGCGAGAGAAGCCCCCATCTGCACGAAGCAGACGCTTCATATTCGCCAATGTAATCGCAATGATTTCTCGCAAATCTTCTGGCGAAATGGATAGCTTCATATACGACAATAGGTGAATCGGATTACGAATATAGCACATATCAACTGCTTCCTCATGCCTTAGGGCATAGAGGATACTTTGGTAAATCCGTTCCTCTCTCGGCAGCGTCATGCCAAAATGGTCATAGAAAATGTGCAGCTTGAACGTGCCCGAGATCCGCACATAATAGGACCCTTCTCCCCATAAACCGGTCAAAGGATCCTGATTATTGGCGAAGAAATCGAATGCCGTTTGGGCAAACTCAGCTCTGCGACTCGCCGTCTCTACTTGCTTCACATACACGCTTGAGGTGGAAAGACGATCACAGCCTCGCCAGCTGTTCGTTAGCTCAACCGACTTCAGCCATGTGAGATAGTCCTCCGGTGAAGACATATACGATGGCGCTTGCTGGGCCTCGTAAGGCAGTGCATGAAGCGGCTGCCCGCCAAGCTTACGCAACGCATTCAAGCTATAGGAGATGGCGCGGGCAACCATCACTTCATCTTCACGCATCAGCGGATTCTCGTCATAGAAGTAGCCTGACGATGCTTCCTGCCTGCTTTGGAAGAAACGGATGCATCCGTCTTTCATTTCGGCAGACACTTCTGCCAACCAACCGCAGCGTTCCAAAATGTTCAATGCTTGCGCCGTGGATTCAATGTCTGGTGCGCCGCCTAGCATCCGCCTGGAGCTTGCGGCGTAATAGAACCCGCCGCTTTCCGCATCCTTTTGCCCACCAAGCCACGCCCCAAAATCATCAAACAATTGATCCATTTCAGCTAACAGTTTGCGAATCTCTACACTTTGATCTTGTATCTGATATTCCTCATTATCTGTCATGCGCATTTCCCCGCTAATATGTTGTGGCATCCTGTCCAATCACAGATTACCCCTTAATAGAACCAATCATCGCACCCTTAGCAAAATGCTTCTGCAAGAACGGATACACCAACAGAATCGGAAGGGTCGCTACGACGATAACAGCCATTTTGATCGACTGCGCCGGTGGTGGTGCTACGCTGTCCAAGTCTGAACTTACGTCCATACCGCTGGCCAGGACGACAATTTGGCGAAGCAAAACCTGAATCGGCCATTTGGCACTTTCATTAATATAGAGAATCGCGCTCATATACGTGTTCCAATAAGTTACCGCGTAGAACAACGAGATCGTTGCAATTGCAGGCATCGACAATGGCAGTACGATACGGAACAAGATACCGAAGTCGCTGCAGCCATCAATTTTCGCCGACTCCTCCAGTCCTTCAGGAATGTTCTGGAAGAAGTTTTTCAGAATAATTAAGTTAAATGCACTGATCGCTGTAGGTAGAATCAACGCCGCGTAGGTGTCGATCATACCAAGCTCCTTCACGACGAGGAACGTTGGAATTAACCCGCCGTGGAACAACATGGTGAACACAACGAGGAACATAATCACTTTGCGCCCATCCACATCTTTGCGGGCCAACCCGTATGCCATCAACGCTGTAATGAACATACTGATCACCGTGCCGATAAATGTCGTCCCGATCGAGACGGCCATAGCTTTAAATATCGTATTCGTCGAAAATATAAAACGGTATGCCTCGATACTCCAATCCGTCGGAATGAGGACGAATTTCTTCGCCGCCATTTCCGCACTCGTCGTGAAGGAACCTGCCACCACGTGCACGAATGGAATAATCGTAATTAATCCGATAATGGTTAATAACAAATAGTTGATGATACCGAACATCCTGCCGGCTAATGTTTTATCTTCTACCACGACTTCAACCTCCTAGCTGCTTAACGCTCACCCTAGCTTAGTAAACGCCTTCTTCGCCCATTTTCTTCGCAATCCGGTTCACAATCATGACCAGAACAAGTCCAATAAATGATTTGAACAAACCGATCGCTGCGCTGTAGCTGAATTGCCCTTGTTTCAAGCCTGCTGTATATACATAAGTATCAATGATCTCAGCAACTTCTCGGTTCATGGAATTTAGAAGCAAGTACACATGTTCGAAACCGAGCTCGAGAACCGCACCAATTTTCAAAATTAATAAAACAATGATGACACTTCGGATCGCGGGCAACGTAATGTGCCACACTTGTCTAAGGCGTCCTGCACCATCCATACGCGCAGCTTCATACAATCCAGGATCAATGGATGCAATCGCCGCCAAATAAATGATCGTTCCCCAACCTGCTTCACGCCAAATGACTTGCAGAATATAAATCGGTCTGAACCATTCCGGAGCCAGTAAGAAATTCACCTTTTCCAAGCCGAAATACGAAATCAACTCATTAATAACTCCGCCGTCCATGGTCAACATAACAAAGGAAATAGAGACGATAATAACCCAAGACATAAAGTGGGGCAAGTAAACAATGGTTTGAAACACTTTTTTAAATAAATCTCCTCGGACCTCATTCAGCATAAGCGCCAAAATAATCGGAATCGGGAAATAAAACAAGAGATTCATAACAAACAAGATTAACGTATTACTCAGAATATTTAAAAAGTCCGGCTCTGTAAACAAGCGCTGAAAATGCTCGAAACCAACCCATTCACTCCCGCTAATCCCTTTGAAGGGCTTGTAGTTCTGAAAGGAAATAATGAGTCCATACATCGGGATGTATTTGAACACGATAAAGTACAAAATCCCCGGCAGCAACATGACATATATCCATTTATTTTTCCAAAGACGTCTGCTTAGTTCACTGCTCGACTTCCTAGCGATAACCTGTTGCGAAACATTCACTTCTTGCATAGGACTTCTTCCTTTCCTTAAAAGGAGAAGACTGCCGCGGTGCAAGCAGCCCTCTCGCCTTGACTAGTCATACCCTTGGTACTGGATTACTTTTTAGCTGCGTTGAATTCTTCGATGATTTTGCTGCCGCCACGACTTTTCCAATCTTCAATCGCTTTATCAAAGCCAGCTTTATCAAGCGTTCCGTAAATGTATTTGTTCGTTGCATCTACGATAACCGCTTGCAGTTGGACACCTTTTTCAAGGTTTGTTTTGGAATCTAGCGCAGCTACTGGATCTTGAACAGCGAACTTCAGGTTCGCAATTTTCAATTCATCTGCTTTACCTTGTGCTGGGATCGTTGGAATACCCAAGAATCTGCCAGACGTATCTTCATCACCAATCGCTGCGTCTGTGAATGGTTTCACTTCACGTGTCCATTTTTCTTCATCCAACTTCTTCGCTTTGTTATCCGTCACGCTGTAGTTCACATCTTTAATGCCCCAGTTCGCCATGTTAGCTACCTCTGGTGTCATCATTTTGTCAAAGTAAGCCAGCACTTTACGAAGATCAGCTTCCGTTTTGTTCGCGGATTTCGGGAATAGAACAACGTTGGCATAACCAGGTAGTGCCCATGCTGCGAATTTGCCGTCAGGTCCAGCTACCATACTGTGCACATCAACTGCGGCTGTCGGTACATTCTTAACCAAGTCTTTGTTCAACGTGGAAACGTCCGTCATCGCTCCGATGTACATACCTGCTGTTCCGCTTGTGAACAGTTTTTGTTGATCTGTTTTACTTGTCGCTGCGAAATCTTTGTTAATGTAGCCGCCATCACGCATTTTTTTGAAATAATCCATCGTCGCTACATATTGTGGGAACATGAATTCCGGAGCTAGCTTACCGTCCTTCGTGCCCCAGTTATTCGGTGTCCCCTGCCAAGCTGCTACTGTTTTAAATGCGCCATAGATCAGATCGTTACGATCTGTAAGACCGATGGTGTCTTTCTTGCCATTTCCGTCAGGGTCGTTCTCCGTAAATGCTTTCGCCATTGCGAACAATTCGTCTAAATTAGCAGGGGGTTTCAGACCCAACTTGTCTGCCCAGTCTTTACGGTAGATGAGACCTTGACGAGCAATGTCTACGCCGCGGTACAAGGAGTACAACTTGCCATCCACCTTCGTATTGTCATTCGTTGTGGATTTCAATTTGCTAAGGTTCGGGAAGTCTTTCAATAAAGGGCCGATCTCCCAGAACTGACCATCACGGATTGCAGATTTCATTTGAATGAATGTTGCTTGATTTTTCAAATACGTTGCTTGTGGAAGGGCACCCGTTGCGAACGTCGTATTCAACTTCTCTTCATACGTGTCTGCCGGGAAGAATTGATAGGTCAGCTTCGTGTTCGTTAGCTTTTCAAGTTCTTTAATAATGGTATCTGGTGGTGTTTGTGCCGTATTGAGTGGTGCCATGATTGTAATCGCTGTCGGTGTATTGTCTGTCGGTTTCGGTGTCGCTGCTGTAGATGCTGTTGTCGTTGCTGCTGTTGTTGATGCAGGCGTTTCTTTATCTCCGCATGCTGCCAAAGCAAAGCTGGAAACGAGTAGTACGCTTAGTGGAATCGTAACTAAATTTCTCTTCATATCGGTTTGACCTCCGTGAAAATGTTGTGTGCTACAACTCACACATTACACGGTTCGCGGTGGGTACCGAAACAATCATTTACTCATATAACCCCCGTCTGGCGCGGGATGTGAGATGATGATTATCGGGCTGGGAGATGATTATCGAGGAGGCCCTGTAAGGCCGCGGGGTTGAGTCTTTAGACCCAATAGAACAAAAGAAAAAGCCTACCTGTCGGTAGACTTCGTATGATATATTTAATTGGTACAATCTCAACTTGTGTGCGGCTACCTCCGGAAAGGAGGTTGATGCCATGGAAACTTTCCAGACGATAATCGTTATGCTCGCGTTCGGTACGTTTATACTGGCGCTTCTGACTTATATCGAAAAACGAAAGAACCCACTCAGGTTGAAGGCCTATTCAGTGGGTTACACCTTGCAACTACCTTGGAGGTTGCCCGCCAAATGATTGTGCAGGAGACGTGTTAGCCGCACGTCTCTTTTCTTATTTATAATCTTATCACGCCTGTTTTATACGTGCAACTTACTTCTTCCCATATGCCTCATTATACTCCGTTATCATCTGATTCCCGCCGCCGCGCTTCCAACGCTCGATTTCTTGCTGAAAAGCCGCTTTGTCCAGCTTGCCCAGGATATAATTGTACGTCGCATCGGAGATGATTTTGTACAGCTCGACGCCACGCTCGTCGTAGGTTTTCGACTCAATACCTAATGTCGGATCCTTGACGACATATTTCTCATTATCCAAGCTAAGCGTATCGGCCAGTTGGGACAAAGATTCACTTTCCACAACAGGAATAACATTCGGGTTGTTCAGATCTGCGATCATCAGCGCATACAACGCGTTGACTTCATTGACACGAATCTTCGATGTCTCTTCGGAGAGCTGGATTTGCCCATTTTTGACTGTATAATGCCGTCCCTCTAGACCGTACTTCATGAGATTGGCGACATCCTTATCCATCGTCCGATCAAAAAACTGCAGCATCATCTTCAATTCCGCCTCGGTCCGTATCGCCTTTTTCGAGAAGAGATATAACGCACTATAGTTAGGAATGGACCAAATATGAAACCCTTGCGGCCCTTCAATATGATTCACCAACGTCAGTCTTGCCTCTGGATTCACTAACTGCGCCTCATCCGACAACCGCTGCACATCCTGCATACTGCCAATGTACACGCCAGCCGTGCCGCGAATCAGCTTATCCCGCTGTACTTCCTTGCTCGTTACGGCAAAATCCGAGTTAATCAGCTTCTCATCATAGAGCTTCTTCATGAAATTCATAGCTTCGATATAGGGCTGCGTTTCAAACTCTGGTATAAGCTTACCACCCGAAACACCCCAATTATTCGGTGTCCCGAAATAAGAGGAGATCGTCTTAAAAGAACCGAACACCAAATCATTGCGGTCTGTTAATCCAATGGTATCGTCCTTCCCATCACGATCAGGATCGCCAAAAGTGAACGCTTTGAGTACTTCATATAGTTCATCTAGATTGGTTGGCTTTTTCAACTTGAGGTTATTCAGCCAATCCTCACGAATAATAATGCCTTGCCGAGAAGACGGGCGCTCAGTGTATAAGCCATAAATTTTGCCATCGACTGCTGCCTGCCCCAAAATCTCTTTATTCAACTTTTTCAAATTCGGATACGCAGCCAAATACGGTCCAATATCCCAGAATGCGCCGGAACGGATCGAATTTTTCATCAGCATGTAGTCCGTATATTTTACGTAGGTCGCCTTTTTCAACGAGTTCGTGGTAAGGGCTGTATTCATTTTATCCGTGTAAATGCCGTCAGGAACCCAATTCAATTCCAGTTTCGTTTGCGTCCGATCCTCTATCGCTTGGACAAGCTCAGGTATCGGCGGATGCGGAAAATGAAGAGGTGCCATAATAGAAATAACAGGCCTTGCGCCTTTATCCTCTCCTACCTTTGGATTATTGTCGTTCTGACAAGCACTGATTAACATCATAACAATTATAACAATTAGAGCTATACCCATTCGTCCTGTCCACTTGAACAGATGGCCCAACAAACTACTTCTCATGCTAGCTCCTCCTTGCAACAGCTGTGTTTTGGGCAGTAAATATGAGATAATGATTATCCCATTTGCAGATGATTATTGATCTGAACCGCACTCTTGACTACAATACATAGATAGTCTGACGAATGATTCTTTGAACAGATAAGGTGTTGGATGCGATGCGCTCTTTAAGTTTTCTTAGCAAAATGACGATATTCGGCTTCCTGCTTAGTACGCTGCCTGTGATCTTTATCGGCGCTTTCGCTTTCGTGACGTCCTCTAGCGAGATCCAAAAAAATGTCAACGAAGGCAAATTACAGTTAATCACCCAAATCAATTCCAATGTAGAGCAGAAATTAACCACTGTCAACCATACACTAAATCAGGTCATCAATTCCACTGTTCTCAAAAAGGCCATGGAAATGCCGCTGACTGTAACCGATTTCATGATGTACGATGATCTGCGAAGCGAAATTCGGTATATGCAATCTTTTGACACGAGACTTGAAGATGTTCTCTTGATTAATGCCAAACAAAATTGGATGATCAAAAATTCAGGGCTTTACAAATTTGACAACTATCCGTTTGCTGATAAATTGATCTCACTGATGGACGCGCAAGATAATAGCACTTGGACCCTAACTCCTTCCGAGTGGTTTTACACCGAAGAAAATGCGCGAAGTGTCACCTGTGAGTACAGTATTTCGTTAGTTAAAAAGCTGCCGACCACAGGACTGGATAAATTCGGTCTCGCTTTAGCCAATATCCCTGCGTGCTCCTTGCAGGATATGATTCAAAGTGATAACGAACATCCCGATGACATTGTTATCATGGATGAACAGCAGCGCATTGTGATGAATCGAGATCCGAGCTTAATCGGAAAATCCATCACGGCCGCAGGGCTGTCCGACCTCACACGGCTTGAAGATGATGCGAGCGGGCAGTTCCGTGCCAGCATTCACAACAAACCGTATTCCGTCACCTACCTGCGTTCAAATTTGAACAATTGGACTTATTTATCCTTGACCTCGATCGACAGCTTAACGAAGGAATCCAGCAAAATTGGAACCTATACCATCTACGTTTGCGCCCTGATGCTACTGCTTGCTTTGGTGCTCGCATGGCTGGTTTCGCGTAAAATGTACTCACCGATCCAGCTTCTTCTGAATCAAATCGGAGGCTTGGTGAGCGGGAATCAGAAACGCAAAGCGAATGAGTTTCAAGTGATTAGTGAGCATGTGCATACGTTGTTCCAATCGAAATCGCAGCTCGAAAAAGAAGTCCATCAACATATCGGACAGGTGCGGACCTTCTTCCTTATCAAAGCTTTTCAGGGGCATATTAAGCCAACTGAGCTGTTAGAAAAGCTTACGCAATTCGGCTACACCGACCATGTTGCATCTTGGAAGACGATGTCCGTCATCACCATCCAAATCGACGCCATCGACCATACGCGCTATGAGAAAAAGGACATGGAGCTGCTGCTCTTCGCCGTACACAACATGATGGAGGAGCTCATCCCTTCGGAGCAGCGTTTAGCGCCGATCCTGATTGATCAAACCATTGTAACCATGATCGGCAGTTCGGACAGCGTCGACAGTGACTTCCGTACGATGGTATATGGCCTAACCGAGCAGGTTCAACAGCATATTTATAACTTCCTGAAGCTACATATCTCGATCGGGATCTCCTTGCCGATTCATGCGTTTACCCAGATGTCGTTAGCCTATAAGGAAGGGTTAGAGGCTCTCAAGCATCGTATCAAGCTCGGCGAAGGTATCATTATTCAATATGAGAACATCAACTCAGGTAAGCACTACTTGAATTTGAACTATCCAAAGCCTATTGAGAACGAACTCATCGACAGCATTAAGTTAGCCGAAAAAGATAAATCCCGCGAGCTGTTGAAGCAGCTGCTGCATGCTGTTTTTGCGGCGCAGCTCACCCCGCAGGAGTATCAAATCCCGCTGGCGCGGCTGCTCAACAACCTGCTGATGATGATGCAGGAGTCTGGCATCGCCTTGAATCAAATTTATCCGAACAAAGGCTCCTTGTTCGAAGAAGTGCTCGGCCTGCACACGACCGCCGAGATTGAGGACTGGTTCTGGACCGAGGTCATCCATCCGCTGATCCGTATTTACCGCGACCGCCAGGATGCGCAGTACCACAACATTTCCGAGAAAATTATCGATCTCGTGCAGCATTATTACGACACGGATCTGACACTCGAGGAGTGCGCTTCTCGCTTGCACTACAATGCCAATTACTTGAGCAGCATTTTCCGCAAAGAGACGAACTGCTCCTTCAGTGATTACTTATCGAACTATCGTTTCAATATGGCAAAAAAATGGCTCTCCGAGACCGATATGCCGATCAAGGATATCTCCTCGAAGCTGCGCTACAACAACTCGCAGAATTTCATCCGCTCCTTCCGCAAGCAGGAAGGGCTTACGCCCGGTCAGTACCGGGATAAGCAGAGGGAGGGTTTGCCTCCTAGCACTTAGGGAATAAGGCGAACGAGCAAACAGCCTGCGAAGCCACCACATGATTGTTGGTGGTTTCGCAGGCTGTTGTTCACCTTGCCGGTGGAGGACAGCCTCAGGGAGGCTTGTCCACATCATCTTCGTTTCTACGCGATTAAGCGGAAACGACTTGGCTCGATTCGACCGCTGCTTTAAGTGCAGCACGGTTGTCCCACAAGAAGGAGAGCACCTGATTACGCTCATCGAAGAATAATTCTTCTGCATCCTCGTAGTCTTTACCAACGCCATGCACACTGAAGCGTTCATCTTCATAACTCATTAAGGTCCATTGACCTCCACGTTTTTTATCTGCAAAAACAAGGTAAAGCTTCTTCCCTGCTGCGTCCCACTCTGCGAAGTTTGAAAAGTTGTCCAAAATCAAGCTGATGTCCTGTTTATTCTTAATTTGCATGATCTTATCTCCTTTTCGCTTTTTTAAAATCGTACCCGAGTTTCCATGAGAAGTTTGTCACACTTTAGGGACGAAATGTAGGAATTTTTGTCGAAGGGGATGTATGGGTTGGGGGAATCGCCGCGGAAGGTAGCTTTGTGACCGGCCTCGGCGCTATTTAGCTGGAAAAACTACAGCTAATTCCGGCGGATTCAAGGAGAATCTACAATTAGATGGATTTCCTACAGCTAATTTCCGGCTTTTCCGCGTGAAGATGGATAAGGGAGGAAAATAACTGGAGGAAATCCAGTTAAAGGGCAAAAGACGTGAATTTCCCGCGAATTAGCGGGAGAAAATCCAGTTATTTCTCTCACACTTGTTGTCCACTTAAGCCACCCTAACTCGGGCCCAAAAGGCCCTTTTGTATCGCACAGGTGAGGGTTGGGGTTGGGGTCGGTTGGGATGGGCTGTTGGCCCATCCCTCCTCATAGAAACCAAAGAGCGAATCCCAAAGGATTCGCTCTCCACACAACCACACAACCTACAGCCCCGCCGCGGCATACACCTTGTCGAAGCCGGCTTTGGACCGCTCCGCCAAGCTCTCCGGAGAATCCATCGGCGGCTCCGCCGTCAGAATCTCCTGCGCCACAGCGCCGGTGTAGCCAATACGGTGCAGGCCTTGCAGGAAGCCTGCCAAATCAATAACACCCTCGCCCGGATACACACGTCCGTTGTCGAGCACGTCCTCAACCGGCACATCCGGTGCATCGTTGATGTGCACATGCACGATCTGATCGACGCGAAGCTTCTCAATGTCGGCAACAGTGCCGCCATTGGTGTACCAGTGGTAAGCGTCAAACAGCAAGCCCACGTTGCGCTCGCCAATCGCATCGATCCAATCCAACGTTTCATCTATTGTCCAGATGAACGGATGCTTCCAACGTGTCCGCAGATGATGCGGACCGACGAACTCCAGCCCTAGGCGGATTCCGTAGGCGCCTAGGATTTGGGCGCACGTGCGCAATCTGCGCGTCGCGAGCGCCATGAAGTGCGCTGCCCCGAGGTCTGTCGAGGGCAGCACATACGTGCAGCAGCTCGTGCAACCGAGCGCTGCAGCCGCTTCCGCGGCCTTGGCTAGCTTCGGCAGCCCCTCGCGGAACACCTCTTCCGTGGAACGCCATTCCACGGGCAAACCAATGGACCCGACGACGAGTCCATTTTTCTCTAATAACTCACGAGCACCAGCTACGGTGTGAGCTTCTACAAGGCTCAAAGCGTCGATATCGACCGCTTGGAAGCCGTATTTTGCCGCTAACTCGATGAACTGCTCATTGCTCTCGATCTTGCCAAGCCCTGCTCTCGTTAATCCTCTAAGCATCGGATGATCCCTCCAAATGTTTGCTAGTTCTTTAGCTATTCTCTACTGCTCTTGCAGTTGTTCTCAATTAATCCCAGTTCAACTTCACTTCACTGCCCGTACGTGAAGACTCATAAATCGCATCGAGAATCAAATTGTTCGTATAACCAGAAAGCGCCGATGTGATCGGCTGTTTGCCTTCACGAATACAAGCTAAGAAATGCTGGCTAAGACGTTGGCGCTCACCTTCATCATTCTCAGGCTTTTTCAATTCCGTCTCGATCGCACGGTTGAATTTCTCTGTTAACAATTTACCCGTTGGTCCCTTGTAGCTGGCTCCGCCATCCGAGCCCATGAGATGCACGAAAGGCGTGTTATCCGTGTCCATGTGAACCGCCCAGCTCACTTCAAGCGTCAGCGTGCTGCCATCCTCCATACGAATCAGCGCAGTCGCCAAATCCTCTACATCATAAGTACCGCTCCAATTCGGTTTGCCCCATGTGCCAATCCCTTTGCGGCGCGGTCCGAATTCGGCATACGTTGCACCAACGACAGAGACAGGTTTCGGATTCCCCATCAAATAAAGGGCAAGATCCAGCATATGAACACCGATATCGATCAAAGGACCGCCACCGGATTCATCCATTTTTGTGAACCAAGTTCCCCAACCTGGGATACCTTTGCGACGGAACCAGCCCGTTTTGGCCGTATAAATTTTGCCTAGCTCGCCCGCTTCAACTTGCTCTTTGATTTGCATAGGAACGGATTCCCAGCGCATTTGGTGACCGATCATCACAATCGTATTCGACGCTTTGCTTGCTTCATATATTTGTTTAGCCGCTGTGGCATTGATGCCCATTGGCTTCTCAATAAGTACATGTTTGCCTGCTTTAATCGCTTGTACAGCAAGGGAAGCATGGTATTGATTCGGCACCCCAATAATGACGGCGTCAACATTCGCGCTTTGGATTAACTCCTCCGGTGTGGCTACCACATGGGCTATCCCATGTTCTTGTGCTTTCGCTTCAGCCAAAGGCAAGTACGCATCCGTAATCGATGTAATTTCACAGAGTTCCGATAGCTTTGAAAACTCCCGAATATGAACCCCGCCAATATTGCCTGCACCAATAATCCCAATTCTAATTTTGTTAACGCTTTCCACGGTTCGTTCCTCCTCATAAGTACACGCTGTTAACTCTACTTTTATGATAAAATAAGATCACTAAGAAGTCGTACCGTATATTCGGAAAACGTCCCATTTTTTCGAAGGAGCCCTGACTGATCATGACGTATTTTCCAGATTATCTGAAAACGTACCCCAATATGCACTCCCCCTTCCCGTTTCACCTTAGTAGAAATACATTGGAACATGGTTTTCGCGCACACCGCCATGATTACCTTGAGTTCTCGTATGTCGTGGAAGGACACGGGGCAGAATCGATAAATGATGTAAAACACCCGATGGCACCTGGCACTTTTACCTTTGTGCTGCCGTATCAGGTTCATGAGATTTTTACAGACCCGGGTCAAAAGCTAGTTCTCTTGAACGGCATGTTCAGTATGGATCTGCTCATGGAGACAGGGAACGATCAAGGTCTCTCTGATCTGTTTAATGATTCGAATGGATTACCTGCCTTTGTACAGTTCGAAGGAGCTGAGCAAGCGAAGATGTCCGACCTCATCGAAGAGATGGCGAAAGAGTATCACGGCGACGAGCGTTACAGGCAGACCCTCCTGAAGGCCAAATTGAAGGAAATTCTGATCCGCTTCGATCGGCATCGTTTCCAGAACGCAGGCCAAGAGGAAGAAGCTGCGACTTTGGCTAAATCCTCCTCAAGGTCCAGCCACGCCGTATGGCCGATTATTCATTATATCCATCGGAATTATCAAGAGGATCTGGCGTTGTCCGATCTGGCAGTTCGCTTCACGATGAGCGTGTCGCGTATCAGCGAAGTGATTAAGCAAACAACAGGCCAAACTTTCGTACACTTCCTGCACGATCTGCGCTTGCGTCATGCTTGCAGCCTGCTGGTCTCCACCGACATGAGTGTCACGGAGATCGCTTTGGAAGTTGGCTATGGCTCGTACAAAACCTTTTCGCGGATATTCCGAGAGAGTAAGGGCATTGTGCCGAAGGAGTATAGGCGAGTTGAGCATGGGCGTGCGGTAACGTAGGTGCTGAACAAAGAACCCGCCATTTCGCACTACGCGAATTGCGGGTTCTTTGCGGGTAGCTATGTACTTGTTATGTCCACAAGATTTGCCTCAGAAGCTTTAACTAAATCAGCACCGCTTATAAATATTTGCAGCCCACGACGGCCTGCACTAATGCTGACCAGCTCCATCATTGTCACGGAACTATCCAAGAAGAACGGATATTTTCTCTTCATACCAAGCGGCGAGACACCGCCTCTTATATATCCCGTAAGATTCTGAATATCCTTTACAGGAACCATTTCTACCTTTTTATTACCGCTTTGGATCGCCAAACTTTTTAAATTAAGCTCACGATCTCCAGGGATGCAGGCAACGATTACCCCCGTTTTATCCCCTTTTAAAACTAATGTTTTATAAAGTTGACTAACTAACAAATGAACCTTTTCGGCCACCGTGCGGACATCTAATTGATTTTCATCCCACTCGTATTCATGCAACGTATAGGGAATTTTGAGCGAATCTAATTTGCGACAAGCATTTGTCTTCACCATGTTCTCACCTTTTTCCGATATGCTAAACGTATGGTTCCATTTTACCTAATCAAGGCCTGTTCGCAAGGGTAAACAAAAAAAATGACCCACAGCAACGGGCCGCGAGTCTCAAGTTATATATATTTAAAAGGGGGTCGAGATTTAGTATAGGCTTGTTTCCTTAAATCTACCTGAAATTCAGATTTCAATCTTGTTACATTTACATAACAGCTTATTGCCATCCGCTTATTTGCCCAGCACCCGGTTTGAAACATCGCTGATCTGCTTCAATTCTTCTTTTGTTAAGGTGAACTGCATCGCTTTCACATTTTCCTCTGCGTGATGCGTTTTCGACGCGCCTGGAATGGCGAACACCGTCTCCCCATTCGCATGAATCAGCCAATTCAGCGCGATCTGCGTTGGTGATGCATCATATAGCTTCGCGAGTTCATCTAACTTGTCGATCAGCGGCCTCGATTTCTGCAGCCCCGAAGCACGGAAAGCCGATGTGAATTTACGCGGACCTTTGATCGCTTTCACCAGCTCTGGATTTTTGTGAAACTTGCCGCTTAAGATCCCCTGCTCCAGCGGAGAGTACGCGATAATCGCGACACCAAGTTCCTTGGCAGCATCCATGATCCCATTGTGCTCAATCCTGCGATCTAGCAAGCTATACTTCACTTGATTGGAAATGAGGCGAAGTCCGTGCTCGCGGAGGACGCGGTCGGCTTCTCGCATTTTATCCGCAGAAAAATTACTGACGCCTACGTTCTTAATTTGACCTGACTTCACGAGCCCTGCCATCGCCTTCATTTCCTCCCGAACAGATGATAATGAAAAAGGTTGATGCACCTGATGCAACTCGATCGTCCGATTCTCCAGCAAACGAATTCGCTCATCGATCGTACTCGTGATGCTGCTCGCCGTGCGAAGCAACGGCCACCATTTCGTCGCGATATGCGCTCCGTCAGCCAAAGGACCCGCTTCGCGCAGCGCTTCTGCCAACATTTGCTCGGATTGTCCTTGTCCGTAGACCTCCGCTGTATCAAACCAATTGATCCCACCTTTGAGACTGGTCTGAACAATGCTGCGTACATCCTCTTTCTTCAGCACTGGCCAAAACTTGCCGACCATCCCCTGACCGTTACTGAATTGCCAGCAGCCAAGACCTAGTGGCGACAATTCCAACGTTGAGCTCCCCATCTGCCGAAGTACTGCTTTCCCCACCATTCGTTTCACCTATTCCTCGCTAGCTATGATGTGATTCTCCCATCGATTATACACGATATAAGTTGGAATCTCCCCATCCAAGCGAGGGGGAAGGTTTGAGCTGTAATCAACGAGAAAAACTCAAGCTGTCGAGAACATCTCGACGGCCTGAGTCTTCATGAATTGCTGAAGGATAATAGCTGTCTTACTTCAATTTACGCCAATCATTTATTGGTAATCTTTCGCTTTCTTCACCAATTCATCATACGCCGCTTCTGGCGTAATTTTGCCGAACATGATTTTCTCACCAATATCCTTAAAATCCTTCGCTGTGTAGTTACTCCAACCTTTAGCACCAGGGTTGAATGGCTGCGCATCCGGAGCTACATTCTTGATCAGCTCGATTTGTTGTTTATCTGCAGGAGTCAGCTTCGGAGTCAAATAGTCGAGCACCTTTTTGGAAACGGGCACACCACGCGTTGTCGTTAAAATATCCGCGGCTTCGGTATCGTTTACAAACCAATCAATAAACGCCTTGGACGCTTCAACGCTCTTGGAATCTGCACTAATCGACCAGAACATGGACGGTTTCAAAAAGCCACTGGCCTGCGCACCCTTAGGTTGCGTAACAAATTTATATGTTCCCGGCTTCACGCCTTCATAACCAGGCAACAGAGCCGCAAAACTCCGTTTGATCAAAACTGTATCATTATTCATCAAATCCATCTTTGCATCTGATTCTTTATCTGTCGTTGCAATATCCGCCGGAGGAACAACGCCTTCTTTGCGAAGGTCAGCATATTTCTTCGTATAGGTGATATACGTATCTTTGTCCAAATTGAATTTACCATCGACAGTAACCGGGTAGCCTTTGCCTTGGCTAGTCTGGTAGGAAGCATAAACGGTGTAATCATTCGTCGCATCCATTAACGCATATTTATCTTTCTCCAGTTTCGCTTTCGCATCCCTACCAAATTGGAAGTATTGATCCCATGTCCAACCATTGGCCGGAGGTGTAATGCCAAGTTTGTCCACGGCATTCTTGTTAAATAACATGCCCGTAGCGTTATTTCCTAGTGGAATCGCATACAGTTTGTCTTTATATTTACCGGAGTCGACTAACGATTTATCGATATCCGCCGTATTGATGCCTTTGGACAGGTCTACTAGCTGGTTTCTGCCGCTATATTCGGCTAGCCATGCTGGATCCATCTGGATGATGTCAGGCGCATTCTTCGCTGCTGCTTGTGTAGCCAGCTTATCTGCGTATCCATCAAATCCAGAAAACTCCGGTTCGAAGGTGACGTTCGGATGTTTCTTCGTATACGCATCCAGCGCCTTCAAAGTAGCGTCGTGTCTAGCTTGTGAGCCCCACCATACAATGCGCAGCTTCACCGGCTTGTTATCGACCGCTGCGGTTGTTGCTGCTGCACCTGTACTTGGTTTGGCTGTTTCGGTTGTTTGAGTCGTCGTATTGCTACCGCAAGCGGTCAAGCTTACAGCTGTTAGCGCTGTAACTGTCAGTAAACCCCATCTTTTTATCTGTTTATTCATCATTCTGTTAACCCCTTCCCGTATTCAGGTCCATGTGTCAAAGCTTTCCGATAAAAGGAACGAAGGTACTGTCGCAACTCCATTCATCAGCAACGCTTATAACCTCATTATATAAACCGAAGGACACATTCAAAATAAGGGTAATGAACACATCTCTACCACAATCGAGCACAACTTATTTCTTGCCTAGCTCGCTGGGGTTCATACCATAATGTTTTTTGAAAATGGAACTGAAGTAAGCCACGTTTTTGTATCCTACCTTTTCCGATATTTCGTAAATCATATGCTTGCCTTCTGCCAGCAGTACTTTGGCTTTCTCCAACCGTACACGGATCAAATAGTTCGTAAAGGTCTCCCCTGTCGCTTTCTTAAACATCCGGTTCAAATAATTGCGGGTTAGATACAGCTGCTTGGATAAATCCTCTAATGCGATGTCCTCTGCATAATGCTCATGCGCATAATGAATCATGAAATCAATGGCTTCCTTATGCTTGGAATGTTCGCTCCCTCCACGTTGTGAGGAGATGCCGGAGATTTTAATCTCAAGCCAATCGCGAAGTTCGTCGATCGTCTGGATCTTCGTTATTTCCTGGCTTGCCGGCAAACCGGGGAACAGGTCGTCTAACACTACGCCAGTGCTGTATAACGAATATGCGAGAATCGTCCACAGCTCCGAGCTTAAGTATTGTAGATACATAGGTGTAACCGAAGGCATCTGACGGAGCTGCGCCAAATAGGCGTCAACAATTGCCAGCGTCTCCTCCTCTTTCGCGTATACGATAGCCTCTGCCAGTTCTTGATAGAACTTGATCGGTCGTATTGTGAAACTGGACGCCGCCGCATCCTTAGACAAGCGAGTACCCTGATCTCCATTCAGCGTTTGCTGCAGCAGATCTAGGAAAGCCTCTTCTGTTGAGTTGGAGAGCTTACGCCAGTCTGCCTGTACACTTCCAATTCCGATACGAATACTCAGCTTCAAATAGGTCTCTGTGCATTCCGTGATGTACGCCCCAATACGTCTAATTCGAGCTAGGGCCTCTGCGTCCGATTGTTCTAAAGGGATATGAAAGACAATAGCAGCATGATGGCTATGCAGCTCGATGAATTCAGATTGCGGCCAATCCTGCTCCAGCACTTCACAGATGATATTAGCCAAAGCGAAACGAAACAAGCTCCAATCCGTTAAAGTCAGGTTCGAGACTCGGATAGTCCCCATCAATTCGATGCCCATAATTAGATGCTTCTGTCTTAGCCACGCTTTATCGTCGATAGGCTCCATACTTTGCTCCGCCATAGTCCGCCCGAGTGTGCCCGTGACGACAGACTTCAGCCATTCCTTCTGCACGAAGGGCTCGTACATCATCAACCTCCGCTGCGTCTCCTCTTGTTCCAGCTTCGCCAGTTCCTTAGCTTCCAGTTCGCTGATTACTCGCTCCAGCACACTACCCAACTCATCCATCGTAACCGGCTTCGACAAGTAATCGTTTACCTGCAATCGCAATGCCTGGCGGGCATACTGAAAATCGGAATATCCACTAAGAATGATGATTTCACCCTGAAATCCCACTTGTTTCAGCTGTTCGATCATCTCAAGTCCATTCATCACCGGCATATAAATATCGGTAATGATAATATCTGGGCTCGTTTCCGTTACCTTCAGGAGCCCCTCTTTCCCATCCATCGCTTCTCCTGCCCATTCCGCCTCCAACCGCTCCCAGGGGATCGATTTCTTCATCCCTTCTAGCACTTGAAAATCGTCATCAATGATAAGTATTCTCCACATGAAATGCTTCCTCCACTTCTGTTTTATTGCGCAGAACAGGCAGCAGCAGGATCACTTCCGTTCCTCCCTCATCTCTGTCTCGCATAGTAACTCCATATGGCTCACCGAAATAGGCAGCTATTCTATCCATGACATTCCTAACCCCATAGCCCCCTGTTTTACGCGGCTTCGGCACATCCCAACCTGGCTGCAGTCCAACACCATTATCGGTAATGATAATTTCCAGTTCGTTCTCCTTATGCTTAAGGGCGATATGAACCTCCCCAGCCCTTCTGCCATGAAAACCATGAATAAACGCATTCTCTACAAACGGCTGTATCGTTAAACGCGAAATATACAGATCTTTCAGTTCCTCTTCCGTTTCAATGCTGTATGTGAGACGTTCTCCCCAGCGAATCTTCTGAATTTGCAGGTAGCACTCTACATGTGTCAGCTCATCCCGAATTGGAATGACCGTCTCTCCATTGGAAAGGCCAATACGAAACATTTTGCCCATTAACGATACGATCGTACTGATTTTCTCTTGTCCAGAATCAATAGCAATCCAGTTCAACTGATCCAACGTGTTGTATAAAAAATGGGGATTTATCATCGCCTGCAGCGCAAGTATCTCCGCTTCTCGCTTACGTTTATGCTGGGATTGAAGCGACTGCAGTAACTCTTCAATTCGCTCCATTTGCCGGCGATAACCATTGAATAAGCTCCCGAACTCGTTCTCGTAATCGGTAGGCAAATCCAGATCCATCCCAGACCCTGTCGCTGGCACACGTCCCATTCGCGCAAGCAGTAATCGAATCGGCTTCGTGAATTGCCTAGACAGGAACAGCGTGAAGAAGGCAGTGATGCAAATGGCCGTCAGACCGACGGAGACTAGAATATAAGCCAGGCGGATACTACCATGTACAATGTCTCTCCATGGCGTGATTTCAATTAACATCCAATCTGATTGCACTTTGCTCCATACGAGTAGAGCTCCATCGCCTCGTTCGTCGGGAAGATGTATATAATTCGATGCGATGTCCTTGCTGCTGATTAGCCCAAGTTCATCTTCGCTCAAAGTCGGCTTTCCAATCGTAGCGATCGTCCTGCCACTGGCATCCAACAGCAACCGATTCTTCTCTCTACCCTCGGACTCCCCGCGAACCATACTTTCGATTGCGGAAGCCTTCACGTTGAGCATCAGCAGCCCATAGTATTTGTCCGAATTGTTATATAGTTTGCGGGCGAAGCTGATAAATTGTTGTGGCCCCTTGTTCGTTGGGAGCGTCCGTTCCCCGATCCAGGCGAAATCTGATTTCTGAATCTCTGGATACCAGGGCTCATCCCGAACATGCTTCATATCAAAAATTTGCACAGGAGCTTGGGGATCCGTCTGAGATGGATTGTCTAAATATAAATAAATAGACTGCACCATCGTCGTACTATAGGTGATCCTAGCCAACATCTGCAGCATATCTTCCCTTCGAATATGTTTCTGTAGCAAATCCTTTTCAAAGGGATCGTAACCAATCGTATTCATATTTCGGGAAGCCGCCAGCGACATTTGCTCGATCGATTTAAGCTGGATGTCAATCTGTTTGTTCAATTCATTGAGCATATCCCGCTGATAGTACGATGACGTATTCGCCAGTTCCCTGGAGGTCATACTGTAGCTGATCCACGTAAAGACGAGCAACAAGAGCGATAAGAAAGAAGCGAAGCTCCTGAAGAACAAGCGGTCAATCCGCACGCGTTTGAATAAGTTCATCCAGACTCTCCTCTCAAGCGGCGATCCTAAAAGCCAAAAAAGCTGCACAATATCGCAGCTTTTCAAGCAACTCTCCAAATTCTACCCCTTCACTGCACCTGACGCAATGCCGTCTACAAAATGGCGCTGAGCCATAAAGAAGATAATTAATGAAGGAACGATGGATAGGAGTGACATCGCCAGCAATTGCCCCCAAGGCAAGGCTGATTGACTATCTACAAACAATTTGAGCGCTAGCCCTACCGTATATTTATCCACCGAGTTGATATACAACAAGTGACCGAAGAAATCGTCCCAGTTCCATAGGAAACAGTAGATTGCTACTGTGACTAATGCAGGCTTGGTAAGTGGCAGGATGATACGCCAGTAAATACCGAACCAACTGCAACCATCGATTTTGGCCGATTCATCCAGATCCTTCGGAAGTCCGCGAATGAACTGGATAAGCAGGAAAATAAAGAATGGTCCACCAATACCGCCCGCTAAAGCATGCGGGACGTAGAACGGCAGATACGTATTAATCCAGCCGAATGTATTAAACATAATATACTGCGGAACTAACGTCACCTGACTAGGCAGCATTAACGTAACCATCAGGATAGAGAACCAGACATTTTTGAGCGGGAAGTCAAGCCGGGCAAAGCCGAATGCGACGAGACTGCAAGAAAGCACCGATGTAACTAGCACACCTGCGGTAAGTTCGAAGGAGTTAATATAGAAGTGCGTGAACGTAAATTTCGGAAGCGCAACCCAGCCGTCGGTGAAATTGCTCCACAGCCATACCTTCGGAAACAAATTAGGCGAGCTCATCTCATCATTCGATTTGAATGCGGCGCCAACCCACCACAAGATGGGATATACCATAACGATACTGAATAGGGCCAAGAAGATATGGGAGCCGAGAGTCCGGCGTTGTGTTAGTGTCATTTCTTACGGCCTCCTTCTGTCTCATAGAATACCCAGTAACGGGATGATGCGAAGATTAGGGCAGTCGCGATGCCGATAATAACAAGCAGTATCCAGGCTAGTGCTGAAGCGTAGCCCATATCGTAGCGGGCGAAAGCTCTTTCGTACAAATACAGTGCATACATATACGTAGAGTTGATTGGACCACCCTTTGTAATAATGAATGCCTGCGTGAACATTTGGAAAGAACCAATCGTCTGCAGCACCAGATTAAACAGCAGAACCGGGGAAAGCATAGGCAGCGTGATGTTGAAAAATTGTCTGAACTTTGACGCACCATCGACAGAAGAAGCCTCATAAAGCTCCGAGGGAATTTGTTTTAACCCTGCAAGGAAAATGACCATCGAAGAGCCGAACTGCCACGCCACCAGAATAATTAACGTGCCAAGCGCTGTACCAGGACTGCTGATCCAACTGATCCCTTCTACTCCGAAAATGCCTAAAAACTTATTGATAAAACCGTCGATCCCGAAAATGTTTTTCCATAGAACCGCAACGGCAATACTGCTTCCGATTAGTGATGGCAAATAAATAAATGTACGGTAAATGGAAATACCCTTGATGTTCTTGTTGAGCAGCATCGCAACCAACAGGGCAGTCACCAGTTTGAGTGGCACAGAGATAACAACGAACAACAGCGTGACCGTGAGGGACTGCCTGAACGTTTCATCGTCGGCGAAGATGCGTTCATAGTTTCTCAAGCCGATCCAATCGGGAGCGTCCAGCAGAGTAAACTTAGTAAAGGAATAATAAACCGATCGAATCATCGGCCATAAGGTTAAGAGCAAGAAGCCAAGCAGCCATGGGGAGATGAACAAATACCCTGCTACAGGCGATTCCCAGCGGCCCTTCCAATGAAAGGCGGAGAACCGCTTTTGTGCCTGCTTACTGGAATTTGGCGTAGGTTGTGTACGCATATTGGGGCTCACCCTTTTCTAATAGTAATTTCATCTATCATTAGTATAAAAGAGCCCTCCCCCCAAGAAAATGAGAGGATTGAACACAACTTCATCCCTATCGAACACAACCCAGACGAAAAAACCTCCTAGCCTATTAGACTGAGGAGGTTTTTTCTATAGCCATACTTGGATCGTCAATGAATGATTATTTCCCTAACATCGGCTCACCAACAATGCTTCTATCCCCTTGCACATAGATCCGAAGGGCCTTCGTATCTTTGACACCTAGCTCCAACTCTGTGATTTTACCTGACTTTACTTTCATTTCCTTCACAGTCACATTATTTTCATCCACGATCTTTACCTGCAAATCATCGCTAGTCAGGGTATCTGACGCCCATATTTTAGCTTTAAATTTATCGTATTGGAAATCTGTAGTGACCTCCAAATTGACCGAACGACTGCCTCCCGTCACATACCCATAGTTCAGTGTAGTTCCGTCAGCTATTGTTAACTCCTCTGGTGTTCTGCTTGCTAAGCGATACGTGATATTCCCATTGTAGACAAATTCCGGTGATGCTTTGATGTAGCTGATCGAATTCTGAGTCACATTACCGCCAACTTCACCCAAATAGGCCGTTTCGGTTTGAGCGTCCCAAGTCACTTGTATCCCTGCAGCTTCGGCTACTGCCCGCATCGGTAGATAAGTTGAACCTCTGTACGTGATCGGTACAAGCTTCGTGCCATCATCCTTGTCTATAGGTTCAAAGGGCTTACCGTTCAACATAATCTTAATACCTGTGTTCATAAAAACCTTAATTTCCGTTAATGAACCTGCCCCTAAACTCTGCTGCGTCAAAAAGAGAGTGAACATAACGGCTAGTGTGGAGATGACGATTCCTTTGTTTCGCAAACGTTTATTCATCTATGGTTCCTCCTTCGCTAGTTTACGGTATGACAATTAATGTTGCCGACATTGCCGGCAGCTTTACTGAGAGACCTTGCTCTGTTCCTTGAACAGTTCCTGCTGGGGCAAGACGCTTCTGTGCATCAAACCGGTAGACAGATGCTGCTGCATTCAGCGATAGATCCGACTGTAGCTTGGCTTCACGCGGGGCTGTATCCTTATTGAACAGCAGCACGTACTGCTTGCCTTGTGGCGATACAATCGTATAAGCGCCTATCGTATTCAAGTTAGAGCTCACTGCACTGACAACTTCACCTTCAATGCGGCTGCCTTGACCGTCATAATCCAAGTACAACTTGAACGCGTCCTCTAGTGGCGTATTGCCCAGAAGCGCACCCCAGCGCATCGCATAGTCGACGCCTTCGCGGGCGAATAAGGCAAGCACCTCTGCTTGCGCAAGTCCGCTGCCAATACCTGTTCCGTCTCCGAAGTTATATTCGGAGATAGAAAGCTTCATCCCCGGCGAGTTATTCGCAATGAGTTCATGCATCCGTGGTATCAGGTTCACGGGTTCTTGAATCCATGAAGACGGATCGGTGAAATTCGGATCATACAATGACTTCAAGGAGTCAAAGCGACGCTTTCTCATCAGCTTGGATTCATCGCTTGAGAACGCAACGTTATTTTCAGCCGGGTAATAATGAATATCAAGCGTGTCAACCAATCGTTGACCAGTTTGCAAACGATAGTCCTCCACTTTGCCCAAAAACCACTCCAAATAAGGCTTGTTGTTATGATCCTCCATATCCTTGCCAGGCGAACAACCATCTTTCGCCGAGTAGAAATACTCACACCAGCCCCATGGAACCGGACCGAAGATATTGGCCTCAGGATCTGCTTGTTTGATCGCCTGAGCATAGCCTTGCGTATAATTCCAAACCTCATCATAAGTGGTCATTTGCGGGTGAACATCCCAATGGGAATGCGGCCACAGCATAGGCTCATTATCGAGCGCATAGTTATGCACATAAGTACCGAAGCGTTGCTGGAGATGTTGGACCCATCGCTTCACGAAATCATAGCTGACCTGCTTGGAAGCATCCCTAGGATCGTTACCGGTCAAATAACTGCCATCCTTATTTCTCCCATTTCCGGCATCTTTGCGGCACCAAGCTTCGTGCCAATCACACTCGTTCCCTTGCTGCTGACCATACTTATTTATTGAAAAGCTCCAGCTCGTATCTCGGCTCTTCGGTGTCCAACCAATCGTCGGCACCTGGAGTAAGACCTCTGTTCCGGTGTTGATGGAATCCTGAATGAAGCGGTCGGACAAGGAACCGTTCGGCAGCTTCGACGGTTCCGCGTTATCATTGGCGATGTTCAGGAAGTACCAGTCACCACCACGGTTGGTCGTATCAATCTCCCAGTTATAGCGGGTCATTGCATTCCCACCCCAGCGTTTAACTGGCACATTCATCGTGGAATGGCCTTCCCAAGGGGCATCCTCGAAATTAACACCAAAGATACCAGGGTTTAAAGCGCGACGCCCTTTCGTTGAGTCTATCGTGACTCCGACGGATGGAAGCTCTGGATCAGGCAAGCTAACGATCGATGTCGTCTTCAGCATGCTGATGTCATCGAAGTAAACCATGCCTTGATCATGCTCGCCCCATGCCGATACGACAACGCCATCGAACGTTAGCTCACGGATACCCAGATCAGCAAATTTCAACTTCACTTCTGTCCATTGATTCGCCGGAACGCCTTCTGGCAGTACGCTGTCAAGATCCAGCTCCCCGACGAAATTTCGATTGTCCATCAAGTTCACATGCAGCTTCTGTCCACCGACGGAGCCGCCGTGAACCTTCAACGTTAAACCATAGTAATGATCGAGATCCATCTTCATGTTGCGATGCAACCAAATACCGTCATACCCTTGGGCTAAAAAGGAAATGGACTTCGTTCCTGAAGCCGTCGGCTGCACGTTGTCGAAATTGTTCGTTCCCCAACTCCACGTATTGTAGCCCTCCGCCAATCCGTCCTGATATATCGCCTCAGGTGTGACTGGAACGACCTGTACGTACATGGAAGCTGATGCTGTGCCATAAACAGCCGTTATCTTCGCCAAGCCGCTTCCTGCAGCCTTCAAAACACCTTTGTCTACGGTGATGACACCAGGATCACTCGTAGTCCATGTCGCTTGGTCACTCACAACAGCACTTGTGTCATTAGAATAACGTGCCTCGTAGGTAAGCTTCGCACTGTCGCCAGGAGCTAGCACCATTCCGTATTGAGATAGAACGCCTTCCACCAATGCGGGAGGCGCGACATACTTCTCTAGCAAGCGAATATCATCGAGATATACGGTACCTTGCTCACCTTCACTTAAGCCGCTAAATAGCAAACCATCGAATAACTGATCCTTGATTTGAAGTTCTGGCAGCTGAATCTGGACCTTCGTCCACCCACTAGCCGGAATCTTGCCTCCTTCGATCAGACTTCCGATATTTACCCTTGCTCCAGCTTGACCACCAGCGTTAAACACCAGTTCCAACTGCTGTGCACCCGAGTCTCCTCCATTAATCCAGAATTCGAGACGGTCGTAATCCTTCACCTGAACCGCTCCATCCCCCTTATACAGGTACAAGCCTCCTTGACCGCTTGGGTTGAAGGAGATCGCTTGAGTTCCCGTGTGAACAACAGAAGCATCGTTCAGGCTATGCGGTGCCCAGCTGTAATCCTGAAACATGTCATTCAGCCCTTCTTCATAAATGGTCATTGCCGCTTGGCCATCTTGAACAGGAGGTGGCGCGATCTCTGAGATCCGTACTGTTGCCTCTGCGCGAGCTGTGCCATATACCGCAGATAGCACCGCAGAGCCGGCTTTTAGCGCGCTAACCGTGCCGTTAGCCACCGATGCCACGGTAGGGTCCGATGAGCTCCAGACTGCCCCTTGTGTCAAAGGAGCCGAAGTACCGTTGGAATACGCTGCGTTAACCGCGAGATTCCCTGTTTGCCCCGTTAGCAAATTCAGACGGGACGGCGTTACTGAAATACCGGTGAGAACAGCTGTATCCTCCGGCTCCGAGACACGACCTGTTAAGGCAATATCATCGATGTATACCTCCGGCTGCTGTCCCTCTGTCGTACCACGAATGAGAAGGCCATCCCATATGCCATTCGGAATGTTCAGCTTACCTAGATCGAGGGTTGCCTTCTGCCATGTCCCTGCCCCAAAAAGTGTTTCGTTCAAAGGAATGGAAGCCACTTGTTCCCCGCCAGCATTGAAGACAAGCTCTAGCTTCTGGCCGCCTGCACTCCCGCCGTTCAACCACAATTCCAACACGGGGAAATCAGACACTTGAATAATACGGTCATTATACAAATACAGCCCGTCGTCATGATTTGGTTTCATACGAATAGCCTGACTGCCCGTGTGGACCGTCTTTTTCTCCTTTAAGCTATGGCCCGCCCAGCTGTAATCAGCGAAGGAACTCCCCAGCTTATCGTCATATACCGTTAATGTCGCCGGCGTCCCTGCGGCATTTGCCGTTGACAGCCTCCCTATGTCCGCCCCTGAACTTGATCCGGTCCAAACAAGCGCTATAGCCAAAGCCAGCCTCACAGCAGCAGCCTTTTTAAATCTACCTTGTTTCACCTTACTACCTCCTCGTCTTGGATAACATTGCGCTAATCCCATTCATTATCAGCAATAACGCAAGGCATAGGATAGGGACTTACTTCCTGTATTTCACCTGACCAGGTCATGAACATTTATGACTTCGTCAGGTGAAATACAGGGAAAAGCGTCGCTGTGTGCGACGCTCTTCTCAACCTTTGGATGCATATAAACCACAGTGAACCGTCACGAATTTCATAATGACTTGTCATGAATACCATAATGACTTGTCATAGCTTTCACACAATCAATCGCCCTGGCAATCGATTCCCTATGTCTGCTACGCAATTAACTTCGCTATGATATACTGTCCACATACTTATACTTAGTATCGAAGGAGACCGGATCGTTGAACGTGCTATACAAGGAACTAACCGCCCACCATGACATTTCAATTTACGACACCGACACCTTTTCAGATGAAAAAGGGATCTTCCGCATTTTGGAGTTTTCCAATCAGGCCATGCAAGGTGCGATGGATTTGGAGCGCCCTGATCGTATACTTTTCGAATATCCAAGAGCTATGATTCATCTCATGCAGGTTAATTCCCCCAGCTTTGAGCGTGTATTCCTCATCGGTCACGGGATCGGCACGATCGCTTCCCACCTGAAAGAGAAACGTTTCACCGTTGCCGAGTTGGATGAACATGTCGTGGCGCTGAGCAGGCGCTACTTCGGCTACAATCAGGACAATGTGCACATCGGTGATGGCAGACAGCTCCTGACCAATGAGCCTCCAGACACCTACGATTATATTCTTGTCGATGCTTTTACCGAGAAGGGCACACCGCTGCCGTTAACGTCATTAACCTTTTTCCAAATCGTTCAAGAAAAACTCGACGCCGAAGGCGCTATTCTTCTGAACCTAACGGGGAAAGGTGCGCACGACCCGCTTCTCACAGCCATTCACACAACGCTTAGCGAAGTATTTAACTACGTTAAAGCTTACGCCCTCCCCTCCGAGGGACGCCGCGATCTGCAGAATATGATCCTAATGGGTCAAAATAAACCGATCACCTGCCAGATGCGCCATATGGCTGGCTTCGTCGAAATAGAGCCAGGCTATGGGCATATCCTGATGGATGAAGCTTAATTTCCTTTTTTTATTGGCCTGGGGGAGTTGTTTGCCCCCTATCGTTTATAATAAAATGTAAGAAGCCAGGGATAAACGGCTGTGCCGTCTTCACAAGACGGTATCCGTTTAACAAAAAAGTTCAATAGAAAAGGTGTCATTCATGAGCATATTAAACGTAGAACGACTTAGTCACGGATTTGGGGATCGCGCGATCTTCAACGATGTATCTTTCCGCCTGTTGAAAGGCGAGCACATCGGACTTATTGGCGCAAATGGTGAAGGGAAATCTACCTTCATGAACATCATTACCGGTAAGCTGCAGCCGGACGATGGGAAAGTCGAATGGTCCAAGCGCATGCGCGTTGGTTACCTCGATCAACATGCGGTACTTAGCAAAGGCATGACGATGCGCGACGTGTTGAAAGGCGCTTTCCAGTATCTATTCGATATGGAACAAGAAATGAACGATATGTATGGCCGCATGGGCGACGTTTCGCCTGAAGAGCTGGAGCGTTTGCTCGAGGATGTAGGAACGATTCAAGATACACTAACGAATCAAGATTTCTACATGATCGATGCCAAAATCGAAGAAACGGCCCGAGGTCTGGGTCTGACAGATATCGGCTTAGATAAAGACGTGAACGATTTGAGCGGCGGGCAGCGTACGAAGGTGTTGCTGGCGAAGCTTCTTTTGGAAAAGCCAGACATCCTGCTCCTCGATGAGCCTACGAACTATTTGGATGAGCAGCATATCGAATGGTTGAAGCGTTATTTGAACGATTATGAGAATGCCTTCATCCTCATCTCCCATGACATTCCGTTCCTGAACAGCGTAATCAACTTGATCTACCATATGGAGAATCAAGCACTGAACCGCTATGTTGGGGACTACGATCATTTCCTAGAAGTTCACGAAATGAGAAAGTCCCAGCTGGAGTCCGCATACAAGCGCCAACAGCAGGAAATTTCTGAGTTGAAAGATTTCGTTCAACGTAACAAAGCGAGTGTGGCCACACGTAATATGGCAATGTCCAGACAGAAGAAGCTCGACAAGATGGAAGTCATTGAGATTGCCAAAGAGAAACCGAAGCCGCAGTTCAACTTCAAAGAAGGACGTACGGCAGGCAAGCTGATCTTTGAAGCGACAGATCTGGTTATCGGTTACGATTCACCATTATCCCGTCCCCTTAACCTACGCATGGAGCGCGGTCAGAAAATTGCCCTCGTCGGTGCCAATGGTATCGGTAAGACGACGTTGCTGCGCAGTATTTTAGGCGAAATTCCTGCATTGTCAGGTTCCGTGCATAAAGGCGAGAACCAGCAAGTCGGCTACTTCCAACAGGAAATTAAGGAATCCAACAACAATACGTGTATTGATGAAGTGTGGAACGAATTCCCTTCACTCAATCAATTCGAGGTTCGCGCGGCGCTAGCCCGTTGTGGCCTAACGACCAAGCATATCGAAAGTAAGATTGTTGTGCTCAGCGGTGGTGAGAAAGCGAAGGTCCGCTTATGTAAGCTGATCAACCGTGAAACCAACCTGCTCGTACTCGATGAGCCGACGAATCATTTGGACGTCGATGCGAAGGAAGAACTGAAGCGTGCACTGAAAGCGTACAAAGGCAGCATCATTCTGATCTCCCATGAACCCGACTTCTACCGCGATGTTGTGACAGAGACTTGGAACTGTGAGTCGTGGACGACGAAAGTATTCTAAACCACACGTATCTTAAAGAGCTTATCCCATTGGTGTGGGGTAAGCTCTTTATTTGCTCAAGTAGCCGGGGGGGCACATTAAGTGGCAGACTCTGGGAAAATAGATTGACCCTATCTAACGCAGCGTGTTACAATTAGTAAATCTTAGGTCCGTAGCTCAATGGCAGAGCAACCGGCTCTTAACCGGTAGGTTGTGGGTTCGACCCCCACCGGGCCTATAATGAATCCCCCTTGATCTGTATCGGATCGCAGGGGGATTTTCTTTTACAGGGCTGTGAACTGGACAAACTGCATTCTCAATGATACATTATGTATCAAGGGCGAGATTCGTCCTCATCACCTCTGACCTGCCCGATGCTCGTGAAAGCATCCGAAAGAAGCCACGGAAAGCGAGGAACCGTATGCTTGTTTTTCGATTCATGTTTAAGAGCAAACTGCTGGTATTACTGCTCATTCTCTGCTTTTTCGACGCGCTATTCACCGATATCGGCTTGCAGCTAGCCCTCATTCAAGAGGCTAATCCGTTCATCCGCCATCTCTACGAATGGCACATCATCGCGTATTATCTCGTAAAGCTTATACTCCCTCTCGCATTAATGCTCATCTATCCCTATATTCGTCAGAAACTTTGGGTCCAGCCCTGCTTAACCCTCACCGTTATCGTTTATGCAGCCGTCAATGTGTATCATTTCGTCTGGCTCTCCTATGGGCTAACGTACCTCGCAGGTCCTGCATAGTGTACGCAGCGCTCTTAGATATATCCAAGTGTTTATGGGGACATATCACCGCCTTATCATGGTGAACAATAAAGGCTGATGTACGTCGACCGTCTTACTCGGTATCAACGTTAACATCAGGCCTCTTGGTCCGCTTCGTTTTCAACATCTGCTACACACTCAGTTAACTTCACTTAACACAATGGTGTGACTGCCCTGTCCAAGAATTCCGTCGATCTCATGCTGAATTTGCTTCAGAATACGTACGACTTCCTGTGGATGGAGGCCATTCTCTAACTCTTTCTCCATATCGAGCACCTCCGACACAAGCGAATCCGCATAGAAGTTCACTGCGATCCCTTTCAGGGTGTGGATCCTCCTTTTAACGGCAACGAGCTCACCGCGATCTATAAATGGGATCAGCTGATCATAGAAGTTATGATACTCCTGCTTAAATTTCCCCATCATATATTGGAAAATATGCAGCTTCTGATCAATATTCCCCAGTAATTGCTCGACGCTAACACCTGGATATTGGTTGAACAAGCTCAATTGATTCCATTTGCCTAACATATCTGTTAGCTGCCGTATCGTAATCGGTTTAATGAGTAAATCATTCATACCCAGCTTCAGCAGCTGCATGCGATCCTGCATAAGCATATTCGCTGTGAGTGCTACGATCGGCACGAGATTCAAATGCTTGCGCTGTCTCAGCTTCTGTGTGGCCTCATAGCCATCCATCTCTGGCATATGGATATCCATGAGAATCAGCTTCCATGGCTGACTGTCAGCTACATCTAAAGCTTCAAGGCCATTCTGTGCGATCACTGCATGATAGCCCAGTTGCTTCAATTGCTCAGAGATGACGAGCTGATTGATCTCATTGTCCTCTACCACGAGAATGTTCCCCTTGGACTCCGTTACCTGCTCCACTTCTGTGTGAGTCATCAGATTAGCTTCCGCTGCAACCGTTCGAATGCCCCTCTCAGCTAATCCTTCGATAGCCAACTTCAGATTCGCTCTGCTTACTGGCTTCACGAGCACAACATCAGCTAACAAAGCCTCCGGCAGCACTGACATCTGCTCCCTGCCATCCAGTGTGGTATAGGCGATTATCTTCGTACGCGAACGGTCAATAGGTGCGATCACTCGTTCTAACCCATCTTGATACTCGAGATCTTCCATTTGCATATCGAGCAGCACATAATCGACAGGCGATTCGTCCCACGCATCTTTTTCTAACGCAGCCACTAATTCCGACGCTGTCGCTACATAATCTGTCTCCATGTTCATCGCTTCGAGTAATTCAGCGATATGCCTCGCAACAAGAGGATGGTCTTCGGCAATCCGAATTCGTTGATTTTGACAAGAACTAAGCTCCGTCTGCACGATAGTAGGCTGCATGTCCTCTTCGGCACGCGCTTTCCCTAGCATTAAGTTGAAATAGAATCGGCTGCCTTGACCAATGGTTGAATCAACTTGCAAGACACCTCCCATGGACTGCACCAAATGCTGACAAATCACAAGCCCTAATCCTGTCCCCCCATATCGCCGACTCATCGACGTATCTGCTTGTGAGAACGGAACGAAGAGCTTCGAGAACTGCTCCTTAGAGATTCCAATGCCCGTATCCTCTATGGCGAACGAGAGCAAGTATCCCTCATCTAATCTTTCCTCTAGTGCAACTTTCAATCTCAAATAGCCCTTCTTCGTAAACTTAATGGCATTATTCGTTAAATTAATGAGCACTTGTTCTAAGCGAAACGGATCACCACTGACGAGATCAGGCAGGTCCTCTGACGTTTCGAGTAAAATCTCGATGCGTTTCTTACCTAACGATACACTCGTAAGATCAGCTACCTTTTGGATGGATGCCTCCAGAGAGAAATTTACCGTTTCTAGTGTCATCTTACCCGCTTCAAGCTTCGAGAAGTCAAGAATATCATTAATCGTAGCAAGCAATACGTTAGAGGAGGAATCAATTTTGCTTAAATAATCTTGCTGAATGGTAGATAGCTCAGTCCTTTGTAAAAGCAGAGACAAACCGATGATTCCGTTCAATGGCGTACGTATTTCATGACTCATCCTAGCTAAGAACTCACTTTTGGCCCGATTGGACTGGTCCGCTTCTTCCCGCTTCTTCAGATCCGTGATATCGTGTACCGTCCCCGTTACACCATCAATTTCTTTCTCTCCCTCCGTGAATAGAGGCGACAATGTCACATTATAAGCATGCTCGGACCCATCCGGATGCAGGAGGTGAATACCGAACTGTTGCGTTTTCCGCTCCAGAATGGTTTGTTCGAACCCTGTTTCCCATGTCTCCGGCTCGTCCATTTGGACTAATTCTGTTAGCAGCTTACCTTTCACTTGGTCGGCATCCAGCTGATACGTCAGATACATCTTACTATTGGACGAAGCAATTGTACCATCCAATTGAAAGCGAAAAATAAAATCTTCTGAGTTTTCTACCAAGGTCCGATACTGTTCATCCCTAGCTCTTGCTTTAATTAAAGCAGCGCGTTGCTCCGTAACATCACAAGCAGAAGCGATTAATTCAATCACATGACCATATTTATAGATGGGTTGTAGACTTACTAGGATTGTAAAGCCGTTATAATCATACTCGTAATTAACACGTTCCCCCTGCCAAGCCTTCTCATAATATTGCTGGATACGAGCCTGAAAGGATTCGTTAAATACATTCACTTCATTTATCTTCTTGCCAATAAACTGACTTGGTTTCAGGCCTAGCATCTGCAGCAATTGTCCTTCAATAACGATATACACGAATTCATCGCGATGTTTATGGAGCTTAAACGTAAATCCTGGCTGAAAGCGCAGCATATCTAGCAGTTCTTCCTCAACCTGTCGAATCTGCCCCTTATATTCCCGATTTCGAACCAAATAGCGCAAGAAGCAAGCGATTACAAAGACGCATATCAACTGATAGCTGATATATTTCCAAAAGATGGCGAGTGACAACTCACCGAACACCTTCCAAGCCATGACATAATAAAAAACAAAGAAGAACGTAGATCCATATAACCATTTCTTCCAATAGGCGTTTATTTTGGCAAATAGGATACCTGTTCCTGTAATTGCTGCAAGGCCAATCAGAAGCTGCGGTAAAGAAATCGTACCTTCCATGATGAACTTCCCTAGCCATAAACTACTAAAGGTAATGAATAAAGAAATCATGCCTCCCATATTAGCAGCCAGCAGCAAACCGACACCAGGGAAATTCAGACTGACTTGTGGTTCCATTTGAATAGTAAAATTCATCAGAACGACCACAAGCACCCCATGTGCCAGACCTATGTAGACTTTATTTAGCCAGGCTGGCCTCTGATCAAGCTTCATGAGGAGAAGGAAGTGTTCTACAAATCCGACAAAGACGGTTATTAACGCAAAATTGATAATCAAATAACGCAACAGAGTAATCACCAACCCATTTCTGACTCTTGTGAGGATACCCATTTAACTTATCCTTCATCATTCTATCATTTCATCTAGGCTAGTTGATACAACATTTCTTCTATATGTCTAACTTCGACTGGTTTGCTAAAATAATAGCCTTGCACGAAGCGGCAGCCATACTCGCGCAGCACCTGCAGCTCCTCATCGGTTTCAACGCCTTCTGCAACCACAGAGAGGTTCAATTGCTTCGCCATTGAGAGCATGGTGCTTACGATGATCGCGTTCACTTGGCCATGTTGTAACCCTTTAATAAAGGATTTATCTATTTTCATTTTGTCCACTGGAAGATCGCGCAGGTAGCCAAGCGAGCTATAGCCTGTACCGAAATCATCCATGGCAATACGGAGTCCTAGCTCTTTGAGTTTCCCTAGCGTATCCGCGGCTAGTCTGGCATCTACACTTAAGCTCTCTGTAATTTCAAGCTCTAGGAACTTGGGATCTAAACCTGTCTCTTCCAAGATCGCCGCAATGGTTCCACTTAACCGACAATCATTGAACTGCTTACGCGATAAATTGACAGCTACAAACATGGGAGGAAGACCCGCGAGCTGCCATTTCCGGTTCTGTCTGCAAGCTTCTCGCAGTACCCATTCCCCAATCTCGTTGATAAGCTCGCTTTCTTCTGCAATCGAAATGAATTCCGAAGGCGGCACGTAACCGACGTCAGCATTGTCCCAACGAAGAAGACACTCCAAGCCGACGACACAATTCGTATTGATATCAACAACAGGTTGATAGACAAGGTTAAATTCTTGCTTCGAGATGGCATGGCGAAGATATAGTTCAATATCCATCCGTCTCTGCAGCAAGGCGCCATTAATTAAAGGAGCGCAAGGCTGAGAGCTGTCTACGTATCCGTCAGCTTGCATGCTTGCGGGATATACGCCTTTTACCCCATTTTGAACAGCAAGCTTGCAACGTTCGAGGAAATAGGTGACTACCCCCTCCCCCTCCAAACCCGAAACTAGCATCTCTTTATGGAAATAATCGACTGCCCCAAAACGCATCGCTTGGATCGTTTGAGCCGAGCCTTCTGATGTAAGTGTACTCAGTATAATCACAGGAATAGGACTATGGTCCATGATGAGTTGAAGTGCTGAAAGTCCCAGCAGATCAGGCAAGTCCATATCAATGAGAATCAAATCTGGCCTGTCACGATATACGCTTGCCAATGCAGCACTGCCATCTGCTACAACTCCTGACAGTACAAGCTGTTCATCCTGCTTCAATATAGTCGCAATGACCCCCTGCGTTCGTTCCAACCTACTCACTACTAGTACTCCATACCTGCCTGCCAAACTCATTCCCCCGCCACCTCTTCAAGCCATTCTTACTTATATCACTAGTATACTTTCCACTTATTAGCACACTTCCTTAAATCTTATGAATTTCACACCAAATTTTCGCTAATATTTTACTAACACTATTTTGAATTTCCTAGATGAAAACGGTTTACTCTTAAAATTCGACAGCGTATAATAGAATTATTAGCTAAATATTAGCATCATCACTCACCTCATCACATTTTACGAAATTCAAATTAGAAAACTATGCGTTAGGGGGAACTTCTAATGGACAGAGTTCTATTAATTGAGGACGATGATATTATCGGTGAGATGATCTGCATGTATCTGAAAGAGGAAGACTTCTTAGTTCTCAGGTGCCACAATGGACAGGAGGGTCTAACGGCCCTACACAATTTCCAGCCAGATCTGATACTACTTGATCTTATTCTCCCAGACTTTGAAGGTACAGAGCTATGCAATTCCTTACGAGGACTGACACCTGTTCCGATTATTATCATCTCCTCAAATTCCAAAGTCAGTGAGAAAATTGAAGCTTTTACCGTTGGTGCCGATGATTATTTATGCAAACCATTCAGTATGCATGAAATGAAGGCCCGCATCCAAGTCCTATTACGCCGCTTCAAAAAGGAACTACCCGCTGAGCAGCAACCTGTTATTCCTCCCCCGATTCGCCAACGGATTACCGTTCCCGCCATGGAGCTCCAAATTAATTTAGAGAAACGAACCTTGCACGTACGAGGTGAATCGATCGAAATGACCTTCTCTGAGTTTGAGCTCATTCGATTATTAGTTGAACATCCTGAACGGGTATACCGTCGCGAAGACCTGATCAATGCTTTACGCGGATTCGACTCCTACATAAATGAGCGAGCGATAGATGTACATATTACGAATTTGCGCAGGAAAATCGAGATCAATCCCAAAGAACCAAAATATATTAAGACCGTATGGGGCGTAGGCTATAAATTTGTAATCTAAGCCAATTACATAATGACCCGATCCAGAATTGGATAGGGTCTTATTTTTTTGTTTGCATTTATGAGAAAAACTTCTATCGAAGTCCTTCGAGGATGAGCGACCGCGTTTCAGCGGAGAGACTTTGGTCTTCGACCAAAGATCCCTATATATGGTGGTTTTTATCGCCAATAAGAATTTGTTCTTCCGAGCCTCGGAAACTTATAAATTCTTATTCGGTAAAAAAATAACAAAAATGGGTTGACCTTCCAGTGTATTTCCTTTATCATTTGAATTCTGAACCACTGTCGCGGGCGGTAACTATAACTATGTAACTTACAGGTGAGGTATTCAAATGCACAATGATAAGTACATGAGGAAGCTAGATACGCTAGGTCAAGGAAAGAATGTTGAGCTTGGAACGGAAGATCATCTGGCAGCTCTGAAGAAGGCGATCTGGGCTGCAGAAATCCCCAACCATCTCGAGATCATTCATGTGGGGGAGAACCATATTCACATCTTCAGTTCCTCACTAGAAACCCTTCATGTCATTCCCATCGGCATCCTCGATCTGAATCGTCAATTCAACTTACAGAAAGCTCCAAACCAACGGCAGATCGCACTATGTATCAAATGGCTCTCTTGTCGCCTGCCGCCTACCTTACAGACTTTCGCTTGTATCGGCAGAGGACTCCATGCCCTGCAACAATCACCTATTGAACTAGAGCAGGACCGCTATTGCTTACGTGAGGATTTCCTTCTCTTTGCGCAGCAAATGACCCTCCAAGAGGCTCATGCGTTTGCTGCTGATTTCCCTTCCAGGCCCGTTTGGGCGGAGGACATTGTTGCTTTGCACTGTGTTATTCTAGCGGGGTTGTTCAAATCTGGTGCCACCAAATTCATGCCGCACATCTTGTAATCCAACTCCTTAACGGGATAAGTTATGCAGTATCAACATGGTGAATATGCTTGATAAAGTCACCTGACAAGGTGGCTTTTATTTCATACATTTAATTAGGGTGACTAACTAAAATGACACATCCTTTACAAGGCCATTTAGGCTATTGGATTAAGCAAATATATCGAGATTTCAACCTTCTCTACGATCAGAAGCTAGCCGATTATGGACTGACTGCTTCACAGGTGAATGTCCTTGAAATACTGTGGACATTCGGGGATGGACTTACGCAGAAAGTGCTGGATGAGAAACTTCAGATCCGTCCAGCCTCCTTGACCAATCTGATCGACACGCTCGTTGCAGGAGGTTGGGTGTTACGCAAGTCTGATGAACAGGATGCACGGGTGAAGCGCGTCTATTTAACGGAATCTGGACGTGCTCACATCGCCATTTGCCTGGCAATGATCACTGATCTTGAGCAGCATCTTAGACAAAGCTTGGCACCAGAGGAAGCATCTCTCCTTCTTGTTTGGATGAAGAAGATCCATGCGCATCTCCCGAAGGATTCTCTTCATTGACAACACCGGTGATAGAACCCGCCTATAACGAGGTCGCATACTATGTATTGACCTCGTTATAGGTATTTTATTAACCAGGTATTTCACTAACTAGGCGTTTCACCCCATTTTTATTTAGTTAGACTAAGTAATCAACGAGAATTCCCACAGCTCTGAACGATTTATCTTTTATGGGGAGAGGGGACAGGAAGATGAAAGTTCAACAAGTTGTTCAAGGTGTGTATCAGTTACCACTTGGGACCGTTAATGCTTACTTGATTCAAGCAGAGGACGGTCTTATACTGATTGACACTGGATTGCCAGGAAGTGCTCCCAAGATCTTGGAGGGCATCCAAGCCATCGGTCACAAGCCGTCTGACTTGAAGAGCATTCTACTTACGCATGGTCATCCTGACCATGTAGGTGGGACAGCGGCACTGAAGCGAGAGGTTCCGCATGTGAAGATCTATATCAGCGAAGTGGATGCGCCGATCGTAGAGAAGGGGCAGCCGCAGCGTCCGCTGACGGCAACGCCTGGACTGCTGAATAAACTGTTGTTCCGTTTATTCATCAAAGAAACGCCGATAGAAACCTTTCCTATCGACGGTTATCTGAAAGCGAATGACACGCTTGATTTCGCTGCTGGTTTGCAAACGATCCCTGCTCCTGCTCACAGTGCAGGTCAATTCGCCTTGCTGCTGCCGAAGCAAGGCGGCGTGATGTTCGCCGCGGATGCAGCGGCCAATATGATGGGCCTTGGCTGGAGCATCGGCCACGAGAACTTCTCGCAAGCGAAGCTTGACTTGATCCGCTTAGGGAAGGCGGATTTCAATGTCGCTTGCTTCGGCCATGGCAAGCCTTTGCTCGAGAAGGCTTCGCAAACGTTTCGGGCCAAATGGGCGTAGGCTAACTGACGGAGAGGAGGCTGAGCCTGAGATAGTCGATTTCTTCGACTATCTCCTCTCTTTTCGCGACTGTCGAGCACGAGTTAGTCGATTTCTTCGACTATCTCCTGCCTTTTCGCGGACGTCGAGCACGAGATAGTCGATTTACTCGACTATCTCCTCCCTTTTCGCGGCTGTCGAGCACGAGATAGTCGATTTCTTCGACTATCTCCTCTCTTTTCGCGGACGTCGAGCACGAGATAGTCGATTTCTTCGACTATCTCCTCTCTTTTCGCGGACGTCGAGCACGAGATAGTCGATTTCTTCGACTATTTCCTCCCTTTTCTCGGCTGTCGAGCACGAGATAGTCGATTTCTTCGACTATTTCCTCCCTTTTCGCGGACGTCGAGCACGAGATAGTCGATTTCTTCGACTATCCCCTCTCCCAACCGCCCACACAAAACAAACAGGCCTTCAGCAAGTAGACTTATCTACTTTACAGAAGGCCTGTTCACATTCACTCTTTCTTCTTCACCTTAATCGAAGCCAGTGTTGCTCCCTCAGGCACAGCGTGTCCTCTCGATTTGGACAATCCGATTCGCTGTGAGGTGTAGATCCCTGAGTGGCCGGAGAACAAATAGCTCACGATGCACGCCATGAACATGTAGAGGATCCCCTCAGAGCCGAACAACTCTACGCCCATGATGAAGCAAGCTAGCGGCGTGTTCGTCGCACCACTGAATACGGCGATTAGCCCCAGCGCCGCTAAGAATGGCGCGGACAAACCCAACAGATCGGCAAGCGAATTGCCCAAGGTGGCGCCAATGACGAACAGCGGGGTTACTTCCCCGCCGAGATAACCAGCACCGAGTGTAAGCGCGGTGAACACCGTTTTCCACAAGAAGGCGAAGTGGGCTACCGGCTCTTCAAACGCTTGCTGCAGCAACGGAATGCCCAACCCCAGGTAATCCCTCGTTCTGAAAACCGCGACAAGCGCAATAATCACAAGACCGCCGACAAAGGCTCGCAGCACCGGATTGGCAAATAGCCGCGTATATAGCTTTTTCATCCCGTGGGTAAGCTCGCTAAAGAGGATGCTGGCTAATCCAAATACGATCGACGCCAATACGACCTTGAGAACAACCCCTGTGGATAACTCAGGGACACTCCCCATCGCATAGTGAATATGGTGAATCCCCCATGCCGTGGTCACGAGGTTGGCTACCACACTGGCAATAAAACAGGGAATCAGCGCCTGATATCTCACCATCCCAATAGCGACGACTTCCAAGCCGAAGACGGTTCCCGCAAGCGGCGTCCCAAAGACGGAGCCAAACCCGCTGCTAATGCCGCACATGAGCAAGATTTTCCGATCCCCCTCGTCCACTCGGAAGATACGTCCTATCCACTCAGCGAAGCTTCCCCCCATTTGAACAGCTGTCCCTTCACGACCTGCTGATCCGCCAAACACATGCGTGACAAGTGTCCCCATGAGCACCAATGGCGCCATACGGAAAGGAATCGCTTCCTTCCCTTCATGCAGTTGTTCGAGGATCAGGTTATTCCCCCTGCCCGAATTTCGACCTATTTTCAGATAGATATAAGCCATCAACGCCCCGCCTAGAGGTAAAAGGAACAACAACCATGGATGATTCAATCGCTTCTCGGTAACAAGGTCTAAACTGGCTAGAAACAGCGCCGAAGCGGAACCTGTCACAATGCCAACTAGGCTTCCATAGAAAATCCATTTAATAAACGAACCCATAAGTGCAATATGCAGCAACGCAGCTGCCTGCTCAAAAACTGCCCTTAGACGTTGTTTCAACGTAATTCTCACCCCCAATGAAAAGACCTAGTTTTGCAGTGGTCCGACTCGATCCATCAGATGCTTGCTTTCTGCGTTCAAGCCAATTATCGTTACGGTTTTATTCATTTGCTCGTATCTTTGCATCGTTTTGGCAATCGCCGTCACGGCTGAATGATCCCATACATGAGAAGAGCTGAAATCGATAACGATCGCTTCTGGGTCATTTTTATAATCGAAAAGCTCTACAAAATGCGCCATCGTACCGAAGAACAGCTGTCCCGTAATCCGATACACTTTGGAACCATTCTTCTCCATACTCGCGTGAGCCTTGATTCTTGCAGATCGCCAACCGTAGACCAATGCACTCAAAATCACACCAGCTACTACGCCTAAAGCTAAATCGGATGTGGCCAAAACGACGGCTACGGTCACGATCATAACCAATGCATCGCTCCGCGGAATTCTAGCTAACGTCCTTAGTGAACTCCAATCGAAAGTTCCGATGGACACCATGATCATGACACCAACCAGCGCTCCCATTGGAATTTCCCGAACGACATCGCCGAGAACAAGAATCAGGAACAACAGAAACACCCCAGATACGAACGTCGATAACCGCGCTCTACCGCCGGATTTCACATTAATGACCGTTTGTCCAATCATCGCACAGCCTGCCATTCCGCCGAACAACCCTGAAACCACATTCGCGATCCCTTGGCCTTTGACCTCTTTATTTTTGTCACTTTTCGTTTCGGTCATCTCATCAACAATCGTGGCCGTCATCAGGGATTCCGTCATGCCCACAACTGCAAGTGCTAAGGAGAACGGCAGCATGCGCCAGACCAGCTCTAGCGACAAATCAATTTGTGGAATATGGAAAAATGGCAGCTCTTGTGTGATTTTGCCCATATCCCCTACCGTTCGAAGATCCAGATGCAGGCTCATAGAAATGATCGTCATAATAATAATAGCCACCAGCGGCGAAGGTACAGCCGTAGTAAATCTGGGCAATAGATAGATAATCGCAAGCGTACCCGCAATCATCAATGGCATTTGCCAATTCGCCCCTTCAAAGCTAGGAAACTGCGCCATGAAAATAATGATCGCCAAGGCATTCACGAATCCCGTCATAACCGAATGGGGGATGAAGGTAATGAATCTGCCGAATTTCAAAAGCCCCATCACATACTGGAGAACACCCGTCAGTATTGTCGCGGCAAATAAATACTCGATCCCGTATTTCGCCACAACCGGCCCCATCAACGAAGCCATAGCGCCAGTTGCCGCGGAAATCATTCCTCGGCGCCCGCCTACAATCGAAATCGTCACTGCAATACAAAATGAGGCATACAGCCCCACCATCGGGTCTACCCCCGCTAAGATTGAAAAGGCAATCGCCTCGGGAATCAGCGCTAAGGCGACCGTTATCCCCGCGAGGACATCCTTCCTGACGTTCGAGAACCACGCCATTTTAAACTTATGAACCAACAACTGATCTCCACTCCTTCTTCGTATTTCTTGACCTTTCAGTCTCAGAAAAGCCGGGTCCGTTCGTCAACTTGTCTCATTATACACAAATGTTCGACATCCCTCTAGATTAAAAAATAAAAAGCACAGCACACTCCAAGGAGCGTACTGTACTTCATCCAGTGATTTTTATTTGTCCCTACGTTGCACGAACTGGTTTGTGATTGGTAACCACTTCTGTTTCTTCTTCCTCTGCTTGACCTACGCGTTTGATGAAGAAAGATAGCACTAATCCGACAACTGCAATTCCAATAATAACGAGATAAGAATCATTAATCCCCTGGATCGATGCCTCTTTAATTATTTCCTTCGTAGCAGTCGCCGTTTTACTTGCCGTCATTAACTCGATGACATGAGACTTGGATCTAGTCGTCATGACGGTAATCAATAATGCCGTACCAACACCGCCAGCCACTTGCTTGATGGTATTGGATATCGCGGTACCATGCGCATTCAGCCTTGCAGGCAATTGATTGAGTCCCGCCGTCGTGATCGGCATTAAGAATAGCGCCATACCAAAGCGACGTCCTGTGGACATGAGAACTAGATACGTATAACTTGTAGAATCCGTCAAATTAATGAATCCAAGTGTGGTTATGATCGTAATAACCATACCGATAATGGACAACCACTTCGCTCCGAATTTATCGAATAGCTTACCAGCGATTGGCATCATCAAGCCCATCAGCAATGCGCCAGGGAGCATCAGAATACCAGATTCCAATGCGGTGTATCCACGAGCATTCTGCAAATACAATGGAAGCAGCATCATATCTGCATACATGACCATTGTGACTGCGATGTTGATTAAAGTGGTCAAGGTAAACATGTTATGCTTGAACGCTCTAAGATCCAGTAGGGGGTCTTTGATAACCAGTTGACGCCATGTAAACAAAATTAATGCGACTACACCGACAACAATAGATAAGATAACTTCCACGCTTGACCAGCCTTTGCCGCCAGCACTACTAAAGCCGTAAAGAAGGAAACCGAATCCGATGGTTGAAAGAATGGCACCCCATGTATCAATTTTGGGATACTGTCGTTCAGAGACATTTTTCAGATAGAAATAAGCAACGGCTATAACGATAACAACAATAGGTATGATGCCATAGAAAAGAACACGCCATGAATAATGTTCCAAAATATACCCCGCTAGAGCAGGACCGACTGCAGGAGCAAAGATGATCGCCAACCCAACCATACCCATAGCCCCTCCGCGCTTATCTGCCGGGAAGATCGTCAAAATAACATTCATCAGTAGCGGCATGATAATACCTGCCCCAGCTGCTTGAATCAATCGACCAGTCAACAACACCTCAAAGCCTGGCGCCACGGCTGAAACAATGGTACCAATGAGGAAAATAATCATGGACGCTTGGAACAGCTCCCGCGTTGTAAAGCGTTGCATCAGGAACGCTGTTATCGGAATCAAAACACCGTTAACCAACATATAACCAGTGGTCAACCATTGTCCGGTTGAAGCGGCAATATTGAATTCAATCATGAGTGGCGGTAAGGCAACGCTCATAATCGTCTGATTCAGAACCGCAATGAATGCCCCCAAAATCATGACAAACAAAAGGGGACCTTTCTTAATAGAACTAGGATCAAATGCTGCAATTTTACTCATTTCACATATTCCTTTCACATTCAGTCTCGAACTAATTGACATTGTGTTGTATAATAAACTCAATGTAAATAGTATTATAGTCATCAAACCCCATGATCACAAGCAACAGCTTTTTTATAAATGTTTATTAGTTTACATTTTTTATGGATATGTCGTCTATCTATCAGATTATCTACAATGTTTGCAGAAATTGTTGTATAGAACTTGGAGAGAAGGAATGATCGCTCATGTCAACAAAACCCCAACGTGTAGACCCTCGTGTACTCCGAACGCGTCTATTGATTCGAAATTCCTTTATCGAATTACTTCAGGAGCTTGAACTCGAGAAAATAACTGTGAATCGTATCGCGGAGCGAGCGACAATTAATCGCGTTACCTTCTATCTTCATTATCAAGATATCCCCGACATGGTCGATAAGCTGGCTGATGACATGATTAACGAAATCCATATCATCTTGAAGGAAGCTCCGGATCCTCCTGGCTTTACTATCCAGATCATACTGAACATGCTTGAGCATATCGCTAAAAATTCAAATTTCTATAAGGTTCTGCTTGCTTCCAAGCGTATTCCTGTATTTACGGAACGGCTCATGAAGCTGATCGCTGATCATATCACCAGTCGCATAGACAAGATAGAAGCTACTTCCACTTTGCATGTCCAGAAAGATATCGCGATTTGGTACGGCTCCTCGGCCATCATTGGTACGATTGTTTTCTGGCTTCGGAATGATTTGCCCTACACACCAGTATTCTTGGCCTCACAGCTTGCTGAACTCTTGCATTTGCCGAGACCCGAATAGTCCAGCGATCGTGCGGGCATAGTAAAAAGCAAAGGGAGCGAACCAGAAATCTGTTCGCTCCCTACAATTCAGCTCTAACCTCATTACTTCTTCATCGCTTTATAAGCGTCGCTTATTTCTTTGTCGTACTCTTTTCCTCCGGCTCTTTCCCACCCGCTAAGCATCTCCGCATACGTCTTCTCGAAATCCGTTGAAATAACCACTTTGGAAACACCTTCATACAGGCTCTTCTCGATAGCTGCAACGGTTTTCTGAGCTACGGGCCGAGGTGAATCGATCACTGTGTTCGGTTTGCCGTATTTCTTGAAAATATCATAATAAGTAATGAATGAATTAGCGTACTCTTCCCGCTGCTTCGCGTCCGGAAGTGAGAGGGCTACTGACTTAAGCAGTTGTTCTTTGTTTAATGCTGGTCCCCCTTGTTGAACAATGGCCAGGTCTCCCGAAAGAGATACCCATGTGGTTTTCTTATTCAGTTCGGGATCAATCTGTACTTTAACTCCTCCGTCATCCTTCCAGTTTACTCCCTCAATTCCGCTTTGTACGGTCGCAAGATTCTTCGGTTCAACCATCCAGTTCAGATACTTCAAGACAGCATCCGGATTCTTGCTGGATTTCGGAACAGCGACAAGCATCGAGAAATCCGATACCTTTGACATAACCTGAGATCCATCCGGACGTTTGAATGGCTCTACAGGTACCCAAGTTGCTGTTGGAACCGATTTACGTGTAGCCACATTCAGGTTCCACGGTGTGTCGTTGGAGTCTACGAAGCCCGCAACACCACTGTTAACCTGTTGCGTAAATTGCTGAGAGCTCACATCTGTAACGAATTCCTTGGAGATCAGCCCCTCTTTGTAGACTTTGTTCATCCATTGGTAATAGGCTTTTCCTTCAGGTGTAGCAACGGATGATGTGAAGACACCATTCTTGTAGTTGCCATCTGGCGAATAGAACTGATTACTCGGACCATCCATATTGACACCGAAACCAAACATGGGACCATAGTAGAAGGCTTTCATGGATTGGTTGATCGCAGGGAGCGCCCATGGGATCACTTTGTCTTTCCCAACGTTGCCCGGGTCTTTCTCTTTGAAGGCTTTCAGTACCTGATATAATTCTTCGTTCGTAGTCGGATTCTTCATCCCTAGCGCATCAAGCCAGTCTTTACGAATCTTCATGTTAGGACCGGAATATGTGTTGGCCTTCAGGGCAGGAATCGCATACCGCTTACCCTTGTACATCCCCACTTGGTCAAGCGCTAATTTGTTATTTTTAATCAAGTCTGGATACTTGGCTAGATAGGAATCCAGCTCCCATAATCCACCTTGTTCCGCGTATTTGAAGATCGTGTCCATGGAGTAGGTTAGAATAATGTCAGGCGCTTCGCCGGAAGCCATCCATACGTTCAGCTTCTCCGATTCCTGCGCTCTAGGCAGGGAGACGAATTCCACATCGAGACCAACCTTCTTCGTTTCATCAATGACATATTTAATAATCGGGTTATTGCCAAGGTTCTGACCCTCTGGCGCATTGGCACGGTCCCACAAGGTGACACGGATTTTAGCCGGTTTTTCAGGCTCTTTACTAGGCGTTGGTGAATTACTGCCACTTGGTGAAGTTGTTGCTGCGCTTCCTCCTTCATCTTTACTGGAACAAGCAACCAAGAAACCTGAAAGCATGAGCACGACAGCCATGCTCCCTAATACCCCTTTTTTAAGTACCTTTACCATAATGCATCCTCCCTAGTATAAAATTGCAGACCTACTCGTTGAACTGGGTTTGCGCCCATATCTTGTTGAGAATACATTTCATTTAAGCGCTTGCATTGTAAATATAGGCGCTTTCGTTAGGCGATTCTATTCGATAATTTTGACATTTTGATAGTTTTTTTGTTGTTCACTCTTATTCATCATCCTTTAACTGATCCAAGGAACGACCCCTTAACAAAATACTTTTGCAGGAAAGGGTATACGATGAGAATCGGAACCGTTGCGAAGACAATCGTGGCTCCCTTCAGAGACTCCTCAATGACGTTGAGATTATCCAAAGATTGCATCGTTTCCAAAGAGGTATCCATCTGGGCAAGCAGCAAAATGTTCCTCAGTTTCACCTGTAACGTATAGAGTGCCGAATCATCGATGTACAAGACGGCTGCAAAATAGGAGTTCCAATGACCAACCGCATAGAACAGACTTATCGTTGCCAATACGGCACCGGAGAGGGGAAGCACGACCTGTACTAAATAACGCAAATTACCACAGCCGTCCATGACAGCAGCCTCACGCAGCTCCTCTGGGAGATCCTGAAAAAAGGTTTTCATGATAATAACGTTGAAAGCGCTGATTAAACCTGGAAGCATTAACGCCCATAAGCTATTCAACAGCCCCAGTGACTTGATCAACAAGTAGCTGGGAATCATGCCACCGCTGAAAACCATGGTCACAATCATGAAATTCATAAAATATTTGCGCCCCTTCAAGTCCTTCCTGGAAAGGGGATACGCCGTTGTAATCGAGAATAGCATGTTAAGCGCAGTACCGACTACCGTGATATAAATGGTTACCCCTAGCGATCTGATGATATTGGAATCGGTAACGACCGATTTCATCGCATCAAGCTGAAACTCCACAGGCCAAAGCACAACTTTCCCCGTCTGTATGGCATGGCTGGAGCTGAAGGCATTCGCTAACGTATTAATGAAGGGAAATATACATATGAAAGTGAATAGGATTAGCAAGGTATAATTAACGATGTTAAAGCTTACGTCCCATCCCGAGTACTTACCGAATAAGCTGCGTCTATTTCCATGTTTGTGTGCAGTAGCCGCCATATCTCTACTCTCCTACTCCTTCGAATTTTACCAAAGTCCTTCCTTACCCAGACGCTTAGCAAAATAATTCGCACCAAGCACAAGAATAAGATTAATGATGGATTGCGACATCCCGATTGCCGTCGTAATTCCGAATTGCCCCTGCTTAATCCCCGAGGAGTACACGTAGGTGCTAATGACATCTGAAATATTCGTAACAACAGGATTCTGCAAAGCAAATGGATGCTCGAAACCAATGGATACCATATGACCGATATTGAGAATCAACAAGATAATAACAGTTGGCATAATTCCCGGCAGCGTAATATGTACGATTTTCTTCCATCTCCCTGCGCCGTCCATGACAGCTGCTTCGTACAAAGAAGGATCGATCATCGTCATCGCCGCAAGATAAATAATCGTTCCCCATCCCGCTCCTGCCCATACGCTGGACAGTGTGTATACAATGACCCACCAGGTCTCTCCGATCATGAAGTAGATCTCTTCCATCCCCATGAATCTCATCATACTATTTACGATCCCATATTTCGGGGATAGCAGATTATAAATAATCCCGCCCATGATGACCCAGGACATAAAATGAGGCAGATACAGGAGCGACTGCGATATTTTCTTGAAATATTTCGCCCTGATTTCATTCAGCATTAGCGCCAGAATAATCGGTGCCGGAAATCCCACAATAAGGCCTAGAACGTTAAGTAACAGGGTATTGCGGACGATCCTATAGAAGTCCTGAATCAGTAGCATATCCTTGAAATGCTTCAACCCTACCCAATCCGAATCGAGGATGCCTTTGAAGATGTTATAATCCTTAAAAGCTACGACAAGACCTAACATAGGAACATAACAGAATACAAAGAAGAAGATGATGCCCGGGACAAGCAGTAAGTACAAATCGTAATTTTTGAACAACTCTTTTGTAAAAGCACTTCTTCGTTTACTGTCCGTCTGTGCAATTATCTGGTGTTTCTGAGATTGTACTTCCATACCCTTGCTCCTTTCTCCAAATACGAACCCCCACAATTGAAAGCGTTTTCTGAACTGATAAAAAAATTCACTGCGCAACCTATTCTTCTTGTCGTGTTGCATTATGTTGCAAGTGTACTCGCTTGCGAAAACGATTGACATGTTAGAAATTTTACTTTTTATTAGTTTTCTTTACTTCTAGCTTTTTATTTCTTACTTTCTGTTAATCGATCCATAATTCATACATGCCCTGTAAGCAGATTTCGGCATGCTGCATCATATCGTCAATAAAGATGAACTCGTCTGCTTGATGCACCCTGGTATCGACGCCGCCGGTCAGCCCCGCACCGAATGCGACACCATTGTTCCCCAATTTACGTGCATAAGTGCCAGCCCCCATACGCAGCAGGACTGCTTCATCACCTGTGATTTTCTTGTAGGCGCGGCTTAACCGGACTATGACCGGATGGGTCTCTGGCACATACACAGGAAGTAGATGTCGCGTCAGTTCGATATGGATGCCATTCATGTGCGCAAGACCGTCAATCGTAGATAATATACCAACGCCGTCATGGGTGACCGGATACCGAATATTACACAGTGCTTCCGCTCGATGGAGATCACAGGAAATGATGCGCAAATAAACGACCAGAGCACCTGATACGCTGTCGCTACAAGCAATACCGAGCGACTGTCCGCCTTTCTCCGCGCCAATCTTACTGGTTAAGAAGTGCAAGAAGCTGTCCCAATTGGTAGCTAATCCCTGCCCACTTAGGAAAGCAACCATATTTGCGATAGCATTTCGCGATCCTGTTGAACTGTCTGCCAGAAACTCACTTCTGGCGGTTAACACGAACCTGCCGTCCTCGTTGTATGCGGCAGACATATTGGCCTGAAGATTGACCGCAGCCTGAAGGTTTGCCACTTGGCTGTCAGTAAGCAGCGCCAAAGATAGCAATGCCGTGCAGGTGTCCGGAATCAGTGTCAGCATATTACCACCTTTCATAGACAAGATCATCAGCTGTGGTATCGTACTAGAAGGTTCTTGTTCTCTTGAGAACACCACGTTCATACTGCCCATTTCCACATTGAAAATGGGGTAACCTGCGTCTGGGGCAAAGGCCATCACCGGGAGCTGTTCCCTCTCGAAATAGTAGTCGAGGTCTTTCATGCCGCTCTCCTCGTTCGTACCGAAGATCACGCGGAGACGGCGATTGCCGGTAATGCCTAGATCCATCAGCGTTCTTAGTGCATACAGCGCAACTACGGCTGGTCCTTTGTTATCGGATGCTCCTCTTCCAATGATCTTGCCATTCTCGACGAGCCCGCCGAACGGTGGGAATGTCCAGCCTTCTCCTTCTTCTACTGTATCCAGATGGACAAGCACTGCAGCGATTTCCTCGCCTTCTCCGTATTCTGCATGGCCTGCATATCCGTCTACATTGGTCACTTCGAACCCTAACGACTCAGCCAGACTGAGCATGTATTGCAAAGCACGATCGACGCCAGCCCCGAAGGGTTTTCCCGGCTCCGGCGTGGCCATGATGCTTCTTATTTGTACGAGTTCCGAAATACCAGCCGTGATCTCTTCCCGGTATTTATGAATTTCCTTCCCAATGTCCATAGCTGTACTCCACCTTCCCACATTCGCTTTCAACAATCAGTCGACATGATGAAGGCTTTCCACCAACATCAGCAGCGTCATGGATTGCCCATAGGGCATCGGACATAACGGGATTTCGCGATAGAACTGCAGCGTTCGCCCCATACGCGTTCCGTACGATACACCGTGAACGGCTCCTTTGGCATCAACCTTATTCATGACGGCTTGCAGCGCCTTCAACCCGACTTCTTTGTAGACTTCGCTGATATAGCCTTTACGCACAGCCTTCAGAATGCCGTAAGCGAAACCCGCCGTGGCTGATGTTTCCTCGTAGGATGTCGGATCGTCTAGCAATGTCGTCCACATCCCGCTCGGCCTTTGCAGCTCAGCCAGCTTCTGAATCTGACGTTCTAGCGAAGAAAGCAAGAATACTTCCACACCTAGCGGTATCTTGACGATATCTAAGTAGTCGACCAACCCAGCCGTGTACCACGCATTACCGCGACCCCAGAGTGCTTCCGCGAAATTATGCCTCTCCATGAAGCTCCAGCCATGGAAAAACAGTCCCGTTTTCTTATCCGTCAAATACTTGAGATGGACGAGAAACTGTCGGATACTTTCTTGTACATAGTGATCTTTGGCTAACAAAATGCCCATCCTGCCCATGAACAGCACTGTCATATAGAGCGTATCGTCCCATAACTCACCTTCGTTCGCATTGTCGATCGTCTCGTGCGTGATCCCAAACTCAGGTGTGCGGGGCATCTCATCAGCTGCATAACTAGCCCACTCTTCACATATCCGCAAATACTCTGGATTCCGCGTTTCCTCGTACATGTAGCTTAGCGTAAGCAGCGGACACATCGTATTCACGTTCTTCGGTGGAAGCCCCTCGCGAATCCGGCTGTCGAACCAATCGGTTAAATACGTAAATACATCACGGTTCTGAGTTTCCTTGTAATACAAATACAGAGAGAACAACCCGACTCCCTGTGACCAGTCCCATTTATCCATCGTAATGATGCTGATTGGTGTGTCTTCCTGGATCGTTGCCTCCAGACTTTTCATCCCGCTAATGACTTTATGAATCATGATCTCTATCTCTTGCCGTTGTATTTGCGCGATCGTCACGGTAAGCACCTCCTAATACGCACTATAACGTGCTTGTAACCATAATGTATCGCACACGCCCAGCAGTTTACATACGAGAATCTTACCCTTTTATTAGATTTCTTTACCTCTGTTCTTATACTCTTTAGGGGACTGACCTTCCAGTCTCTTGAAAACCTGATAGAAATAGGCGTATTCCTTATACCCTACCATTTCGCCGACTTCGTTCACCTTATTTTTGGGATCCATCAGCAGACGCTTGGCTGTTTCAATCCGAGCCTTAGACACAAGATCTACGAAATTAATACCGGTTTCAGTACGCAGCAACCTGCTTAAATAACTCGAGCTCAGACCAAAATGTTCAGCGGTTGACGTCAAGTTGATGGTGTCGGCGATATGACTGTTAATGTAATCAATAACCTTTTTCACAACAAGGGAATACACCTTTTCCCCGCCTTCAAGCTTCTTTTTGATCGTCCCAATAAACGTTGTGAGGTAGGTAGAAGCTTCCTTCATACTCGTCAGCCGATAGACATCCTCGAGAATTTGGTCCACACTTTTGCCAAGACCGAATTCATCGCCAGTTACACGGAAATAGTAGCGTGCCACCGCAAGACATACTTCGGAGAGCAAACCCTTCACGACAAGGATATTCCCTTCACTATAAGCCGTAATTTGTTTTAGAAACCGCTCCAAATAAGCAATCACATCTTCGCTGGATTTATGCTCCAACATTTGATTGAACTGCTCCAAATCCTGAATAATCGAGAATTTCCCCAGTTCTTTCTCTTGCTGGCCATGATCCGGGAATAACACACTTTCCTCCATCCTGAAAAAGCTTGAATCCATAATCAGAGAAGCTTCCTTGAAAGCTTCCGGCAGCTCGAGAAGTGATTTATACACAGAACTGACCGCAATATGACAGGAGACTTGCTCCTTCATTTTCGCCACATCAATAAACTCATTGCAGAAACTCTGCATCTTCATTCTGAATTCCCTTTGCGAGAACACCTTAGGAAAAAGACAGACAAATATAAGATCATGATCCCGCAGAGACTCAATCACATAAAAATCACGCTTGGCAGTTAGATCATGCGCTTGTTCAGTTAGGCGGAGCTGCATCTGTTGCTTAAGCTTGACTGTGTTCGCTGCACCAGACTGGCCCCCTCTATCTGCGGTACGAACAATTTGCACAACGAATCGGCTATACAGGATTTCAAGTTTCTTCACTTGTTCTTGCATATCGCCTGTTCCTGTCATTAAATCACCGATCAGCTTACTTCTGAGCGACGGGATGGAATCGCTATGTTGTTTCTCCAACTCGACGTAAGCTGATGCAATCTTGAACGTATGCTCATTCTCCCTGCGTTTGGAATCAATTTCTGATACAGCACTCCCAATCACTCGGCTTAGCTCTTCGTAGTTAATGGGTTTGACGATAAAATCGAATACACCAAGTCGGACAGCTCTCTTCGCATATTCGAAATCCTGGTAGCCGGTAATTAGGATCGTTTTGGCCAGTGGGAAGTCCGTATTCATCCCTTCAGCTAAATCTAGTCCGCTTAAGCCGGGCATTTTGATGTCCGTGACGAGAATATCTGGCTGGAACTCCATGATTAAGCGTTTACCTTCAATCCCGTCCTCCGCTTGACCAACTACGGTGCAATTCAGTTTATCCCAATCGATCGTTTGTACAATCGCTTGCCGGATCAGCGGTTTATCGTCTATAACCACTACTTTGTATGTCATTTGGAGCCCTCCTCCGTTAGGATCGGAAGACGAATCCGAATCGTTGTCCCCTGATCCATTTCACTCATAATAGATAAACCGTATTCTTCTCCAAATAATATTTGTATCCGCTTGTGCACACTGATGATCCCCACATTCGTATGCTTATCCTTCTGTTTCAGCTTCGAATGCTCTGGCGGGTTGAGCAAGTGTTCCTTCGTCTCCTCATCTATGCCTACGCCGTTATCGGACACTTCGAGATATAGAACGTCTTCCTTGATCCAGCAGCCGATACTGACAACCCCTTTACCTACTTTCTCTTCAATGCCATGCTTGATCGAGTTTTCTACGAGCGGCTGGAGAATGAATTTAGGAACCTTAAAGGTCATCAGGCTACTGTCAAAATAATAATTGACCTCAATTCGATTGCCATAGATGATTTGATGAATAGATAAATAACTCCGAATAAAGTCCACTTCTTCTTGCAGGTAGATGATATCCCCCTTCTTGCTAATGCTCTCTCTGAGCAGCTTACCTAGAAGGTAGATCATTTCACTGACTTGTTCATCCCCACGCAGCTTGGCTAAGCTATGTATTGACTCCAGCGTATTATAGAGAAAATGAGGGTCTATTTGCGCCTGCAGTGCTTTATATTCGAATTGCAGCGTGCGATACTCCGCTTTTTGCTTCAGCAGCTTCTCCTCATAGACCGTGTGGATTAACTCGCTGATCTTCGTAGCCATTGAATTGAATTTCTCCGCAAGCAGCCCTACCTCGTCTCTGCTCCTGGGAACGATGACCTTATGGGTGAAGTCCACGGAGAAGTGGGTCATACTCTGGAGCAGCAAGCGAACGTTTCCTGTTATGTTTCTAGAAATGATCACGGCGAGGATGAACGCTAGGAATAGCGAGACAAGAATGGTGCTTAATGTCCACAATTTGATAACTTCCGTGCCGCGTGTTAATTCGTTGACAGCAATGACTTGGATAATCATCCACTTGTCATAGGGTGTTGAAATTATAGTAGAAATGTACGTTTGCCCTTCAGATTGAAAACCCTGATTAAGGCTGGGATTCTGAGCGTACATCTTGTTTTCGATGAAATAGCGGGTCGGCTCCGAAACAAGCCTGTCAAACATCAGCGGCTCGAGTACCTCGTTCAAGATGACGATGTTCCCCTTCGTTAGTTCGTCTACATTGGTGTAGATGCTGCCGATCAAATTAATGTCTACACCGACGATAATGATACCCACATAGCGGCTAGACGTAACGTCATATACAGCCTTTTCCATGAAGATAACGTTGCTCTTTCCCGGAATCCAGGAAGTGCGGCCACGCTGATCTTTAATCCGCTCAATATCCAGATTCACCAATTGTTTATTGTAATTTTGTATCGCACTGCGTTCGAATCCGAATGGGTTGCCTGCCGTATCGATGACCATGACCGACAAGTAATCATCTTTGGAAAACACTAAATCTTTCATGAATTCACTAATTACCTTATTTTTCATATACAAATCTGATTCGCTTGCGTCCTCAGAAATACCCAGCGTCGTATTGAGTGTGGAATTGCGGAATTGTTGGAATACATGCTCCTCAATATCCTTGGTCCGTTTCTCGAGGTTAATTCCAATTTGTTCAATTAAATATTGAGAAAAAACGGACGTATTCTGTTTGATTACGCTTACAGATACATAATAATTAACGATGCTAATCATAAGCACCGTTACCAAAATCAGAACTGTAAAGGACAGCAGAAACTTCGTACGCAGCTTCAAACTCAGAAATTTGGAAATGACATTAGACAAACACTTCACCTGCATTCTGATGGAATGGCAAGTGCGTGAGCCAACAGCTCACGCACTTATTGTTAGCATTATAAACCTTTCCACGGTAATCGGCTATGGATTGTGTTCATTAATACTTATCATAATTAAGCTCCATCGTTGCAAATCCACAAAACTCCGGAAAGCTGTGCAGCACTTTATTAATCTCATCCTGGCTGTAGCCCATTTTGCGCAGATGCATCTGTTTAACCGTTTCAGCGGCATTCTGTGCAGATATGAAGTCATCCATATGCTCGAATAGCTTTGCGCCCCATTTCTGCCCAAACCCTACATGAAGGCGCTCGTCTGCAATATCATATTCGGATTGGATAGACGATAAAGGATCACCGTGCTTCATGAATGCAGTAATCGACTTCCGTTTCTTAATGAAAGAACAGGGCTCCATCACCATCGTCAAACTGGCATAGAACTCTGGAAACACCTGCTTCATCGTTTCCGGCGTCGGAGCTGTGGACGGATGCCAAGAGAAATCCTCCGTGCGATAGCCCATCTGCTTTAACCGGCGAACACCCATCTGACTGTGACGAACCTCATCCCACGTATGCCTTGCTACATCTAGGTAGAAATCTACTGGCATTTTCTGCACACCGTAGTACAGATAGGTCAGGCTTTCCACAGCCGACATTTCACTAGCATTGATGAAGATCATATGTTTCAAGCTATCGTACGTGGGCGATTTCGGATCGAACATGGCGCTTTTATATTGGGTCAGATCGACATGCGGATACTTCGGATCGTTAGCAGGCTTCAGAGGAATTGGGCCCGCTGGCTCGCTCACCGGATGGTCAGGCCAATCGATCTTGGTCCCTGAAGATGATTTCTCGAGCGCCTTCCATACGTGATCGATATAAACTAGCCAACTATGATACGCATCACGCTTCTGCCCATCTTCTACATAAGCAAACTTCACGTAAGGAATACCCCAAGAAATCATCTGCTCCTTATCCAGCTCGATATATCGCAGTTTATCAAACGTCGGTCCATCAAGGATCGGATCCAGCGTTTCATGAAATGCGGTATACTGCTCATAAAGCTTCTGAACGATGAACTTATAGCCCGCAGCAAATTCGATTAGCCCTCCCGCTTGTGTAATACGTTGACAAGCTTCTTGGAGGCAACTCGGCGTCCAGGCTTTATCATTGATATCCGCGCCAGGAAGCTCGCTGATTCGTTCACGCAGCTGCACCATATGCTGCGTGTGCAGATATGACAAGCGCACAAGCTCCCCTTTCAGATCCCAATCTGGGACTGATGAGACCCAGCCCATCGTCATTCGTGACAGCTCGAACTCCAACCAGAAGCACATCTTCAGCAGCTTCGCGGTATCTATCGGTCGCAGCAACGAGCCTCTATAGGAAGATGCAGCCTCAAGGAAGCTGTAATCCGTTACGTCCACTTCAATTCTCTTCGCCATTGATGATTACCCCCATAAGAAGAAATGACATACTTTCACTCTATCGTATAAACCGCACGGTACGCTGCTCCACACCCATGCCTTCTCACTAATACACCGGATCGTTTCTTAGCTGTTGTATCTTCATAGCCCTCGAATACATAAATGTCAGTACCCAAGCACCCTTCCATCCGAAGCGTTAACGTGCGTTCTGCCATAACCCACCGTATCGACCAGCTATCATCCGTCGTGCATACACGTAAATTCATGAGATGCTGATAACCAAACTCGCTCCCAATTGGTGCACATGGCTGCGTTTCGAACTCCGTCTCCATCTTCCCTTGGCAGTGAAACAGCCAATCGGTCTGATGTTTGTCTGCGCTGATGACCTCAAACGTATCCGAGAGGCATCCTTCTTGAAGTTGAATATCGCGCACATAATCGACACCAGGATATACCTCCTTGGCTTGGGCACGAATTCGGTTTCTCTCCGGATCGAATTGTTCCACAACTCCCCGTTCCGAACAGACCTGATCGACACCATCGACGATGACCGTATTATGGGCGATTGTCTTCCGCTGCCACTCTAGAAACAAGAAAGAGCCATAGCCATTTGAGGAAATATCGTGAGACCATAGGCAATCCGCGTCGAATAGCTCGATATTCATTAAATCAGGGTGCGCATGGCTCCGCGTATTCAGTCCGTATTTCATAAATAAAACTGTTTTCCCTGCACGTAACGAGCAAATATGAGAAGCAGGATAATTTTTCGTTAAGCGGATCAACTCTTCCCCAGCGTATTTCCCTTTGCCGAAAAGAAGACGCTGAACCCACCCCTCCGGAGAATTCTCGATCATCCCTCCATAGGCCATCGTTGGTCGGTAGTACGTCTCGTAAGATCTGGAAAGCGCGTACTCGAAGGCTGCATCTGGAAACAATTGATTCGCGTACTCGTACTGACCCGCATAGTGCGTCAGTGCGATATTCGGCCAGCCGTCATTCGGATTGGGGAAAACACCGTTATCAAACACAAGCTCAGCCGGAAACACATACATCCGTTTAACGATCTCTTCCATTCCCTTACATGTCACATGATAAATGCGGGCGAACAACAGGAAATAAGTGAACGGTTCTACACAATAGAAATGATAGTGAAATGAACCTTCGTACCAGAATCCTTCCGCTGTTACACCTTCCTGCAATTGCTGCAGCAAGCCGAATGGTCCTTCCAAGGCTCTCTCTACGTAGCTGCTATCACCGAAGAACATGCCCGTCATGCCCACTGCTGCCTTCATCCAACACGAAATGTTGTGAATATTCGTACAGTGGCTATCCAGCAGCTCTACCTGGGGGTCGAATAGATGGCTTTTGTAGCGCCGCAGCTCATCTGATCTTAACGTCTCCTTAATCATCTCCATTCCCTGCAGCAGCCAAATCATTCCGACCGCATCGCAGAGATAGATGCCGGCTATTTTGCCGGCATAGCCAGTGGGAACATCTACCTGGAGCTGCTCATAATGATCGCAATAAAATGACAGCACCCTGCGGATGTAGGCCGGATAACGATCGTCGCCTGTGAGCCGATACAGCACGCCTGCGTAAAAAGCATGTTTATGCGCTTCATCCCGGTACAAATAATTCCATGCTTGATCAAAGCGGGCCCCCTTGTTGGCGTGGCCGCAGCTTCGGCAGCTATTCGCATGAGGGGCCTCCCGCTCAAAATCAATCCTGCTCCCGCAAGCTTCACAGAAATAGTTGTGCCCCCATCCCGTAATTCTCTCTGGATCATCTGCATAATGATGGACCCACCATTCCGTGGTCTCAAGCAGGGTGTCATAGACGATCTTCGCCCAAGCTTCCGTCCGAATCTTCTCTTGAACAGCCTGCCAATCCTGTACATAGCTCACGTTAACACTCGTCCCCTCTATACTTCGTACAATTAACGATCGACGGTTTCGCCTAAAAACTATCGTGTCATTCCGATTAGTGCGCGATCTAGATCTTCGATAATCGAATCCGCACTCTCCAGACCAACTGAGATACGCATCAGACCGATCGGAATTCCTGACAAGAGAGATGTCTCCTCGTTGACCCATAGCCCGGGTGAATTGATGAGACTCTCGAAACCGCCCCAGCTTGGGCCTTCTTCGAAATAGCGCAAGCTTTTCATCATCTTCATAATCTGCTGCTTGTCGCCTTTAGGTACGAAGCTCATCAATCCCGAGTAACCGGACATCTGCCTGCACCCAAGCTCGTATTGCGGATGGCTGGGCAAGCCTGGATAGTAGACAGTGGATACTTGAGAATGACCTTCGAGGAAAGCGGCGACCTTCTTACCATTCTCCTCATGCTGCCTCATTCGAACCGTGAGGGTCCGCAAGCTCCGAATGAGCAGCCAGGATTGGTGCGGATCCATAACAGCCCCAAACAAACTTCTTTCGTTATTTGTAATCGTTTCTAGAATCTGCTTACTGCCTATGATGACACCACCTAGAATATCGCTGTGCCCACCCAAATACTTCGATGCGGAGTGAACCACGAGATCAATGCCATAGGCAAGGGGGTTCTGATAGAGCGGCGTCGCCCAGGTATTATCAATAATCGTCGCAATCCCGTAAGATTTCGCAAACGCAGAGATTGCCTGCAGATCCTGGAGAGAGAAAATGTTCGACAGCGGACTTTCCAAATAAATAACTTTCGTATTCGGGCGGATTGCTTGTTCGAATTCCTCGATGCTTTCCCCTGATACGAGCGTAACCTCACAGCCGAACTTCTTCATGTAAGTTTCTAGGAAGGCTTTCGCAGGCACGTAGGCCGCACGAGGGCATATGACATGGCTATCTTTCTCGAGATAGTAGGACAAGGCAGCGCTGATAGCCGCCATTCCCGAAGAGAAACAACGCGCTTCCTCTCCTCCCTCGAGCGCAGCGATTTTCATCTCAGCTATCTCCGTCGTCGGGTTGGCAACTCGCGTATACGTATACCCGTGATTAGCCGATTTCCTTGTGAACAACGTGTTTTGAAAAATAGGTGGTACTATGGCACCCAAATAACGGTCATAGTCGTCACCGAGATGAGCAAGAAGGTCTTCCTTACTCGTGATATCATCCTTGTCCATAGCTGACCTCCTCCTTACGATCTGGAGGCTAATAGCGGGAACATCCGACCCGCCAATGGTTGATTTTCCTGCAAGTTCAAATCCATCGTGATCGCATGCTTCTTCCCGTTGAAGGTCGTTCCGTCCGGCATGTAAATGATCGCTAGTGCACGCCTCGGTTTATCCGTGACATTCGAATGAGCATAGTGAAAGGTAAGTCCATTATGAAACGTACAACTTCCTGCTTTTAACGACACCTTCACAGGCTTCGCATTCTCATAATCGGTCCCCTTCACGAACTCGAATAAATCCTGTGGATTTGCCAAATCGATATGGTTCAGTTTACCGGCATTTTGTGATTTCGGTACGAACATCATGCAACCATTCGACTCATCCACGTCATCGAGCGCGATCCATATCGACATGGCTCCCTGTTCTGTCATCGGCCAATATGGGTAATCTTGATGCCACGGTGTTGGCTTGGAATCACCTGGCATTTTCCACAGGGCGTGATCGTGAAAGAGACGAATGCCGCTAGCCCCCGTAAGCTCGAGTGCCATTTGTGCAAACCGCTGGTTAAACGAATACTTATGCATACCCCCGTGGTCCCGCCAGACATTAACACGCTGGTTAAGCACGCGGTAATAGCTGCCGCCTTTTTTATCCGTTTGCAATGACAGCGCTCCCGAGTCCTCGATCATCACTTCTTCCATGTATTGACGAAGCTCAATTAATTCTTGCTCGTTCAGAACATTATCCACTTGTACGAATCCGTTTTCTTGATAAAATGCGCATTGCTCTGCGGTTAAAAGCGATTGAATAGCGTTGGTCATGGCAGCCAGCTCCTTTTGTACTTTCTGTACTATAATTTCACTTTATCATGTGGACAAGGGAGCAGACTTGGTGAATCCGTCAGAGTTTCAAGGTGATTTGCCAGCTTTCCTTCTATCTGGATATCCTCTATGATAAAAAGACAATGAAGCACTTATCTTCCTTTCCGGAGGTCTTGCATGATGACCCGATTTGCAAATGAAACTTACTTGGAAGCGTACGAATTCCCCTTTCATCTCGAGCAGTACACGTTCAAAAAAAAAGAATCCGTCCAGCCACATTCACACGAATTCATCGAGTTTGTGTATGTGGTAGAGGGATCGGGTCGCCATATCTATGCAGGAGCGGAATACCTTATTCAAGAAGGTGATGTCTTCGTCATCGAGCCGGATGTCGAGCATGCGTATTTCGTTGATGAACATCTCATCGTTTACAACATACTGTTTGCTCCTTCAATCTTAAGTCATGAGCTGCAATCGTTATCCAACGTAACGTCGTTCGTCGACTTTTTCTATGTGGAGCCTTTTCTGCGGCAATCCGTGCATTTCCAGTCCCATCTCAGACTGAATCCACACCAAAGGATCGAGATGAAACAGCTGCTTGATCGCATCCTTAGCGAATACACCGAGAAGATGCTCGGTTATCGCCTGCTCGTGAAGACCAGACTCATCGAAATGTTCGTATTCCTCAGCCGCTGTTACGATCAAATGCTGCATAAACCGATGACGGCGCTAGCCTCTGAGCATAAAATAATTGAGCGTGTTGCCGAGTTCATCGAGCTGCATCATGCGAATCCGCTGTCACTTGCCCAAGTCAGCCAGATGTGCGGCATGAGCCAGTCTGCTTTCACATCTCGATTTAAGCTCTACATGGGCAAGACATTCATTGAATTCCGTAATGAAATTCGCATACGGATAGCGAAAGAGCTCATGCTTTCTACCAATAACAACATTTTGCAGATTGCCCAAGAGGTCGGATTCGACGACTTAAGTTTTTTCAATAAACTATTTAAACAAATGCATGGAATATCACCGGGGAAATTCCGCAGGAGTCAGAAGGAGGATTAACCGCAGCACCTGCCTGAACAGAGCCCTTCGGTTTTATCCGATCACATGAATCTGAATATCCCAATCCGCCAATTGCTCATGGTGTGCCTCAACTTTAATATCAAGCGGAACAGTTACATGCATCAAGCATTTTCCCGCTTCCTTCGACCACGATACATCGATACGCCCATAAGACGTCGGAACGCTTCCTTCTGCCCAGAGCAGTTCAGTCACAGGCGGGACGATTCGAATTTTCCGGTAGCCCTCCTCTACTCTCTCAATGCCTAACAGCTGATTCCCAAGGACAAAAGCCGGCGCTGCCGACCATGCATGCGCATGACTCCTTGGGAATACTTGAAAGGTTTCCCACGTTGTCGTAGCGCCATATCGGATCATTTGACCCCAGTCTGTCTTGATCTGCGCCAGTGTGCGATCGAGTTCACCGAAACGTCTCCACACTTCAAATAAATAGAACGAGAAGAACGGAGAGCCAATTTGAACCCAATCCTCCGGCGGATTCAGCAACTGAGGTTCAATAATGCCTGCCTGTCGCTCTCCTAGGCAGTCCGCCAAATACAGTAACACATGTGTCTGCAGGCTTGTCGTCGTCGAAGGCTTACCGTTACGGTGGATACCGTCTAGGTAAACCTGAGCCTCATCGTCCCATAAATGCTCATCAATCGCTCGCTTCAACTGCTCTGCATATTGAAGCAGATCCCCCGCTTCGCCTTGAAGTCCCAGCGCTTCCGCCATCTCCGCTGCGATTCGGTGGCATTGCGCCAATTGCGCCTGCTGGGCAGTTACTACACCAACTGAGGGAATATCGATTGGCGCCCAATCGAGCATATTCCAAGAGCTCGTATCAAACAGGCCATCCTCATTGAGAAATCCCCTATACACTTCAAGTGTTAGCCTGATTTCGGGATAGATGGCCTCGAAGAATGTCTGATCGCCGCTATAGTCGACATACTCCTTACAGGCAATAATCCAACTGAAGGTCCACATCGGAATCGCCGCCTGCCAATCCGTAGGGAATAAGGCAAGCAGCAGCGGACTTTGACTGCGCGAACGCGGCACCATTTCCAAGCAATGCCTGACAAGCTCGTAGGAACCGAACAACTGATAGTTCACAAGTGCGCTCACTCGGCAGTCCCCTACCCAGAATACCTGCTCATAGGTGGGGCAATCGACGAATGTATCCTCCATGCACATATGCGACGTATGCCTGGATATTTCCCAAATATCATTCAACAGAGGATCTGAGCAGCGGAATAACGCTTTATCTGTGGCTGGGTAGCTAGATTGGTGCAGTTGGATTCGGTAAATCCGAATCTGCGTATCCGCTTGGCGCACTGTGACGATCACATACCGGAAGCCCATCCGGGTAAAGCTCTTGAACACCTGTCTACCTTCACGACATATGTACCGGAATGAATTATTGCAGCCGGATGTATAGGCATTAGCACCATTGATGCGGTTTTCGAAGCCGTAGACATCGATCACCGTCCCTTGTGGCGCATCAACTTCTAGTTCAATGGTTCCAACGTAAATTTTCCCGAAATCCAATACGATTTCAATATCCCCACCTTCCACGGTAACGGGAAGCACTGTCGGCAGCAGATGGTCATGGAGCATTCGTTCCAACTGGTTCGTAATGGGATAGTGCTTAACGAATCGTTTGCGCATCATCAACGAATAGATCATTTGGTTAACGAGCACCTGCCTAGGATGAACATTCTTACACATCTCATGGTACGCCTCGAATGCCTCCAAGGTGGAGCATGCCCCGATTTCCAGCAGCAGCGGATGCTCATGATTCAGACCCGTTCTCTTCTCAACGCCCCCGTATACAGGCTGAAAGCCATCGGCATACGACTCGATGGTCTCGATTGGGCCGATGGTTACGAATGAGGCATGCTGATCGCCACCCACAGGATGGGAGAATGCCAGTTCCCTATCGAAGTCGAATTCCATATGGCAGAACAAATCATTATGAACGCCGCAAATCTCCATCATAAATAGATGTTCACCAGCCGCAAGCTGTATCTCGTCATGATGAACATGCCAGCGGTCATCGATCTTGAATCGCCCCTGGACGCCGTTCCACTTGGAATGTGCGAACGTTAAACGACCGCGGGTTTCTGCCTCAGCCACCAGCCTAACGGCCAAAAATCCGCTGAATATCTTCGCATTGGCATCACGTGAGCCTGGATACAGATTATCCCGCATATTGACAGATATCGCTTGGCGGATGGGTACAATTTCACTCAGTGCGAGGAGCTGCTTCGGACTGACGATCTGTGTCGACAATGGCTCTATGACGCGGGGGTACAGTCCTCCCCAAGGCGCACCTCCGTAAGGAGCAACAACTTCACTCTGCATCCAACTCCTGTCATCGTAGTCAGGAAGTACCCATTGTTCGCTCAGCGCATTGGCATCGAATATTTCCATCCAACCCAAATTTACATTACGCTTAACGACATCGACTTCGTACCCCTCATGCCTGCAACAAAGCCATGTTTCATCTGTGCCAATCACTCGAATGCCTGCGGAGCCATACAACGATAATTCAGCAATAAGTCCCGCTTCATTCTCTATATATTGATAATTGGAATGGCCGTAATGCCAGACCTTTACGGCAATCACATTCGTGCCAGGCCGCAAGAGGTGCGTAAGTTCAAACTCATCGTAATACCAGTGATCCGCGGTAGAACGAATAGGACCTTCTCCAAGTTCCGTCCCATTTACCCATAACCTATATTTGGTATCCGCAGAGATCGACAGCATCGCTCGATTGGATACCTCAGACTCGTACACGAACGTTTTTCGAAAAATGATGTGCTCATTAATCGGTCTTCGGTCTCCTGACTTCCATATCCAATTCGCCTGTTCGAACATGAGGCTCTCCCCTTTTTCTATTGAAGTTATTCGCGTGCTTCGAATATCCGGGCTTCGATCCGTTCCGCCAGTTGGGCATGCAATGCGCGATCCGGGTGATTGATGCCATTGGCCAATCTAGCATGAGGTTCTTGCCCCTTCAGTAACCAATCCTCGAATAGCGCATATACGTCCACATAAGCCAGCTTTTCTTGCTCCAAATACGTCCTAAGCGCATGCGTATACAGCCTTAAATACCCCTTCTCTGCCACATTTAAGAAGCCAGGCAATACAGCTCTATCCTTCTCATGCATGGAATCGTTGTCGTGCAACATCATCATGTTTGGCGTAAGCAACAGGAGATCTGCTTCTGTATCTCGCTTCACAGTTCGCACGAACGCATCCATTTTCTCCAAATAAGACGCAAGCCCCGCCTCCCCAGCATGACAATCATTCACGCCGAAGCCAATCGTAACCAGATCCGGTTGATACGCAATCACATCTCGCTGCCATCTCGGCTCCGATTTCACAATCGTATCACCGGATACGCCAGCATTGATGACATTCAGAATAGTCATAGGATACCGTTGCACGATCCGCTTCTTAAGCAGATTGTGGTAGACTTGCTCATGCTCGATGGTAGCGTATTCCATACATCCCTGGGTCACACTATCACCGAAAGAAACGTAAGTGACAGGGCGGGCTCGGACATCGTCCGCTTTCTCCTTCAGGCGCTTCTGGAATCTGGCAAAAGCACTCATAACGGATCCACCAACGTATCCGGATTATGATAATTGCGTGGCCAATTGAACGGTTTCAATCGCTGCAATAGCTCTGTCGGCAATGGCTTTCCGTCCGACACTTTGAGATTGAGTTCCACTTCCTGAGGGTTGCGCATACCCGGAATGACACAGCTTACAGCCTCATCCGACAGACAGAATCGAAGCGCAACTTCGGCAAGCGTCATCGTCGCATCGTAGTCACGGATCATCCGTTTGATCGCATCCACCTTCTCCAGCGTCCGCAGGAAACGCTCGCCCTTGAAATAGCTCCGTCTAACATCGCCTGGCGCGAAGGTCTCGTAGGTTTCTGGTACCCAGCTGCCGATCAGCGAGCCTTCATCAAAGGGGACCCGGGCAAGAACAGCCACGCCATTCTTCTTACATGCAGGTAACAGTGCCTCCGCCGGCCTCTGTTCAAAAATATTATAAACAACCTGCTCAGCTTGGATCAGCCCAGCCTCGGCAAGCGCAATACCGTCCTGCGGACGATAATCGCGAATGGACACACCGAATTCACGGATTTTGCCTTCCTTCTGGAGTTCCGTCAACGCCTCATGCCATTCGCGATCCTCCAGCCCTTGAGGGAACCAACCATGCAACTGATACAAATCAATCGTGTCCACACCTAGCCTTGTCAAGCTGTCCTCGCACTGCTTGCGAATGTGAGCTTTGGGATAACGCCCTGCCATAGCGGGATCATTCTCATTTGGATGCGGCCATTGAACGGGCTGCACCTTGGTAGCGATATAAATATGATTGTGATGCCATTCCTTCAGTGCCTTACCGATGACTTCCTCAGAGTGGCCTTTTCCGTACATTTGAGCCGTATCTACCAGATTGATCCCCCGCTCCCATGCTTCAAGCAGAGTTTTAACTGAATCGCGGTCATCCACTTGTCCGAAAGCTCCGCCACCGCCAATCTGCCAGCCTCCGAAACCAATCTCAGATATATCCCATTGGGTATGACCAAATTTTCGATATCGCATAAGTTGCAGCCTCCTCCCATCAAATCACCTTTCAGTATAAGGCGTCTAGGAAGAGACTTTCTTGGTCGATCTGCCAGAAAAAACACGCTAAATTCGAGCTTCACAGCTCCTAAAGGATGCGGTAGAATGTAGGAAATTCTGGACATTCCATGTATCCCGCATCCGCGTGCATGCAGGGACGAAACGTATAGGAAGGAGAAATGAATGGCTATGCAAGGAGAAAATCATTCAAGTTTTACCGAGGATGGGGCGTGGTGTTTCTTCGCTGACCCGCGGGCAGTCCGTTATGTTGGGCAACAGGACCGTACCTATGTTGGTTGGTTAACGAAGCAGGGCCACGTCATGATCGGGACTTATGATCATCGTGACGGGTCCGTCAACTCCGTCATGATGAAGCCAAGTCTGCAGCAGGATGACCATGCGAATCCCGCGCTGTATATCCCTTCCGATGGACGTGCGATCATCTACTATTCTGCTCATAATGGGAAGACGATGTATTACCGTCAGATGGAAACGGCAGAGGATATCGCATCCTTTAGCGCCGAACAAGAACTTCCGGAGAATACGAGCGGCATGCACGGCTATACCTACCCCAATCCGATATATCTCCGTCAGGAACAGCAACAGTATTTGTTCTGGCGTGGCGGTAATTTCAAACCCAATTTCAGTTTCTTACCCGATACAGAGGGGATATGGTCAGAACCCCAAACCTTAATAATGGGAGACGGAGCCCGCCCTTACGTCAAGTACGCTGGCAATGGGGAGGATACCATCTGGTTCGCTTTTACCGACGGACACCCCAATATAGAACCGCATAACAGCATCTACTGCGCTTGCATCCAAGACGGAAACCTCTATCATGCGGATGGTTCAACCATTAAATCGTTAGCTAACCTGCCTATGCTTCCTCGTGAAGCCGATGTGGTGTTCGACGGAATCCTGCACGATGCGAAGGCTTGGATCTGGGATATCACAGTAGATGCTGATGGTCGTCCCGTCATCGTATATGTCGTCTTTCACGCCAATACGGACCACCGCTATTGGTACAGCTATTGGAACGGAGATTCCTGGGAGAATCATGAAATGACAGCCACCGGCTCTTGGTTTCCGCAAACCGAGCAAGGCGCCGTGGAACGGGAGCCCTTCTACTCCGGCGGTCTTATACTTGATCATGCCAACCCGGCCAACGTTTACCTGTCTCGTTCAGTGAATGGTATATTCGAAATTGAGCATTGGCATACGGCCGATTATGGTAAAACGTGGGTAGCAACTGCCGTGACCAGCGGTTCTTCACGCAACAACGTGAGACCCGTCCTCGCTAGGAGCAACGGCCAAGATGACGCTCTCCTTCTGTGGATGCATGGGGATTATGTGCATTTTACGAACTATGAGACGGCTTTGAAGATGAAGTTGGTTAAGGGGAAACGGTAGGTTACACAACAAATAAGCCCCTCATCCTTCTTATGGAAGGACGCAAGGGCTTTCTTCATGTTCTTATTTTGGCTCATTTCACCTCAACGACAAAAGGCACTGTAAACACTTCTCCGTTATGCTGGAATTGTCCCCACAGCTTATAGATTCCTGCTTCTGGGAAGGAAGTCGCGAATTTAGCAACAGGGCCTGTCGCCTTCTCCGCAAGGGGATGTACATGAATGTACTGCTCGGCATCGGCTGACAGAATCACAACATGACCTACAGCGCCTAAGTAAGGCTGCAGATTCGTGATCTCTTTGTTCGTCTGAGCATCTCGAATCGTAAAAGTAAGCGTCACGTCTTCTTTGGGCTTCGTGCTGCTCAGAGAAAGCTCAACGGCTTTACCGCTAACCTCTTGTCGTAGTTTGGCGTCCGCTTTAAGCACGGTATGCTCCGCCTCTTTACCGGCCACTTTGACCCATTGACTAAGCGTGGTGCTACTTCCGCCAGTAGGGATAAAATCAGCGATAAGCTTATAGTCCCCACCTGCATCGAAGCTTGCGCTGACCGTAAACTTGCCATTTCCTTGGTAGGCCGGATGGATGTGTTGAAACGACGATAGATTGTGATTAACTATAATCAAGTGCAGCAATTTCTCATGATTCACTTGATAATCAGTGACTGGTTTGCCGGTATCGTCCGTAATTAGGATCGTTAATTCCGACTTCTCCTTCGCTTTCAGACCTGTCGATCCGAACGCAAACGAAGCTTTCATGTTCGTGGATGCCGGCTTCGGCGTTTCGCCCCCGTGTCCACCGTGTTCACTTGCACCTGCTGGGCTGGAGGCTGCCTCATGACTGCCATGCTGGCTCTTGCCCGAGGCCTCTCTTACACTGCCGCATGCGCTCAGAAGCAGTACTGCGAGCACAGCTGAGATAAGTCCTATTTTCTGAATATTCACGCGCTTCTCTCTCCTATACCTTGGACAATTCGTTACGGATCTTCACACGTTGAAGACGTAGTGCATTAAGAACGACAGAAACCGAACTTAGTGCCATCGCTAGCCCCGCCACCCAAGGCGCCAATAAACCAAGCGCAGCAATGGGTATCCCTAACGTATTGTATCCGAGTGCCCAGACCAAATTTTGTTTGATGTTGCGCATCGTTTGGCGGCTCATGTAGATCGCATCCGGTATGCTGGATAAGTCACCACGCATCAACGTTACATCAGCAGCTTCCATAGCCACGTCCGTTCCTGTTCCGATCGCCATCCCGATGTCAGCCGTTGCAAGCGCTGGTGCATCATTAATACCATCTCCAACCATCGCTACTTTCTTGCCTAGCGCCTGAAGTTTCTTCACTTCTTCCGCCTTACCCTCAGGTAGAACTTCAGCACGGACATGCTCAATACCCACTTGAGCAGCAATCGCATTTGCCGTGCGCTCATTATCGCCAGTGATCATGATCACTTGAATGCCCATAGCCTTCAAACGGCTAACCGCGGCATGAGACGTTTCTTTCACCGTATCCGCTACAGCTACTATACCCCCGTACCCTTTATTAATGGCAACAAGCATAGCTGTTTTACCAGACTCCTCAAGCTGCGACATCGTGTCATAAGCACCCTGTGCATCTACACCGAGTTGCTCCATAAGACGTCGTGTTCCTATGAGCAGCTCTTTTCCTTCAACGACAGCTTTAATGCCATAGCCGGGGATGGCTTCGAAGGCTTCTACCGCGGGTAGTTCAATACCCTTCTCTCTAATCCCTGCAACAATGGCTTCAGCAAGGGGATGCTCCGAATTATTCTCCGCGGCGCCTACAAGTCGTAGGAATTCCGCTTCATCCCCCTCAGCATACACATCCGTAAGAGCTGGCTTTCCTTGCGTGACAGTACCTGTTTTATCTAAAATGACCACATCAATCTGATGCGTCTTCTCCAGATGCTCGCCGCCTTTAAATAAAATACCCAGTTCAGCTGAGCGCCCTGATCCCGCCATAATCGAAGTTGGCGTCGCTAAGCCTAGCGCACAAGGACAGGCAATCACTAAGATCGCTATTGCTTTCTCCAACGCACCTGCAAAATCCCCCGGCGTCACCACGAAATACCAGACTAGAAAAGCGATGAGTGAGATCCCCACTACGATAGGGACGAAAATCCCCGAAATGACATCGGCTACCCGTTGGATCGGCGCTTTCGAGCCCTGCGCTTCCTCGACGACTTTAATAATTTGTGCCAGCGCCGTTTCTTTCCCGACCTTCGTTGCTTGGATGCGCAGCATGCCATTTTTGTTAATGGTTGCTCCAATAACCGCATCACCAGGTACCTTTGCTACGGGCAGACTTTCGCCTGTGAGCATCGATTCATCCACGGAAGATAGACCTTCGAGCACTTCTCCGTCCACCGGTATTTTATCTCCCGGACGGACGAGCACGATGTCCCCCGTCATCACTTCTTCAATAGGTATGATGAGCTCTTGACCTTCGCGGATGACCAATGCTGTCTTCGCTTGCAGCCCCATCAAAGACTTAATCGCTTCCGATGTCCGTCCCTTAGCTAGCGCTTCAATCAGTTTCCCCATGATAACTAACGTAATCAGCACAGCGCTTGTTTCATAGTACAGAGACGGTCCGTGATGTACGCTGGCCCCCCTGATAACCCAATCGATCGTCAAATACAGACTATAAAAGTAAGCTGCTGACGTTCCTAGTGAAACCAGTACATCCATGTTGGCAGAGCCATTGCGCAGCGCTTTATAAGCACCTTCATAGAATTGTCTTCCGATATAAAACTGAACCGGCGTTGCCATAATTAATTGAAACCACGGATTCATGAACAACTCTGGTATCCAAATCCATGTGGTAAACGAAAAGTGGCTGACCATCGACCACAGTAACGGCAATGAGAGGATCGCAGATAAGAGAAGCTTACGCTTTTGCTTACTAATCTCCTGTTGTCTGTGCGCTGAGGGGTCGCCTTGCTCTTGTTTAGGAACTGCTTTGTAGCCGAGCTTCACCACCCGCTTCTGCATATCAGATATCGTAAGCTCGGCTGGATTGTACACGACATGGGCCGTTTCCATCGCAAAATTAACCGTAGCCGTCCTCACACCAGGCAACTTGTTCAATGTCTTCTCAATTCGCTGAGCACAGGCCGCGCAGGTCATGCCTTCAAGCTGCAAATCAACGGCTTCCTTCGCCGTATCATAGCCTAGTTTCTGTATCCTTAGTTCCATCTTGGCAGCATCGATGCGACTGGGGTCATAAGTTACCGTTGCTCGCTCCATCGCGAAATTAACATTGGCTTCCGTGACCCCTTCCAGCTTGTTCAAACCCTTTTCAATCCGATTCGCACAGGCGGTGCATGTCATACCTGTGATCTGCAGTGATGTTTGCTTCATATCTGTTGCAGTATCAGCAGTTTGCATCATCTACACCTCTTTTAGTTGACGTCGTAGCCTTGATCTTCAATTGCTTCTTTAATCGCATCTTGCGTCAGCTTAGTTTCATCAAATTCCACATGGACCGTTCCGCTCGCTAAGTCCACTTTCCCTGTAGCGCCTATTGTTTTCAGAGCTCCCTCAACAGAGTTTACACAGTGATTACAAGACATGCCTGCTACTTTTAACGTTACATTTGACATTCTTCATTCTCCTTTATATGTTTTTTACTTAGTATACCCCCCTACCCTATATTTGTCAAGTCAAAGACATAACGTGTCTGAGGGTTCCCCATTGCATTGCCATCCACCTACGTTCCCACAGTGTTGCAGTTGTATACCAATTTCGATTATAGCTGACTTTAAGAGGATGATTTCGTACCTTTGAGCATATCCTATTCCATAAAGCACCTTCGGAATATCCTGCCTAATTGGTTTAAAAACAATAGCTTCGTGTAATTAAACACAGGAGGTGTTTTAATATGAAGATCATGATCACAGCTGCAGAGGCTATAGAAAAAGGGGTGTGGTTAGAGCTCCTTCGTCTCTTCGGTAGAGATGCAGATGAAGACATATGGCCTCAACAGGAGTTTATTCTAACGGAACAGCAAGCGCTTCATTTGAACCTTATCAAGAAATAACTCACATAAGGACCTCATCTATAGGATGAAGTCCTTTTACATACATTGGCAGGACATCTCGGTCCCTTATTTCATCAATTTATTTATCGTCGTTAGTAACTCGATTATAACTTCTTCATCGCCTTCTTGAATGCGATCAATGACACAGCTCTTCATATGATGCTCAAGTAATTGCTTACTTACCCCATTTAACGCGGATTGGATGGATGAAATCTGATTCAGCACATCATCACAATACGTATCCTTCTCAATAAGCCCCTTAACCCCACGAATTTGCCCCTCGATCCGGTTCAGTCGGGTGATCAGATTACTCTTGGCTTTCTCTGAATGGTGGCTCTTGCGTTCGCTAGATGTTCCACACATCTCGTGTGTGTTGCTCTCTTCTGTCATCACAATCACTCCCTAATGATTGCATTCTATCATAGCCCCCCACCCTATGCAAAGGGCAAAAAAATAAAGATTGTGACTACAAAAAGAAGCCGCGGGCGGCTTCTCCATTCCCTACTTTTTGAAATCCTTCGACCTTGACTCCAAGAGCTCCCTTTGTTCGTTCGTTAACTTATACACCTCAAACAATTTCCCCGAACGCGCTTCCTCAAGCAAGCTCATCAACCACAGCTTCTCCGTTTCACCAAATTGAATGAAACCTTGGATCATGAGCAAACTTCCGCGAGGGAGGAAATCCCCTTTCAGCTCCAATACCGCTTGCATGCGAGCTATGCGTGTTTCACACACGTCTAGCTGCTTCATGATGAGATCCTCAATCATAGCGGGGTCACCGTGGCGAACAAACGGCATGGCGAGGAAGAGCGGATGCTGTGGATACGAAGTTAGCTTAAACTGCTCCTCGAGCAGCTTCAAGAAGGCTTCGCGTCCACGAGTCGTGATTCGGTAAATGGTCTTATCTGGCCTGTTATTTCCTTGAATCGCGACAACTTCTGCCGCTTCGATCTGGCCATCCTCACGTAGTTGATCCACAGCATAATAAAGTGACCCGTCCCTGAGCTTGAAGCTTTCGCTCCAGTTGCGCTGCTTGATGGTTTGCCGAATCTCATAGGGATGCATGTCCCGCTCCATTAGCAAACCTAGAATTAAAAGCCTGATCGACATGAGGTCTTATCCTCCGTTATAAGAAGGCTCGGGCTTGCCGCCGCCACCTCCACCACCTGGAGAACCAGGTTTACCTGGACCACCTTGTGTACCAGGGCCGCCTGGACCTCCAGGAGCTCCCGTTTTATTCAACTCTAAGCGCGCGCGTCCCATCAGAAATACAAAAATCAGCGCAACCAACGGCAGAAGGAGCGACCATTGAAAAATAGCAATGACCGAGTTTGCAAATTGTTGCAGCATCACTTGCACAACATCCGCGCTAAGGCCCATTTGTTTCTGAACGGTTGGATCAAGCAGCGCTTGACCGCCTTTAATCTGTTCAGCCAACTGAGGATTCAGATTCGGCAACAGCTTAATATCCGTTTGGAACACAGATTTCTGAATGGCACCGAAAACGGTAATACCAAGCGCAGAGCCGATTGTGCGGAAGAACGTAATCAAGGACGATGAAGTCCCTTTATATTGCGGAGGCACAGCATTCAGTGTTGAAATGTTCAACAGGGAGAAGGAAACCCCGATTCCAAGCCCTACGATGATCATAAAGAGTGAAATGACGAGACGGCTTGATGCCGAGTCCATCACGAAACCGAGTAGTGAAATACCGATAATTAGTGTCAGCGCAGATACCAGCATAACGTCACGATAGCGGAACTTCGTCACAACACGCCCACCAATTTGACTGCTCGCCACAACACCAAGCATCATCGGAATCATGACCGTGCTCGTTTGTGTAGCCGTTTTGTGGAATACGCCTTGAATGAACAGCGGAATATAAGAAGCCGCAGCGATCATCACGCCGCCATAAAGCATCGAGATGACCATACTGCTCGTGAACACCTTATTTTTGAATAGACTCAGCTTAATGATTGGATCTTTCGCAACTCTTTCAGCAAGGAAGAAAGCAATAAGGAATACAACGCATGCGATGAAAAGAGATATCGTTTTCACAGAGTCCCATGCCCATCCGTCCGTTCCACCAAGCTCAAGACCGAACATCAGGAAAAGCACACAGCCTGTAAGCGTAATCGCACCGATCCAGTCGATCGATTGTTTACGTGTATTTTTATTCTCATGATACGCATTAGCAATGAAAAGCAGAGAAAGAATACCTAGAGGAACATTGATGTAGAAAATCCAGCGCCAGCTGATATTATCCGTTATCACTCCGCCTAGAATAGGGCCAAACACGCTTGAAATACCGAATACAGCACCGAAGAGCCCCATCATCTTGCCGCGTTTCTCAGCTGGGAACAAGTCGAAAATAATCGTAAATACAATCGGCATCAGCGCCCCGCCGCCAATCCCTTGGATGGCACGATAAATGATAAGCTGCATCATATTTTGCGCAGTTCCACAAAGGATGGATCCAAGCATAAAGAGAACAAGCCCGATTATAAAGAACGACTTGCGCCCAAACATATCCGAGAGCTTACCGAAGATCGGTGTGGAGACAACCATAGCGATCATATAGGCGGAATACACCCATATAAATTTATCCAACCCTCCAAGTTGTTTAATAATCGTGCCCATAGCCGTCGATACAATCGTCTGATCGAGCGCGGCGATAAACAAGCCGAGAAGCAGACCTGCGATGACAAGCTTTACATTACTGCGATTAGCGTCCACAGATTTTTCAATCCTTTCATTTCAAAGTTTTACTCAAATTTGATTACCTTTTGTAATTATACTCAAATTTGAGTTAATAGCAATATGAAATGAAAAAGAGCCGCGCAATTTTATTCCATCATCATATAAATCCAAAAAAAAGAGAGGGACTTATGTCCCTCCCAAAATTAATTCCTCAAGTTAGAAATTTGACTAACAATTTGGCTCAAAGCCTCTTTAATTGGTGTTGCTGGGCGACCAAGTAATTTCTCCAAATTGCCGCGAAAACCTCAGCATTCGTATTAGGCGGATACTACTCTTCCGATAAATAATTGGGGGAAACATCAACGATGATTTAATCCATAAAATGCAACTTCAACCAGTTGTTTTACCAACGTATCGTGCAATGGTTCTCCCGTAACAAGCAGGCGATAAAAAAGAGGACCATAAATCAAGTCAACACAGATCGCTAAATCAAGCTCCTTTCTCAATTCTCCTCGTTCTACCCCTTTATTCAAAATCGTAAGAGCTTCTGACCTGCGAGGCAGGATATAGCGAGACCGGCAGGCTTCAATTAAGACAGGATCCACTTGACCCTCGCCGATTAGCGCTGCAATCATATGCCCTTCTTGACTAACCATGAATTTACATAAGTTTGTAGTATGGATTAACACGTCTTCGAATACGTTACCAGAATCAGGGACTGGCAGCCTGTCGGTTGCCGCGTCCAAGAAACCATCCATCACCACAGCGGCTTTATTAGGCCACCATTTGTAAATAGTAGCTTTACTGACTCCCGCGCGTTCCGCAATCTTCTCGACCGTGACACCTTTGAATCCATGCAGCAAAAGAAGTTCGTAGGAAGCAACCAGAATGGACTTTTGAGTATTCGGATCTCGTGGTCTTCCTCTTTTCGATGACATCATAGTCTCTCCTTCATTCGTAAATATCTATAACTTAGTATAATAAGTTTCTTAATCTGGATAAAGTTATAAATACCCCTATTTACAAAACGATACGTTCAGTATATATTAATCTCATCCGAATAAGCAAACGGACCGTTCAGTAATTAGCATTTTTTTTTCATAACTGACAAAGGGTGATGACTATGATGCAATCGAATGTTCATGATTCCAACAGCATTTCAAAAGGCATGATGTTTCTTCTAGCCGCGGCATGCGGTCTTATTGCTGCCAACCTCTATTACTCACAAACACTTGTTGGCCCCATCAGCTCGGATTTGGACCTTCCTTCCGGAATCGCGGGGCTTATAGTAACCATTACGCAAATTGGTTATGTCGCTGGCTTACTATTCATCGTGCCTTTGAGTGATATGCTAGAGAATCGCCGACTTATCGTTTCCCTGCTCGTTTTTATAGTGCTCGCCTTACTTATTGCTGCCTTTTCCAAAGGGTCACTTCTGTTCATGACCGCAGCTCTGATGATTGGGCTAAGTTCTGTTGTCGCGCAGATTCTTGTGCCCTTCGCCGCTTATTTATCAACCGAAGAGCAGCGTGGCAGCGTGGTCGGCAATGTGATGAGCGGGCTCTTGCTCGGCATCATGTTGGCGCGTCCGATTGCAAGCTTAATCGCTGGCGTGTGGGGGTGGCAAGCGATCTTTGCCATATCGGCTGGAATCATGGTACTGTTGGGGCTTTTGCTGCTTCGTCGGTTGCCTGAACGGCGGCCGGGGAAAGGTCTAACCTATGGACAACTGGTGGCTTCTCTACTCCGATTATTCAAACAAACACCTTTACTCCGACGTCGTGCCTTCTATCAGGCTAGCCTATTCGGCGCATTCAGCTTATTCTGGACGACAGTTCCATTGCGGTTAGCGGACGAATACGGGATGTCTCAGCAGGGGATAGCGTTGTTTGCCTTAGTAGGTGTTGCCGGAGCTATTGCAGCTCCAATCGCAGGAAGGTTGGCTGATAAAAACTGGACCCGAGCGCTTACGCTCAGTGCCATAACAATGGCTGTTCTATCTTTCATTATGCTTGCACTTGTTCACAGTAAATCCAATGTTTCACTCATCTTACTTGCCCTTGCAGCGATTACATTAGATATGGCTGTTTCTGGCAATCTCGTTGTCGGACAACGGGCGATCTATTCACTGGGGAATGAAACGAGAGGGCGGCTCAACGGCCTTTTCATGGCCATCTTCTTTATCGGGGGAGCCGTAGGATCGTTCGTAGGTGGCCTAACCTATGCGCATGGGGGTTGGGTGATAACCGCTTGGATCGGTGCCTTGCTTCCTTTCCTTGCACTGTTATACTTTTTCACTGAATCCAAAGCTACTGCTTAAAGTACCGGACAAACTCAACTACTAAGAAGAAGGCATATGGACTGCAGCAATTGCATTCCATATGCCTTCTTATGCCTTCTTATGCCTTCTTCTAATATTGAATATATTATAATTTCGGCTAAAAAAGGGCAAACATACCGAAGTTAAGTTTGACATAAACTTACTATTCGCATATTATATGAGCATATAATCATATGTTAATGAAAGAAGGGTTCACGATGAGTGAATATCGAGTGAACGGCCTCTCTTGCGGTAATTGTGCAATGGGACTGGAACAGCAGATAAAAATGCTGGAATACGGTGAGTCTGCAACACTTAGTTATAATTCCGGTAAGTTAAAACTTGATCCCCGCGTCTCTTTAACAGCTGTAGAACGAATTCTTAAATCAGACAATGCTTTTATTGATCGTACTCATGAGCATCATAATCAGCATACACATGAGCATAGGGATCATGATCATAAGCATAATCACTCTCATGATCATGGCGATGGACACTCACACAGTCATGATCACGGCAGTTCTAACAAATTAATGAAGCTGCTTATTGTATCCTTTGTTATTTATGTCGCGGCATTTATCTTTAACAATCAATTAAACGATGCTGAGCAGATTGGCATGTATGTTATTGCTATCGTATTAAGCGGATACTCCACTTTTATCAAAGGGCTTAAAAACTTATTCGCTCTACGTTTTAATATTGATACGCTAATGACGATTGCCCTTATTGGTGCTGTTTCCATAGGTGAATGGAAAGAAGCCACACTGGTCGCCATTCTCTTTGGGCTGAACGAACTGCTTGAGGGGCTTGGTATGGAAAAAGCTCGCCGATCTATGGAGACGCTGCTCAAAGTAGCACCCAAAGAAGCCATTCTATTGGAAAATGGCATTGAATCCGTTGTTCCTATTTCAACCTTAAAAGTTGGAGACTTGGTAGTTGTAAAACCAGGAGAGAAAATTCCGTCCGACGGTACGGTAAGAGAAGGAAAAAGCTCGGTCAATGAAGCCGCTATTACAGGCGAATCTTTACCCGTTGAAAAGGCTAGTGGAGAACCCGTCTTCGGCGGGAGTATTAATAACGAAGGCGTTCTTCATATCCGGATTGAGAAGGCATATAAGGATTCCTCATTGGCCAAAATCTTGCACCTTGTTGAAGAAGCACAAGAGACCAAAACACCTACCGAATTGTTCATTAATAAGTTTGCCAAATACTATACCCCCATTATTATGGCGATTTCAGCCCTTGTTATCTTAATTCCGCCACTTCTACTTGGTGGCGACTGGAGTAAATGGGTTTATCAAGGTCTAGCGGTGTTAATTGTGGGTTGCCCATGTGCGCTTATCCTATCTTCTCCAATCGCCATCGTCTCCGGGATTACCCGAAATGCGCGCAACGGTATTTTGATTAAAGGCGGCGTGTTTTTGGAGCAGCTTGGCAAAATTGATACGCTCGCTTTTGATAAAACGGGCACTTTAACAAAGGGTGAACCACATGTCGAAAAGACCATAGTGTTTGATGAAGATCAATTCCTTATGGTCGCAGGATCTATAGAAAAATCATCTTCCCATCCTCTAGCTAAAGCAATCATGAAGAAAATTAACGAAAGCGCAATTGATGTGCCAGCACCGGATGAAATCCAAACTGTTTCTGGCCGCGGCATCGTGGCGCTCGTACAAGGAAAGCGATATTGGCTCGGCAATGAAAAAAGTATGGAGCATATTGAAATTCCTAAGGATATTCAACAACAAATTAACGATTTGAAGGAACAAGGGTTAACACTCGTAGTCGTTGCTGACAATCAACAAGTTCTCGGCATGTTCGGCATAAGTGATGAGATCCGAGAAGAAAGCAAGTCTGTTATTGAAGCCCTGCATCGTGCTGGCATAAAACGTACGGTAATGTTAACTGGTGATCATCAAAAGACAGCTGAAAAAGTAGCCAATATTGTTGGCGTGACTTCCTACTTCGGCGGACTTCTCCCTGAAGACAAAGTAAATAAAATTAAAGAGCTAGCTAAAAACGGTCGTGTCGCGATGATTGGCGATGGTATTAACGATGCCCCTGCCCTGGCGTCCGCTCAACTAGGCATAGCGATGGGAAAAGGAACCGATAGCGCTATTGAAACTGCGGATATCGTGCTCATGCAGGATCATTTAGGGAAACTTCCTGAAGCCGTCTCTATTTCTAAAAGGGTTAATTCCGTCATTCGATTTAACATCATCGTTGCTCTTGGATTAAAACTTATTGCCTTGTTACTCACAATTCCAGGATTGCTTACCTTATGGATTGCCATCTTATCTGATATGGGCGCTACGATCTTTGTTACGCTGGTCAGTTTAACCGTATTGATACAGAAGAAATCATGAAAAAAGCGGGGATTGTTTATACAATCTCCGCTTTTTTTATCTTGAAATTGCCTTTAATTGTGTTTCATGTGTTGCAGCATCTGTAAGAAAATTTGCTCGATATGTTCATCATCTAATGAGTAATAGACTGTTTTCCCTACTTTACGACGTTTAACAATTCTAAGATTACGTAAATATCTCAACTGATGAGAAATAGCAGACTGACCCATTTCTAGGACCTGAACAATATCGTGAACACATAGCTCTCTATTTAACAAAGTGTGAATGATCTTCAACCTTGTGGGATCCCCAAGTGCCTTGAATACCTCAGCTACCCCTGTAGCAGTTTGCTCCGATATCAGTTGTTCTTTCAATACATCAATATTTGAAGTCCCATTACAAGTATCCTCACAAAGATCTTGAACAGGTTTTGGCATGATTTCTTCCATAATCGCTCTCACTTTCTGATCATAACATTTACTCTTATTATAACAGAAAATAAGGGGACGGGTTTGAAGTGGCTCTATATCTACTAAAAGACGAACTGTTCTGTCGGGGACTGGAGACCTGCGGTGCTTACCACAATACCCGCTTCAAACATCGCTTTAACATAATGTGTCCAGCTTGCAACATATGCCTCCTTGTGAATCGGATCGATCCGTTTGGCGAAATCTTCCATCGATTCATACAACTTTATTTCAGTCTAGCACTTTATACAAATATCATGTTACCAAAGTTGTAAAACTTTGTTCAAACCGTATTCACACATTATGTGAAAATAATCACATACATAGCGTAAGATAGCCTTATAAAGCGAAAGCAATTTATTAACCGGTAGGTGATGCAACTTGGACCGCTCTCGAAAACATGAAAAACGATTGATGTACCTTATGTTCGGCGTTGCTTTTATCATGTTACTGTCTTTTATCCGCAAGTTTTTTTGAATATTAGAAATTACAAGGAGATGAGCCCATGCCTACCTACGATTCTGTCTTTTATAGTCGTTTACTCACCGAGACTACGTTGGCCTTTCATATCATTTTCGCTACAATCGGTGTTGGTGTTCCCGTCATGATTATGTTGGCCGAGCTAGCTGGCATTAAACGTAAAGACCCTTATTATTCCCTTTTAGCTAGAAGATGGGCCCGCGGATTCGTTATCACTGTGGCTATAGGCGTTGTTACGGGGACGGCTATTGGTCTTCAACTTAGCTTATTATGGCCTAAATTTATGGAGATTGCTGGGCAAGCCATTGCGCTCCCCCTATTTCTAGAAACGTTCGCCTTCTTCATCGAAGCTATCTTCTTAGGCATCTATTTATACACATGGGAACGATTAAAACCTATGCATCATCTCTTACTTCTCGTGCCTGTTGTCATCGGCTCCTCTGCTTCAGCATTTTTCATTACCACCGTAAATGCCTTCATGAATACACCTCAAGGATTTACGCTCAAAGATGGCCTAATTACGAATGTGCAACCAATACTAGCCATGTTTAATCCTTCTATGCCTACTAAAGTGGCACATGTTCTTTCCTCATCCTATATGACCAGCGCATTCATCTTGGCTGCGATAGCTGCCTACTCCCTTCTTAAGAAAAAGGGAGACACCTTGTACGCTAAAAAAGCTTTAAAATTAACCGTCACAGCTGGACTCGTGTTCTCTATCACTACAGCATTGATTGGAGATTTATCAGCTAAGTTTCTAGCACAAAATCAGCCCGAAAAGCTAGCTGCAGCCGAGTGGCATTTTGAAACAACAACGAATGCTCCACTCATTCTAGGCGGTATTCTGACTGATAATAATGAGATTAAATATGCGCTAAAAATTCCATATGCTCTTAGTATTTTGGCAGGTGGAACTCCTGGATCTGAAGTAAAAGGTTTGAACGATATTCCGGAAGATCTTCGCCCTCCGTTATATGTGCATTATTTCTTTGATGCCATGGTCGCTATCGGTATGTTTGCGATTGTTGTTGGCCTTATTCATATGTGGTATTCACGGAAAAAATCCCGTAAACCCTATCCTAAATGGCTCTTATGGCTGATCGTTGTATCCGGTCCGCTTTCCATGCTAGGTATTCAATGCGGGTGGTTTTACGCAGAGGTTGGTCGTCAACCATGGATTTTACGAGGCTATATGAAGGTTGCAGATGCCGCTACAACAGCACAAAACGTCGATAAGATGTTACTTCTGTTCTGTTTACTTTATCTTGTTCTTGCCTTAACCGCAGTGAAAGTACTATCGAATCTTTTCAAAAAGAACGATGGGGCAGATGAACTGATGGCACTCGGCATTTTCGCGGGGAGGACAAAAGAATGAGTCTTGAACTAATCGGGATTACCGTACTTTGGATTTTTCTATATGGCTATGTCATTGTGGCATCGATTGATTTTGGTGCAGGTTTCTTCAGCTACTATTCCGTTATCACGATGAAAAAGCATATCATTCATAAAATCATTGATCGATATTTGTCACCCGTCTGGGAAGTAACAAACGTTTTCTTAGTTTTCTTCTACATTGGTATGGTAGGCTTCTTCCCTGAAACAGCACGTTATTATGGCACTGCGTTACTTATCCCAGGTAGTATTGCGATCGTTTTGCTCGCCGTACGCGGGGCTTACTATGCTTTCAGTAATTATGGATCCAAAGATAACAAATGGTACATGCTCCTCTACGGTGCAACTGGTTTGCTTATTCCTGCAACCCTTTCTACGGTTTTGACCATTTCAGAAGGTGGCATCATCACCGAACAGAACAACTTCATTTCTCTAGATTGGCAAAAGTTATTTGGGAGCTTCTATACGTGGTCCGTTGTATTGCTTTCACTGGTTAGTGTCCTTTATATTTCAGCCATGTTCCTTTCCTTTTATGCCTTCAGAGCCAAGGATCTTCCTGCTTTTAAAATATTAAGAGGCTATGCTCTCTTTTGGAGCTGTCCTACTATTATTGCAAGTATCCTTGTTTTTTTCACGATCAACCAGCAAAATCCAGATCATTTTCAAAATATGCTTAACCTAGGTTGGATGTTTGGAGTCTCTCTTCTCTGCTTTATTATTGCAGTCTATTTCCTATGGAAGCAGATCAAACTTGGTATAGCGTTCATCTTCGTTCTTTTGCAGTTTGCCTTTGCTTTCTTCGGCTATGGTAGGGCTCATTTACCCTACATCCTATATCCTTATATCACCATTCACGAAAACTTTACGAATCAAACAATGGGAACAGCGTTGGTCATTGCTTTTATCGCAGGGATTGTTATTCTACTACCATCTCTATACTTACTGATGCGTCTCTTCCTTTTTGACGCTGATTATGTTCAAGGTAAACTTATCAAGAAGGGAGATTAATTTCATGGAAACCATTCTAATTCAATCTGCTCCAATGTTTGTTCTCTTTTCACTCGTATTCATGGTTCTTTGGGTAATTAGGGCAAGTGATGTGACAGAATAATCACACCTAAACTCTGCATTTAACCGGCTCATAATGGACATGAACGTCAATCACTTCTGAAGATTTCTTTAATTCATTCTCTACATTCGTTGCAATCTCATGTGCTTCATGAAATTCCAGTTCCCCTTTAATCGACAAAACAACATCAACAACTGTATTACTGCCATAATTCCTTGCCCGGAGCTCCTTAACAAGCTCAACGCCATCAACCATTTGAACCGTATCTTTATAAGCTTGTAAGGCTTTTTCATCATACCCATCAGACAAGTGATGGGAAGCTTCACAGAAGATGTCCCATGCAGTCTTGCAAATCATTAATCCAACAACTATCGCTGTCACAGGGTCCAGCCATGACAATTGAAACTGTGAACCCATGATTCCGATCACCGTACCCATACCGACTAATACATCTGATAAATTATCTTTAGCGGCCGCCATTACGGCTTGACTATTTATCTTTTTGGCAAGATTCCTATTGTACCGATATACGAAAAACATAATAATTGCGCAGAATAGACCTGTCCAAACAGAAATTAGATCTGGAGACTGCTCATTCGTTCTGAAGACAGACATGACTGCCGTAAATAAAACTTCTAAACCAACCGCCATCATTATGAAAGAGGCAATTAATGAGGCTATCGTCTCTGATTTCCAGTGACCATAGGGATGATCCTCATCCGCTGGTCTTTGAGCTAACCTCAATCCTATTAGCACAGCAATGGAAGCCACGATATCCGTTGCGTTGTTTAGACCATCAGCACTTAAAGCTTCTGATCCTGATAAGTTTCCTATTATTAGTTTAAGTAGAGAAAGACATATATAAGCAATAATGCTGACAATTGCTCCGCGTTCACCCATTTTTAAATTTTCAAATCTCTGGTGCATCGGGTCAGACACCATAAGACCACATCTCCAATCAAAGTTTTCTAAATATCACTACACTTTTTTCCTTTATTAACAAGATGCTGCCCGTTTACTTCAATGGAACAAGGGACAGCCGCCTGTCGCGGCGATCTGACCCTTGTTTATGCACTATCGTTCCTCATTAATTAAGCGTCTTTTGAAGCATACAAAGTGTTTGCAACTCTCACTAAATCTCCATATTCTACTTTCAATTCTTCAAATGCTTTCAGTACTTTAGCAGGAATATCAACGTGTGCAATATAATTTTTTCCGTTAGGCCCATATCCATTAGTATCATCTAATAATCTTGGAATTTCCCCCATCAATAAAGAGATATATCTTTCTATGTCCCACATACCCCAAATATCTGTCGGTTCAATTACCAATTTTTCGCTTTTCACTTCAACTCTAACCTTGTACGCGGCAAAATTTATTACTTCAACTTTTGAATCTAGGAGATATTTACGAAAACCAGCATCCATCCTACATTGCATTGTTGCGTCCTGGACAATAACAATGTTGTTAGGGAAGAGATTATTTTGTTTTATAACATCTAGCGCGTAAGTAATGTTATTTCCACAATTCGTTGAATTACGCTCGATCAAAATGTTGCCAATTCCATACTTTCGTTTTATATATTCACTCATAATATCCGCTTCCATTTTTTCCATAGTTTCTATTTCAGGAATATTAGTATGAATTGCTCGACGTAAACTCTCTGTTGTATGTCCCTCCCCACCAACAATCATAAAGTTTTTGGCAATATTATTTGAAACGGCTTGACCTACTACATCACAGCCGTAAGCTACACTGGCACCAAATAAAATAAGCAGATCCGTTTGTGTAATTTGATATTTCCCCTCTAAAGCATTACTCGTTAAAGTATCTATATCCCGTTTCCCAAGAAAGTCACTTAATACATTTAAATTGTCCGCAATTTTATATAGATCCATTTTAACGACCTCCATAAATAAAATTCTTTCGCAGCTCTATATTAACATTTTGTTCAAGTATTCTGTCCGTTTATAGTGTAAAATTGATCCGGCGTGAACGTGAATTCGTTTGCCCTCCGTAACTGGCATCATTCAACTCTATATTCAAATTACTATCCGTTAACGAAAACGTTTAGTCTAATCATACTTATAGCTTGATTTTCAAATACCTCATGCATCATCTTATAGCGAAATTCCAGCAACAATACTCCAACGCAGCTGTACAGACGCAATAGGGCCCGGGACCATGAACCATGTCCCGAGCCCTTTTTGCTATCCCTCTATTGCAGCCGCTCCAGCAACGCATTGTCGAATCGCGCCTGCGCATTCGTCGCCCTGAACCCGAAGCCGCCACGCGGCAGCGTCGTGTCGTAAGCGCTCAGCTCAAGCGTCCCATTCACGTAAAGCTTCAGCACACCGCCCTCTACGGTGGCCTTCAGCGTGTAGTACGTGCCGGTGGAGATCGTGTACGTCTTCTCCGCAAGCACGGTCGACGCCGAGATGGCCTGCAGGCCGCTCAGCACCTTCTCGATGCGCAGCTTCGTGCCGCTGCCGCTGTTGTACAGAAGGAAGCGGTAACCGTCGTTGATGCCGAGCGAGCGGGCGACAAGTCCGGCGCTGGCCGGCGTCGCGCCCCAGGCGACGACCTTCACCTTCGCCTGTCCGCTGTAGGCGTACAAGTCGTTCTGCTGCCGCGTCCGCACCTCCGAGTGACCTAAGCTGAGCGAGTCGGTATACAGCTCGGAGTTGTCGATCGACCAAGGCCCGCGGTGGATTTCCCAGTCGTCTCCGATAATCTCCGTCACTTTGACATTGTCGAAGTACACATCGCGTCGATGCGTGCTCAGTCCGACATACCCTTCGGTAATGTCCCTATCGATCGCCGTCAAATAGAGGGTCCCGTCGACGTACAGCTTGAGCGTATTGCCGCTAATCGTGCCCTTCAGCTTGTACGTAGTTCCGGTCGCCATCGTGAACGGCGTGGTCGCGAGCACCGTAGTCGTGCCGGCAAATACCTTCTCAATTCGCAACGAAGCGGTCCCACTCAGCACGTAATAGCGGAATGTGTACGTATTGAGCTCATCCTGGTACCGGGCCATCAGATGGACCCCGTTCGTGGCGGTCGTAGACGACACCGTCGTCACGTCCGCCTCCACGAGCACGTCCGTCCACTTAGACGTCGTGACCGTCTTGGCGTTCACGCTGGCGTCGTCCGTCTGGCGATATACTTTGCCCGCGCCTTGCGTCACGACGCTCCATGTCTCGTTTATTGGCTGCCAGCCGGTCGCCGAACCGTTCTCGAAGTTATGCAGCTCGTTCGTCAGCGGATCGTCTCCGATGATCTCCGCTACCTTGACATTGTCGAAGTACGCATCACGTCGGTGCGTGCTCAGTCCGACATACCCTTCGGTAATGTCCGTATCGGTCGCAGTTAATAAGAGTGTCCCATCGACGTACAACTTGAGCGTATTGCCGTGGATCGTGCCCTTCAGCTTATACGTAGTGCTGTTGTTCATTGTGAACGGCGTGGTTGCGAGTACCGTAGTCGTACCGGCCACTATCTTCTCGATCCGCAACGATGCGGTCCCGCTCAGCACGTAATAGTTGAACTTGTACGTATTGAGCGCGTCCTGGTACCGGGCCATCAATTGGACCCCATTCGTAGCGGTCGTGGACGACACCGTCGTCACGTCCGCCTCCACGAGCACGTCCGTCCACTCGGACGTCGTAACCGTCTTGGTGCTCACGCTGGCGTCGTCCGTCTGGCGGTACACTTTGCCCGCGCCTTGGGTCACGACGCTCCATGTTCCGTTAACCGGCTGCCAGCCGGTCACCGATCCGCTCTCGAAGTTATAGAACTCGTCCGTCAAATCGTTCGTCGGCGGATCCTCGTCGAAGCTATCCGCCAACACCGTCGAAGCCGTGCTCGCCCCGGCCGCCGCTACGGTGATGAAATTCCCCGCCTTCGTGAATGCAATGCCGGACCCATTGAATGTCACGGACGTCGCCGCAGGCGCGTAAATCGTAACCGCATACGCAAGCTTTTCACTGCTGGCCAGCTGCAGTGTCGTGCCGCTATACTTCACTGACAAGTTCTGAACCTTTCCAGTTGTCGAGAAGAGATTCGTTGCTCCGTCCGTCAACAGGCTGCCTTCATTAATTGCAAACTGGCTCAGCGCGCCGCCCGACGTTTTTTCGATATAGGCCAACTCGCCGTTGTAGCCATACGTTCCGAAGCTGCGGGTCGGGTGCGTCGTCTCGTGCGACAGATAGTAGGTGCCCACATTCCCATTGTTTCCGGAATCGAGATTGATCGTCAGCGAAGTAGCGGTGTATGGATTGACTCCCGCCATCGAGAGGCGTGACACCGTCACATTGTGGTTTTGCCCGGTATCCTCAGGGAAAATCACCGTGTCGTAGGAGGTGCTGCCCGACGCTGATTTGGTGTAGGCCAAGTATTGGGCTGCCGAATAGGCGGCTTTAGTGTCCGAATAATACCCGTTCCGAACCGCTGCCGTAATGGAAGTCGGATCGGCCGGCACGATCTTCACGTTAGGCTCCCCGGCGAACTGCGTCGTCGCCGCCTTCGTAGTCCCGTTCAGGCTGAGCGTATTCGGGCGGAAGTGCCACAGCTGCTCGTACGTGTTCGCCCCCGACCCGCCCGTCATCACGTCGGAAACGATCCAGTAGTTCGGCTTGACGAAGAATACTTTGCGGTTTTGGCTGATCGGCGCGTAATCGTCGTGTTGGCCGTCGTAGAAGTCGAAGCCGTCGTTCGTGATCCATTTGTTCAGTTGGCGGCTCCCCCTCAGGCTTTGCGTGGTGTTGTTCACCTCGACCGTGTTGTGGGCTTCCGTGGTGTCCCTCAGCCACTCCCCCACCGTGCTCGGCATATCGTAAGTGTAAACGCCCGGGTCGGCGATCAGCCGCTTGCCGTAAGCGTACATAACGAGGCTCAGGTCGTCCGGATGGCTGTGGGAACCTCCGTAATCCGTATCTCCATTCTCGATGAACATATACTTGTCGTTGTCGCTCCAGCCCGTTCGCATGATCGCGGAGCTATTCGGATAGACGACGGATGTATGATCCGGCACTGTCCCACTAGCACGATCAGAAGCGATGTATTCAAAATCTGACCGACCGTAAATCGTCGCATAATCGTCCAAGACTTTGTGGGGAGCGAAGTTCTTTTCAGAGGAATCCCCGATCATCGGCCCTTCCTCTAGGTTCGGAAAAAGCGCGTCCATCGTAAATTCGGCGCTCCGCTCGAGCAGCTCTTTGGAGTCCTTCAGCACGTCGGAATAGCCGTTTAGCTGCCCCAATTGCTGAATCGTATTAGCCAGCTGCAGGGCATACAGATGGTAGTTCTCCGTAGGCTCATAGTTCATGCCGTCACCCTTGATGTTTTTCTTGATGTACTTGCTCATCGCGCCTTCACCGCGCATCCGCCAGTTTTCCGCATCCTTGAACTCGGGAAAGTAGACACCGGTGACGTACATCGAGCGGGCGATACTTGCGTACCAGTTGTTGCCTACTGTCGATTCGATGTTCGTATACGCATAGTCGGCCATTTGCCAGATGTGCTTCAGGTATGCCGCATTGCCGTTCGAATCAATAGAAGGACTATTCCGGAACACCGAGTAGGCCATGTTCCAGCTGGCCAGACGCTTCGCCATGTCCAGAAAAACTTCTGAAGCGATGTTCGTATTGCCTTTGTCAGTAATAAACTCCAGGGCGAATTTCATCCATGTATCGGAATACAAGATCCGCTTCGGGTCGCCAGGAGAAAGCGCATTGTACCCGGGAGCGAGAATGGAGTACATCAGGAATTCATTCACTCTGTTGTTGAACGAGCCGTCCGACCAGGAACCGCCTGTCCATGTCTCATCCCACTGGATGCCGCCGGATCCGCTGAAGTTCTTGGTCTCTCCGATAATCGTGAAAATGTAGTTGACCAAATCGTCCGGGCTGGATTCCATCGGGCCTCCGGAAGGAGTCGTACCGACCGTGAAATAGACGGGGGCGGTGCGATTTTGAAAATAGCTTAGCAGGTTTGTCTTGGCGGCCGTGTAGTTGGAAGCGGCAACGTTTGCCTTTACAGTCTCCAGACCAGGATAATCGAGATTGATTTTGGAAAAAAAGATTGCGTCAGTCATGTTGCTGGGGTCAGAATAGGCTCTTGCTGTTTGAGGATGAAAGAGCAATACAGTAAGTGCAGCGAGAAGGGCGAATAACAGCAGTAATGTTGGCTTGAATGCCTGTAGGCGAGGTGCCTGGTCCATTTAGAATACCCTCTTTCTCTCAGTGGGTGAAATTAGATTTATATTATTATATAGGTTATATAGTAATATATTGGGAATTAAAAGCGCTTTCAATTATCCCGATAAAATAACGCCATCGGAAATCAGGTCATAACCAGTACTATATTTTTCTGATCCATATTCGGTATTTCATCCCCTGTTCATATAGTGAAGCTCAGTAATTATAACCCCCTGACTTTTATTTTTTTTGCAGGAAATTTGTGATTTTACAAGCAGTGTAGGCGAGGGCGCGTGGTCCATTAGAATACTTTGGCATTAGAATGGGTGCATCTGGACGGCGAGCATGATCTGTGATGTCGGCTTAGATGTTGGCGATTTATTAGCGACCGGACTATCACCTCCTTTATCCGAATACTCAAGCACTGCTGCGCCATCTCTCCTTACTGCACACCTACCCTCTAACTATTTTTTCTGCTTTCCCTATAAACGCTCGGAGTCACACCCTCATATTTCTTGAACAGCCGAATGAATGTACTAATACTATAGAACCCGGCAAGATCGCATATATCCTTGATTAAGATTTCGTCATTCTGTAGCAACTCAATTGCTTTATTCACGCGAAACTTATTAATGTAGTCCGTAAATGTTTCCCCGACCTGTTCCTTAAAGTAACGAGATAAATAAGAAGGATGCATATCAAACTCATCCGAAATCGTAGTAATGCTTAGGTTATGATCCCGGAACTCGCGATTAATAAATTCAAGCATGTTCTCCTTGAGGAGGAAATTACGACTTCTCTTTTTGGCATGAACATGATCGCATACTTTTCCTAGAAACACGATCATCCGATCCTTCATTGCCGTAACTGTAACACCATTCATCAACTCTTCAACTGCCTTCATATTATCCATGTAAAGTTCAGTCTGATCCAAATTCACTTCAAAGGCAGCCTTCATCATCGTGCTGATGATATCGAACATTAGACAACGCACCATGTCAATGGACAAGCCTTTATCGGTAAGATTATGCGTTATGACCTCATCCAGTATCTTCTTGGCGTGCTCGAAATCACCAGCTTTTACATGATTGATCAATTGCTGTTCATTCTCAAGAGAATAGACATACGAACGATTGAAGCTCTGGATCTGATCATAAAATATGACGGTTTGGGTACCATACACCATTTTGTATTCCATGGCATCTAAAGCTTCCTGGTATGCGGTCGGCAATTCGGATAAGGTTCTGCGAACCGTGCTCACAGATACAGTAAAGAATATATGGAATCTACCACCAATGAACCGCTGAGCCTCTTCCGTGATACGGGTTAGTTCTAGTTTCGCTTCCTCAGGAGACACATCCACATCCAAATTAATTATACAAGCAAGCATTTCATCAATTTCAGTCATCCAACCCTGGTACTTCTGTCCGACCATCTCCTCAACGATGTTGGAAAGTATGAGATGAACTAACTCTCGCTTCTTCTCTGCATCGGTATCGTCCTTGCGAAAGATTCCACTAAAGTCCTCCAAGTAGAAAAGCAGCACGACGAAATGATCGGATCGTGGCTTCATGCCATAGTCCGCCATAGCCTCAAGAACCGGAAAGTCCTGCCCCATACGTCCCTTCAGAATTCGAACGAGCAAATTAGAGCGCAGCACAGTTTTCTGTTTCTCGATCATCCGATTCATCTGGTTGTTGATGTCCATCGTATTTTCAATCGCTTCTTCTAAAAAATCGTATTCATTGACGGTAACACCGTGGTTTAGTCTAGAGTGCGCTGCAACAGATCGTACAAGTTGTTGTAACGGATAATAGTTGTGTCTCGCTACCAAAATGGCAAGGATGGCTCCAACTGCGATGGCTATAAACAATGTTATTACGGTTAGGTTGCGTACATATTCAGCTTTTTGGCTATATAACTTCGAAGGAAGAACGTACACATATTTCCAAGTTGTGCTTTTGGACTGGATGTAGGAGATAATTACATCCTCGCCGTCCCATTGACGTTGAATGGTACCGCTTTCACCAATCATGCCATCAAACATGTTTGACATTGGTTTGGTTTGTTCAGATGTAGCAAGCAGTTGATCTGCGCCGTTTAGAATATAAACCTTCCCTTGATTATAGGATTGAACATTTTTTATGGCAGCTATCAAGCTCTGACTATTCAATTCAATCACTAGGGTAGCAAGATGACCACTTCTGTCTTCAAAAGGCAAAGTTTGAACGAACAAGACTCCTTCGGTTTTCTGTCCATGATCGGTTTGCATGGAGAAAAACTGACCACGATACGTCTGATCAAGAAAGCGCCTCCATTCCTCATAGGACAACCCTGAGCTCGCTTGCACTGTATTGTAAAAAATCTCCGGTTCATAGTAGGCGGACTCTGTTAGTACGAAATTGCTATTGTGGAAGTACAAATAAAAGCGATTGGAGTATCGGTTAGAGCTGTTGTACACCTTGAAATCAGCTAATGCATTCACAATCTCTATCCGATCTTCTGGACCGATTGCACCTTGTGTTCGCATAAGCTGACGAACCTTGGAATTAATGGAGATGACTTCACTTAAGCGATAGGCATACTCAATTTGATTGTCAATATCTTGTTGGAACTGTGATAGAAGGGATTTGTTTGCACGATTGATCTCTTCTTCAATTACATGCCTGGTCTGAAAATAAGTAACAAGCATGATCGCAATCGGTATGAATAGTACGATTGCATACGATCGTATCCATCTTGATATGACGCTATTTTTTTTCAGACCAAACACTGCAATCACACTCCGCCGCCATAATTGTTTTTACATAGCTGTCATCCTTTGATTGATCCTATCATAACACCTCTTACAAAGTACCTTTGTAAAAAAGGATAAATGAACAGGATTGGCAACGTTGCCACCATAATGGTAGCATATTTAATACTTTCTCCGACAGTTTCGATTTCGCCTGCCGACGATTGACTAGTCATGTATTCCGTACTGTTTTGAATCAGAATCTCTCGAAGTATAAGCTGGAGAGGGAACATGTCGCGATCTCTCAGATACAGCATGGAAGAGAACCAGGCATTCCAATGTTGAACCCCGTAGAACAAGGTCATAACTGCTAGTACAGGAAGGGATAAAGGGAGAACAAGTCGCACAAGAATGGTGAGATCATTTGCTCCGTCCATCTTCGCTGATTCGAATAAACTCTCAGGAATGGCAGCAAATGATGTTCGAAGTATAATTAAATTCCATGTTGAGATGGCTCCTGGGATAATTAGAGCAAACAAACTATTGCCCAAATGCATCCAATTATTCACAAGCAAATAGGAAGGTATCATTCCTCCAGAGAAAAACATAGTAAAAACAATAAGCATCATAAGCGTCTTCGTCCCTGGAACCCCTTTGCGGGATAGCACATACGCCCCCAAACATGTCAAAAATAAGTTAATTGATGTGCCTACTGTTACAACAAAAAGCGTATTCCCATAACCGCGAAGGATATTTGGATTCTGGAATACAAGCTTATAGGCCTTCCATGTAAATCCTTCCGGCCACAATAAGAATCCTGTGTGTGTCATGAGCAGTCTGGAATCGCTGAGCGAAGACATGATCACATATATAAAAGGATACAAGGTAATGAGGATCATCACACTCATGAATAAAATGTTAAACCATTGGAATGCGATTTCACCATTTCCTCTTCGTATCGTATTTAGATTCACTTACAACTCCCCCTCTCACCATAAGCTGCTTTCGCCTAATCTTCGACTAATCTTGTTGGCTGTGATGAGCAGCATAAAATTCAATACGGACTGAAACAATCCTACGGCTGTAGCGTAGCTAAATTCGAATGATGTGCCAAGTCCTTTACGATAGACGAAAGTACTAATGACGTCAGCGGTTTCATAGGTGTTGGGATTATACAAGAGAATGACTTTCTCGAATCCCACATCGAGCATGTGCCCTATTTTTAGGATGAAAAGGATAATTATGATTGGCGCGATGCCAGGCAACGTAATATTTAGAGTCTGTCTCCATTTCCCTGCTCCGTCAACCCGAGATGCCTCATACAATTCTGGATTAATCCCAGTGATAGCAGCCAAATAGATAATGGACCCCCACCCAACACTTTGCCAAATATCGGAAGCTATATAGATCACTCTAAAAAATTCGGGATGCGATAGCAACGAAGTCCGATCCATACCGAACCAAACAAGGATATCCATCATGACGCCTTCTCTTGCTACGAACTGATTGATCATTCCGCAAATGACAACAAGGGATATGAAATGAGGAAGATAGGTAATCGTTTGCACCGCTTTCCTAAAAAAGCGTCCTCCTATTTCATTGATTAATAGCGCAAAAAGGATTGGCGCCGGGAAGGTGAATACAAGCGAATAAAAATTCAGCAGCAGGGTGTTCTTTAGAAGCCTCCAAAAATAAAAGCTCTCGAAAAAAGTCGCGAAATGCTGAAATCCTACCCAGGGACTGCCAAGAAACCCTTCCGCAATTCGGTAATCCTTAAAGGCGATAATGGCTCCATACATGGGTACATAGTGAAACAAGACATAATAAACAACAACGGGTAAGATCATGAAATATAAATATTTATGCTTGTAATAAACCTGCAGCACGTTTCTCATGGTGCACGCTCCTATCTGTCTCATTAAGGAGTTCAGGCAGAGTACCGCAGCAATTTGTGTGCTCTGCCTGAAGCAATCTTTCTCTATTTGCGCTTATTATATTGATCTAGTGCATTTTGTTGGATCGCGATGGCTCTTTCAATCTTGAGTGACTTCATTTGGGCGATATATTTATCATAATTGGCAAGCGGCTCGACTCCCATAATGAATTTCAGGAACATTTCGCTCTGATACGTCTTCACTTCGGACATGATCGTGGACAACTCACTTGCTTCTGCAACAGCTGGCGTCACGCGAGGCAACAGGACGGCTGTTGCATTTTTCTGATGACGGCTGAATATCACCGAGGCGTCTTTCTGACTCTGAAGTGGGTAATACTGATCAATGTAGCGATCGTCACCGACGAATCCAGGGGAAGGTGTAGAAACTCGCAAATATTTGGCCATGGCCTCACCAACCGAGAGCTTATCCGGATTTTTCATAATCAAATCAGTATACTTAGGGTATCCGTTCACCATCGTGTAAGTTAATCCTTCTACCCCAAATGATTTCAAAATATGACCCTCATTGGAATAGTGATAATCCAACCACTTGGCAGTTTCAACCGGATATTTATTGGAAGGTGTAATACCTGCGCTTCCTGCACCCCGGTAATCGAAAGGTTTGTTGATAAAACGTGGCTCTTCTCCCTTACGAAGTACTGGATACGGTGCTCCTGCAAGATCGTATGTTCCTTGCGCAGCGTTCAAATATTTCCCCATCCCGCTGCCGATAAAGGCAAAGAATGCACCTGAGCTACCATTTGACGCTTTCGCATCTAAAGACTTGGCATCTTGAGTGGCAAAATCCGGGTCAAGCAGACCTTCCTTGTACCAGGCGTTTAACTGAGCCAAATAGTTTTTATTATTGGATTCATAGGGCCCGTATTTGACTTTGCCGTTCTCTTGATAAAAATCCCATCCAATTCCGTAGGCACCGTTAAACAGTTCACGACTAAAATCGGTGAGCCTCAAAGTAAGTGGCGTTTTTGCATTTTTCTTTTCTTTAAATTGTCTTAACACATTCGTCCAATCATCCATTGTTACCGGTACTTCAAGCTTGAGTTCATTCAACCAATCTTTTCGAAGCACCATCCCGCCAGATACAGCGTTGTTTCCAATCCCGATTCCAGGGAAGGCATAAATAGTACCATCATCTGTACTAATCTCTTTCTTAATCTCAGGATGCTCTTCTAAATACTTCTTTAAGTTTGGCGCATTTTTATCGATGATGTCATTAAGCTTGATAAGCACTTTATCGGAGAGCGCCTTCGCAGGACCTCCTGGATAGGTGGTAAAATCTCTTTCAATGATGTCAGGCAAATTCCCTGAGGCGACTAACAAGTTAAACTGTTCGTTCTCGCTGCCTACAGCTGGATGTTGAAACTCAATTTTTACATTCGTCTTCTTTTCCATTTCTTTATAAAACAAAGATTCACCAAAGGTTTTCAAGGATCGGGTAACATCAGCAGTAACCGCCGTCCAATATGAAAGCTTGATTGGAACAGCTGTTGATGCCTGTGTGGTAGAGGATGGAGCCTTTGATGGAGCCTCTCTATTGCTATTGCTATTGCTATTGCTATTGCTATTAGATGAACATCCAGCCAGAAGGCTTCCTACCACTGCCACAGTCAAAGTAATTACGGACAATTGCCTTTTCATTGAAATGACCTCCATTTTATTCTATTGATTAAGATCGTTAATTTTCTTCAGAGTATACTCTGAATGGACAAAAATCTATTAGCAATCCTAAAATCAATTTGCATTTGATGACATTATGGGGCAGACCCAGCATTTCCAACCTTAGATTCCCAAGAGGCTGCTGTTTTACGCACAATATTTCGAATGGTATCGGCCATATCGTAATTAACATCCTTGGATGGCTTCAGGGTTACAAAAATAGAGAAATTAGGATCTTCCACAATTGGGACAATGTTTTGTAGAAGATTATCTCGAATTTCCGGATGCCGATCAGCGATACGAATGAGTGCCATCAAGGAAAAGGAGAAGTACTGAAAAAAGTATTCATCGTTGTGATTAATAAATTCAATGTCTGTAGATTGATTAATAAACTGCTCTCGTTGCTGCATAATTTGCAACAACTCCGGAACGATCTCCACGTCACCAAGCCTGCCTAACAGATAGATTGCAGCGTATCCTCTCACCTGATTGTACTTTCGGCTAGTTTTAGGAACATAAGGATCTCGCACTCTCATACATTCCCTTAAATGTGGTATTGCTGCTTCATCTCCCTGCAATGCCAGTGCGAAGGCAACGTTTTTGCTCATATTTTGTTGATCTGCAGTTGTATTGCTTAACCATTCTTTAAGCGTTCCATTAATGGCCAACCCGAGCCTGCGAGTGGACCATATTGCGACACCTGGCTTATCACCGGCCAGCCCATCCTTAATATGTTCAAAACTCGTTAGCCAAGTCACTCTTTTATTCGTATCATCTTCCCCAACTGACATGCCTTCTTTCATGCCTACGTGATTAGAAGGCCGCAAACATTCGTTTTCTAAAAGCAAGGGACGCAGTTGATCATAGGGTAATTTTTTGACCGAGAGCCCAAGATCTAACGCTAGATATGCGATCAAAGCAGCTGCTTCACCACATTTCTGCATGTCACGCTTCATCCTCACACAAGCCGCCAGATCATGATCAATGGCAATGGATCGACCTGCTACAAGCACATTGTCGAAGCCTTTGGGAATAAGCGCACCCAATGGAATGGGGACTGATATTGTAAGACCCCACAAGCTAGCTGCTACTGCCCAATCCTGCTGCAGTTCACTCTCAAAGGCGATGTCTTTACTATGATTGTCAACATTCGAATAAGCATAAAAGAGTGGTTCAGCAGAAAGACAATCTTCAACGATATCGGAAAATATTACCTGCTCTTCACCGAGAATGAATCGTCCTTCTCGAATGCCAAGTTGCGGTGCGAGCTTCAAGTACTTCTTTAATTCGTTAAATTGGTCTGGCAAGTGGGTAAATATACATCCAGATTGGAGAATGGCTTGAGTAAGCTCTTCTTGGTTGGTTTGATCCACATATCCATGGTCGCTGTAAAAATTATTAACCCATTTATCACTAATGGCCATAACAGGTAGGGAGAAGGGTTGCATTTTTCCATCGAGCTGCCTGCCGCTTCCATACATCTCTGCACCAATAATGGAGCAAACATCTGCTTCACCAGTCGCATCGATCAAGATTCGACAACTTGCCTCCTGAATTCCTGTTGGTCCGATCCAACGTACACCTCTAACAGATGTCCCTTCCATGTAAACCCCTACAACCACGCTTTCATATTGAACCGTGACTCCGGCATCTAGGGCTCTGCGCTCGAGAACATACTTTTTAACCTCAGCGTTGACCCCACGAGACTTCGTGTAGCCCATCCGCTCAATCTCTCGGGTCTCCTCATCAATCGATTCGAACACCCCACCCAGAGAGCCATAATAATAGCCAATAATCGCCCCGTTTGTTCCCGCACCTCCCATCGAGTTAAGTCGTTCCAAACCTAACACGCGGAGCCCTTTGTTAGCGGCCGTAATCGCGGAGATTGCTCCAGCCGTTCCCAGTCCGGCAACAATGACATCAAAGTGATTAGAAGAATCAATTCGATATTCGTTCAATTTTACAGCTACGGAACCTTGCTCACGATAATCAACGTTCATGCTGCAGCACCTCATCTCCGTATTGAAAACCCTTATCCATCGCGTGAAGAGGATTATCAAACCCACATGACGGCATCCATACCCAACCTTCCCCTAGCTTCGCCTGCTGAGCATGAGTCCGGACTGTAAACACGTCTGCAATTGCAGCGATTGTCCAAGGTCTGAGCGGTTCGGGTCTCGATATCCAGTAGTGATGTAATTGATCCCGTGCCATGTCCCAGCTGGATGTGGCTTCAACTGGAAATTGCAGATAGGCTTCAGATGCAAACAAACCTCCAGTTAGAAGTTCCGCATGCTCTATAGGGACATCCAACGATTCTTCTACAAAGGTTGCTGTTTCCCGATGCAGCACAGCCCCGATGAACTTGGAACCGAGTGGCACCTTTCCTCCGACCGAACGACACTCCGAAGTAGTATCTATGATTTGGTCGACGCTGATATAGCCAACCCCGGTTGCATCAAGCAGCGTCACCTCATAGCCGGCTTCCGAACGCGGCCTCACATCCAGAACCTCGGTCATTAATCGAAGTGACTGCCGAGAATCCAGCAGCAGCTTGTATACTGAAGGCGCCAATCCTCCTATGTGCACCCCACCTGCCTCATTCAACAAGTTCCGACTAACCCATTGTTCACGCAACTGTTCGGTCAATATTGACTGTGGAGTTCGGTTCCAATTGTGACCTGGGCGGTAGCTATTGATAAATTCATGTCCAACTAGCATCGTCCGCTCCACTAGTAATGCTTGCGATCCTAATTTCTGGGCCAATCCAATACCTGCAAAAGTGGCCCCGATCACCAGAACTTTAGCCGTTTCTTCCATCTTGCTCCTCCTTATCAATGACTCGTTTCTGTTTGTTCGGCTTCAGTATAGGGAGTGAACCGACTCTATGGCAATTTGCAATTTGATTTGTTCTGCTTACTTCATGACAATGTCATCAAATGAAAAGCTCCACTGAATTTGCACATCACTGGGAAATTCGAAAAAGAACTTGGTTTCCGGATGATTAGCCACAAACATCGCAAAAACGCAAACCACTCGATTTTCTCACACCATATACGAACACTCATTCTTGTTATTTGTCACATACCGAACGCGCATTCGATATGCAAGCGTTTTTTTGAACATAGGCACAATAACAAAAAAGCCTAAGGATAACTTTCCCTCGGGCAAATAAGTGGGGCATTTTTTCAATAACCTCTGTCGATTGAGTTCGGTTAAGACTAAGTTAATTGTCTTCCTTGGAGCAGCTACTGTATAGGCTGAGTCGCGAGATGAATCTTCTAAGCAAGCTTTCTTACATCAATTTCATCCAGTTGTGTATTTTTTCTATAAGTTGGCATTCCGCTTCGTCATCCTCCCAAGTGAGCAACTAACCGCACTCCAAATTTTTTCAGCACCTCGTCACTAGGTGAATTTGACTCTTTAGTGCTGTTATTTTACGGGACTGCAAGATTTTAATTTTCATGGTAGTTCTTTGATCAATAGAGGAGCTGCCGCTAAGCAAACCTCTTAATCAACAATAGTTCTTGTTAGCAGAGCTCACAACTGTCCGCTTAGAATATAGTCAAGGATTACTGATTAAATCGGTATAAATATGAATGTAAAATTATTATAAGCCTACACTTAAACTAATTAATGCAAACACTTATTTTAGTCCAAAAAAAATAGCCCCGATGACTATAATAGCTCACCGGGACTAACTTATTTCACCAGACAGTAGTAGAACCTCTAAGACCTATCCCTACTCTACAGTCACGCTCTTCGCCAAATTCCTAGGCTTATCAACGTCATTCCCACGCGCCAACGACGCATAGTAAGACAACAACTGCAAAGGAATTACGGACAACGCAGGCGTCAATACATCCAACGTTTTCGGGATAATGAACGTGCTGTCAACCGACTTCTGCAGCTCCGTTTCACCTTCAACAGCAATACCCAACACGTTCGCGCCGCGCGCCTTCACTTCTTTAATGTTGCTCACTGTTTTCTCAAGCAATTCATGCTGTGTCGCTAACGCGATAACCGGAATATCATCCTCGATCAACGCAAGCGTACCATGCTTCAACTCACCAGCAGCATACGCCTCGGAGTGAATGTAAGAGATCTCTTTCAACTTCAGTGAGCCTTCCAATGCTACGGCATAATCTAAACCTCTGCCGATAAAGAACAGATTGTCATGCTTCGCCATCTCATCAGCAACAACCTTCAAAGCTTCCGCTTGCTCTAGAATTTCGCTAACCTGTTCAGGAAGCTCCTTCATAGCTGCAATCACTTCCGCGATTTCCTCAAGTGTTTGCGTGCCAAGCGTTTGCGCCAAGTGCAAGCCCAAAAGATAGAACCCGATCAATTGCGACGTGTATGCTTTCGTCGAAGCTACCGCAATCTCTGGTCCTGCCCATGTTGTAATGATATCGTTCGCCTCACGCGCAACGGAGCTCCCTACAACATTCGTAATCGCCAACACGTGTGCGCCACAACGTTTCGCTTCACGCAGTGCGGCCAACGTATCCGCTGTTTCACCGGATTGGCTCACAACAATCACGAGCGTATCCTTTGTGATAATCGGGGAACGATAACGATATTCAGACGCCACATCCGTTTCCACCGGAATTCGCGCCATTTTCTCAATCACATACTTCCCAACCATACCGGCATGGAACGCCGTTCCACAAGCCACGATATGCACACGGCTAATGTTACGAATCGCCTCAGCAGTAATCGTAAGTTCGTTCAACGTCACACTCTTACCGTCAGGCGATATACGACTACCCATCGTATCGCGGTATGCCTTCGGTTGGTCATAGATTTCTTTCAACATGAAATGATCAAATCCGGCTTTTTCCGCCGTAACAATGTCCCAATCGACATGGAACATTTCCCTGGAAATAAAATTCCCCTCTAACGTCATTAATTCGACAGAATCCCGTGTTAATAACGCCATTTCGCCATCATTTAGAATGAACACATTGCGTGTATACTCTAGAATCGCAGGAATATCCGAACCAATGAAATTCTCGCCTTCGCCAATCCCGATAATAAGCGGGCTAGCTTGACGCACAGCAACAAGGCGATCCGGTTCGAACTCTGTGAGGACACCAAGTGCAAACGCACCTGTCATGTGCTTCACAGCCTTCTGAACAGCTTTAAGGATATCTCCCTCGTACAAACTCGCGATCAAATGCGAAATAACCTCTGTATCCGTCTCCGATACGAAAACATGGCCTTTCGCGATCAATTCTTCTTTCAGCGTAATATAATTCTCAATAATCCCGTTATGCACAACGGAGAATTTCAAAGAATTATCGGTGTGTGGATGCGAATTCACGTCCGAAGGCTTACCATGTGTCGCCCAACGTGTATGTCCGATGCCAACGCTTCCGTTCAAAGGCGTTTCACCCAACTTCGACTCCAAGTTCGCAATACGGCCTTTGGCCTTCTTAATTTGCAGCCCATCCGCCGTATACACCGCTACCCCAGCAGAATCATAGCCTCGATACTCTAGCTTTTTAAGGCCATCCAATAAAATCTCCTGAGAATTACGCTTTCCAATATAACCAACAATACCGCACATAGTTACAACCTCCAAATTTTTATAAGCCGCATCGTAAAGGGCTGTTTGTCAAGGATCTCACTCTACAATTCAACAAAATTAAATAAACCATCTATAAGGGCGTTCATTACGTGTACATTTCAATAAAGATAATAGATGTTGGATACTTGTCTGCTCGGTCGCCCGAACGATTTTGCTCTCCAACTTAACGGCACTCCTCGTGCCGGAAGGTCCCCGCCGAATGTTTCGAACACCTTCACCTCGTCAACTCACCGCGTAGCAGCAGCCGTTAAGCTGCATTTCCGTCCCGCTTGTGAGTTCTGGCGCTATTTGTTGCGAATAACCTCTGCCCTGCCTTTCCTTCTTAAGTAACTTCATCATATGCATTTTCACTTAGCAATGCAACTTGTTTTTGGCATGCCTGATCCCCCATCTCGCCATTTCCCAGCAAAATGAGGGACTAAGCCGCCTATAATTAAACTAGTTGCTCCTGAATGACCTTCGCAATATCGTGCACATACGCTTCGACTTGTTCCTTGTCTGGGCCTTCGGCCATAACACGAATCAAGGACTCCGTACCGGATGGACGAACCAACACACGACCGTTATCCCCAAGCTCATCTTCAACTTTGCGAATCGCATCTTCGATGACCGCGTTATCCTTCAACTTACTTTTATCCGCTACACGGATGTTAACAAGCAATTGCGGGAATTTACGCATAATCCCTTTCAATTCACTCAGCTTACGCCCCGATTCAACTAGGGTATTCACCAATTGTAACGCAGTCAGAATACCATCACCAGTGGAGATGTAATCCAGGAAAATCACATGGCCAGACTGCTCCCCGCCTAGATTGTAGCCGCCTTTACGCATTTCTTCCATCACGTAGCGATCGCCTACAGCAGTTTGCAGAGCCTTCAAGCCCGCTTTTTCGATGCCTTTGAAAAAGCCAATATTCGCCATCACCGTCGTCACAATGGTGCCGTGGTTCAGCTTCCCTTTGCGATTCAGCGCATCGCCAAGGATGCTCAAGATGAAGTCGCCGTCGACTTCATCGCCTTTCTCATCGATCGCGATCAGACGATCCGCGTCGCCGTCAAAAGCCAGCCCGATGGCTGCGCCATGCTTAACCACCTCGGCGCGAAGCGTCTCTGGGTGGGTGGAGCCGCAATCATCGTTGATGTTGCGCCCATTCGGCTCTGCGCCGATGGTGATCACTTCCGCTCCGAGCTCGCGGAAAATCAAAGGCGCCAGCTCATAGGCCGAGCCATTCGCACAATCAAGAACAACCTTCACGCCGGCGAAGGACGCAGGCACCGTCTCCTTCAAGAACGCCGTATATGCGTACTTCGCATTCGGCTCATCCGAAACCGTACCAATCTCGCCGCCAACCGGGCGAGGCAGTTCATCCACAGCTGCATCCAGCAGCTGTTCAATCTCAAGCTCCGTCTCATCCAATAGCTTGAAGCCGTCGCCTCCAAAGAACTTAATCCCGTTGTCCTCAACTGGATTATGTGAAGCGGAGATCATAACGCCCGCGTCTGCGCCTAGCTTTTTCGTCAAATAAGCAACCGCTGGCGTACTCACCACACCAATACGAATCACCTCAACACCAATCGATAACAATCCTGCTACAAGGGATGCTTCCAGCATCGGCCCCGAAATACGTGTATCTCTCCCGATCACGACTTTCGGATGCTTCGCCTGTCTTGTTAACACATACCCGCCGCAGCGTCCTACCTTATAAGCTAATTCTGGTGTGAGTTCGCCATTCGCGACTCCACGCACACCATCTGTACCAAAATATTTCCCCATTTTTGTATTCTCCTCTTTCTCTATTCCCCATTATGGATTTGCTGCTTTTACATTTTTCTCGCTGATTTCTACGATCGCCTTCACTTCTTGCGGAAGCCCTAGCTTCACAAAAGTAGGCATATTTAAAGTTACTTTCAATTCATGCTTACCAGGTGGTAAATTACTAACATCTAGTATCGCTTGAATATCTTGAACTTTCAATTGATCAATAATGGCAGGAGCACCTTCTACCGTAATATTCAAGGTAGCCGAGGCTGGCTGCGTTACTTTGGTTTCGTAATTTTCATTAGGACCAATAATCGTAATCGGTACGTTCTCTACAGCTTTCGTAATCGAAGGCACAACCTCGACATGGACCGTCACCTTCGCAGGATCTAATTGGGTTACTTTATTCCGGAGAGGAATGTCCAGTGCAAAATCTTTCGTTTCCTTCAAATCCTGCAGACTAAGTTGCGGCCCTTGATAGAATTCAAGGCGGTCTACGACATCTTGTGTTCCGTATACTGTCACCTTATCAGGGGTTTGCGTGATCATCGCAATGGCAAAACCTGCTGGCGGTTCACCACTTACTTTGATCTGCAACGGAATCGTTTGGAACGGGCTTGTGATAGGCACCTCGACATCGACAACCGAAGGATTGATGTTAAGGGGTACTTCTTTGCCTTCCTTGTCAAAAGCCTGCAATCTGACCTGTTTCGTAACCGCTGATTGTGCTTTATCCACAGATACCTCACCGCGGACATTCTCAATCTGATCGAGTTTACTCGTTTGTGCCGTAATGTACACCTTACCTGGCTTCACAATAGGTTGTCCCGCTTTGAGGCCTGCTGCAGGCGTTCCTTTGACATTAATGACGACAGGTACCTCTTTCATCTGCAGCTCTTCAATCATCACGTGGACTGTTCTAGGAACGATCTCCACATCAACATCCGACGGTATCCCTATCGGTGAAAGGGTAACCTGATGGTCGCCTTTACCGACCTGCGTCAAATCCAGTTGAATCTGATAGGTGTTGCTCGCCGTCACTTTTTTAACAGCCGATTCCTTCCCTTTCAGTATTACCTGTACATTGGCAGGAGTCATCGACGAGATGAAGTAATGCGTTTCATCATATTTGGTTGTAATGGAGACGTTATTAATCGTTTCTACTCGTTCACGCAGCGCAGTATTCCCGGATATATTCGTTTCTTCCATATGGACGACTACCCATAGCAGAACCCCGATTACAAGCGCAACGATCCGTACCACATTGGTATTACGTAACCATTTATCCATTCGAACGCCCTCCCCACCATTTCATGAAAGGGTTCTTATCATTTGCTTTAGCTTTAGGCTTCAACTCTTCAAATAGCTTAGATATCAAAGATTCCTCTTTAATATCCCTCACGATATGGCCATTCATGGTTAATGAAATTTGACCCGTCTCTTCCGAAACAATCACACACATCGCATCTGAAACTTCACTCATACCGATCGCTGCACGATGGCGGGTCCCCAGTTCTTTTGAAATAAAAGGATTTTCGGATAGAGGCAAATAACAACCCGCGGCCATTAACTGCCCTTGCCGAATAATCACTGCGCCATCATGAAGAGGGGTATTTGGGATAAAAATATTAATTAACAGCTCTCCGCTGATTTTGCTCTCTATCGCAATACCGGATTCGACATAGTCAGTAAGTCCCGTATCTTTCTCAAAAACAATTAAAGCTCCAATTTTACGTTTGGCCAAATAATTCGCAGCCCTGATCACTTCGCTGATCCGTTTGTTCACATCTTGGTCTTCCTCGGAAGAAGATCGGCTGCCGAACAGCTTTCCTCGACCTAATTGTTCCAAGGCTCTTCTTAGCTCCGGTTGGAAAATAATGATGACCCCTAGAACCCCAAACGTAAAAGCTTGATTCACCATCCATTGCAATGTACTTAGCTGAAACCAAATACTAATGACCCAGGTAATGACGACCACGAGGATACCCTTCATCAATTGAATAGCCCTTGTCCCACGCACCACTAGGATCAATTTATAAATCACATAGCTAACGATGAGTATATCGACAATATCCTTAGCCGAGATGCTCGTGAGCAAATCCATTGTATTCTCCCCCAGGCGACTTAACAAAGTTCTCTCTATATAGGAATCATAACATAAACCTAGGTATACTTCTATTTATCTAGACGCATTGCGCGAGAATTGGTTCATTTTTCCTATGTATGAGTAAAATCTTCTATCGATGTAATTCAAGGATGTGCGTCCGTGTTTTAAAGGTAGTTTTTATCGCCAATTAGAAAGAACGTTTTCTAGACCGAAAACTTATACTTTCTAATGTGGAAAAAAGAAGAAAGCCCCCTATAGTCTCAGCTATAAGGGGGACATTCCGTTATGGTGTGATTTTACCTACGAATTCACCTAATTTGTACCAAACCCAGCTCAATGCTTCATCGACTTGTTTGACTTCTCCAGATATGTGCGCCGTTGAGGCTAGGTTGACTGAACCATCGATCACGACGACATTCCCTGTTACATCGCCTTCAACCTTCAGTTCTCCGCGTTTGACCACAAGATCACCTTTTACAGTATGTCCTTGCGGTACAATCACGGTATCCCCTTGAATAACGACATCCTGAAGGTTACTTCCCTGCACCATGAGATTCTGATCGTCATCCCACATCGAGATAAAGCTTCCGAACATGACCGTTCCGAAAACCACAGCAACTGATACTGCAGGGTGTCTGCGAATCCAATCCGTCCAGGTATTCTTCTTTTTCATCGGTGGTAAGCCGCTCATAATCTGTGCAGTTAAGGTATCAGGTACTGGGATGGAGGGCAGCATTCTAACCAAAGCGTCCGTTTTCTCCAACTGTTTGAAAGTATTATGACAAGCCTGACAGGATATCAAATGTTCTTTCAATGGTAGAGCTTCCGTCTTTGGTAAATCACCGTCGAGATATTCATGTATGAGCGGGAGGGCTTCTTTACAATTCACGTTTGCAGCCACCCCTTTCTTCAAATGTTAGAACTTATGTTTCCTCATAAGTTGCCTAAACTTCTAGATAAACGCACACGTCCTCGTAAGCCGGTCTAGCCGTTTACTGCGGACTTTTGCATGTTGTGATATACCATACGTTTCGATTTCAAATATGTTTCAGATTCGAACAGGATTTGTATTAACAACTTGTTCCTCCTGCTCAAGTCTTTTTCGTAAGTACTCCCGGCCCCTATGGACACGGGTTTTGATCGTAGTGACGGGCATGTCGAGCACATCACTAATTTCTTGCAGTGACATATCTTGCAAATACCTGAGAATGACAACCGATTTATATTTCTCCGGCAATGTCTCAATCGCCCGGTGTATTTGAGCCTGCGTTTCCGATACAATCAGCTGCTTCTCTGGTGTATCTTCATCACTAGGCAGCATGGCATAAAAATCATTGCCTTCCCCATCTGTCATTTCCGCATCTAATGAGTACGTTTGTTTTCTTCGGCGCAGCTTATCAATGCATAAGTTTGTCCCGATCCTAAAAATCCACGTCGAAAACTTCTGATTCTCATCATATCGATGTAAATTCGTATACACGCGCAGGAACGTTTCCTGCACAGCATCTTCAGCTTCTTGCTTGTTATTCAGCATGCGGTAAGCCAAATGAAAGATCTTGTCTTTATAGAGCTCCACGAGCTCTGCAAAAGCATTACGATCCCCATTACTGGCCAGCTTAGCCAGTCGTGCTTCAACAAAGTTCAATTGGTTTTCCTCCGGCTTCTCGACAATTCAACATCCACTACATTTACCTCTACTACTATATACGCAGAAATTACGATTTGTTTTCAGAAATTATAATTCCACCTAGAATCAGGGCCATGCCTCCCCATTGTAACCCGCTAATCGGTTCCCCGATGAGTAGATAAGCTGCAAGAATAGCTACCGGAAGCTCTACAGATCCGAGCATAGCAGCGAGAGCACTTCCGATCTTAGGAATTCCAATATTAAATGAAATAGTCGGTACAACTTGTCCTAGTAACCCGAGCAGCAATCCCCATAGCAACAGCATACCACCATTGTCCTGAACAAAAACCGTCGGTGGATACAAGATATACATAATCGGCAGCGCAGCCGTCAGCATGATGGCAGAATTCATGAGCGGAGGCAGTGAACTTTCGACTTGTCCTGTGAAAAACAGAAAAATACTATATGCTAACGCAGAGATAAGTCCATATAGTATGCCCAGAATACTGAGCTCTCCCCAGTTCGTATCAAACACATTAACCGCGAGAATCGTCCCTGCCAGAATTAGCGCGATCGCAATCCCTTCCATCCGTTTAGGCAATCTCCGTTTCACGATACAATCCATGGCAATCGTCATCCACGTAAATTGAAAGAGAAGAATAATGCATAAGGAAGCATCTAACTCTTGCAGCGCAACATTATACACGACCGTCGTTAACGACAGTCCGAAGATTCCAATTAACCCTAGCTTAATCCAAGGACCCCTGAAGGGATTCACCCACGACTTTCTGTGAAAAAGAATCAATACCCATACGAAAACTGTCCCCATCGTCATCTGAGCAGGTGTAATTTGTCCATCTGTGAAACCTTGATCATAGGCCATTTTGATAAAAGAAGAAAGCAAGCCGTAGCTTGACGCCCCAATGAGAACAAGAACTATCGCCAACCATCGCCCCATGCTGTCGCGCCCCCCTGACTTGGGCAATTCCCGTAATTGCAGGAAAAGCCGAGCTGCCTGCATTGCTGCAAGCCCCCGACTTTATCATCCTGTTGTTTTTCTTATGTTGTCATAAAGATCAGCCCGTATTCCGAAGTCCCGCGGCAATCCCATTGATGGTAAGTAGTACTTCACGAAGTAAAACCGCATCATCTTCATTGTTTTCTCTTAGTGCGCGAAGCTCTGTAAGCAGTTCAACCTGCATGTAGCTAAGCGGATCCACGTAAGGATTACGCAATTTGATCGATTCTTGAATGACAGGAACATTATCCAGAATCTCTTGTTGGCCTGTAATTTGCAAAATAATCGAGGACGTCAACTCATACTCGTCTTTGATCAGATTGAAAATTCGCTCAGCAATCGCGGATTCCTTCACCAAGCTGCCATACTCCTTCGCGATGAGAAGGTCTGCTTTCGCTAACGCCATTTGCAGATTGTCAATCATCGTGCGGAAGAAGGACCACCCCTCATACATCTCTTTGAGGACTGTTAGGTTGCTTTCATTGCCTTGAGCAAAGCTTTGCAGGCCTGTACCTGCTGCGTACCATGCTGGTAGCAGGTATCTCGTTTGCGTCCATGAGAATACCCATGGAATCGCACGCAAATCTTCGAACTTATCGCTATTTTTACGCTTGGAAGGACGCGAACCAATATTCAGCTCGCCAATTTCCGGCAGCGGTGTAGATTCTTTGAAGAACGTTAAGAAGTCCTCGTCTCTGAAAATAAGATCTTGATACTTCGTCTGCGCTTGCTCCGAAATACCGCGCATGATGTTCTCCCATTTGTCCTCCTGTGGGAGTCTTTGCGGAGAACGGGATAGCTTAGAAGCTGTGATCAACGCAAATGTTGCTTGCTCCAAGCTGCGGTAAGCAATCCCTTGCAGGGAGTAACGGGAAGACAAGACTTCGCCTTGTTCCGTAATCTTAATGCCGCCACCCAGCGTTTCAACCGGTTGAGCTAGAATGCTTCGGTTCAATGGCATACCGCCACGACCCAATGCACCACCACGACCATGGAAGAACTTCAACTTCACGCCGAATTTCTTCGCAGCCTCAGTGATATCTTGAAGCGCCATACGAAGCTCCCAGTTCGCTGTAATCACGCCACCGTCTTTATTACTGTCGGAGTAGCCCAACATAATTTCATGCAGTGGGTTTTCAGCATCCAGGCTTGCTCGGTAAGCAGGTATTGCTAACAACGTGCTCATGATACCAGGTGCCGCGTGAAGGTCGTCAATCGTTTCAAAAAGCGGAACAGACTGCACGGTACTCGTAACAGTTCCGTCGCTCTCTCTGCGGTATAGGCCCGCCTCTTTAGCAAACACAACAACCTCAAGCATATCACTTGCACCTTGCGTCATTGAGATCAAGTAACTGTTAATACAATTACGTCCGAATTCTTTCTGTGCTTTACCTACCGTACGATAAACATCCAAGCATTCCTTCGTGCTATCCGTGTAGTCCAAGTACGTAGAAGTTAAAGGACGCGGATCATTTAAAACATTCGTGAGCAATGTAATTTTCTCATCTTCCGAAAGCTTGCTGTAATCAGGTGTAATGCCCATTTTCGCCAAAATTTCAGTCATCGCATTCTCATGCTCTTTACTGTGCTGTCTGATATCCAGAGCAGCTAAGTGGAAACCGAATAGCTCAACTTGACGTATTAACTTCTTAATATATTTATCCGCTACATAATCTGCAAAATGTGCACGCAAACTTATCTCCATAGTTTGCAAATCTTGAATAAACTCTTCAGGGTTGTTGTACTTCTGTGCAGCCGATACATTTGCGTTACCCGTATTATGAATCTTCTCGATCATATATGTCGTCTTAATGCGGTATGGTTCTTTCTCATTGCGCCAAACATCCTGAACATTCCCCATCGCTTCGCGATCGCATTGAATCGAATTGATCAGAGTTTCGCTCACATTCACAATGTTTTTGCTAAAGCTCATGTGTGCTAATGATTCTCTCAAGATTTCCTCATACTTTTGCAAAGCCAATTGACGGTGCAGACCAAGTGTTTCCCACGTCACATTCGCTTTAACAGATGGATTTCCGTCACGGTCTCCGCCGATCCAAGAACCAAATTTCAAGAAGGATGGCACATGCCATTTGTCTTCTGGGTAGTATTTATTTAAACAACGCTCAAGCTCATGATAAACTTCTGGCAGTACATCGAATAGCGTCTCGTCAAAATAGTACAACCCGTTGCGCACTTCGTCGATTACCGTCGGTTTACGATCACGCAGCTCGTCGGTTTGCCACAAATTAAGCACTTCACCCAACAACTTCTCGCGCAATTGCTCACGCTCACGGTACGTTAAGTTAGGGTTGTCCAGCTTCATCATATCATCAGAAATGCGCAGATTAATATCAAGCACTGCACGACGCATAGCTTCCGTTGGATGAGCCGTCATTACGAGCTCTAGAGAGATCGCTTTAAGTATTTCTTGTACCTCAGAATAAGGAATATTCGTATTCTTCAGCTCTTGCACGATGCTCTCAATCGAACCTGGTTGTACAGATTCCCCTGATGAGCGCTCGTAGTCACGTTTACGGCGAATACGATGGTTTTGCTCAGCAATATTAACTAGCTGGAAGTATATAGCGAAAGCGCGGATCACTTGATGGCGAATTTCCGGATCTAGCGAAGATATCGTTTTCTTAAACTCATCATAGATCTCAATGACATAGTGTGCTCTTAATGACTTGCTCATTTCACGAATTCTTTCAACGACATCCAGCAGATCATTTCCGCCCTGATGTACAAGAACTTCGCCTAGTATGTGACCAAGGAACCGAATATCTCTACGCAGCAGGTTATTCGTACTTTGTTTTTGTTGGACGATCTCACTCTCTATCATGACTCTCCACCTCATCTATTCACTATGATGCATTAATGCTTCTCTCTGCAAAAGCTCGTCGCTATAAAAACTCATTTCAGAATATTTTACCACAATCTGATCGCTACACATAGTATTAAAATAAAAAAACCGTACGTTTTTCCGTGGTAATTAATGTATTGATAAGATTCTACCCATCTTTGTTCTGTATTATCTCCAAATTAGAAATAGTTAGACGGTATATTGAGCTACTCATCCTTTGTATAAAAACACCCGAAGGTGGTCTTGTTCATGTATGTTGGCGGTTGGAATACTTCAACTACTTAATCAAATTTGTTTCCTCCGGAAACGCCTGGTGGTATAGTTGGATGCTCGTCCTAAGTGAGTAGAATCAATGTAGCTGCTCGGATGGTCGAACTCTTGGTTCCCTAGGTTAAAAAAAAAGCCACCCGAAGGTGGCTCTTGCTAAGTAAGCGGGCGGCGGGAATCGAACCCGCGCGATCAGCTTGGAAGGCTGAAGTTCTACCATTAAACTACGCCCGCGTAGTTAAGAAAAATATGATCGGGACGACACGATTTGAACATGCGACCCCCTGCTCCCAAAGCAGGTGCTCTACCAAGCTGAGCTACGTCCCGATACGTTTATAACTTATAATGAAGAATGGCGCGCCCTGAGAGATTCGAACTCCCGACCTTTTGATTCGTAGGAGCTAAGGGCGCATAAAACTTTGGAGCGGAAGACGGGGATCGAACCCGCGACCCTCGCCTTGGCAAGGCGATGCTCTACCGCTGAGCCACTTCCGCAGGGTACCTCAATTGTATGAATACAAGTGAGGATTTAATGCGCGTAGAGGGACTTGAACCCCCACGGTCACCCGCTAGATCCTAAGTCTAGTGCGTCTGCCAATTCCGCCATACGCGCATGYTGTAAATAARGCAAATGGTGAGTCATGTAGGATTCGAACCTACGACACCCTGATTAAAAGTCAGGTGCTCTACCAACTGAGCTAATGACTCATGTATTGATAAAAAATGGCTGGGGATCAAGGATTTGAACCTTGGCATGACGGAGTCAAAGTCCGTTGCCTTACCGCTTGGCTAATCCCCAATAAAGAACATGCCGTCGAGAGGACTTGAACCCCCAACCTACTGATTACAAGTCAGTTGCTCTACCAGTTGAGCTACAACGGCATATAAAGTTAATGGTGGAGGCTGACGGGATCGAACCGCCGACCCTCTGCTTGTAAGGCAGATGCTCTCCCAGCTGAGCTAAGCCTCCATGGGATAAGGAATTAATGGTGACCCG
>NZ_LMSJ01000020.1:0-264 GCF_001428105.1 Paenibacillus sp. Soil766 | reverse complement strand
TCTACTCTCCCAGAACCCTGCGGTTCAAGTACCATCGACGCTGGARGGCTTAACGGTCGTGTTCGAGATGGGAACGCGTGGATCCCYTCCGCCATCATCACCAAACAGTCAAAGCGTTTGTTTGCGCCTTGAAAACTAGATACGAAACTTGCGTAAAGTGAACWTGTAGGTTTATTGGTTAAGCCCTCGACCGATTAGTATTCGTCAGCTGCATACGTTGCCGCACTTCCACCTCGAACCTATCAACCTCGTCGTCTACAAGGG
>NZ_LMSJ01000019.1 GCF_001428105.1 Paenibacillus sp. Soil766 | reverse complement strand
ATATAGGATATTGCTTTTCATACATCTCATTCCCCCTCATCAATATTGTACTTCATGCATATTGAAGACTCCAATCCAATTAGGGGGCTTAAGAGAAAGTACAGCTATTTCGCAGAATTCCATATGAAAATTCGATTTAGATGGATATTATGTAGTTAAATCTGCCTCATTTGGCTATATTGGCTTAAAGGCTCGGAATTAACTGTAGGAAATCCAGTTATTCAGATCTTGAAGGGATTTCACCCAGAATTAACTGTACAAAATACATTTAATCACTGCAGGTAACTCCAAGCTACTCCATGCACTTCACACAATGTGATGTACCACACACACCTCCATGCACTTCACCCAACGTGATGAACCACACACACCTCCATGCACTTCACCCAACGTGATGAACCACACGCATCGATTAAAAGGAAACTGCTACCCTCGCGCCATGTTACGGCCTTAGATTTTGAACATTCCTAGGAGTACTCTTGCTATAAAACGATGTATTTGCTGTTATTTACCGTTCATTATGACGCATGCAAGATCTCTTTGTCGCACACGCTACAAACGAAAGGTGTGAGCGATACTGAGCAAAATCATAGCTATTTTACTCATGTTTGGCTTGAGCTGTGTTGGATCTTCACCTGCATTTGCGGTAGACACCATCCAACAAGGAAACGGTAACCATATCCGAAAGCCGCCTGAACATGACCCCTCATATGCCAAGTGGAGCCGCCTTGCATTTCAGGAGGCCGGTAAGGTGTATACATTGTTGGATTACAAATATATCGGAAAGTCCAAAGTGGCACCAGGGGTCGTACAACAGCAATTCCGCTTCTGGGTCAAAAAGAATGGTGCTGAATTCCCACTCATCGTCTCTATTCGTTATGATCCCGTTACAGAAAAGGTATTTACCATTCTCATGGAGCAAGAAAATAGAGGGACTCTACGGATTCTATGAATCTGTAGGCGTCCCTCTTCTTTTGTGCTGATTCAGCTTCATTTTCTCTTCTGTGCCTTGATTAGTTGCGGCGAAAATCACTTCATGCTGAATTTCATCCGGCAAGTATTGCTGACGCACATAATGCCCCGGGTAATTATGCGGATACATATAGCCTTTATGACCGAGCTTCTCCGCACCTTTGTAATGTGTATCACGCAGATGCAGCGGAACCTCTGCTGATTTCACCCGCTCCATCAACTCCTGTGCGCGCATGATGGCGAGCGGGATCGAATTGGACTTCGGACTTTCCACAGCGAATAAAATTGCCTGGGAAATGATGTACTTCGATTCCGGCCAGCCGATCTTATGGTAGGCGTCCATCGCGGTGACAGACTGAACCATCGCCTGCGGATTGGCGAGCCCGATATCTTCGCTGCAAGCGACGATCAGACGCCGCAGGAAGGTCATAGGATCCATGCCGAGCTTCTCGACGGCATAGAGGAACCAGAACAGCGCGGCGTCGCTTGAGCCGCGTACGCTCTTGTGAAAGGCGGACAAGACGTCATACTGCGTCGACTCATCCGCTTTCACGATCGGGCGGCGGATCGACTCCTCCGCCACCTCACGTGTGATATGAACCGTGCCGTCCGGTTCAGGGGAGGTCGTCAGCGCTGCTAGCTCCAGCGCGTTCAAGGATCGACGGATGTCGCCATTGGCCATCTGCGCGATGTGGTGCAACGCCTCCTCGTCCACGTGGAGGCGCATGAAGCCGAGCCCCTTCACGGGATCGGCGATCGCTCTTCGCATGGCGATGAGCGCATGCTCCGCCGTGAGGGGCTCGAGTTGAAACAGCGTCGAGCGCGACAAGAGGGCCCCGTTCACATGGTGAAAGGGGTTCTCTGTAGTCGCCCCGATGAAGATGAGGATGCCCTGCTCCACAGCAGGAAGCAGCGCATCCTGCCGCGAGGTATTGAAGCGATGGACTTCGTCCAGAAACAGGGTCGTTTTGCGCCCATACATCGCTTTCGTGCTTTTGGCCAGCTCGATGATCTCCCGGACGTCTTTCACGGATGCATCAACGGCGTTGAGCTTCATGAACTCGCCTTGTGTCCGATTTGCAATAATGTTCGCGAGCGTGGTCTTCCCTGTCCCTGGCGGCCCGTAAAGAAGAATCGAAGTCACTTGATCAGCCTCAATCGCACGGCGTAAGAGCTTCCCTTTGCCAACAATTTGCTCTTGTCCAATGTATTCGTCTAGTGTGGTTGGCCGCATCCGATCGGCGAGCAGCTTGCCTGCAGGGTCTTGTGATGATGCATATGTAAACAAATCCATGATAAGTTTCCTTTACTTGGTTATAAAAGTTGGTCTGTCCATTATACCCTGCCTAGAAAGGCATGTCATGTCTACCCAAGTAAAAAACTCCTCCAACGCGCGGAGACCACGCATGGAGGAGACATCATTTAGTGAGAAATAACAGGCTCCTGCTTAGCATCCTGCCGAGGTGCCGGTGCTGCGAAACGCAGTGGACCTGCAATAAAAGCAGCACCTAACCCTACAACACCAAAAGCTATACTAAGAATAAAGCCATGATTGATCGCTGTTCCCAGCGAGTCACGCAAGAAGTTCATTGTATCTGGTGGCAGAGATGAACCTGCACGTATCAATTGCTCGGGGTTCCCCAAAGTAGCAAGCTTATCAAGCGGCATTTGATGAGCGGCAGCACCATCCTGGATGAGGCTGCTGTAGTTATTGTTCACAATAGTCGCCATAATCGACGCACCTAGAACCCCGCCAATATTTCGCCAGAACCCTACGATTGAAGAGCTGACACCGATATATTTGCGGTCAACACTTTGTGCAACGGCATTTTGAGCCACACTCATTAACGGCCCGATCGCACCAACGCCAAGAATGACCATAAGCACGATCATATAGAATTGACTTGCATCATGACTGACTACGCTGAGCAGGTAACTAACCACAATCCCTGCTGTCATACTGAATGCGAACACAGCACGGAAGCTGAAGAAGCGTTGAAGGAACCCAAAGCCAACTGCACCAACCATCAAGGAAAACATCATAGGCGTAAGTAAACTATTCGAATTCGCATTGCCCAGAACCGCTGTTGAGAAAATAGGCAAATACGCAATAGCCGAAAACATAATCGCACCTTGACATAGACAAGCTAATACAGTGGCTAGAACCATCCGATTTTTGAACAGAGGTAACGGAAGAATGGGTTCATGTGCTCTGCGCTCCACGCCAATAAACAAGAAACCAATCACAACTGCAACGATTAACAAGCTAATGATTTGCCATGAGCCCCAGGCATAATCCTTACCACCGAACTCCAGTGCCAGCATAAGTGACACGGTTGTTACAATGAGAAACAGCGTGCCCAGATAATCGATTTTCGGACGACGATCGGAGCGAGATTCTTTTAAAGCAAAGAACAATACGAAGAACGACAATACACCAAGCGGCAAATTCACGTAGAAACACCAGCGCCAGCCCCATGATTCAGCCAAAAGCGTACCGATTTGCGGCCCAGCCACGGAAGATAGTCCAAAGATCCCTGCAAAAACGCCTGACAGCTTCGCCGCCTGCTTGGGATCGGCAAATATCGTGTAAATAATCGTAAAAGATATCGGAAAAATCGCACCAGAACCGATACCCTGAATGGCACGGAACACAATAAGTTGAGTCATATCTTGTGCCATACCGCATAAAGCCGACCCAATTAGGAAGATCGAAATTCCAATCATATAAAACAATTTTCTGCCGAACATATCCGACAACTTACCGAAAACAAGCATCGTGCTTGTGGAGGCAAGCATATAGGCGGTGAATACCCAGCTTATTTTATCAAACCCATTAATGTCGCTTATGATGTGTGAAATCGCTGATGATGTCACGGTGTTATCGAGTGCGGACATGAGAAGTCCAAGAGCCATCGCCAAAATAATCAAACCTGTTTTCTTATTCGCCATTTTCGAAATCTACCTCACTTCTGTTCTACATTTTTCAAACGTGTTATTCCTTGTGTAAGGGTATGGATTTTACTTTCTGAATTATTGATGCCAATTTGAATACAAATTTCCTGTGTAGGTGACATCTCGTGCTGGCAGTCCACGTACAGCTGGCGTAATTTCTCCAAATTTGCCTTCGTGCGCTTAAGGAACTCTTCTAACACACCAACCATGATATGTGCTTCTACAAACTCGCCAAAAAACAACCGTGTCATCGCATCCGATTTGAACTCATTGTCCTCAACTGGGCTATACATGTACTTTTTAAATTGGTGCTGCCCCTCCTCCGTAATAGAATAGAGATTCTTATTCGGTCTGCCTTCTTGAATGACGCTTTCCTTGGTAATCAAGCCATCCTTCTCCATTTTGCTGAGTGTTGGATAAATTGTGCCGAAACTCGCGTTATTAAAGTAAGATAGCACCGTCTCCATCTTGTGCTTGATGTCATAGCCAGATAGGCTATGGTGCATTAATAAACCCAAAATCACATCTTGACTATTCATGTTGTGAATCCTCCATTTTGGTGGTAACTGTATCAATCTATTTCCAATTTATCAGATTACCTATATCGAGTCAATATATACTTATTCGATATATAAATGAAATAAAAAAAGGGACACCCACATTCACGGGCATCCCTCATTTTTATGATTTTTTCTTCGCACCAATCTCCAGCAAATCCTTCACAGCCGCACTCACCATGATAAGTCCCGCTACAGGAGGTACAAAAGAATTACTTGCAGGCGGTTGCTGCGCCTTACGTCTATCTGGTGCATCCGCAGGCACAATTTGCTCAGTAACGTCTTCCCGCGGCTTCATTGGTTCTTCCATCGAGAATACGACCTTCACGCCCTTCTTAATGCCTTCCTTACGTAATCTTTGGCGAATGACGCGTGCGATCGGATCCATACTGGTCTTGGAAATATCAGCAATCCTAAATTGCGTAGGATCCATTTTGTTCGCAGCACCCATACAAGAAATCATCGGAATCTTACGTTCAAGACATTGCTTGATCAGATGAATCTTGTAGGAAATCGTATCGCTTGCATCGAGTACATAGTCAATCGGATAAGCAAATACTTGCTCATACGTTTCCTCTGTATAGAACATCCGAAGGGAGATGACATCACACTCGGGGTTTATCAAAAGGATACGGTCTCGCATCAGATCAGCCTTAGGCTGACCAACTGTCGTCGTAAGGGCATGGATCTGACGGTTGACATTCGTAATATCGACGACATCCTTGTCAATAAGGATCAAACGGCCAACGCCTGAGCGCGCCAAAGCTTCAGCCGCAATGCCACCGACACCGCCAATACCGAGTACAACAACGGTACTATTTTTCATAATTTCTAGACCCTCAGGGCCTATCGCTAGTTCAGTTCGCGAAAATTGGTGAAGCATGGGAACACTTCCTCTTCAAAGTTCTTAGACTTTCGCAGCAGGCTGCTTAAGCGCTAAGCGAATCGATAGTTGTTCTAGTTGTTTATCATCAACTGTTCCCGGAGCGTCCATCAACAAGTCTGTTGCGCTAGCTGTTTTCGGGAATGCAATTGTTTCTCTTAGGTTTGTACGACCTGTAATTAACATCACCAAGCGGTCAAATCCGAAAGCAAAACCACCGTGTGGAGGCGTACCGTATTCAAATGCTTCCAACAAGAAACCAAATTGCTCATTCGCTTCTTCCTTGGAGAAACCAAGCGCTGAGAACATTTTCTCTTGTACATCACGTTGGTAAATCCGCATGGAGCCACCGCCTACTTCATAGCCGTTCAAGACTAGATCGTATGCTTGCGCACGAATTTGACCTGGATCTGTATCGAAGAAATGAATGTCGTCTTCGTTCGGGCGTGTGAACGGATGGTGTTCCGCTACATAACGTTTCGCTTCTTCGTCATACCCAAGAAGTGGGAAGTCTACAACCCACGCATATTTGAACACGGAGTCATCGATTAGGCCAAGTTGACGTCCAATTTTCAGACGGAGGTTACCTAGAACATCAGCAACAACTTTCTTTTTATCCGCTGAGAATAGAAGTAGATCTCCTTCTTCTGCACCTAAACGCTCAGTCAGTGCAGCAATTTCAGCTTCGTTGAAGAATTTCACGATTGGCCCTTTGAACTCGCCGTCTTTCACTTGAATCCAAGCAAGACCTTTCGCGCCATAACGTGCTGCAAACGGTAGAAGATCGTCGATTTCTTTACGACTCCAAGTACCGCAGCCTTTGGCGTTCAGAGCTTTAACTTGGCCTCCGCCGTTAACTACGCTTGCGAACACTTGAACACCTGATGTAGACACGATATCCGATACATCTTGAAGCTCAAGACCAAAACGAAGATCCGGCTTATCGGACCCGTATTTCGCCATCGCATCGGCATGCGTAATGCGTTGGAACGGACGCGCGATTTCAACATTCGCTGTTTCTTTCATCAATTTCACGACAAGCTCTTCAAGAATCTCAAGAAGTTGATCTTGCGATAAGAAAGAAGTCTCGATATCGACTTGGGTAAACTCAGGTTGACGATCTGCACGAAGATCTTCGTCGCGGAAACAACGAGCGATTTGGTAGTAACGCTCAAGACCACTAACCATCAACAGCTGTTTAAAGATTTGTGGGGACTGCGGAAGGGCAAAGAACTCGCCTGGATGCACGCGGCTTGGAACCAAGTAATCACGTGCGCCTTCTGGTGTACTTTTCGTCAAGATCGGTGTTTCTACATCAATAAAGCCTTGGGAATCTAAGAAATTACGGAATATGTTGGACGCTTTGGAGCGCAGCATTAAGGTCCGTTGCATTTCTGGACGACGCAGGTCTAGGTAACGATATTTCAAACGAACCGCTTCATCCACTTCCACGCCATCTTCAATGAAGAACGGAGGTGTTTTGGCTGCGTTCATGATTTCAATATCGGTTACTTGAATTTCGATTTCACCTGTTGGAATGTTTTTGTTGACGGTCTCAGCGTCACGCTCTACGACTTTCCCTTTGATTGCAAGAACGTACTCATTACGTGCACGGTCAGCAATTGCCAATGCATCGCCAGAGAAATCCGGGTTAAACACCGTTTGTATTAAGCCACTGCGATCACGCAGGTCGATGAAAAGAAGTCCGCCAAAGTCGCGTCTTACTTGCACCCACCCGTTAAGTATTACTGTTTCGCCTACATGGGCTTTAGTTAGCTGCCCGCAATGATGTGTTTTGAGCATCATAATGATTGTTGCCTCCTTGTATTGTTCATGAATGAAGTAGCTATCTATTCGAATAGTGTCTTTGCAGCTTGTGAGGCAAGATCCACTAAACTTACCGTGATTTGATTCCCTGTTTCCATCTTCTTCAGCGTAATTTCGCCGCGCGCTAACTCATCATCACCAAGAATCGCTACATAAGTTGCTTGGAAGCGATCAGCAGACTTCATTTGAGCCTTCATCTTGCGGCCCTGATAGTCCTTCTCTGCTTTTAAGCCTTGAACTCTGAGCTGGTGCAGGAGCTTCGTAACTTCTTTCTCAGCAGCACCACCAAGACCAATCAAGTACACATCCAGCGGCTCAGGTTTAGGAATTTCAACCCCTTGTGCTTGCAATACGAGCAGAATTCGCTCTAGACCAAGACCCAAGCCTACACCTGGTTGATCGGTACCATGTCCACCGATCTGTTCGACAAGACCATTGTAGCGTCCGCCCCCACCAATTGTGTCGATCGCTCCGATACCTGCTGCCTTATATTCAAACGCTGTGTGCGTGTAGTAATCCAGACCACGTACCAAGCGAGGGTTAATACGGAATGGAATTTCCATCGCTGTTAAGTGCTCTTGTACCTGTGCAAAGTGTGTGCTGCACTCTTCATCTAAGAACTCAAGAATGTCAGGTGCGCCTACGCCATGCTTTTGATCTATTTTGCAATCGAGAATACGCATAGGGTTGCGGTCATAGCGCGACTGACAATCCTTACATAGCTGATCCTTCACAGGGGCGAAGAAAGCCTGCAACTGCTCACGGTAAGCCGTTCTAACCGCTGGTGTACCCACGGAGTTAACCTCAACGGTTACTTCTTTGAGTCCAATCTCTTTATAGAACGTGTAGCCAAGCGCGATCACTTCTGCGTCAATGCTTGGATCCACGGACCCGAAAGCTTCAATACCAAACTGATGAAACTGGCGATATCTCCCCGCTTGCGGCTGTTCGTAACGGAACATAGGTCCCACATAAAACAGTTTCGTCAGATCAGGAATCCCGTAAAGTTTATTTTCCACATACGCTCTAACGACCCCAGCCGTACCTTCCGGGCGAAGCGTCATGCTGCGTTCTCCTTTATCAAGAAAGGTATACATCTCTTTTTCGACGATATCTGTCGTTTCTCCAACCCCACGCGAAAAAAGCTCAGTACTCTCGAAAATTGGCGAACGAATTTCTTTGTAATTAAAACGTTGACACAAGTCTCTCGCCTTGGTCTCTAGGTACTGCCACTTCTCCACTTCGCCTGGAAGCAGATCTTGTGTGCCTTTTGGCTTCTGAATACTCATCTAAGTAACCTCCCTTTTTCTATACATACGTTCACCATGCTAAAAGCAAAAAATCCCCCATCCCCGACTTACGTCAGGGACGAGAGATTTGATTAACAAATTCACCCGTGGTACCACCCACATTCAGCAATGCTATGTTTCTTGCGTACGCAATCAAACACAACTTGCTCTTTGCGGTTAACGCCCGCTATTCGCACAACTACTACTTAGCACATGCTATCATGGCTGTTCCCAGTTGGTCCTCGGGGAGGTCTGTTCATTCACTCATCATGGGAAGCTTGCAGCCTAGGCTTCCTTCTCTGTACATGTGGGGGCGAATTACTGTGTCCCTTCAATGGATCACATTCTTATAGAATTACATTATGGTTATTGTAAACATTGGTAAGGGCAAAGTCAAGAGACAACCATACTTACTATGCGTCTCAACCTATATTTAATTAAAAGAGTCCGCCCATTTTTGTACTTCATCCATAACAGGCTGAAGTGCTTTCCCTTTAGGCGTCAATTCATATTCAATCCGTACCGGAGTTTCTGGATATACATGTCGAATAATTATTTCTGCAGCTTCGAGCTCCTTGAATCTTTCGGAAAGCATGCGATCACTCATACTTGGGATTAATACGGAGATATCTTTAAACCGCTTAGGCCCAGATAGCAACACATTCACGATAAGTCCAGTCCAACGTTTTCCCAGAAGTTCGAATGCATGCTCGAATTTGGGACATAGTTGATCGTTTTCCATCTTAATCATCTCCTTCGAGTTCTTGCCGATTACGGCATCAAACACTTCTGTAATAACTATTTTATCATAGTCGCTTGACAAAAGTAAGTGCTTCGTAATAATATACTAACATAAAGTAAGTTGTTAAACAAAATATATTTATAGAGGAGATGTCAGTATGTCATTAGGACTTCTTATTATTCGTTTGGTGATTGGGTTAACGATGGCGGCACATGGTACACAGAAATTGTTTGGTTGGTTTGGTGGTTACGGACCTAAAGGTACTGGCGGATTCTTCGAATCTATCGGTATTAAACCTGGTGTCATGATGGCGGTGGTAGCTGGTTTAATTGAGTTAGGTGGCGGTCTGCTCTTCGCCGCTGGTTTATGGACAGAAGTTGGCGCTGCTCTTATTATTATTACAATGATTATGGCTATTATTAAAGTTCACGGCAAAAATGGGTACTGGGCAACTTCCAATGGATTTGAATATAATCTAGCCTTACTTGTCATTGCGCTTGGCGTTGCTTTAATTGGTGCTGGTGACTATTCCATAGATGCACTTATGTAATAATTGAATTTCCAAACCGTCCAGCTTAGGCTGAGGCGGTTTTTCTTTGTATACAACAGGCCGCAGACCGTGGTACGCCTTGCCGATTAATTTACAAAGAAAATAGCCTGCGGCACGGGGCAGCAGGCTTTCAAAAGTTTATATTTTAAAGGGGGTCGACTATTAGTATATCCCTCGTAGATTAAAGGAACATGAAGCTCATATTACAATTTGATTACACCAAAATCCCGTTTACTTTCAAGCATTTTCATTTCGTTTCATTCGTATATTCATCTTATTTTCACATATAAATGTACAACAAGGCAGATGGCCTTGAATATAACATCTGGAGGCTGTAACAATGACACTACAAAACGAGTTTCAAGAGGAACGTCAAGATCTCGTGGTGCTTTTCTCTGAAGAATCCGAAACCGAAGCCGAAACTGCTGACGATGAAACTGCTGACGAAGAAGCAGCCGAAGAAGAGGCCATTGAAGAGACGGATACTGAAGATGCAGAGGAAGCGGAAGAAGCGGCTGATGAGGGAGAAATAGAAGCTGAGGAATCAGAGGATGCGGAAAGCGAAGAATCCGCAGACGAGGAGCCAGAAGCTGCCGACGAAGAAGCAGAGGAATCCGCTGAAGCAGAAGCGGACGAAGAAGCTGCCGACGAAGACTGAGAAATGTAACCGCATCCATCCTTTCTCTCCTAGCCAACTGCAAATTAAGAGCCTTACAGCCACATCTACTGCGGCAATAAGGCTCTTTATTGATGTATGCTATGGCTTACCTGTCAAACCAATCTTAACGTCACGAATCATCATGTACGTGTCGGCATTGGTCAGCTTTTGCTTATCTGCAATACCATTAATCGTTGTTGTTGTTAGCAGTTTCCCCTCTAGGAGCTTCGCTTGCGCTTCAGCAGCGGTCCCCTTTATGCCTAGTGCTTGCGTAAAGGTGTAGCTTGCTTGCTCCAAAGTCAACGGGATTTTGTCCGCATTGTCCACCTTTGCGATGGCTTGGTTGACATCACCTGCGAATGCATCCGGCTTCATCTTCCTTGCGCCACCAACCACATTGACCATCCGCTTCGGATTAGCCGCGTCGTCTAGACGGAAGTTATTGTCATAAGCACCTGATGCTAGTCCTAGCATCAGCGCTGTTTTCAAGCCCTCGAATGACTTATGCTCCATAAATGGCTGAGGCTTAATGGTCATCGGCTGAACTTCCATGCCTTGTTTATTCAGCTGGGCCTGCAGCTTCGCTATCATGTCCTTGGATGCTGAGATCTGACGGAACGTCATGTTCTCCGCTTTCGCCAAGCTCACCGCTGCACCTGCTGCTTCCCCTTCTGCCATCCCCGTCGGCATCACGCGAGCACTTCCGTGTGGCAGTGTATCGTAACTTGCCGCTCTGCCTACAACGAGTAAGCCATCAATCTTTTGTGGAACGATGCTGCGGAAAGGAATCGCGTATTGTTTCGGCTTACACACGACATTACCTGAGTCTGTAGGCGCTATCCGCTGGATATCAACCGGGTATGAACCGAAGCCGATGCGATCCCACTGATCTGCATTTGTACAAACATCGACGATACTCAATCGGTATTCGCCCTGCATGTGTCGGGTCTCTCTCACATAAAGCTCTGGCGCGGAACCATCGAGCTCAATCGACGAGAATTCTGGGAACGTTTTCTGCATATAGGCAACAATATTCGGCAGTTCCTTCTTCCCAATATCGAATGCCTCTTGAACCGACTTCGGATCAAAGGTATCTACGCCAAAAATCTGCAAGGCATTAATAAGCACCGTATTGTTATTTTGCCTGCCCATATTGAGGCCTCTCATTTTGGCTCTGTCCTTGTTAAGTGCTGGATAATTGCTCATTTCACTGTATCCAAATACACTCACATCCGTAACGCCTGTACCCGAATTGTCATCCCCATTTAACCGGTTGGCCATCAATTTCCATACTTCAGGCGTGACATTCTTCAAACGAAAGGCCAGTGTAACGGCCATTTTGGATTTGGGATCTCCGATATCCTCATGCCCCATTGTAAAAGGAACACCAGCGGCGGCTGCGAAGTCACCATCTTGTGTCGCATCAATGACGGATGCGGCTTTGACAACTTGCGTGCTGCCATTTTCAAGTGTGATTGTCGCGCCCTGAACTGCATTTTTATTGGCCGTAAGCAGCGGATCAATCTTCTTCGTTTTCATCAAGACATCAATATTCTTTTCATTCTTTACAGCTTCGTAGAAGGCATTGGCCGCTGTATTCACATCGAAGGAATCACCTTCCGTTTTGGCGTACCATTCCGAGAAATACCCTTTGTTCCACACATCATCCTTGCCAAGCAAGGTTTTATTCGTGGAATAATTGTTATCCAAAGAATTAATCCAGCCAAGCGTCATCAAACCGCCAAAAATCTCTCGATTTCGGCCATCGACAAGCAGCGTGCTGAGTCCATTTCGAGCTGATGAAACCGCAGCGGCTATCCCCTCCGGATCCGTACCGATGACAATGACATCATAGGCTTCTTTCACCTTTTTGACCGATTTCACTTCTTCAAGGGCTTGTTGCTGATCACTATGTCCTTTGGCGTTCTTATGATGATTATATTGATAGTACATGGCGGCCGTTGCTGCAACCAACGTAAGTACAATCAATACTACCATTAACCATAGCCAACCTCTGGATGTGGATTTGTTGCGATTCGAATTTGCCATTACGACTTTAAGCACCCACCTTATCTCCTGCATGTCTAACAATAATTCCATAGGCTAGTTTACCACAATTTGATGGAGGAGAGAAATTCTACCTTTGGTACAAATAAAACCACGCAAGGCTGACGAACAGCACAGACGTGGTTTTATGAATTACCGGAACGATTTCTTAGGAATACTCTTCATTTTTTCCTGATCAGAAGTGAATTCTGCACTAATTTCAACATCCGCAAAGGCATTTACTTGACTCATTCGCTCCGCCATGGAGGAATGGAACAGTTGCTGTATCGGGGCAGTCATCATCTTTTCTTTACTAGATTGACGCATCTGTAGGCTCCTAACCGCTAGTTTATACATGTATAGTATAACCAGTGACTAGGCCGTCTATCCTGAATCCTTCATCCAAATCGCTTATTTACTATCGATAATCAAGGTTACAGGTCCCCAATTCGTTAGGGATACATCCATCATTTCACCAAATGCACCTGTTTCAACCTGCAACCCCTGCTCTCTGAGCAATCTGTTGAATGCCTGATACAACGGTTCCGCTTGTTCAGGCCTTGCTGCTGACATGAAATTCGGGCGCTTACCCTTGCGACAATCCCCATATAACGTAAATTGTGACACAGAAAGAACCGCTCCCCCGGTCTCAAGGACAGACAAATTCATTTTACCTGCTTCATCTTCAAAAATACGGAGCCCGGCCACTTTCTCTGCGAGATACTTTGCATCCTGTTCGGTATCTTCATGGGTAATACCAACGAGCAGCATTAGACCTTGCTCAATGCGACCGATGATTTGATGATTGACGGTTACTTCCGCATGCTTACAACGTTGAACAACTACTCTCATCGTTCCTAAATCCCCTTACCAGCTAGGTCTGCATAATCCGTTGAACCGAATAAACATCTTTGACTCGTTTTATTTTTTCTACAACCGACTGTAGATGATCGATATTTTTGATCAAAATAGTCATATGAATGGTCGCCATTTTGTTCTTATCCGAACGCCCAGAAACAGCAGAAATCATCGTCTTGCTCTCGGAGACAGCTTGCAGCACTTCGTTTAAGAAGCCGCGGCGATCATGGCCTGTAATCTCAATTTCCACGTTGAAATTAGATTCAACAGCCTCCGCCCAATCCACTTCAATAACCCGTTCTTCCTCGCCCATACTCGTCGGAATGTTCGTACAATCCGAGCGATGGACAGAAACGCCGCGTCCGCGAGTAATATAGCCAATAATGAAATCCCCTGGTACCGGATTGCAGCAACGAGCAAATCGAACAAGCAGGTTATCTACACCCTTGACGCGTACACCGTTTGTAGGACGGCTTTTGCGCTCTGTAGAGACAGGTGCTTTGACCTCTTTTACTTCACTGCTCAGCTTAATAATCTGGGCTTCTTCCGCTTCCTTACGCAGCTTCTCCGTTAGCTTGGTACATATTTGTGCTGCTGTTATGCCACCAAATCCAACCGCCGAAAGCATGTCTTCAATATCGCTAAAATTAAACTTCTTCGCCGCTTCCAGCATTTTATCATCGCTCATTAGGGTTGGAGGATCGATGGCTAAACGTTTAAGCTCACGTTCAATCATATCCTTACCTTTTTCAACGTTCTCTTCCCGCTTTTCTTTCTTAAACCACTGCTTAATCTTACTGCGTGCATGGGAGGATTGCGCGATTTTGACCCAATCTTGACTTGGCCCATAGGAATGCTTAGAAGTTAGGATTTCAATAATATCGCCAGTTTTGAGCTTATGATCGAGCGGAACGATCCGCGAATTGACTTTGGCACCAATGGTACGGTTCCCAACTTCGGTATGAATGCGATAGGCAAAATCCAACGGAACTGACCCAGCAGGAAGCTCGATAACTTCCCCTTTTGGCGTAAATACGAAAACAAGATCAGAGAAGAAATCCATCTTCATGGATTCCATGAACTCAGATGCATCATTCGTTTCATGCTGAAGCTCCAGAATTTCGCGGAACCAGCTCATTTTATCCTCGAAAGTGCCAGATGGGACAACAGATCCGCCTTCTTTGTAAGCCCAATGCGCGGCAATCCCGAACTCGGAGGTACGATGCATTTCCCAAGTCCGAATCTGAACCTCTAGCGGCTCACCCTTCGGCCCAATAACGGTCGTGTGCAGGGATTGGTACATATTCGGCTTCGGCATCGCAATATAATCCTTGAAGCGGCCAGGCATCGGTTTCCATAACGTATGAATGATACCCAAAGAGGCATAGCAATCCTTGATGCCGTCAACAATGACGCGCAACGCCATGAGATCGTAGATCTCGTTAAATTGCTTACCGCGGGAGCTCATTTTTTTGTAAATGCTGTAGAGATGCTTCGGTCTTCCTGAAATATCCCCCTGAATCCCCATCTCATCCAATTTCTCTTTGATACTGTGAATGACATCCTCAATGTATTGCTCTCGCTCAGTCCGTTTCTTCTGCATGAGATTCACGATCCGGTAGTATTGTTGCGGATTCAAATAACGGAGGGCAATGTCCTCCATCTCCCATTTGATTGTGGAAATACCAAGTCGATGAGCAATCGGGCAGAAAATCTCCAGCGTTTCTTCCGCAATGCGGCGCTGGCTTTCTTCGGATTGATACTTCAATGTCCGCATATTATGCAGACGGTCCGCTAGCTTAATCAGAATAACGCGAATATCCTGCGCCATCGCAACGAACATTTTGCGGTAATTCTCATTCTGCTGCTCTTCTTTGGATTTGAACTTAATGCGCTCCAGCTTCGTCAAACCATCAACGAGCATCGCACAGGTTTTCCCGAATTTATCTAGAACAGTTTCCAATGAAACTGTCGTGTCTTCAACCACATCATGCAGAAGTGCTGCGATCACCGAAGTGACATCCATCTGCATATTCACCAATATATCTGCAACAGCGAGTGGATGCAGAATATAGGGCTCACCTGATTTGCGCACTTGGCCATGATGGGCTTCATCCGCGAATTCATAGGCCTCCCGAATCCTCTGCAAATCATTCTCTTTCAGATAGGTGGCGGCCTTTTCCAGCAGCTGCTCTATACCCATGCATCTACCCATTCCCTTTAGTCGATTTTTATTCATTATGCCTGCAAGTCAGGCCCCTCGTCAACTATTCACGAACAGGCTTCGACAAAATGCATCATAGCTGCCGCGAACACATCACATTCACTTCGTAGAATACTATGAAAAAGAGAATCGAATAACGAACATTCGATTCTCCAACCCTGTCTTAATATTGAACAAGTGAAACGACATCAAAACCTTCGAATTTGCTGCGGCCATCCAAGTACGTAAGCTCGATTAAGAAAGCAGCTCCGACGATTTCTCCACCAAGCTGTTTGATCAAATCAACGGACGTTTGAATCGTTCCGCCTGTTGCCAGCAAATCATCCGCGATGAGCACTTTCTGTCCAGGCTTAATGGCATCTTTGTGCATAGCCAGCTTATCCTTGCCATACTCAAGCGCATAATCCGCTTCAATCGTTTCACCAGGCAATTTACCGCTTTTGCGAATTGGAATAAAACCCACGCCAAGTGCTGTAGCCAGAGGAGCACCAATAACAAATCCACGCGCTTCCGGACCTGCAATTACGTCAATTTCCTTGTCTTGGATGAGTTGTTTTAATTGCTCAATGGCTTCTTTGTACACAGGGCCATTCTGCAGCAAAGTTGTAATATCTTTGAAACGAATGCCTGGCTGCGGAAAATCCGGGATAACGCGAATATAATCTTTGAAATTCATATGATTTCCTCCAATGTCAACTCTTTTTTTATGTTATCAGCGATCCATTGCTCCAGCTCTTTCGCTGAAGAATACATAACAATGGCTTCAACTTCTTGACGATACAATCGATGCTGGTACAACCGTGATGTTGTTAAATCTCTTTTGGCCGGTGTGGCACTCAATGTAACCATATTATCATGTTTTACGACAAATTCTAATTCCTCAAAAACAGATAAAATAAAATGAATCATTCCGAGTGATAATCCCGAACGTTTACTAAAGGATGTCATCATCCGGGTATCTTGCAGTTGAAGTGCTTTCTCCTTCTGCAAAGTGCCATATAGCATCTTGAACATATCCCTTGATGGCAACGTATTACCGCTTTCCTGCCCTAGCTCGGCAAATACAGGGTAGCACCGCATCATCCCAGTTGCCTGCTGAAGGACCGATTTCAAACTATCAAGTCGTCGAGGCATTGTGTATAAAATAACATCTTGCAGCTCCTCGAATGTCGTTGCGTTAGCAGCCTCATTGGCTGGCCTTACTTGGCCGGTATCCTGCACGATCCAATACGGCACTTGATGTCCGATTTGTACAGCCATTGCTTGATACAACGCTGCATCCGCTTCATCAAAAAGCACTATTCCGGGTGAACGTAGTGGCGCCCCAGGTCCTGCTGAGAGATTACTCACAAGCGATGTAAGCTTCCCATGCAATTGTCCCGTGCCACGCCAATCAAATACCTGCGTGTGCGGGATTCTCAGATCCTGCATGATGATCTGTGGCTTTCGAACTCCGTTCCACTCATTAATTGAGAGCTCCCCCAAGACATCCACTTTGGCGGAAGGTGCAATTAATGCTGCTAGACTACCTTTGCCAAAGCCCACGGCTTCTACCGTGCAGCTAACTTCATCCTTCGCTTGAGATAGACCCAGCTTCAGATGCTGCTTTTCTTTGCCCATGGTTCGAATATCTTCAAGTCCTAAATCTGTAAACATGAACTTAGGCGATGGATTCCCCATACCGAATGGTGCCAGTAATTCTAGCCCCTCAATGCTTGCAATCGGGACATCAGTTAGGTTGCACGCATTATCTACCCGTATTACGGGTACAAAGTCATGCTCCGTCAACGTTGCCGCTGCAAGCTCATTTAGTCGAAGTGCGAAAGCTTCCAGATGGCTGCTATCCAAACTCATCCCTGCCGCTGCTTGATGACCCCCGTAGTGATCCAACAGGTCCTTGCAAGCTGTCAACGCCTTGTGCAAATCAAAGCCTGCAATTGAACGTGCAGAGCCTTTGGCCATGCCCTTCTGCGGATCAATGCTTAGCACAAGCGTAGGTCGATAGAATTTCTCCACAATCTTGGAGGCTACGATCCCAACGACACCAACATTCCAATTCTCTTTAGCTACGACAATGACTTTATCCAAGCCCTTCGCTCGCTGCTCCTCAGCCATCGCAAACGCTTCTTGGACCATATCTTCAACTATTTGTTGACGCTCTTTATTCAGCATATCCAATTCGAAGGCAATTTGCTCCGCTTCTTTTTCATCTGTTGTGGTCAACAGCTTGACGGCAATGTCAGCAGCTTCTAAGCGGCCACTCGCATTTATCTTCGGAGCGAGCGAGAAACCGATGTGTCCCGCAGTAATCTCTTTCCGTTCAATGCCAGATACACCAATCAGCGAACGAAATCCAACATAGCTGGAATCCTGCATACGTGCGAGGCCCATCTTCACAAGCAACCGATTCTCACCTGTAAGCGGCATAAGGTCGGCAACTGTTCCAAGCGCAGCGAACTCAAGAAGTTCCTCCGGAAATCGCTCCAGCAGCGCATGTGCAAGCTTAAATGCCACACCAACACCTGCTAATAGCTTGTAGGGATACGGACAGCCAGGCTTCTTAGGATTAATAACAGCTAAAGCATCAGGCAGCACTTCTGGCGGTTCATGATGATCAGTCACAATGACATCTAAACCAATTTCATTGCAATAAGCAATTTCTTGAAGGGCACTTATTCCCGTATCCACGGTGATAAGCAACTGAACACCTTGTTCCTTGGCTAAGTCTATTGCAGCACGATTCAATCCATAGCCTTCGCGAATCCGATGCGGAATGTAGGTGTCGAAATGTGCCCCTAACCCTTTTAGCAAATGCGCCATTAAGGATGTACTGCTTACACCATCTGCATCATAATCGCCGTAAACACGAATAAATTCGTTATTGTGCAATGCTTTGCGAATGCGCTCCACAGCTGGCAGCATCCCATCTAACAAATAGGGATCATGGTAATCACCGACGCCACCTTGCATAAATTGTTGGGCCTCAGACACGCTGCGGATATCTCGAAGAACTAGAATACGGGCTACCAAGGGATCCAACTGCAGCTCACGAACAAATTCTTCAACAAGCGCCTCATCCGCATTTCCAATGTTCCATCTTGCCTTCGGTGCTAGCACTTGGTGGCTCCTCCTTGGTGTTTTCCTATGAACATCTCATGGTACGTAATCTTTGAAAACAATGATTTAGTGTAAAACAGACGGTAGCTCACTTGCTTCCACATCTGCCTGTTTATAGGGATATCCTGCATCATAAGGATTCACATGGATGTATACATGTGATACATGATGATACTGCTTCATCAACTGCTGTTTAATCTTCTTAGACACCTCATGCCCTTCCCAAACTGAGAGCCTAGGATTCACACTGATCGTCATTTCGATAACAACGTAATGCCTATGTTCCCTTGCATTCAAATCATCAACCGTAATAACGCCATGAATTTTTTGAACAGCTTTAACATAATCAGCTGCCTCTTCCTGGTGAAGAACTTTTTCTGTTGGTGCAGATATGGTTTTGCTGATTAACGAGAATCCCATTTTACATATAAAAAGTGCAACGATGAGTCCAGCAAATGTGTCTACATAAGTAAATGAATTAGATCCGATCGCTTGAGCCAGCATCGTCGAGAGAATGCCTACAATGACCACAAAAGATGAGTATATATCGGAACGGCGTCTTCGTGCATTGGCAATAAATTCCTCGGTCCCTAGTTGTTTGCCCAGCTTACTTAAGTAGCGGAACATCCCTTCCTTCGCAATCAGCGAAATAACGAGAACAGCGAAGGTCATCGTAGTGGCAACATATTCGACCTGATTTATCAAGGATTTAACCGCAATAACACCTAATTCAGCACCAATCAATAAAATCAAGACAATGAATAGAAGAGAACCTACTGATATTTGCGGCTCCAACCCCCGGAAAGAAGCACCAGCAAGCTGCACCCTCATCGTCCTTACTCTAGTAATGGCAGCAGCTACTACACAAATTCCTGCGACCGACTGCGCCGCAGCAGCGATTAGAGAATTACTATGCGCTCCAAAGCCAACTATCCCCAACAGACAAGCCAACACGGTTAGCACGAGTATAGCTGACCAAAGCGCGTATTCTGTCTTACGAAAACCCTCATCATTCACGTGGACATTCCCCCCGAACGGATACAAAGGCCGCGCAACATTTCACGCGGCCGGTTATTATGGTTATTACGCTGCAGCTTTCTTTTTAGAACGCGTTAACGAATTTCTTTTGAACAAATACCATAAGGAACATGCGATGAAGATGGAAGAGTAAGCACCGCTCGTCAAACCAATTAACTTGGCCAAAGCAAACAACTTAATGGACTCGCTTCCGAACAAGTACAAACAGCCTGCAGCAATTAACACGACGAGTACGGTATTGATGTTACGTGCCATCGTTTGCCAGATACTGTCGTTAACGAGTGCAACTAAATCGGCATCTGTCTTCAGTTTAGCGAAACGCAGATTCTCACGAATACGGTCAAAGATTACGATCTTGTCATTAATGGAGTAACCGATCGTGGTCAACACAGCCGCCAAGAACGGAAGGTTCACTTCCATACGGAAAATGGCAAACATCGCGATAACAATGAACGCATCGTGCAGAATCGCGATAATCGCAGCCAAAGCAAATCGCCATTCAAAACGGATACTGACGTACAAACAAATGAGTACGCTTGAAATCGCAACGGCATAAACAGCTTTCATCAACAATTCTTTTGCAAGCTGTGGATCCACGGTGTTAATTTCCTTGGAAACTTCAGCGCTATACGCAGTTGCAAATGCTGTCTGAATTTTGTTCACCGTCGCATCGTCCAGCACGTCATCGAAACGGATAGACACACGGTCACTATTATTTCCGCCAATTGTAGGATCCGCATATTTCGACTTCACATCACCGCTGGTGTTCAAGCCATGTAAAATCTCCTCAACCTTCGCACTATCCATCTGTTTACCGACAACAAGATCGATATTCGTTCCTGCTTTGAAATCGACACCGAAATTCATACCTGAGGTTAACATAACAACTAACCCGATGATAAGAACTGCAGCCGATATGATGAAAAATTTATTGCGATTTTTTACAAAATCATACTTTTGCTTAGAGTCCACGGATGTCTGCCTCCTTCACACCGAAATAACTTGGCTTTTTCAGCAAATTACCCCGGATTATAAGATGTAGCAGCCATCTGGAGAACAAAACGTTCGTTATGATACTGATAATAATGCTCATCATCGTAATAACTGCGAATCCGCGAATCGCACCGTTACCTACATAATACAATACGATTCCCGCGATTAAATTCGTTACGTTCGCATCCATAATCGTACGGAAGGAATGCTTCGTCCCTGCTTTCAAGGAGGAAAGGATACTCTTGCCTGCACGAATTTCTTCGCGAATTCTTTCGTATGTGATAATGTTCGCATCGACGGCCATCCCTGCACCTAAGACAAGGGCAGCAATACCAGGCAGCGTCAACGTGGCATTCATAAAGTCGAATATCGCGAGTAATACCCAAACATACGTAATCAAAGTGAAAGCCGCTACTAGACCTGGAACACGATAGTACAGCACCATGAACAAGAAAATTAAGATCGAAGCGATTAACCCTGCTCTTGCTGTCTCATGCAAGGAAGCTTTGCCTAATGTAGCATCGACACGTTGTATGTATTTCTCTGTTAATTTAAGTGGCATAGCGCCCAAATTAATCATCTTCGCTACTTTAGTAGCTTCAGCAACGTTCGTTTGTGTAATGATCGCAGAGTCACTGTCAATTGGGAAATTGACCGACGCCGTGGACTGCACGACATCGTCCAAATAAATAGACAACGTGCTGCCGACCAGCTTCGTCGTTACTTCTTTGAATTTCTCTCGGCTCTTCATTTTGATCTCAACGATCGGTTGCTTCGTATTCGGGTCATAGCTTAATTTCGCTGCATTCTCAACGAAATCAGTTCCATTCATGTAAACCGTTCCATCAGGTCCTCTGAATGTAAGTACGGAAGGCTTGGACATCAGCGTACGAACTTCTTCTTCGTTCTCAACACCTGCAAGACGAACACGGATACGATCTGATCCTTCTGGATACACCTCAGGCTCAGCAACACCAAGTGAATCCGCACGTTTAGCAAGACTTTGTGCAGCTTCCGTAAGCGTTTCCTTCGTTAGGGGTTGTCCAGCCGTAAGCGGCTCTGCGGTGTATAATATTTCAAATCCGCCTTTTAAATCCAATCCAAGCTTAATACGTTCTACTAATCTAGGGCTCGTTGCTCCGATTGCACCAAGAACAATGACAACCGTTAGAAAAAAGAACGAAATTCTTTTCCAATCCAGCATCTGTTGCTAGTCTCCCTTCAATACTCAATATGCCTATTATACTCAGGTCTGAAAAACGAGTCAATTTAAGTCGTTTCACGCAAAAAATAAGCCCATTCTTAGAATTGGGCTCCTCTATACATACTAATCGTCATCCAGTTCATAAACGCAGTAGATTTGAGGGATAGAATATCATTTACGATTTGATGAAGAGAGGGCAACCCTGTTTTGCGGTATTTATCGCTTACACAATCCCATATATCCTTACCTGTAACGTGCTCATACCCAAGCAAAATAAATTCCTCAACTTTGCTCAAACATAAGTTTTCGATGATTTCGTTCAGTTCTTGATCCGTCATACCTGGATTCTCTTCTTCACTTCCGTTATCCTGTGCGTCATTCATGGGGGATCCTCCTAAAAGTTTTGCTGGAGCAAAACTAACTTCATAAGCATGAGCTAGGGCAATTCGATTTACCTGTATCTGATACAATTCGATAGCTACCCCGGAATTTCCTGCCAAATGCGCACTTGTCCATAAAATCTTAGCATGAGCTTGGACAGCTCGCGCATAGTCATAGGTATGACATTATCGGAAGAGGGTATGGCAGTGACCAAGCAGTCGTTTATTAGAGGTACAATGATCCTGCTCGCCGCAGGTATTTTGAATCGCATACTTGGCTTCATACCTAGAATGACTTTACCACGCGTGATCGGGGCTGAAGGCATTGGTATTTATCAAATGGGCTGGCCATTCCTGTCCGTTATTTTGACTATCATTACCGGAGGAATTCCCGTTGCAATCGCCAAGCTGATTGCGGAAGCGGAGGCAGAAAACAATGAAACCCGGATTCGCAGCATTTTAAGAATATCCCTGGCAATCACCATATCTCTTAGCATTATTTTTACAGGTATCTGCCTTGTAGGAGCTTCTTGGATCACGTCTCACTTACTGACAGATTCCCGCGTTTACTACACGTTCCTATGTATGAGTCCCATGATCCCCATTATTGGCGTCTCCGCGGTATATCGCGGTTACTTTCAAGGCAGACAAAATATGATTCCCACAGCAACCTCGCAAATTATGGAAACATTGATTCGTATTGTTATGGTTCTTGTTTGTTCGTATATGATGATCCCATATGGCGTCGAATATGCAGCAGCAGGTGCAATGATTGGCGTCTTGGCAGGCGAAATTGGCGGACTAGCAGTACTAGCTATCCATTTTAGATGGGATAAAAAGGCTTCATCCAACTCTCCACTTTCTCGCATCGGAACGAATAAAACAACAGGTCGACTCTCTAATCTACGCAGAATCTTACGCATTTCAATCCCGATCACAGGAAGTAAACTCATCGGTGCTAGTTCCTATTTACTGGAGTCGATCTTAATTGCTCAAAGCTTAGCGATCGCCGGAATTACCACATCACTTGCCACTGCACAGTACGGGGCTTTACAAGGCATGATCATTCCCATCATCCTTCTACCAAGTGCGCTTACCATGTCATTATCCGTTTCGCTGATTCCCTCATTAAGTGAAGCTGCCGCCCGCAAAGACCTTAAAACCATCCATATGCGTTTGCATCAATCCTTAAAGCTTGCTTTAGTGACAGGTGCTCCTTTCTCCGTATTGATGTTTGTACTCGCCGAGCCGATTTGTAAATATCTGTACAATCAACCTGACGTTAGTGTCATGCTTAAGATGATGGCACCGATCGCGATATTTATTTATTTTCAAGCTCCGCTGCAATCTGCTTTACAAGCCTTAAACAAGCCTGGAGCTGCTCTAATCAACACACTAATTGGGTCGACGGTTAAGTTATTCTTAATCTATTGGTTAGCTAGCAAGCCTGAAATGGGCATACACGGCGCTGTATTCGCTATAAATGTGAATATCGTTTTGGTTACCCTGCTGCACTGGAATAGTGTCGTTCGACTACTCAAATTCCGTATGGAAGGCAGCAGTTTCGGGAAAATTGGCGCGGCCATGCTTCTCTCAGGTATTATTTGTTATTTCATCATGTACACGCCCTGGGTGTCCGCGACTTGGATTAGATTCATCTCCTCCTTATTGTTAGGGTTCTTTTCCTATATCTTTTTCATCACGGCTTTCAAACTTATCAGTCTTAAAGATATCGGTCGCGTGATGAATATGGGCAAAAAAATAATCCGTTAACTCACAGCGACTCACCTCTTACGATCAAGAAACATTCTGCCGCGATGATCAATCGAGCAGTAGAAAATTTCTTTAAAATCCCGTGCCCCTTTTTCTTGGAGCTGGTTTTTCAACCAAAACCTCGTTTGACCGATTTTCTCTAAGTTATCGTCTTGTACTTTACCATCCATAATAAGAGGCAGCGGCAAGCCTTCGTAACGTATCGCGTTATTTGATTTCGTTACTTCCGTCTCTGTCTCTTTGTCATTTTTGTCTTTCTCCACTACACTTAACTTTCCCGAAGGTTCCAAAATCGCAAATTCCACATCAGCCACGTTCATAATTTTATTTTGTCTCAATTGCAGCATCAGATCGTCCAGATTATAACGATGCTTCTTCATTTCATTTCGATTGATCATACCCTTATTGATGAGCACACTCGGTTTACCGTCGAAAAGCACACGAATGGTGCGACTTTTTAACGTAATGTAGGCAATGACAACTTGAATAAGCACCAAAGTCCCCATAGGTAAAATGCCAGACATAAGAGGCTTCTTCACGTCCTCAAGCACGAACACGGCAATTTCCGCAATCATGATCGAAATGACAAGATCGAAAAGCGAAAGCTTACCAATTTCACGTTTCCCCATAATACGAAGCATGAGAAAAACAACAAAATAGATAAGCACCGTACGCAAAAAAATGGTCAGAATATCCATCGTAACCTCCCTGATCTAAGCTCTAGCTTGTTCTCGGAGTTCTCTGGTATTCTGACCGCCTACGCACCTCATCATGCAGATATTACATATTCAATTGTTGGCAATTACAACAAGAATAATTTGAAATATAACGTGGAAATCAAAAGCAAGACGAAACAAATCGGGGCAGCAACTACCACATACTCACTTTGTTTTAACTTCACGCCATCCTGATAGGTAAAAGATGCTGCGTATAAGCTTGCGATTGAGCTCACGAGTGTAACACCACTCCCAATCCCACTTCCAACGATCAACGCCCACCACATCGGCTGTATTGACGTCTCTACGAGCTGCTCCATCCCATCAACAATGGGAATCATCGCTGCAATGAATGGGATATTATCCATCATCGCCGTACCGAAACTATTCAGCCATAGCAATAAAATGGATAGAAACGGTATGCTCCCTTGGCTTAGCTCGAGCCCTCGATTTGCAATGAAACTAGAAAAACCTGCATACGTTAGGCCTCCTACCATGATGAAGAGTCCCAAGAAAAAGAGCCATTGTGTTTCTCTCAATTGATGCCATACCGCGCCAAAATCCTTGTTTCTAATGACCTCAAGAATATCTTTGTAATTCATTACAAGTAATGCAATGGCCCCTGAGGCTGCTATGTAGGCTGGACTCCACGCTAGTACACCATGAAGGCATAACGCAATGAGGGTTACCCCTGTAATAATGCTGCTTCCTAAGACGAATTCTCTATTCGTAGATAAATAGGAACTTGGGTTTATGCTAAGCAGCTCACGCATATGTGCCTCCGCCGCTACCAAGCGCTTTCGATAGATCAACCACATAATGAGATACACGACAGCTAACAGCAAGCAGATCAGAGGAACCAACTTAATGAGCATATCTCCTGCCGATATATGCCCTGATGCTCCAAGCATACGGCCAGGTATATTTCCCATAATCGTTGCTGCACCGCCAATATGTACGGATAATAACATCGAGATTAGAAAAGGAGCCGGCAATAACCTCATTTTTCTAGACGCTATAATGATGAAAGGAACGATAACAACAACAGCCATTAGACTATCCATAAGTGCAGAGATAAGCGCTGCTATCAGCGAAAGACTAATAATTAGCGTTAGTGCCCGCATGCGATATTTTCGAACAATAGAACTTACGACAAACGAAATGATACCTGTTTTCTGAAAAAGGCTCGAGATAATAAAAAGGCTCACGAGATAAATTAATATCGGCCAATTCGCGTAAGTTGTAAGTGCTTTATGGAGCGGTACAATGCCTAGAATCAGCATCAAACAAGCCCCACCAAGCGCGGTATACATACGATCCCATTTTTCAATCAATATACACACGTAAGCAGCTGCAAAAATAAGCAGCGCCGCTGCTACTTGCCACATTACTGGACCTTGAGAGAATTCAACCATAAATAATCACACTCCTTTGATCTATAGTTTGTACTAATTCTATGTGCTTGGCCATACAATGATGATGAGAAAACCTTTATCGAGGCAGTTCAATGATGAGCGACCGCGTTTAGAGGTAGGTTTTATCGCCAATAGGAACACAGTTTTCTGCATCCGAAAACTTAAACTTTCCTATGTGGTAATGAAGCGTTCGAATATAGGAAAGGAATGATGCCTGTGAACCCTATGAAAACGGTCAGTCAGGTTCGAATAACATCGCCATTATTTTCAGGACTCGTCTATTCATTTAGTATGATGACCATTGGAACCATTGTGACCTCCTTGTTTTTACTTTTAACTAGCACACAAGAAAGCTCTTTACACACATTAACAACCATCATCCATGCGGTCTCCTTATTTATTGGAGGATGGGTTTCTGGTAAACGAGCCGGTAATCGCGGCTGGTATCACGGGGGCATGGTCGGCGTCTTCTATTTCATTCTCATTTTCCTAGTCGGTTTTCTAGCATTCGATGCAGGGTTGAATCTTCAATCACTCCAATTACTTGGCATTTTATTCGCATCTGGGGCGCTCGGTGGCATACTTGGTGTAAATACTCAAAAATAAGTCTTTTCCGTGAAGATTGCACTTCCCCCCCGCCTAGTGTGGTATAATGTCATAGTTATTGCCGCACAAAACTTCCAATATATAGGGGGATACAACTTGAGCCCTTTTCAATCTATGACGCATGCGACAGTTTATATTGTACTAACAATTTTCGCTTTTGTAATTATCGCAACGCGAAAGAGTCCATACACCATTGCCAGCAGCTTAGTTCATGAAATATTTACTTCACGTAAATTCCTTTTTCATTTCATCGCGTTGCTAATGATTCTCATGTTTAACAAGATGGAGATGGCCATTGAGAAAGGCATGCAATACAAAGCCGATTTCACGAAATCGATCTATGGCATCGAAGGAGACTTTGTAGCAACGATTCAGAACTTTTTCCATAATGATATTCTTACGATCGTATGTAGTTATTTCTATGTCATTATATTCCCATCGATTATGATTACTTCTATTGCTCTTTACACGTATCAGAAGAATCATAAACTTTTCTATGCCGTCTGTTATGCATTGATGTTCAATTATATGATAGCCATCCCGTTTTATCTCTTTTTCCCAGTTAATGAAGTATGGTTTTTCCACCCAAAAGTAGATCTACTCATCTTAGATGTGTTCCCAACGTTCGAGCAAGATTACAGACCTTTATCTGGACTCGACAATTGTTTCCCAAGTTTGCACACATCCATATCCGTTTCAATGGCGGTTATCGCTGTAAAAAGCCGAAACATGTTTTGGAAAGTTTTCGTTCCCTGCTCAGCAGCCTTTATCATTTTCACAATCTTCTATCTAGGTATTCACTGGTTGTCCGATATGTGTGCTGGTGTTGTACTCGGTGTCGTCGCTGCTCGAATGGGTCTACGTATTGCTGAAGGTCGACTTATCCTTGGTGAGCGTGCACTCCTTAAGCGCCCAGTAAAGAATAACGAATATTAATTTCAACTATATATGCAAATAAAAAGCGAGAGCCTGTTATAGGACCTCGCTTTTTATTTTCTTATTCCTTAGTAGCTTGTGTTTGTGAAACTGCATTAACTGCCGAGCGATCAAAAGTCATTTTCGTAGCATCGTTAACACGAAGTACGCAAATGTCATCTGTGATTTCTACAATCGTGCCATGAAGTCCGCCAATCGTAACAACCTTATCCCCTTTTTTCAATCCTCCGAGCATTTGACTACGTGTTTTCTGTCTTTTTTGCTGTGGACGAATAAGTAAGAAGTACAAAACTACGAACATGAGCACTAATGGCCCGTATGTATACAAATATCCTACTGCACCTGTGCTTGCTGCATCTTCTGCCAATAGAAACATAGGTATCCTCCTCTCTTAAAATCCTCTTTCATTATCATTCAGCCCGTAAGCGGCAAAGAAGGTATCTCGGAAATCAAGTAAGCGATCTTCCTTAATGGCTTCTCTAACTTCACGCATAAGCTGTAGTAGAAAGTGAAGGTTATGAATTGTCGTCAAGCGAATACCGAAAGTTTCATCAGCTTTGATGAGATGTCGAATATAAGCGCGACTGTAATTCGTACATGTATAACAAGAACATTTGGCATCCAGCGGCCCAAAGTCCGTTGCATATTTCGCATTACGAATAACTAGACGACCTGAGCTTGTCATACAAGTCCCGTTTCTAGCAATCCGCGTCGGTAATACACAATCAAACATATCAATGCCTCGGATAGCGCCTTCAATTAATGCGTCCGGCGAGCCAACCCCCATCAAATAACGAGGCTTATTCGCAGGCATAAGTGGTGTTGTGTAATCTAGCACTTCATACATCAAATGCTTAGGCTCACCTACACTCAGTCCACCAATAGCATACCCCGGGAAATCCATGGAAGTCAACTGCTCCGCGCTCAGCTTGCGTAGATCCTCATGCATACCACCTTGGATAATCGCAAACAAGCCTTGATCCTGGGGTCTCGCATGACTTTGCAGACAGCGCTCTGCCCACCGCGTCGTACGCTCCAGTGATTTCTTCACGTATTCGTATTCCGCGGGGAACGGTGGACATTCGTCGAAAGCCATCATGATGTCCGAGCCAAGAGCGTTCTGAATTTCCATCGCCTTCTCTGGAGATAGGAATAACTTATCCCCATTCAAATGCGATTTGAATGTGACGCCTTCCTCCGTAATTTTACGCATGTTGCTTAGGCTAAAAACTTGAAAACCACCGCTGTCCGTCAAGATCGGACGATCCCAATTCATGAACTTGTGCAATCCGCCAGCTTCTTTCACAATCTCATGTCCTGGACGAATAAATAAGTGATAGGTGTTGCTTAGAATAATTTGAGCGTCCATCGTTTTCAATTCTTCCGGACTCATCGTTTTCACAGTTGCCTGTGTGCCTACCGGCATAAACGCTGGCGTTTCAATAACGCCATGCGGGGTGTGAACGCGGCCTAAGCGAGCGCCGGATTGTTTACACGTTTTAATCGGTTCATACGTTACTGCTGCTGTCATGATATCCACTTCCTATTCTAAGCTTGCTCTTCTTGTTCAATTGAATGATTTAATAAATCAACATGGCATCACCGAAGCTGAAGAATCGGTACTCTTCTTTCACAGCTTCTTCGTAGGCTCGCATGATATTGGCTTTACCAGCTAGTGCACTAATGAGCATAAGCAATGTTGACTTTGGCAGATGAAAATTCGTCAACAATGCATCTACGACACCAAACGTGTAGCCAGGATAGATGAAAATAGATGTCCATCCTTGAGAGGCCTGAATGCGTAAAGGTTGTCCTTCTTGGTAACCTGGCTGCTCGCGGCTCAATCCTGCTGCTGTCTCCAATGTTCGTGCAGAAGTCGTTCCGACAGCAATAACACGTTTCCCTGCCGCTTTCGTTTCATTAATTAGTGCTGCTGTTGCTTCGGATAAAATGTAATACTCAGCATGCATCTGGTGATCTTCAATCTTATCCACGGATACAGGGCGGAATGTACCTAGACCTACATGCAGCGTCACGAAGGCTAGTCGGACACCTTTGTCCTTCAGTCTCTCCAAATAATCTGCCGTAAAATGCAAGCCTGCCGTTGGCGCGGCAGAGGATCCTTCATGCTTCGCATAGACGGTTTGGTATCTTTCCCGCTCGGATAGCTGCTCCTTGATATAAGGCGGAAGCGGCATCTCGCCTAATTGATCCAAGATCTCATTGAAAATTCCCGTATACCGGAATTGTAGAATACGAGCTCCCATGTCGCCAACTTCAACGACTTCCGCAGTTAGGAGAGGCTCGCCACCTTCGTCAGCAGCTGTGCCGAATACCGCAACAGCGCCGAGCTGCATGCGCTTCCCTGGTTTAACCAGTGCTTCCCATCGATCCTCGCCCAGCGGTTTTAACAGCAATAGTTCCACTTTAGCGCCCGTGTCTTTCTTCATACCAAAAAGCCGTGCTGGAATGACTCGTGTATCATTCATCACGAGTAAATCCCCGGCTTCTAAGTAAGCAATCAGATCTTCAAATGTACGATGAGCGGTTTCGCCTGTTACTTTATTCAGTGTAAGCAGTCTAGACGCCGTGCGCTCTAGCAGCGGCGTCTGGGCAATAAGTGATTCTGGTAAATCAAAATCGAATGCTTGTACTTCCATGTTAGTTATTCATTCCTTCGTTATGTTGACTCCAGTAAAATACGTCTGAAGTATTTTTTTGTAATCGTAGCCCTTCTCTGCAAAGCCTTTTGCACCCCATTGCGACATGCCTACGCCATGGCCAAACCCTTTTCCGCGGAAAATAATTTGATTTCCTAGTAGGGCCGTTGATCCCTTAGAAAGGATGCTAGATGAACCTGTTCCCGTCAACACAGGCTTACTTAAGCCCGTACTGCTTAGCGTCATTAAATCCGTTTTCTTCACAGCAGTTGGCTGCGTTTGTTTGCCGGATAACACATAAACACTATCTGAAGATGAGCTGCTCGTAACGACCCCAGAGCCGCTCAAAATCGCAATGTTGGCAGTGCTTGTAGCAGATGAGCTAGTACCAGTATAACTGCCTGCTCCTTCTATTTCAAACAGCGTGCTCGGTAAACCACCTAATACGCCTCGAATAGCGTCCGGATTGTCTAACTTCACGACAACACCGTTGGCCTTCAACTCAATTGCTCGGCCAGACGGGCCTCTTTGGGAAACTTCCAGTGAGGTTAACTCTCCGTTAATGGGGATCTTCGCAGCTTCTAACTTGCTTTTAATTTCACTCAGGCTGTAAGGACCTCTTATCCAAGAGTAAGCATTCGATTCTCTCTCTTGACCAAGGATGACGACTTTTTCTTTGGCAGTCAATTTAGCTATGGGAGGATTCGCAGCATTATCCACATAAGGTGCTACACGTACGTTGACATCTGACTCTGTAGCCTCGAAAATCGATTTACCTGCCTTGTCCTTCTGTCCACTATCCCTAACATACATGCTATGTACATAAGCGACTCGGCCGTCTGATAGTTGAATCTGGTACCAGATGGCTTTGCCCTGTTCAGCGCTTTCATCTGGGCTTGCAACACTACGCAAATAGTCAACCGAGTTGCCCCAAGCTTCTGTAGAATCTGCTGTTATGCCACCCGCATTAGAAGCAAATACTGGTGTTATCAAGCCTCGCGTATTCGTAATCACTTGATCCTTTGTCGCATCAACCGCTAGGTTGCCAGCCGTAAATTCTTTACCCAAGCCATAGTAGGCCTGTTCAAGCGTTGTATCCGTAACTTGCGCAATCTCATACTTGTTTCCTTGAACGATGGCATAAGTACGCGCCGCTACAGCTTGTGCCTTCAGTGCTTCTGCTGGCCATTGCGAGTTAAGCTCTGCTCCAATAACCCCATATAAATATTGATCCATAGGAAGTTCATTGACCAACGCCAATCGATCGTGATAGGTGCTAATCTCCATGTCGCCACGGTAGCTGCGGTCCATTCGTTCTTTCACTGCGATGCCCTGTTTCTTAGGATGGATCACAGTTTTCTGCTCTCCAGTAGCTGTCACATAATGGGCTATAGTAATAGTAGGACTGGCCGAGCTTGTTACATCTGATCTACGGATCAAGTAGGCCGATTTCGTATTCGCTGGTTGGAGAGGCGTATTAGGTGCAGCCTTCAAAGCTGCTTGCTTTACGAGCTCAAGCTTGGCATCCGTTGCTTCGCTCCCTAACCAGACACTGTAGGCCACGTTGCCAGCCCCATTCTCCTGTAAAACCAGATCAGCTTGGACACCAGCCCCCGTGTACACGGCGATTTGCTGCTGGGCTGCTTCCTCTGAGTCATACGTTCCCGCACTCAAGTGGAGGGGACCACTAGGCACAGGAGGGGCTGATTTCGTCAATGCCGCTACCGCCGGGTCCTTTAAGGCTTGAGCTGCTGCGCTTTCGGCTTCCCCCTTCGTAGGCAGATTCCCGTAATAAACTTGGTACACCATCTTGCCCAGCTTGTTACGACTTAACACGAAACTTTCTTCTGCCATTATTGCCAGTTTGCCGTTCAAGGTCCTAGCCGTCGTGTAGTCTGGCGTTTCTAGCATCATCATACTGTATTGATCTAGTGACATCCGAATCGTAGCATCCGAAATAGATGCCCATGGCTTCGCTTCCGTATTCGCAGAACTTCGCACACCAATCTCGAATCCGCCTGGGGAAGAGAGCGAAACTAGCGGTTCTATCTTTTTATATTTCGTCGCATTAATGACAAGGGCAACACGAATCTGATCCAAATGCTTAATCCCATCGGCATTCACTTCAGATCCCCCATATAAAATGGCTGTAAACGTTAATGCTGCTGCCGTTAGGATGGCAATTCGCTTTGGTTTAACTAGCTGATGTCTTCCAAACATAAAGGTATCGTATCCTTTCTTACGCTATCATCTAGTAATGTAGACTCTAGCAAGAGACAGAAGTTTTGTTTATTCGCTGAAAAAAGACAAAAAAAGCTCTTGCCCGCCCTTCCAGCAGCGGCAAAAGCTTACAAAAGTCATTTCTTGAAGGCTGAACGCTAATAGATCTAGCGTTGCTCCGGTACCGGTAACCCGAGGTGGTGATAAGCTTGCGGCGTCACGATCCGTCCTCGAGGTGTACGCTGCATAAAGCCAATTTGAAGCAAATACGGCTCGTAGACATCTTCAATGGTTTGGCTTTCCTCACCGATGGTTGCAGCGATCGTTTCAAGCCCAACAGGGCCCCCTTGGAAGCTCTGAATTATCGCACGCAGCATCTTATGGTCAATTTCATCCAACCCCAGATCATCCACCTGCAGGAGTCTTAGCGACTCCTTGGCAAGCTCCATGGTGATGATGCCGTCGCCTCTCACCTGGGCAAAATCGCGCACCCGCTTCAGCAATCGGTTCGCGATACGCGGAGTCCCCCGCGAACGCATGCCGATCTCACGCGCAGCATCACCAACAATGCCGACCTGCAAGATGTCGGCTGTCCGGCTAACGATGTAGCTGAGCTCATCGACCGTGTAAAACTCCAACCGACTAACGACCCCAAATCGGTCGCGTAGAGGCGCAGAGAGCAGCCCAACGCGTGTTGTGGCGCCGATTAAGGTAAATGGCGGCAGGTCGAGTCGCACGGATCGTGCGCTTGGCCCCTTGCCGATGATAATATCAAGGGCAAAATCCTCCATCGCTGGGTATAGCACCTCTTCCACCGTCCGGTGGAGTCGGTGAATCTCATCGATGAAGAGCACATCCCCCTCCTGCAAATTCGTCAGGATGGCAGCAAGATCTCCAGGCCGCTCGATGGCAGGCCCGGAGGTTGTACGAATATTCACACCAAGCTCATTGGCGATAATGTTGGATAGCGTGGTTTTACCGAGTCCAGGCGGTCCATACAGAAGTACATGATCTAGGGCCTCTTTCCTCATTTTCGCTGCTTCAATATAGATCTTGAGGTTCTCCTTCGCCTGTTTCTGGCCGATATATTCAGCCAAAAACCGTGGACGCAGACTATACTCGACCACATTGTCTTCCATCATAAAATTAGCCGATATGATCCGATCATTGTCCATGGTGTCCCTCCTTTCTGTGCTCGTTCAATTTCTTACATAGTGAATAAAGCTTGCAAAGCAAGCTTCACCAGCACATCAACAGAATCCGATGGCCCTGCTTTTGGCTTCACTTGCAGCCATGCACGATCGACTTCTGCTTCCGTATAGCCAAGTGTCATCAAGGCTTCCTTCGCTTCGCTCCAAGGCAGCCCGCCTTCTGTTAATTGTGCCGAACCGACAACACTTAATGCGACAGCAGCCTCTGGACTAGAGAAGCTCACAGAGCCTAGCTTATCTTTCAAGTCTAGAATAATCCGTTGGGCTGTTTTCTTCCCGATACCAGGAAGCTTAGTCAGAAACGCCAAGTTTTCTTGGCTTATCGCTAGTATGACAGCTTCGGGTCTTCCACCTGCCGCTAAAATGCCTAGCGCAACTTTGGGACCAATACCACTGACATCCAGCAATAAGCGAAATAAGGACTGTTCATCGCGCGTCATAAAGCCAAACAGGAGATGCGCATCTTCCCTTACATGATAATGGATAAACATCGTGACATCTTCATTTTCTTTATGCGAAAGCGCATAAGGGTTCGGGCAAAATACACGGTAGCCAACACCATTCACATCGAGCACTGCATAGTCACTTTCCCGCAGAGCTACTTTACCTCGTAAGAAATCTATCATCGTTTGACCTCGTTTATTCTAGATTGGAGTGCGGAGGAATGTGCATGACAAATAGCGATAGCCAAGGCATCAGCGACATCATCTGGCTTCGGTATTTGGGACAACTTCAACAAAATCTTGACCATTTCCTGTACTTGCCTCTTCTCTGCATTCCCATAACCTACAACGGCTTGCTTGACTTGAAGCGGCGTATATTCAGCAATCGGCAACCCAGCCTGCACGCCTGCAAGGATCATTACGCCTCGCGCCTGACCTACAGTAAATGCCGTTGTTACATTTCGATTAAAAAATAGTTTCTCAATGGACATCACATCTGGTTTATATTTCTCTATCAATTGTACTGTAGCGTCATAGACATCTTTCAACCGGATACCTGGATCCGTGTGTGCTTCCGTTTGAATCGAACCATATTGTACCGGAACTAGTTTACTGCCGATTTTATCAATAAAGCCAAAGCCTACGATCGCGATCCCTGGATCAATCCCTAGAATACGCAAAGAATTTCTCTCCCATCCAAAATAAACGGCCACACCGTCCTCTAAGGACGTATCAAAGTGTTTATCTAGAAATATAGCCGACTTATCATTTGAAACTTATAAATGCTTATATTTTATAAAAAAGCGAACATATGTAGTCATTTCCCATTATAGCAGAGAATGAAAAAAAGAGATAGACTCGGGAATTCCCGAAACTATCTCTTAGGCTTTATCTATGGTATTCTTTGAACTAAGGACGTGACATTGCACCTTCCGTAACTTCAATGGCATAATCGCTGAACGTAGATAATACGCTATTATACTCCTCTATATCCGTAACTCGAATCCCTTCGTGAAGCTGTGCCACCGTATCTCTTGGCAAACTGCTTTCTAATTGCTGAATATTGAGTTGGAAAAAGGTACGAATAATTTGATTGTTTGCAGGGGTTCCATTGAATAACGACAAATTGCTGCTGCCGTCTATCCCGAATACTGCCCTTTCTTTGCAGTCTGGTGATAAATCTTCAATGTTTTCCGTAAAAACAACCTCACCTGTCTCTTGAATGCTTAACTGCCAACTAGGGTGTTGTTTCTGCAGTGCAAGTAATTCTTGTGACGTATGCGAACCCAACTGACTGCGTTCTTCTCCGCAGACATAGGACTTGAGCAAATAGCTGTCTCTGCGATCTGAAATGGTTTGCAACCGTTTTGTTGCTTCCTGAAGACGTACATCATCTTCTGGTGTTAAACCAGCGATGGTCGCGCGAGTGGCAACTTTCCGGTTGTAGGGGGCATCATCACCAAATACGGACCAGGTAGCCATAACAACCAGAACGAATATCCCTAAGGTCAACCAACTTCGCTTCCAGCGTAATCTCTTCTTCAATTGCTTCAAGAACCGATGTACAATCACGTTATCCCCTTCTTCTTGTTTTTTCGTATTGTTTCCATTTGCAAGAAGCACTATACATCATTTACCATAGAATAGAATGAAACCAATCAAGACGGATGGTGAATTTACCATGAACGGAAGAAAACCAATTAAACGCACAACTCTCCTGATTATCGGCATCGTTTTATTATGGGGAAGTGTAGCATTGTGGAACGAAATTCATAAGATTGGAATTGGCACCTCAAATACAAATACAACCACTGTATCCCACTCCAATCCAAGTCCTCGTAGCTAGCAGAGAAACTTTGACTTCGTCAAAGATCTCTATAAAGTGTCACGAAACTTACATGATTTCGGTAACAATTGGTTATAAACTGCCTCTCGTCCTCATTTGAATTTGACTGTAGCCACAGAAATGATATAGTCAAAGATAGATAAAACTCTCATAGGCATACAGGAATGACGATATATATGATATAAGCAAATGAGATTGATCTAGACCTTTTTTTCTTAACGACAACTCTAAGGAGGGAAACATCATGAATGTGGCAGAACTTCAATTAATTCAATTATCCAGACGAGGCGATCGCAACGCTTTCGTGGAGTTAGTCGAGCTCTATCGTAGCAAAATACAAAAGCTGGCGTTTCGGATGCTGCATAACCGTCCTGATTCCGAGGATATTGTGCAAGAAACTTTTATTCGCGTCTATTTGAACTTAAACCACTTTGATGAAAGCCAGAATTTCTCAACTTGGATTTATCGGATCGGAAAAAATGTTGCCATCGATCTGTTGCGCAAAAAAAGACCCGTTCAATCCCTCGATGCGGAGCTAAATGATTTTGATGATGACTACAGCTACTACAGTAAGCTAGCCAGTCAAGATCAATCTCCGGAACACGCCGTGCTTCAAACCGAAATTCAAGAGCACATGCACGCATCCATTAACAAATTAGCAGACAAATATAAAGGTATTATTACGCTGTATTATCTAGAGGAGCTTTCTCTTCAAGAAATTAGTGAGCGTCTGAACCTGCCGATTACGACTGTGAAAACTCGTTTGCACCGAGGGCGTGAGCTTCTTCGTAAAAAATGGGGAATGAATTTCGTCATTGGTTTAATGACCTTCTTCACATTAGGCATGATCGCTTGATTTCCATGCAGAATAGAAAAAAGCCTCAAACCACGAGTTAGATCGTGATTTGAGGCTTTTTTGTTTGAAATTTAGAAATTAATCCACGGGCTGTTCGGTTTGCTCGGTTCCCGCTTCTCTATGCCCCGCTCTTGCTGCTGTAAGAACGCACTCAACGCTGAAGCTCCTGATAATTTCACTTTTCGTGTGGTACGGCTTCCACTTGTCTTGGGTTTAGCTGATTTATGCTTGTCGTCGCGAATATCAATGTCGATTTCCGCTACCGTATCCGTAACTTTCTTCAGTTCATGGGTATGAACTTGCGGTAACAAAGATGATTCTTCATAGGGAGCATGCTGACCTGCACCTGCATAAGGAATACCATAGGGATCATGTTGAAACGCATACTGTTGCGCCATTGGATGATCATACGGCATCGGAGGCGGATAAAAGGCTGGCATTGCAGGCATCTCTTGTGACGCGTTATCCCACGGGTTCCCCATAGGAACATTCGCGTAGTGGGTTGGATAGTTCATCCACGGTTGCTCATGTAATGGCGGTCCGCCACACCCGCATCCTTCATCGACTACAGTAACAGGTGCTGCCATCGTCGGAAGCTGCTCACAAGGCTCTTCCTGATACGGAGGGTACGAAGGATACGCAGGAAGCGTCATTGCCTCATGCTGCTGCTCAGGGTAAGCAAAGACTTCTGTCGCTGTAATATGAAACTGCTGGAACGGATGTACCGCTTGCCCATAGGGTTGATGGAGTCCTTGATCTTCCATGACTGGAGCTGGAATCACCGGCGCGGGCTGCATTACTTGTGGCACGGCAGGAACTGTTTCCCCCGTAGATAACGGAGGTGCTTCAACGACTGGTTGTTGTGGGCTCGCAATAATAGGCTGTTGATACGCATCTGTTGGCGGCATTGGCTGCGGCGTTGGCACGGGAGCAAACGGCTCTGTGCTGAGTTTGGAGGTATTGTGGTGCGTGTGATGCGTCGAGTGCTGATTACCATGCGTATGTCCATGCTGCATTTTGGGGACAAAAACAATATCACCCGTCATAAGTACATTCGGATTCTTTAGGTGCGCATTAGCTTTAATCATCGCTTGCAATGGCACATCCCAGGCTTTTCCCAGCTTCCATAGACTGTCACCTTGCTGAACAACATGCTTATAAACAAAATCAGATGCAGGTGGTTCGACTGGTTTAACTGCAGATGGAATTTTCACTTTCATCCCAATCTCAATCTGATTTGGATCAGCTATTTGCGGATTAAGCGCAATAATCTGGTCTAGGGGGGTGTTGTATTTTTTTGCGAGCTCGTACAGGGTATCGCCTTTTTTGACAATATGGATTTTCAAAACCCTACCTCCTTAAAGTTTTCTTTAGAAAACTGACTTCGTAAGCATCTCCTTCGCGTTTCTCTTCCAATTGTCATCAACTTGGCCGCGTCAGCATTCGCTTATTCATACTCATGATATTACAGTTTATGCACGATCCTAGGCTTTTGCCCCTGTCGCACAAAAAAAATCCCTCGCGTCATAAACGCAAGGGATTTTCCCTAAGATCCAATAAACGGATAGCTTGGATAGCAGCCCAAAATTCGAACCTGACATCCTATAGCTTCGATCTCTTGAATGGCAGAAGGCAGAAGAACAGAGTCCATCGTACCCGCAATATCGATATAGAAATAATAATTGCCAAGCTTCTTCTTCGTCGGTTTCGATTCAATCTTCGAAAGGTTAATTCGCCGCCATGCAAAAGCCGATAGTACTTGGTGCAGGGCACCCGGATAATCCTCTGGCAGTGTAACCAGAATCGTCGTCTTCATATCCTCTGACGGCATCAATTCCGATGCTTCTTTCCCAACAAGCAAGAAGCGAGTCATGTTATCCTTGTGATCTTGAATCTCACGTTGCAACATAGGCACACCATAGTTCGTCGAAGCAATGGCCGTCCCAATCGCAGCGACCGTTGGGTCCTGAAGCGTAGAAACGATACGGACTCCCTCCGCCGTAGAGCTTACTTGCTCAAACTCGGCCTCACCCAAATATCGCTTCATAAATTGGTTGCATTGCGCAGGTACAACTTGATGAGACAGCACCTTGCGAATATGACGATAGGGATTCAAATTCAATTCATCAACTTCTGCATCAGGATTCGGGTAACCAATCAAATTCATATCAATCGGAAATACCCATTCCGCACGAATCGGAAGATCGACTTCATGAACGAGCCAATCCACGTGGAGATGTACAGAGCCTTCTAGCGTATTCTCAATTGGAATGACACTTAAATCGGTTTCACCCGATGCCGTTGCATTGAAAACTTCAGAGATCAGCTTATACGAGACATACGTAAAATTCTCACCTAGAAAGTGACGTGTAGCTTCTTCCGAGAATGTACTGGGTCCAAGAATCGCAACTCGCTTCATGCCAGCACCTCATTTTCCACCAAGGAAAGAAGACTATCATCTCCCATTTGAAGGACTGTCGTAGTCACACCTTCTTGGCTTGGCTTCAGCCATAGAAGCTGGGCTTCTATGCCCTCCTTCGCCAACGTGCCTTGGAGAAACTTCTCTAGCTCCGTCTTCTTCTCACTGCGTGCATCGACAAGCGCTAGCATGGTTGGTCCTGCTCCGCTCAAAGCAACACCAAGCGCGCCATGATCTTCACATTCATGCAAAAGCGTCTGCATCCCAGGGATAAGTGCCGCGCGATAGGGCTGATGCAATCTGTCCTTCATCGCAAGACGAATCATCTCTAAGTTCCCCGTGCTTAGGGCAGCAACTAGTAATGAGGAGTGACTCAGATTGAATACCGCATCCTTCATAGTTACTTGCTGCGGCATAACGCCTCTCGCCTTCTCGGTCGATAGCTGAAAAGCTGGTATCGCCACCAGTACCTCCAAATTGATATCAGGCTCAATCCGTATGGATTCTGCTCTTACTTCATCCCAGAACGCAACGACAATTCCGCCATAAAGGCTTGCTCCCACATTATCAGGGTGCTTCTCCAGACGCGAAGCAATTTGGAACAACTCATAGGTCGAGAACCGATTCCCAATAAGCGCATTCGCACCTGCAAGCGCCCCTACGATTGCCGAAGCACTGCTTCCTAAACCACGCGTAAGTGGAATTTCACTATACATAGAAATCTCAAGCTCTGGATGTGCAACGCCAGCTTTATCAAACACCATTTGAGCTACTTTATAGATTAAATTCGATTTATCCGTAGGTATTCCACTCATCTGATCGCCGATCAATTGAATTCTTGTCTGATCAGAGATCGCCATATCAATCCAAGCATATAAATTCAAGGCCATCCCCAAGGAGTCAAAGCCAGGACCTAGATTCGCTGTGCTTGCCGGTACTTTCACCCTTACCTTTTGTTCTGTCTTGTAGCTCATTTCGAAATTGCGCCTCTCTTCACTCAAAATAAACATCTAACGCACTCTTCCTAGGACGAGTGCGTTACCGATTTCTAGCCTTCTACACGATACACGCTCTTAATCGCATGGATAACATCCATGGATTCGAATTGATTCAATACATTTTTCATGCTCGCTTGATTAGCGTCATGGGTAATAATGATGATTTCCGCTTTCGGGTTCGACTTATTCGGATGTTGGAAGACCGATTCCAAGCTAACTTCATGCTCTGCGAAAATTTGTGTAATTTGGGCAAGCACGCCTGCTTTGTCTTCAACATGAAGTAAGATAAAGTTTTTGGAAGCGATTTGTTCATCCGTTTTAAGCTTCTTCTCTTTGTAAGGAGCTTGTACCGTACGTCCATTAATACCTAATTTCAAATTACGCACAACCGCCACTAGATCGGCTACAACGGACGTTGCGGTAGGAAGCTCACCTGCACCCGCACCGTAGAACATTGTTTCACCAACTGCTTCACCCGTCACATAAACGGCATTGAAGACACCATTTACGGAAGCAAGCGGATGCGAGTTTTTGACCATCGTCGGTTGGACGCTGACGGAGATATGGCCATCATGATTCTCAGCAATACCCAGTAATTTCACTTCATAGCCTAACTTTTTACCGTACTGGATATCTTCCTTCGTTACTTTGGAAATACCTTTCGCTTCCACATCGCTCAAAGCAACATTGGCATGAAAACCAAGTGTCGATAAGATTGTCATTTTGCGAGCCGCATCTAGGCCCTCAACATCGGAAGTAGGGTCCGCTTCTGCATAGCCTAATTCCTGTGCTTCTTTCAACACGTCGGCATAAGCAGCGCCTTCTTGACTCATTTTAGTTAAAATGTAGTTCGTCGTGCCGTTCACAATCCCCATGATCTTCGTGATGCGATCGGAGGAGAAGCCTTCAACAAGTGCACGTATGATCGGAATCCCGCCTGCAACACTCGCTTCATAGAAGACGTCGCAATTATTCTCTGCGGCTTTGGCCAAAATTTCAGCCCCATGCATCGCCATTAGATCCTTATTAGCTGTAATGATGTGCTTGCCGTTCCCAAGTGCTGTTAGAATGTGGGCTTTCGTTGCTTCAATGCCACCCATCACTTCAACAACGATATCGATGTCACTATCGCCAATTACGTCCCAGACGTTCTCTGTCAGCTTATCTGCATCAACCGAAATGTTACGATGCTTGGACTTATCTTGTACAAGGATTTTGGCAATTTCAATAACTGAACCTGTTTGACGCTGCAAATCCTCTTGATGACCTTCAACAATACGCACTACACCTGTTCCTACAGTACCTAATCCTAGTAAACCAACCTTGATGGGTTTCATTTCATTACCTCCTGAATTGTATGCTTCTCTTAACTGCCTTGACCGATGACCATAGCACGCTTGACGCCGTCTTGCGCCCCTAGGCGATCCACAATTTCCCGGATCTCCTCGCCCATGGATGAAATTTCTAAGGATATAACGACATTCGCCATACCTTGTAATGGAATCGTTTGGTGGATGGTCAATACATTGCCGTCCAAATTGGCGATGAGTGCAAGTACGCGGGACAATATCCCGGACCTATGCTCCAAATCCATTGAAATCGTAATGATACGTTCGCGTTCTAGCTTGCTAAGTGGATGAATGCCATCTTTATATTTATAGAAGGCGCTTCTGCTCAACCCAACTTGTTCGACAGCGTCGTGAATCGTCTTCACTTCACCCCGTGCAAGTAACTCCTTGGCCTGCGCTGTCTTCAGAACACCTTCTGGAAGAATGTCCTCACGGACTAAGTAGTACCTCTCAGGTCCGATGTGCTTCATGGTTGGAAGAAACTCTTTGCTCTCCGGCACCTAACTACCGTCCTCTCCAAAAAGACTAATGTTTCTCTATAGTGGACATTATATCGAAACATGCCTCGTGAAGCAATAGGCAAAATGCATCCAAGCATCTGCCTTTGCAGCCCCTTCCCTTTCTATGATAAGCTGAAACGGAACTTACGAAGGGAGGGGATCTCTCGATGAATACTTTACGAATGATGTCTACTGCACTTTTATGGAACAAACAGGATGAGCTTCTCATGATGAAACGTGCGCTAAATCGCACTCTCTCCCCCGGCCTATGGGCGGCAATAGGTGGTCATCTCGAACCACATGAAATTAGCCAACCAAGAACGGCTTGCTTTCGTGAAGTTTGGGAAGAAACCGGCATTGAGCAAGATGAGATTCAAGATTTGCATCTACAATATGTCTTAATTCGACTGAACGGACAAGAAATACGCCAACAGTTTTTCTATGTCGGTAAAACGGATGTGAATCCACGAATCATTACCTCGGAAGGTGATCTTCATTGGATTCACAGAGCAGCCGTCCTAGATCGCCCGATGCCCTATATTTTCCGCAGTTTACTCCAACATTATTTCAGCGTAGGCCGGACTTCCCATCCATGGATAGGCTCTGCAGGGATTCAACCAGGGACAGACATACCTACAATACATTGGAACCCCTTATTGGACCCGATGCAAATATAATCCAACCCATGACTTGGAAAAGAGCAGACAACGATTTCTCGTTGCCTGCTCTTTTTAATTAGTCCCCTTATAGAGACTGTAGATAAACTCTTTATCTTGAATCCCTTAAACAAACATTTGAAATATAGAGAAACAACCGGGAACTTCTGAACTTCTGAAACTCCAGATGACGTATCGCTTTATGACAAGGAATTAGATGTGACCGCATTACTGCAAGGGGAGACAACCGTCTCCGAAATCGGTCATTTTCACAAAAATTCATTAAGCTATAGGCGTATTAAGGCTCGATTTATTAATCGACTGTCTCTTATAGAGCACTGCCTCCATATAGAAAACGATATTCCCAATGCCGATTTGCGATGGAATCAATCCGCACGCCGCCACTTTCTTTGGAATAAGTCGAAAGTATTTGACCATTGCCTAAATAAATAGCCACATGGGTAATCGTTTGTGCGGACTTATTAATCCCTGCATAGTTGGATTGCGCCGTCCCTTTATATGACATAAAGAACATCAGATCGCCAACTTTGAGGTTATGCCAGTCCGTGACGTGGTGTCCGAGCGACTTCACATACTCGCCTTGCCCTCTAGAATCGGAAGGTAATTTCAGTCCAATTCCGTCCAAGAATGCTTGACGTACGAAATCAGAACAATCAAACGTAGACGTGTTATCACGACTGGATCCATATTCATATGGTGTTCCTAAGTATTTCTTGCCTGCTGCTATCACCTTTTGAATCTTTTCGCTTGTTGTCCCGCCTGTATTTGACTCAGGAGACGTGCTTGCACCTGATGTTGATATGTAAGTAGGACTTGTGCTTATGTATCCTTCACGACCATCTGATGCTTTAACTTTATACCAATAAGCATTTACTTTCTGCAGGATTTCAACGGTCTCTCCTGTCTTCAGATAACGGATGCGCGTTGCACTCACATTTGCAGCGGTGCGGAAGCTCACGCTGGCGACGATACGTCCTGTCCCCGTTGCAGGTGACGTAGTTTGACTGTTTGCTTTTATGTACTTCGAACTCGTTGAGACATAACCGATTTGACCGTTCGTTACTTGAACTCGATACCAATAGGCATTCACTTTCTCAATAATGGAGACAGGCTCACCAGCTTTTAAATAACGAATTCGCGGTGAGTTCTCATCCGGACTTTGGCGGAAGCTCACACTGCTAATAACTTGACCAGTAGTTGCAGCAGAAGCTGCTTTAGGGAATGGGACTGTGACAGCACCGAATAGTAGGGATGGGATAAGGGCAAAAGCAAGTAGTTGTTTCTTCATGTTGTAGTCCTCCTAGCGTTTTGTACTTACGAATCATATTGACACTAGTAAATGGTAACATATCCATTGATTAAGTTTTAGCTGTAACATCTACCAATTTCGCTACCCCCATAAAAAAAGACCCCCCATTTGCTGTCTACTCACAGCTTTTTGGAAAGGTCTTCAACCTATTTTCGTAGAGGAATCATCGCTGTCAGCAAGATCTTGCAGTTTCAAATACTGACTCTGTTCGATCCAGCGCTGCATGATTTTATGTGCTTCTTTCCGCTGTAATAAAGCTTCGGCAAGCTGAAAGCCATCTTCATAGCTATCTACTTTATCAAACCATTTCAATCTTAGCCCCGTATTGAAAATGACATGGTCACGTTCACGTTTGACTTCAGTCCCTTCCTCACCTGTAATAATGCGTTTCACCATCGCAATCTGATCTTCTTTCGCGAGATTGGGTAACGGTGTACTCATGAAGCCAAATTTCTGTGGCTCAACACTTCGGGACTCATCTCCCCAGGGTGTCACGATTCGGATCGTACTGTTCTCATAGAGGGGTAAATCCTCTGATCCATCAATCCCGCTAATAATATATGCTTGTTGAAACCCCGAACGCATCGAAATCGGTATCAGGGATTCCATGGCTTTGCGCTGTTGCACACCGATAATTAAGTTTGTCGATAGCACCGGATTCAATACTTTCTCTATCGTATCGATAACTGTTCTGATTCCCAATTGTTCTCGGACCTGCTTCAGACGTCCAATTGGCGGACACAGCTGCTCTGTGGGAAGAAATCCGATATGCAAATGAAATAGCATGGATTGCCAAGCCTTCACAGAAAGCTGTAAGGAAACACCAAAGCCTTCTACGATCTCCCTCAGTGCTGTTGTCCCTTGTCGTGACGGAAGCGCATCACCACCTTGCATCACCTGAGTGAACCCCACTGACGCCAGCAACAGACTGACAGGCAACGTAATAGGAAATCGCTTCCTACCTTCCGTAGGACCTATTGTATTAAGCGAGTTCGGCTGAGTATGATAATTCAAGGAATAGCCGCGATAGACATCAATAAAGGCCATCAACTCGTCATCTGCTTCCCCTTTCATACACAACGCCATTAGAAAAGCTGCGCATTGCGCGTCTGTTGAATCTCCTTTTGCCATTTCACCAGCTGCTTCTACAGCTTCATCGTAGGTTAAATTCCGCATACGCGTCTGATCCGACCCCATCGCCTGTATCCATCGCTTCATCATGCTCCCCCTTTCTCGATCCACATTAATGTTATATTTTCTGACATAAACCATGACATATATATGAAATGGTAATACTTTTAGTTTAACGTGTCAAGTATCATAACATTTGATTGAACCAAATAAAAAAAGCACCTATCCGTGTTGGATAAGTGCCTGCCATTATAAATTGTTCTCGTCGAATTCGAAATCAAAGTCACCAATTTGAATCGTCTGTCCATGTACAGCGCCACGTTTACGCAACTCATCATCAATGCCCATGTTTCGCAAAATACGAGCAAAACGCGCGATGCCATCTTGAGTCGTAAAATTCGTTCGCTTAATCAATTTCTCAATCGATGTACTTTCTATAACGAATACATCATTATCACGACGTATCGTGAAATCATTCTCTTCGCGTTTCTCAAAGCGATAGACCTTACGCTCTTCCGTTTCAGCTACTCCCTCAACCTCAGGGGCATTCGGGATGCTTTCCACGATGTCAGAAATCTTATACAGCAGCTCTTGAACACCGCCGCGCGTCAATGCCGAAATCGGATAAACGGCATAATCTTTACCGTCAGCAGCCAACTGCTCTTTGAACAAGGCCAAGTTATCTTCAGACTCCGGCATGTCCATTTTGTTTGCTACAACGATTTGAGGACGTTGCTCTAGCTTCGCATTATAGAGCTTGATTTCTTCATTGATTTTGATGAAATCCTCATAAGGATCACGTCCGTCCGCAGCCGACATGTCCACGACATGTACAATAACCCGCGTCCGCTCTACGTGACGAAGAAACTCATGCCCCAAACCTACACCTTCGTGAGCGCCTTCGATCAAGCCAGGCAAATCTGCCATCACGAAGCTTCTGCCATCTCCAACATCAACTACACCTAAGTTTGGGGTTAACGTTGTGAAGTGATACGCTGCAATCTTAGGCTTCGCGGCAGAAACGACAGACAATAAAGTTGATTTACCCACACTCGGGAATCCGACAAGCCCTACGTCAGCCATTACTTTCATTTCTAAGATAACCCAACGCTCTACGCCTTCTTCACCGTTCTCCGCAATCTCAGGAGCCGTTACACGCGCAGTTGCGAAGCGAGTATTCCCTCTACCACCTCGGCCACCTTTCGCAACAACGACTTCTTGGCCATGACGCGTTAGATCAGCAATCACTTCTTGCGTGTCATCATCAATAATGGTCGTCCCAGGGGGGATACGAACGATCATATCCTCTGAATTGGCTCCATGCATCGATTTGTTGCGACCCTTCTCGCCGCGATCTGCTTTGAAGTGCTTCTGATAACGGAAATCCATCAATGTCCGTAAGCCTTCATCTACGCGGAAAACAACATCACCACCGTTGCCTCCATCACCACCGGCAGGACCACCCTCCGGTACATACTTCTCCCGACGGAAAGCAACTAAACCGTCACCACCGTCGCCGCCTTTTACAAAAATCTTCGCCTTATCAACAAACATTTCCTACACCTCAACTTTATATATGAAACGGCAATCGTAGTGTGACACTTGCTTCTTCTTCATGCCAATCATCATTCTCAAGCGAATACTGGGAACCTTTCGATACAAAACGCGCTAAAACAGATTGCTCAAGTTGCTCCCGTTTATAGGGGCCTTGATATACAAAATCAAGCAGTAAGCCATCTTCTTGAACATCAAACTCCAAGCTGAGTGTGCCACTTTCCCCATCTTCAAATGCCGTATGTTCCTGGATGCATGCCACCATTTGGCGAACCAATCGTTCAATCAGTCCGTGCTGAATCGGGAGTTGTCCAAGATTAATTTCCTGTTCGACCTCCACATTCAGCTCTAACGTCTTGGACTGCACACGGAATTGAAGCAAGTAAGCAATAAAAGAGGGGATTCCCAACTTGGAAAGATTGCTTTCCTGCTGCATAGTCATTTTTATTTTTTCCATATATGGCCGCAAATTATCAAACTTCTTCATTTGAATGTAACCAAATAATATCTGGGTATCATTCATCCAATCATGCCGCAAGCGATTTACAACGGCAATCAACTTTAGATGATCCTCTTGCTCTTGCTGCTTCAGCGTAGAACGCCACTTTTCTTCCATTCTACTTACTTCTAGTCTCCAAGCTGTATACCCACTTACGAGAATAATTAGTAGAAATGCCACTCGAATAATCCACGGTTCTGTCACCAACAAGCCAGTCAATCCTATGAGCACAAGTGCTAATACATAGACCTGTGCGCTGCCCAATTGCTTCATTATCCGCTCGCCCCGTTCTCCTGCTTTGTAACCGTTCATCCAGTATATCATGCTGCTTGGAAAACTTCACCAAACAAACGAGAAAACCCCCGCCCTCGACCATCCGAAATGAGTGATCACGGTTAGAGGTTTTTTCATGCATACCTGAGAAAAAATCCCTGGATGAACTCTCGCTCACCAGGGATTCTAATTACGCTTCTAGAGCTGCAGCTACAGGAGCTACATCAACTGGGTATACGCTCACTTTTTTGCGATCGCGGCCCAAACGCTCGAATTTCACTACGCCTTGTACCAAAGCGAAAAGTGTATCATCCGAACCGATGCCTACGTTCGTTCCTGGGTGAATTTTGGTACCGCGTTGACGGTAAAGAATGCTTCCAGCAGTAACAGTTTGACCGTCAGCACGTTTAGCGCCAAGGCGCTTAGAGTGTGAGTCACGACCGTTCTTTGTGGAACCTACCCCTTTTTTGGAAGCGAATAATTGGAGATCCAATTTCAAAAACATGGTGTTATCCTCCTTTGTGATAGATTGTTTCAATCGTTATATAATCACCGTAAGTTTGTTCAATCGTTTGTAACATAACGACCATCGATTCTATAATTAACTGCACTTGATTCCAAGTTTCAGGGATGGCACGCGCACTATCAGGGATGGTTATATCCAGCAGTCCAGGCTCCATTTCGTGAATGGGAATCACACCGGTTAAGGATTCTATCGAGTTACAGGTACCAACGGAAATCGCTGATACCGCAGCGCAGACCAAGTCTTTGCCAGGTATGTCATATTCAGCATGGCCTTCAACGACAAAAGAAAGAATTTGAGGTGAATCCGGTGCAAGACGTTCTATGGTCACGTAGATCATAGGCTTGTCTCTTACGCTTGGATTTTCTCAACTACTACTCTTGTGTACGGTTGACGATGACCTTGCTTTTTGTGATAGTTCTTTTTCGGTTTGTACTTATAAACGATGACTTTTGCACCTTTGCCGTGTTTCTCCACTTTCGCGGAAACTGAAGCACCTGCAACCAATGGAGCACCTACTACTAGGCCATCCTCTTTGGAAACCAAGAACACACGATCAAAAGAAACAACCTCACCCTCAGCAGCGTTCAATTTCTCGATGTAAAGAACATCGCCCTCTTGAACTTTGTACTGTTTACCACCTGTTTCAATAATTGCGTACATTTTCATTACCTCCTCATGTCTCAGACTCGCCTTGTGCAGGTGACGGAACGGAACGGAATCCACTCGCGTACTTCGACCTGTTTCGTGCGGTTACAGCATGCCTAAACAACACACTCCGAGTATTATATCACAGTTATATTTTCATATGCAATCTTTTATTTCCGTTTTCGAGTCATTTCCAATAATCCTAACTTGGTCCAACCGACAATTGTCGTCTTCGAACGATCCTTGCGTACAGCTTCCGCCATATTCGCCATGACCTTCGCCCGATTGTCTTCTGCATGCATATCAATAAAATCAACAATAATGATGCCTCTAAGATTACGAAGCCGCAAAAGTCTAGGGATCTCGACAGCTGCTTCACGATTAATATCTGTAACCGTTTGTTCTAAATCAATAGAACCCGTGTATCGACCCGTGTTGACATCAACGACCGTCAGTGCCTCGGTTTGATCGATGATCAAATATCCGCCGCTAGGAAGCCATACTTTGCGTCGAAAGCTCTGGTTCAGCTCTTCTGTGACGCCGAAATGATCGAACATAGGTGTTCGACGATCGTAGAAAGCGATGCGACCACGCCAGCTGGGCTGCTGCTTGCGCAATAAGGTTCTCATCTCTTCAAACACTTTGTTATTGCTCATCCACACTTCTTGAACTTCATCGGAGATCACATCACGCGCTAGCTTAGGTAGTAAATCCAAGTCCTGATAAAGCTGAGCGGGAACATGCGTTTCTTCCCGTTTAGCTAGTATTGTACTCCATACATCGCGTAAATTTTGCAGATCGTCTCGAATGGATTCTTCACTTTGACCTATTGCACCAGTGCGAATAATGACGCCTTCACCAGGCATCAGATTCCCTTCTGCTAGCTGCTTCAGTCGCTGCCGCTCTGCGTCTAGATCAATTTTGCGAGATATGGCAATATAATCAGCATCTGGCATATAAACAATCCAACGGCCCGGAATGGAAACATGTGTAGTTACTCTCGCCCCTTTGGTACCCTGTGGATCCTTGCTCACTTGAACCATTAGCATTTGCCCAACTTCAGCAATATCCGTTATGGAAGGCTTAATCTTAGGCTGCTTGTCCACATGAACGGGGAGGAGATCGTCTATATAAAGAAAGGCATTCTTCGCAAGTCCAATATCGACGAATGCCGCTTGCATGCCAGGAAGTACGTTAACGATGCGGCCCATGTAGATGCTGCCTGCCCGTTGAGATTCAAGCGGATACTGTGTATCATACTCCACAAGACGTCCATCCTCTAGCAATGCCGCTTGTGTAAGTTCTGGGGTGCAGTGAATTATCAGTTGCTTCATACATGCTTCACCTCACCAGTTATTTTACATGAAAAGATCGGAAACTGCACTCCCCGGTTTTTTCCCATCTAAATAACCGCCGACGATTTGCTGTTCAGGCAACACGGCTTGGATGCGCCCTGCTTCATTCACAATATAAATTAAGTGGTATCGTTCTCGCATAAAAAGCTTCAACGTCTCTGCCATCGTAAGTTGCTTCGTAATTACTATAGGCTGCGCTCTTGTACCTCGGCTCAATAACTGCCCTACACGCAACCCGCGGCCCATTAGAAAACGTAAAAAGTGATAAGGAATCTGCCTGTAAGCGTACCAATTGGATACAAGCAGAAACAAACCTATAACCAGGATATTAATCGGCAGCTGCCCTTGTACGAGCTGAATAATTGCCATAACAATGATCGAGAAGCTTATGATCATACTAATCCAAACCGAGTAGACAATCGAGTCATGGAACGACATCAAATAGCCTAATAAACCTTGCATGATTTTCCCGCCATCGAGTGGCATCACAGGGATTAGATTGAATAAACAGATCATGAGATTCGCTTCAATGAAGTAGTCCCACCAGTTGCCACTGCCTAGATCAAACGCCTTCATGATCATCGCCAGCCCAATCATCCATACGTGTTGAAGTGGTCCCGCTATAGCGACGATCAATTCTTCACGAGTCGAGGTACTCCCTAGCTCATCAACAATTAAGACACCACCAAAAGGAAGTAGTTGCACTTCTTGTACTCTCCAACCGAAGCCTTTCGCCGCGGTTAAATGTCCAAGCTCATGGATGAGTACGATGCCGAATAACGTGATTGCCTCAAGGAAATACCCCGTAATCGCACAGCCAATCATAATTAGTGTAAATAGTGGATGAAATCGATATTTGGTCCCTGCCCATTTAATCAAAGGTGATCACATCCGCCGGATTGATCGTCATTCCTTCTTTCATGACCGAGAAATACAAATTCCCCTGCGCTGGATCTTTGGCAGACGCCTTACCAATCGGCTCCCCAACTTTCATCCAATCCCCTACTGCTACAGTAACCTCACTCAGTCCACCATATAATGACTCCAGCCCTCCTGGATGTCGAATCATAATTGTTAATCCCGTATCCGTAGTTGTCCCTGCAAAAATAACCTGCCCTGTGTCCATCGCATACACTGGAGCATACTCAGCTGCGTTCAATTGGACTCCTTTATGAGTTGCCCCGTCATACCTTATCAACACGCTTCCTTTGGCTGGTGCGAACAACGTGCGCTTCGAAGTACTTACAATCACGGCTTCATTGCCTGCGCGGTTAAAGCTTGGAATAAAGGAGGGAGCTCCCCCGAACTTATCGGCATACCAAGCGGACAAAGCCGTAAAGTCATAGGACTGCGTTAGTGCTGCCGTGATATAGAGCTTCCCTTGATTAGCCCAAGGCTTGTCTATGTGAAACATGCCATAAACAGAAGCAAATATAACACCGCTGATCAGCAGCTTAAAAGCAATTCTCCGCGCAGAAGGAGGGGTGAGAAAACCTCTTTCTGTATCATCATGCGCCGTATCCATCATAATCTTCTGTCTCCAAGCAAATTCAGGATCCTCCATCTGCCTTCTCCAATCAGGATCTGCGTATAAAGGCAATTCCTCTTTCTGGCGTGAAGGTGGCAAAAGGAAATCAACCGACGGAGAGGATCTGTGAGAGCTTCCATTCCCAAGAGTTGCTTCTGACGATTCTCGCAAATGGCGAAGTCGCTCTAACCGGCGTTGCTTTACTTTATCTTTTATAACCATAGAATCCCCTCCTTATAGACTTTCATTAGTACAGCCTATGAGCAGATGGACAAGATTATGTGAAAAGTGCAGCCTTCATTCTGTTTGCAGCCATAGAAAAAGCCCGCAACCCCGATAGGTCACGGACTTAACATCGATACAGCTGTTAAAACAATTCAGGGGCCCGCTCCTGATGCAGCTTCACACTCATGACAAGACCAATTGAGAGCATATTGATCAAGAGCGAAGTTCCTCCATAACTTACAAAAGGAAGCGTAATACCCGTTAATGGCATGATACCAATTAACATTCCCACATTTTCAAATATTTGAAAAACGAACATCGACACAACACCAACGACGATATACGCGCCACCGATATTGGTGCTTTGAATCGAAATTAGAATCATCCGGTAAATAAGCATGAAATAAATTAGCAACAAAACAGCAGAACCTCGGAATCCGAATTCTTCACCGACTACGACGAAGATAGAATCGGAATATGCGTAAGGAATAAAATTACTATGCACGGAAGTACCAAGTAGATACCCCTCTCCCTCAAGCCCACCTGAACCAATAGCTCTTACCGCATTTCGTACTTGCCAACTATCATCCTCGGATACTTCCTGTGGGTACAGATACGTATCAATTCGGTCCATCCAATGACTAAAACCAAAACCTTTAAGCAATCCAAACAAACTATCATGAAAATGCTTATATAACGTAAGCATCAGGAAGCCTACTCCAGCCACGAGAAGAATACTTATCAATACTTGCGAGTATTTGATATTCCCTATCCATAGCATTCCAATCAAAATAATGACAAAAATAATCGCATTCCCTAAATCTGGCTGTATGAGCACAAGTACGAAAGGGAGAAAAACAGCTAGCCCGACAGGAATAATATCATTCTTCACCTGAAGTAAATCCCCGCCGCGTCTGGCAAGCAGAGCTGTAATGCAAATAATCAAGATTAACTTGACGAGCTCTGCTGGTTGGAATGTCAATCCACCCGGAAGCTCAAACCAGCCGCGGGCACCGTGAATCTTTTTACCAAAAAAATAGACAGCAATCAATGAGACAATTCCAATCCCATACAAGTATGGGGCAATTCGTATGAGTACACGATAATCGAATAAACTACAGGCTAGAAAAGCGACAAGTCCTACCGCATATAAAATCAGAATTTTCGTTATGCTGATATTAATGGTCGGATGATCGACAGAAGCGCTGTAGACCATCATTGTACTTATCACCATGAAGGCAATCAGAATGACAACAATTGGAATATCAATGTTTTTCAGTTTGGCAAACACAGAACAATCATCCTATTCCAATAAACTTTTTCATTCGTTTTACCCAACCGGTTTTGTCTTCAAGCTGCATAAGCGGCACGGTATCGCCAACAATACGCCTAGCAATATTCCGATACGCAATGGCTGCGCGTGATGAAGGGTTCATCACCGTAGGCTCACCTAGATTAGCCGCCTTAATAACGTGCTCATCATCCGGCACAATGCCTAACAAATCTATTGCTAGCACAGAGCAAATTTCATCGATATCCAGCATTTCGCCTTTTTTCACCATTTGAGGACGAATCCGATTGATGACAAGCTTTGGTGAAGATATTTTCTCATTCTCCAAAAGGCCAATAATTCGATCCGCATCACGCACAGCAGCATTCTCTGGAGTCGTCACGACAATGGCTTTATCTGCACCTGCAACCGCGTTCTTGAAGCCCTGCTCAATCCCTGCTGGGCAGTCGATAATGACATATTCGAAATCATTTTTGAGTTCCAAAATAATCGTCCGCACCTGTTCCGGAGATACGGCGTGCTTGTCCTTCGTTTGAGCAGCTGGCAATAAATACAGCTCGTCAAATCGTTTGTCCTTAATTAACGCTTGCGGCAATCGGCATCGACCTTCAGCAACGTCCACGAGGTCATAGATAATCCGATTTTCCAAACCCATCACGACATCCAGATTACGTAAACCAATATCCGTATCAACCATGCATACTTTTTTCCCCAGAAGCGCAAGTGCAGTCCCCAGATTAGCGGAAGTCGTCGTCTTACCAACGCCACCTTTACCTGAGGTGACAACGATAGCCTCTCCCATATTCCTCACCCCAGACACAGTTTATATGTTAAAAATAATTATTTAATTGGAGCATCCGGCCAAATCCGATGAAGCTGATGCAGCTTATCGATCTCCATTTTGCCTTCTTTGACATAAGCAAATTCCATGAAAGCCTCTTCGATCCCCCACTCATCTGGAGAACGACTGATGACCCCGGCAATACGTAATTGGGTAGGCCGCATATGAGACGCAGCAATGATTGCTTTCTCGTCTCCATCTGACCCTGCGTGAGCCATACCGCGAAGTGATCCCATTATGTAAATGTTCCCTGTAGATGTAATGATTCCTCCTGGGTTAACATCACCTAAATAAAGCAAATCACCTTCGTTGTGAAGGGTTTGACCTGAACGAATCATTCCTCTTAGCGTAGTCATCGAGACCTTGGGCTCCGGTGGAGCCTCCACTTTAGACGGCTCACTTTCGATCGATTGAATCAAGAGATTCCCCTTCTGCTTAATCACAGCTCGAATCTCTTCTTTCTGCTCATCGGTGGCCTCACGGTTGCCCAACTTGACATTCACATGAATAATCGGACCCGTTAATATTTGTTGATGCGTTTTCTCAAGCTTATGTTGCAGCTCTTGCAACAGCTCTTGCCAATCGCATGCGTCATTTAGTAAAAATACAAGGCCATCTTTGACCCCTTTAATCATAACATGGTGCTTCGCTACAGACATAATGGCATGACGACCTCCCAACCTATACATTTCGGCCCTTGTTCTAAATTCTCCTGCTTATCGCCTGGAAAATTAATCTTCCTTCGCTGACGCTGCAAGTCGTTTGCCTTCAAGCAGTTTGCGGATGGGAACGTAGCAAATCAAGGCCACAAGTAAATTGAATAGAACACTTGGGAGCATGTAATGGGTGAGAGCAAAATTCCAATCAATGGCAATCAGTTTGAATAAGCGGTTGATCCCATAGTTGAGAAACTCAAATATTAATAACCCTAGGCTTGTAATAAGCAAGTTGTAAAAAATAAGATTGGGCTGCCGGCGCTGCGCAAGACCTGCCAAATAGCCTACGAGCCCCATGCTGAAAGAGTATACGCCCAACATCGCTCCATAGTAAGTAAAATCGTGTAACAGTCCAAACAGCAATCCGTAAACTAAAGCCGCATGACGATGATGAAAAAGTCCAATAAAGATGATGAATACCAAGGGTAAGTGTGGTGTTACATAGACGATCGATTGCCATGAGGCTGGCAATAACCATACAACTAAACTACCTTGAAGGATAAACAGACCGAAGAGGATGAGCCATAACACATGTCTATTCATTTGCCCGCTCACCTCATTTCACTTCCGGAACTTCAACGACGAACACTTCACGGATTCGGTTAAAGGACGCTTTGGGCTTGACCATTACCTTATATGTAATGCCGAATTCCCCAGGTCCAATCGAAGAGATCGTTCCCACTTCTATCCCCTTTGGAAAAACCTGCCCTAAGCCTGATGTAATAATCGTATCGCCGACTTTCATATCATCAGCAAGTTCAACCTTATTCATCACTAACTCCCCAACCTTAGGATCATAGGATTCAATCATCCCGAATGGCTGCGAATCATTCCCTTTGACTGTAACGGCGATTGCTTTGGAGTTGTTGTCGGTATCATTCGTCTCTGATAACAGCTGCACGTTGGAGTGAAATCCAAACACTTTGCTCACTCTTCCCACTAAGCCATCGACAGTCATAACCGCCATATTCTCCTTAATCCCATCTTTATCACCTAAATTAATCGTCACGGTGCTATTGTACGGATCTGGATCAATGGTCACGACCTCAGCGATTCGATACGTATAGTTGTTGGCTTGTCGCTGACGTTCTGTGAAACCAAGCTCATCCAACAGACGCTTATTCTGTGATTCAAGCTCGTTCAATCGCTGTGTATCTCGTGCATATTGCGTGAGCGTCAGCTTCAATGTCTTGTTTTCTTCATAAATGACTCGCAGCTGTCTGATGTCTTCGAAGAAGCCCGCTACCTGCGCAGCGGGCTTGTACAAGAGTCCTTGCGTCCATGATACGGAGTCTTTGACGAACTTCTCAGGCCATGTCATCGGCCCTCGATTCCCTAGTGTTAGTCCCATTAGAATAAAGAAACAGACTAAACCAGACATAAGAAAAATAAGTCGTTTATTTCCCATGAATTTAAACAAATTAGCACCTTCTAACGAATATTAACCCTTATATCTCGAACCAGATCCTGATTTGTTTTTGAATAAGTGAATGTTCTCTAATGCACGTCCCGTTCCAATCGCAACGCAATCAAGGGGATTTTCGGCAACCATAACGGGCATCCCTGTTTCTCTTGCTAGAAGTCGGTCCAAATTACGGAGCAATCCTCCTCCGCCAGTCAGCACAATACCGCGATCCATAATATCCGCAGATAGCTCGGGAGGACATTTCTCAAGGGTGACTTTTACGGCATCCACAATGGCACTTACTGTGTCCGACAACGATTCCGTAATCTCAACAGACGTTACACTCATCGTTTTCGGCAGTCCGCTTACAAGATCTCGGCCACGAATTTCCAGCGTTTCTGCTTTATCCGTGTTAAGCGCCGAGCCGATTTCGATCTTCAACGTTTCCGCTGTGCGTTCTCCAATCATGAGGTTGTATGTACGTTTAATATATTGAATAATGGCCTCATCCATTTCATCACCAGCAATACGAATCGATCGACTGGTTACAATACCGCCAAGTGAGATAACAGCAACTTCTGTCGTACCTCCGCCAATATCAACAACCATACTTCCGGTTGGTTCCCAAACTGGAAGATCTGCTCCAATCGCAGCAGCGAAAGGCTCCTCGATCGTATAGGCTTCTCTTGCTCCAGCTTGCTTCGTTGCATCTTCAACGGCACGCTTCTCTACAGCCGTAATCCCCGATGGCACACATACCATCACATTCGGATGACGCGGAAACAACCACCGTTGCTTCTGTGCTTGTCGAATAAAGTATCGAATCATCGTTGCGGTCGTGTCGAAATCGGCAATAACGCCATCCTTCATCGGACGAACTGCACGGATATTCCCAGGTGTACGACCAATCATCTTTTTGGCGGATTCACCGACTGCTTCAATTGTTTTTGTATCTGTACGAAGGGCGACCACCGAAGGCTCCCTAACGATAATTCCTCTGCCTTTCACATAAACCAAGGTGTTCGCGGTACCCAAATCAATCCCCAGATCTTTCGTAAAACCACCAAACATACAAACGGCTCCTTTCCTGTTGCGTGTTCTATTATATTACATAAAGCCTTGTTCCTTCAAACTTATAAATCTCTGATCTCCAATGATAACATGATCCAACACTTCAATACCAATTATTGCTCCTGCTTCTACTAACCGACCTGTCAGACTAATATCTTCCGGACTTGGTGTAGGATCTCCACTGGGATGGTTATGTACACAAATGATCGAGGCACTGCTTCTTTTGATCGCTGCACGAAACACTTCTCTTGGATGGACAATCGAAGCGTTCAAGCTGCCCATAGATAAGGTCTCCTGCGCAATGACATGATTCTTGGTGTTGAGGAACAAGCAAACAAAATGCTCTTTCTGCAAATAGCGAAGATCCTCGCTCATTAAATTAGCGATATCCTTGGGCGAACGAATCGTTATCCGCTCCTCATATGAGCTCTTAGCCAGCCTGCGCCCTAGCTCAATACCGGCAAGAATTTGAAGCGCCTTGGCATCGCCAATCCCCTTGATCTGCGTTAATTGATCCTTGCTCATATCAACAAGACTGCGCAGCCCCCCGCTTTCACTTAGAATCCGGCTTGCCAAATAAATGGCAGACTCAGCCACTGTACCAGTCCGTAATAAAATGGCAAGCAGTTCCGCATGACTTAACGCCCCTGCCCCCAGTTGAAGCATTCGCTCCCGCGGTCTCTCTTCGATCGGAACTTCTCGCAGCATCAAGTTTGAGCTTTCCATGTTTTCCCCTCTTCCGTACGTAATGTAGGTTATGTTACTTATTGCTATCCCATGCATGCGGCTATAAGCCCTAAAAACAACATAAAACCCCCGGATTGTGAGATCCGAGGGCTTCTAGGATAGAGATTCTGTATTCGATTGCGGACATTCAAATGCCCTTATTTGTTCTAACATACTCCCAATTGTATGTCCTTCAAAGTAATTTTCCATTTGCTTCTCAGCATCGCAGAAAACTTTACCCATCAATCTATCCATTTTGGATGATATCATACAAGGCTTGGACTCATCACCTGAGCACCAGCTCGGCTTCAAAGTACCTTGACATGTCAAGCGGTAAATCTCCCCGAGTGTGACTTCCTCAGGCTTACAACTCAATATAAAACCGCCACCGATGCCTTCCTTCGTTGACACATAACCTGCTTTTCGAAGAAAGCCCATAACTTTACGAATGCGTGCAGAATGTGTAGATACATTAGCTGCAATTTCTTCGCTAGTTGCCATATGATCAGGCAAATGAGCTAATAAAACAAGGCTGTGGACGGCAATTGTAAATTCGCTGTTCATGGCTGGTACCTCCCAGAAGAATGCGAAGTCATGTCGCTTACTGTCATTGTAACCGTTACAGATTGCTCAGTCAATCTAAACACCCTATTTTGGACTAGAATGGATATGCTTGGAAATGAGCCTACAGAACTTGAATATCAAATGTCAGCAATAAATCACTCAGCAAGGAAAGCGGCAAGCCTACAACTGTGAAATAATCCCCTTCGATCCCGCTAATTATCGTTGCCCCTATACCTTGAATGGCGTAAGACCCCGCTTTATCTCTGGGCTCTCCAGTTGCAATATAGCGCAAAATCTGATTATCCGTCATCGGCTTCATCCGCACATGGGTCACGCTATGCGAGACAACCTGCTGACCCGTCGCTGCATCCACACAAGCAACACCACTGTACACCTGATGTGTATTTCCTTGTAATCCTTTCAGCATTCGGAAAGCATCTTGCTCATCTACCGGTTTGCCTAGAACTTCCTCGTTATATACAACAACCGTGTCCGATCCAATGATAATACCATGTTGATCTTGGTCCTCTAGCATGTCTCTAACTGCCCCCGCCTTGCGTAAAGAAAGCAGCTCAACGAGCTCAGATGGCGTTATTTTTTGCTCGACGGTCTCATCTGCGTCACTCACACGAATGATATAGGGTAGTCCGAAAGATTGGATAAGCTCCTGCCTCCGCGGCGACGATGAAGCAAGAATAAGTCTTTGATGTTCTTTGGTTGGCACGATAAACAACTCCTAGATAATAATCCTACGTTTCTAACGTTCACAAACTCACTAGAGTTTCCGATATAGGAGATAAGCTCCTACTAATCCAATAATACTGCACAGGTTTAGCTTCACCAAAAGTTCGAATTGATATTTCACAACTTGTAAATCGGCTTTAGGTTCCCAAGAAATTTGAACTGATTTAGTTAAAAATGCGAGAGCAGGAACGGGCGCTAGCAGCTGGCCAATAATAACCCCAGTAATTAACCCGACGATTAAAAAAATGATCAGTGTAAATGTGTTTTTTTTCATTCCTGCCATCCTCTCCAAGTATGTACATGCCCTATTATACGAGGATTCACCTCTTTTTTCCATGTAAAATAAACGGCCGGCAGTTGAATAAACCGATGGTGATTCTTACCTGCTTACAGCCTAGACCAATCCTAGTAAGATAGTTACCGGAGGTAAATTCAACTATGACTCTATTCAAAAGACTAATTCTGTTCATGTTACTGCTCACAATTGCATGCCCTTATCAAGCATTCGCTTACAAGGTTGTGCTTGATCCCGGACATGGTGGAAGTGATCCTGGTGCCATTGGTGTTGGTGGACTGCGTGAAACTGATGTCAATCTGGACATCACGTTAAAGGTGAGACAAGCCCTTCTTGAACGCGGTTACGAGGTCGTCATGACACGCACTAACGACACCTTCTTATCACTCGCTCAAAGGGTTGCCTTCACGAATGAACAGCAAGCTGACCTATTCGTATCCATTCATGCCAATGCACATTCGAGCAGCAAAGCTAACGGAACCATGGTGCTTTATTATGACAGTGCGTACCCCCAAGAAGATTATCCAGCAAGCAGTGCGATGACGCAATTAACACCTTATAGTAAAAATTTGGCACAGCTTGTACAGGATGCTTTACTTGCGCAAGCCGGTACCAAAGACTTAGGACTAACACCTAGTGCAGTCTATGTGGCCCGAATGGGAACAATTCCAAGTATTCTCGTCGAGACGGCTTTTCTCACAAATACTAGCGATGCAGCCTTACTTGCTAGCAGTGCTGTTCGTTCTAAGATGGCGATCGGCATCGCCAATGGAATTAGCAGTTATGAACCACCACTTTTTACCGATGTGCTTGTTCACTGGTCTAGATCTGCCGTTCTTCGCATGAAGAATACAGGCATTGTCGAAGGGATCGGCAACAATTACGAACCCGACCGCGCGCTTACGAGAGCGGAATTCCTGACGCTAATGGATCGCGTATTTTCCTTGGGCAAGCTGCCAGCTGTCTGCAGCACGAACGGAAGTGTAACTTCCAATGTTTATAGCTGCGGGACTGGCGCAACGAAAAGCTATTCGGATCTATCGACTTCCCATTGGGCAAGCGCCGTTTTTGCCAAGGCTGCGAAACTAAACTTACTACAAGGCTATGCCGATGGGACAATACGTCCTAATCAAGCAATCACACGCGGGGAAGTTGCTTTTTTATTTAATCAGCTTCTACAAATGACTTCGCCAACTTCACAACCGACGTATACAGCAGCATTTGATGATGTACCGAAGTCCATGTGGAGCGCATTAGCTATCCTAAATTTGAAAGATAAAGGCATCATAAATGGCATATCGGACACTTCCTTTAAGCCCGATCAAACAATGACTAGGGCTGAAATTGCCGCCCTGCTGGATCGTTATCTCACGAAATGACAAGAAAGCCGTGTATCCCTGGCTCTGTAGAGTTCAGGGTACACGGCTTCTCCTTATACTACGCTAATCGTAGTAAGCAGATTTTTCTGAGCAATAATGTACTGCATCAAGGCTGATTGCGCTTGCCACATCAAGGCCTGAGATGGCGTTTTCTTGTATTCTTCCATCGATTGTACGGCACTATTGATCGCTGTAGTCATCTTCGCTAGCAACGGTTTAACATCATCACCCGCGCCGCTAGTCAGCCCTGTACCGAGCGTAATGAGTGCCTGATGCGAAGTACGAATCGACTGTAAAGAGACATCCGTCAGTGCTGTGGGCTTCGTCTCCGCCAAATGGATTAGTGTCAGTCCACTCATCGCAGTCACAAGCTTATCACCCTCAGCGATATAATTAGGCAATGTCTCCGCTTTTGCGCCAGACCAGCGAATGCCCGTTATCGCTGGGAAATCCACATTTTTCATGAAAACCTCAATCGTTTTATCCGTAGCCTGCACACCTTGCCTTAATGCAACAGCATCGTCCCTCGTCTTAGCAAAACCTACGAACACAGTGAGCTTATCGGAATTATCCAGCGCAGAAGCAAGCCCCTTCTTATTGAGCGAATCTTGAACAGCTTGGGCGCCTTGGAGCGAGCTGAACACCCCATTTTGCAAGAAGGTATACGATTTAGCAGGAATTTGCACCGCTGTGACAGCTGCTGTTGTTGCGGGTAGAGCTACATCCCCTGTACCTGTTTGTGTTTTGGTCGTGGAGGTTGCTGCTTGTGTATTAGGCGATGGCACCGTAACTTTAGAAGGATTGGATGTCGCTAAACTCGTTGTCTTATCTTGATCCGAAGAGAACATGGAGAGCACGAAGAAACCGAATGCAATTCCCGTTACCACTGCACCCGCCACAGAGGTTGCTATGCGAAACCATGGCGCATCGGGCGACTTCGCATAACGAGTTCCATTCCCGGGATCCCGGTATGGCTCCTTGGATGTCCAATTGGACCATTCCTCCCGATTGTCAGTAAGCTCGGGATCGGGTTGCCGCTCTTGGCGAACTACCGTTGGGATCGGAGAATTCTGCTGTTCTCGAGTAATTTGGTTCTCACGAATGATTCGTTCTACACGCTCTCCTTCTGATTCGATCTGGCTATGCCAGCTCCCAAAATCTGTCGTGAACGTATTCAGCGCATGCGGTTCAAAAAGTGACTCTACTTGCTCTCTTTCTGCTTGTTCGTATGGCGTTACTTCCTTCGAACTCCGATCTATCTTCGGCTCTATTACTTTATACTCTTCTTGATAGAGGGGAATAATGTTCTCCTCTTGATCATGTACCCTTGCTGCTCTGCGTGTTGATTCTGCCCCTTCCTTGGGGTCGAAGCGATATGTAATTCTAGCTTTTTTCATTCCCTTCCCACACTCCTCATCATATGTATGTCCCGAAACAGGCACAATGCCGTATCATCTTGTCCCAATCTTCTGTTACTAGAGTATGAGAGTGAGAACCATAATATGATTCGTTCAAGAAAAAAAGACCGCCTCCAGCCCTTCGGCGTAAGCGATCTTCTCTCTACGTATGTGATTCGTATTTCTTGCGCAGCGATTTAGCTAACCCATCCGCTGCCTTCCAGATGTCTCCTGCACCCATCGTGAGAACGAGGTCACCTGGTTGAACATGGTCTATCAAATACGTCAGTACTTCTTCCCGTGTGGCAATATGCTGCACATTCGGATTGCTGTTGCTGCGTATTAACTCAACTAGCTTAACAGAGTCCACGCCTTCAATGCGCTTCTCACCGGCTGGTGAATAAATATCTGTTATGACAACTTCATCCGCTTCCAGAAAGGAGCGGCTAAACTGCTCAAACAGGTAGTAAGTTCGTGTATACCGTTGCGGTTGGAACACGGCGATGATACGCTTTCCTGTTGCTTTCGCAGCGGAAATTGTTGCTTGAATTTCCGTAGGGTGATGCGCGTAATCATCAATCACCAAAATGTTTTCAACTTCACCGAGTACTTGAAATCTACGCTTTGCTCCACGAAACTCCTGAATCGCTTCTGCAATGCTCTCGAAAGATAGCCCTGCTTCCAAACAAGTAATCAGTGTCGCAAGTGCATTGTATACATTATGTTTACCAGGCACGGACAGGCTGACTTGGCCAAGGGATGAACCATTATACTCTACCGTAAAGGTTACCTTGCGATCACCTAGTGAGATGTCACGTGCGATATAATCCGCTTTCGTCTCAATCCCGTACGTAATCACTTGACTTTGAATTTCCGGTATCATTTCGCGCAGGAACTCATCATCCTGACATACAATCGCTTTGCCGCCAGGTCTTACTTGGCTCAAGAATTGTTTGTATGCCCTCTTCAAGTTCTCGAAATCGCCATTATAATTTTCCAAATGGTCAGCTTCAATATTATTCACTAACGCAAGAGTTGGGTGATATTGCAGGAAGGTTCCATCGCTCTCATCGGCCTCCGCAACAACATACTCTCCTTTGCCAGCTTTGGCATTGCTGCCTACATTCATAATTTCTCCACCGATAATATACGTTGGATCCGTACCGCAAATCTCCATTACCAAAGCTATCATGGAGGACGTTGTCGTCTTCCCGTGGGCACCTGCTACGGCAATGCCTTTGCGTTCATTCATCAGCCTTCCCAGCATTTGTGAACGATGAATAATCGGAATATTCAGTTGCTCTGCCGCTTGCATTTCTACATCATCTTTGGCAATTGCAGTTGAATATACAACAAGATCAGCACCAGACACGTTCGCCGCCTGATGACCGATAAAGACTTGAGCGCCTTTGGCTTTCAATTTCTCAGTTAACTCTTGCTGAGCAATATCTGACCCTGAGACACGGTATCCCATTTCGAGCATGACTTTGGCAATGGCACTCATGCCGTATCCGCCGATTCCTATAAAATGTACGTGTTCTGCTTGATTCACGCCGTTCTCACCATCCTTTTTCAGAATCGGTTTGATAGGTTATCCAAGAACGAACATCAGAGATTAAATACAGCGTGCCAGATACGACCGCCAGATCATCCTGCTCAGTTCTATTTGTTAATAAAGTTAAAGCTTGCTTCCAATCGCGTTCAACAACAATGTCAACTTCACGATTCATCTCCCGCAGCAGACTCGTTGCGAGTTCTGCGAGCATGGAAGCATCCCCTTTTTTATGAAAATTAGCTTCTGTAATAATAAGTGTATCCACCAATGGTAGTATATGCCTTAAGTAGCCTGTATGATTCTTCGTTGCTAGCATTCCAATCATCATATGAAGCTTCTTGTAGCTGTACACATTTTGAAGCGCTGAAGCTAGTGTTGCCGCCCCTTCAGGGTTATGTGCCCCATCGATTAGGATGCGCGGCTCCTGTGAAACCATCTCCAGTCGACCTGGCCATTTCGTTCCCGTAAGACCCTGCTGCAAATCCACATCATCCACGATGGTGGCGTAATATTGACGAAGCACTTCAAGCGTCATAACCGCAACAGCGGCGTTTTTCAATTGGTGCTCACCATTCAATGTAATGGACAACTCTGGAATAGGTCGAAATGGTCCGTTAAATTGGAAGGTTTGACGATCGAGCTCACTCGTCACATCCGTCAACGAAAATTGATCGCCAAGGGAGTAGAGGGTGGCTTTCTTCGCTTTCGCCGTTTGTTCGATCACACGCCATACAGCCTCAGGTTCCACTGCTGTAATCACTGGTACACCGGCTTTAATAATGCCTGCTTTTTCAGCTGCTACGAGCTCTAGGGTATCTCCGAGAATATCCATGTGATCATGACCGACATTCGTAATTACGGTAACAATTGGATTCACGATATTCGTGCTATCCAGCCTTCCCCCGAGTCCGGTTTCCCATACTACATAATCGGGATAAGCCACTTTCCCAAAGTATAGAATCGCCAGTGCTGTTGAAATCTCAAACATCGTTGGCGGACCAACCTCTGTGGCTGCAATCTCATCCACAATTGGCTTCATCTCATTCACTAAACGAAGTAGTACGTCATCCTCAATATCGGCGCCATTGACTTGTATACGGTTCGTATATCTCACCAAGTACGGTGATGTAAATGTGCCCACATCATAACCGCAAGCCTGAAGCACAGAAGCTAGGTAAGCGCATGTTGAGCCCTTTCCATTCGTTCCGGCCACATGAATAAACTTCAGCCTGCGTTCGGGGTTACCCAACTTCTCCATAAGTAGATGCATACGTTGGAGGCCCGGCTTCATGCCGAGCTTCTCCATCCGTCCAACGATCCAATCAATGGCTTCCTGTGCGGATTGGAATTCACCCGCCGTGTTCTTGATTTCATCCATTGTTCTCATCCTCTTTTACTATATGAATCACCTTGTTCACGAACATAGGCGATCGTATAATTTACGTTCCTTACACCTTTAACTCCGCTAATCGAGCGATTACTTTATCACGTTTGTCTGCATAATCAGCTAGCTTAGCCTTCTCTTCTTCGATGACTTTCGCTGGTGCCTTAGCTACAAAACCTTCATTACCTAGCTTCTTCTCGATGCGCTCAACTTCACCATATAAAGATTGCAGCTCTTTGTCCAAGCGCGCAAGCTCTTGCGTGATATCGATCAAGCCCGCTAATGGCAAGTAAAGCTCTGCCCCAGTGATAATCGACGTCATTGCTTTGTCAGGAGCTGTCAATGTAAGGTCAATTTCAAGCAATGACGTGTTACAGAAGCGTTTCAGGTATTCTTCATTTTTGCTAAGAATCTCCTGTGTCTCTGAACTAGCTGGTTTAATTAAAAGCTCAACTTTCTTACTCATCGGCACATTCACTTCAGCACGGATATTACGAACAGAACGAATCGCTTCCATCAAAAGCTCCATCTCACGAATCGCATCCGGTGCTTCGAAGGCGGCATTCTCAGTTGGCCAAGCTGCAAGTGTAATCGTGTCCCCAACATGCGGCAAATGCTGCCAGATTTCCTCGGAGATGAACGGCATGAACGGATGAATCAAACGTTGCGTTTGATCTAATACATAAGCTAGAACCGATTGAGTCTGCTTTTTCGCAGCTGCATCTGTGCCATACAAGCTCAGTTTACTGAACTCAATATACCAGTCGCAGAGATCATCCCAGATGAAGTTATAAAGTAGACGGCCTGTTTCACCGAATTCATAGCTGTCAATTAGACGTGTTACATCACGAACCGTTTCATTCAAGCGATGTAGAATCCAACGATCTGCGGTACCTAATTGGCCAGTCAAATCGATGTCCGCTGCAGTAACGCCTTCCAAATTCATTAGAGCGAATCGGGAAGCATTCCAAATCTTATTGGCAAAATTACGAGCTTGCTCAACCCGCTCCCAACGGAAGCGCAAATCTTGACCTGGCGTGGAGCTCGTAGAAATCATATAGCGCATCGCATCCGCGCCGTATTTCTCGATCACTTCTAAAGGATCAACACCGTTTCCGAGCGATTTGGACATTTTGCGTCCTTCGGAATCACGAACAAGACCATGCATGAGCACATCTTTAAATGGAATTTGGTCCGTAAATTCGAGACCTTGGAAAATCATACGAGCTACCCAGAAGTAAATAATATCATAGCCAGTAACCAGTACACTCGTCGGATAGAAACGCTTCATATCCTCGGAATCTTTCGGCCACCCTAATGTGGAGAAAGGCCATAGTGCCGAGCTGAACCATGTATCCAGTACATCGTTATCTTGGTTAAGATTCGCGCTTTGACAATGGGAGCAGACAGTCGCATCCTCACGAGTTACGGTGACTTGACCGCAATCCGCGCAGTGCCAAGCAGGAATTCGGTGACCCCACCATAATTGGCGAGAAATACACCAGTCACGGATATTTTCAATCCAATTCAAATACGTTTTCTCAAAGCGGTCGGGTACAAAATTTACGCCCTTGCCTGATTTCTGCGCTTCAATCGCTTGATCAGCAAGCGGCTGCATTTTCACGAACCATTGGGTGGACAAGTACGGCTCAATCACTGCGCCACTGCGCTCGCTATGTCCAACTTGATGAACGTGCTCTTCAATTTTGATCAGAACACCTTGTTCTTTCAAATCAGCAACGATTTGTTTACGGCAATCGAAACGGTCTTGCCCCTGGTAAGGGCCAGCATTCGCATTCATCGTACCCGATTCGTCCATAACCAGAATTTGCGGCAGATTGTGACGCTTTCCTACTTCGAAATCGTTAGGATCATGTGCCGGCGTAATTTTTACCGCGCCGCTTCCGAATTCTTTTTCAACATAATCGTCTGCAATAATTGGAATTTCACGGTTTACAATCGGCAGAAGCAAAGACTTCCCAATGAGGTGCTTATAGCGCTCATCCTTCGGGTGAACAGCAACTGCTGTGTCTCCCAGCATCGTCTCAGGACGCGTTGTAGCGACAACGATCGAACCTGATCCGTCTGTTGTTTCATATTTCAAATGGTACAGCGCACCTGTAACTTCTTTGTATTCCACTTCAATATCCGAAAGTGCTGTGCGTGCCGCCGGATCCCAGTTAATAATATAGTTGCCGCGATAAATGAGACCTTTTTCAAACAAGCTTACGAAAACTTCACGAACCGCTTGCGAAAGCCCTTCATCCAATGTGAAGCGTTCACGCGAATAATCGAGTGAGAAGCCCATTTTGGCCCATTGCTCACGAATGGTATCCGCATATAATTCTTTCCACTCCCATACCTTCTCCAAGAACTTCTCGCGGCCAAGATCATATCGCGTTTGTCCTTGTTCCCGAAGCTTCTGCTCTACGCGAGTTTGTGTTGCAATACCAGCATGGTCAGAACCAGGCAGCCACAACGTGTCAAAGCCCTGCATCCGTTTCGTACGAATAAGAATATCTTGCAGTGTAAAATCAAGCGCATGCCCAATGTGCAGCATACCCGTTACGTTCGGAGGCGGGATCACAATGGTGTAGGTCTCCGCATCAGGACGGTTGCCTGCTTTGAAGAATTCATTTTTGATCCAGTAGTCGTACCATTTACGCTCCGCTTCTTTCGGGTCGTACGTGGTCGGCATTTCTGTTTGCAATTTGGTTTCGGTCATAAGAGTACCTCCATATCTGGCTAGTTGTTATAAACACAAAAAAACCTTTCGCCCCAAAAAGGACGAAAGGTATAGCTTCCGTGGTACCACCTTCATTTCATGCGACTTGCCCCAATAGCAAATAACATGACACTTAAACAGATAACGGCTGCGACCGGAAAATGCTAATGCAAGCGAGAAAGGATAACTCGGTGATTGCACTCACATTTACTGCTCCAGGGCGACTTCGATCGGATGTATCCTGAGGAACCTCTCAGCGTTGCAGTTCCACTCTCTGAAGGGCGTTCCGACTACTACTCCCTATCTTTGCAATTCCATATGTTGGTTTGAAAATGATTTACAGTATATGATATCGAATTATCGACATATAGTCAATAATTTCAGCCCATGTTATAAGGATTATTTTCTAGTATTGGGCGAAATGGTGGAAGTTATACTAGCTTAAAACATAAAGAGCCCCCAGCCGCTATCAGCAGCCAGAGGCTCTTGCCTATGTATAGGTATTTATTTGGGCAAATAAATAACTTGACCCACAACAATATCTTGATCCCCTAGACGATTCATCAGTTGAAGCTCACGTGTTGTCAACTGATAGCGCTTCGCAATTGATTCTAAGGTGTCATCCCTCTGAACGATACATAGTTTGAGCTTCCTGAACTCTTGCGACTCCGATCGGCTCTGAAGAAATAAACGCCGCCATTCTACCGCATCTATCCGCGATTCCGCCTCAAGAGCCGCTTGCGCTTCAGCTTCCGCAAGCCGCTTATCGGAAAGATACGAGCCTGCCTTAGATAATAGCGATTTAATACCATACGGGTTAACCTCCACGGCGTCAGCTGCCTTCTTGCCAAAGGCAACTTTCAGTTCCTTTTTCTCCTCCGTAACGACGGTACTGTCAGCATGAGGGGTCACCTTCAGCTCGATTTGTTCAAATTCCACACCTATCGTGTCGTCCCCCGATAAGGATTCCGGCTGAGCCGCAACTACGGTTGGTTCTGGTGCAGCTGCTATCAACGTTGGGTTTGGCGTAGGCAAAGGTGTTGGAATAACAGGTGTTGGCGCTGGTGGTGGTTGAATCACTTGTTGAACTTGTTGAACTTGTGGAACAGGTTGAACCTGTGGCTCTTGAACAAACGGTGCTGGTGCTGGTGTAGGTACAGGTTCTGATACGTAAGGCATGACGGGCTCGGAGCGAGGATACTCAATTTGATGGACAAATGTAACCTCTTCTTCCTCGCGCCAGCTTTCTTGCGGTACAGAAACCATTTCTACACCTTGCAAGGATAGTACACCTGTGACATTTAGGCTTCGTGCCGATAATAGGTCGATATCAAAATTCTCGATTTCCACCTGAATATCTTCTACGCGATGAATACGATTCAAGGGCAATGTAATTTCCACAGGAATCAAATGCTCAAGCGTGCGTGGGCTGCCGCCTTCTTCACTAAAGTAGTTGCCTGTAAGTAGTAAGTTCCCCTTTAAGATCGCTTGATCATCTAGCGTTATAACTTGAATATGCGGAAGCAATTCTACCTCATTCAACTCTTGTATGGCTGCCAAATTCTCCTGCAAATGCACACGTTCATAAATATCAAAACGTAACCCTGGTTGTTGTTCAGTCACCGAAATGTTTCCTCCCTTCCGTTAACTCGAAACATACAGCAGTTCCGAATTGTTGGGTGATATACTTGATTGTCTCTAAAAGTATATGGGTGGATGAGTCCAGGCATGACTACATTTTTAATTCATTGACATTTGATCCAGCAACGTCTTGAAATCTAGTGGATACGGTGCGTGTACAACGACCTCATTTTGCGTAATTGGATGCTTAAATATGAGCCTGTCGCCATGTAGGGCTTGCCGCTCAAACGATCGCGAAGAACTTCCATATAAGGTATCTCCGATTAGAGGATGTCCTAAATGACTGAGGTGGACCCGTATCTGATGTGTTCTGCCCGTTTCCAGCTCCACTTCCACGAGTGCACCAGCTTTCATTTGCTGAAGGACACGATAATGCGTAAGCGCCTGATCCCCATTAGGGGCTACTCTTCGTTTCCCTGGCTGATGACGGTCCTTGCCGATCGGTTCATCAATCCATCCTTCCTTTTCATTGAAAAAACCGTGAGCTAACGCCACATAGCGTCTATCAATTTGCTTCTCTCGCATGGCTTCATCCAATAGGACATGCGCCCATTCATTTTTGGCATAAAGTACAACGCCAGTCGTATCTTTATCTAGACGATGAATATGACGAACACTATATGCTTGTCCTGTCGCTTCATAATAATGAGCTACCGCATTGGCAAGCGTTCCTCCTTGTCCAGCTTCAGCTGGATGGACAGACTTACCAGCCGGTTTATTCACGACTAGAGTGAACTCATCTTCAAATAAAACGTCTAATGGGTAAGATTCAGGTTTAAACGCCGCTTTTTCCTGAGGAAAAACCTTTAGCCGAATCGTGTTATTTTCTATACGAATAAGTCCCTGGGAAGCTAATCGCAGAAAAAATTTGCGTGGCACCGGCAAATAAGCCGCTAATTCTTCAACAGCGCCCGGTTTGAGCGGTTTCCATTGTTCATTTGGAAGTGGTAGTTGCAGCCATTCTCCATCACGCGACCAATTGATCATGATTTCATGCCTTTACGAAATGATAGGAAGATTGCTAGCAGAATTAATAGAAATACAAAAACAATCGCCATAAGGTCGATTGGGAAATCAAAAAAGTAATAACGTTTCATAAGTAGAACGAGCTCCTTTAAGAAAGAGGGATTATGTACACTTTATTTTAACAATTACCAATACCATTTGCATGCAAAAATATGATACTATTATTCTTGAATTGTTTTTTTTCGACATTTTCTATCAATTTATTAATAGAGCAGGAGAGGTTTACCTTGGGTAGTTCAATTGCAAATCATTTTCGAAATTATAGTTGGCTGAAGCGGACTTTACTCGTTATAGCCGTGTGTACATTTTTGAGTTCTAGCTTTCTATTTCTAACCCCACCAGGGACATTCATACGTGAGTATTTAGCCAAAACCGTCATAACAACGCAGCATCGCGACTGGGCCTGGATATTCGTAGGTGCACAGCGCCGTGATCAAATGGTGCTTGAAATGCAGAATTTAACGGAAGTTAACTCGATTGAGAAACAAGATATTGAAGCTGTTCAGTTTAATACAAATCGTCCTATTGAGAGTCTAGTCAAAGTAGAGGATATTTCAGGCACCCTGTGGAAGGGTAAGCGAATGTATGTATATGACCCACGTTCAATCCGTGTTGTCGTTCCTTCCAAACAAGGTGAAGGTGAACGAATTACAGCCATGGTTCAACGTACAGGTGCTGTAGCCGGTGTCAATGGCGGTGGCTTCAATGATCCTGACGGCCTTGGAAACGGATTTGCCCCAATCGGTGCTATTATGTCCGGTGGTGAAATCCTTTATACCGACCAAGAGGGAAGCAACCCGCAACAAATTGTTGGATTTACCAAAGAAGGTACCCTTATTATCGGTAAATATACAATTAATGCCTTATTAGAGCTCGGTGTCACGGAAGCTGTCTCCTTCTACCCGCGTGTTATCGCGAATGGTAAACCACTTATTACTAGTGGTGATGGAGGTTGGGGACGTGCGCCGCGTACAGCTGTTGGACAAAAAGCAGACGGTACGGTTATCTTTATCGTCATCGATGGACGTCAAACGTCAAGTGTTGGAGCTACGCTGAAAGAAGTTCAGGATCTTTTCTTAGAAGACGATGTCATCAACGCTGGATTCCTTGATGGCGGAGCATCTTCTGAAATGGTTTATAATAATGCACTTATTACAAAACCATCTAGCCGTTATGGTGAGCGTCGCTTACCTTCAGCTTTCTTAGTATTCGATCATCCTGAGAAAGTCGAAGTCAAGAACATTTGGGCTGGTCTGACGACAATTGATGCAGGCGGTGCTTCAACTCACCCTGAATTCTTGAAAGAACAAGCAGAACTGAAGGCACAAGGTAAATTGCCCACACCAACGCCGAAAGCCACACCAACACCATCTGTTAAACCAGAAAACACAGCTGAATCAGTCAAAGCTGGCGGGTCGTCTTCACCATTAAATACCAATTCGACTAGGCCGAACTCGACAGATAAACCATCATCTGGAACACCAACAAATACAACTAGCCCTACACCAACAACTACTGGTAACCCTACACCGACTCCTACACTTACGCCAACGCCAAGTAGTGGGACTGCAACGGGAGGTACTAACACGGGTAGTACGAAGCCAACGACGACAACAACACCGTCGCCTACGCCAAGTCCTACACCGAAGCCAGCAACGAATGGAACAGAGACTTTACCCAACGCATCTATATCCACTTCTCCAACAGTTAAGCCTAACTAGTAAGAGAAATAGATAAACGAGCGACAGCATTAAACTACTAAAAAGTTAGCAACCGTTTCTACGGATGCTAACTTTTTTTGTACGGGTGCATCCAATCCATCGAATAGTTGTTAAAACTTGGTGACAGGTCAGTAGCGCTCGATATGGACGCATGGGCAGCGGGGACGCGTGAGAAGGCACAGCACTAGGCGGGGCGACAAGCCGACGTGGCAACGGAGGCCCGCGAGATGGCCCACGCTAGACGGGGCGACAAGCCGACACGCAAGCGGGGACGGGCGTGATAACACGCGCAGGGCGGGCGACAAGCCGACGTGGCAACGGGGGCCCGCGAGATGGCCCACGCTAGGCGGGACGACAAGCCGACGCGGCAGCCGGTACGGGCGTGGTGGAGACGCGTGTGGCGGGCGTGGGCGTTTCAGCGCGTGGAAGTTGTTTGGGCGTTTGGCGGGCCTAGGTAACTGCATTATTGTATTAACTGGAAAAAGTACAGCTATTTGAGGAGAAATTCATTAAAAACTCGATTTAACTGGAAAATATGTAGTTAAAAATGCCTCTTTTGTTCATATCTCGAGCAAATTGGGTAAAATTAACTGTATTTTTTCCATCTATCTCCTCGTTTGATTTGAAAATCGCAAATTTAACTGGAGAAAATCCAGCTACTCCCAAACATGCGCTTACTCCTACTCCTACTCTTCCTCTTCCTCTTCCTCTTACTCCCACGCCCCCAACTCGACCAGTTACCGCACATCACACATCATCACTCCCTATAACACAAGGGCAGCCCTCACGTAGAACTTTCTACGGTCGGCTGCCCTTATTTTATAGTCGTTTCAAGGCTTCACGATGAGCCTCGATTGTCGTTTCAATATCCGCATCGGAGTGCACTGTAGACACAAACATACCCTCAAACTGCGAAGGTGCAACGGAAACACCTAAATCTAGTAGGTTTCCGAAATACGCATTAAATCGACCAAGATCGGATGTTTTGGCCGAATCGTAATTGGTGACTGCCGTTTCCGTGAAGAAAGGACAAACCATTGATCCTACGCGATTGATCGTGCTGGCAATGCCGAACTCAGCAGCATTTGAAGCAAAGCCCGCTTCTAGTCTAGCTGATTTGCGTTCTAGCTCCTCATAGACATTCGGCTCGCCTAGTAAGGACAACGTTGCGAAACCAGCTGCCATGGCAAGTGGGTTACCCGATAACGTACCTGCTTGGTAAATCGGACCCGCAGGAGCAATCTGCTCCATAATGTCTAAACGGCCGCCATAAGCACCTACAGGAAGCCCACCGCCAATAACTTTACCTAGACAAGTTAAATCAGGTGTTACGCCATATAAACCTTGAGCACAGTTCTTATGCACGCGGAAGCCAGTCATAACTTCATCAAAAATCAACAAGGAGCCATATTGCTTGGTAATGTCACGAAGACCTTGCAAGAAGCCATCTGCTGGAGGAACAACCCCCATATTGCCCGCAATGGGTTCTACGATAAGTGCGGCAATTTCTTCACCAAACTTTTCAAAAACAAGCTTCACGGAATCCAAATCATTATAAGGTACAGTAATCGTGTTGGACGCCACACTGCTTGGTACACCAGGACTATCCGGTAATCCAAGTGTAGCAACCCCAGAACCAGCCTTAATCAACAAAGCATCCGCATGTCCATGATAGCTTCCTTCAAATTTCACGATCTTATCGCGCTTCGTAAATCCACGAGCTAGGCGCAACGCACTCATCGTGGCTTCCGTTCCCGAATTGACCATGCGGACCATATCGATAGACGGTACACGTTCAATGACAAGCTTGGCCATCTCAGTTTCGAGCAACGTGGGAGCACCGAAGCTTGTACCTTTAATTGCTGTATCCTGAATCGCTTCCAAAACCTTCGGATGAGCATGTCCTACGATGAGCGGTCCCCATGAACCTACGTAGTCAATAAACGTATTCCCATCAATATCAGTTACTCTGGAACCCGACCCACTCTCCATAAATAGAGGTGTTAAGCCCACTGATTTAAATGCACGAACTGGACTGTTCACCCCGCCAGGAATCAGCTTCCTTGATTCTTGGAAAGCAGCCGCTGACAGTTTGTCGATTCTGCTCGAATTTCCCATTATTTAGCCCCCAATGACGTAATCTTGTGATAAAATGAGGTCATACCCACCAATAACTACCTATAAAGGCGGTACAACCTATGCTAGAGCTTATCAAGAAAGTTCCTTTATTTGCCCAACTAGGCGAGCAGCAATTGAACGCCCTTATTGAAATTTGTACAAGACGTACCTATAAAGCAGGCACAATCCTATTTCAAGAAAAAGAACTCGGTTCCGTATTCTATATGGTTCTTAGCGGTTCCGTAAAGATCTTCACAACAAGTACTTCAGGTGAGGAGAAAATACTGACGATCTGCAAAAGCAGCGAAAGCTTCGGAGAGCTTTCTCTCATAGATGGCAAACCTCGTTCTGCCTCAGCTCAAACCTTGGAAGAATGCATACTCCTTACGATAACAGGCCAAAGCTTCCTTGAACTGCTTCGTAATCATTTTGACATTAGCCTAGGCATCATGCAAGAACTCAGTAATCGGTTACGCGATACGAATCAACAAGTGTACGATTTAACCTTCGTAGATGCACGAACACGAGTCATCAAAAGCTTGATCAAAATGGCGAACACGCATGGCCAACGTAAAGGCACCACAATCGTCATTAAGCTTGTTCTGAATTTTGATGAAATCTCCCAACTAGCTGGTGTTCAGAAATCCACGCTCATGCAAGTCATTCGTGATCTCGAAGAGAAGAAAATCCTGACGATTTCTGCCAATGAATTCACTTTGGAATTGACGAAGCTTCGCTAATTATTAGTGATGCAAGCTGATTTGCAGCATCTTTTCCTTGCCGTATACAATCGGGTAATCCGACGCCATGAAACCCTGCACCAGTGACCAGTACTCGCGGCAAAGCTTCAGTCAGTTCTTTTTTGAAATCCGCGATCGCCTCTAAATGACCAACTGGGTATTGCGGCATGGAATGCATCAACCTCGTCACTTCAACAAAACCAGGTTCAGCCGTAATCCCAAGCAGATCACTTATATCATGTCGTGCTTTACTGATTAATTGCTCATCAGACCATGCAGGCCATTCCTGCTCACCAGAACGACCAATATAACAACGAAGCAGTACCTTACCTTCAGGCGCAGCATGCAGCCACTTTGCTGAGGTTAGCGTACAAGCTGTAATGGTATAACCCTCATGCTTAGGAACAAGGAAACCAGAGGCATCCAGCTCAAATGGTATATCTTTACGATCGAACGCCATAATCACATTGGCTACCGATATATAATCAATCTTCGCTAGTTTGCTTGCAGCCGGCAGCTCCGAAAGCAGCCTTGCCGCTTGATACGTTGGCGTCGTTACAATAACCCCGTTGACGATCTCACGCTGACCGTCCTCTAAGACAACCTCTGTTAGTCCACCGGCTACGCCACGCACGGAAGCAACACCAACTCCAGTACGTAAATCTATCGCAGCTAAAGAATCGACTAAGCTATTAACTAGCGATTGCAGCCCTCGCTTAAACGTTACAAATACGGAATTGCGAACAGCAGCAGGCAAATGCGCGCTTTCCTCGGTCACATTTTTGCGGCTCGCCATCATCCCAAGAATTAAACTGCGATTCTTCTGCTCCATAGCCTGAAACTGCGGGAAGGTGGATTTCAAGCTCAGCTTATACGTATCCCCAGCGTAAATCCCGGCAAGCAGGGGCTCAACAATACGCTCAAGCACTTCCTTACCGAGTCGGCGCTCCAGAAAATGTCCAAGCGACTCATCCGCTGTAACATTCCGCTTCGGCAAAATCAAGTCCATCGCAGCGCGAAGCTTGCCCCATGGTGAGATTAAGCCTGTGCTCATAAACGGCGTCATTTGAGTCGGAATTCCCAGAACCAAGCCCGGAGGCATGCGATGCAGCTTTCTCCCGCGAACGATATACGTTTTCTTCGCTTTCGGATTCGTACCTGTCAGCTCATTTTCCATTCCTAAATCATAAGCCAAATCAATAATGGGACGTTTACGAGCAAGGAAGGAATCTGGCCCCTTTTCAATCACAAAGCCTTCACGCGTTATCGTATGAATTTTCCCGCCAAACGACGGTGATTTCTCTATGACAGAAATGCGAAAGGGAGCACCTCCGCTAAAAGCTTCCAACTGTTTTTTCAAATAAAAAGCAGCGCTCAGCCCTGTGATCCCGCCGCCTATAATCATATAATGAGGCACGTTATTACTCATTTCGAACTCGCTGACTCTTGCCATTTCTTGTAAACAACATCACTCAAGGTTTCCATATAAAGAGGATCGGTGTTGAGCGACTCCGTACGTTCCAAGTGAACGCCTAGCTCTTTCGCCAACGCTTGGGCTTCAATATCGATATCATAAAGAACTTCTAAATGATCGGAAACGAAACCAATTGGACAAAGGAGTATCTTATCCACGCCTTCTTCTAGCTTAATCGTACGCATGACGTCCATAATGTCGGGACCTAACCAAGGCATTGCTGTCTGGCCAGCACTTTGCCAACCAAACTGCCAATTCGTTAGACCAACCCGTTCAGCAAGCGCTTTGGAGGTAGCCAGCAATTGATCCGGATATGGATCCTTCATCTCCAAAATTTTCTCCGGCAAGCTATGAGCAGTAAAGATGACTCTCACGTTATCCCGATCCGTCTCAGCGAATTTCCCCAAAGCGTTCTCTACACGTGTTTGCAAAGCATCCAGCAGCTTCCCATGAAGGTGATAATCCAGCACGAACGTCATATTAAGACCTAGTGCTTCCGCCTTATCCTTCGCTCTCTTCACATAGCCACCGACACTCATCGTGGAGTAGTGAGGCGCGAGAACGATCCCTACAGCCTCTGTGATGCCGTCCTTAACCATTTGTTCAACACCATCTTCTACATAGGGCTGAGCATGTTTAAGGCCTTGGTAGCAGACAAATTCAAGCTCAGGATGCTCTTGACGAAGCGTAGCTTCGAGTCCTTTTACTTGTTTATTCGTATTCTCACGCAGCGGGAAGAAGCCTCCTACAATAGCCTCATAACGCGTCGTTAATTCATGCAATTGCTCAGGGGTCGGCGGATGACCACGTCGTATATGCGTATAGTACGCTTCTACTTGATCTAAACTTTCCGGCGTACCATACGACATCACTAAGACACCAATGCGCAATTTGGTCATGTTAAACACCACTCTTTCCAGCTTGCTGGGTTAAAACGGAATGCGAATAAGAATGAACAAACGTCGTTAATTCCTTCAATTTCTCAAGCGATGCTTCTGGGAACAAGCCATGTCCAAGGTTGAAAATAAACCCTGGCTGCTTCATGCCTTCATCCATAATGGCTTTTGCTTGTGCTTCAATCACACTCATCGGCGCTGTTAAAATGTAGGGATCTAAGTTCCCTTGCACCGCATAGCGGTGCTGTAGTCGTTCACGACCAACAGAGATCGGTACACGCCAGTCCAAACCAATCACATCTGCTTGAATCGTCGTCAAATACGGGAGCAATTCACCTGAGCTAACGCCAGGGAAATAAATTTTGGGTTCTTTCAAATCGGACAGCTCTTTGAAAATTCTCATCATCGTTGGCCGAACATAGACGTCGAAATCGGCCGGAGAGAGTGCTCCCACCCAGCTATCGAATACTTGAACAGCTTTAGCCCCATTGGCGATGTGTGCACGCAGATATGTGATAACCATATCCCCGAGCTTATCCATCAAGGCGAACCAGACAGTTGGTTCCGAATACATCATTTGCTTCGTGCGAATGTAGCTCTTGGAGGGTCTGCCCTCAATCAAATAGCTGGCAATCGTAAATGGCGCACCCGCGAACGAAATCAACGGAACTTCTAATTCTTTATCTAAAATACGAATCGTTTGAAGAATATGGGACAAGTCCTTCTCCACATCAATTGGACGAAGTCGTTCAACATCTTGTGCCGTACGAACCGGTGTATGTATGACAGGACCGATATCTTTCACAATATCGAAGTCAACACCAAGCGAAGCCACCGGGTTCATAATATCCGAGTATAAAATCGCGGCATCTACGCCAAGCTTTTTGATCGGCATCATCGTTACTTCGGCAGCAAGCTCTGGTTGCTGGCAAATTTCAAGCAAGGAGTACTTTTCCTTGATCTTACGATAGTCAGGGTCGTAACGACCAGCTTGACGCATATACCAAACGGGTAGCGTATCAACTTTTTCTTTCCGGCATGCTTTAATAAAATTATCGTTATAACTCATGAGGCACCTTCCTCTTGTTTCCATCTATTCTCATCCATTATGCCCTAATTATACCCCTCTCACAACCAACGTAAGCTTCCCTATTGCGACAAAAGTATGACAAAAGAACCACCTGAACTCCGTTATAGATCACAGAGGACAAATGGTTCACGCACTCCTTACTTTTGCAAGTAACGAGCGATATCTTTGGCGAAATAGGTCAGGATAATGTCGGCTCCCGCACGTTTGAAGCTCGTCATGGTTTCCATGACGATCGCTTCTTCATTCACCCAGCCTTGCTGAGCAGCCGCCTTTACCATGGCGTACTCTGCGCTCACATTGTAAGCAACAACCGGCAAGTCGAAGTTATCCTTCAGCATGCGGATAATATCCATATAAGCAAGTGCTGGCTTCACCATTAGGAAGTCAGCGCCCTCGACGACGTCGCTTGACGCTTCACGAAGCGCTTCACGGCTGTTAGCCGGGTCCATTTGATACGTTTTCCGATCGCCGAATTGTGGTGTAGAATGTGCAGCATCACGGAACGGCCCGTAGTAGGCCGAAGCATATTTGACGGAGTACGCCATGATCGGCGTGTTCTCATAGCCCGCCTCGTCAAGTCCAGCGCGAATAGCATGCACATAACCATCCATCATATTGGAAGGAGCGATAATATCCGCACCTGCCTTGGCCTGAGACACCGCTGTACGGACGAGAAGCTCCAAGGAAGGATCGTTCGCGACATCTGCTTGCCCTGTAATCGGGTGGTGATGAATAACTCCGCAATGCCCAGTATCCGTAAATTGACATAAGCACGTATCCGCGATAATTAGCAAGTTAGGGTTAAGCTCTTTAATAAAACGTGTTGCTTGCTGCACGATACCCTCATCCATAAATGCGGATGTTCCTGTAGCATCTTTATGATCAGGTACGCCAAATAAAAGAATAGCTTGAATACCTAATTGTGTGATTTCATCAATTTCCTCTTTCAAGCGGTCTAATGAGAAATGATACACACCTGGCATCGAGGCAATTTCTGACTTAACATTTGTGCCATGCGTTACAAAGATCGGTTGAACGACATCGTTCACTGTCACTTGGTTCTCACGAACGAGATTACGAATGGCTGCATTTCCGCGTAAGCGGCGGTTACGAACGATTGGGAAACTCATGCTGGATTTCCGCCTCCTTGAATCATGCTTTGTACCAAAGAAGCCACTGTTGCTTCTTCAGCCGTATATGTGATCGACAGTCCTGCCTGTAAGACAGTTTCTGCCGTTTTGGGACCAATAACTGCAATCTCCACATCTTGCAGCAGCGATAACGGATCTTCCATACCCAGCTGCTTCAGCGCTTCGAGTAAATTCGTAACGGTCGATGAGCTTGTAAAAGTTATGATATGAATGCTTTGATTTTGCAAAAGATGAATAATCTCTTCGCCGTCATCCGTGGTCAATACATTCTCATATACATCCACTTCGGTAACTTCGAGCCCGAGCTCTTTCAATTTAGAAGGTAAATAATCTCTTGCTAAGTCTGCTGTCGGCAGCAACACTTTCTGACCTGCGTTCAAATCCCCTTGAATGGCATCTAAGATGCCTTCCCCCTGATACTTAGCTGGTAGGACGTCTGCGATAATACCACGCTCAGCGAGCGCCTCAGCGGTCTTAGGACCTACGGCAGCTATACGCGCATTTCCCATTTTGCGGATATCAATACGCAGCTCACGCATTCTGCGGAAGAAGAATTCAACGCCATTCGCACTCGTCAGTACGATCCAATCAAACTCCTGCAGCTTCTCAAGTGCCAGATCGAGTGCCTGTTGGGTTTCTGGACGACTTGGTGGCTGTAAGCGAATCACAGGGAATTCGACGGGTTCTCCACCCAAATCATCGATCAGATCAACAAGCTCACTTGCTTGACTCCGAGCTCTCGTAACGAGTACTCGCTTGCCAAACAGCGGCTTCTTCTCCATCCAAGCCAGCTTCTCACGAAGCCTAACTACTTCACCAACAATAATGACAGCTGGAGATTTGAAATTCGCTTCTCTAACTTTTTCTGTAATATCTGCAAGTGTACCTGTTATCGTCGCTTGATCCGCCCAAGTTCCCCACCGCACTAAGGCAACAGGCATTTCTGGCGGCTTGCCACAGCGAATTAACTCGCGGCATATTTGCTCTAGATTGGCAACACCCATCAGGAACACCATCGTGCCAATCGCTTTGGCGAGATGCTCCCAATTCAGGCTGGAATAGGTTTTGTTCGGGTATTCATGGCCGGTTACGATCGCAACGGACGAAGTGAAGTCACGGTGTGTCACCGGAATCCCGGCATAAGCAGGTACAGCTATCGAAGAAGTGATTCCGGGGATAATGTCATACGTAATCCCGTTATCCGCCAGCAGCTCTGCTTCTTCCCCAACGCGTCCGAATACGCTCGGATCTCCACCTTTAAGACGTGTTACTATCTTCCCTTGTAAAGCCAAATCCACAAGCAACTGATTGATTTCTTCTTGCTTTAATATATGTTTGTCAGGCAGCTTGCCAACAAAGATGAGTTCTGCTTCCGGTCTACGATGCTTCAATAAGCGTGGATTCGCCAGTCTATCATATACAATGACATCAGCTCTTTGGATCGCTTCCATCCCGCGAACCGAGATGAGCTTAGGATCCCCTGGACCCGCTCCAACAAGAAAAACTCTTCCTTTGTTCATAGCAATCACTCCCTCACCTCAGCTAGAATCTTCTCGGCTCCTTGTGCGATGAGCTTCTCTGCGACTAGCGCACCCAACGCTTCCGGATCATTGCCGGAAGCCGTTTCCTTCAGCATGGTCACGCCATCCGGCGTCCCAACCATGCCTGTCAGGGTCAACAGCGGGGCGTCGTCCCCGCTGCTGTTCTCGACGCTCGCGTAAGCGCCGAGCGGCACCTGGCAGCCTCCATTGAGTCTGCCGAGGAAAGCCCGCTCCGCTCGCACCGCGAGCGCCGTTGGTTCATGCTGGAACTTGCCCAGCAAGTCCAGTACGAAGGTGTCGTTGCCGCGACACTCGATGCACAGCGCTCCCTGCCCTACGGCAGGGAGGCATAGCTCGGGCGGCAAGTACGCGCTGATGCGATCTTGCCAGCCGATCCGGTGGAGACCGGCGGCGGCAAGCATAATCGCATCGAAGTTCTCTTCTTCGAGCTTGCGCAGCCTCGAATCAATGTTGCCCCGGATCGACTCGATCCGGAGGTCCGGGCGGTGGTGCTGCAGCTGGCTAGCCCGGCGCAGCGAGCTTGTACCGACGAGCGCACCCTGCGGAAGCTCGTCCAGCGATCCAGCACCGCGCGTGATTAGCGCGTCGCGCGGATCCTCACGCTTAGGAATTGCACCCACAACGAGACCTTCCGGCAGCTCGAAGGGCATGTCCTTCATGCTATGGACGGCGATATCAATCTCGCCGTCTGTCAACGCCTGTTCGATTTCCTTCACGAACAGACCCTTGCCTCCGACTTTGGATAACGTGACGTCCAGAATACGATCGCCTTTCGTTACAATTTTCTTAATTTCAAATTGACATTCGATCCCGTGCTCTTTCGCCAACTGCTTCAAAAGCTCTACGGCTTGTCCTGTTTGAGTCAGTGCCAATGCACTTTGTCTTGTCCCTACAATAATCGTTCTCATTCGTCTCCGCCTCCTATACGTGCTGCCAAATCATTGATGAAAGACCAAGAAGACAGTTCACTCTCTCCCTGCTCTTGCGTTTGCATCCAAGCGGCGCCTTGCAGTGCTATGTCAAACTTCACTTTCCAGTCTTTAAACTTACCTTCACGGATCAAGCGCATGAGATCCCATGCCAGCATTTCTTTGAATAAACGCTGTCTAGCTGCTTTATCCTGAACCTGATTCTGAATCAACAAGCGAGTTTCGCTTAGAAAATCCAAATAAATTTCATACTCATCACCGTACGTCTTGTCAATTTCTTTAGCAATCTTACGTGCCGCTGAAGGACTAGCGCCACCTGTGGAAACCGTAATCACCAGCTTGCCTCGACGAACCACGGAAGGTAAGATGAACGAACTCAACTCAGGTTTATCAACAATATTGACGAGCAGCCCCTGAGCATTCGCCTTCTGTGCGATCTGCTGATTCACATGAGAATCGTTCGTTGCCGCGATGACCAATGCATAACGCGCCTCACCATGGCACCCCCATATCATGGGGTCATAGATTTGTTTCTTAAGCATCACGTCAGAGCGGTTCTCCAGTCCTAGGATACCGGCTGTGAACGTCGGACTGACAACTGTCACCTCTGCACCTGCCTGCAGCAACGAGCGTAATTTCCGTTCTGCAATCGGCCCTCCGCCAACAATCAGGCACCGGCATCCAGCTAAATTCATCATTATGGGATAAGGATGCTGCCAGCTATTTAACTCCATATCCACCCATGAAAACCAGAAACAAGGTTCGAAACAACGAAGTTCAACACGACGATACAGAACGCTGCTAGGTTCCACACAGCTAGCCTATTGCCTGAAATTTGCATGGATTTATGTTGAAATAAGTAAAACGCATATGCCGCTAAGACGAAAAATGAATTAACGACTTTAGCATCGTAAAGCAGATTGCGGTCTCCCTCTAGAACGACCCAAACAACCCCAAGACTTAAGGCCATAAGCAGAAGCGGCGCCCCGATAATGACCGATAAATACGTATAATGCTCAATTTTCTCCAGAGACGGCAATCTCATAACAGCCTGAGAGAAATTTTTACTCTTTAATCTTGTATGTAAAAATATGTACATGCCCGAAAAAATAGCGGCAATTGAAAATGCGGCATAGCTGCCAATCGCTAACGAAATATGAATGAATAATAGCTCATCATTGACTTCCCAATTGGATTTGATTGGCATCACATTGGGATTCCCGAAGATATTCAGCGCAAGAATCGAAAACCCTAACACGTTCACAAAGAACACAAACAATTCAATACGGAAAAAGCGGTTGATTATCAACGAAATTGTTACTAAAAGCCATGAAAACATGAACAGCACGTCTGACCTGACGAATGCCCATTCCGTTAAATGCCCATACAAACTGATAGCCAAGTAAGCGGTCTGCAAAACCCATACAAACAAAAGCAGCCCCGTCCCCATCCGTTTCGCGCTCCGGCTCGCATTCGCGAAATCCGAAAAGTAAAACAGTAGGCTCAGGGCATACATATAAATCATCGCATCAAACAACCAGCTGCTTGTTACCATGGCACCTCTCCTAGGCGGTTAGCGCCTTTTTATCAAGATGGGGCTAGAACATCCGCGTTTTGTAAACCACGTACGGACAACTTCTCATCCAACGTTTGTTTACTTTCCACTTTGTTAAAGCCTGACTCTAACTCTTGTGCTATTTGATCTGCCTGTTCTTGTTGTTTAAGCGTATCTTCTAATGCAAAAAGTTTCGTGAAAATCTCAAGCGCATCGTCACCATGACGCTCGCCAGCCATTTCTTTGATCCGTAGGATCGGATCACGCAACACTTGATTCACAATACTCTTCGTTAATTTGCGAATCACCTTAATTTCACGTTCATCCAAATCAGTCAACTTATTCAGCATGTTCTCCATGGTTTCTTCGTGAATCTGATTCGCTTTTGTTTGCAAAGCACTAATCAACGGGCTGACGCCAAGTGTCTTCGTCCATTGCTCAAAGGCAGCAATTTCGGATGTGATCATGATCTCAATTTTAGCCGCTTCTTTCTTTCTCTCCTGCAAATGTTTATCCACAATATTCTCTAAATCATCAATATCGTAGAGGAACACATTAGGCAAGCCGCTAATCCCCGGATCCAGATCGCGCGGAACTGCGATATCCATCATAAAGAGCGGACGTGATTTTCTTTTTTGCACGTAAGTTTGAATATCTTTCTTCGTCAGAACGTATCCAGGCGCTCCAGTCGAGCTAATGATAATATCAACCTCAGGTAAATATTGCGGCATATCTTCTAGTGTACAAGCCACACCGCTGAATTTGCCGGCTAAGTCCATTGCCCGCTCCAATGTGCGATTCACTACGATAACTTTGTTGGCACCATTTGCATACAAATGCTTCACAGTCAACTCACTCATCTTACCCGCGCCAATGATCATAATGGTCTTGTTCACATAGCTTCCAAAAATCCGCTTACCCAGTTCTACAGCAGCATAGCTAATCGAGACTGGATTATTACTGATGCCTGTCTCTGAATGTGCTTTCTTCGCAAGTGTTATCGCTTGTTTAAACAACGTGTTGAAATAAGAACCCGTAGCTTTCAATTGTTGAGACGCTAAAAAAGCATCCCTCACCTGACCGAGAATCTGAGTTTCCCCGATGACCATCGAATCAAGCCCCGTTGTGACACGAAACAAATGTTCAATTGCTTTTTCATTCTCATACGTATATAAATGCTTCTGGAACTGATCCTTCGTCACATGAAACCAACGCTCAAGAAAGTGCGTCAAGTAGTGACTACACAGCTGAGGCCGATCCACGACGGCATAAATTTCGGTGCGATTGCAGGTGGCAACAATGACACACTCCAAGATGCTTTTCGTCTCTTTCAATTCCGCAATTGCCTTCGGTAAATCTTGATCCGAGAACGCAAACTTCTCACGAATTTCTACCGGGGCTGTCCGATAATTCAAACCAACTGCGATAATATGCATGGCTACCACCTGCCTTTCCGTCTATTTAGAATCATTATAGCACAGCAGATCAGACATTCCGACAAAATATTTGAATAAATTATGAATGCTTTGGTTCTGATCGTTAGTTTTAACAGCTCTGTGCTCCTCTATACCTCATACATGTAGAATCCCCTATTGCAGCCCTTTTTTTCTTAAAAAGGAAGTCAGTTCGCGATCTAGTTTCGATAACTCGCTGTTCTGCGATGAAATGATTTCCCCATTCGATGCCATCATTTTCTCATAAATCTCATACATGTGTCCAAATTGCTTTTGAGCCTCCTTTAGTGTTAGCGTCTCATCCGCTTTCAGAGCTCTGACGCCACCGAGCTGCAACCTCTGTATGAATTGGCTTAATTGGTTCATGAAACTAAGTGAGCCCAACTCCTCTTTTCCCCCTGCTGCCAAAATCAGTCGCTCATGTGTGTATTCCGCTGAGTACAGCGCTCGTCTCACTGGATCGAGCTCATTCGTACTTTTACTCTGTGAGGCTTCCTCTAAGCTGCTCTTCAATATTTCCATTTGAAATAAGGATACTTGGAATAGTAAATGTGTGGCATTGTGATCTTCCTTTTGATGACCTAGCATCTGGGCGAGTTGATGTATAGGCCAAATGATCAGAAAGAGAACAACGATATACAGCACCAATTTCCTAATAATTTTATGATTCAAGCTACTTCCCCCACCTCAAGTGATCTGGACATGTATCGCCAATATCATTGTATGGGTATCTGAACAAACAAATAACCACGGATTTCTCCGTGGTTATCGTTATGGTAAGGTGCAGAATTTTATTTAACAAGCTCTGCTTGCTTTATTTCAGGAGTTTCTACTTGCAGTTCACCCATTCCGCGAACAAGTTTCTTCGCATAGAACGTTTCTGGTTTTAGTACGGATACCATAAAGTCGATTGCTAATTGAGGGTCGACTGTCTCACCACATGTATAACAATCAAGTGCGGCAAAACCTCTCTCAGGATAAGTATGAATGGAGAGATGACTCTCGGACAACATTACGAGAACTGTTGCTCCTTGTGGTTCGAATTGCTTGGATTGTACAGATAAAACAGTTGCTCCACATACTTCGGCAGCTTCAACCATCTGAGCTTGCAGCCATTCTGCATTGTTCAGAAGTTCAAAATCTCCCCCCCAAGTATCAACAGCAACGTGTCTTCCGAAAGTTGAGTATTCTGTTTCCATCTTTCGGTTCCCCCTTCCTAGGAATAAAATGTGTGAAAAAAATTTCATCCGCTAGGACCTACGTCATTCACTTCCCGAGGGTATAATCTCTCGCAACATTCAATGTCCTGAGTGAATCCTGGTTCCTATATTGTTTCAACGAGAATAAAAATAACATCTATCGACGATAAATGCAATAGTTTTTTTTACTCAACCCTAACTGTCACACCGACGCCATATCTAAATTATGTCGGAATGCCATTGTATGTGCTTCAAAACAAAGAGAGACCCAAAAATGGGTCTCAACAAATACAGCATGTATGGGTGATTATGCCTCCAAAACGAACAAACGATGTGTCAGCTCATTGAGGCGAATGTCGATCTGATGGTGTTCATCCCTAGCCTGCAGTGTGTTACGCATATCAAGAAGGTGATTGATTTGATCGTAGATCATTTCAATCTCTTGCTCAACTTCTCTCTTCTGGAACATCATCTGCATGAGGCCAATGGTATCTTTGTGCTCATAGACAATTGTTAACAGTTGACCTTTGATTTCCTCAATCTTAACAACAGTTCCGCGTTCGTAATAATAAACCATCGTGTAGCTTGGGTAAATCCGATTGACTTTAGCGCTGCCTTTGAATTCCGATACTGCTTTACGCATTAAATTAGCTAATAAGGTATTACTTAATCTGCAGGATCCTGTGCATTCATATAGGCCCGATTTCTTTTCAAATGAAAGGACAATTTCTTGACCTGCTCCATCTTGAAAAACAACTTCTTGATTCCCGTTTTCCAAAACTTTGACTTGCAGTGTCACTCCATGGTCCACAAACATTTGAAAAAACTTCAACATATCGGCTTCTGTTAACTGGAGGCAGGTTTTGACATATTCAGTCGCTAACCTTTGTGCCATAAAAATCCCTCGATTCTTTGTTTTCAAGCCATTAACTATTACCTTGCTTATTATTATACTACAAGAGTCTCGAATATTCCTGCCAGCAATTCATGATAATCAGCCAAATATTCTGAAAAAAGCTTGATAAACAGGAATGCCATCAAATTTCCCCCAGTTTACCTCACTTTCCCGTATGCTTCTTTTTGATTTCCTCTATCTTTGAACGCTATACTCAAAAAAACGCAAAAACCGCCCTGCGATTAGGACGGTTGCGGATCGGTACTAGCAGTTGTAAGAACTTCTTCGGTTTGAGGCTCCGGCTCGCCATAAGCAATCGCTTGTTCTAGAATTCCCCACAGTTCATCTTTGCCAAGCCCAAGCTCAGAAGAGAACATCAGCGGCTGAACTCCTTTATCCATCCCTAATGTTTCACGTACAATCTTCAAATGTTTCGGCCATCTGCTCTTAGGAATCTTGTCCGCTTTGGTCGCAACAACAAGAACAGGTACATCCATATGACGAAGCCATTCATACATCGCCTGATCATCTTTGGAAGGCGGATGTCTTAGATCGACTAGCTGCATCACTAGGCGCAGAGGTTCACGATTCAATAAATAACCCTCAATAAATTTACCCCATTGCTCACGCTTGGTTTTGGAAACCTTCGCGTAGCCGTATCCAGGAAGATCAACAAAATATAAGTCCTGATTCACTTTATAATAGTTAAGCGTTTGTGTTTTGCCCGGTTGTGAACTGGTTCTAGCTAAGTTCTTACGAGAAATCAAACAATTAATGAGTGACGATTTCCCGACATTAGAACGCCCTGCCAGCGCAATCTCTGGCAAGGCATCCTCTGGATATTGGCTAGGTCCAACCGCGCTGATAATAAATTCAGCTTGATTGACTTTCATGAATGGTCAACTACTTTCTAAGTCGATCCGACGTTAGCCGTCGGCTTATTTGTGATAAGTGCATGTTCCAGCACTTGATCCATGTGGCTGACAGGGATGAACGTCATCTCTGTACGGACACTTTCTGGTATTTCGATAATATCTTTCTCGTTATCATGAGGTAAAAGGATAGTACGTATTCCTGCACGATGTGCCGCTAGTGCCTTTTCCTTCAAGCCTCCGATCGGTAGTACGCGGCCGCGAAGCGTGACTTCTCCAGTCATCGCAACTAAGCGTGAGACCGGAATGTTCGTCAAGGCAGAGATTAGCGCGGTAGCCATTGTAATGCCCGCTGATGGACCATCCTTCGGAATAGCACCTTCAGGAATGTGAATGTGTACATCATTCTTCTCATGGAAATCTGAGGCAATCCCAAGAACTTCAGCACGCGAACGTGTATAACTGAATGCTGCTTGCGCAGATTCCTTCATCACATCACCAAGCTTACCCGTCAAGGTTAACTTGCCAGTACCAGGCAACACAGATACCTCGATGACGAGTGTATCTCCCCCGACTTCCGTCCAAGCTAGACCTGTAACAGCACCGATCTGATCTTTCTCTTCTGCAACATTATATTTAAACTTAACGGGACCTAAATAGTCAGTTAAGTTATCTACCGTTACATGAACAGGTGTCTCTGGGTCTGAGACGATCTTCTTCGCTGCTTTACGATTCATGCCTGCAACTTGCTGTTCAAGATTACGCACGCCTGCTTCTCTCGTATATTCACGCACGATCTTCATTAATGCAGCCTCATCAACGACAAGTTGCTCTTCTTCAAGACCGTGATCACGTTTCTGCTTCGGAAGTAAATATTTCTTGGCAATTTGGAGCTTCTCAATCTCCGTATAACCTGGAATATATAGAACCTCCATCCGATCTAACAGAGGACGAGGAATATTATGCACAGCATTCGCCGTGGTCACAAACATCACGTTGGATAAATCAAAAGGTACTTCAATGAAATGATCGCTAAAAGTGCTATTTTGTTCAGGATCCAATACTTCAAGCAAGGCCGAGGCAGGATCTCCACGGAAATCCATCGCCATCTTGTCAATTTCATCTAATAAGAAAACGGGATTATTCGCGCCTGCGTTCTTCATGCCCTGAATGATTCGTCCAGGCATGGCGCCAACGTACGTACGACGATGACCACGAATTTCAGCTTCATCTCTCACGCCGCCTAGCGAAATCCGGATGAACTGCCTTCCCATCGATCTAGCTATTGAACGCGCAATCGACGTTTTACCAACCCCAGGAGGGCCAACCAAACATAGAATCGGACCCTTGAGCTTCTTGACTAGCTTCTGTACAGCTAAGTACTCCAGTACCCGCTCTTTCGGCTTCTCTAGACCAAAGTGATCCTCGTTCAGTATCTCTTCTGCCTTATCTAAATCCAAATCGTCATCGGTCTGTTTGTGCCAAGGAAGACCTAGCAACCAATCGATATAATTGCGAATGATGCCGCCTTCTGCAGAAGTTGCAGGCATTTTCTCCAATCGATCAATCTCTTTCTCAACCTTCTCACGAACCTTATCCGGAAGCTCAGCTTCTGCTAGCTGGGTGCGTAACTCATCAACTTCGCCAGCACGACCTTCTTTATCTCCAAGCTCTTTCTGAATCGCCTTCATCTGCTCACGGAGGTAGTATTCCTTCTGTGTTTTCTCCATTTGCTTCTTAACTCGCTGACTGATTTTGCGTTCGAGTTCAAGTACTTCCCGCTCATTATTCAAAATATTCAGCATTTTCTCGAGCCGTTCACGTACGTCAACGGTCTCGAGAATATCTTGTTTATCTTTGATTTTTAGCGATAAATGACTACAAATCACGTCCGCCAAGCGACCAGGCTCATCAATATCAGAAACCGCGGCTAGTGTTTCAGGCGTTACTTTCTTAGATAGATTGATGTAATGCTCGAATTGACTAAGCACACTTCTCATCAAGGCATCAATCTCAGGGTCTGAAATCTCTTGCTCAGGCAATTCTTTTACGGTTACTTCATAATACTCGTCATTTGTTAAGTACTCTACGATCTCTGCGCGTAAAACACCTTCGACAAGGACGCGAATTGTACCATTCGGTAATTTGAGCATTTGCCGAACTTTCGCAATGGTTCCAATGCGATAAATATCCTCTTTGGTTGGTTCTTCTATGTTGATCTCTGATTGAGAGCAGAGGAGAATCATGCTGTCATCCACCATCGCCCGCTCGAGTGCTTTCACCGATTTTTCTCGCCCTACATCCAGGTGTAGAACCATGCTCGGATAGACCAGCAGTCCCCTAAGTGGCAATAGAGGCAATCTGCGCACTTTCATTTTTCCAGGCCCCATCCTCTGCACCTCCAATAATAGGGATCCTTGAACCTTCGTTCAAAGTCTCACCTTGTCTATGTGGGATTTTCTCCCTACGTTGCCCTTTACATTTTAACAAAACTCTAAACAAAACACCAATTGAGGGCTGACGCGCTATGTAAGGTAGCGGAAAGCCTCCCTTTAAGAGTCAATTGTATGCTGTGAATTGGCATGTAGAATGGGTAAAGTTGTAGCTGGAATCGTTCTTTCCATAGAGAAAGGTAAAGGAATCACATTATCATGAAGCTCAATGCCGAGTGCAGCTGCAAGCACTTCCTCAATTGTTTCTGCCGCAACAACTTCAACACCAGGTAAATCAACAAACATAGCTTGCCAATTTTCCTTTGGAATAATAACACGAGTAGCTCCCGCTTGAAATGCAGCCTCCACTTTAGCCACAACACCGCCAACAGGCTTCACTTTCCCATGTATGCTCATTTCTCCGGTCATCGCTAACTTGTTATCAACAGGTATTTTATGTATGGCTGAGGCAATAGCAGTAGCCATAGAAATACCTGCGGATGGTCCATCAATCGGCACCCCGCCAGGGAAATTGATATGCAAATCATAATCAGAAGTATTGAAACCTAGTTTCCTAAGAACAGTTAATACATTTTCCACAGAGCCTCTAGCCATGCTTTTACGACGAATGGTTCGGGAGCCTCCGCCCATTTCCTCTTCATCAACAACACCTGTAATATTGAATTTTCCTGTTCCTGCAACCGCAACTGGTATCGCCGAAACTTCAATCTCCAATAGAGTACCCAAATTAGGACCATAAACAGCCAAACCATTTACGAATCCAATTTGTGGCTGAGCAGGCACTTTGCGTTCTGGTCTAGGCGGAATTTGTGAAGAATTCACGACCCATTCAATGTCAGCTGCAGTAATCGAATCCCGCTTATCGGTTAGGGCAATACCCGCAGCTAATTGAATCACATTGACAGCCTCGCGGCCATTCGTTGCATATTTTGTTACAACTTCAATGGCTTCTTCACATTTCTTGAACCCAATTTTATCAAGCGCTTTTCTTGCAATTTCTCCTACCTCACCAGGCAAAAGTGGCCGAAAGAAAATTTCCAAACAGCGTGATCGAATAGCCGGAGGAATCTCGCTCGGTGTGCGGGTTGTCGCTCCAACCAAACGGAAATCTGCCGGTAGTCCATTCTGAAATATATCATGAATATAGCCTGGAATATTCGCATCCTCAGAGCTGTAATAGGCACTCTCCAAGAATACTTTACGGTCTTCAAGCACCTTTAATAATTTGTTCATTTGTGTCGCGTGCAATTCACCAATTTCGTCAATGAACAAAATTCCGCCATGCGCCTTCGTTACTGCACCCGGTTTCGGTTGCGGAATCCCAGCTACACCCATCGCACCGGCACCTTGATAAATGGGATCATGTACAGATCCAATCAGCGGATCAGCAATACCACGCTCGTCAAAACGAGCAGTCGTTGCATCTATCTCTGTAAATTTAGAGTCAGGTCGAAAAGGAGACTCTTGATTTTTCTTCGCTTCTTCTAATATGACACGCGCTGCTGCAGTTTTTCCAACACCGGGAGGGCCGTAAATTAGCACATGCTGAGGATTCGGACCACATAGCGCTGCTTTCAAAGCCTTCAATCCTTCGATTTGGCCAACAATATCCTGCACAGAAGAAGGTCTCGTTTTCTCAGACAGCGGCTTGGTTAGCGAAATGGATCTCAACTTGCGTAATTTCTCCAATTCTTTCCTAGACTCTCTATCCACTGCAGACTTGTTCGTCTGTTGATTTCGCAGTAAATTCCAGAAATACAACCCGATTACAACAGCAAAAAACACTTGAATAACCATTAGAACGATACTTAAACTCATGTGTTGAACCTCCTTAAACACGTCATCTTCGATTAGGTACGTTATATGTCTCGCCTATATGCCTGCCTTTGCTAATTTCCATTATTCCCGTGTAAAAGAAGGTTAATCCAATCCATGCAAACTTTTGCATCACGTATGATAGCCTGCTTAAGGAAGAAGGATAAGGGTAGTTATTCTTGCAAAAGGATGTGGCGGGATTTGAAGAAATATTTGTTGATTATCCTACTTGCGCTATTTCTTTGCGCGCCAAATTCGAAGTTAGCTTCAGCTGCTCGTTTTGATCCCCTTCTTCCATCCACTGATATTATTCTAGACGTAGGACATGGTGGAATCGATAGCGGGACCATGGTTGGCAAATATGAAGAAAAAGATATGAATCTAGCTATCGCCAAGAAAACGTACAAATCACTTGTAAAAAAAGGTTATCGCGTCATTATTAACCGAACAGAGGATTATGCGTTAAGCGATGATAACACTTGGTCATGGGGTGGAAGACATCGCAAAGATCTTGCACAACGCTCTGGTCTTGCCAATACGATTAAGCCGAGCATGATGCTCAGCCTTCATATTAATTGGGCCAAAAACGCGGGTACTCGAGGCCCACTTGTTATCTACCAAAATCAATCTGACAGTATTTTGTTAGCGAACCTCTTACAAAATGCATTGAATCAAGTATATGGTACGGAAGAGCTTCCTGTTCTTGGTAAAAAATATCATGTACTCAAGTATACAAAATGCCCTTCCGTCATTGTTGAACTTGGATTTCTATCTAATAAATCAGATCGCAAGCTCCTAAATGAGAGTCATCATCAAGCCAAGCTTGCCAAAGCCATTACGCATGCGGTCGAACAATATTTCGCCATGACACAATCGAAATAAGCTATTTGACCATTTGTGAAATAGGAACAAAGTTTGCTTCCTTCTGTATGCTTGGAATAGCTTCATGGATGACATGAGCGGTCTTCTTCCCTGGAGGCCCCACATGTCCTATAGCAATCACTTCATCCTTCTCGTGTATTAATTTTCTCAGTTTAACCATTTGCTTATTAATGTGACTGTACGTGTACAGATCATCGAAAAATAACAGATTCTCTGCATGCGGTACGCCGCGTGAATCTGCAATCTTGCCAATTAGGCTTTTCGGCGTGGTCCGGCTATCCAGTAAGATGAGATTTCGTTCTTTGCAAATTTCAATAAGAATCTTCATGACTCTTTCGTCCGCGGTCGCTTTGGAACCCATATGATTATTAATACCTATGGCATAAGGAACATCGTCAATCGCTGCAACGATCCGTTTATGTATTTCTTCGCTGGACAAATCCGTTGTGATGGCTCCCGGACCCAGCCAGCTTTTCTTTCCTCTTACAGGCTCCATGGGAAGGTGTAGAATGACCTCAAGACCCCTATCATGTGCTAACTGTGCATCTTGCTTCGTTGAAGGCAAGAAAGGCATGACAGCCACGGTAAATGGGATGGGCAGCTTCAGCATTTCCACTGTCCCCTCCATGTTATTGCCAAAATCGTCAATGACGATGGCTACTTTCTTCGTAATCGCTCCGGTCGGCGGTTGCGGGTTTACGCTTGGTTCTGCTTGTGTAAATCCTGGATTCACGATCAATACAACCCCTGCAATTAAGGTAAGGGCCACCTGTCGAGATAATACAAACGTTGAAAATAACTTCATCCTCTTCTCCTCCTTAAGTAAGAAAGTCTTACTGACAATTATTGAGCATGCTTTCCAGTTTTACTCATTATGCTTCTCTTCCTGGGCAAATATGCACTTAGGTGTGGGCATACAAAAAAACCGTTAAAGACTCTCATCGTTGAGTTCTTTAACGGTTTGTTATTTCAGTTATATAGATACTTAGTGCTGCTTGCGCCCAGGAATGATCCCAGTCTGTTCGTAGGAAGCCACAATAATATCAATTTCTTTTTTCAACTCAGCAAGCAATTCAGCCTCAGGCACTTTACGAATCATTTCTCCGTAACGGAACAGCATCCCTTCTCCACGAGCCCCTGCGATGCCAATATCCGCTTCTCTCGCTTCACCAGGGCCATTCACGGCACAACCCAATACAGAAACCTTAATTGGCACTTTGATTTTGGCAATATATTCTTCAACTTCATTCGCGATCGAGAATAAATCAATATCCAGACGACCACAAGTAGGACAAGAAACCAACGTCGCGGCGTTCGTAATTAAACCGAATGTCTTGAGCAGTTCTCTTGCGACTTTAATTTCTTCAACAGGGTCCGCACTCAAAGAAATACGAAGCGTGTTTCCGATGCCCATATTAAGCAAAGTCCCAATCCCCGCGGCGCTTTTCACAGCCCCTGTAAAGAGAGTCCCAGCCTCTGTAATCCCCAGATGAAGAGGATAATTAAATGCCTTCGCAGCTTGCGAATACGCCGCAATAGCCATAGGGACATCAGAAGCCTTCAAGGATACGATGATATCATGGAAATCAAGTTCTTCCAGAATGTTGATATGGAATAAGGCACTTTCTACCATCGCCTCAGGCGTTGGATAGCCATATTTTTCAAGCAGATGATTCTCAAGGGAGCCGGCATTAACACCGATGCGAATCGGGATTCCGCGCTCTTTACATGCCTTCACAACCGCTTCAACCTTCTCACGGCGACCGATATTACCTGGATTAATGCGGACTTTATCAATGCCATTCTCAATTGCGGCAAGAGCCAAACGATGATCGAAGTGAATATCAGAAACCAATGGAATATGAATTTGTTTCTTAATTTCCTTGATCGCTTCAGCGGCTTCCTTATTGTTGACAGTCACACGTACAAGTTGGCAACCGGCTTCTTCTAGGCGAAGTATTTCTGCTACTGTCGCTTTGACATCCGCTGTTTTAGTTGTGCACATGCTTTGCATGATTACTTCGTTACTGCCACCGATCGTTAAATCACCTACCCGAACGGCTCTGGTATCTCGTCTATGGAACATTTTGGTTTCTCTCCCCATGACACCAAACATCCTCCGCTCCAATTCCCAGAAATGGAAATCGGATTGGAGGCTGTGTGTTCATTTATAAAATTATAGGTTAAGCACTTTCTTCCTTCTTCTTACCAGATGGCTGAACGCCTTCTTTAGTTGTCAGAACAGGCGTAATCTTGTTTTGAACCGTTTCTTTGGAAACGACACAAGAAGATACATCCGTTCTTGAAGGAACTTCAAACATCACATCAAGCATAATGCTTTCAATGATGGCTCTTAAACCACGAGCACCCGTATTCCGTTTAATCGCTTCTTTGGCAATCGCATCAAGTGCATCTGCATCAAATTCAAGCGAAACGTTATCCATCTCGAGCATCTTCTGGTATTGCTTCACGAGTGCATTCTTAGGTTCGGAAAGAATACGCACAAGTGCTGCCTCATCAAGCGGCTCTAGAGTTGAAATAACTGGTAAACGACCTACGAACTCCGGGATCAAACCGAATCTCAATAGATCCTCTGGAAGGACCATAGATAGGTATTCACCTGGTTTCAAGTCAACTTTCATACCATCTGTGCTAAATCCAATTACTTTTTTACCGATTCTGCGTTTGATAATTTGCTCTAAACCATCAAAAGCTCCACCACAAATAAAGAGAATATTCGTCGTGTCGATTTGAATGAATTCTTGATGCGGATGCTTACGTCCACCTTGTGGAGGTACAGAAGCAACTGTGCCTTCAAGAATTTTGAGAAGAGCTTGTTGTACACCTTCACCGGAAACATCGCGTGTAATGGATGGATTCTCGGATTTACGTGCAACTTTATCAATCTCATCGATATAAATGATGCCGCGCTCTGCTTTCTCAACATCGTAATCAGCCGCTTGGATCAGTTTGAGCAAGATGTTCTCAACATCTTCACCAACGTAACCAGCTTCTGTCAACGAAGTTGCATCCGCAATTGCAAAAGGCACATTCAAAATTTTCGCAAGTGTTTGCGCAAGAAGTGTTTTACCACTTCCTGTTGGCCCTAGAAGGACGATATTACTTTTTTGAAGTTCAACATCTTCAAGCTTGTTCTGGGAATTGATCCGTTTGTAGTGGTTATACACGGCAACAGCCAAGGATTTCTTCGCTTGTTCTTGACCAATGACGTATTGGTCCAAAATATTACGAATTTCCTTTGGTTTCGGAACATCTTTCAGATCCAGCTCTTCTTCATGCCCTAATTCTTCTTCCACAATCTCCGTACAAAGCTCTATACATTCATCACAAATGTAAACTCCCGGTCCGGCAACAAGTTTACGAACTTGGTCCTGGGATTTTCCACAAAAGGAACATTTGAGTTGGCCTTTTTCATCGTTAAATTTAAACATGGGATCACTCCTTTATTTCAAGTCGTTTCGAGTGATAACCTCGTCGATTAACCCGTATGCCTTCGCTTCATCAGCGCTCATAAAGTTATCTCGGTCGGTGTCTCTTTCGATCTTTTCAAGCGGCTGTCCCGTTCGGTCCACGTAAATCTGGTTGAGTTTATTCTTGGTCTTGATAATCCAATCCGCATGGATTTTGATATCGGTTGCTTGACCTCTAACACCGCCGAGCGGTTGGTGAATCATTACTTCTGCATTTGGCAGCGCGTATCGCTTACCTTTGGCTCCTGCTGTCAAAAGCAAAGAACCCATACTTGCGGCCATACCTACACAAATCGTAGATACATCCGGTTTAATAAACTGCATGGTATCGAAGATACCCATTCCAGCCGTAACAGACCCACCAGGTGAGTTGATATATAAGTGAATATCTTTTTCAGGGTCCTGGGCGGATAAAAAGAGCAGCTGGGCAATGACCAAATTAGCCACATCGTCATCAATAGCGGTCCCGATGAAGATTATGCGGTCCTTAAGTAAACGCGAGTAGATATCGTAGGAACGCTCCCCACGAGCCTCTTGTTCTACAACCATAGGAATAAGACTCATTGTACCAACTCCTTTTGCGGCAAGCGCCATGTTCTCTCACTTGAGATTCAATTACAGTTTAACACGATTGGGCAACAATGTCATTTTTCTGAAATCAGCTATGTAAGCGGTAATACGTATGTACTAAGGCGTTTATACGTAAATTAGGGTAAAAGAAAGGCACGTTGCTTGCGTACGTGCCTTTACTTACCTTATTTACACGGCTGCGGAAACATGCTTGCTATTTTGAAGCAAGAAATCAACCGTTTTTCTGATTACTAGATCATTGCTAAGACCTTCAAGAGATCCGTTGGAAGCAAACAGCTCACGAAGTTCAGCTGTTGATTTTTGGTAGGACGGTGCATATTTCTCAAGTTCCGCGTCAACTTCTTCGTCGGAAACTGTGATTTTTTCTGCAGCTGCGATCGCTTCAAGAACAAGGTTGTTACGAACACGCTTCTCAGCATCTTCTTTCATTTGTTCTTTCAATGCGCTCTCGTTTTGGCCTGAGAACTGGTAGTAGATCTCAAGCGTCATGCCTTGGGAGCGAAGACGTCTTTCGAATTCTTTAACCATGATATCAAGCTCAGCGTCAACCATCGAACCTGGAATTTCAACATCTGCGTTAGCGGCAGCTTTCTCAACAACTGCAGTTTCAAGTGCAGCTTCGGAATCTTTCTCTTTGCGGTCTTGCAAACGTTTTTGAAGCTCTTCTTTGTACTCAACAAGCGTATCGAACTCACTTACGTCTTTAGCGAACTCATCATCAAGCTCAGGCAGGTTTTTGCGTTTGATATCGTGAAGTTTCACTTTAAACACAGCTGCTTTGCCTTTCAGATCTTCGGAATGGTAGTTTTCAGGGAAGCTGACGTTAACGTCTTTCTCTTCATCCTTACCAAGACCTACAAGTTGCTCTTCGAAGCCTGGGATGAATGAGTTGGATCCAAGCTCAAGGGAATACTTCTCCGCTTTACCGCCTTCGAATGCTACTTCATCAACGAATCCTTCGAAATCAATGATTACGACATCGCCGTTAGCAGCTTGTCCTTCTTCAAGAACAACCAATTCAGCATGACGTTGTTGCAAACGTGTAAGCTCTTCGTTCAATTCTTCTTCGGAAACTGTCGCGTTAACCGCTTCTACTTCAATACCTTTGTAATCGCCAAGCGTTACTTCAGGCTTAACGGTAACTTTCGCTTTGAACTTCATGACTTGACCTTTACCAAATTGCTCTACGTCTACTTCAGGACGATCAACAGGCTCGATTTTAACCTCTTCGATCGCTTGTACATAAACTTCTGGCAGAATGATATCGATAGCGTCTTGATACAAACTTTCCACACCGAATTTAGCTTCAAAGATGGAACGTGGCACTTTCCCTTTACGGAATCCTGGAACGTTTACTTTCGCTGAAACCTTTTTGAATGCTTTATCCAAAGCATCCGCTACTCGTTCTGCCCCAACTTCAACTTCAAGAACGCCTACGTTCTTCTCTATTTTTTCCCAACTTGCTTTCATTTTATGCCTTCCCCTCCAAAAATGTACCATGACATATATTTTTCACGTTAAGCTCATTATAACCATTCTATTATACCATATAACATTTTCATTTCAAGCGAGCATTGTTCTTAGCTAGGATCTGGGCTAAATTGCTTTACAAAAGCGGTCAGCACGTTGTGCGCGCGCTTCCACTGCAGCGTCATCGCATCCACGATACCATACGTTTCTAACAGTTCATCTCGATCAACCGTACCAAACAATTTGTCTTGCAAAATCGCATGCAGCGCAGAGGCCCACACGTCTACTGCACTTTCTTCTGCCCTTAACAACTCCGTGTAAATCGAAGTGCCATAAGCATAGGCAAGAAACTCCTGCCAAGTCTGAGTAGCAAAGTAGACAAAGTCAGGTTGGCTTATTTCACTAATGTCCCCGACTCTGCGAATCATATCACGAATTCGTAATGGAAAATCTTCCACCCCCAGCGGAGTTTCATCGATTTCTACAAGAACGGTTTGACCATTCTTGGGGAACTCAATTAATCCATGCTCTCCCATTTGCTTAAGCGTCTGTAGGGCTTTGAATTGAAGATGAGGATGTCTTGGCCTTTCGCAAAGCCATGTCTTCACGAATTGACTAACCTCCGACTGTTCGATATAAGCAAGTTGCTCCAAGGCACTTACTTGTCCCTCTAGCGAACCTTCTTGCAGCATGTTTTGAAGCTTCTTCACAAAAGCACCATCATCCGAAGCAGATTTATCATGGATATACTGTCGCAATAGAGTGGATTCTTCTTCCGAATCCTCTTCCTCTGTCACGGATGATGAGAACATCGTTTCTGGAAACATTGTGAGCAGCCAGTGGCGCAAAGCTTCCCATTGATCGGACTTATTCGCATTGACATTAGGAAATTGGAGCAAAAAAGTAAGCATCTCCAGTGCTTCCTTATATTGCTCGGAGCGCAGTAGCTTCATTAACTCGTCTTCATAGAACTGCTCTGTTTTAGGAAAAAGGATGACATTATTAGGCGTAGGATCTGACATAGGGATCACCTCTGTTCGTGGTCTCGCTTGTGCCAGTTTACTCTATCATCTCAGGGATTGCAAAAATAATTATAAATTGAAGTTGACTCGCATTATACGTTGTGATATATTAACTCTTGCTTCGCCAAACGGATCACGTCCAGGCGGTAAGAAGTGTCATAGGTCTCAGTAGCTCAGCTGGATAGAGCACACGCCTTCTAAGCGTGCGGTCGGGGGTTCGAATCCCTCCTGGGACGTTTAAGAAAAAAACAAAAGACCGCGCGATTGCGCGGTCTTTTGTTTTTTTTATATATTATAAAATTGCATAAATCGGCAACTACGGTTGTCCCGAATAGGGCAACAGGACAACCAATGACAATAAATATTAGGAATTAGAAGGTGAGTTTAAACATCATCACTTTTAAACATTTTTGAAGCAACAATAAAAGGTTTTGTAATGGATTCCACAAGTAACACTAGATTCCCAGAGAACTCGAGGCAGCATAAAATAAACGTGAATGCATCAACTATAGGAACTTCTGTAAGTTGCTTTGCTAAACAATATTTATAAATAAATAAAGCCAGTAACCCATAGGAAATAGTTTTGAATAATGCTAACCATCCTTCTCGCACTTCTATCCTAAATACTAATCCAATTATTCTAAAACCTATGTAAATGCATGAGAATATAAATCCAAATTTCAAAAAATTAATATTCAATGTAATTTCGCTCATATATCAAATCCACCTTTTGCTTTTTTAAAAATATGTTTATTGAATATTAAGATAGTAACGAAAAGCTCTGGTAACTTGCTCACGCGAATTAGAAGTAGGTTAGTTTTTCAATACATATCTTTTGACTCTAGCATTTGTTTTACCACCTGGTTCTTGGTACTCCACGGAAAAGCCCAGTTTTGAAGAAATATCCCAAATCTTCACATAGGATCTTCCATCATATTGGATTATTTCAGAATCATGTAGGTCGTATTTTATTATTGAACTACCATATTCAACAACAATATCATTCCCATTCACTGCAATTTTGCCACCAATACTGTCTACAAAATCTCTTAATGGGACATACGCAGTATAATCTTCCAATAAAAAGGTCCCTTGCCCTGTATATCTTACTGGCTTATCATTAACCACCACTTCTAATGGATCGGACATTGTAAGCAGACTTTCGGGATTAAAATTATAAAAAGTGCTCTCAACTCGTGACAAAGAATATGGATTCAAACTATCATTCATCATTGTTATCAGCCCAGTTGGAGTATGCAGAAATGGTAACTCATTTCCATTTCCTTGTTCTTTTAAAATAATTCGATTACCGAACCAGTAAAAATAATTGAACAAGTAACGTGCGTAGTTGTTAATAACTCTAACTTCGTGATTTTCCGTGTTAATTATTTTAGTCTCGTTATCAGGTGCGTATGGATTAGAACTATTAGGAATCGGTTTCTGAATAAACAAAGTCTTTCTGTCAGGCGAGAAGACTCCATTGCAATTATTACCTTCACAAATGGATTCTTTTTCATTGTTTCCAATTTTCATCGTTATTTCGCGTAAATATTTATAGTTATTTATTTTAACGATTTTATTTTCAAACACGGTTTCCCCAATTTTTCTGTATCCATAATTTTCAATATTTTCATCGTTATTATTTATTTCATTAATATAAGATAATCCGTCTTTATTCAATCTAAGATGGGTTCTTTTATTACCTAAACTCCCATCCCAATAACTGTAAAGTAAATCACCCGTTTCAATGTTTTCTTCAAATGCAACGTTTAATGTAGAGCCAGTATCCCGAGCATTATTTGCCATCAGATGATTCATATGTAATTTATTCGATATTGAAAATGCGTATTCATTTGAGGTCAGAGAGTAAAAATCATTGCTTTCGGCCCCATAGATGTTATATACATTTGACTCAGGAATTACAGTACCTAATTTTAAATCCTCGTCAGCTACTTGATTGATTCGAGTAAGCTTTTTACTGGTAAGGTTAAACTCAAAAAGATTTGTAATTATGGGTGCAGTAAATATCCTTGTTTTCACCGGACGAAATTCAAAATGTTCCTCTTGGAATACAGCGTATGCAGTTATTCCTCTTTGAGTTTTATGTAAATCACGAACGCTCACTATGGAGAAATCCATGGCATCTTTATCCGAAGCCCATTGTTCATCTAGCGGTCTATCTTTGAAGGAATAATTATCTGGTATGACGACTGAGTACTCAGGGAAATTAAATGTTTCATATTGTATTCTCCCTGTTTGCCAGTCAACTAAGGTAACAAAGACGGTCGGGAACATTTTTCGCTTTGTGTCATCAGTACTTACTTTAAATTCTACAGTGGCTCTGTAGTTTTCCGGTAAAGTTATTTTATTAATAACTGATGGTGAATCAAGTGCAAAACTTGTGTTTATCGGAACTACCAAAAAAATGATTAAAAATAAAAACAGTATTTTTTTCAAATCAAATCCCTCTTTCAGTTTTTTTACATTCTTTCCCTAGGTATTATATACCATTTTCGACAAAATTCCACTCGTTAGGTCATAGGCGTATTGAATAGATATTCCTATGAAACATGATTAAATTAAAAAGCACCCCGCTATATTTGCAAGCAAGGGTGCTAATGGTACAAATAAAATTATCAGCTTACACGGACGGCCTATTGGGCTGATGATGACCCGGCTCCGTTGAATCAAGATTCGATTGAATGCGAGATGATTGCTTGGAGTGATCGATAGCGCTTTGCGTTTTCTGGTCCATACTTTTCTTTTTACCCATGGAAAGCAACTCCTTCTATTCATAGAATGAACGCCACCTTAGTATGGAGGGTTTCCGTAAGGACTATGCTGGTTATCGTTTCCTTCAGTCTGGCATAGCTGCTGGTGAGTAACAAAGAGCCTGTAGGGATGGCCCCTTCAGGCTCTTGCTCATGCCAATCGACGTTAGTGCATCTTGTGAGGCAAATTCTTGCCCGTCTGACCGTCACCTTGTGTCCTTTTATTCTTCTCGGCTTTCCTCTGCTTCTCATGCAGCTTGCTAATGAAATGACTATCCATGAGCACTCGCCTCCTGAAGAAAGAATGGCATTACCCTAATAGAATGTCACGAACATTCGAAATTTAATCACCCTTCATATAAAATCCGTATCCTGCTTACTCCGCCGCTTTCTGGACAGACATTTAATACTTGGCATTCGCATACCATTTATCATTATGCGCTCTTCAAAAGAAAGGAAGGAACGTCTATGTGCGGAATAACGGGTTGGATAGATTGGCGGAAAGACTTGACCGGGTACCCGTCCATTCTAGAAAATATGACGGAAACGCTCCAACTGCGCGGACCTGATGCAACAGGTACCTGGATTTCACAGCATTGTGCCCTCGGACATCGACGTCTAAGTGTTATGGATCCTGAGAATGGCGCTCAGCCCATGGTCCGTAAACAAGGCGACTATACGTATACCATCGTATATAATGGCGAACTCTATAATGCTCCAGAGTTAAAAAAGGAGCTCGAGCTCCGCGGCCATCAATTTCGCACAACGTGCGATACCGAAGTACTGCTGGTCGCTTTTATAGAGTGGGGAAAAGCATGCATTGATCGACTGAACGGCATCTTTGCTTTTGCTGCCTGGAACGACCAGGAGCAATCCCTAACCCTAGTGCGGGATAGACTCGGCGTTAAGCCTCTATTTTATTCCCATCAGGATAGTGTTTTATTATTCGGTTCTGAACCAAAAGCAATCCTAGCCCATCCTGACTTCAAAGCAGAGGTTGGCGCTGAAGGCTTTGCAGAAATATTCGCAGTAGGACCGGCTCGCACGCCAGGACATGGAATTTATCGCAACATGTCTGAGCTGAAGCCAGGTCAATTTGCTATTTTTGATCGGAATGGCTTATCCATACGAACATACTGGAAGCTCGAAAGCCATCCCCATCCTGATGATATCGCCGGTACAGCCGCGCAGGTACAGCAATTGCTTCGGGACACTTCAGAACGCCAACTCGTTTCTGACGTTCCCATCTGCACACTCCTCTCAGGCGGACTGGATTCTAGTGCACTCACTGCGCTTGCTGCGATGCATTACAAGGATAGCGGGGAAGGATCGCTTCATACCTTCTCTGTGGACTACAAGGATAATGATAAGCATTTCAAAGCGAACCTATTCCAACCGAACTCGGATGCCCCATGGATTAAAAGGATGACTGATCATTTAGGAACCGAGCATCATTACATTGAATTTGATACACCGGAGCTTGTTGAATCACTGAAGACAGCCGTGATCGCTCGCGATACACCAGGGATGGCCGATGTCGACGGGTCTCTCTATTTATTTTGCCGAGAAATCAAAAAGGAAGCTACGGTCGCGATCTCTGGAGAAGCGGCTGACGAAATATTCGGTGGATACCCTTGGTTCCACAATGCAGAAGCACTAGAAGCGAACACCTTCCCGTGGTCACTCAAGCTAGCAAATCGGGTCGACCTGCTCGCCCCAGACTTCGTCGATTGGATTAAGCCTGTCGAATACGTCAGCAATCGATACCAGCAAGCGTTAAGTGAGGTGCCTCGCCTAGCTGGGGAAACACAGCAGCAGAATCGCATGCGTGAAATGTCCTATTTAAACATCACGCGATTCATGCCCACCTTGCTTGATCGTAAAGATCGCATGAGTATGGCTGTCGGCCTCGAGGTACGTGTCCCCTTTTGTGATCATCGTCTCGTAGAATACGTGTGGAACATTCCGTGGGAAATCAAAACATCTGGCGATAGGGAAAAAGGTATTCTGCGCAAAGCACTGCGCGGCGTATTGCCTGAAGATGTGCTGACACGGAAAAAGAGCCCCTATCCGAAAACACACAACCCGAATTATTTAACTGCCGTAAGGAAATGGGTATTGGAAATTCTGGATGACCCTTCATCCCCTATCTTGCCTTTTATCGATGTCAAAAAAATTCGCGCACTCGCCAGCTCCGAGTCGAATGATTTCGACCTCCCTTGGTTCGGCCAGTTAATGACAGGTCCTCAGCTATTCGCATATTTAGCTCAAGTGGATATGTGGCTGCGAACCTATAAGATCTCGATCCGATAGATCAGATCACAGTAAAAATGAAAAGACCTGCGTCCACGCATTCACGTGGTTGCAGGTCTTTCTGTGTTCTAGTTCGTCTGATCAGGAAGCTGATCAAGGAACATACGCAAGGCTTTGGCGCGATGACTCATTTCATTCTTCTCTTCCACAGTCAACTCAGCCATCGTTCGGCCTAGTGATGGGATGTAGAATAAAGAATCGTAACCAAATCCGCCTTCTCCACGCTCCTCGTGAATAATAAAGCCTTGACAGACATCCTCAGCTTCGATCACTTCATTCGCCACGGGATCAATCAACGTGAGTGCACAAACGAAGGAAGCCTCACTAAGCAATGGAGGGTGGCCCTCCTCAGCATTCAGCTCAAGCCGATCCTCCAAGTCACGCAAAGCTTGAAGTAGTCTGGCATTATTGTCAGCATCCGTTGCGTTTTCTCCTGCGTAGCGAGCCGAATAAACACCTGGATCACCACCTAATGCCGTAACGCATAGACCAGAATCATCAGCAAGTACAGGTACATGAAGATGCGCAGAGATGATTTGCGCCTTGATTCGCGCGTTCTCTGCAAAAGTTTTCCCACTCTCAACGATTTCTGGTAAATCCGAGTAATCCGCTAAGCTACGAACCTTATACCCTTTGGCTCCGAAAAGCTTAGCAAACTCTTTCACCTTACCTTCATTACGCGTTGCGATAACAACAAAATTACTTTGTAGCCGCATGCCTAGCACCTCGAATACGATCTGCGATCGGTCCTAGCACGCCGGATTGTACGTCAATCATGGTGTTAATTCCCGCTTCTGCTAGCGCTAGCAACTCATCAAGTTCTTTACGAGAAAAAGGAGCATCCTCGCCCGTTCCTTGAACTTCGACGAATTGACCTTGTCCCGTCATAACAACGTTCATATCGACTTTTGCTTTGGAATCCTCTTCGTAATTCAGATCCAGCTTCGGGACATCCCCAATTACGCCTACACTGACAGCAGCTAGGAAGTCATTGATGGGGAACTTGGCTAAATTTTTATCATTTGCAAGCTTGTTGATTGCAAAAGCCATCGCTACGAAAGCACCCGTTATCGACGCTGTACGCGTACCGCCATCTGCTTGAATCACATCGCAGTCCAGCGTAATGGATCTTTCACCTAGCGCTTCCAAGCTGACAACCGAACGTAATGCACGACCGATTAGACGTTGAATTTCCATCGTGCGTCCACCGAGCTTACCTTTTGCCGCTTCACGCTGATTCCGAACTTGAGTTGCCCGCGGCAGCATCGAATATTCCGCTGTAACCCAGCCTTTCCCCTGCCCTTTCATAAAAGGAGGAACACGATCTTCTACCGTTGCGGTACAAATGACTTTCGTATCCCCGACCTCAATGAGGACTGAGCCTTCTGCATGTTTTATATAATGAGGGGTTATTTGCATAGGTCGCAGTTCTTGATCCGTTCTTCCACCAATTCTCATATATGTCTTTCTCCTCCTGTAGCTACATCTAAAGCTCTAATCCTTACGCCTCATTGTAACAAACTCATCAAGGAAAAGCATCCTAACACTAGGGAATATGGAAAAAACCGCAAAACCACCAGGGACGCCCCCGTTAATGAACGTTGGTATCACCTGGTGGATCGATGGTTATTAATACAATTATAGCTTAGTTGCAGGATTAATATGCGTTGGTCGCAAGACAGGCTTACTGTAGTTTTGATTATCTGTAGAAGTAATTTTCACAGCGCCATCCACCTTGATTTGCACTTGTTTAAATGTGGTGTTCTCCGTTAGTGACAAGATGACAGATTGCAACGCATCCGCTGAAGCTTTCTGATCAGTACCTAGCAGCTTGTTGGAGAAGTCCACAGTGATTAGACCCTCGCCTGGCTTAATGCTCTTGAGCTCTGTTGTTGCATTAAGGACAGCCGCAAGCCCCTTCTTCTGATCTGGACCTTTGATTAATTGCTCGACAACAGCCTTCGCAACATCATCTGTCCTCTTGATCAGGCGAGTCACAGGAACATAATATTTGTAATTTTGATCATTTTGATTGAGGAAATAGAGCGTAACCGGTGTAGCTTGACCAAATTCGGTATCCTCAGATTTCTCCAGATTAATACCCATGGTGCGCGCTAATGGTGCATCGAGTGGCGTTTTCCCTTTAGGCATTTCTTTCAAATCCTTGCCATCCACGCGCAGCTGAACTTTATCAATCGTAGGGAAATTCGTTAAGTTCCACGTGATCGCCTCAAGGAGCTTGCGCTCATCCTTCACATCGTAGTTAAGGAACTCTTTGGAGAAATCAACCGTAGCACTTTTGTCCCCTTTTACATTCAAACTAATCACTTTAGTCCCCTTCGGCAGAAGCGCTTGAAATCCTGAAGGCAGCTGACTCGTCTCGGGTCCACCGTCAACCATGTACTCTAATGTCGTCTTAGCCACAGAGACTGTCTTCGGCAACGCTAAACTTAATGGTGTAACGAACCCTTTGGCATCTTTCACATAAACCGTCATTTGTGACGTAATTTCTCCAGACATATCGACGGTAACTGCAGCTGAAGTCGTCTTCACATCTACCTCTGTACCCGCCCCAGGAGGCGCATCGATGTCACTCTTCTTTCCACTGCCCAAAATCGAACATCCCGTGGTCAGTAGAACAATCACCCCCGCTAAAGCGGCTGAACGAATCCAATGTTGATGTTTCATTTGCTTATTTCCTCCTTCGATTTTTGCTATTCGCATGGCCTGTACGATGCTTTTTCGTATTACTATGTATACGAGGCTTTGTCCGATTTATAACTACTTTTTGTCCACCTTTTTATGAATCACAAAAAAAACACAATAACGAAGGGAATTATCACCATTCTTCGTCAATTCGAACTCATATGCTATACTGAATACCAGTTTATTAATTGCAACAACTACTTTCTGCTATTGGATTAAGGAGGTTTTGTTATGAGAACATTTTTGAAGGAAAAAACTCTTATTTTCAATGAATTTCGAGAAGAGGTTTTCAGTCATTATCCACAAGCTGTCATTGAGGAAGCGGTTGCTAGATTGCTTGTTGAAATAAAAGGCATCAAGAAAATCCCTACAGACTTGATCACAACCACCCTGCTCGGGGTTTTAAGTAAGACGGAAACATTCAACGTCATGTCTACATTGATGGAGCTTCAAAAAAAGGTGAAGCATGATGCTGAGCTGCTAGCTAGCATGAAAGACCCTGCCTATAACGTTCATCGCACAATTGCGATGTCCATTTGCGGATTATACGGGAGCGGTGCGATCTCACTATTCGGATTCATCGACTGTAAATTCCGCTTCTTTTTCCCTACAAAAAGACCTAAATCCTTCATCTCCAAGGGGATTTGTGCGATTGTTGCATCAACCGCAAGTGTCATTATTTCAGATAGCGTGAAGATGGATTACTCCAAACGCAATCTGCAAATGCTTGAGGCACGAGGCGTGCTTCTGGATGATATGGTTGAGATTCTCGATCAGTTGCAACGTCCTTACAATCCAGATATGCCACGCAGTCTCTGTGAAGAGCATATTCTGGCAGTCCTTCGCAAACAACAAACCTTTCATGCGCTCCAGCTCGCAATCAAAATCGATACAGCTGTCGAAGCCAAAGAATTCAATCCTCAATACAATCATATTGTAGGGATGGACGAAGGACTTTTCGGCGTAGATGAAAGCATCGCAACAGCCGTCCCTCTCATGTATGGGACCATAGCGCTCACAAATTTCGGCTATCTCGATAAAGCAAAAATCGGTATTATCGAGGAGCTCGACAGTGATCACGCTGATGGGAAATGCAATACATTTATTGACGATATGGTCTGTGGGATTGTGGCGGCCGCTTGTGGGCGGTTAGCGCATAACCATACGCCTACGTATAGTAAGCCGTTGAAGTAAGCGTTGAAGTAGGCATTGAAGCGATAGTCTGCACCATGAAACCAATTAACTGGTTGAAAGTGCGTAAGGGAACGTAGGGGCGCTATTTAGGCGATAATTGGGGTAAGTGACTAGTTATGGGGAACGTAGAGGCGTTATTTAGAAGAAATATGTAGTTTGGCATCTACGTTCCCCCTTACGGATAAAAGTGGCTGTCTAGGGACCAAATCGTTTGAACATAAAAAAGCGCTAACCCCGATGCCACGGTTAGCGCTTTTTTCGTTACGTAGATATCGCGACGTAATACACGCGATCTGCTTGCGAATCCACCTGCTGGATGCGGCCTTCGGCCTCCAGCAGGATCAAGTGCGCGATCGTCTCCGACAGCGCGAATCGCAGCTGGTGCACGCTCAGCCGGTCGCCGAACGTCGCCCGGCACACCTCATAAGCGCTCTGCGGCGCGCTTAGCTGCCCTTCCATGAGCGCGAGCCGCTCATGGTGATGGCGCACGAGCTCCTCTGCGCGCGCGCTGAAGCCCTGCCATGGCTCCCGGTGCCCCGGGTAAGCCATCACAACCGGCAGCCTGCCTATCTCCTGCAGGCTGCTCAAGTACGCGCCGAGCGGGTTTTCTTCCACCTGCGGGAGGAAGGAAACGTTCGGCGATATTTGCGGCAGGACGTGGTCGCCGCAAAACATCACCTGCGCCTCAGCGTCGTAGAAGACGAGATGCCCCGCGGCATGGCCGGGGGTCTCGATGGCTTCATAGACGCGGTCGCCGAGGCGCACAGGCCCTTCACGCAGCAGGGTAACCTGCGGCTGCGGGGAGACCAGATCGACGAAGCTCACCATGTGCTTCGTCATCTCCTCCAGCCCGGCTTCGGGGAAGCCATGCCGGGCGAAAAGCTCTAGGAGCAGCGGAGACATCGGCTGCTCCGGGCCCCACAGGAGCTGCACCTGCGCGTATCCGATCTCCGATAGGAGTACCGGTGCGCCCGTGCGCTCCTGGAACCAACCGGCCATCCCATAGTGGTCGGGATGGTGATGGGTGAGCACGATTTGTTCCACGTGCTCGAACCCAATCCCTTGCTCCTGCAGCACCTGCAGCCATAGCGCTTCGGCTTCCGGGGTATGCAAACCCGGATCAATGACGGTGTACCCGCGGCTGCCGCGAATCAGGTAGGCATTCACCCAACGTAAAGGGAATGGCAACGGCACCTTCACTTGTATAATTTCATCTGTATGTACGGTCACGACGTTCATATCCCCGTAGTCATCCTTCCTTATGTCCAACAAAAATCATCCGACTCGAAACTTCTGGCGAATAAGCCTGACCCTCGTAGTCTCCATAGACATGATCAATATGTAATCCGACTTTGGCTAACATCGCCTCAAACACCGGACGCTCGTACAACTTCACCTGCTCCAAATAATGCCGGTCAGGTTCGCCCGCCTGCGAAATCACGATCCGTTTGCGCACACAACCGTCTTCGATCGCTCTCGACTCACGAATGGTGAACTCCTCTTCCTTTCGCTCCGACTGCGCGACCAAGTTCGCCTTCACATAGATTGGATTCAGAAAATCGATAATGAATCGACCTTCTTTTTTTAACAGTCGATGCATCTCATGAAGCACTTTCTCATTCTGCTTATCCTCATCAAAATAACCAAAAGACGTAAACAAATTCACAACTGCGTCAAATGGCTCGCTCAGCGGCACTTCCCGCATATCTCCGTGAATCCATGTCACTTGCTCTTCTCCACCCAGCTTGACGGCTTCCTGAAGCAATACTTTCGATAAATCGACGCCAGTTACGGTATAACCAAACTCCGCAAGCGCCATCGAATGCCGCCCCATCCCGCAACAGAGATCCAACAGACGTGCACCTTGCTTAAGCTCCAACCAGTTCACCATTTTTTTCACTTCATGGTAAGCACCCTGCATGTCTCTATGTTTATAAACAAGTAAATAATCATTTCCGAAACTATCTTGGTACCACGCCATCTTTTCAACACCTTTAGCATTATGATTGAAATTCTACAAATAAAATGTTATAAGAGCAGCCGCTGTTTCATGATCCGCAAACCCTCTAGCGCTTCTTCCTTACTAAAATTCCCAGCCTTCAATTGCTCGTCCTCAACCTCAAGCAGCTTTTCGTAAAAAACAAGACCTTGCTTCGGCAGCTCCACCTTTTCCGGGTGATCCTCCATATAATGAAACAAAACATCTTCAACCTTCGCATAATTGCTTTGTTTCTCATAATGTAAAAAAAGCAACCTCTGCGCCCCTTCTGGGATCCCCCAGCCTTTCAGATGGTTCAAACTCGTAACCATCCGCAAAGCAATTTCGTCATTAACCTCTTCATCGGGCTCAACTTCTTCCGACAAAGACAAATGCAGAAGTAAATCCAAGGACTTCAGATATGCCCAATAGGCCTCTCCATCCTCTTCATGCTGATTCAACAGGTCACCTTGCCCCACGAACATATCGCTAATGACCAACGCTTTCGCCGTATCAATGCTCCCTTGGTAGGATAGCAAATCCAGAATATCCTTACTGGATAATGACTGGAGGGAACGAATATTCAAACCCAATAAATGACGACTGGCTTCATCTAACTGTCTCTGCGCATCTTCAATCGGGATATGTTCCTTGTTAAAAAGAATCCGATGCAGCACCACCGTCAATTGTTCAATCTGTCGCATCAAATAATCACGCCTGAACATCCGGAGCAGCTCCTCTCGGTTTCAAATACACCTCAATTTAGCTTACCACGCCTCGCGCTGAAACTCAAAAATACATTCCGCCTATTTTTCACATATACCGCACCATTGACAGCAGCCCTTCATAAACTAATTTTGACTGTATCCCTTAACCTTGTAATTCCCAATACCCGAGCAAGGAGGGGTGACACACATCCATGGGCAGCGACCACAAAAACAAATTTTTACTTACGAACCGCGAACGCGAAGTATTCGAACTCTTAGTGCAGGACAAAACGACAAAGGATATCGCACAGCAGCTTTTCATAAGTGAAAAGACTGTGAGGAATCATATATCGAACGTCATGCAAAAGCTGAACGTAAAGGGTCGTTCACAAGCGGTTGTAGAACTGATTAAGCTTGGGGAATTAAAGATCTGATTCCGTCAGCAAAGGGATCCATGCAAGCCACCCACCCTCTATTAGAGGGAAATGGGGGCTTTTATGTTTTTATCGAGAGTCAATTATTTGACATACCCTCCCTAGACCGAGTAGCAGTCAACTTGCCAAGTAACTATCTATCTTCAGTCCATCACACGAATTAACTGGATTTTGTATGATTTTGTACATCTAAATTCACTCAAAACGCGCTAAAATTGGATTTAGATGGATTTTATGTAGTTATATTTGCTAAATTTAACTTTTTTACGTCTAATGGGATAAATTAACTACATATTTTCCATATAATTGGAATTTTCGTTGATTTCCCCGCGAAACAGCTGTATAAAATCCAGTTAAAGTAGCAGAAGAAGCTTGTGGTGGGGGGTTACGGGGGTCGGGGGGTCGGGGGGTCGGGGTTACAGGCTTCGGTGTTAACACAACAAACACCCCAGTCGAATCCCAACTGGGGTGCTTCATCTATCTATTCCTCTCGTTCAACCTTCACGGCACAAATTTTAAACTCTGGCATCCGACTCGTTGGATCCAAGGCGTCGTTCGTCAACACGTTGATCGAATGCTCGTCGCCCCAATGGAAAGGGACGAAGACGGTGCGAGGTTGAATCCCCTCGGTGACCTTGACTTGGAAAACAAGGGAACCGCGCCGGCTTGTGATCCGGATTTTTTGTTCCACGCTTAGGCCAATTCGCTTGGCCAAAGACGGATGAATTTCGGCAACTGGAACAGGTGCCTTCTTATTGAGAGCTTCGGTTCGGCGCGTCTGCGCACCGCTTAAATAATGGTTGGCCAGACGGCCCGTTGTGAGCACGAACGGAAAATCGCTGTCAATGGGCTCTGCAGGCATTTTAGGCTGGATACCGAATAAGATGGCTTTTCCATCCGCATGATGAAAACGATCTTGGAATAATTGCGGTGTTCCCGGATGGTCAGCTGACCCACAAGGCCAGAAGATCCCTTTCTCTTTTTGCAAGCGCTCATAGGTGATGCCGCTATAATCTGCTTTGCCACCTGCAGTAGCAGCGGCAAGTTCACGAAACACGTCTTCAATACCCGCATATTGAAAATAGGCGCCTCGTCCTAGCGCATCAGCCAGTTCGCTGATAATGTGATAATCGAGCTTGCAATTCCCCGGAAGCTCCATGGCTTTCCTCCGATGGAACACACGGCCCTCCAGGTTGGTCATGGTCCCTTCCGCTTCAGCAAAGGATGAGCCTGGCAACAAATAATGAGCATAGCGCGCTGTTTCGGTCTCGAACATATCTACGACCACAAGTAATTCTAGCTTTTGTAAGGCACGCTCTACCATCTTGTTATTGGGGCTAGACACCAAAGGATTGGAGCCTAGCACAATTAATGCTTTAATTTCACCTTCATCGATTTTCTGCAGCAGCTCATACGCAGAAACGCCTTTGCCTGGCAGCTCGCTTGGATCGATGCCCCATACGTTGGCTACATGCTCACGCGCAGCAGGATCTTCAATTAAACGGTAGCCTGGGAGCTGGTCGGCTTTTTGCCCATGTTCGCGACCGCCTTGGCCATTCGCTTGACCAGTCACAGCGCCATAACCGCAGCCTGAACGCCCTATTTTACCCGTTAGCAGTGCCAGGTTAATGTAATTGAGTGTGTTCTCAACCCCATTCACTTGCTGTTCCAATCCTCTTGCTGTTAGCACGATGCCCGTCTCCGCCTTCGCGAAACCGCGAGCGATTGTACGAACCACCGCTTCAAGGATACCTGTTAGATACTCAACACGAGCTGGTGTAAATGATTTGACTGCCTCTTTCACTTGTTCGAAGCCAGACGTACGCGATTGGATGAACTTCTGATCAACGAGGTTTTCTGCAATCATCACATGAAGAAGCCCATTAATAAATACAGAGTCGAAGCCTGGTTGAAGCCTCACATGAATATCTGCTGTCTTGGAGGTCATGGTATTGCGCGGATCGATGGTCACAATCACGGCGCCTTTTTTCTTCGCTTCTAACAGATAAGGCATCATCGTAGGCTGGCACTCCGCAATATTTGTGCCCGCTAGAATGATATATTTCGCATTAGGAATTTCCGATAGGGGCATCGTCATCCCACGATCGATACCGAATGCTTTATTACTCGCCGCCGCAGCCGATGACATACAATACCGACCATTATAATCGATATATTTGGATCTAAGCGCCACACGCGTAAACTTACCAAGTAAGTAACTTACTTCATTCGTCAACGATCCGCCGCCATAGACACCGATAGCATCATGCCCATGTTCAGCTTGCAACGCTTTAATCCTCTCGGCAATATCTGAATACGCATGAGCCCAAGACACGGACTGCCATTGTCCTACTCTTGCAACCTTCCTATGAAGCGGCTCCAGAATACGCTCGGAATGAACCACATGCTCCAATGCGTTCAAGCCTTTTTGACATAAACGGCCTGTCGCAACAGGGAAATTCGCGCTCGGTTTGATCGTTAAACCTTCTGCCTTTTCACTTGGTAATATCTCCAATCCACACTGCATACTGCAAAAACAACAATGGGAGGAGGGCTGTTCATCCGTTAATGTGACCAATGCTGATTTCAACGCTCCCACCCCCGCAGATCGAGCTCTCTTTATAGGTATAATAGGGTTATATAAGGGCTAACTAGCCATTTCATTATTGATTGGAAATCCGATATATACTTCCCCAGCATCATCCACTTTGGTTAAGTACGTTTTCACACAGCCTGTATCTGGAGCTTGCACGAGGCCCGAAGGCAAATGGATCTTCCGATCATGCATAGGGCAGAACACGTGGTCATCACAGACGATGCCTTCGGCAAGAACACCTTCTTTATGCGGACAACGATTCTGAATCGCTTGAAGCTTACCGCTTTTCAATTTGAATAGGGCAACCTCTTCCCCTTGATATCGAATCGTCCTCCCTGTATTAAAGGCTAAATCCTCATAAGAAACGGCTTGCACCCAAATCATTTGCTCATTTTGTGTTATCATTTTCTCTGCTCCTCCCTGTTTATCTCTCTATTTCTACTTCAGTTCAACAACTTCATATAGATCGCGTTGGATTTTCTTGCTGTCAATCGCTTGTCTCCATGGATCTTGTGTCACGGATAAAGCCAAATCCATGCGCTCACACAATTGCTTACGCTCCGCCTCATTCTCAACAACCTCACGGATATGATCTATGCCTAGACGGTGCACCCACTCACTCGTACGCTCACCGTATTTCCCTGTTTCGCGGTAATATTGGAGATAAGCTTCGGTATATTCGATGATCTCTTCTTCGGTCTTAACCGTACTCATCAAATCACCAACTCGAACTTTTACGCCACCGTTACCACCCGCATATAACTCCCAGCCGCCATCAACGGACACGACACCGAGATCTTTAATTCCTGATTCAGCACAATTTCGCGGGCAACCCGATACAGCAAGCTTCACTTTAGCTGGTGTATTCAAGCGTTCAAAACGCTTCTCCAACTCGATACCAACACCCATCGCATCCCCCGTACCGAAACGGCAGAAGGTTTCGCCGACACATGTTTTTACCGTCCGTAAGGCTTTCCCGTAGGCATACCCTGATGGCATATCCAATGCTTCCCACATGGCGGTCAAATCTTCTTTTTTCACACCTAGCAAGTCGAGTCGTTGTCCTCCAGTAAATTTCACCGTTGGTACGTTGAATTGTTCAGCAACCTCTGCAATGCGCTTAAGCTCCGTCGGATTCGTAACACCGCCATAGATCCGTGGAACAACGGAGTACGTACCGTCCTTCTGAATGTTGGCATGCATACGCTCATTCACGAATCGGGACGTGCTGTCATCTTTATACGTTTCAGGGCTAATCATGCCCAAATAATAATTCAATGCTGGACGGCACTTGGAGCATCCCTCTTCATTTTTCCATTCAAGAACGTTCATCACTTCGCGCACATGGGATAGTCCTTTTTCCCGAATAGCCGTCACGACTTCATCTCGCGTGTGCGTTGTACAGCCACAGATCGTTTCTTTGGCTGCGTTTTTATCATAGGAAGCACCTAGAGTGAACGCCAACAAATCGCTGACTAATGGCTTACAGCCTCCACAGGAACGTGATGCCGTAGTACAGTTCTTCACTTCATCTACAGTCGTTAGGCCTTGATCCTTAATGGCTGAACAAATCGTCCCTTTCGTTACGCCGTTACAACCACAGATAATCGCGTCATCCTTCATCTCTGCAACCCCGGATCCCGCTCCGCCGCCAGCGCCAGAAGCATCCGTCAAGATCGCTGTTTTGCCCATACCACTAATATCTGTTTCTTCCCGAATCATTTGCATAAGTCGTGTACCGTCAGCTGTATCACCGAAGAGCACGGCACCGATAATTTTATTATCTTTAATGACGACTTTCTTATAGACACCCGTGAATTCATCGTGAATTCGAATCGCTTTAGTTCCTTCAGCATCAACGAATTGACCGCCTGAGAATACATCAACACCGGATACTTTGAGCTTCGTGTATAAAACAGAGCCTTCATACGGGCCTGTTTCCACGCCAGCCAAATGCTTCGCCAGTACAGCACCTTGCTCATAGAGCGGTGCTACTAGCCCATAAGCGATGCCTCTGTGCATCGCACATTCACCAACGGCGTACACGTTCGGTACGTTAGTTTCCAAATAATCATTCACGATAATGCCCGGGTTACACTCGACCCCAGCTTCTTTGGCAAGGGCAACATTAGGACGAATACCGACCGCCATGACGATCAGATCCGCTTCAGCTATCGTGCCATCCTTAAATTTAAGGCCGGTTACCCGTTTGTCACCCACAATTTCTGCCGATTGCTTCTCTAATAGGAAGTTGATACCTTGCTCTTCAAGGGCAGCTTGCAGCATCTTGGATGCTGTCCGATCAAGTTGACGTTCCATAATCGTATCGACGATATGAACGACATCGACTTTCATACCGAGATTGAGGAAGCCACGCGCTGCTTCTAAGCCTAGCAAACCACCGCCGATGACGATCGCTTTCTTGTACTTCTTAGCTGATTCAATCATGATTTCACAATCGCGGATCGTTCTGTAGGCCATGACGCCTTCTTTGTCAGCACCAGGCATAGGAATCATGAATGGATTAGAGCCTGTTGCCAAAATTAACTTATCGTAGGAAACCGTCAGACCTTTATCGCTCGTTACAGTTTGGGTCGTTGTGTCTATGCCTGTGATGGTTTGATTCGTGTATAAGGTAATATTATTAGTCGTGTACCATTCATAAGGGTGGATAACGATATCCTCAACTTTAGAGTCACCGGAGAGCACATAGGACAACAAGATTCGATTATAGTTGGGATGCGGTTCACTACCGAATATCGTAACCTCATACTTATCTGGTGTCAGTTTTAGTAAATGTTCAACGGCATTAACACCCGCCATTCCGTTTCCGACCAGGACTAGCTTCTCTTTTTTGACTGTCATTGTGATCATCCTTCCATCCATTTACTATGGCATTCAGTTGAATTTGAGTAGTTGTGAAAAAGGGTCATTTAGGAGCAGGGCTCCCAAATGACAAATTTGGGATATGGAGCTTGAGCAGTTCGATTGTTGGATAGAACTGCAAAGACGCTAGTCGTAACGTCTTTGCCCATACAGCCTGATGAGTAGGCTGCATGAGCAAAAACTTTACCGATGTGCCGCTGACCACTTAGCATCAGCGGCGTCCCCTGCCTACATTAAGCCTGAACCGTATCGATGCCAGCTGGCGCTACCTTTACCTTGCCGCCTTCGCCAATCCATGTACGTTTCCATTGCCCTTGAACAACCGCAATAATGACGATACAGCTGATTGCAATTCCACTGAGAATCAGGAAGCCTGGTGTGAAAGAGCCCGTGGATAATTTCAGGTTTCCAAGAATTTTAGGCAAGAAGTAACCACCTAATCCTCCTGCCGCTCCAACAATCCCTGTCATAACACCAATTTCCGATTTGAAGCGCTGTGGTACAAGTTGGAATACCGAACCATTGCCCATACCGAATGCCATCATAGCAACGAAGAGCATGACTGTTGTCAGTGAAAGTGCGGGAAGCATCGAGATCCCTGCCATCATTAAACCAACAACTCCGTAAAGAACCATTAACATGCGAATGCCACCAAGCTTATCTGCGAGCCATCCACCAACGGGACGGAAGAAGCTGCCACCGATGACACAAAGCGTTGTAAAGTCTGCAGCACGTACAGGTGAAAGTCCATATTGTGTATTAAAGAAAATCGTAAGATAAGATGCCATTCCTACAAAACCACCGAAAGTAACACTATAGAAAATACAGAACAACCACGAATCCTTTTGCTTTAAGACTTTACCGTACTCTGCAATTGTTTTTGGCGCTGGTTTATTGGGGCTATCCTTTGCCAAAATACTAAATATGACCAGCGTTATCGCAATTGGGATCATGGCAATACCGAAAACAACGTGCCAGTCTCCATAATGTTGGGCTAAACGATTTGCAAACAAGGTAGCGAAGATCGTTCCGCTATTTCCAGCCCCTGCAATCCCCATTGCTAATCCTTGATACTGCGGCGGATACCAGCTACTAGCGAGCGGTAGTGCTGCAGCAAAGCTTGCACCTGCGATACCAAGCATCAGAGCTACGAAGTACATATCTCCCATCGTGTTAGCGAACTGCCATCCCCAGAATAATGGAATTAAGGTAAGAGAAAGTCCAATCTGTCCTGTTAGTTTAGGACCAATCTTATCTGTTAGTACGCCAAGTACTAGTCGTAGGACCGCCCCCCCTAAAGTTGGTAAAGCAACCAAATTCGCTTTCTGTGCGGCATCCAACCCAAAATCATTGGCAAGGATGACAGCTAGCGGTCCAAGGAGCACCCAAACCATGAAGCTCATGTCAAAATACAAGAATGAACTGAACAATGAACCTTTGTGCCCGACTTGCATAAAGCTTTTCCGATCTACCATGCAATCCCTCTCCTTTTGTGAGGCTTTTCGCCTTCTTTTTGTCCTACCCGTTTTTGTGATTGCACATTGACAGAAAAGGCCGACAAACATACCCCATCAGTCACGGGATGTTTATCGGCCTCATTGCCACTGCCGCCACTTCCTCGTGAACAGCATGATAGATGTAGTTTTTTCATTACAATGAACATAAAAAGCCTATCCAGTTACGTATTGGTAAGGGGATAGGCGCCGTTGCCTTCGTTAGGTGGCACAACATTGTGCCGATTTCTTAACTTGATTATACGATGCGCATAATTCCATGTCAATAAACTTAACACAAAAATATTATTAAAGAGAATTTGAGTAGCATATCGACAAATTTCAGGTGCATATGCTATAGTATTTCATTATAATAATACCAAATAAATCCTAAACCTAACATGTACTTGTCATGAGTTGAAGTTATTCAAGATGGAGGTATTCCCATGTTACAATCATTCATTCTGGTCGACGAGTTCTTGACAACTCGCTCAGCTACCTCCTCTGAGCCCTTACATGCTGTGCGAACGGAAGTCACTCAAGGAAAAGAATTGTCTCCTGATGAAATTATGAAAAATTTGGGATTTCGTATTTATTCTTCATCTAATATGAAAGAAATTTCCTTTATCATCCCTAAGGTCGATGCTGTATTATTATCAGTAGGTCCCGAACACGTCACAGATTGGCGCATACGCTTGCTTGCTCAGCGGAGTCTTCCCGTGTTCTGGTGGTGTGATACACAAACTTTCCCTTCTAATGAATGTAAGATGGATGCGGGAATAGATGGCTTGATCGGCCCCACGATGAGCCAACAGGAAATTCATTGTGCGTTGATCCTAGGCATGAATCATTATTTTCAACGAACCGAGTGGCAGCAGGAGCGCGAACAACTGCTGTCGAAGCTCGAAGAACGCAAATGGGTTGATCAAGCCAAGCGAATTTTATGTGAGATCAAAGGGATCTCGGAAGCTGAAGCTTATGATTTCCTCCGTAAACAAGCTATGAATGAACGTAAGCGTATGGTCGACGTCGCAACCTCCATCGTCAAGGTATATCAGATACTACAGGATCAGAACAAAGGGGGCCGCAAACGATGATATCCTTATTAAAAGAAGTAGGCCGCGGTAAACGCGGAGCTAGAGACCTTTCCTATGAAGAAGCTGCTCAAGCAGCCGAACTCATTCTAACTGGTGCAGCCACGCAAGCACAGATCGGTGCTTTTCTTGTAGCTGAGCGAATTAAAATGGAATCACCTGATGAAATCAAAGCCTTTATTCATGCTTTACGACAACGTATTAACACTTATCCGATGACTGGAAGTATTGATTGTGCCGGTCCCTATGATGGTCGCACACGCTCGTTTATTGCAACATTACCGACCGCATTCGTACTCGCAGCCTGCGGATTGCCGACAACCTTGCATGGCAGCCCAAGCATGCCTCCAAAATGGGGCATTACCTTGTCCGATGTGCTTGCGGCAATGGGTGTAAACGCACTTGAAGCATCCCGCGAAGCATTGGTTTCTGCTGCAGCGCGAACAGGCTTCTTGTTCACACCGACCGAAAGCTGGTGCGCACCACTTGGTGAGCTGCGCGAAATCCGCAAAGAACTCGGTTTGAGAACCGTGTTCAATACCGCCGAGAAGCTGCTGCGTTTTACAGAAGCTCCTTATATGGCAGTTGGTGTGTTTCATGGTACTGTTTTTGAGAAAATCACGAATCTACTCATTGAATTAGGGGTTTCTCGCGGTATTGTGGTGCAGGGTATGGAGGGTTCCGAAGACCTGAGCGTAGAAAAACGGACTAGAACTTATCTCATTCAAGATGGAGCTAGTGAGCTATTCATCGTTGACCCTGAAATTTATGAGCTTATGGTTGAAGTCCCGGAAGTGGAATGGACAGCTGAACTACAAGCAGAGACCACGCTGTCCGTGCTTCGCGGCGACGCTCCACTCCCCTACTTAAATATGGTTCTGCTCAACAGTGCTGTTCGATTGTGGATCGCCCAGAGGGCTGGCTCTATTGAAGAAGGCATTTATATGGCCCGCCATGCGATTGAGCAAGGTGTTGCTCTTCAGAAGTACACAGAATGGACCGAAGCAATTAAGCCTGTACCAACGACATAAGCATAAAAGCAAGTGAAAGAGGGTTCCTTAAGCCAGATATGTGGCTGGACCCTCTTTTTGTATTTTTTTAAAGACCACTCGTGAATTCAACTGTGAAAATGCGAATGATCAATCTTTTTTAATTTGCAAAACAAAGGGGCTAAGCGCAAACACCGCTTAGCCCCTTATCGCTTTCTATTTACCAATAAACTGTTGGGTAAACATTTTACCGCACGGCCCGCCATTCACAATGCCGATGCCAATATGCGTGTAATCCTTACTCAGAATGTTGGCTTTATGTCCTGGAGAGTTCATTAGTGCTTCATGCGCTGCTTGAACGCTTTGGTTACAAGCAATGTTCTCCCCTGCTGCATTATACGTAATTCCGAATTTCTCCATCATATCGAATGGTGAACCATACGTTGGTGAATCATGGGAGAAATATTTGTTATCTACCATATCTTGGCTTTTGATACGAGCTATTTTGGTAAGCTCTAGATCCGCCGTATACGCAGGAAGACCGATAGCTAAACGCTCTTTATTCACAAGATCCAGCATCTGCTGCTCTTCCACCGTTAATCCTGACGTAGATGGAACCTGCGGTGCAGGTGTAGGACTCGGAGTATCCGGCTTCGGCGCCGGTGTTGGCACTGGCGTTGGCGTTATCTTCTTTGGAATCTTCAGATTCCCGTATGCCCAAAGTATGGATTGTAAGGTTTGATCATCTACATTTCCCGTCACTGCCAAACCATATCTACTTTGAAATGCTTTAACCCCAGCTTGTGTTTGATTGCCATAATAGCCAGTAATCGGTCCGGAGTAGTATCCCAGAGACTTCAACATCCCTTGTACCGCATACACATCAGGGCCTTTTGCTCCTTTGCCATATGCAAATACAGTCGTTGTGGAAGCACTGAACAAGACCACACAGATGAGGGCTATCCAGATCAACCTCTTTTTGCCTTGTAACATATGTAACGTTCACTTCCTGTCGTCTTCAGTATCTTCGTCACACGATGGACGATAAGGGTAGCATTTCCTTCACAGTTATCTTTTATCCAAATCATGAAAATACACGCTAACAACACCTTATTTTACATATATCAATCAGAAGATGGAATTCTACACCTAAGGGATTTTTCCGACTCTAGACCGAGTTGAAACCTGCCCCCAGCCATATTCGCGTTAAGATTGTTATTGCTACACTTGAGACTAGAGATATAAAGAGATAGATATTGAAAGGGAGCGAGTCGTGTGACATGGTTTACGAAATGGGCTTTTAGCAACAAAGCAGCCGTCATTTTTTTGGTGATATTAATTTTAGGCACAGGGATCGGTAGTTATTTTAAATTGCCGATGGAATTTCTTCCAAGTGCAGATTTCCCACAAATTAGCATTACAGTCGTAGGTCAAGGCTACGATGCCAAATCCATGCTTGATAGTGCAACTACACCTATAGAGAAGGCCGTCTCCAGTGTGCCGGGTAAGAAAGAAGTATTCTCCACCTCATCCGACAGCTTCATGAAAATTGATATGACATTTGATTCGGATATTAAAATGAAGGATGCCCAAGCAAGCGTACAAGAAGCTCTCTCCTCAATCGTTCTCCCTGCGGGTATGTCGAAGCCATTCGTTATTCGATTAAAAACCTCGATGATTCCACTCTCCTGGGTATCCCTTAACTTCAAAGATGGCATCACCAAACAAAATGTCGAGCTAGCACAAGAGAAAATTTTACCTGAGTTTCAGAAAATTAGAGGTCTTGCTAGCGTAGTTCTAGGTGGCACATCCGTATCTCAAGTGATTATTCACCCAGACAAGGATAAGCTGTCCACTGCCAACTTGCCTGCCCAAGTACTAATGGGTGTCCTCCAAGGACAGAATGTAACAGTCAATGTTGGAGAAAGACCTATCGATGGCAAAACGAGCGCCATTAAGGTCGTTGGGAACCTGGACGATCTCAATACACTGAATAATTTAACCGTAGGACCAGGCGTTAAAATAAAAGACGTTGCGACTGTAGAAGTAGCTGCAAACAAAGATACATTGACTCGTATTAACGGCAAGGATTCCCTTACTTTGGTGGTAACCAAGGATGCTAGCTCCAATGCAGTTGATATCTCTAAGGAAGTAGATAAAATCTCGGAAGAAATCGCGACCAAATACCCAGGTGCGACAGCAGAAGTGATTTATTCCACGGCTGAATCTGTCGTTACTTCCGTGAACAGTATGATGAGAGAAGTGTTGCTTGGCGCATTATTTGCAACAATCGTGATTCTGATCTTCCTTAGAAATGTTCGTTCTACGTTCATTACGATTGTTTCCATCCCACTTTCACTTGGACTAACATTATTCCTGCTATCTCAATCCGGTGTGACACTGAATATATTGACGCTCGGCGGGGTCGCGGTGGCCGTAGGTCGACTCGTTGATGACAGTATCGTTGTTATCGAAAATATTTTCCGAAGAACCCAGAAGGCGGCGTTCTCCAAGGAATTAATCATTGATGCAACGCGTGAAGTTGCCAGAGCAATTACCGCTTCAACCTTAACAACTGTTGCCGTGTTTCTGCCGCTTGGGCTTCTAAAAGGCTCATTACAAGCGTTCCTGCTTCCTTTTGCCTTAACCGTTACGTATTCCCTGCTTTCCTCCTTGCTGGTTGCATTAACCGTCGTGCCTCTGATGAGTGCTTGGTTACTGCGCAAAACGAAATTAAAGGAGCATAAAGAGTCGCAGGGTCTAAGAAACATCTTATCCTGGAGCTTGAATCATAAATTCATCTCCATTCTCGTTTCCCTTATCCTATTTGGAGGCTCGATTGCCCTATACTTTGTTATGCCAAAAGGTGCGGTTGGCGGATCGACGGCAAGTCAGTTAGGGGTCACACTTTCCTATGCACCTGAAACTCCGATTACAACTGTCCGCGACAAAGCGATTGAGTTAGAAAAATTCATGCTCGAACAAAGTGAGCTTGATCATCTAATACTGCAACAAGGGAATACCGAAGATAATGCCAAATGGGGCAGCGTAGCGTCTCCAACGATTGCAACCTTCCAAGTATTCATGAAAAAAGATGTGGATACACAGCATTTTATCGATGAGGTTCTCTCTCAAAAATCTAAATATCCGGACGCTGATTTGCAAGCAGGCGGCGGTGGCTTCGATGGCAGCAGCGGTTCAGCGATTACTGTTGATTTAACGGGAGATTCAGCCAAGAGCTTAGATCAAGCTGCAGGGGATGTCATCGCGGCAATTAAAGGTATTGAAGGCGTCGAGAAAGTGACGAGTAATCAAAATGTAACGAAACCTGGGTACTCGATTACCGTTGATCCTGCACTCGCAAAACCTGAGGAAATTGCAGGTACGATCCGTTCCCTGATGAACCCAACACCGATTGGTTCCATGAAGCTGGAGAACAAAGAAATTCCCGTTGTGCTAGATGCTTTGATTAATCCATCGACGGTTTCAGACCTATCGAATATTCAAATTATGACAGCAGCGGGTCCAGCAACTTTGACCTCTGTTGCGAAAATCGAAAAAACAAATGAGTCCAACACGATCCTTCATAAGAATAGTCAACAATTTTTGCGTGCGACGGCACTCGTAGACTCAACTAAGCTATCCAAAATCAACACAGAGATCACGAAAAATACGAAGGATTTGAAGCTGCCAGCAGGCGTTGCTTTAATGGTTGGCGGAGCATCGGCGGAGCAATCCAGTGATTTTGCCGACTTATTCATGACCATGGGTATCTCCATCGGTATCGTATTACTGATCATGGTCATCACATTTAAATCATTCCGCGCACCGATTGCGAGCATGGTATCCCTTCCTTTCGCGGCCATTGGTGCGATTGTCGGGATGATGATCACGAAAACATCGTTCGACGTTACATCGATCTTCGGATTCTTGATGTTGATCGGTATCGTCGTCACGAACGCCATCGTCTTGATTGACCGTGTGAAGCAAAACGAAGAGCACATGACCATCCGTGAGTCCTTGCTGGAAGCCGCGGCTACTCGGATGCGTCCCATCTTGATGACCGCAGTAGCGACCATTTGTGCCATGGTGCCGCTTGTTCTTGCCAAAGCCGAAGAAGGCAACATCGTTTCTCGAGGTCTAGCGGTCGTCGTTATCGGTGGTTTGACTTCAGCAACGATCTTTACGCTGATTATGGTTCCAACGGTATATGAGCTTCTGCATGCTAGAAAAGCAAAACGTCAAAGACGACGGCTTGCAAGAACTCATTAAGCATCGTTTACAGATCACCATAATGCGCACCGACCGATGCGGGCGGGATTTGGAGCAATAGCGCCCTTTTGGGGCGCTATTGCCATGAGCCCTGCGGTGGAGGCACCAATAAGGCCCAAAAGGGGCCTTATTGTGCTGCACACCGACCGCTGCGGGCGGGATTTGGAGCAATAGCGCCCTGCGGTGGAGGCACCAATAAGGCCCAAAAGGGGCCTTATTGTGCTGCACACCGACCGCTGCGGGCGGGATTTGGAGCAATAAATACGAAAGGCGAGCAAGCTGATATTCAGCTTACTCGCCTTATAATTCCAATTAATAAACGTCGCGTTGGTAACGTCCTTGTTCTTGCAAGCCTGCCAAATACGCTTCAGCATCTTCGCGGCTCAACTTGCCTTCTTTTTCAATAATGTCAATCAGAGTGTTGTGAACATCCTTCGCCATGTTTTGTTTATCGCCGCACACATAGAAGTAAGCTCCGCGCTCTAACCAAGTGAATAGCTCCTGGCTATTTTCCTGCATTTTATTCTGGACATACACTTTCTGCGCCGTATCACGGGAGAAGGCTGCGTCGATTTTGGTCAATGCGCCCTCTTGTTGATATTGCTCCAGCTCCTCTTGGTATAGGAAATCTGTCGCGGAATGCTGGTCACCAAAGAACAGCCATGCTTTGCCTGTCGCTTTGCTCACCGCACGCTCTTGAATAAAGGAGCGGAATGGCGCAATACCTGTACCAGGACCTACCATGATGATATCCTGCTCCGAGGACTCCGGGAGGTTGAAATGTTTGTTTACTTGAACAAAGACCGGAACTGTATCTCCGCCGCTCAGGCGCTCTGCGCACATCACGGAACATACACCTTTGCGCTCGCGGCCGTGTGCCATGTAGCGAACAGCACCGATCGTAAGGTGAACTTCACCTGGATTCGCTGCAAAGCTGCTTGCAATGGAATACAAGCGTGGCGGCATTTTTCTTAATAAAGCAACGATATCGTGCGCGGAAGCTGACCAAGGTCCAAATTCGCTCAGTAAATCGAGCAAATCGCGACCATCTACATAGGCCTTCAGTTGCTCCGTATCCGCCACAAGCTGTTTCAACGCTTTATTGTCGGAAAATTCAGCTGCTTGCTGAACGATTTTTCTGGACAATAACGTAAGCTCGAAATGCTTCAAAAGCGCTTCTTGGAGCGGGAGCGTATCGTTCTGTTTATTAATGACAACTGCCGTATCCGCATCCCACTTCATAACCTCAAGGATGGAAGCAACTAACTGTGGATCGTTGTCTGGAACTACGCCTAAGCAGTCACCAGGCACATAGGACAAGCCAGAGCCTTCAAGCGAAAGCTCGATGTGGCGTGTTTCTTTGCTGGAGCCTTCTCCGTTTAAGTTGACATTTTTCAACACTTTCGCTTGAAACGGATTGGTTCTGGAAAACAAGGATGGTACTTTTTCGACATCAGTAACTTGCATTTCTCTTCACTCCAGGAATTTTTTATTATTTAGAATAGCACATGCCGCTCAACTTAGAAACGTTTTTTAATTAACCCTATTATGAATTTTTAACTTTTTCGAAAAAATTAAACAATTTGTCATTAAAAACATAAGAAAGGGGTTCCAGCAATGGAACCCCTCATATCATCAACATCAGCCCATTGACAAAGTATACTCCCTTATCTTAAACTAAATTTAGTACCTGATACTAATATCTAGTCTTAAAAAATCTATTCAACCCAAAGGAGTGTCGTTAATGCCTTTCTCATATCCCTTGCATGCGCGTATTTCTGCCATCGGTACGTATGTGCCTGATCGCACTTTAACCAATGAAGAACTTTCCCACATGGTGGATACCAATGATGAATGGATCGTCCAACGCACTGGGATTCGTGAGCGCCGAATTGCTGGAGCCCATGAGTTCACTAGCCATTTATGTATAGCAGCCGTACAAAATTTGCTCGATCGATACCCAAGTTCCCTTAACGATGTAGATCTCATCATCGTGTCCACACATACACCAGATTTATCGTCAACGCCAGTTGCGTGTCAGGTTCAGGCTCACTTCAACGTCCAGTCCGCTGGAGCCTATGATCTCAATGCGACGTGCGCGGGCTTCGCCTACGCGCTTCACACGGCTAGTGCCCTTGTGGCGGCAGACGTACATCACAAAATACTCGTAATCGGCGGCGACGCCTTATCCAAGATCACAGATTATTCGGACCGTTCTACCTGCATCCTATTTGGTGATGGCGCTGGTGCCGTTGTTGTTGAACGGGAAGAAGCTAAGCCTGCCTTCCTCGCTTATCATATGGGATCAGATGGAACAGGCGCCAAGCATGTCTACCGGACGGGACTGGCTACAGAGCTGAATGGCGAACCGCTGCTTGGGGAAGGTAAGCTTGTCCAGAACGGTCGCGAAGTGTACCGATTCGCTGTTTCAACAGTACCGCAGGGCATTGAGATGCTGCTGCATAAAAGCGGCTTGCCGCTCGCGGCGATCGATTGGTTCATTCCTCATAGCGCAAACCTGCGCATGATTGACTCCATCTGTGAGAAGAGCGGGATCCCGATCGACAAAGCACTGTACAGCCTTGAATACTTCGGAAACACTTCCGCCGCTTCGATCCCGCTTGCACTGGATCTGGGGTTAAGGGATGGAAAAGTAAAAGCCGGCAACACGCTGTTACTTTATGGATTTGGCGGTGGATTGACTCACGCAGGTTTGATCGTACGCTGGGGTTAAGTTCGTATACAATTGCTTGAGGTTGTGCCCATGAGGCTACAATCGCTTATTCATCCAAGGCTTACCTGGCTTGCCGCTAACACGTTTACGATCTGGCTGCTTCGATAATTTCAACATCATCGCATTCTGATAATCACTTATCGACTTAAGATTTTCCGCGACATGACCAGCCAGCTGTTCTGAACCCTCTACGTGATCCGCCACAGATTCCATGATTCGGCATAACGCTCGCTGGCTTCTAGCCAGCGAGATCAACATATGCAGCTCCACGCGCTCTCGGTTCCATTTCTTCACAACTTCTCATCCTCACCAAACGGAAGCATGCCGCCAAATCCCATATCGTCGTCTGACCCCAAGCCTATTGCGGAACCTGAAGAATGTTTCCCAAGCAACGCCTTCATCTGACGATTTAGCGCATTTTCCATCTTTGTTAAGCCATCTATAAGATCAATAACACTCTCATTAATTTCGCCAGTTACTTTCATTTTATGGTCATGTCCTTCCAGATTAGTCGCGTTGATATGCTGACAAATCCAGTTTTGCGACTTCGAAGCTTCAACGACTCTTGCTTCCAGCATCAGACTTATTTCGGTTTGCAGCTTGCCTGTCGCATCTAACATTTGCATATAGAGATCCGTTCTGTCCAAGGTCATTCCCTCTATTCCTCATCAGTTACTTGTATTTCCTTCATAACTATTTCCGTTTGCATCGCCATAGCTTCTTCCAATTCAGCAAGGCTGTTTAAATACACCGTTACATTTTTGGTTAATTGTAAAGCCCGCTTCTGCAGCATCTCTAATCCTGCAAACCCAGGATGAGAATCAGGCAGATCTCCTGTAATGGCTGCCATTTGTGTAGACACATGCCGATGTGTTTCCAATATTCGTCCCATTTGGCTATGCGATGCAGCAATTTGAGAAATAATTTTCGTCACCCGCTCCTCCACACGTACTCCTCCTACAACCTTTTTCACTCTACGTTATGCTGCTGATTCTGAAACTGTGCCTAAATAAACTGAAAGGGATCGACGCCCCATTTTTGAATAAATTTCTTACGATTTCGTCGCAGCAGTAAGAGCTTAGATCGACGGCTATTTTTTCGAAAACTAACACTTCCACGATGATAAACGAAGCAATCACCTGCTATGAGCAGCTGATAGCCCGCTAATCGCGCACGGTAGGAGAAGTCGTCATCTTCATAATAGCCGGGTGCAAATCGTTCATCCAAAACACCTACCTGCTCATAGAGCTTCCTCTTAAACAGTAAACAGAAGCCAACCAAGCGATTCGTTTGCCGCCATTTCCCAGGATTAACATGACTATAGATGTGAGCCATGTTCGAAATACCAGTGAAGGGGGTACGGATTTTTTGTTTGCCATTGACATAGTTAGAGACAGGACCTACAATCCCTACGTCATCTCGACTGTATAAGCAGTTCAGCAGCATGGGCAGCCAATTAGGCGTTACGATTGTATCGTTATTCAAGAGCATTAACGAGTCACCTTCCGCAAAACGTAACCCGTAATTGCATGCAGCTGGAAAACCGAGATTGGCTGGCAGCGCCACAAACTTAATATTTTCATTGCGGCAGTAAGTCAATGTACCGTCCCCGGAGCCATTATCCACAACAATAATTTCATAAGGCACGGATGTATGCTGGCGGATAGATGTGACACAAGCTTTCAGCAAAGTTAGACCATTAAACGTTGGAATAATGATGCTCGTTAATTGCAAGTTCATGCCTCCTCGCTAATGTGCCGTTTTCAATTCCTAATGCTACATTATTAATAGACGGAAGCAGCTCATCCGCATTAACAATCTCGTCCCCTTCTATGAAAAGCAAGAAGTCCGACCGCGATATTCTCGCAGCCAGAGCTCTTGCCGCATCCCATTCGATTGTTTGAGGATCATGAATAATAATGGCACTGGAATGTCTTTTAACCTTATCTAGTGTACGGTCTACAGAGCCGTGAACAATCACGATAATCTCCTTAAGCGGTAAACGTTTCAATGGCTCCAGTACATGCACGATCGTTCCTTCTGCATTGGAAGCTAGGATGATCGCACCGACAGGATGGACACTTGTCCTATTTACCCTAGCAAAAGATCTCTTACGCTTAGGAATGAATCGGCGTTTTGGTTTCTTTAGGATGCGTTTCTTTTCATGCCTTAAGGAAACCTGCCCCCTCATCCGCTTCTTTCTAATAAGTTTAAGCAACTGGCTCACCTCATGACTTGGCTTTAAGCAATCGTTGGATGCGTAAGCTCCCATTGGTATCCTTCTGCGTAACCAACGCCATATCCCGAATTGTAAGCTTCATTGAATGCTCGATCATAGGCCAATTGAAATCTCCTAGCTCTCGGACTTTGGATAATACGGCGCGGGGCTTTGCGGCGGCGAGCTATGATTCGATTCCCCTTGCGTCTAGGGAGTCGGATCAAACGACGAACTAACCGACGTTTCCCCTTCCGCTTTGCTACTGGTCTCAAACGTCGAATGGCACGCCCCTTTTTTCGAACAATGATTCGTTTTTTAGGACCCGCCTTTCTTGGCGATGCAACCCGCTTCTTCTGAACCTTTCTGCTCACGTTCAGCTTGCGAACCTTATTTTTCGTGATCAATCTCTACACCTCATCTTTCTAAAATGGTTCTCTTGAAGTCAATCTTTATCTAGGTCCAAAAATGATGGAAAGCATCGTAATCAGCCGATTGGTATAGGTATGATCTCGCATCGTGCGATAGAGCCCACGCATGGCTATTTGCTTACGTTCCTCTTCGTGAATTAAATAATGATTCATCTTGTGAAGCATTTCTTCTGGTGATGCGTACGTCACGATGTCATAGTCAGGTGTATAGAAATTGACTAAATCATCCCGAATGTCCGTCAATTGAAAGGCGCCGCAACCAGAAATTTCAAATGTCCGAGGATTAGGCGAAGCCGCGCTAATGCGCCGTGAATTATTATTATACGATTGATCATCGAAGGCTCTATGCATATTAATGACGATTTTAGCCCCATTGTAGAAGGTAGCGGTTTGATCTGGCGGCATCCACGTATTCAATTGAATTTGAGGTGCCAAAAGACGATATTGTTGCAGCCGTTCCCACCATATTCCGGAGATGAAGACACGTTTGTTCGCTAAAAAAGGTGCAATCTGATTGAACACTCCAACCCGGTTCCAGTAAGCCGAACCAATAAAACAAATATCGCGGTGGATACCATTCGGCACTGGTCTTGGTCGAAACATATCTGGTTGAAAGGCTAGAGGCAAATAATGAACCTGCTGACATCCCATCTCCCGATAAAACTGTACACAATTCACTTCCAAGGTAAATAAATAATCATAGTGGGTCGCATAGGCAGCCGTAATATCCGTGTAATAGGGATCATCGGTTAGCCAAATGGCAGTCCGAATACCCATTTGGCGAACCCGATCAACGACTTTCAAGGAGAGATTCATCCCCTCTAAAACAATCATCACATCAGGTCGGAACCTCGTGGCAATCGTTTCGATGCTGGCTTTTGGATTCCCGATACGAATCGGATCGTTGTCATAGTTTCCTATAATCAATTCGCGAACTATAGGACGAAGGCCGTTAATAACGGCGAGATCCAAGGGCTCGTAAGGGTATCCTTTGCCCGAAGTAACAAACAACACACGTACGTCCCAGACAGGACTAGGCGCACGGTCACGAATCGCTTTTTGCATGATCGCTTCACACTGTCCCATCCTGACTCCATTAGCGTGACCTAATTGATGACCATCAGCAAGTCCGCGCTCCCGAGCATGCGCACTATTCATAAAACTCATCCTCTTTACTCCTTTCTAGACAAATATAATGTCCAACAGCTTAACTAATCGAGCTGAAAATGAGTGCTCCATTCGTGTCCTCCGCAGCCCATTGACAGCAATCCGTAATCTTTCCTCTTCATGAATTAGGTAGTGATTTATTTTATGAACGAGCTCAGCTGGATGACGAAAGGTTTCGATCTCATGACCTGACCGATAGTGCTGTTCCAGATCCTGACGATAATCCGTTATTTGCAAAGTTCCACATCCCGCAATCTCATAGGTTCTCGGATTAATGGAATTTCCTGGTATATTTCTGCTGTTTTTGTTGTAGGTTTCATCGTACGTAAGTCGGTGGATATTCAGGACGATTTTAGCCCCGTTATAATACTTCACTGACTCTTCGACCGTAACCCCTTGCAGCTTAATCCCTTGTTGAAGCAAAGCGAAGTGATCTAAACGATCCCATAATCCCCCAGCAATAACCACTTTTCTCCCTATCAAGTAGGGAGTTAACTCATTGAAGAGGGTAATTCGGTTAGGAAAACCCGTGCCAATAAAGCAAATATCGCTCTGGTAGTCAGGGCTAATATGCTGAGGTTTAAACACAGTTGGGTTAGCCGCTAATGGCAAGTAGTGAACTTGCGCGCAGCCTATCCCCTGATAGAAGGGTACACAGGACAGTTCATGCGTAAATACATAATCATAATGAGGAGCTAATACAGCCGATGGGTCGGTAAAATAGGGATCGTCAGCAAACCAAATAGCGGTTCGAATCCCCATCTGTCTTACTTGATCCACATGATTAGCATGATCATCCGGGAAAACATGGAGCCCATTCATGACAAGCACCAGATTCGGTTTAAGCTCATTCGCTAATCGGAGCATATCTGCAGCCGTCGCTGTATATGCAACTCGAACTGTTTGTTGCAGACCATGAATAATCCCATTGTCAATGGCATCGAAAATGCCCTGAACAATAAATAAAACACTAGCTTCTCTCAGCGGAATAGGTGCTGGATAACAGGTGTCGAGGGCAAACTGACATCTGCCCATACGAAAGCCACTTTCCCGACCAGCCTGAAATCCCTGACTGCGACTCTCCGCCATGCGGTTACGATTCACCATGTATTTTTCACCCTCTTAGCCCTAGCAGCTGTATTGTAATAATCTACTTGTAGAAAGAAATCCAATGCCGACCGCCAATCTCGCATTGGCTCAAATCCGTTGCTTCTCATCGCTTTGTGTGCAAATGCGGTATACATGGGCCTTGCTGCTGGTGCTGCCGGAAAAGCATGAGTAGGGACAGCCAGCAGGGAAATATGCGGCATGCCAGCCGCTTGAAAGATATGCTTGGCGAATTCATACCTAGAGCATACGCCTTGATTAGAGGCATGATAGAGCCCATATCGGTCCGTTTCGATGAGCTCACGAATGAAAATGGCCAAATCCAAGCAATACGTGGGTGAGCCAAATTGATCATCCACGATGGAAAGAGGCGAATCCTCGCGCGCCTTCTCTAATACTTTGGTTACAAAATTTATTCCTTTCTGACCATATAACCAAGAGGTTCGTACAATAAAATGCTTCAAACAAGTCATTGCGACGAATTTCTCCCCAAGAAGCTTAGAATGTCCGTATATATTAAGTGGATTCGGAACATCGTTCTCGTCGTAGGGTGTAGACTTCGTCCCATCGAACACATAATCTGTACTAACATAGACGAGCTTGGCCCCCAGGATCTCACAAGCCGTCGAGATATGGAGAGCACCTAATGCATTCACTTGATAAGCAGACTCTTTCTCCAGTTCAGCCTTATCTACATTCGTATAGGCAGCAGCGTGCACAACAACGTCCGGTCGTTCGTGCAACAGCTTCTCCATGACTGTTTGCTCATCTCTAATATCCAGTTTCTGTTTCTCCCATGAGATGACCTCATGCACGGGACTCAGAACACGCTTAAGGTCATAGCCTAGCTGCCCGCCTGCTCCTGTAATGACGATTTTCAAGTGTGATCAGCTTCTTTATCTACACGGTACGAACCGTCTGCAATACGGGCGCACCATTCACTTTCTTGCACATACCACTCCAACGTCTTTTGCAGGCCCATCTCAAACGAATAAGCCGGCGACCACCCTAATTCGCGACGTATCTTCGAACTGTCGATAGCGTATCGCCGATCATGTCCAAGCCGATCCGCCACGTATTGAATTAAAGATTCAGGTTTGCCCAGCAGCTTCAAAATGCTCTGGACAACCTCCAAATTCGTTCTCTCATTCTGGCCGCCAACGTTGTAGACCTCCCCAGGCACACCAGCTTCAATTACGCGTTCAATGGCAGAGCAATGATCGTCTACATACAACCAGTCTCGTACATTCAATCCATCACCATATAGGGGTATATTTTCATCGCGCAACGCACGTGTAATCAAAAGTGGGATTAACTTCTCAGGAAATTGGCGGGGACCGTAATTGTTGGAGCAACGTGTAATCACTGCTGGAAAACCATAGGTTTCATAATAGGCTCTAACCAGTAAATCAGAGCCTGCTTTACTAGCTGAATACGGAGAATTCGGTGCAATTGGTGTATCTTCACTGAAGGATCCTTCAGCCCCAAGTGATCCATACACTTCGTCTGTGGATATATGGATAAACTTCTTAATGGAACCTTGACGTGCGGCCTCAAGCAGGATTTGGGTGCCAACAACATTCGTTCTCACGAAACTGCCAGGGTCATGAATACTTCGATCTACATGGGATTCAGCCGCAAAGTGAACAACCACATCGATGCCTTGCATCAGTTTCATCATGAGCGCCTCATCACCAATATCACTTTGCACAAACTGATAGCCAACTTGACCATCAAACAGCCTAGCGTTATCCCTATTCCCTGCATACGTAAGTAAATCAACATTGATGATTTGATCATCTGGATGATGTTTCTTCCAATAATGAATAAAATTACTTCCAATAAACCCCATGCCACCTGTCACAAGCAATGACTGCATTAGCTGTACCCCTTTCTTACTAACAGAGTGGCTTGAAAGAGCGATTCGTGCGTGCCCGCGTCAATCCACCAACCTGTCAAGTACATATGAGCGAGCGTGCCAGCGGCTGCATACACATTATTAACATCTGTGATTTCCATCTCGCCTCTTGCTGAGGGTGATTGTGATTTAATAATCTCAAAAACAGAAGAGTCATATAAATAGATCCCCGTCACAGCATACGGCGAGGTTGGATGCTCCGGCTTCTCTACAATGCGATCAATCTGATTATGCTTCATCGTGGCTACACCATATCTGCGAGGATCTTCCACCTCTTTTAAAATGACCATAGCCCCTTCGTCCTGCTGATAAAAGGTTGAAATTATGGGTTGAAGTGGATCTCGGAATAAATTATCTCCCAAAATAACCACGAATTTCTCACCTTCCCCCACGAAATCCTCCGCCAATGCCAAGGCTTGTGCGATACCTCCTGGTTTCTCTTGAATCTTGTAAGTCAGATTCACGCCAAACGGGTCACCACTGCCCAAGTAGTCTACATATAAGCTCGCAGATTGTTTCCCAGTTATGACAAGAATATCCTGAATACCTGCCTGACTTAGTTTATCAATGGCATATTGAATCATGGGCAGATCACCAACTGGAAGTAAATGTTTGTTGATAATATACGTTAAAGGGCGTAAACGACTCCCAGTTCCTCCTGCAAGTACGACACCTTTCACAAGTCATCCCCCTTCACGAATGTTCGTATGATTTCGTATGGTGCTTAGTCACATCCATTTCTACTATCATATGCTTTCGTGATAGACGGAAATTGGACGAATACCTCAAAATCGAAAATTGGTCATCTATCTAACTATCGAATAGGAAAAAAACAAAAAAACAGTAGTCTCGCATAGGGTGCGATACACTGTTTTTTGTTTCTGATGCATGGGTTCACAACAACGAGGCGATTAATTACTCTTACCGATGGCCATCCAATTCACTATGCCTTGTTGATCGGGTGAAAACTTGGCCCGGATAATGGACAGCACCGCGTTGCTTGTAGTCTTTTGACTAACAATGACATAACAAGCTGGATGATTCGTTATTGCTGTTAACACATAATTCGTATCCGCATATTCCTCTTCAAAATGAAGTACCAGCTCAATAGTCTCATCCTGTATCTTCATAACAAATGGCTCAAGACCAAACTGCTGCAACACATTCCTTTGCCCGGAGGAGGTACGCACAACACTATCTGCCAATTTCGTCACGGTAAGCGAAGCGTCTGCGATATGATGATTCGTGATCACCCCAGCTTGAAGCTTCGTTCCATCGATGCTGTCAGTGGCTAAATGGAAATCAGTTACCGCCCCCTGGGCCAGCTTATAACTGTCTACACTGCCGTCAGCAAGCTTAGCTGTATCAATTGCGCCATCGACAATTTTGTTGCCATCCACACTGTTAAGGGATAGCTTCGATCCTGTAACAGCCTCATCAGTTAGATGCTCAGTATTCACAGCGCCGAACACGAGTTTATTGCTGTCCACACTACCAGGAGCTAACTTATCGCCAGTGACGGCTTCGTCCTGCAGGTTTTTGCTTCCGATTGCATGATCGGTTAGCTTGGAACCGTCTACGCTGGCATTTTGCAGTTTCCCCCCATCAATAGAACCAGGAGCAAGATGGCTGCTAGTTACAGAGCCCAAGGAGAGCTTCAATCCATCAATGATGAAGTCTGATAAATGCTCGCGTTGAATCGCACCATAGATGATTTTAGAGCTATCCACACTTCCCGACGCCAGCTTAGAGGCATCCACAACATGATCTGCCAGATGGTCACTATTTACAGCACCTAAAGCCAGCTTACTTCCATCCACGCTTTCCGGTGCCAATTTCACACCATATACGGCATGATCAGCCAGATGATAATTATTGACCGATCCAGACAACAGTTTGCTGCTATCTACCGAGTTCACAGCTAACTTTTCACAATCAATAGCACCTGCAACGAGATGCTGATTACTTACAGAACCATGCGCCAGCTTCGTACCATTCACCACGCCTAGTGACAGATGTTCATCTGTGATCGTGCCAGGCATGATTTTGGAGCCGTCTACACTGTGATTTGCCAACTTGGTACTAACGACCGCACCTTCTGCCAAATGCTCACTATTGATCGCACGAAATGCCACTTTCGAGCTGATGATGGAGCCATCCGCCAAATGCCTGGAAACTACCGCCGAAGGTGCCAGCTTGCTGCCATGTACACTTTCATTCGCCAATTTCGAGGCCGTGATCGCACCATCGATGATATGCTCAGCATTCACCGCTTTGCTCGAAATTTTGGTACTAATTACACTGCCATCAGCCAACTTATCTGAAGTCACCACTTCATTCTCTAATTTCGCGTTCGTTATAGCTTGATCTTCAATGGTCCACGTAGTCACAGATTCCGCCTGAAGGTGTTGTGTGCCCACTGCTCCATTCGCGAGCTTCTCTTCTGTGACTGCGCCGTCGGCTAAAATTTCAGTCGAGATTGCACTCTCCTGTAGTTTACTGCCCATTAGACTTCGGTCTGCGAATACTTCCAGCGTAATGGACCCTTGTGCCAAATGCTCCGAAGTAATTGCCCCCGGTCTAATATGAGCACCATCGATAATTTCATCTTGCAAATGGCGTGATTCAATGGACAATGGAGCGATCTTCGCCGTTGTTACTGTTTCCTCAGCAAGCTTACTCGTCGTAATGCTTTCTTCCTGAATATGTCTAGTTGTAATCGCTTCGTCCGCAATATGGTTGCGATGAATCGCGTGCAAATCGATTTGTTTCTCACCAATGGCACCTTTTGCGATGTGACCAGTAGCAATAATCTCTTCCTGCAGATGAGCAGAATTGATGGTGCGGTAGGCAATTTTGTTGGAAGTGACACTCTCATCCTTCAGTTTAGAATTACCTACACTCCCCTCTGCCAATTTATCTGTAATGATGGAGCCTGCAGCAATTTTGGAGCTTGATACCACATTCTCCTCCAAATGATCAGTCCGAATCATATGTGAACCGATATGTTTGGCGATAATAGCACCTTGCGCAAGTTTATCCGCAGTGACCGCACCGTCTTGCAATTTGCTGCTAGAAATAACTTGATCGTTCAAATGGTCCGACTCAATCGCTTGCGGCGTTATATGTTTACTCGTGATGATCTTCTCGCCTAATTTCGCGACAGTAATTGCTCCATCTTGAATGAGCTTCGTTTCTATGACACCTTCTCCAATATGCTTAGTCCGAATGGCTTGATCAGCTATATGGTAACTGGTTACCTCAGCACCCTCAATGTGAACACCTCTCACCGCGGATTGAGTGATATGCATCGAATCTACGGCTTGCGGAGCAAGCTTAGCACCTGTTACCGTCTGATCGGCGAGTTTGTCACTTGTGATTAAGTGATTTCTTAGATGTTCGGACTTAACGCTCTCACCTTGGATATGAATAGAACCGATACTGCCAATCCCCAATTTATCTTCCGTAACAGCACCCTCTCTAATTTTCGCAGAGGTAATGGAAGCATCCATGAGCTTAGCTGTATCAATAATATAATTGGCCAAATGCTTCGTCTGAACAGCACCGCTGAGGATTTTATCTGACGTAATCGCTTGTTGATCAATATATTCACTTGTAATAATCAGTTCAGATAAATGTTGTGGCATAATAGCACCATCTGCCAATTTCGTGGCATCGACCGATCTATCTGCAATTTTAGCAGTCGTGATACTGCCATCGAACAGCTTTCCGCCAGACAATGTACTATCTTGAATTTTATCTCCTGCAATACTGTTTGGAGCAACATGTTCATCATGGATAGCCTGGTTGGCAATTTTGGGACGGGTTACGCTTGCCTGAGCTAGTTTGGAAGGTTCGATCGCACCATCCTTGATCGATCTGACACCAATGCTGAACGGCTTTATCTTCGTATCATCTATCGACCGGCTTGCAATTTTGTCCCATGTTACCGCTTCATCTACAATGTCGTCCGTATAGACAACCGGGTCAACGAATTTCCCCGTTTTCCGCTCCGTTAATAACAACTCGGGTGTGATTTGCTCGGTAACATGCAAGACTCTGTTTGGCTCTGTCTTCTCTGCTCTCTCTGTCTTATCTGTCATATCTGTTTTCTCTGTCACCGCTGGATTCGTTTTCGCGATTAGTTTCGGTTGTTCTACCACTTTGTCTTGCTTTATTGGTGCTTCATCGAGCCATTTTAATTCATTCAAGTTAGCGTTCACTTTGTGCACGTTCACTTTCTGCACGTTCGCTTTCTGGGTGGTACTGCTCTTACGCTTATTCATATGACTCCTCTCCATTCGCCAAGATTTATCTTTGGTAACATATTCATTCTCACCTTAATAAGTACATTAGCCCCAAAAAATGTGCGCTCACCTAGACAAGAGCCGTTTCCTTCAACATTTGCCTGTACAACGCTGACCTCACCTCAGCAGCTCGCTCCCACGTGAACAGGTTATCAACCCGCTTGATACCATTTTGCCCCAGCTTACGTTGTAGGCTTTCATCTTTCAGTAACCGTATAACACGGTCGGGGAGCTCATTCTCAATGGCGCCTGGTTCTATTAAATAGCCCGTTTTGCCATCTTCCACAACCTCATGAATCCCGCCTACTCTCGTTGCAACAACGGGAACACCAGTAGCCATGGCCTCCACATTAACAAGACCAAAAGCTTCTTTTCCAATCGAGGGGACAACAAAAACATCAGCGATTCGGACCCATTTGGGCATTTCTTGATGCTTCACAAACGGAATAAATTGCACATGTTTAGGCATCATCCTGGCTGCTTTAACTAATTGCCTTACATACTTGGTTTTTTTCTTAGATCCATAAAAAGCACTTCCAACGATAACAAGCTTGGTGCTTGGTTCACGTTTTATGATACTTTTCATCGCATTCAACAGATGATGAACACCTTTCTTAGGAATCAATCTACCCACATATAAAATAATTTTGTTATCCTCACAATCTAGTCCTCTACGCATTTCATTTCGAGATTTGATGCCTTCATTCGACCATTTGGAAGTAAATTGAGCAACATCAACGCCTAAATAGTGTGTGACTATTTTATGCGCAGCACTCGGCACTTTTTTTTGCAGAAACCGCTTTAGAAAGTCGCTATTCACGATAATGACATCAGCAGCACGCAAACACACAGTTAAAGACGAATTAGAAATATGGGGTCTTGTGATAAAGGTTGTAGAGTGGAGGACGAGACTTAATATGGCATGAGGGTAGCGTTTGCGAAGAAAGGGAAGGAATCGAGGCCGATTATCCACTTGAATAATACCAGGTCTTAACGAGGATATCTGTTTGGATACTTGTTTCATATAGCTAGTTTGCGTCTGATAAGGTACTCGGTGATACGTTACACCCTGTCGAATTTCCTTCCATGGTTGATAGGATGCTTTTCGTCCAAGTACGACTACAGGCATACTCTTCACCAATTGCTCTGCCGTTTTCTGAACCACTTGCTCAACGGAGCTACTATTCCCAGAGGGTATAGGGAAGGATCCTGGGGTGATGATGACGAGACGGTTCGATTTGGGCTTCCGTATAGTCTTCAACTTCTAAACCTCCTGGATAAAATGAGGCTCAGCTCCCCCCATTTTGCTACTTCCTTCTATACATATGCGGATAAAGTGGTAAAGCATAGGCATCTGTCCTTGTTTTTGAAGAAAGTATCAGCATTTGTACAAACAAGTCGTGTTCACTTTCCATAAACTAAGAGTGATTCCATTTTCGGCATAATTTCAACCCCAATTCGCGAGGGAGTGAAGTCAATGAGTAATCCCTATGTGGGTATTTTAGTTAACGATTCCTTGTTTGCAGGTATTCCTCTAGGGAACACACAATACGAAGCCATTCGATTTTACGAGGATGCTTGCAAACTCTATGGCCTAACGCCTTGTTATTTCCGAATTCATGATGTTCATATGAAAACTATGAAAGTACATGCCTATGTAAAGGACGGCCAACATTTCAAAAGGAAATGGTCTGATCTCCCTAAAGTCATTCATAATCGCGCCATTTATTTGGACTCATCTTCAGCTAGAATATTGGAAGCATGGACACAGCGAGGTGTTACGCTGTTTAATCGTTGGAACCGCTATAGCAAGATGCGTATCCATGAAATTTTAATGAAAAATGAGAGCATTCGCCCCCATCTCCCCTGTACATTTCCCGCTACAATTGAAAATGTTAAGGCCATGATGGATTCGTTTGACTCGTTAATAATCAAGCCAACCAACTCTAGCATCGGACGCGGTGTGATGAAGTTAGAGCGACAAGGAAATTTATGGAAACTTATATATCCAGTTAACATGAAGCTTACGAATCGGACTTGGCGAACACTCAAGTTTCGTCAACACTTACCTCTGCTTCTCCGCCGGCGGATTGCAAAGAGCAGCTATATGGTTCAACAATGCCTGCCTCTTGCCACAGTAGATGGCTCTCCTTTTGACCTGCGCATTTCCGTTCAGCGTGGGAATGATGGATCATGGGGCGTTACTGGCATCATTGCCAAGGTGGCCTCTCGTAAACATTTCCTAACGAATGTCGCACAAGGCGGGCGAGTGAAATCCTTATCAGATATTTTGACTAACCACTATCCGCAGCTTGATCCAGAGACCGTATGTCTCCAGATGACGAAATTCGCGCTCTTAGTCGCGCAACATCTCAGCACAGAATTGCCGAACTTGGCCGATTTAGGACTCGACATTGCGATGACGAATGATGGATTCCCTTTATTTATCGAATGCAACGGGAAGGATCAACGTTATAGTTTCCGCGAGGCCAATATGCAAGAGTGTTGGAAAGCCACCTATTTCAACCCTATGGCCTATGCCAAATTCATCTTAGACGGCGGTACGCCTCCGTGCTAGAAGCAGGAGCGGGTGCGCCGGAGGGAGACATCAGAGCGAGAGCATCTGCGAAGCGAAAACACCGTACTTCCGAGTTGACTCGGGGGGGACGGTGTTTTTGGGGTGGGGCGGGTTGGAATGATAGCCCACGTATAAAGGCAGTCATAGCCATACCACCTGGTGCCTATTACCTAGAAAAAGTACATCTATTCTCGCAAATAATCTCTCGCAATAGAGAATAACTGGAAAACCTACAGCTAATTCCCGCCATTTTCGCCTTATGAGGAGAAAAGCGAGAAATTAGCTACATATTTTCCACTAGCGTTGCATCAAAGCTAACACGAAAAAATACTTCAATTATTTACTATTTATGTAATTTTATCTTATATTTTCATGGACAATGCATAAAAAAATCTCCAGAATTCGTCTTTCTCTTCCGCAAGAGATGCCG
>NZ_LMSJ01000018.1:2500-142945 GCF_001428105.1 Paenibacillus sp. Soil766 | reverse complement strand
GGATCCACGCGTTCCCATCTCGAACACGACCGTTAAGCCTTCCAGCGTCGATGGTACTTGAACCGCAGGGTTCTGGGAGAGTAGAACGTTGCCAAGCATAAAAATGAGCCTTACTTGGAGAAATCCCGGTAAGGCTCTTTTTTGCATGGGATAGTTGACCAAACCCTGATTGACATAGGATTAGTCAAGGGAACACTGGCGAAAGCATCAAGCCAAGTCCCAAGAATTTTAAAGAAATTTCGTTATTTTCACAAAAATATAAGGAGAATCCTAATATTGGCGTCATTTTATAATACAATAAGGTTTAGTTTACTTTTTAGGTGAAGCAGCGATGGAATGGGAGTGATACATAGTGGAGAACGCCTATGTTCAGATAGGGACGGCGATGTTCCGGACGGGGATTTTGGGATATGGCGGCGGGCCGTCGATTGTGCCATTAATTCGGTATGAAGCGGTAACGCGTTTTAAATGGATGAGGGATGAGGAGTTTATGGAGGTGCTCGCGATTGCGAACACGCTGCCGGGACCGATTGCAACGAAGTTAGCAGGTTACCTAGGGTATCGGCTGAAAGGCGGATGGGGGGCGCTGCTCGGCGTTTTGGCACATATTTTGCCTACTTGCGTAGCGATGGTAGGGTTGTATTCGTTTATTACGTTTTTCAGTACGTCGCAAGTGATCAAGGGGATGATTGCAGCAGTGGTTCCGATTGTCGCGGTCATGTTAGGCGTGATGGCGTATGAGTTTGGCGAGAAAGCGATCAAAGGACTAGGATGGCCGTCGGGGGTTACCTTTTTCATCGTATCGTTCCTACTCTTACAAACCTTTTCGGTGCACCCCGCTATCGTCATATTCATGTTCCTCCTCTATGGAGCCTTTCATCACAAGCTAAAGGACAAGTGGACGAAGAGCAAGAAGATGCTGGGCAAAGGTGATGGCGTATGATGGATTGGTGGCATTTGTTCGTTAGTTTCTTTCTTGCTAATGTGTTCGGCTATGGCGGCGGACCTTCGTCCATTCCGCTGATGTTCCAAGAGATCGTGACGAATCACAGCTGGATGAACAGCAGTGAGTTCTCTAATATGTTGGCGCTGGGGAACGCTCTGCCGGGGCCGATCGCGACGAAAATCGCCGCTTACGTCGGCTACCAAATCGCTGGCTGGATCGGTGTGCTTATCGCGGTAGCGGCAACGGTCGTTCCGGCGGTTGTTGCGCTGATTATTTTGCTGAATATTTTGCAGAAATACAAGCAATCCCCTGTGATTAAAGGCATGACGCTGCTTGTGCAGCCCGTTATTGCGATTATGATGGTGCTGGTTACCTGGAGCAGCTTGGTGGAGTCAACGAAAGTCATCGGGTATTTGCAGTTTTTTGGGATCGCGGCGGTGGCGTTTTATTTGATTCAAATTCGTAAGATACATCCTGCTTTTGTAATTCTTGCAGGGTTCGTATATGGTGGGGTTTTTCTGTCTACGTAATTATATCTGACATAAATTTGGCGCAAAGCACAAAGCTTGCGCTTCTTTTCGTTATGACACCAAATTTGGTGTTATGTTTGTTGACGTTCAAGAATAGTGGGCCGTATAGTGATGATAGAGGGATAAACGTAACAGATCGACCATATCGTTGTCATGAAACAGCAAATCCCTAGTTGGGATTTGCTGTTTGTTGTATCAGGGTGAGAGTAGTGGGGAGATGCTGTTTTGTTCTATCGAGTGAGTGGATATTGTCTAACGGAATGAGGAGGTCGGGGGCTTGTGCGTACGCTAGAGAAGGATGCTGTCGAGATGGTCCAAATCGTCAAGCAGTTCGGTTCCGTGCTGGCGAATGATGAGGTGGATTTCCGAGCTAGGTCTGGGGAGATCCATGCGCTGCTAGGTGAAAATGGTGCTGGCAAAAGCACGATGATGTGCATGCTGTCCGGCGTATACCGGCCGACGAGCGGAGAGATTTACATACATGGCGAGCAGGTGCGCATTCGCTCACCGAAGGATGCGATGAAGCTGGGGATCGGCATGGTGTTTCAGAACTTCCGCCTCGTGCAGACCCTGACGGCTGCGGAGAATATTGTGCTTGGGGAAGCTGGCTCTTTTTGGCGCGGACCCGGCTGGTTGTCGAAGAAATCGGAGGAAATTGAGGCGATTTCGAAGCACTTTGGGCTGCTGTTTCCCGTAGATCGGCCCATCTGGCAGCTATCTGTTGGCGAGCAGCAGCGAGTGGAAATTGTAAAGACGCTCTATCGGGGAGCGGATTTTATTATTCTAGATGAGCCAACATCGGTGTTGACACCGGGAGAGGTGGATCAGCTTTTTGAGACGCTGGACCGAATGAAGAAGGAAGGCAAAACGGTCATAATGACGACGCATAAGCTCAAAGAGGTGATGTTCGCGGCGGATCATATCTCGGTCATGCGCAAGGGCAAGATGATAGAGACGATGGCGAAATCCGATACGAGCGAACGCGAGCTGGCGCAGTTGATGGTTGGCAAGGAGCGGCTGGACAGCCGCGCACCGCGGATAGCGAGAGCGATCGGCAAGCCAATGCTCACGGTGAAAGGTCTTGATGTCTATGCGGACCACGGACGCAAGGTGCTGGATGGGCTTCATTTTGAAGTAAATAAAGGTGAGATTGTTGGTGTGGCTGGGGTCTCCGGGAACGGGCAGAAGGAGCTGGCAGAAGTGCTGACGGGGCTGCGCGCGTGGAAGCAGGGGGAAGTGCTTTTTGATGGGAAGGTTATGCGGGGTGGTTCCGTACGGACGGCGATTGAACTTGGGATCGGGCATGTGCCGGAGAATCGAATGCGGAGTGGTCTGGCTGGCAGTTTGGACTCGGTGGATAATCTGTTGTTCAAAACGTACCGTTCCTCGGAACGCTCGCGGTTCGGTTTGCTGCGGACAGGGAGCAATCGGAGTTGGTCTCAGAGGTTAGTTGAGATGTTCGATGTGAAAACGTCGGGAATTGATTCGCCAGTTCAATTCATGTCAGGAGGGAATCAGCAGAAGCTGCTCCTTGCTAGGGAGATTGATCAAGGTCCGAAGCTTATGATTGCGGTGCATCCGACACAGGGGCTTGATGTGGGTGCATCGGAGGGTGTGTATCAGCTGCTGGAGGATTTGCGAAGCAAGGGACGCTCCGTTTTGCTGATTTCGGAGGATTTGGATGAGGTGATGCAGCTAGCTGACCGAATTCTGGTCATGTACGACGGGCGCATTGTCGGGACTATGCCGAGGGAAGCGGCGAGCCGCGAGCACATCGGTATGCTGATGGCGGGCTCGGAGGAGGATGTGGGATGAGTGAACAACGAACAGCAGGTAGCATTCCCATCGAAAATAAAGTGCCCAAGCGCGGAGCAGGGTTCCGCTTGCCGTATCGCTTGGAAATCGATCCCGCAGGGGCGAACAGTTCTTGGTGGGTTACAATCATCGCTATTGTATTGGCGTTGGTGGCTTGTGGGATTTTTATCGCGTTGAATGGGATGAATCCGTTCATGGTCTACGGCAAAATGGTGAAGGGAGCCTTCGGCTCCACCTTTGGATTGACGGAAACGCTAGTGAAGGCGATTCCTCTGCTCCTTTGCGGGCTGGGGGTGTCTATTGCTTACCGCATCTCCGTGTGGAACATTGGGGCGGAAGGTCAATTCGTGGCAGGGGCGATGGCGGCGACGGCGATTACGGTGTATTTGCCACATCTGCCGATGTACCTCTCGATTCCAGCTATGATGGTCGCGGGCATCGTGGCCGGCGGATTCTGGGGATTGCTGACTGCGTTACCGCGGAACTATTTTCAGGTAAACGAACTCATTACCTCGTTGATGCTAAACTATGTGGCGTTGCTCGCGCTGAACTATGTGGTTTTCGGACCGTGGAAGGATCCCAAAGGGTTCAATTTCCCAGGGTCTCCGATGTTCACAGTTACGCAGTCCTTACCGACTTTTGGTACGACGCGGCTTCATGTGGGGTTGATTTTTGCCATTATCGCTGTGCTGATCTATGCCTTCGTTGTGCGATATACGCGGTGGGGTTATGAGCTGAGGTTGATCGGTGCCAATAGTGAAGCGGCTAAAAATGCGGGCATTCGTATGTCCAGACATGTCCTGCTGGTGATGGTGATTAGCGGCGGATTGGCTGGGCTTGCTGGCATGGGGGAAGTATCTGGGGTGGCGCACCGTCTCATGTATGGGATCTCCCCCGGGTATGGGTACACGGCTATTATTGTGGCTTGGCTAGCGAAGCTGAATCCGATTGGGCTTGTGGTTGCTTCGGTGCTCTTCGGTGGACTCATTGTAGGTGGTTACAGTGTGCAAACGATTGGGCTTCCCTCGTCGATTTCCTCGATGATTCAAGGGGCGATTCTGTTCTTTCTCATTGCTGGGGGGATGGCAGGGAAATTTCGTATTCGTCGGAATAACTGAGGGAGCTGAGGGGGATACGGATCGACGTGAGGAATGTTGGGAGTCGGGGAAAAAGTAACTTTAGTTCATGGTGTTAATGAACGGTTAGAAAAGGGGGTGTAAGAGATGGATACGATCACACAAATCATTGTTTCGGCGATCTCTTCGGGTACACCGCTGCTTTTGGCCGTATTGGGCGGCATCTTGATCGAAAGGTCCGGTATCATGCAGCTTGGCGCTGAAGGCTTGATGTTAATGGGGGCGGTGACTTCGTGCCTCATTTTCATACATACGGGAAGTTTAGTATTAGCTATTCTATGCATGCTCGCGGTGAGTGGGGTACTCGGGATACTCCATGGATTTCTATGCGTGACGCTGCATGCGAATCAAGTTGTTTGCGGGTTAGCGATGACGATATTCGGCTCGGGGCTTAGCGCGTATTTAGGGAAGCCGGTGAGCGGTCAGCCACTTGTGGGTACGGTGCCGAAACTTGATATGCCGTGGCTGGAACCCGTGCCGGTGATTGGCAGTATTTTTGCCCATTTGGATTTATTTACATGGTTAAGCTTCGTTCTGGTGTTGGCTATGCACTTGTTCATCCATCGCACTTCGTGGGGGCTTCATCTTCGTGCAGTCGGGGATAATCCGGCTACGGCGGACGTCATGGGGATACCTGTGATCGCAATTCGCTACGGCTGTATTATTGTAGGCTCGATGTTGATCGGGCTTGGTGGGGCAGATTTGCTGCTGGTATATACACCCACATGGAACGAGGGGATGACCTCAGGACGCGGTTGGATTGCGGTGGCGCTCATTATTTTTGCGAGATGGAATCCAATTCGTGCCCTCGTGTGCGCGTACTTCTTCGGTGTGTTAGATAGTCTGGGGTTCCGTGTACAGCTGATCGGCAGCCATATTCCTTCTTATTTCCTGAAAATGATTCCGTACGTCGTCACCATTCTGGTGCTGATGTTCCTCGGTTGGCGGAATAAGAATAAGCCATCCGGTGCGCCTGAGGCGCTTGGTGTGCCATATATACGTGAGCAGAGATTTTAGTTTATTGGGGAAAACTGGGGCGTGAAATAGGGAAACCACCGGGATGTTTGTTGTCCTGGTGGCTTTTTTGCATGGGTTGGAAATTATGGAAGCCGTCCCATCGGAGGGCTGGGTAGGAAAGTCAACTAGTTGTGGAGCCGACAAGAGGTTCGCTTAATGCGGATATGGACGAGGCAGGGATACCGAACTGCCCGCCTTTTTAGCAAAAATACAAAAAAAGTTAACGATGTTATGAAAGATTACAAACTTCTTTCATATAAATTGACCCATAGGGATGTCGCAATTACAATGAAACAAATCTTGGAAAAGAATGCATGAAATTTAAGGCGAGAATCGAGGTGTTCGGGGCTATGCGGATCACACGGAAGCAAGTCAATGAGATGAGTCAAGCAGCGTTCATTCTAGCGTTTGGGCCGCTGTTTGAGCACTCGCCTTGGGTGGCTGAAAGGGCGTCGGGCTCGCGGCCGTTCGCTAAAATTAAGGACATGATTAGCGCACTTGAACAAGAGATCGAGCGAGCTAGCCGTGAAGAACACCTTGCGCTGCTTCGGGCCCATCCCGATCTGGGTACACGCGTGCGAATGACGAATCACTCGGTCCAGGAGCAGTCGGGTGCCGGTTTCAACCAGTTAACCGCTGAAGAATACGAACAGTTCCTTTCTTTAAATAAACAATACACGGAGCGATTCCAGTTCCCTTTTATCATGGCGGTGAAGGGGCAGACCAAAGACACCATTCGCGAGGCGTTACGTCACAGGATCCAAGGCCAGCCGGATGTAGAGCTGCGTACCGCATTGCAAGAGGTTTGCAAAATCGGGCGTTTCCGTCTAGCAGATATCGTGATGAATGAAACGGAGGAGAAGGCGATGGAACAAGCTAAAGGCGCAGAGAGAATCATGTACTACGGAAAAGGTGATGTCTGGGTCTATCGTTCCTATGCCAAGCCGCTAACGAATATTACGCTGATTCCGGAATCGGGTTTCACAGGGCGGGATAATGTGCTGTTCGGCATGAACATTAAGGTAGCTGTGAGCGGTGAGAAGCTTTTTACATCGTTTAGCGAGGGAGACAATACGAATGTTGTGGCGACGGATTCGATGAAGAACTTCATACTGCGCAAAGCAGGCGAGTATGAAGGTTCCACGGCAGAAGGGTTTTTGGCTTTCGCGAGCAGACGCTTTCTAGAGAAGTATCCTTGGATGACGGGGATCAAAATGAGTGCGGATCAGGTGGCATTTGAAACGCTGCCAGTACCCGGTGCAAATGGCCTCGAAGCAGGAAATTTGGTGTATCGCTACTCACAAAATGAACACCCAACCGCATTCGTGGAACTCGTTCGAGTTGCTGACGATATCGTCCTCGCAGATCACACGGCAGGCATAGCTGATCTAAAGCTGATCAAAGTCAAAGGAAGCTCGTTCGCTGGTTTCGTTCGCGATGAGTATACAACACTGCCAGAATCGTCGGATCGCCCGCTGTTTATATTCCTAGACATCGCATGGGTCTATGAATCAGCTGATGATGCTTTCGATGCCGATCTAGGGCGCTACGTAGCCGCTGAGCAAATCCGTGATATTGCGCATACGGTATTTCATGAGCAGCATTCGCCATCGATCCAAAACCTCATCTATCGCATCGGGCAACGTTCGTTACTGCGTTTTCCACAGCTCCAAGAAATTCGTTTCGAGTCCAACAATCGAACGTGGGAAACGATTCTAGAGAAGGTTTCCGTAGGTGAAGGCAAAGTGTTTACAGAGCCTAGACCGCCGTATGGTTTCCAAGGATTTTCGATGACAAAGCGTGATCTGGAGGGCCTATGAGTGTAGGAATCACATCGCACGTTCTGGATATTAGCAGCGGTCGACCAGCAGCAGGTGTGAGGATCGATTTGTTTCGGCTGCAAGAGGGGCGACTAGAGATGCTTCGCTCCGGCATTACGAATACAGATGGCAGATTACCAGGGCCTATGCTGAGCGGGGATGATTTTGCAAAGGGGACGTATGAGCTTCTCTTTCATGTAGGTGACTATTTCAGAGGGAATGGTGTGGAGCTTCAAGAGCCGGCTTTTCTGGATCAGGTGCCGATTCGTTTCGGTGTGGCGAATACCGTTTCCCACTATCATGTTCCCTTATTAATTGCACCTTGGGGGTATAACACGTATCGCGGGAGTTAGTGCGGTGAGTCAACGTTAGTTGAGTAAACAGAGAGCCTCGAGGGAGGGTTTCGTAGGATGAATCGATTGGATCTAATCATTCGCAAAGGGACTGTGGTCCTGCAAGATGAGTGTCGACAGCTAGACATCGGGATACGAAACGGCAAAATTGCAGCACTAGGCGAAAACCTCGCCTTCTCGGAGCAAACACCTGTTTATGACGCAGATGGCTTAACGATCCTGCCAGGCATGATTGATGCGCATGTTCATTTCAATGAACCTGCTCTTGGCCATTGGGAAGGGTTCGTCACAGGCTCAGCCTCGCTAGCTGCTGGTGGATGCACAACCTACATCGATATGCCGCTCAATGGTGTTCCGCCTACTGTGCGGCTCCGTGCTTTGGAGCTGAAATTGAAAGCAGCCGAAGGGCAATCCCATGTTGATTATGCTCTGTGGGGAGGTCTCGTGCCTGGCAACATAGGTGAACTGGAGGCACTGGCGCAAGCTGGTGTGATTGGTTTCAAAGCCTTTATGTCGTGCCCGGGCGGAGAGGGTGAAGATATCTTCATGGAAGTGGACGATGAAACGTTAGTTAACGGCATGAAGGAAATTGCTCGCTTAGGTCGAGTGCTAGCTCTTCATGCGGAGAGCGAGGAAATCGTCTCTAAGCTTGCTGCGGAAGCTATGCAAGCAGGCAAACGCAGCGCACTAGATTTCATCGCGACACGGCCGATTGCTGCTGAACTCGAAGCTGTGAACCGTGCATTGGGCTATGCGAAGCAGACAGGCTGTAAGCTGCACTTCGTACATATCTCATCGGCAGAAGCCGTGCAGGTCATTACGGAGGCGAAGGCACAGGGGATGGACGTTACCGTGGAAACGTGTCCTCATTATTTGACGCTAACGGATGTTGAGGTCGAGCGCCTCGGACCCCTTGCGAAATGTGCGCCACCGATCCGCACGGCTGAAGATCAGGCTCGCTTGTGGGAAGAGCTGAGGGCAGGTCGGTTCGACATCATCGCCTCGGATCATTCCCCGTCACCCAAGCACATGAAGCAGGGGGATTTCTTCGCCGCATGGGGCGGCATTTCGGGAGCGCAAAGCTCGCTTGAGCTCATGCTGCACGAAGGCCATCTCCGCCGAGGGATTGCACTGACCGAGCTCGCTCGTATGCTAGCGCTTGAGCCAGCTAAGCGCTTCGGCTTATATCCCCGCAAAGGGGAAATAGCGATAGGGGCTGACGCGGATCTAGCTGTGGTGGATTTGGCAGCAAGCTATACACTGCAAGAGAGCGACTTGCTTTATCGCCATAAGCAAAGTCCTTATGTGGGCAAATTATTTGGCTGCAGCGTGAAGGCAACTTTCCTGCGAGGCGTTAAGGTATACGAACGAGGCGTGGGTGTTGGAGCAGCGTTAGAGGGAGCTTGGCTGCGTCACAGTGCATCGATTGGAGGCGGGCTAGATGGCTAAAACGAATGGGCACCCACAGGAAGAGTTGCTAGCTCAATATGGGGAGCGTATGCTGCTCGCTTTAGACTGGTTGGCGACCTTCGGCTCCGATCCGGAAGGCGGTGTTACCCGACTTTTGTATGCAGAGCCCTGGCTCAAAGCGCAACTCGCGTTGATAGACCATATGCAAAGCATGGGGCTCAAGGCAGATTTTGATGAAATTGGCAATGTGTACGGCAAATTGCAAGGATCGGACCGGGCGCTCAAGCCGATGCTTACAGGTTCACATATTGATACCGTCAAAAACGGTGGAAAATACGATGGTGCTTACGGTGTCATCGCATCGATGATGGCGCTTGGCTATTTGAAGGCCGTATACGGGGCACCGAAACGGACCTTGGAGATGGTCTCCTTTTGCGAGGAAGAGGGGAGTCGGTTTCCATTGGCCTATTGGGGCTCCGGTCATGTGACAGGGGTACTTTCCTTAGCTGAAGGCGCAGGCCTTGTTGACCCAGAAGGTGTGACGTTACTCGAGGCGATGGAGCGCGCGGGCTTTGAAATCAATCAGAGCCGGCTCCATCCAGCGAAACGTGATGATATAGGCGGATATATTGAAATTCATATCGAGCAAGGGGCAGTTCTAGAGTTTAAAGAGAAGCAGATTGGCGTTGTAACAGCCATTGTTGGCCAAATTCGAATGACTGTCATCGTTACGGGAATACCCAATCATGCGGGAACGACCCCGATGACGATGCGCAAAGATGCCTTAGCTGCTGTCGCCGAAATGGTTGCGCTGACAGAGAAGATGGCCCTTGCGGAAGGTGAGCCGTTGGTAGCCACAGTTGGACGATTAGAAGTGAAGCGTGGGACATCGAATGTCGTACCAGGCGAAGTCGAGTTTACCTTAGATATTAGGCATACTGACGAACGGAAGATAGAGGCTTTTCGTGCGGAATTACTAGCGCTGTTTATGGAAATCGCCGTACGAAGAGAACTTCATATAGATACAGTTGAACATCTAAATGCATTACCCGTGGCCATGGATAGCGGGATATCGGCAGAAATTGAAGCGGCATGCGACTTCTATGGCTATGAGCATATACGGATGCCAAGCGGGGCGGGACACGACGCGCAGCTTTTCGGGTCGATTTGCCCGTCGGCTATGATTTTTGTGCCAAGTCGGGCAGGCATCAGTCATAGTCCCAAAGAGTACACGAAGCCGGAGGATCTTATTGTCGGTTTTCAGACACTCGTTCATGTGTTATATCAATACGGTTACGGGGGGAAAGCAGATGAAAACCTATAAAGATTTATCACCCTCGCTTCGAACGATTATGACCCCGGGACCTGTTGAGGTTGACCCAAGGGTGCTGCGCGCGATGTCGTATCCCATTCTGGGGCAGTTCGATCCGGAGTTTACCGAGCTAATGAATGAAACGATGGAGATGCTTCGTGAGGTGTTTCAAACGAACAATCAATGGGCGTTTCCGATCGATGGGACTTCCCGTTCTGGTATAGAGGCAGTGCTGGTTAGTATCATCGAGCCAGGGGATAAAGTGCTCGTCCCGATTTACGGACGATTTGGAAATTTACTGGTAGAAATTTCCGAGCGTTGCGGGGCTGAAGTGGTGATTATTGAGCAGGAATGGGGAGCTGTGTTTGATCCCATTGACATTATGTCAGCCATCACGCGGGAGAAGCCAGCCATCGTTGCGATGGTTCACGGTGAGACATCGACAGGCTGCATCCAAAAGCTCGATGGGATTGGGGCAGCTTGCCGAGCAGTGGACGCCCTTCTCGTCGTGGATGCTGTAGCCACGATTGGCGGTGTTCCTGTCAAAACCGATGAATGGCTGCTGGATGCGGTGATTGGCGGCACGCAGAAATGTTTATCTGTGCCATCAGGTATGTCGCCGATTACGTACAACGATCGTGTGGAAGCGAAAGTCATGCGGCGTAAAACGATCGAACGGGGATTGCGGGAGAAAGGAGCTCCTATCGCGGCGGTTAAAGCCGTGGCGAGTAATTATTTTGATCTCGGCATGCTGCAGGATTACTGGAGTCCAAAACGGTTGAACCACCATACGGAGGCCACGACGATGCTGTATGCACTACGTGAGGGATTACGCATTGTTTTGCAGGAGGGACTGGAAGAGCGCTTCTTGCGTCACAAGCGTCACGAAGAAGCGTTGGTCGCTGGTCTGCAAGCGATGGGGTTGACGCTTTACGGCGATCCCCTGTGCAAGCTGCCAGTCGTCACCTGTATACGGATTCCCAGCGCCGTCGATGGAGAAGCTGTACGCGCGATGCTGTTGAACAGCTTCGGCATTGAAATCGCGTCCTCCTTCGGCCCGTTGAAGGGACAGATTTGGCGCATCGGCACGATGGGTTTTAGCTGTAATCAGAAAAATGTGCTTCATGTCCTTGGGGCGCTCGAAGCAACACTGCATTGGTATGGTGTGGATATATCTGTAGGGAAGGCGCTGCAAGCTGCATTAGCGGTGTATGCTCTTGAACGGGAGGAATAATCATGTTAAACATCATGCCACGAGCAGAGCGAGCCATGATTGCTACTCCACATTATTTGGCTAGTTCAGTGGGGAGTGCGATTTTACAGCAAGGTGGCAATGCCTTTGATGCCGCCATTGCCATTAGCGCGACCTTGGGGGTCGTTTATCCGCATATGACGGGGATCGGCGGAGATGCTTTTTTCCTCATGCATGAAGCGGCAACGGGTGCTTATACCGGATTTAATGGAAGCGGAAAGTCAGCTGCGAAGGCGACGCCTGAATTTTATAACGAGCAAGGGATGGATGGGATTCCACAGCGCGGCATTTTAAGCGCAATTACAGTTCCGGGTATGGTGGATGCTTGGTGGCAAGTGTGGAAAAAGCACGGCAAGCTCCCTTGGGCGAAATTATTGGATGCCGCCATTGGCTATGCGGAAAAAGGGTTCCCGATTTCCCGTAACTTACTGTTCTGGATGCGTAAGGATGAGCCATTCATTCGAGCTTCTGTGCAGCTAAGTGCTTTGTATATGCGAGATGGCGAGCTTATGAAGGAAGGCGATCGGCTGATTCAGTCTGACATGGCAAGAACACTGCGTTTCATCCAGCAAGAAGGCAGAGATGTATTCTATTCAGGCTCACTCATGCGGACCATTGTGGATAACGTGGAGCTGGATGGTGGGTTGTTGCAGGAGGAGGATTTCCGCAGCTTCGCTGGCGAATGGGTAGATCTCCTATCGACGACGTACCGTGGATACGACATTTATCAAATGCCGCCGAACTCGCAAGGGTTCACAGCGCTCATGATGATGAACATGTTAGAACAGGTTGATATGTCAGCTGTGCCTAGAGCATCGGCGAACTTTTACCATCTGATGTCGGAAGTGATCAAGAAGGCGTTCAAAGATCGCGATCGTTATTTAACGGATCCCCATTTTCGCGAGATACCGCTTCAAAGATTGTTGTCAAAATCATATGCGCAGGAGCTTTGGAGTGAGATTCAGGCGAATCCATTAAAGGTTAGTGAACATCATTCGCCAGCGATTGGTCAAGACACCGCCTATGCGGCCGTTGTTGATGAAGAGGGGAATTCGGTTTCTTTTATCCAAAGTCTCTATTTCGATTTCGGTGCAGCTTACGTTCCTGGCGATACAGGCATTATTATGCAAAATCGGGGCTCGTTCTTCTCGCTTGATCGTGCCTGTGCGAACGTGTTGGAGCCGCGTAAAAGATCGTTCCACACGTTAATGCCCGCGATGGTAAGTAAAGCAGGTAAGCCTTATATGCTGTTCGGCACGCAAGGTGGAGAAGGACAGCCACAGACGCAGCTATCGATACTCACGGGGGTATTGGATTACGGTTTATCGATTCAGGAAGCTATTTCGTTGCCACGTTGGGTATATGGACGTACTTGGGGAGAAGATGGGGACGCGCTGAAGTTGGAGCATCGGCTTGAGCCCGAAGTATATACCAAACTCAAGCGATGGGGGCATCGCGTGGAGCTCGTGAAGGCTTGGGACGGCATCATGGGGCAGGCGCAGGGCATTATCATTGATGAGAAGGGCTTTATGAGTGGGGCGGCGGATCCGCGTGGTGATGGGTTGGCGATTGGCTGGTAGCAAGGGATAGAGCCGGGAATCAAGAGGGCGTGAAATGAAAGGGATAAGTTTAAGCTAGCATCTATAACAAGAAGGAGCGATGAGCGATGGAGGCTTATGACATTCTGCAAGCTGTGGAAAGTGATACGGGGGCACGTGTAATAGCGACAGTGATTCATGTGGAAGGCCACGCTTATCGCAAGCAAGGAGCCCTTATGCTGTTGATGGCAGATGGAAGCACGGTGGGGAGCATTTCTCCAGGATGTCTGGAAGGTGATCTAGCTGCATACGTGCCAGGCGTATGGGAATCGCAAAAGCCGCAAATGGTCGAATACGACATGAGGCCTGCCGATGACTTCGGTTGGGGTGAAACGATTGGCTGCGGCGGATTGATCCGGATTCTCCTAGAGCCTATTGCTGGAGAGCTGCTGGTTAATCTGCTGGTCGTGAAGGACAGATTGGATCATGGTGAGGCTGTGGAGCTCATTCGCACCTATACCGATGGGTATTTGGATATTAGGTATGCGCTGAGGGGATCAGGTATAGAGGAGGATGGACTTTCTGCAACTTCTGCTGTGAGGGAGCCGTTTCGCTTTGTGACGAGTACGCAGTTTATGCCAAAACCAAGAGTCATCGTGTTCGGTGCGAATTGGGATGCGGTCCCGCTCGTACAAATGGCTGCAAGCAGCGGCTTTCGTGTGGTTGTTGCGGACTGGCGTGAATCGTTCTGTAACGCAGATCGGTTCCCAGGGGTAGAAACGATGGTCGCTTTTCCAGAGACATTAGTCGAGAAGCTTGCACTGAATGAGCGAGACTACGTCGTGATCATGAGTCATCAGTTCGAGAAGGATACCACCTTCCTCCGAGGCATATTGGCTTATCACCTACACTATCTCGGCATTATGGGTTCCAAGGAGCGTACGTTGAATATGCTGGAAGGTTTAGAACGCCCTGACTGGCTGCATGCGCCAATCGGCTTAAGCATCGGCTCGGAAGGCGCGTTCGAGAATGCGATCAGCATTGTGGCTGAGTTGATTGCGGTCAAACGGGGTAAATATGGAGCGGGTGCGTGGTCATCGCCTGTTGCTCATGGACGGGTTGTGGGTAGCTTCTGCTCATGGTGAAGTCGGTCGGGGAGAGGGGGGAGCTGATGAAACCAGAGGGATCTGTGGGACAAGAGAAGACAGTGAAACCGGAGAAGTTGGTGGAAATAAGAAAGCTGGTGAGGTCAGGGAAGGAACGTATGGTTGGCGTCTACTTGGCGGCAGGAAGCAGTCGGCGCATGGGGATCGCGAAGCAGTCCCTCGAGTTGGCGGAAGGTATGAGCCTCGGAGGTATAGCACTATCGAAGGCTCTTGCCTGCCCGAAGTTAGAGCAGGTGATTATCGTTGTGCGCGAAGGCGATACGTTGATGTGGTTGCCGGAAGAGGCTCGTCATGAGATCGAGAGTGGGAGATGCCGAATAGTGGTGTGTCCAGAAGCTAGTTTGGGCATGGCACACTCGCTTCGCACGGGTATGCAAACGGCACAGGAGCTCGAGGCGGATGGTGCTATGATTATGCTGGCTGATCAGCCATTCATCGAGGCAGCTATGTTGGATCGGCTGATTGATGCTTACAGGGCGGGAGCGGAGTACGATTATGTTGCTAGCGGTGATAAGGGGATCCCGAAGCCGCCAGTCATTCTAGGGAGCGGAATGTGGTCAGCTATCGCTTCTTTGGAAGGTGATGCAGGTGCGCGGATACTGTTTCATTTGCCTGCATTTCGCGGGCAGATCATCGAGGCGGCAGAGCTGACATTTATGGATATTGATACCGTCCAGCGATATGAAGAGGCAAAAACGATCTACAAGAACCCGCATGTGTTAGGTTAAATAACATAATATTAGTTATGGAGTGCATCGATACGAATGATGCGCTATTTTTTTATGTAAAAAAACAAAATGATGTTATGTTAGTTGACGTTAATTTCGAATATTGTTTATAGTAGATTTAATTTATCGGATCGATTGAAGAACGTTGGCGAATGCAAGGAAGCAAAGTGAAAGACGAATGAGGTAGGGGCTGCGGAATATGGCGACTGCTCATTCACCATTCAGAATCTCTGAGGAGGGTTGAATTATGTCAGTACCAATAATGCATCAGCTCCCTGAGCAGCAGCCTTCTGTATGGCAGCCAACAAGTGTGGAGGAAGCGATTCAATTGAAGCACAAATGGGGCAAAGATGCAGTAATTGTTGCTGGAGGTACTTGGCTTCGCACACGCTGGGAGAATGGGCTCGCCCAGATGCCGCAGCATTTCATAAGTCTTGGAAGAATTCTTGCACTATCGGGATTAACGGTTAATTCCCAAGGTCAAGTTCATATAGGTCCTGCCCTAAGCATTGCAGATTTGATGAAAAATGAGCTGGTTCAGCAGAAATGCGGGCTTCTCGTGCAAGCCTGTTCGGAGATTGCAGCCCCTTCGATTCGGAACTTAGCCTCGATCGGAGGCAATGTGATGACACGTACAGGAGATCTGATTCCTGCACTGCTTGTGATGGATGCACAAATACAATGTACAGCCGGACAGAATGAGCGGACGATTGCGTTGAAGGATTGGCTGGCTGCTCCATTAGGTGCTCATGACGAGATCATAACGGGGATAATCGTGCAGACAGGTGGAGAGGGAAGTCTTGAAGGTATGAAGAACACCGCTAAGAACCCTGAAGATGCGAAGACGACTGATAGGCTGCTAGATGCTGTAAAAGAAAAGGAGATCATCCATGAGTTCTATCTCAAGGTTGGCCGCAGAGAGGCATTTACGCCATCGGTCGTCACGGTCGCGGGGAGACTTTCCCTGCGGGCAGATGGAGCTGTTGCTGAAATCGCCCTCGCAGCAGGTGGAGGTAACGCGGTTGGTGCGAGGTTTTCAGTTCTGGAAGCGGAAATGATTGGAAAGCCTTTATCGAAGGCAGTATTGCAGACTCTGCACAAAGACGTTATGGCGGATTTCAACGCGGTGGCGGATGATTATGCCGGGGTTGCTTATCGCAAACAGACGGCAGCGAATTTGATCATTTCGGAGTGTTTCAAAGTTTGGCGTAAAGGAGGCGGAGCTTATGCTCCTTAATCGTAATGCGAAGAAATGGATCATAAGACCCGATGGTAAGGAGAAAGTGACAGGCGAGCTCCGTTATCTCACCGATTTAACTGCTCCTGGCATGCTGCACGGTAAGGTGTTACGGAGTCAATATCCGCATGCTTGGATCCTTGCCATCGATACAACGAAAGCCAAACAAATACCTGGCGTACGCGTGGTCTTAACAGCTGCAGACGTACCAGGGTTGAATTTATTCGGGATTGCTTTTCCGCATCAGCCAGTGTTTTGTCAGGATCGCGTTCGCTATATCGGGGATGCGTTGGCATCCATAGCTGCAGATACAGAGGAAATTGCCGAATACGCATTAAGCCTTATTGAGGTCGAGTATGAGCCGCTTCCACTTGTAGATAATCCAGAAACAGCGCTGGAAGCGGGTACGATTATGCTGCATCCCGAAGGGAATCTGCTGCATCAAACCTCCTTACAGCATGGGGACACGAATATCGAGGAAGTGTTCGAAACGTGTGCACATGTCGTTGAGGAGACCTATGTGACACCTCGCCAAATGCATACCTATATAGAAACGGAAGGCGGTCTCTTCATTCCAGAAGCTGATGGCCGGCTGACCGTTTACTCACCGACCCAACATGGCTATAAAGATCGTTTCCAGCTTGCGCGAATTCTTGGCATCCCAGAAGAGCAAATCAGAGTCGTCTCCAGCCCGATTGGCGGTTCGTTCGGCGGGAAGGATGAGCTCAATGTGCAGCCTTTCGGTGCATTGATGGCGCGAAAGACAGGCAAGTCGATCAAAATGCACAATTCCCGTCGTGAATCCGTGATCTCCGGTATTAAACGTCATCCGATGCGGATCATGATGAAAACCGGCACAGATGTGCACGGAAAGCTTATCGCGCATCAGGTTCGCATCCTTGCCGATACAGGGGCGTACGCGACACTGGGCTGCGAGGTGTTGAATTTTGCAACCGAGCATGCGATTGGACCTTACACGATCTCGCATCTCGACGTAGAAGGCAAGAGCGTCTACACGAATAACGGTGTATCCGGTGAGTTTCGGGGCTTTGGCGGCAATCAGGTGATTTTTGCGGTGGAGAGTCAAATGGAACGACTAGCCGAGAAGCTCGGCATGGATGCGTGGGAGCTGCGTAAGCGCAACTTGCGCCAGCCCACCGATCCTGGCCCGATGGGCCAGCCCATCGTGGCGACCGAAGGCGCCGCTCAGGTGTGGGCGAAGGCGCAGGAGTCACCGCTCTGGGCAAAGCGCAAGCGCTACGCCCAGCAGCCGGCCGCTGCTGCGCCAGAGCCTTGGCTGCGCCGAGGCGTCGGCGCTGCGCTGGTGATGCACGGTGCCGGGCTCGGCTTCGGCATCCCCGATCATTCCGGCGGCCGTATCGAGCTTACGCCGGAGGGCAAGATCCAGGCCTCCTTCGGCTTCGAGGAGTTCGGCCAAGGGCTCTATGCAGCACTCACGTTGATGCTGCAGGACTGCTTCGGCTGCGCCGCTGATGACATTCGCATCGTCATCGGCGATACCGACCGCGTGCCCAGCAGCGGTTCGAGTACGGCCTCCCGCGCCACCACGATGATGTGGCGCGCGCTCCAGCGGCTGAAGCCAGCCTTCGTGCTGGCGCTGCTGGAGCAGGCTTCACTGCTCTGCGGCGTTCCGGCCGCAGAGCTCGCAACCGGCGCAGGCGGGATTCATCACAAGGGTGATGAATTCGGGGAGCCGGTTGTCACGTATGCGGAGGTCGCTGCGGCAGCAGCTACGCCGATCCTCGCGCATACGGAGTTCAACTACCCGACGACGCCGGAAGGGCGGGTCGGGGCGCACTACCTGTACTCGTATGCAGCGGCGATTGTAGAGGTGGAAGTCAACACGCTAACCGGTCGGGTTAAGGTGCTGCAGACGGATCATGTCATCGCCGCAGGGCCAGTCATTAATCCGATGGGTTATTTGGGACAAATCGAAGGCGGCAGCGTGATGGCGTTAGGCTACACATTGACTGAAGATGCTGTCATGAAGGATAGCAAATATGTCAGGCATAATCTCGACACCTACCTCGTCCCTACTTTCAGCGACAGCCCGCTGCGTATTCAAGTTGAAGCGATTGAAGAGCTGCCGGAGGGAGATACATTTGGCCCTCGCGGTGTTGGCGAAATCGGTTCTGTCGGCTTGGCTCCTGCAATTACAGCGGCAGTTAGACAAGCGACAGGCATTTGGGTAAATAAGTTGCCCATATCGCCAGAAGACATCGTGCAATCCATCGATTGGTTAGAAGGGGTGGAGGCCAGTGATTGATACATCTTTTGTGCTAAATTGCTCCATAAACGGGAAGGCAGTGGACATTCCAGCCCCTGCATCCAAACGGATGTCAGCGATTTTGCGAGAGGACCTGGGGATGACCGGTACCAAGGTATCTTGTGAAATTGGGCGCTGCGGTGCTTGCATGATTCTGCTTGACGGTCAACCTGTGAATTCCTGTTTACTGATGGCTTATCAAGCATCGGGTAAGGAGCTCACGACCATAGAGGGAATTTCGGCAGGTGAAGAGCTGCATCCGATTGGGCAAGCGATGTTAGAGGAGGGGGGATTGCAGTGCGGCTACTGTACTGCCGGCATGGTTATCACCTTAACCGCGTTGTGGGAGACGAACCCTGCTCCAACGAGGGCTGAGGCGGAGAAGGCACTGTGCGGGAATATTTGCAGGTGCACAGGGTATGAGGGGATTTTCAGGGCAGTAGAGAAATGCGGATTGTCCATAAAAAGAGAGGGGTAGAAGCCATGAGAAAAATCATACTGTCTGTAACAGCCATCTTGTTAGTTATGTTAAGTGCCTGCTCCACGAGCACGACAACAAGTTCAACGACGGCACCAGCTTCCACCACTCCGGGATCTACGGCAGCAACAACAGAGAAGAAGTTGCCAAAAGTTGCTTTTGTCTATATCGGCGTTCCGGGGGATGGTGGTTGGACGTTCGAGCATGATCAAGGCCGATTAATGATGGAGAAAGAACTGGGAATTAAAGCGACGACGGTTGAAAATATCCCGGAGGGACCTGATGCTGAGCGTGTATTCGAAGAGTTGGCTCAGAAAAATGATATTATTTTCGGAACCTCCTTCGGGTATATGGATCCCATGGTGGCGGTAGCGGCGAAGCATCCGAATGTGAAATTCCTGCACGCTACGGGCTATAAAACAGCGCCAAACCTAGGCACGTACATGGGACGTGAATATCAGAGTGCTTACCTGGTCGGTATGGCTGCAGGAAAAATGACCAAAAACAACCATATGGGCTATGTTGGAGCTTTCCCGATTCCAGAAGTCATTTATACCATTAATGCTTTTACGTTGGGTGCGCAAAGTGTGAATCCCAATATTGATGTCTCCGTGGTGTGGAGTAATACATGGTTCGATCCAGCTACAGAGAAGCAAGCGGCCATTTCATTGCTGGATAAAGGTGTAGACGTGTTGGCAGCGTACCAAGACTCACCGGCAAGTATTCAAGCGGCTGCTGAACGTAAAGTATGGGGGATCGGGAACGATTCCGATATGGGCAGATTCGCACCGGATACGTACATATCGAATCCGAAATGGAACTGGGGCCCTTACTATGTGAAGACGGTGAAAAGCATTATTGACGGCACGTGGAAATCAGAGGCTTACTTCGGCAGTATGAAAGAAGGCATCACGGATATTGCTCCGCTCGGCAAAAATGTGCCAGCTGACGTTAAAGCGCTAGTAGAGAAGAAAAAAGCGGAAATTCTGAACGGAACGTTCGAGGTATTCCAAGGGCCTATCGTGGATCAAGATGGTAAAACCCGTTTCGAATCAGGTAAAAAGATGACTGACGAGGAAATTCTTGGCACGACTTGGTTTGTTAAGGGCATTAAAGGTGTCATACCTAAATAAAGCACAAAGGATGTGACTGGCGATGACAATACAAGATATCGCATTAATTCACGAGTGGCACCCGGTGTTGTTGTCGTCAATGCTCACAGATAAGCCTGAGGCAGTGATTGTACTAGGGGAGAAAGTAGCGGTATTCCGCACCACGCAAGGCGTCCACGCTTTCAAAGACTTATGTATTCATCGGGGTGTGCCACTGTCCCTGGGGAAAGTAAGCGGTGACGAGCTTGTGTGCGCGTACCATGGCTGGTCTTATAATGGCTGCGGTGCGTGTACCAAGATTCCATCTTTACCGAAGGAACAAGCGATACCCTCGAAGGCCAAAGCATTCGTGTACGCATGCGTAGAAGCACATGGTCTGATCTGGGTGTGCTTAGGGACACCGGAGGGACCACTGCCTAAAGTGAGTGCTTATGTGCCAGATGGCTTCAAGGAAGTGTTCATGGGACCCTATACCCTGCAAGCGGCAGGACCTCGCATTATCGAAAATTTCCTCGATGTGTCCCACCTGATGTTCGTGCATGAGGGGCTGCTGGGCGACAGTGAATTTGCTGAAATCAATGATTATCACGTGCTGGAAGAGGATGGTGTTCTACGTTCTGAAGAAATCATTGTCTATCAGCCAGATCCGGATGGAACAGGGCGTGGGGTTAATAGCCGTTATGTGTATGAGGTATTCGGTCCGTTATGTGTAGCTTTTACGAAGAGAAATGATGTGACTGATCATATCTTTCGGCTGTTTCTGATGGTGCTTCCGGTTACGGAGCAGACTAGCGTGGCTTATATGTTGAAGCAAAGGGATTATGCGTATGACGAGCTCGACGAGGTATTCATCCGTTTCCAAGATCGGCTCATCGAGCAGGATCGGATTATGGTTGAGAATCAGAAGCCGGAGCTGCTGCCGCTAGATTTGCAAGCGGAGTTGCACTTGAAGTGCGATCGTTTGAGCATTGCTTACCGCAAACGCCTGCGCGAGTTAGGTGTTACCTTTGGGACGGCCTAACGAGAATTGTTCGGATTTGGGAAGAGTAGTGCCAAGATCATGCATACGAAACAAAAAAAGGAATGTATAATTAGCTTGAGCTAATATGCAATCCTTTTTTTTATTTGGTAAAATAAGACTACTAGACTACCACCAGTAGTAAGAACGAACATTAGCATCTTTGGTTCTTGTTTCGCTAGGAGTTGTAAAAGTCTTAACTAGTGCATCTTTTTCATTCGTTGACAATGACTGAGAAACCATGAAGGAGTAAGTTTGCTTACTCAATTCTGCAAGTTTTGCAAGGCGTACAGACTGTTGTAATGCTGGATTTAGTTGAATAATAGTCATGGATTCAGCTCCTTTTATAAACAATTACTTACAATGTTATATTATACCAAATTAATGGAAATTAGGGGAGAAAAATTTGAGTATAGCAAAGAAACTAATTGTCACTGTTTGTGTTATTTTGTTGATCCTATTACAAATTTGGTGTACCTATATTACCTTTAAATTTCCGGTTAGCGGTATTACTTTAGAATCACCAAAGCCAGGAGAGTGGGTCGTTAGCAGGGTTGAAGCTAATCTCACGAATAACTACATCCAGTTGGGTGATCGGATTGTGGCCATTGACGGTAAGCCTACAGAGGAATCTCTTCCAGCCAAACGCTTTAACGTTGTTGGGAAAGCCAACACGGTTGTCATAGATCGATCGGGTGTGATAGAAACAATCGATTTGCGAACGAGCGATCATTCTGTCTTTGAAATTATTTCACTAATAGAAGAGTTCGTATGTCTGTTCATGTGTGTTCTCTTGCTCGTAAAGGAGAATCGATCTCCTTCGGCACGCTTATTAGCTTTCTCCTTCCTAAGTGCTGCTATGATATTTATGAGTTTAGGTGCATCTACAAGTGGAGATTCGCTAGGCAAGCTGATTATAGCTAGCTCGATGATGGTACTGCCAATCGTATTTCTACATTTTCTTGTTGTGTTTATTAAGGAGAAAGGTGATTTGGAGTTGCCCAAAAGTTACTTCAAATACTTATATGCGATTGCCGCCATCGCTTTTTTATCCAGAAGTTTGTATTTCTTCCCTTCGATGGCTTTCATATATCGTTTGGACGGCACCTTCACCATGGGCTTCTTTATTATCGTTATTTCTTTAAATATCGTACTCTTATCAACGCTTTTCGTTAAAATCAGGAATTTGCAATCACCGCTTACCAGTATTATCAAAAGCGTGTTCTACTCTTTGCTCATTTCCTTTCTGCCGATTATTTGTCTTTCTTTTCTTCCGCAGTTAATTACCGGTGCGTGGATCTTGGATCCGATTTATACGAGCGGGTTGCTGCTCATTTTCCCGATTTCGTTTTCCTACTTGATCGCTTCAGATCAGTTATACGATATTGGTCTTGTCGTGCGTCGCATTGTATTCTCCTGTCTGATGGCGATATTGCCGGTCATTTTGTTTACAGGTGTATTTGCCATTATTTTTCGCGGGGAGACGAGCAGTAAACAGCTGCTATTTATATTCACCGGTGCGCTCTTCCTTGTTTCCATCATGTTGTATGCGGCCGAATATTGGACGACGCGATTAGAGCCCTATTTGTTCCCAAGAAAGTACATATTGAAGTCAGCGCTGAAAAAGATTTCCAAAAATCTAGGAACGATCTCTAGCTTCCGTGATCTGAAGGATATCATCCTTGTGGATATCGTGGGCACGCTGCAAGTGACAGGCGGGGCGATTGTTTTTAGGCATAAGAATGATATTGAAATCATCTGTGAGGGTGAAGTTGATACAGCAGAAATTCAGCGTTTGGTAAACTCTTCGGCCATACTCGATCATCCTTACTACACGTTCATGGAAATGAACTGCAATGAGGAGTATACGAGTTATCTGATCGTGACAAGGAAGAAGACGAACACGCGAATTGCGAAGGAAGAGTGGCAGTGGCTGCAGTTGATTACTTCCTATTTGGAAGTTGGGATGGAGAATGTCTATCTAATACGTAAACTAACGGGGAGACTCCAGCAAATGGTTTCCCATCTCCCGCAGGAAGAACATCTCTGGTTAAGGAAGGTTATGTTCGAACTGCAGGAGGAGGAGCGGGTCCGAATTGCTACGGATCTACATGATACAACGATGCAGGATTTATTTTTCCTTAAGCGAAGGTTAACAACATTGGCTGAGAAACCATCGATACGCCAAGAGGATCGTGAACAGCTGAATAGCATAAACAACTTTGTGGAAATGATCAATGCCAGCTTGCGTCAGAGCTGCTTTGAATTGAATCCTCACTTGTTAAAAGAGGTTGGCTTGAAGCAAACCTTGAAGACGTTCGTTGAGAAGGAATCCTACACGACATCGTTCGATATATCCTTCCGAGCAGAGCAAATTTCCGACATTGAAGGGAAGGATTTATCAGCCAAACGGCATATTTTCCGGATCGTGCAAGAATTACTTAACAACGCTAAGAAGCATTCACAGGCGGCCAATGTTAGCTTCCATTTGTGGGAAGAGGATCACTTCTTTTATTTAAGTTATCGGGATGACGGCGTAGGATTTCATGTGAAGGAAGAGGTTGCTGTAGAAATAGCCGCTTCAGGTATGGGGCTCGCTTATATGAGAAGTCGCGTGCTGCACGTAGGTGGGAGCTTTGAACTAGAGACCGCCGAGGGGGAAGGGACCCATATCTTAATCACAATACCAACTGAGGAAGTGATGACAGCATGAGTGAAATCGTCAAAACATTAGTGGTTGATGACCATCCTTTATTTGCACGGGCGACGAAGACGCTGCTTGATGAAATAGATCGTATTGAGGTAGTTGGCGTTGTTAGCAATGCCAAGGAATGCATGGAGTACGTGAAGCAGCATCAGCCTGGGCTCATATTCCTGGATTATCAGCTTCCTGATCAGACGGGTACAGAGGTTGCCGCACAGCTGAAGCAGCTGTATCCACACATCCATATTGTTATTTTCACCGGCATTGAGTTAGCAGGTATTTACAATAAACTGATTGAAATGAAAGTAAGCGGTGTTCTCTCGAAGGAATCGAGTGAGCGAACGATCAAGAATATGGTGTATTGTATTTTGGATGGATATACGATGATTCCGTTGTCCGTCTTTAATCAGATGCAATTACATGAGGCCGATGCAGGGGAAGAATGTGAGCTGCAAGAGGAAGAAGTTCTCATGATGAACATGCTCGTTAAAGGAGCTACTCACGAACAAATTGCTGAACGAATTTTTATGAGTAAGCGTACGGTTGATAATTATTTGCGTAAAATATATGACAAGTGGGGCGCCAAATCAAGGACAGAGGCTCTGGAGAAGTTTATCAAAAGTAAATATTACACCTGAAAGTAGGCGCTTCACATGCAGGACATTCAGCAGCACATGGCACGGATGATAGATGATTATATGTTTGATGAGGATTTGAAAACGCTGCTGAGATCATGTATGTCAGATAAAGAGACCTCGAGTCTGTCTTGGTCCAGAGTCACGTTGTGCACACATGCTATGCTTGGTGGGGGTTCGCCTGATATCCATCGTCGAGCGGCATTGACGGAGTTGGTTATTCTTATCCTAGATATCGTCGATGATCTACAGGATCAGGATAGCGATAGTAAGCCATGGATGCGCGTTGACACGGCGAGTGCATTGAATGCGGTATTAGCGCTAACGATCGGTGTGATCGGTGAATTGGGCAGGATGAGTGCCAGTGGAACAATGCTGGTCGAAATTAGCAAAATCATTGCTAGGTCAATTAATGGCCAGCATAAAGATGTGATTAATGCGGTTTCCACGGTCGATGAATACTTATGGATGACCCAAGAGAAATCGGGCTCCTTGTTCCGTCTTGCTTGCTTCCTAGGTTATTCCGGTACAGTATGCACAGAAGGAACGATAGAGCAGCTGCATCAGATCGCTGATTGTGTGGGACTTCTCCACCAGATTCAGAATGATGTGCGGGATCTCGTTCGCTATGATGAGAAAAGTGATTTAATGGCGAAGAAGAGAACACTGCCTATCCTGTATCTGCTTTCTATTGAAGGCGAAGGCTTCTCACCAGTGAAGGCGTATTATAAAGGTGAGATCACGGCTGAACTTTTTGCAGAAAAGGAAGACGAAGTGAAACAGTTGATTCAGGACTCCGGCTGCTTGGAGTATGCACGTATCGTTCAATCGGTGTGCGCACAGAAAGCCGAGGAGATCTTGGCAGAGCTGCCGGCGTTATCACCATATAAGGAAGAGTTTCGAACACTCATGTGGGGCGAGTTCATTAAGACGGACGTTGAAGTGGAGCAGGCATAGCGCCTGCTCTTTTCTTGATTTATGGCGAGACGCTCTGTGACATGCTAGATACGAGTAGAGAGGTAGTAGGTGTAGTTGTATTTGTTGGAGCAAGGGTAAGGGATTTTCTTAATATCTCCTGAGCCCCAGGTGAATAAATGGATTTTATGTAGTTAAATATTTGGATTTACCAGTCAAACGCAGATTAGATGGAAAATACACAGTTAAATCTTATGCATTTTTACTGATATAAACCAAATGAGTGATTTTAACTACATATTTTACAGTTAAATCGAGTTTTCGATGAAATTCCTCGGAAATAGCTGTACATTTTCCAGTTAATGCAAATCTCTGGCGAACTAGCCTCTCAAAATCAACAAACTCCTCCAACAACGCCCGAGCGCAGAGCTCTCGAGTACGCATGGGAGAACTGTGTAGGTGCGATGTATCCTAAGTATTACAAAGGTATTCGTGGATATGAGTACAATATTGCTACCTCATCACCATAAAAAAATGACATGGAACACAAAAATGTTGAATTTTAATATGAGGGGGTATTCTGATAAAATTTAGATGGAGTCGGTTTCGCTTAGGAGGAGTTAATAATGACAACGAAGTGGTCTGTACGAATGTCAGAATCATTCATGAAGCAATATCCGATAGTCTCTGATATGCCTTTCCAGCGAGCTAGAAGTTGGAACTACGAAAATGGCTGCATCTTGAGCGCATTTGAATATATGTGGTTGCAGACGGGGGATCAGCGTTATTTGGACTATATTCAAATGAATATGGATTTATTTATTACGTCGGATGGGGGTATCTATACGTACCGCCTGGAAGAATATAATGTAGATCAGATCAATCAAGGGAAGTCGCTGTTTCTACTTTTTGAGCAAACAGGCGATGACCGATACCGCAAGGCGTTAGAGCTGCTAGTCACACAAATGAAGAGTCATCCTCGCACCACAGAGGGCGGTCTATGGCATAAGAAAATATACCCCTATCAGATGTGGCTGGATGGTGTTTATATGACGGCTCCGCTGCTTGCGCGCTATGCCCATAGCTTTGGAGCTTCCGAATGGTTTGATGATGTCGCCCATGAGATTATTCTGATGGAAAAGAGGGCACGAGATCCGAAGACGGGGCTTCTCTATCATGGATGGGATGAAAGCAGAGAGCAGCGCTGGGCAGACAGCATCTCTGGATGTTCGCCGCACTTCTGGGGCCGAGGACTCGGCTGGTACATGATGGCCATTGTGGATGTGTTGGACTATTTACCGAAAGATCACCGCAATAGGGGCCTTGTGATTGGACTTTTTTATCGGCTGGCTGAAGCCATTGCACGTGTGCAAGATCCTGAAACCGGGTTATGGTATCAAGTGCTGGATAAAGGTCAGGAAGCTGGGAATTATTTGGAAGCCTCTGGATCTAGTATGTTTGTGTATGCGTTGGCGAAGGGAGCGAGAAAGGGATATCTCAGTCATGCTTCTTTTCGAGCTGCCTCCAAAGGCTTCCAAGGCTTGTTAGTACATTGTTTGGAAGAAGATACGGATGGTTCTCTGCATCTCAATCAAATTTGTAGTGTAGCGGGACTAGGGGGGAATCCTTATCGGGATGGGTCCTACGCTTATTATATGAGTGAGCCTGTGCGAAGAGATGATCCGAAAGGATTTGCTCCGTTCATTATGGCCTGCTTGGAAATGGAGGAAGCCCTTGTTTCAGATCCTCATCGTAGATGACGAGTATATTGAAAGAGAAGGGATTAAGCGATTAATCCACAAATATAAACTGCCTCTATCTGTGTTAGAAGCTGAGAATGGGGAAGAGGCTTTAGAGATGCTAGCTTCGCATCCAGTTGATATTGTATTAACCGACATCAAGATGCCATTTATGGATGGCCTTACCTTGTGTGAGCGGGCACGGGCGCAGTTCCCAGAGTTGAAATTGATTATTTTCAGCGCTTATGGGGAGTTTGAGTATGCGCAGAGAGCCATTCATTATCAGATCTCCTCGTATCTGCTCAAGCCCATCGATGTGAGTGATTTCCAAAGAGCCTTTCATGAGGTCATTGCGCTCTGTCATAAGGATCAAGAACAAGAGAAGGAAGAACTGTTCTTAGAGCTCCTTCATACTGCCCAGGCTTCTTCAACGCTCTCTCGCAAGCTAGATCTTATCGGGATCAATTTTAGTCAGATGTCCGTTCAATTGATTTTAATAGACTACGGTTCATCCGTCTTTGATGTAGAGCACGACTTGCTTCCAGAGAAGCTGCAGAGCGCCATTAGTGTGCCATTCGATTATATGAATTTGAATGGGAGTCAGAGCTTAGTTTGTATGCGATGGGATCATACGGTGCGTAAGGAAGAGCTTGAGTCAATCGGGGGCATGTTAAAAGCAAGCATTGCAGACGCCTACAACGAAACCTTTATGTTGGTTATTTCAAGGCTAGTCAACACGGGAGATGAGTTGGTACCAGAGTTTAAACTCATGGAGAATGTGCTGGATTATAAATTTTTCTTTCATGAAAGCACAGTGTTCTATACAGATGAAAGTCAAGGGCAAGAAGAAATAGCGAGCACAATCCCGAAGCTAATGGAAACCCTCTATTGGCACTTACAAGTAAAGGATGAATTCGGCTTACGCCAAGGTGTGGAGCTATTCTTTAAGACAATTGACGGGAGTGGGCAGCATTCCGCAATTTACGTGAAGTACATGTGTACGGAGCTGGCGAAGAAAATATGGGAAACGGCAGGGAAAACGGATGTCCACGCATTTAAGTCGATTGTTGAGACTATATTCGGATGCAAGTCCCTCGCCGAGCTGAAAGGGCAAATCCAAACTGTTCTCGGTTTGCTCGACGGTGATACGGATGTTCATAATCCGGAATTCAATAAGAAAGTGATCAAGGACATCCGGAAACTGATTGAAGATAACTACACATCAGATATCAGCTTGCAATGGATTGCGGAGAAGGTGTTTCTTACACAGACCTATGTGAGCTACCTGTTCAAGCGAGAAGTAGGGCAAACGTTTGTTAAATATATAACGACGATTCGGATGCATAAGGCAGCGGCATTATTGCGGGAGACGCATCTAACGATTGCGGACATTAGCCAGCAGGTCGGATATATGAATACGTCGTATTTCTGCAAAACATTTAAACAATATCATGGGCAAAGTCCGGCCAAGTTCCGAGAAGGAACGAACTGATATGAGAACTTTCCTAGCTTATTTCCAAAACTTACGATTTAAGCAGAAGCTTTTTATTTCCTATATGGTCGTTTCCATTATTCCGGTGGTCGTATTAGGGACGTTTTCCTATCACCAAGCTAGCTCGTTCCTGCTCCAACAGGCGAAACAGAATTTGGATGGAGCCATTAGTCAAATCGCAGAGACGATTAACTATCGCGCGAAGCAGCATGAAGCGATTATTAATTCGATCACACAGAATGTTGTGTTTAAGCGCATATTCATTAATAATGACGGTGATTTCCCTGTCCTGTATCGGGATTATGTGGATCCGTTTTTCAGTAATATTCTTGATTTTAATCACGATATCCTACAAATATCGGTGTTTACCGAGAATCAGTCGATCCTGCGAGGCGAATATATACTGCCGCTCGATTTGGCATCGGATCTGAAGTGGGCGAAACAACAGACACATCTGAAAGAAACGCAGTGGAACATTAAGAATGGCAAGCTCTTCGCTACAAGGCCGTTCGTAAGTGAAGAGGGAGTGCAGTTAGGGAAAGCGCCTGCTGTGTTGTTCCTGAGCATCGATGCCGATCGTTTATTTCAAGGCTTGGATGATATCAAAACGAATGCCTATGGTATCTTGATTTTGGATAAAGAGGGCAACCAAATTCTATCTAAAAACATACAGATGAGTGCAGATCTTCCCATCGCTTCGCTGCCGTCTTCCCACTTAAAGGAGAGAGTTGGCTCATTTTCCATACAGGCAACAGATTACATGTACATTACGGCGGATATGGCGGAGCCAGGCTGGAAGCTTGTTTATTTTACACCTAAGAATGGGATATCGGTGGATGCTAGGAGCATCGTGAGTGCGACAGCCCTGATCGTCTTGGTTTGTTTAGCTGGACTGCTGCTCATCATCTGGATGTTCTCGAACACCTTCGTCAAACGTATCATTAAGCTCAATAAGAAGATGATGATCGTCGAAAACGGCAATCTGAAGATTGATGTATCTAGTCAGTCTAGGGATGAAATTGGCCAATTGACGAATCGGTTCGGCAATATGCTTGTCAACATTAACACCTTGATCGAAGAAGTGTATCAAAGTAAAATCACGCAGAAAGAGGCGGAGCTTAAGGCGCTGCAAACTCAGATTAATCCGCATTTTCTATACAACACTTTGTCCATTATTAATTGGAAGGCTTTAGAGATTGATGCGATGGAAATTAGTCAGATCACGAATACTGTCTCACGCTTCTATCGAACGGTTCTGAATAAGGGGAGAGATTTCATCCCTGTTCGCTATGAATTGGAGAATGCCAAGGATTATATGCATATCCAAAGTATCATGCACAATTATCGCTTTGATTTCATTTGTGAAGTAGATGAAGCGCTTTTGCGATATGACATGATTAATCTTATATTTCAGCCGATTTTGGAAAATGCTTTAGAACACGGTATTGATAAGCTCCGTAAGGGGAGTGAGCGCGGCTGTATCACTCTGCGAGGCTACAGGTCTGGTGATGATCTTGAATTCTGTATCGCAGACAACGGACCAGGAATGAGTAAGGAGCTGGCGGAAGAGGTCATTCAACTGAGCTCAGTCGGGTATGGGTTGAAAAATGTGCACGATCGCATCCAAATTCGCTTTGGTCAAAGCTATGGCTTGCGAATTGAAAGCGAGCTGGGGCACGGTACCAGTGTATTTCTGAACTTTCCAGCCTACATGGCTGAGGAGTTGTCTAAGCAAGACACCTAGTTGATGAGGTAACACCTATGGAGTTGGCGTGAATGCGCCAGACTGAATAGGTGTTTTTTTTGCGTAAAAAAGTGTTACATATCGCAAAAATGTTGGATATTTGCAAACGCAGTCATGCGCTAAAATTTACTTATTGGATGATTGATTGAAAGGAGCTGGAGTTGTTGGGGGATAAGAAACCGCTGCTCATCAAGCTGATACGCAGAGATAAACTGCTGCTGTTGATGTTTTTACCGGTGTTTCTGTACTATTTCATATTTTGTTACTTGCCGATGCCGGGGATCCTCATTGCTTTCAAAAACTTCACACCAGGTCATGGTGTATGGGGAGGCGAATGGGTAGGGCTCAAATGGCTGGACCAGTTCGTCCATTCTCGCTATTTCTGGCGACTGCTGAGGAACACATTCTTGCTTGCGTTCTATCCGCTAGTCATCGGATTCTCGATTCCTATTCTTTTTGCCATATGCGTTGTTGAAATTAAGAATGGCCTCTTCAAGCGTTTTGCCCAAACGGTGACTTACCTGCCGCACTTTATCTCAACGGTTGTGATCGCGGGGATGATCATTAACTTCCTGTCTCCGACAGACGGAATTGTGAATACGTTATTAGCTTCGATGGGCATGGCCAAAATCAATTTCATGATGGCGCCAGAATGGTTTCGATCCATCTTCACGGCGTCAGGTATCTGGCAAAGCTTCGGCTTTAGCTCCATTATCTACATTGCGGCTATTATGGGGATCGATCAGGAAATGTACGATTCAGGAAAGATTGATGGCGTTAACAAATTCCAAGAGGTGTGGCATCTCACACTGCCAAGCTTGAAGCCAACGATTGTGATTCTGTTTCTGCTCTCCATCGGCGGCATTATGAGTGTGAATTTCGAAAAGGTGTATCTGCTATACAACGGCGCCACGTACGAAACGGCTGATGTGATCTCGACCTATGTATACAGGCAAGGGATTGAGTCTCAGAACTTTGGCTTTGCAACAGCAGTAGGGTTATTCAATTCGATTATCAGTTTCATCTTAGTATATGCGGCCAACCAAGCAAGTCGTCGTGTAAACGATATGTCTTTGTGGTAGCAGCGCCTTGAAATAAACGGCAACACCGTCCTTTCAGGACTTCTCACAGTGTTTATCCCAAAATATAGCCGACTTATCATGTGAAACATATAAATTCTTATATTTCAAGAAAGGAGGCCTTCATGGTTAAATCATGGACGGACCGGAGTTTTTATGTAATCGTTTACAGTCTTGTTGCTCTTGCGATTGTTGTGACCTTATATCCATTTATTTATGTGGTGAGCATCTCAATGAGCTCTGTAGAAGCCATAGATAATAAGTTAGTCACGTTCTTACCGGTTGATCTGAATTTCGATGGGTACAAAATGGTGCTCGGGTATTCTGAATTATGGAAGTCATACTACAACACGATTTGGTACACCGTTGTGGGAACGGTCTTTAATCTTGTGGCCACGTGCTTAGCAGCTTATCCGCTTTCGAGAAAGTCCTTCTTCCTTCGAAGAAAGCTTAATTTCTACATCGCATTCACGATGTACTTCTCTGGCGGGTTGATTCCCATTTATATGGTGATCACGGAATTAGGTCTATACAACACGAGGTGGGCGATGATTCTGCCCGTTCTTGTAAGTACCTTTAACGTCATGATCTTGCGATCAGCTTTCGAGGCGATTCCGAACGAAATATTTGAGAGCGCAAGCATGGATGGAGCCAAGGATTTCACCTTGCTGTTTCGCATCGCGATACCGCTTACCAAGCCGACCTTAGCGGTGCTGACCTTGTACTATGCGGTTGCCCATTGGAATGATTTCTTCAATGCACTGCTGTATCTTGGGAAATCGGAGCTGCAGCCCTTGCAAATATTCCTGCGAAGGGTACTCATTATGGCTTCGCCTGAAATTATGCAGAAAATGGGGGGCGAGACAGCGGCTAAAGCACTGGCTGTTTCGACGCTGCAAGTCCGCTACGTTTCGATTGTTGTCAGCATTTTGCCGATAATTACGATCTATCCGTTCATTCAAAAGTATTTCGTTCGTGGTATCACACTAGGAGCAGTCAAAGGGTAGCGATACTCTTGCTGGATAGATAAGTGGGCTTTATACATTAAGGGAGGGTTCGTATATGAAAAAAACACTCAAAACAACGGCAAGTTTGTCTCTGATTACCGCTTTATTCGCTATGGTAGCTGCAGGTTGTACAAGTGATGGTGGCGCTGAGCCTGCTGCAAGCACGGGGGCAACGACGACGAAACCAGATGCGAGTGCTGCGGCGCCAGCGGGCTTCACATACACAGGCACAGGGCCAATCACCGATAAAGCGGGATCGCTCAAAATTCTAGCAACGAATGCTTGGACGAACAATGTCGATCTCAACCAAGCCCCGATCGTCCAAGAGTTGAGTAAACGTGCAGGTATTACGGTCAATTGGGAGCTGCTTCCGCCATCAACCTATCAGGATGCCATTAGCCCACGACTTGCTGCGGGTGCCGATCTCCCCGATGTGATCTATCAGTTGGATCAGGATCAGACGATGAAAAATATTCAAGGCGGCTTGTTTAAACCTCTGAACGATTATATCGATAAATATGGCGTGAACGTCAAGAAGCTATTCGAGAAATACCCTGCGCTGAAAGCCAGCTTAACAACACCAGACGGGAAGATTTACTATCTACCTCAGCTGGCGGTGACGAAGAACTACATGCCTACGTTTATGGTGAACGTAAGATGGCTGGAAAAATTAAATCTCAAAGAGCCAACGACGCTCGATGAATTCACGGATATGCTGCGTAAGTTCAAAGCGAATGACCCGAATGGTAATGGCAAGCAGGACGAAATCCCGTTCTCCGTAGCGCCTAATCAACTGGCGAATGCTTTCGGACCTGTATTCGGATTGGATCTAGCCAATAACTTCTATGCAGACAAAGACGGTAAAGTGCATTATTCGTTCTATGAGCCGAATTACAAGGAATATTTAACCTACTTAAATAGTTTGTACAAAGAGGGATTACTAGAGTCCGATTTCGCCAGCGTTACAGCGGATCAGATTACATCGAAATTCTCGCAAAACCTAACAGGTGCTACATTTAACTTTAGTTGGTATACCTCCATGGTGTATAGCAAGCTGTTCAAGGATTACGATCCTGCACAGCCGCTCATTAAAGGGATCGCCCCATTCAAAGGGCCGCATGGTGATCAGTTCTATATTGGTCGTAACCCGATTACAGGTATCTTTGGTGTTTCCAAGAATGCGAAGGATCCTGAGCTGGCGTTCAAATTCTTGGATTATGCGAGCAGTGAAGAATCCAAGGAGATGTATGTGTGGGGACTGAAAGGGCAAACGTTTGATGTGGTTGACGGTAAGAAACAATTTACGGAGAAAGGCAAGGATAATGATTTTATCCAGAAGTTCGGAATCAATCCAACTAATCTGCCAATCGAACAATCCGTTGAGGCGACGGATGTACTGGTAGCACCATGGCATGCTAAGATTGATAAAGAGATGGAGAAATATATCAAAGCACCATTCCCATTCGTGTATGCGCTGAAAGCCGAGGCTGACAAAGAGAACACGGTGATGCCAGATATCACGACGTATGTGAATGAAATGAATATTAAGTTTATTACTGGCAAGGAAAGCCTGGATAAATTCGATAGCTATATCAAGTCGTTGAAAAGCATGGGTGTTGAGGATGTTATTAAAGGAAGACAAGCACAATATGACCGTTATCTCACGGCTAGTAAGAAATAAATAACGATTGTCGTTTGTGTAACTAGCACAGCAGCCGCGAAAATGGCTGCTGTGTTTATCCATTTGCGGCGACGAATCTTTAAAAAGGACGGTTTCAGGATGAAGAGATCCACCTACATGCTACTGTTCATCGTGATATGTACGTCAATTGTTGTGCTCATGATCGTTGGCAGGGGGGGGGATCCTGATCTGACACCAGCTACGTCGCACACGAACAAAGCGGGGCAGGGCCTAGTGCCAACCACCTTACATCTCTTGTTTCCGTTGGAGAAGCCAGCAGCCCAGGAGGAAGTTATCCAAGCCGTTGAGGCCAAGCTAGCCAAGGACGGCTTGCCGATCAAGCTCGAGTTTACGTATATTCCGTATGAACAGTACTGGAATAAGCTGTGGCTGAATGCTGCGAGCGGAGAGCCCTATGATATTGCTTTATCGGCGTATTCGAATATTGCGGATTTAGTTTCGAAGAAAGTGCTAGCCCCCTTGGATGACGCGCTTCGCGATTATGGTCATGCGATAGTAAACAGTACACCGGATTATGCGTTTCAGGGTGTAACGATTAACGGGTATATCTATGGTATTCCTCGTGTGATGCCGATCGCGGAGTTTCAGAGCTTCGTGCAGATTAGAGGCGATCTGAGAAAGAAATACGGTTTACCGGAAATAAAGACGGTGGCCGATATGGATAAGTACTTGGAGACGATTCATCAGAATGAACCGACGATTACGCCCTATTTTTACGACACAGGCCGTTTCTTGCTTCGGGAATATGGGGATGTTGCTTTTTTTGCGGGAGGTTACTTGAATGCTCCTGTGTATATTGACCCTGCGGATCCTCAGCTGAAGGTCAGAGATACCTATGAGTCAGATTTTTTCTTTCATATCATGGGGAAGATGCATGAATGGCAAGAGAAGGGCTACATTCCATATGGACCGTCGGACACCTCGAAGTATCCAGATCCAGAGCTTGCTTTCAACTCAGGTAAAGTGGCGGCAACGTGGAGTGTTGTCATGAAGCAAACCGAGCGAATTGATGCGTTCAAAGCGATGCTTCCAGAGGGAGAACTGGAGAATGTGTATTTGCATCCAGAGAAGCCGAAGTACTTATACACCGGTGCTGATAATATTCTTTCGGTATTCTCGACAAGCCAACATGTGAATGAGTCTGTTGCCTTCCTGAATTGGCTGAGAAGCAGCCAGGAGAACTACGATCTGTTCACCTATGGAATCAAGGATGTGAATTACAAGCTGAAGGACGAGGCTATCGTATATGACGGTATCGCGCCTGAGCATCAGTATAACCCGATCAGCTGGACTTGGAATGATATTCGGTTTGCTCGGTTTAGTACCCATATCTCCCCAGCATATAGCAAGGAGCTACGGGATTGGGATAAGGAAGTTATCGTTTCCCCAACACTTGGCTTCGTGCCTGATCTGGCGCCGATTAAATCGGAGATTGCCCAGCTCAATGTTATCATTACGGAGTATTTGCCGAAATTGTATGATGCGAAAATGGATTGGACAACGACAATGGCAGACTTCAGAGCCAAATTAAAGGATGCAGGAATGACTCATGTGATTTCGGAAATTCAACGTCAATTTGATAATTATCGCGCGAGTAGAAAGGATGGAAAGCCATGATTACCGTTGCAGCAGATGGGAGCGGCGACTTCCTGAGCATACAAGAGGCAGTTGATCATATCCCAGAGGGGCAGACAGAGCCGACGATGATTCATGTTAAGAGTGGTGTATATAAAGAAAAGATATATATGGATAAGTCGTGGATAACGCTAGTCGGCGAAGGGGCGGACACGACTGTGATCACCTACGATGATTATGCGAAGAAGTTGTTTCCGGGCGGTGAGCCTTACCACACGTTTCATTCGTACACGGCTTACATCGGTGGGGACCATATTACAGTGGAAGGTATCACCTTCGAGAATACAGCAGGGAGCGGGGACATCGTGGGGCAAGCCTTGGCTGCATATGTCGATGGGGACTGCGTCACCTTTCGTGATTGCCGATTCCTCGGGCACCAGGATACGCTGTTCACAGGGCCGTTGCCACCGAAGCCGCGAGATCGCGGGAGCTTTGGCGGTCCAAGGGAAGGTGCGCCGAGGCGTCCGGTGAGGCAGTATTACGAACGCTGCTATGTAGAAGGGGATGTTGATTTTATTTTTGGCTCGGCGACAGCTGTGTTTCAGGATTGCGAGATTGTCTCCTTGGGACGCGGCTGGATTACAGCTGCCTCAACCCCGGAAGAGGTTCCATATGGTTATGTATTCCTGCGATGCAAACTGACCGGGGATGCGCCAGAGCAGTCTGTTGGTCTAGGGCGGCCGTGGCGGAATTATGCGAAGACAGCGTTCGTAGATTGCTGGGTAGGAACGCATATTAAAGCTACGGGCTGGGATCGATGGAATGAACAGGAATCAGTCGATGAGGTTAGGTACATAGAGAGTGGGAGTGTAGGTCCAGGAGCAGTAACCACCGGCCGCGTCGAGTGGGCAACGGTGTTGACGGCAAGTGAAGCGGGAGAAATGACAGCTCAGCGAGTGCTGGCAGGCGACGATGGTTGGGATCCAACGCAAATAGATGAATAAGTAGCGAGTTTAGCTTGCTAATGGCCGTCAGGAGGATAGCTCCTGGCGGTTTTTCTTAGTAGGCGTGCCCAGAGCTGCGCTGTATCGGTGAAAAACATGCTCAAAGATGCGAAAGCTCTTTGCAGTATTTCAGCAGACTAGATGACTTCGCCAAAAAAGGTTGCACTTTTGCATTTTTCATCCTCCACAGCAGTACGTTCTCCCTCATTGAAACAATGTGATTGTGGAGGGATAGCTTCCTCGTAGATCGCGCCTTCAGAGGGTAAGGTTGTTGACAATTGTTATCAATATAATTATAATTAATATTATATTATAATAATTATAATTAAAGAACCGAGGATATTTCGAGATAAATGCAGCATTTGAAAAAGCAAGCCGTAGTCCCCACCAACGTATGAGGAGGTTACCCTAATGGTTAAACATGATCTGAATCAAGCTTTGCAGCGGATGCGGGCAAGGAATATCCCGTTAACTCCACAGCGGCGCGCGTTACTAACGTATCTCTATGCGCAGGAAAGTTACGTGGCGGTGAAAGACATATGCGAGGCGATGGTTGGTGAATATCCGCAATTGAATGCAATGACGGTTAACAGTTCTTTGCATGTTTTTAAAAAGCTCGGATTAGTGAATGAGTTGACGGTTGGCGGAGCCACTTTACGATATGAAGCAGCTATTTGCTCGTAAGTAAATCCTAGTACGGATTAGTACGCGATAAGTCGGCCGTTATCGTGCCATTGACCATATAATGTATTCATACGAGTATGTTCAATAAACTTGGTTAACCGATTATTGTACAACGTTGCATCGTTACGTACAGACTGAATATTATCGATCTTGACTCTAACATAGAGTTCTGGCAAGGATCGAAAATGACTATAGAGCACTTCGTCCTGACGTAATTGCGCTAAGATGTCTTCATCTATGAGGAAAGATGCGGTGTTCATATCGGGCAATACACGATATCCTGCATCTGTCATAAAGCCTAATTTGTCTAATCTTCTGACGCGTTCTTTATTGAGCTGTGTCCAGTTACTCTTCTTTTTCCTTGGTGAATAACGATGTGCTGTTTGCGTGTCATCTAATTTCTTAATGGTGCTATCAATCCAGCCGAAACATAAGGCTTCTTCAACAGAATCTAAGTAACTTTCGGAATGTCGACTTGTAGGAACTAACCAACAATATTCTTCTGTGCTGTGATTATCACTTAGCCAATTTCGCCAATCTTGTCGTGTGTGAACTTTCACGATTTTATCTATGATCATAAGTTTCTGGTCACCTCTGATTATCATTATATACAAACGCACTGACAGCTGTATGTCAGTGTATTTGTTGTTTTTCCAAAAGAATGAAGTCATGTCGAAAAATATGAATGCTCGTCATACAAGTGTCTTTGAAATTAAAGAATAACGGATGATCTCATATAATGAGGTAGATAAACGCATCTTTGCTCTTTACAGGTAAAAACTAGAAAACGTGCCTAAAAAGCGAACTATTTAAAAGAAATTAGCGAAAATCGTTCGTTTTTTCAAATTGACATGGCACGTTAGTTGGTAGTAAACTAGGAAAGCGGGAAATGAAGCCGCACTAATTGAAAATGTCGAATCAACTCGTATAAAATCAGGGATAAGGCCTGGAAGTATCTACCCAAAAACCATGAATTTTTGGACTACGAGGAAGCGAATGAGGGGAACCATAGGAAATGATGGTCTTTTTGCATTCGGTTCTTTTGCTGTCCAGCGTATAGAATCGTGAATTCTAACTCTGGGCATTTTTTATTGTCAGATGAAGATTTTAAAAGTCGGCTTTCAGAAAGAGGTTTGTGATGACGGTACGTGTTGGTGTAATTATGGGAAGCCAGTCGGATTGGGAAACGATGAAGCATGCTTGTGATATGTTGGACGAACTGGGTATAGCGTATGAGAAGAAGGTTGTCTCCGCGCATAGAACACCTGATCTGATGTTTGACTATGCAGCATCGGCTATCGAACGTGGGCTACAAGTCATTATTGCCGGAGCAGGCGGTGCGGCGCATTTACCAGGAATGGTTGCAGCCAAAACAGAGCTACCGGTTATTGGTGTTCCAGTCAAAACGTCTACGCTTAACGGTATGGACTCTTTGCTTTCTATCGTGCAAATGCCAGGCGGCATTCCGGTTGCTACAGTTGCGATCGGCCATGCGGGTGCAACGAATGCAGGTTTGCTCGCTGGGCAGATTTTGGGCGCTTTTGACCCAGAGATTCAAGCGAGAGTGAAAGCACGCCGCGCGCGTATCACGCAAACGGTGCTAGAAAGCAGTGACAACCTATGAGTGACACTTCCAGCGGAAAGGTGATCCAGCCAGGCGGTACCATCGGTATCCTTGGCGGCGGGCAATTAGGCCGCATGCTGACGCTAGCCGGACGCAATATGGGGTATCGCTTCGTGACGCTTGACCCGACAGAGGACGCGCCTTGCGGGCAAGTGGCGACGCAGATTCAAGCGAATTTCGACGACGTGGAGGCAGCTAGAAAGCTGGCCGCACTGTCGGACGTGATCACGTACGAGTTCGAGAACGTCGACGCACACGTCACCAACATCTTGATGGAAGAGTCCTATGTTCCACAAGGCAGTCATCTTTTATACACGACACAGCACCGACTTCGTGAGAAAAAGGCGATTGAAGCGGCAGGCGTTCCCGTAGCGCCTTACGCAGAGATCACAAGCGAAGCGGAGCTGCGGGAAGCAGCCGAACGCTTCGGTACGCCATGCGTACTCAAAACCGCAACCGGCGGTTATGACGGCAAAGGACAGTGGGTGCTTCGCTCCTTAGATGAAGTCACCGAAGCTTATGAAACGCTAAGCCGCGCCAAAACCGAGCTAGTGCTCGAACAATTCATTCATTTTGACAAAGAATTATCCGTTATTGCAGCTAGAAGTCCACGCGGCGAGGTCAAAGCATTCCCTGCTGCTGAAAATATACATGTACATAATATTCTGCACGAATCCATCGTGCCGGCACGTATTCCAGTGCCCGTGCAGAAGGCAGCCGAAGAGCTGGCGATTCGCATCGCGGAGTCGCTCGGTGTCATCGGGTTGATCGCGGTTGAGCTATTCCTGACGAAGGATGGTCAGCTGTACGTCAACGAGCTTGCGCCACGCCCGCATAATTCGGGGCATTACACGATGGAAGCTTGCCGGACTTCACAGTTCGAGCAGCACGTACGCGCGATTTGTAATTTGCCTCTGGGTTCAACGGAATTGTTGACGCCAGTGGTCATGGTTAATTTGCTGGGTGAGCACATCGCTCCTTTGCACGATCAACTAGTGAATCCAGGCTTCCTAGAGAATGAAACGTTAGGCGTCTCTGCCAAGCTTCATTTGTACGGTAAGAAAGATGCGAAAGAGAAACGCAAGATGGGTCACATCAATCTTTTAACCGACGATGTTGAGAAAGCATTGACTTGGATAGAACAGACAGGCATTTGGGAAAGTAAGTAAAAGATGATTATTGGAGGAACGGAACATGATTGATCGTTATACACGCCCTGAGATGGCAAGCATTTGGACAGAACAGAATAAGTTTCAAGCTTATTTGGAAGTTGAAATTCTATCTTGCGAGGCTTGGGCAGAGCTAGGCGTTATTCCGAAGGAAGATGTCAAAGTTTTGCGCGAAAATGCAAGCTTCAACATCGATCGCATCTACGAAATTGAGCAAGAGACACGTCATGACGTTATTGCTTTCACACGTGCGGTATCCGAAACACTAGGGCCTGAGCGCAAATGGGTTCACTACGGTTTGACTTCGACAGACGTTGTCGATACGGCGATGGGTTACTTGTTGAGACAAGCCAATGAGATTTTGGACAAAGACATCCAGAATTTCATCGAAATCCTTCGCAATAAAGCGATTGAACATAGAGATACAGCAATGATGGGTAGAACGCATGGTGTTCACGCGGAGCCAACGACGTTTGGTTTGAAAATGGCGCTATGGTACGAAGAAATGAAGCGTAACCTGGAGCGTTTCCGTACAGCCGCTAATGGCGTGCAATTCGGTAAAATCTCAGGAGCAGTAGGAACCTACGCGAACATCGATCCGTTTGTTGAGCAATATGTGTGCGAGAAGCTAGGCACAACGCCAGCCCCTATCTCCACCCAAACGCTGCAACGTGATCGTCACGCGGATTACATGGCTACATTAGCATTGGTAGCGACTTCCCTAGACAAATTCGCGACAGAAATTCGTGCGCTTCAAAAGAGTGAGTTCCGTGAAGTTGAAGAGCCGTTTGCAAAAGGTCAAAAAGGTTCCTCCGCTATGCCGCATAAGCGCAATCCTATCGGTTGCGAGAGCATTTCCGGCCTGTCCCGCGTCATTCGTGGCCACATGGTGTCCGCGTATGAGAACGTGACGCTGTGGCATGAGCGCGACATTTCGCACTCCTCCGTTGAGCGTATTATCCTGCCGGATTCAACGCAATTGTTGAACTACATGTTGAACCGTCTAGGTAATATCATTAAGAATTTGACGGTGTTCCCTGAAAATATGAAACGCAACATGCGCAGCACGTACGACGTGCCTTTCTCCGGCCGCGTGATGACGAAGTTGATCGACAAAGGCTTTGCACGTGAGCAAGCTTACGATACGGTTCAGCCTAGAGCAATGCAAGCATGGGAAGAGCAACGCTCGTTCCGTGAAATCGTAGAGAACGCATCGGTCATCACCGAAGTGTTAAGCCCAGAAGAAATCGCAGATTGCTTCGATCCTAGCTGGCATTTGAAACATGTAAGCACGATTTTTGACCGTCTTGGATTGAACTAGAACTAGACCTAGAAGATATTGAACTAACAGATAGATTTGATGGGGAAAGGGTGTGGAATTCGTGGCAAACGCAAGCGTGATCGTAGATACAGCTGAGGAAATGATTAATGCGCCGCTGGTGCACAAAGGCAAAGTACGTGAACTGTATGATCTTGGCGATAGCTTTTTGATCGTGGTAACGGATCGGATTTCGGCTTTTGATTACATCTTGAAGCCTGGCGTTCCAGATAAAGGGTATGTGCTCAATGCTTTGAGCAAGTACTGGTTCGGAATTACTAGCGGTTATATGAACAATCACATCATCCATACAGATGTTGAGAAGCTTCAAGCGATTATTCCAAGTGCTGCTGATCGAGAGCTTTTGAAAGAGCGTATCATCGTGGCGAAAAAGGCGGAGCGCATCTCCATCGAGTGCGTGGTTCGTGGCTACATCACAGGAAACGGCTGGAGACAGTACGAGAAAACCGGGGAAATTAACGGTATTAAATTGCCGGAAGGCTTGCGTAAAAACGAGCGTTTGCCGGAGCCGATTTTCACGCCAGCAGCGAAAAATGATGTCGGTCATGACGAAGACATCTCCCTCGCACAGATGAAAGAATTGGTCGGCGAAGAACTGACCTATGCGCTGCAAGAGCGCAGCATTATGTTGTACGTGCTGGCGCATTCCATCTGCGAGCAAAAAGGCATTATTTTAGCGGATACGAAGTTTGAATTCGGTTTTTATGCGGGCGAACTTATTATAATTGATGAGATTTTCACACCGGATTCTTCCCGTTATTGGTCTGAAGATAAATATGCCTTGGATATCGAGATTGATTCCATGGACAAAGAGCCTGTTCGCACATATTTGGCGGGATCAGGTTGGGATAAAAATAGTGAACCGGACGAACTTCCAACTTCTGTGGTGGAAGAGACTTCGAACCGATATAAAGGTATTCTGCACCGCTTGGTTGACTAAAAATGTGTGTTCAAAAAGTCGGATTTTCAGCACCGAGAAGATTGCGAGAACCTGAAGAAGGAGGAGCGGAGTGTAGGCAAACCTACATGAGCACCGGACTTCGAAGGTGAACGCAAGATTCGATGTCGAATTGGCTTCTCGAATTGCTTCGTGATCAAAAACGACTTTTTGAACTACCTCTAAAATAACGCTGAGGAGCGATTTCACGATGAAAGCAACAGTCTATGTAACGATTAAACAAAACGTATTGGACGTGCAAGGAACGGCAGTACAAGGAGCACTTCACTCCATGGGCTTCGAAGAAGTTGGCAAAGTGCGCATCGGTAAATACTTGGAGCTTGAGCTTGGTACAACAGACAGAGCAGAAGCAGAAGCACGCGTGAAAGCTATGTGTGAGAAATTGCTTGCGAACACAGTTATCGAAGACTACCGTTACGAATTGGTGTAAGAGACCATTAAAGCACAACTTTTAGGAGGAAAAACCATGAATTTTGCGGTTCTTGTGTTCCCGGGATCGAATTGCGATATCGACTTGTACAAAGCGATTGAAGATACAATTGGTCAACCAGTTGACTATGTGTGGCATACGGACGGCGACTTGTCCAAATACGATTGCATCCTAGTACCAGGAGGATTCTCTTACGGGGATTACCTGCGTTGTGGAGCGATTGCTCAGTTTACCAACGTAATGAAGGCTGTCGTGAAGGCTGCGGAAGAAGGCAAGTACATTCTAGGTATTTGTAACGGATTCCAAGTGTTAACGGAAGCTCGTTTGCTGCCAGGCGCATTGCTGCGCAATAACGGCATGAAATTCCGCTGTCACCAAGCGGTTCTGAAGGTTGAGAACAACACAACGGCGTTCACACGTGATTATGCCGAAGGTGAATTGATCAACATTCCGATCGCACACGGTGAAGGCAACTACTACTGTGACGAAGCAACGCTGAAAGATTTGCAAGAAAATAACCAAATCGTGTTCCGTTATGAAGCGGGCAACAACCCGAACGGATCACTGGATGATATCGCTGGAATCAGCAATAAAGCAGGGAACGTTGTGGGTATGATGCCCCATCCTGAGCGTGCCATACATGAGATTCTAGGCTCCGCAGACGGTAAGAAAATGTTCACATCAATTCTAAGTGCTTGGAGGGAAAAACATGACGCAGCAGCTATCCGCTAAGGAACCATCCCCGGAACAAATCGCGGAACAGAAGATTTACAAGCAAATGGGTGTAACCGACGAGGAGTTTGCTAAGATTTGTGGTTTCCTTGGACGTACTCCGAATTACGTAGAAATCGGCGTATTCAGCGTAATGTGGTCCGAGCATTGTTCTTACAAAAATTCCAAACCTGTTCTTCGCAAATTCCCAGTTACAGGACCTCGCGTTCTTATGGGACCTGGTGAAGGTGCAGGGATTGTAGATATCGGGGACAACCAAGCGGTTGTTTTCAAAATTGAAAGTCATAACCACCCTTCCGCTATCGAGCCTTACCAAGGCGCGGCGACAGGTGTGGGCGGTATTATTCGTGATATTTTCTCCATGGGTGCACGCCCAGTGGCACTATTGAACTCCTTGCGTTTCGGTAAACTGGAAAACGATCGCGTGAAGTACTTGTTCGAGCACGTTGTCTCCGGTATCGCTGGATACGGCAACTGTATCGGGATCCCGACAGTTGGCGGCGAAGTGATGTTCGACGAGAGCTACGAGGGGAACCCTCTCGTTAACGCAATGTGCGTGGGTCTTATCGACCACGACATGATCCAACGCGGTGTTGCCAAAGGTGTTGGCAACCCAGTCTTCTACGTCGGCCCGGCAACAGGCCGCGACGGTATCCACGGTGCGACATTCGCATCCGAGGAATTGACAGCTGAATCCGAAGCGAAGCGTCCAGCGGTACAAGTTGGCGATCCGTTCATGGAAAAGCTAGTACTAGAAGCTTGCTTAGAGTTAATCGATTCCGGCATCGTGCTCGGAATTCAAGATATGGGTGCAGCGGGACTTACGTGTTCCTCCGCTGAGATGGCAAGTAAAGCAGGTAACGGCATGGAGCTGTACCTGGACGAAGTTCCACAACGCGAAGAAGGCATGACGGCGTATGAAATGATGTTGTCCGAGTCCCAAGAGCGTATGCTATTCGTTGTTGAGCCGAAGGATGAGGCGCAAGCTAAGGGCATTTTCGAGCGTTGGGGCTTGCACTGTGCAAAAGTCGGTAAAGTAACGGACGACGGTTTCTTGAAATTGATCCACCACGGTGAAGTCGTGGCGAACATGCCTGTAGGCGCACTCGTTGACGAGTGCCCGGTTTACAATAAGCCAAGCAAAGTGCCGGCTTATTACGAAGCAAGCGCAGCGATCGATACAACACGTTACCCAGAGGTAACGAAGTTGACGGATGCGCTGAAATCCGTACTCGCGTCCCCGACGGTAGCGAGCAAAGAGTGGGTTTACAACCAGTACGATTACATGGTTCGTACAGAAACAGCTGTGCGTCCAGGTTCGGACGCAGCAGTCGTAACGATCCGCGGCACGCGCAAAGGTCTTGCGATGACAACGGATTGTAACGGACGCTACGTGTACCTAGATCCGGAAGTGGGCGGACGTATCGCGGTATCCGAAGCAGCTCGTAACATCGTTTGTTCCGGTGCTGAGCCGCTTGCTGTGACGGATAACTTGAACTTCGGTTCCCCGGACAAGCCTGAAATCTTCTGGCAGTTGGAGAAATCCACAGACGGTATGGCAGAAGCTTGCCGCTTCTTGGATACGCCGGTTATCGGCGGAAACGTTTCGCTTTACAACGAGAACTCCAAAGGCGCAATTTACCCGACTCCGGTTATCGGAATGGTTGGTCTTGTGCATGACACAGACCACATCACGACGCAAAACTTCAAAAATGAAGGCGACATCATCATCCTGCTAGGCGAGACGAAAGCGGAGCTTGGCGGCAGCGAATTCCAATATGTCATTCACGGTGTAACAGAAGGCCGTCCTCCTGAGTTGGACTTGGCTACTGAGAAACGCCTGCAAAATGCAGTGCTTAAAGCGATCCAAGAAGGTCTAGTTGCTTCCGCACATGACTTGTCTGAAGGCGGATTGGCTGTAGCACTAGCAGAAAGCTGTATCAGCGGAAACATCGGTGCAGAGGTTAATGTAGCTTCTGAACTACGTCCTGACTTCGCTTTGTTCAGCGAAACGCAATCTCGTATCGTGCTAAGCGCGACACCAGACAAAGCGGATGCTTTGAAACACTGGATCGCTTCCCAAGGTGTTCCTTATCAAGAAATCGGAAGAGTAACAGGTTCTTACCTTACTGTGAAAATCAATGACGAACAGCGTCTCCAGTCTCCTGTAAACGAGCTGGCGAAGGTCTGGAAGGATGCGATTCCATGTCTAATGGCGTGAAACAATCCAAGGCCCTAAAGCTTCCTGTGGCACCATTGGAACAACTTGAGAATGGGCAGCATGAGCTTTGGACAGGTGACTATTACAACGAAGGTATTGGCGGCCAAGGTGGATTGTTCGATAAGCTGAATGAAGAGTGCGGGGTGTTCGGGGTGTATGGTCATCCCGACGCTTCCTCCCTGTGCTATTACGGGCTGCATGCCCTTCAGCATCGTGGACAGGAAAGTGCCGGCATCTGTACGGTTGATGGTGGCAAATTTAATTATTACCGTGGAATGGGACTTGCGAAGGAAGTTTTTACAAATGATAATTTGCATCCACTTACGGGCTCGACGGCTATCGCACATGTTCGTTATTCCACAGCAGGCGAAAGCAAGCTGGCGAATGCGCAGCCGCTTGTGTTCAAATACCGCGAGGGCGATCTAGCGATTGCGACGAACGGGAATCTGGATAATGCCAACATTATCAAGCGTGAACTGGAGCGTAAGGGTTCCATATTCCAAACAACAAGTGATACCGAGGTTATGGCGCATCTGATTGCTCGTTCGGAGCATGATGATATCGTTGACGCTGTGAAAGATGCGATGAATCAAGTCATCGGCGGCTTCGCATTCCTTATTATCACCAAAGATAAATTGATTGCTGCGCTTGATCCGAACGGCTTACGTCCGTTCATGATCGGTCGCCTCGGAGATGCTTACTTGTTCGCGTCTGAGACATGTGCATTTGATGCGGTTGGGGCAACCTATTTCCGTGATGTACAGCCTGGCGAGATCATTGTGATTGATCGTGACGGTTTCCGTTCCGAGCAGTTTACAGAGGGTGGCAAGCGCGCGATTTGTGCGATGGAATACATCTACTTTGCTCGTCCTGACAGCGACATTGATACCGTGAATATTCACTCCGCTCGTAAACGGATGGGTAAGCGACTAGCGATGGAAGCTTTCGTGGATGCTGACATTGTAACCGGCGTGCCGGATTCTAGTATTTCAGCTGCAATTGGTTTCGCAGAACAAACGGGGATTCCTTATGAGCTGGGTCTGATCAAGAACCGCTACACTGGCCGTACGTTCATTATTCCAAGCCAAGAACTGCGTGAGCAAGGTGTCAAAATGAAGCTGAGCGCCGTTCGCAAGGTGGTCGAAGGCAAGCGTGTCGTGATGATCGATGACTCCATCGTTCGTGGGACAACGTCCTTACGCATCGTCAACCTGCTTCGTGAAGCAGGAGCAACGGAGGTTCATGTGCGGATTTCTTCGCCGCCGTTTATGAACCCTTGTTACTACGGGATTGATACACCGGATCGCAAAGAGCTTATCGCGGCGATGAATTCGATCGAAGAGATTCGCAAAGCAATCAACGCGGATTCGCTTCATTTTCTGACGAAGGATGGGCTGTTAGATTCAATCGGTCAAGGTTCCGCAGGCAAAGAAAGCGGATATTGTACTGCTTGTTTCGATAACAGCTATCCAACTGAGATTGTTGATGTGACGAAGGTTGGCTGTGCGTGTGACTAAAGGCTGATTCAGCAAAAGGCAAGAGAGAAAACGGGGGTCTAGCGACCTCCCCCATATATAGACAAACTAAGGAGTGTTGGTCAGTGTCGGATGCTTATAAAAAGGCTGGCGTCGATATCGCGGCGGGGAACGAAGCAGTAGAACGGATGAAAAAGCACGTGAAACGGACATTCCGTCCTGAAGTGTTAACAGATCTCGGTGGCTTCGGCGGGCTGTTCAGCTTGAACAAAGACAAGTATGAGGAGCCTGTACTCGTATCGGGTACGGACGGCGTGGGCACGAAGCTGAAGATTGCTTTTGCCATGGATAAGCATGATACGATTGGGATCGACGCGGTTGCGATGTGTGTGAACGATATTATCGTTCAAGGCGCAGAGCCATTGTTCTTCCTAGACTATCTCGCTTGTGACAAAGTCATTCCAGAGAAAATTGAAGCGATCATTAAAGGGATCGCCGACGGATGTGCGCAGTCTGGCTGCTCACTTATCGGTGGCGAAACGGCGGAAATGCCGGGCATGTATGCTGAAGGGGAGTATGACATTGCTGGCTTTACGGTTGGAATCGTCGACAAGAAAAAGATCATCGACGGAACAACAATCCGTCCTGGAGATGTCGTGCTAGGACTAGCTTCAAGCGGCGTACACAGCAACGGGTTCTCGCTTGTGCGTAAGCTTTTGCTAGAAGATAACGGATATACCCTTCAAGGGCATGTGGAAGAGCTTGGCGACAAGCTTGGTAACGTGCTGCTTGAGCCGACGAAGCTGTATGTGAAGCCAGTTCTAGCTATGTTGGAAGATGTAGCGATCAAAGGGATGGCGCATATCACAGGCGGCGGTTTCATCGAAAATATTCCGCGGGTTCTGCCTGATGGCGTGAACGTGGATATCCAATATGGATCATGGCCGATCCTTCCGATTTTCTCCTTGATGCAGCGTGTAGGCAACATCACGAACAATGATATGTTCCGCACGTTCAACATGGGAATCGGGATGGTTGTGATCGTGGCAGCTGACGATGCAGAGAAAGCGATCGTTGCAGCGGAAGCGCAAGGCGAGAAAGCGTATCGTCTAGGTGTTGTTACAGAAGGCGAGCGTGTAGTTACGTTTCAAGGAGCTGACGTGTAATGCAGCCTTATCGCATCGCGGTGATGGCTTCAGGCAGCGGCTCGAATTTCCAGGCCATTGTGGATCAGGTACAGAAAGGGAAGCTTGATGTCAGCATCGAGCTTCTTGTCTGTGACCGCCCAAAGGCGTTCGTTGTTGAGCGTGCCAAGGAAGCGAAGGTGCCTGTTTTTGCCTTTAATCCGAAGGAATACGAAAGCCGTGAGGCGTATGAGACGCTGATCTTGAAAGAGCTGCAGGATCGTCAGGTCGATCTGGTGGTGATGGCAGGGTACATGCGGATTATTACGAATGTGCTGGTTGAGCCTTTCTTCGGGCGGATGATTAATATTCATCCGTCGTTGTTGCCGTCGTTCCCCGGCGTCCGCGCTGTGGAACAGGCGGTTGAGTACGGCGTGAAGCAGACTGGCGTCACGGTGCACTTCGTCGATGGCGGGCTGGACTCCGGCCCGATCATTGCCCAGCGTGCCGTGGAGATCCACGAGCACGAGACGGCAGATTCGCTCACGGAGCGAATCCACGCGGCTGAGCACGTGCTGCTGCCGCAGGTTGTGCGGTGGCTGCGCGAGGGTCGCGTGAGCTTGGACGGCCGCAGGGTTAGCGTGCGGAAGTAGGGTTTATGGTTTTGTTGCACGCGCTTGAGTGCGTGTGTGGTACTTATATTTTTATTTATATGGCAGCTGGACGTTCCACGCTCTATAGTGATGATTTTCATCACTATAGAGCCGATTATGCTCCCAAAGTGGGAGTGTCGTGTGCTTTAGTGATGTTTTACATCACTAAGGAGCCGATTATGCTCCCAAAGTGGGAGTATCGTGTGCTTTAGTGATGTTTTTCATCACTAAAGAGCCGATTATGCTCCCAAAGTAGGAGTATCGTGTGCTTTAGTGATGTTTTACATCACTAAGTAGGGCTTCCCGCGAGAAATATCCGCAATAGTGATGATTTTCATCACTAACGTAAACATTCACAACCAATTCCATTCCCTAAGGAGGAAGCATAGTGGCAATCAAAAGAGCACTGATCTCCGTTTTCGATAAAACGGGCATCGTTGAATTCGCGAGCGAGCTGTCAAAGCTGGGCGTTGAGATCATTTCCACAGGTGGTACGCTTAGTTTGTTAAAGGATAAAGGGGTACCGGTGATCGGTATTTCCGAGGTTACAGGGTTCCCAGAAATCATGGACGGCCGTGTGAAAACACTTCACCCGAACGTGCATGGTGGACTTCTAGCTGTTCGTGACAACGAAGAGCACCAAGCAAGCATGAAAGAGCTTGGCCTGGAGTACATTGATCTTGTTGTCGTGAATTTGTATCCTTTTGCAGAGACGATTGCGAAGCCTGATGTGACGTACGAAGATGCAATCGAGAACATCGATATCGGTGGTCCTACCATGCTTCGTTCCGCAGCGAAAAACCATGCGTTCGTTTCCGTTATCGTCGACACGACGGACTATGCGAAAGTGCTGGAAGAAGTGCAAGAGACTGGCGACACTATGCTAGCGACGCGTAAACGTCTTGCAGCCAAAGTGTTCCGTCACACGGGCGCTTACGATGCTTTGATTGGCGACTATTTGACTGGCCTCCAAGGTGAGCCTTACCCAGAGCGTTACACCGTTACGTATGAGAAAATGCAAGAGCTTCGCTACGGCGAAAATCCGCACCAAAGCGCAGCGTTCTACCGCTCGCCGAATGCGGCTGCTGGCAACATCACAACGGCTGAACAATTACACGGTAAGGAATTATCGTACAACAATATTAATGACGCTAATACAGCTCTTCAAATTGTAAAAGAGTTCAGCGAGCCTGCAGTTGTTGCCGTTAAGCACATGAACCCTTGCGGCGTAGGTATTGGTACAAACGTGCTTGAAGCTTACACGAAAGCGTACAATGCGGACCCGACTTCCATCTTCGGTGGTATCGTGGCTGCGAACCGTGCAATCGACGAAGCGACTGCACAATTGCTGCATGAGATTTTCTTGGAAATCGTCATTGCGCCAGATTTTACACCAGAAGCACTTGAGATTCTGGCTAAAAAGAAAAACATCCGCCTACTCAAAGTAGCCGGTTTGGATACAATTGCTGGACGTGAGTCCCAGCCAGTTATTACAACAGTTGAAGGCGGCATGCTGGTACAAGCCAGTGATGCTCGTCAATTGACAGAAGCTGATCTGAAAGTCGTTTCCGAACGTCAACCGACAGCGGAAGAGATGAAGCAACTTCTTTTTGCATGGAAAGTCGTTAAGCACGTTAAATCCAATGCTATCGTACTCGTGGCAGACGATATGACTGTGGGCGTAGGCGCTGGTCAAATGAACCGTGTCGGCGCAGCGAAAATCGCAATCGAGCAAGCTGGCGACAAGTCCAAAGGCTCCGTACTTTCATCCGACGCGTTCTTCCCGATGGGCGATACACTTGAAATGGCAGCAAAAGCAGGCATCACTGCGGTGATTCAGCCAGGCGGCTCCATCAAAGACGAAGAGTCCATTCGCGTTGCCAACGAAAATGGTATTGCGATGGTCATGACAGGCGTTCGTCATTTTAAACACTAAAACAATTGAGAATGCTCACGTTTCGTAAGGGGAGCGTGGGCATTCCCCATGAGAGGGACTGATGACAGGATGCAAATATTAGTTATTGGACGTGGCGGACGTGAGCATGCCATTGTATGGGCACTTAGCAAAAGCCCGAAAATCAGCAAACTGTTCTGCGCACCAGGAAACGGCGGAATTGCAGGCTTAGCGGAATGCGTGCCGATTACGGAGCTTCAATTCGAAGAGATCAGCACATTTGCGAAGGAGCAAGCGATTGACTTGGTTATGGTCGCGCCTGATGATCCGTTAGCGGCAGGTTTGGTCGATCATTTGGAGTCCAAAGGAATTGCGGCTTTCGGCCCTCGCGCTAATGCAGCGATTATCGAAGGCAGCAAAGTATTTATGAAGCAGCTGCTCAAAAAATACAGCATCCCTACAGCGGCTTACGAGTCATTCGACGCGTATGAGCCAGCACTTGCGTACTTGCGCTCGCAAACAGCGCCAATCGTTATTAAAGCTGACGGCTTAGCCGCTGGTAAAGGCGTTACCGTTGCTCAAACGATGGAAGAAGCGGAAGCTGCGTTGAAAGACATCATGGTTGGGCAGGTTTTTGGGGCATCGGCAGGCGCGAGCGTCGTGATCGAGGAGTTCCTGACAGGACAAGAAATGTCGTTACTGGCCTTCGTAGATGGTTCAACCGTGCGTTTGATGGTGCCTTCGCAGGATCATAAGCCGGTTTTTGATAACGATAAAGGACCGAACACAGGCGGAATGGGTACATACTCCCCACTTCCACACATTCCAGAGTCCATCGTGCAAGAAGCACTTGTGAACATCGTCCAACCGACAGCGGATGCGATGGTGGCAGAAGGCCGCCCGTTCAAAGGCGTACTGTATGCGGGTCTGATTTTGACTCCTAACGGTGTAAAAACCATCGAGTTCAACGCGCGCTTCGGTGATCCAGAGACGCAGGTGATTTTGCCGCGTTTGCAAACGGATTTGCTCGACATTTTCCTTGCGATCAACAACGGCACGCTCTCTGAGCAGCCGATCGAGTGGAGCGAGCAAGCCGCAGTATGCGTCATCGTCGCTTCGCCAGGATACCCTGGGCCGTATCCGAAGGGACTTCCGATTACGGGACTTGATCAAGTGCAGGATGCCCTCGTGTTCCACGCGGGGACGGCAGTTGATGAGAACGGGCAAATCGTCACCAACGGTGGACGTGTGCTCGGTATCACTGGCCTTGGCAAAGATATCGTTGAAGCTCGCCAGAAGGCTTATGCGGATGCGGATCGGATTCATTTTGAGGGTAAGCACTATCGGACGGATATTGCGATGAAGGCATTGAGATAGATGGAGAGACACAGCCTCTTGGGTGAGGGGCTGTGTTTTTTTGCTTTGTGGGCGAACGGTTAGTTTGGAAACACAACGGATAATAAAAACAGTCGATTTTGTGTTTTAATACACAGAGTTGACTGTTTTTGTGTATAGTAGTGTATAATAATTATATAATTAAGGGAGGTGAATCCAATGGCAAAGTTAAATGATGTCGTCATTGGAAAGCGAATTCGTCAAGCGCGTCAAGATTTATCCTTTACACAAGAAGAAGTCGCTGCCGGCATAGGGATAACTAGAGACAAGTATGCGAATATTGAGTCAGGGCGCACAGCTTGTTCGTTAAACGATGCTAAAGCATTATGTGATTATCTCGGATTAGATATACAGGAGCTGTTAAAAAGTGACAATAGCTCATTAGAAGGTCTTATATTGTTTCGTGAGGGAAGAGAAGCTGAGGATGAGAAACTTTTGGATTATTCCGATAGTATTTTTCGGGAGTTGATGGGTCAAAAAGAGTTATATATGAAGAATATCAGAAAAGAGGGACAATTTAAAAATGTTTAAACGTCCTGAAGGTAAAATTCCATTAACTGACCCGGAAAAATCTATTTTACGTCTCAATGCCCTTGCATTTGCTCGAGAAACTAGAGAACGGTTGGGAGTCTCTATTCATGATCCAATTGATATTATTCACATTGTGGAGCGTGAAGGTATACTCGTATTTCAAATAAAGGATCTAGGATGTTCCGGATTTGTGCGTGTATTCGGTGAGTATAAAGCTATATTTGTTAACGCGAGCGAGTCCCTTGGACGCCAATACTATACGATTGCTCATGAGTATTGTCACATCCTTCGAGATCTTCAGAATTTCGTGAAACTCAAGGAGTTGCCTGATGAGGAGCAAATACTCCAAATGAATAGCATGGAGTACTTTGCTTTCAGATTTGCCGATTATTTTATCACACCAGAAGTAGCTATTTATAAAGCACTTAAACTATTGGACATTCACGATTATGGGAACATTTCTATTCAAGATGTGTTTAAAATACAGCATTATTTCAGTGTGAGCTTCACACAGATGATTAGAATGTTGAATAAGTCCCTAGTGATTTCGGATATTCAGCACGCTGAGTTTCGAAAGATAAGTACGAAGGAAGACCCTCAATTACTCGTTAGGACAACTGCAGAATCAGGATACAACGTAGCTTTGGTATCAGAATTAGAACATTCTCGAATTCCCTTAAGCTTTATGGAAGGTCTGATTGATAACATTGTAAATCGCAGATTGACTAGTAGGAAGGTGAAATATCTAGAAAATCTGATTAAGATTCCCTTGATGGGTTATTTGCCAGAAAGGGGAAGTGAGGATGTTGAGTAAATCGGTAGTGGTTTCTGATACTGATATATTGAAGCACATTATTAATGGACAAATTTTCAATGTACTTAACCAGATATAATCGAAGAAATTTATATAACACCTCAAGTTGAAATAGAAATGAGAAACAACGGTTTGTACCACATGATGATTAATCAGTTTAGTGCTGAAAAAAGGATTAAGTTAACCAAGGAAGTATGGTCATCGCTCCCCGTCGAGTCCAGGCAGGAGATACAAAAAGTGAAAAGTAGGTTGCGAGCTGTCCTAGACCCAGGGGAGCTAGATTGCTATGCTTATTCCGTTGGTATGGGTATAGATGCAATAATTAGCGACGATGGGGATGCAAGGGAAAAAATTACCATAGATTCTCAACATAAAAAGATCGTATTGAATTTTGCACAACTGCTTATTCTAGCTGTAAAATTGGACAAGTTTGATCTTGAGCAAGCTAGACAATATTTTGATCAAGTGATTCAAAAAAATAAGCTGACACGATTCGCGCCATTTTCAAAGCAAGTTGAAATATTTGATCGTTCTACATTAAGGCATCCATGGATAAAAGGAATTGTGGAAGAGTAAAGAAAGCGTAGGTTAACTCCCTATGCTTCTTTGTTTAAGGATAAATAACGGAAAGATATAGAAGTAGGCAGGCTATCTATTTCTTATCCCAGCCACGAATATATTTGCTTCTGCCCTTATAGACGAAAAAACACGCCAGTAAGGCAAGAACAACTAACGATATGGACAGCCAGTGATCAGTGAAATAATGCCAAAGTGCTTGCATAGCGAGACCTCCCAAATGTGGAGAAGCATGGTAGTGTTAGTTTCGTGATCGTGGGCAGTTTTTATACAGAATAGAGAGAAAAAGGGGAATCCTCGGATGTGTGTTAAAAGAATGCTGCTCCTCGTTGCGGGCATCGCGTTAGTTGGTGTGCTGGCGGCTTGTGGGGATGAGCAGCGGCAGATTGCGGTTTTGGCTTCGCCTACGACGGAGGTTGTGCAGAGTGCTGCACCTGCTACACCTGTTGCACAGGGGACTGCGATGGTGGAAATAGCTGCTGCGAAGGTGTCAGAGGTACAGGCTGTACCAACCAGTACGCCTTTGCCCGCAACTTCGCCGACAGTGGCTCCTACGCCTGCAGCAACACCAGTAGCAACACCGGAAATGAAGCCGACGCCAGCGAAGGCTGCTGCTATCAATAAGCTCGTCATGATCGATCCCGGTCATCAGCGGCATGGCAATAATGAACCTGAGCAGGTCGGGCCAGATACGCGAGAAATGAAAGCGAAAGTGAGCTCAGGAACTGTTGGCGTACGCACGAAGAAAGCAGAGTATGTGCTCAATCTGGAGGTATCCGCACTTCTGAAAGCTGAGCTAGTGCGTCGTGGGATTAACGTTGAGATGACGCGTGAGACGCATGACGTGGATATTAGCAACAAGCAGCGTGCGGATATGGCGAATGAGGCAGGTGCTGCGTTGGTTGTAAGGATTCACGCGGATGGCGACGCATCGGCTAGTACGAAGGGGTTTTCGGTGTTGTACCCATCGGCAGGACAACCGGCTATGAAGCCTATTGCAGCTGAAAGCAAGCAAGCTGCTGGGTATTTATTAGCTGGCTTGCAGCAAGCAACAGGCTCGAAGGGGCGCGGGCTTTCGGCACGCGATGACCTCAGCGGCTTCAACTGGTCCAAGGTGCCCGTCGCTCTCGTTGAGCTCGGGTTCATGACGAATCCCGAAGAGGACGAGCTCATGTCGGATAAAGCCTATCAACAGAAGCTGGCGACAGGGATTGCGGATGGTATTGAGCAGTTTGTGAACGGTAAGTGATGCTTGCGAGCGCGGGATGGTTTTATTTTGCGGGATTCGAGAATAATGTAGATAATTGGCACGGATTTGAAAGTGGGAGGGGGCGTTGCTATGCTGCCGGTATTTTTTATTGCGCATGGTTCACCGAGCTTGGCGATTGAGCAGCATGCGTATACGGAGTTTCTGCAGAGGCTAGCCATGAGCATACCCAGGCCCAATGCTATCGTTGTTTTCAGTGCCCACTGGGAAAGCCCCGTGCAGCAAATTAGCTCGGCCATCGAGCCGGAGATGATGTACGATTTCTCGGGGTTTTCGGAAAATCTTTATGACATTAACTATCCGGTCAAAGGGGATCTGCCTCTCAGCTTGCATATCCAGCAGCTGTTTCAGCAAGAGGGCATACGCTGTAAGCTCAATGATCGGCGGGGCTTGGATCATGGCGTCTGGGCGCCGCTATCCATTATGTATCCAGATGCGCAGATTCCTGTCGTGACGCTTTCGGTTAATCCACGGCTTACGCCAGAAGAGCATTATCGGATTGGTGCTGCGATTAGCTCCTTACGGGAGGAGCAGGTGCTGATCATTGGCAGTGGCGGGACGGTGCACAATTTGCAGAAGTTGGATCCTAACAATCCAGTGCCACAGCTGTGGGCCGTGGAGTTTGACGAGTGGCTAGCGGAGCAGCTGGAGACGTGGAATTTGGAGGCGCTGCTTCGCTACGACGAAAGAGCGCCGCATGCGCGGGAGGCGGTGCCGACGCCGGAGCATTTTGCACCGTTGCTGATCGCGCTCGGAGCGGGTGATGCTACACGGAGCGCGAAGCTGCTGCATCATAGCTTCCAGATGGGCAGCCTGAGCTTATGCTGCTGGATGTTTGGAGGCGTAAGTTTGCGGAAGAAAGGCGGTTAGGCTGAGAAAATCGATCAGAAAAGCTTACAAAAATGGAAGAATTGATTTGTGATTCATTGGATGAAGGGGAATGCCTGCGATGCTGCAGGTTTTTTTGCGTTTTTGGGGGGCGCGTGGGGGGTTCTCTAAGTCGAAAAAATCGACTTAGGGGATCGAAGATGGCTCCTGTGGGTTCTCTAAGTCGAAAAAATCGACTTAGGGGATCGAGAAGGGCTCCCGTTGGTTCTCTAAGTCGAAAAAATCGACTTAGAGCATCGAAAAGGGCTCCCGTTGGTTCTCTAAGTCGAAAAAATCGACTTAGGGAATCGAAAAGAGCTCCCGTGTGTGCTCTAAGTCGAAAAAATCGACTTAGAGGATCGAAAAGGGCTCCCGTGGGTTCTCTAAGTCGAAAAAATCGACTTAGGTCATCGAAGAGGGCTCCAGTGTGTTCTCTAAGTCAATAATTGAGGCCGCCTGCTCAATCCAGAAACCGCGCCCGATGCTCTGGCCTCGGCAGCATGCATTGCTCGCTCTTGCCGAACCAGCGATAGCGGTTGCATGCGATGAAGTTGTATCCGAGATTGCGGATCGGAGCTGGGATCACGATCGCTGCGTAGGTTAGCGGCCATGCGCCGCGCAAGCGTCGTGCAATCCGCAGGGCGGCCGTAGTGCGCGTATGCGCGCGGTCACCTTCGATCAGCACGATGGTGCTGAGTTGATCTACCGGCAGCTTGTGCTGGGCGAGTAGTTTATGCCCAAACTCCGACTGAAGAGAAGCGAAGTGGAACACGCCCTTGGGATCGTTTCGCAGAATAAACTGCACGCTACTACTGCAGAGCAGGCAAACCCCGTCGAACAAGATGATGGATGGATGATCGTTTTGGTGCGACATAGTGCTGGCGCCTCCTTTGATCAGCGTAAGGTAGTGGAAGAAGTTACTTCTTATTATACGCCAGTCAGACGATTGAGCAACTTGCAGAGGGTTCGAGGGAATAAATGGTGTTACAGAAGTGAGACAAGCAGGGTTGACGAAAAAACAATGAGGTTGTATAGTTTTTATATACTCATAGGGGTATGGGTATAAAGGGGCGGAGGTAAGGGAAGGGAAGGTAAGTTGGTAGGAAGGTATTTAGGTAGGAATGTATTTAGGTATTTAGAGGTATTTAGAGGTATTTAGAGGTATTTAGAGGTATTTAGGTATTTAGAGGGTATTTAGGTATTTAGGTATTAAGGTATTAAGGTATTAGGTATTCAGGTATTAGGTATTCAGGTATTCAGGTATTAAGCTATTAAGGCATGAAGGTAGAAGTTAGGAATAGGAATCAGAAACCGACGCCAATTGTGCTCATTTTTTTTGTCCTAATGCATACCCCATAGGGTATATAGACTCCCCCTCACTTCATCAAGAAAGGCAGGAACGCGATGGACATAACATGGATCTTCATTATTTTCACCTTAGGCATCTTGGGCTCATTCATTTCAGGCATGGTGGGGATAGGCGGTTCCATTATTAATTATCCGATGCTCCTGTTTGTGCCGCCGGCGCTGGGATTAGTGGCGTTTACCGCTCAGGAGGTGACTGCGATAAGCGCTGTGCAAGTGTTTTTTGCCAGCCTCATGGGGATGTTGGTGTATCGCAAAGGCGGGTTCATCCATGGGAAGCTAGTCGCCTATATGGGAATACCGATCACCATAGGAAGCTTCATCGGAAGCTCCGTGTCCACAATGCTGACTAGCGCTACGATTAACTCGGTCTATGCCGTGTTAGCGCTGATAGCAGCGATGATGATGTTCATGCCTAAGAAGGGTGCGGAGGATACTCCCGACAAAACTCAAATCATTTTTAACAAACCACTCGCCATAACCCTTGCGCTCTTGATCGGGCTGGTGTCGGGCATTGTGGGCGCGGCGGGGGCTTTTATCACGGTGCCAGTGATGCTCGTTGTGCTTCGAATTCCTACCCGCGTCGCCATTGCTTCTTCACTAGCGATCACTTTTCTAGCTTCAATCGGTTCAACGACAGGCAAGCTGTTCGGCGGGCACATGCTGCTGATTCCATCGCTGGTGCTCATCGTTGCAAGTACGATGGCGTCGCCACTTGGCGCAAGGTTGAGCAAGAGAGTGAATATCAAGATGCTCCAAGGGATTTTATCCATATTGATATCGGCAACGGTCGTCAAAATCTGGTTGTCTATTTTAGCTTAAATAGTTGTCTATTAACCTATAACGGAGGGATTTCATTGGAACAGACTCAAGTACAAGGCAGGTATGCAGCTATAGTAGCCGAGAAAGTGCTGAATCAGGAATCTATTTTTATTCTGGATGTGCGAAACGAAACCGACTACGCGGATTGGAAAATCGAAGGCAGACAGGTGAAGTCGCTGAATGTGCCTTATTACGAACTGATCGATGGCGTGGAGGCGATTCTAGATAGGATTCCTAACGATGAAGAGGTGCTGGTCGTCTGTACCAAAGAAGGCTCGTCCATCTTCGTTGCAGAGCAACTCAAGGAGGTTGGCATATCCAATGTCACGTACCTGATCGGCGGTATGAAGTCATGGAGCGAGCAGCTTACACCTGTCAAAATCGGAGATTTAGACGACGGCGGCGAGATGTATCAGTTCGTTCGTGTAGGGAAGGGCTGCTTATCGTACATGGTCATTTCGCAAGGAGAAGCCGCGGTCATTGATGCGGTTCGGATGACGGATATTTATGAACAATTTGCTAGAGATAAGGATGTCATCATCACACATACACTCGATACCCATCTCCATGCGGATCATATATCCGGTGGACGACAGCTGGCGGCGGCAGTGGGTGGTTCCTACTGGCTCCCGACGAAGGATGCGACAGAAGTGGAATTCCCTTATCAAAAGCTCGAAGAAGGCCATAACCTGATCGTTGGCCATACGGAAATCAGCATCCAGCCGATCTACTCGCCAGGTCATACCGTCGGAAGCACGTCGCTTCTCATTGATGGACGCTACTTGTTGTCTGGCGATATTTTGTTCATCGAGTCGATTGGCCGTCCGGATCTGGCGGGTAAAGCAGACGACTGGGTGTCCGACCTGAGAACGACGCTATACGAGCGTTATCAGGCATTGTCCGAGGAGCTGGTCGTGCTTCCTGCCCATTTTGGGAAGGTGACGGAGCTAGGTGAAGGTGGGCGAGTAAGCGCGCGATTAGGTGATTTATTTCAAAAGAATCTGGGACTCCAAATCGAAGATGAATCGGCTTTTCGACGGATGGTGACGGAGAATTTGCCGCCGCAGCCGAAAGCGTATGAGGAAATCAGGCAGACGAACATGGGCAAAATCCATCCGACCCAAGAAGAGCAGCGTGAGATGGAGATCGGTCCGAACCGTTGTGCCGTTCACGATGGCGCATCCCATGCGAAGCTAGCGTACAAATTCCCTCATACGATCAGCAATGCTGAGATTCACGCTAAGCTTGCCGCAGGCGAAGAGCTTCAAATTCTCGATGTCCGCGAACCAGATGAATTTTCAAGTGGACATATCCTAGGAGCGAGCTCGATCCCGCTTGGCGTCTTAGAGAAGGCGCTGTCCCAACTCGATCCGAATCTCAGTTATTATCTGGTTTGCCGGACAGGAACTCGCAGCGATATGGCGTGCCATCTGTTAGCGGAGCAAGGGTTTAACCACATACAAAACGTACTACCTGGCATGTCGCAATGGACTTTTGATATCGAAAAATAACTAAATGGAGGTCATTAACATGATTAATTTAACTGTGGATGCGAAAGGGTTGGCATGTCCGATGCCGCTCGTGAAAGCGAAAAAAGGGATGGATACGCTGGAATCCGGGCAAATCATGGAGCTGTTGACGACGGATAAGGGGGCGATGAAGGATTTTCAGGCGTGGGTCGGCAAATCCAAACATGAGCTTTTGGAAGCTAGAGAAGCTCAGGGTGTATTTACGTTTATCGTGAAGAAAGGGTGAGCAGCGTGACGGTGATGGACACGAAGGAGAGAACGACGATTGTGCTGTTTAGCGGGGAACTCGATAAAGCGATTGCTGCTTTTATCATTGCGAATGGGGCCGCGGCTTATGATCATGATGTGACGATTTTTTTCACCTTCTGGGGGCTCAATACACTGCGCAAAGATCAGAACATCGCCGTTAAGAAAGGCTTCATCGAGCGTATGTTTGGTAAAATGATGCCGCGAGGCGCCAATAAGCTGGGCTTGTCCAAAATGAATTTCGGCGGGATGGGTCCCCAAATGATCAAGCATGTGATGAAAAAGCATAACGCGCTGTCGCTTCCACAATTGATTGAGCTAGCTCAGGAGCAAGGCATCCGCTTAGTCGCGTGTACAATGACGATGGATTTGCTCGGGTTGCAAGCAGAGGAACTGCTGGATGGGGTTGAGCATGCGGGTGTTGCGGCTTATTTGGGCGATGCGACGGATGCGAAGGTGAACTTATTTATTTAATAGGCGCGGCAAAATGCCGGGACAGGATTTCATATTGTTTTAGGCTGAAACATGGGCAATAATATACCTATACAGGTATAGGGAAAGAAGGGCTGTCTATGCAATACGATGATGATATGAAAAAAAGACTAAAGCGTATGGAAGGCCAGCTTCGTGGCATTTTACGGATGATGGAGGAAGAGCAGGATTGCAAAGATGTCGTGAGTCAAATCTCTGCGGTCCGCAGCGCTGCCGATAAAGCGATCGCCACGATTGTAGCTGTCAACTTGGAGAACTGCATTAAAGAGGAGCAGGAAGCAGGCAGAGACACAAGTAAGATCGTGAAGCAAGCGGTGGAATTGTTAGTCAAAAGCAGGTAAAGACATGCTCCAGAAAAGAGGCTGCTCATGGATAGTACGATGATTTTTAATATTGTGGCATTGGGGTTTATTGCCTGGTTTTTCTATTCCAGGTTTGCAGGTGTGAAAGGGCTGCGCAATCTATCGCCTGAGCAATTCCAGGAGGCTTTAGCAGCGGACAAGCATAAGCAGGTGCTCATCGATGTGCGCGAGCCTGGTGAATGGAAGCAAGGCTACATCACAGGTGCGGTGAACATTCCATTGTCTGCGATGGGCCGGAGACTGGCGGAGATCCCGAAGGATCGTCCGATCTACTTGTACTGCCGAAGCGGTATGCGGAGCAAGCAGGCGGCGAGAATACTGCGGAGAAATGGGTTTAGCGAGCTGTCCCACTTGAAGGGCGGCATCATGAGCTGGAGAGGGAAGCAGACGCAATAGGCTGATGTTAAAAAGAGGCGTTCCAAGCCATGTGCGCATGGTCTGGGGCGCTTTTTCTTGCTAGCGGCTGTGAAGCTTGCTTTCGAATCAACCATCTAGCTTCTATTTTCGTCATATCTAGCATATACATGTCATAGTTCGATAGTCCACGAGAGAAAGAGGTGCAGCCCCCTTGAACACACTGCCGTTAATCCGTCAAAGAACTCTTCGCACATGGCTCATACTTGGATGCTCTGTCCTGACCCTAGCTGGTTGTAGTGATGACACTTCCGTTATATCAACGGCGACGCCGGATACCGTTCCTGTGACGGCTACGGTCAGCCCAACGCCTGCGACGCAGCCTGCCACGACAACAGTAGAAACGCAGCTGCCTTTCAAATTTCCGTTAACTGGTTTGCCTGCCGATCACGAGGTGAAGACCCGTCCTTATATGGTAATGGTCGAAAATGCCCCGCAAGCCCGGCCCCAAACCGGCCTCGATCAGGCCGACATCGTCTATGAAATCCTAGCCGAGGGCGAGATTACTAGATTCGTCTCGGTGTTCCAGAGCCAACCCGCTGGCGCGATTGGTCCGGTGCGGAGCATTCGGCCTTATTTTGTGGAGATCGGCGACGCGCTGGATGCGATTATTGTACATGCTGGCTGGAGCCAGGATGCGATGGATATGATGGCAGGGCGCAATCTGGCCCATCTCGATGAAGTGTATGGCGATGGCGCCTACTATTGGCGCTCCACCGACCGTAAGGCACCGCACAATCTCTATACCTCTGTGGATAAAATGAAAAAAGGTGCCGAGGCGCGCAAGTTCCGCACCGAGTGGAACGGGCCTCTGCTCACGTTCGCTAAGGCAGGACAGAGCAAACTCACGGGCGCAGCCGTACATTACATTCAGATCCCATACCTCATGGGGTATTTCGCTTCGTATGATTATGATGCTGCTGGGGGTGTGTACAAGCGCTCTATGGAAGGCAAGCCGCATCTCGATAAGGAAACCGGCAAGCAGCTGCAGACGAAGAATCTGCTTGTTCTCGAGAGCAAGCATCAGATCATCGATAAAGAGGGTCGCCGAATTGTCGATGTGTTCGGGCCGAACAAGGGGATGATCTTCCAAGAAGGCATGTCCCAAGCGATCACGTGGGAACGCAAAAACGGCATGCTCCGCGCCTACGCCACCGATGGCAAGGAAGTGCCGCTGCTGCCGGGCAACACGTGGGTGCAGATCGTGCCGGAGGGGACGAAGTTGAAGGTGGAGTAGTTGTCAACCTAATGATAAGTGCTAGTGCGACAGCTAGTAGGATCTGCATTCCCATCTAGAGCTGGGGAATTTCCAGTTATATCGCGCAGCATGTGGAAATAGACTAAATTAGCGGGAGGTTTTCCCGCTAATTTGTTTTGCTATGCCCTGCGAGGCGGGGATTCGTGTGCCTGAACTGAAGCAGGAGTGCTCCTCGCCCATCAACTATCTGCGCTTGCGCTTAGCTAGGCCAGATGTGGAGCGGCCTTTGCGCCTTTTACCCGTGCCGGATTTCTTACGGCGTTTGCGTTTCGGACGGTAGACTTCCTCTACGTCTCCAGAAGCTACTTTCCCTTTGCCGACGGAGCCAAGGAGTGTTTTCACCATCGGTGCCATTTGCTGGAAAGTCGACATGAACTTCTGAACCTTGCCCATCGTGCCGATGATGCCATCAATACCACCCATCCGCTCAACGAAGCCGGAGATTTGCTTCATATTTAAGCCGCTTAACGGGTTCGAAGAACCTCCAGCGGCACCACCACCACCGCCAAGGAGATTGCTTAGGAAGTTACCGCCGCCACCACCTCCGGCATTGCCTCCGCCACCGCCAAATAAACCACCGCCTGAATTGCCGCCACCGCCGCCGAAAAGACCTCCACCAGCATTGCCGCCAGCAGGAGGACCACCGAAGAAGCCGCCTCCGCCTTCAAAGCCGCCGCCACCGAAGGGATTGCCACCGCCTAAGCCGGGGTATTGTCCGAAGCCTTCACCTGGAAGGGTTAAGCTTCTTGTTTCCACTTCAGGACGAATTCCGCCATTACCAATAATTTGTTGTCTTGGGTTGGTCACTAGGATTCACGATCCTTTTTATCAGATTTGTCTCCTACAGGATATGTCACTTGCCTACCTTTGGTATGGACGAATGTCACGGGTCTTGGGGATTTGTTGCTATTTAGCCAATTAACGCATAGAAATTTTAACGTTCTGCAATCCTAAAGGAAGGATTTGCCCAGGACGTGTCGAATGATACACAGGAGCTTAGAGAACCATGAAGCCAACATGCTTTTTGACCGGGAGTTGACAGCAGATGCAATTAAAAAAACTAAATGATAAAGCCATAGACCAGCTTTTCGAAGCTGTACTAACGTTGAAGGATATTGAAGAGTGTTACGTCTTTTTTGACGACTTGTGTACCGTGAACGAAATTCAGTCGCTTTCGCAGCGCCTCGAAGTAGCTCGCATGCTGCGCAAAGGATGTACGTATAACCAGATCGAAGCGGAAACAGGGGCTTCCACAGCAACCATTTCGCGGGTCAAAAGGTGCCTGAATTACGGGAACGATGGTTATGTGCTGACATTGGATCGTTTGAATCGTTAATAGTTTTGGGCATGTAAGTAGTAAATAATCTTATATACAATTGCACGTATATTGTGGATATGTTACAGTAAACATAATAAAAGAGAGGTGCGCTAACACCTCTCCCGTACAATAGATTACCTCAATGGTGATCGGCCGCAGTTGAATGATAATAGACCTCCAAAGCCGCGAAGCTCAAGGGAGGTCTATTTCCGTTTGTTAGTAAGTATTAACACAACCAAAGTCGCAAATGTAATCATGAGCGATAATGCTTGGTATACCTCCACGGGCATCACCTCCTTTAAAGAGGCTAGCCGACCAACCTTGAAACCGATTCTATTGTCGAAATCGATTATAGCATATTTTGGGTTAAGTGGTTGATATTTAATAATAGAGCGTAGCTTCAAATTGACATAGGTGACCACTTTCGTTAGCATAGGAAGATAGGCTTAGTTCGTACGGGTGGGGGAAGTTGGAATGAGATTATATGGTGTGCTGGTCATTAGCCACGGATCCCGTGATGAGGGTTGGGTGCAGCTGGTGGAGGATGCCGTGAATGCGGTTCGGATGCCGGATGGCATGCCCATTTATGCGTCATATTTGGAACTTGTCGAGGGTAAATTGATACAAGATGGCATCTATCGTTTAGAGGCGCAAGGCGTGACCGATATCATCGTCGTTCCGCTGTTCGTGTCCTCTGGGAGTACACATATTGATGAGATTAGCTACGCGTTGGGGGTTATTGCTGAGCCGGTGCTCGAAACCGACATGGAGCTCTTAGATATTCGCGCGCGCATTCACTTCACGTCGCCGATTGATGATCATCCCGATATTGCAGCTATTCTTTATGGCAAAATCCAAGAGCTTTCCGAGTCGCCGGAGGAAGAGATCCTGCTATTGGTGGGGCATGGGAGTAAGGAAGAGGGCTTCCACCAGAAGTGGCGCCAAGGTTTAGAACAGCTCGCGGAGCGGGTAAAGGTATTAGGTGGCTTCGCCGAGGCGGATATTGCCATGCTTTTGCCGGATCAACTGTCTTCGAGGCTAGCCTGGTGGACACGTGAGAAGCCAACGTATAAGGTGATTGTTGCACCGCTTTTTCTAAGTGAAGGGTATTTTACACAGAAAGTGGTTCCTTCCCGATTGGAAGGGTTCGCATATAAGTATCATGGACGGGCTTTGTTGCCTAGTCTGCAAATTTCCAAATGGATGGAGGGGCAGATTGCCTCCGTATTCCCATACGATGAACAGGGGATGACATAGAGTGGTCAAACGAGCACGATTGATCTACAATCCGACTTCAGGCCGGGAAGAAATGAAGAAAAGATTGCCTGAAATCCTCCAACGCTTAGAGCGCGGCGGGTTCGAGACCTCCGCTCATGCGACCATCGGTGAAGGAGATGCCACACTCGCAGCGGCCGAGGCCGTGAGTCGCGGATTCGACCTCATCATCGCGGCAGGCGGCGATGGCACGATCTGCGAAGTCGTCAACGGCATGGCCGAGAGAGAAGGCAGACCGCCGCTGGGCATTTTGCCGCTCGGGACGACGAATGATTTTGCGCGTGCGCTCGGTATCCCCAAGAACTTGGAGTATGCCTGCGACCTGATCATTCAGCAGTATGCAACTTCTATCGATGTAGGCAAAATCAACAACCGCTACTTCATCAACATCGCTGGGGGCGGCTCGATGACCGAGCTGACGTATGAAGTCCCGAGCAAGCTCAAAACCATGATCGGCCAGTTGGCCTATTATATGAAGGGACTCGAGAAGCTGCCTAGGCTGAAGCCAATTGAGCTCTATATCAAAGCCGGCGATCGCGAGATGCATGAAGAAGTCATGCTCTTCCTCGTGGGCAACACCAACTCCGTTGGCGGCTTCGAGAAGTTGGCTCCGGAAGCCAATATTAATGATGGCATGTTCGATGTCATTATTTTGCGAAAATGTAACCTGGCCGAATTCATCCGCATCGTTACACTCGCGCTCCGCGGCGAGCATTTGAATGATCCGAACTTGATCTATTTTCAGACGAATCATATTGAAATTAACTCTCCGGACTACGTTCAGTTGAATCTCGACGGTGAGTTTGGCGGAACATTGCCATGTGTGATGACGAATTTGCAGAGCCATTTGCAAGTGATCGTGGATGAGTCGGGGCAGTCGATATATAAAAAGAAATTTCTTGAGGCATTGACCACGCCGTTTCATTTGAAGGGGCATGGAAATGGGCATGATGAGGTTGAGTAGGTAGTAAAGACCCAAATATTAACATGATTAATTTTAGCTAGAATTAAGTGAGGGAAATATGAGAGCAAAAGGTACATCTGGCTCCGCGCCAGGTAAACATAGAGGTAGTGGCAGGTCGGCAGGGAATAAAGGGAATGGTAACAACAGAGGGAAGAAAGAAGTGCCCGCTTGGATGGCAGGCTTGCCTGTTCAGAGCGGACAGCAATACGAGGCTGAGATCATTGGGATCAGCCATGATGGCGAAGGGGTAGGCCGTGTGAATGGCTTTACCCTTTTTGTCGCGGGGGCGCTGCCGGGTGAGCGTGCGCTTGTACGCGTGGAACATTTGAAGAAACAGTATGGGTATGCTGCTTTGGTAGAGCTGCTAGCAGTGAGTCCGGATCGCGTGGCTCCCGACTGTGGGATTTATGATGAGTGCGGCGGGTGTCAGTTGCAGCATTTGAGTTATGAGGCGCAGCTGCGCGTGAAGCGGCAGCAGGTTGTTGATAATTTAGTGCGGATTGGGAAGTTGGGGGTGGCGGGGGAGCCGACACTTAGCCGAACCGGTGAAAGCGGAGATGAAGAGCAAGGTCAAGGGATTATTGTTCATCCCACGCTTGGGATGAGCGATCCGTGGAGATATCGGAACAAGGCTCAGGTTCCTTTTGGGGAAGAGCGGGGCGGCCTCATCGGCGGTTTCTATGCGCAAGGCAGTCATCGGATAATTGATATGGAGGCTTGTCTGATTCAGCACGAGGCGAACGACGAAGTCGTTGCACGTGTGAAAGAGATCGGCTCGCGCTTAGGAATTCGCGCTTATAGTGAAGAGACGGGGACTGGGCTTCTGCGCCATGTCGTCGTCAAAGTCGGCTTCCGCTCGGGCGAAGTCATGGTCGTATTGGTGACCAATGGGACGGAGATTCCGCGTGTGGACGAGTGGATTGCTGGCATTCGCGAGGCTCTGCCTGCGGTGAAGAGCATTTGTCATAACATTAATGTGAGACAGACCAATGTTATTTTTGGGGATGAGACGCGCACTCTGTGGGGCAGCGAGGTCATCTATGACTATATCGGCGATGTGAAATTTGCTATTTCCGCGCGATCCTTCTTTCAAGTGAACCCCGTCCAGACGGAAGTCTTGTACGGGAAAGCTTTGGAGTACGCCGCGTTGACCGGCGATGAGGTTGTGGTCGATGCCTATTGCGGCATCGGCACGATCTCCCTGTTCCTTGCGCAGCGCGCGGGACAGGTGTACGGCGTCGAGATCGTCGAAGAGGCGATCTCCGATGCACGTAAGAATGCCGAGTTAAACGGCATGACGAACGTGCACTTTGAGGCAGGACCCGCCGAGGTCGTCCTGCCGGAGTGGACACGTCAGGGCGTTCGGCCTGACGTGATCGTGGTCGACCCGCCGCGCAAGGGCTGCGACCCGGCGCTGCTGGCGACCATCCTCGAGCTGCGGCCGCGGCGCGTGGTGTACGTGTCGTGCAGCGCATCGACACTCGCGCGCGACCTGCGCGTACTGGTCGATGGCGGTTACGGCGTCGCGGAGGTGACGCCGGTGGATATGTTTCCGTGGACGGTGCATGTGGAGTCGGTAGCTTTATTGGTGAGGAATGGTACAGAGAGCTGATATTGTAGTGGTGGAGCTGTTTTTACTAGTACAGATGAGATGAAAATGTGAAAAGAGACTTGAAATTAATGAGTTGGCTGAATGTTGATGAAATCAATAGATTAGTTAGAAAAACACCTGATATGTAAGCGAGACCACTGAAGAAGTCCAATTTTAAAAAAGGTGTAGTATTCTCTCGAAAATTTGAGGAGACTGCACCTTTTTTCTTGTATACTTTTAGGCATCATGGGAAAAGAGTGAGCCGAGTGATCAAAAACAGCAGACTTTGGTGTTAAGTCCTTACATTGAACTCTATAACCTGATTGTACCCAAAGATAATTTGCTTCGCCATATCAATGAACTCGCGGATTTTTCTGTGGATTATTATAGTCCTCAAGTGATTGCTCATGTGGAGGACTGGGAGCGAAAGGTAGGCGGAAATGTGAAGGAATATGTTTTTTTTATTATAAAGTAGAGATATGTCTATTTTTTATGAGTGAGGGTAGAACTAGATGGTGTAATGACCAATACCAAATGTGTTTAAATAGAATTATTAAGGTTATTATGTAGAATAGATATACTGTGAAGTAGATATTAATTCCGTCTAAAGCAGTAATTATTGAAATAATTTGGCACTCTTTAGGATTTAATCACATGAGTAAAATAGGTTAGCTATAGAGCATGTTCAAAATGGTGTGATAGGTACTGAATAAGAAGAGTTGGCCAAAGTTTGAACTAGATTGTACTCTCCGGAATTGGAAAAGGTTAGCTTGGTAATAGTTGGTAAATATTTATCGATTCAACATCTTACATGTATTTTGAGTTAATATAGTAATAACCAAAGTCGAGAAAATGATTAAAGTGTGCAAATGATATATTAATTTGGAGTTGATTAGTCTTGTCTCAACCAATAACAGAACTTATAACGTTTATTGAGCAGCTCAACCAAGACGCTGCAGTTAGTGCGAAGAAAATGGAAGAGTTAATATACCAAGATCCAAGTAGTTCTATTGTAAAAGCCAGAGTATTTGCCGAAGAAATATTAAAAAGAGTATTCGAACTTGAAAATTTGAGTTTGCCGCCGCAATCATCCCTTAATGATAAAATTATTTTTTTAAGCAATGGTGGATATATTACCTCGGAAGTGCAGAATGGGTTTCATACTATTAGAATGACGGGGAATAAGGCAGCTCACACTGCCAATTATGATGATCTGAGTGAAGCGATAATGCTTCATAAGATTGTCTACAAAATCGCTGTTTGGTTCTATGAGATATACACAACATTACAACTTACCGTTCCTTCGTATGAGTATCCTAAACCACCTGCTAAAGCTTCTGAGGAGCTCCAAGATTTTAAAAAAGAAGTGTTTCAATTACTTGCAAATATACAGTCAGGAAAAGGTGATCAGTCAGAGCGGACTGTTACTCAACCTGTCGTAACCGGAGATGAGGGGCTTTTTAAGGCTGATCTTTCTGAACGTGAGAGCTATCTAATGCGTGAGCTGAGGCGGCTTAAAGATTCATCAAAAGAAGCTATTGAAAATGCCAATGCATTTAGCAAATATAAAGAATACCTACACGTTGAAAGGAAAGTTCAACTTGATCTAGAGAAGAGTCTCACTAAAAACGAGATTCTTCAAAAGCCAAGTTTAATTTTGTTGTGCGGAAGTGTTGGTGATGGTAAGTCGCACTTATTAGCCTACTTAAAAGAAAACAAGCCGCAGCTATTACAGGACTACCAAGTGTTCAACGATGCGACGGAAAGCTTCTCTCCAACAAAGGATGCAATGGAGACTTTGAGGGAAGTGTTAGAAGATTTCTCGGATCAAAAGATTGGAAGCTCCGATAAAAAAGTAATCTTGGCCATTAATCTGGGTGTTCTTCATAATTTCATTAATTTACAGCATGAAAGCGTTACTTTTAATCGGTTAAAAGGCTTCATCTCAAACAGTGGGTTGTTTTCACAAAAAATTATTACTTGGTTCAGTGAAGAGTTCTTTGACCTCATTAGTTTTAGTGACTACCGTTCATATGAGTTAACAGAAAGAGGAGCAGAATCGAAGTTTTTTAGTGAAATCCTTTCTAGAGTGTTTGCTGAGAAATCGTTCAATCCTTTCTTTCTCGCATATAAAGAGGATTTAAACAATTCTAATCAAACGATGGTGCATGAAAATTATCGGTTTTTACAGAACGCTTTTGTTCAGAAACAAATCGTACAGTTAACAATCGAGGCGATTATACGCAATAAAATCGTGATATCGGCCAGGGCATTTCTAAATTTTATTGCGGATTTGATTATTCCTGACATTCAAACTCCGGTACGGTTCATTGATCAGTTTGAAAGGCTGGAACAATCGGTTCCTACGCTGCTATTCAAGCGAAGAGAGCGATCGTTTATATTGAAAGCGATGTATGAATTAGATCCACTTCACTCCCGTTCTTCCTTCACGGATCAGTTAATTATCGATTTGAACACATTGAGTGACTGGTCAAATGTTACAAATGATTTCATTAGTGATCAAACTGCACAACTGTGGATAATGCCTTTTAGGAATGATAGCGATGGTTCTTTGAGTGGTGAATCATTTGTTCAGTTCTCTGAAACGATAATTCGGCTGTCTTTTCTTACAAATGAGAAATACGCTAGGCAAATAAAAAGTCAGGTGTTTAATAATTATTTAAGACGCCTCTATGATTTCAACCATGGAAGAACTGCAGGGATAAGATCGTTCTATGATGAGTTTAAAGATGTGATTCAGAAATGGAAAGGGACACCGCTAAAAGACTACGTTTATTTAAGTAAACAGACAGAAACAATTCGGATAGCTCAAAAATTAAATCTAAAGCCTAACGTCAGCCACCTACAATTTGTTCAAGAAGAGGTTCTTGAGACATTCAAGCCAACTTTATCGCTAGCTTATAATATTGGCAAGGATGAACCAATTCCAATAGAGGTGGATTTTGCTCTCTATGAGCTATTGCAACAGGTGTTACGGGGTTATTGTCCTAATAAAAAAGACGAAGAAGACGCAATAAATTTCGTGGAATTTGTTGACAAAATGATGAATTATGGAGAAAAATCCAAAGAGTTAATTGTTCATTATCCGAATGATGGTCGATTCTATAAATTGTACAAAGATGATTTTGGTTCTTTTGTATTTGAAAAGGAGTAATTCTCAGATGACATTATCGTTAGATGTAATTAAACTAAGGAGCTTGCTTAGTAAAAAGAAGCACGAAACGGGAAAAGTAGCGGATATTCTTCCGTTTGTTGCGACCAATGGCAAAGATTTAAATAATGATTTCGGTGATTTGATTGGTGAGTATGTTCGCCAGATATGTGGACATGTGGTTAAGAAAAAACCTGCAAGTAAAGATCAACTTGAATTCGAAGACCCACTGATTTCACAGTTAACCGGTCAAATCGAATTTAAGAATGAGTCTCAAATAGACTTAGAGCGATTCTTGAGACAATATTTATATAGTCAAAACAACAATATGAAAGTGTTCCATCCCTACATTTATAATTTTATCCCCGTACCTGAAAAGGATACTTACCGTAAATATGCCATATTCTTATCAGAAATCCTAGTGCAAGATGAAATTGAGATGAAAAATATTTTTACTAACAAAAATGCGGATGACATTCTGACTGAGTTAGTTCTTAAGAATCTAGAATTAAAGGCTATAAATAATAGCGATTCAAGAAAGTATCAGCTCCTGTTACCTTTTCTTTCGTCTCTGTATAAAGAAGATATAATGTTTATTAGTAAGTACCAAGATTATTTTCTTTCAAATTTCACCCTTTTAACTCACTTCTATTCCTTTATGTATATTTGTCAATTGCTTCTAAAATTTGAACGCTTTGAAAAAGGAGAGTACAGCGAGGCTTCTACAATTTATTTTGCTTTAGAGTGGGAAGCAGTGAGTAAACGCAGGAAGGCATCGGAAGCGGAGGGGTTCCAAGGTCTAAAGAAGAAACTCCCTCATTTATTCGTTCATGTGCATACGATGTCTCAGCTTAGTCATATCCAATCTGAAACAGCTAAAGAAAATCCTAGTTTCTTAACTTACAGAGATATTCATGACCAAATTAAAGAAGATCAAGAGATGAATTACAACTATCTTAACGATCTGAAAATTTGGATCCAAGATTATTCAAAGTTATTTTTGTCAGATGATGAAATCATCAGCGAGAGTCCTACAAACATAGAAAGCGCTATGGGGATTTTATTTGATAGTATAAAAAAAGGAACCAATACAGAAGTTGCTGAGAGATATGGTAAAAAGCTCGAAGGATTTGGTGGAAAGACATTTATAAAGAATCGCGGCAGTCTAGGACAAGTATTAAATATAAACCAAGAGATGCTTCTGCTTCTAACGACGGTTTGTGTGAAAAACGAGAGAATGCCTGTAAATAAATTGTTTGAGGAGTTCTCCAAACGAGGGGTGAACTTTGATCGTTTATCTAAAAAAGCAATCATCGAGCTATTTGATTCATTAAATATTCTCGACAAAAAAAGCGATAGCGGAGATGCTCAATATGTCAAACCCATTCTTTAATAAAATTTCAGGATTATTACTTGAATACTTTAGAACGGAAAGTGTTACAGCGGGAGATCGGTATTATTTACAGTTGGATCGTCAGGATGATGTCGAAGGGTTGTTAGAGTCATTTAGGCTCCAATCTAATGTAAGTGCGTTTGTTTATAAACATGAAATGGGTGAACCTTACGAAACATTTGCAATCGAAATCCAAGATGTTCAGCTTGTAGTGGCCTCGACATCTGACATTGTTAAGCCAGATTTTCTTGTTACACTACGAAATCAGGTTGGAGAACAAGGTGGAGTGTGGAAAAAAACTGCATTACTGAGCGTTGTATCCATGCAACTTGATTCAATTCAAGGTGGAAGTAGTGACCTTCAAAAAGAGGGCATGCCCTTACATGCGCAAACTTTAGTAGGACGTCTTAAGAAAGAAATAGAGAATAGTACGCTTAACAAAGTCGAACAAATTATGCTACTAGACCGCATGGATCTTATATTGAGTGAGCAGATATTTCAACATATTACCTTCTTCGATTTTGAAGAAATCTTTACTCTCCTTGCCGCAGGATCGATCAAAGAAGAGGACTATAAGCTTTTAGGTCTATTTAAGGACGATGAATTAGATACCTTTACTGGAAATAAGCTCAGGGACCGCATTGAGTTAAATCGTGAGCTATTTGATTTTGTGAAAAGGTTTCATGATTATGGATTAGACGTTGAAGAATTAGAAAATAAATTTACTTCAAAAGGAAAAGATAAGCTTGAAAAAGGAAACTGGTCAGATACATCCTTCTCGGATGTCTTAAAGCATCACAATGAAATGCTGGAACAGAGAGTGAAGACGAAAGTCGAACTAAAGTCATTTGACTCAAAAGATGATGTAATTATTTGGAACAGACCGGTTAAAGAGACATCAGCGGGAGAAAGAAAACGACATATTATTATTTTCAATGTAAATAAAAAAGAAGAGATCAATTTAACCGCTACGTTTGGGTTTGAAGGTGGGGAAGCCAAAAGTCTCCAGGAGAATTATGTGAGGTCCAAGAACTCGGATGTTATTGTTACTGTGGCACGTACAACAATGACAATTAAAGTGAAAACACAAACCAATGGTTGCACATTTGCTAAGGTTGACTATAAACATAATAATAAGCCAACTTTGGGTGCTGAGTTTAATATTTTAGTTTTACCAATAGACTCATTTCTTCTTGATCCCTATAAGACATCTTATTTGATCGATACATCAATGCAATTAATTACTATTCAATATGAGGGCAGTACGATTGTCCTCGGTGATGGTTTAAATCAAAATATTATTGAAATTAATTCAGATGGTCAGGAGATCTTGTTGAACCCTGATGACAAACTAATCATTGAGCCACATGCAGAAGCATTTAATGACGATGAGGAACTGATCATAAATATCAAATTGGTCGAAGAGAACCTGCAGCTTCCGATCAAGTTAATTAATGAGCTCCCGGAATCAACACCTATAACGGGGGCTAGAATATGGCGATTAAAGCGAGAAATGCAGAGGGATTTCGAATGGAAAAGTAATAAACTCATGCTCGGAAATAGAGAGTTCTATTTAAACTCCGATTACAGGCACTTTTTTGAATGGGAAACCGAATGGCGTGAAAGAGGTTATAAATGCGCGGATTTTGAATCGGGTAGCCTTGTAAATGTAGATCTAGAACTTAGTGATTTGATGAGGGAAGCATATAGTCGTTATATAAATCAATATAATGTCATTCAAAACATTCCAAGTTTAACTGTATATTCTCAAGAATTGATAAAAAGGGCGGAAGAATATTTAACTGTGTATGTTAACGAGATAAAAGCGTTTGTCAGTAACAAGGAGGCTGGGAGAAAGGGAAGAGATCTCTTTAAACTGGGGGTTATTAAATCCAATAATTGTATTTATTTTACACCTTATCATCCACTAATTGTAGCCTATCAGCTCCAACTAAACACCCAATTATCCAATGAGGAAGTGGAGACTAATATACTTAATAGGCTAAGACCCGATGGGTTAGTTCCATTCATTTATGACTTTAATGATGATGATAGACTTTATAAACCAGATCCACAAATGTCAGCAATGGAATGGATGGTCTACAAGCCTGTAAATCAAGTTTCGATTACAGATGCAAACAAGTACCTTGCCAAAGTTATCGAAGATAAATTAAAACAATTTGAAGAACATTTTGGATATCTGTTTAGTGAAAGCTCACGTGCACCATTACAAATCAATCTAATCAACATTGAAAATGATGGAGAAGTATTAAGAGGAATTATACAATGGATGCTACGTACAATTGGAGAAAAAGGTGCTGATGCCCTAAAAAATATCGAATTAACACTTTACCGAGCTAATAATGCTGAAAGTGCATTTGATCGTTTTTCAAGGCTTGATTCTATCGCCGCTATTGAAGAAATGTTTTCAATAAACCTTGTATCCAAACAATACGACTCACATGATCTGATGAGAATCATAAGAAACAAACTCAATTATTACAAGCAAAACGTAGATCAAGACTATAGATATGCGCATATTTCATTCTACAAGATGATGGCTCAAGAAAAGGATGCTCTGCAACTAATGAGCGATATGGAGTCTGGAATTGCATTGGATGGTTTGTACTCGTTTGTACCTTCAATGAAGTCAGAAGAGAATTATCGAAGTGGTTTTGGAATAAAAGGTTATGAAATTGATGATGGCAACCTCCTCATGGAGACTGTCTATTACATTAATGAATTAGCTGCTAATCTGCGGAACTCTGGTAGTGATGCTTATCGTAAAGGAGAATCTATTTTCTCTAGAACTACGACAGCGGATGAGAAGACATTGGAGAAGATCTTCCAGATCTCATATTGGGTTACGTTTATCGATTCGAATATAGATTTAGAGTTTTTCAATAGCTACAAGAATTTAGTTGTCATTCATTACAATGATCAATATTCTACGTCAAATAAATATGATGCAATTACAGTTACGGATAAATCTCAGCAGTATTATTCTGTAATTAAAGAGGTTCTTGCTGCTAAAAAAGTTGAAGTAAATGAGCAGAGTGTTATAAATACTGTAAGAGCATTTAATACCTTTAATGGTGAATGGCTGTTACGGATTATTGGCAGCAAGGGGCATTATTCGAGAGAAAAATTGAGTATTATATCCGCAATTAAGTTCTCTTTATCTTATTTTGATCATTTGAATATACTTTGGGTGCCGATCTCTTTAGAAGAAATTTTAAGGGTAGCGGGAGCAGTTAGCTTGAATAAATCAGAAGGTGTCTTTACTGCCAAAAATCTAGGCGTGAAAGGTGCTCATAGTGATGACCTGCTATTGATTGGTTTAGAGGAACGTAAAGGTCAACTAGTTATGCACTTTTATCCAGTTGAAGTAAAGATAGGAATCAACAATGGATCAGTCTTAGATAAGGCTAAGGCGCAGGTAAAGCATACCAAACAGTTAATTATTAGCGCTTTATCAGAAAATAGCGAAAAGCGATTCACAAGTAGATTCTATCGTTACTTTTTTGTTCAACTGTATATTACAAATGCATACAAACTATATAGTAGTGAATTTTGGCCTCAACGCATAGGCTATAATCTGTCATTTGCTACTATTGAACGACTCTTGAAAGATGATTTAGCTTTAGATAGTGATATACACAAAATAATCGGTGAAGGGGCAGTTCTGTCATTTCAAAGGGATGCCTACCATAGAAGCTCTAAGTTGGAAGATGGCATAACCTATCTGAATCTAACAGAGGATGATGGTTATAGTGGGCTGACGAAATCCATGGAGGATATGCGCCATTGGATTCAGGATAAAAACAATGATTTTATTAAGGAACGTATGCTGTCGTACTTGTATAACTACAATGGAGAAAGTCCCATTGAAAGTAGGCCAACTAGTGGATCAGTTTTATTAAATATATCATCAGAGAGCACCAGCTCATTAGAACCTCCAGTAGAACCAACTGAGCTTAAGGAGTCAGTTGAGGCGTTAAAGAGTCCAAAGGGGCTCATAGAATCTATAGAGTCCATAGAGCAACCTACTTTGCCTGAGGAGTCCATGACACCAGTAGATCCACCAACAATGGAGATTAAAAAGTTAGTAGATTTACCAAGGGATCCAGAAGGACCACTGTGTAATCAGAAACCAGTCAAAGCCGATCTGCAGCAAGCGAGGATATTGTTAGGTAGAGCAGAAAACAGCAATCGAGAATTGTATTGGGAATTTGGTCATAAAGATCTAGCCAACAGACACTTACTGATTTCCGGGAAATCGGGGCAGGGTAAGACATATTTAATGCAGTGTTTACTCTTGGAGCAATCAAAGTTAGGCATATCAAATATTGTTATCGATTATACGGAAGGGTTTCTTCCTAATCAACTTGAATCGGAATTTGTAAACTTTATGGGGGCTAAATTAACTCAGAGAATTGTTTTCACAGAAAAATTCCCGATTAATCCATTCCGAAAAAATGTTCGCGATATTGGCGGGGCGATGCTTCCCGAGGACAATACTGATGTGGCTGAACGAGTTAAAAGTGTTTTTGGTACAGTTTATAAGTCACTTGGTATTCAACAGCTTAATGCGATTTATGAGGCAGTATTAAACGGTCTAGAAGCACATGACGAAAAATTCAACCTTCCATTATTGAAGGAGGCACTGGAGGCTGACAACTCAAGTTATTCAAAAACGGCCCTTTCACAAATTCGTCCATTTATCGACCGTAATCCCTTTGCAAATGAAGACTCTATGGAGTGGACAGATTTGTTTGAAGGTGACGGGAATGTATTTATTATTCAATTGACAGGTTATCCACGTGATGTTCAACTTATTCTGACTGAGTTTATTTTGTGGGATTTATGGAATCACTCAGTTAGAAATGGTAGAAAGAATAACCCGATACCAGTAGTTCTTGACGAAGCTCAGAACTTAGACCATGGAGAGAAATCACCCTCTACGAAAATTCTAACGGAAGGTCGAAAGTTTGGTTGGTCGGGCTGGTTTGCTACACAATTTCTTAAAGCTCAACTCGGAAATGATGAGTTGGCTAGGTTGCAAAATGCTTCACAGAAGATTTATTTTGCACAGCCTGAACAAGAGATCTCCTATATAGCTAGTAACTTGGCAAATGATCAAAGTGAAAAGAAAAAGATCGAACAGCGTCTTGCAGCCCTGAAGAAGGGGCAATGTATTGTAAATGGACAATCTTTAAAAGAAAATGGAGAGTTGTCTTCCCCAGTAGTTACCGTAATTGATATTACTCCACTTAAATATCGAATCTAAATAAATAAAGAAGAGTGCCCGCGGCACTCTTCTTTATTTATTGTAAGATCTTTATGCGAAAGTCTTCTAGTGACGTTTGGTCAGTGAGGTTTCTTTTAATCACACGGAGTCCTACTTCAATATATAGAAGAAAGAAGTCACTTACTTCATCATCATTTAGAGCTTGATTTTGTTCATTAATAATAAGATGCTTGAAGAGAATATAATCTTTATCTTTAATCAAACCTTCTCCGATTGTCCATTTGTCCTTATTATCCTTGAATTGTTCCAAACCTTCGTTCTTAACCCCCTGGGTTATTCCTTTTGCAAGAGCAATTTTTAATGCCAATGGTCGTTCAATCTCTAGTGCATCACATAAGGATTCTAGGATCTCTTTTCCACTTCCAGATAGATTTCTTTTTCGATTGGACATGGTATCACACCTTTATGAAGTCAAAGTAACCATCTCGAATAACGGTATACTTTTTTTCTTGATTATAGTCAAGCATGTATTGTTTATACGAATGTTTTTTCATTAAGTCAACATATTCTCTTGTAATTTCAGTATCGGTGGATAAAATGATAACCTGTTCACTTAGATTCTTGTAGTAATGATTAATAAGATGATTGCGATGATAGCTGTCCAGCCGTCCTAAAGGAGTATCAATTACCATGGGTAATGAAAGGTCTGATGCTTTTGTGAGAGCCCATATCAATGCTGAAGCGATCATTTGCATCTCTCCTGCAGAACGATCCTGGATACTTATTTCCTGTTGACGTTCATTGTAGAGGCGAATGGTGTAAGTATTGATATCAAATTCAATTTTCCCAAATTCCTCTTGTTTCCTGAACAAGGTCAACAGCATTCTTGCAAACTCTTCCTTGATAAATTCAGCTTTCATTTGAGTCATTTGTTGAACGTATTGTTGCATAGCCTTTTCTAATTTAGTAACGGTGGCAAGTCTGGATTTTAGCTGTTCGCTATCTGCGGCGTCACCCGATTTTCTTGTAATATTATTCTGCTGGTTCTTCTTTTCCTCTTTTAACACATTAATTTTACTAAACAGTGATCTGTTCTTTACATCAAGTACGCCTATCTTTTTAGTCAGAAGTTCGATTTTTTCATTTTCGTCCTGAATGTCTACAGATTCAGGAGCACTTCTAAGTTCTAACTCTATTTCGTTTGAAGATAGCTGCAGCTCTTCAATACGATTAACTAATTTAATTACCGTATTCTTACTTAATCTAGGCAGTGCTATTAAGTAATTGTAATCTGATTGAGCTAGGTCATGTATTTCTTTCGCTATAGGCCGAGGAGAGGATTGGATATTGTTTTCTTTTTTCCAAAGTTCTTCTCCAATTTCCTTAAGTTGAAAAAGTTGTTCAGTCGAGAGTGGAGGGTGAATTGGGTGTTGAAGTAATTGATTAAAGAAACTATGATAAGGAGTCAATTTGGCCTCATAAACGAGTTTACGCTGCCGATTGTCAGATTCTTGACGTAGCTGATTTTGTAGAGAGAAAACTTTCTCAGCTAGAATAATCTCAACAACCTTTTCTTTCATTTGTTGATTGAGATTTATTAGCGTCAGTTTAAGCTCTGCTGCTACTTGACTCTGTTTTGAAATAATTACTTCCCGTGATCTCGAATTAAGTAGCATTTTATTATTCCTGGTTGTTTTTGCTTCTTCGAGTAATTGATCGAGATTTCTTCGGTCGGCAATTAGAACTTCACGTTTTTTTTCTGCTATTTTAATTTCATCTTCGATTTCAGATAGTTTTTTCTCGAGCGATGTAACAGCCGACTGATTTACTGCTTTTGCAAGTTCACTCTCAACAGAAGTTTTAAGTTTAGCTAAGTCACTGATTAACTGTTTATAGGCTTCGATTCCACTAATTTTATGAATAGCTTCTTTCATCTCGTTGCTATTCTGCCGAAGGATTATTTCTTTAATCTCTTCTCCATCAAATATGAAAAACGGAGCCGCGTGATAGGGAATCATTTTATCGATATAACGATTGTAGGCGGCAATATTTTCAACATTTGCAGTCTTTCCGAGACTCATCCCAGGTTTACGTACTGTTATTTCTCGATTTTCTCTAACTAAGTTTTTATTATGGTCGAAAGTCCACTTAGTTATCAGGTCCCATTCCTCACCAGAATCCATATCTAGTGTTAGGGAAATGGAACACTCACGACCACCTTCATCAAAGAATGTATTGTTAAGTACATTCGAGAATAGACGTTTATGTTCGGAGGGGGACATCCCACGTTGACCAAATAGGGCATAGTGAATTGCTTTGAGGATTGTTGTTTTACCCGCACCATTTAGTCCGCCGATAAGTATGATGTTTTTACTGCTTTCTTCACGCACCGATTTCGGAATATGCAAATTAAGCCCTTGTTGTCCATAATAGGTTTTATAGTTATATAAGAGTAACTTTTTAATAATCATTTATTTAATCACCTTTGATGTCTTTAGAATAAAAATCGATCAAACCAGTATAATCTTTCACACGAACGGTGTCAGTTGTATTCTCATACGAGAACTTCTCAGCTGACTTTAGCAACTCACTGACCATCTTTAAAGGCAAGTTATTCTCTCTACACAATTTGGAGAGTAATTGCAGTTCTTTCTCTTTTAATTTGTTCATAAAGGATCACCTTGAATTTAGTATTTTATTAGCTGCTTAGAAGATTAATGAATGTATCAATTTCTTCGATATTATTATATTTAGAGAATGATACTCGAATAGAAGATCTGACTTCATCGAGTGAGCAGCCAATGCTTTGGAGAACATGAGAAGGTTTACTGCTGCTACAGGCAGATCCACTTGAAATGGCAACGTGGGCTGCAATCTTTTTGATTAGTAGTTCATTATGGATTCCTGCAAATCGAATATTGAGTATCCCTGGAAGTTTAGGAGATGAATTTGAATTAAAATGAAGGATCTCAGAAAAATGTTGTTGAAGCTTAGAAATAAAATAAGTATCTAAGAATTCCAAATGCCTAATATTACTTTCCAAATCTCGATTTGCGATCTCAGCTGCTTTGCCAAAACCAACAATGGCAGGGACATTTAGAGTACCACTTCGATATCCGAATTCTTGGCCTCCTCCATGCAATAGAGGAGTAATAGGAGTACGAATGCCTAGCTTGTCTTTTTTAATTATGGCTGCGCCTATTCCTTTAGGACCATGTAATTTGTGTGATGACAAAGACAGGAACTGAAGCGGGAGATCGTCTAAATCGATTTTCATTTTCCCTACAACTTGAGTAGCATCACTGTGTATGGAAATAGAATGATTTTGACAAAATTCAGCTATTTCTTTGATATTGTTTAATGTTCCCAATTCGTTATTTCCCCATAAAATACTGACCATTAGGGTTGTTCGAGAGTTGCTGCTCACAAGTTCTTTAAGTTTTTCGATACTTACTCTACCAAATCGGTCTACATCCATAACCTCTATATGAAATCCTTTTGATCTTAGATGATGAACGGTATCAAGTACGGATGAATGCTCAGTTTTAGAGGTGATAATTTGTCTTTCGGTACCCCAGAATGGATCAGCAATGCCTTTTAGAATCATATTGTTACTCTCAGTTGCCCCACTGGTGAAAACGACTTCTTCGGGAATGCAGTTAAGTAACATAGCGATCTTTTCACGTGCGTAAGAGACTGCGTTTTTTGCATTTTCAGCTAAGGGATAATACTTGCTGGATGGGTTTCCATACTCTTGTTGGAGAAAGGGGAGCATGGCATCCAGCACTTCAGGATGTAAGGGCGTTGTAGCACAATTATCAAAGTAAATCATAGTTTACTTATGCCAGACTTTTCAACTAGGTTAGTGATAAATTTTTGATAGTTACCTGCGTATTGGTACTCGTTCTCGAGTAACTTACTACCTCGTTCAAGATGAGCATTAAATAGATTGGGAAAATACTCCTCATCCGTGATTTCACGCTCTTCGTGATGGGTAATAAGCGCTTTAAATACGTAATCATACGTACCAGTTAAAGTGTTTCGATTAAACTCAATACCACCAACATCTTTGCTTAATGCACTGATTTTTTTTGGTTCTCTTAGAGACAGCATTATTGCAATACGAGAAAGAATATTAGGGGTTAGCCCCGTTGAGTCTTGTAACAGTTTTAAACGATCAGCTGTTGATTTAGAAGTCTTGAGTCGAAACTGCATAACTTATATCCTCCTCCTCTAATTGAAAATGGAAGTAGTTATTACTTATTTGGACTGTTGATTCGTCGGTATTAAAATCAAGAGTATAAGTCTTAGATACAATTGGTTGAACTAACTTATAGTGCTCTGAATCGATTTCAGAATCGGTTGAGAGGATTATTGCCTGTTCTCCACATCTTGGTAGAAAGTGTTCGATAATACTCTTTTTATGAGTCTGGTCCAACCGACCAAGTAACGTATCAAAAATAAATGGTAAGCGGCGGTTTGAACACATAGCCATAGCCCAGATCGTTGATAATAGAAGGATTTGCTTTTCTCCCGCTGACAAGTTCTCTTTGAGAATCTCTTCATTTAGGGAATTGTAAAGTTTTAATTGGAAAGTCTCAGGATGTATCCACACTCGTACGACGAATAATTCTTTTCGAAACAATAGGCGCAACATTTTAGCAGCTTCCATTTCAACTTGTTGGAGTTTCTTTTTTAATTGGATAGAGCGAAAATGTCGACTGACCTCTGCGATCCGAGTGGAAATAACAAAGATATTCTCTGACTTTTTGGTTTGCATTTGCTTTTCTCTTACTCCTGTAATTACATGCTTTCGTTCCGAAATTTCTTCTGATAGTTCATCATAAATGACACTAAGTTGATTTTTGTTGTGCTCAAGACTAGTGATGCTAGACTGCGTATCTCCTAGTTGTTTTAATAATTCGTGTAGTTCGCTTGTTTCATCGTTCTCCGATATTTTTTTTCGGAGATTTTGAGATTTTTTTATTAAATCGGTATTTTCTTTGAAGCTTTCAATAATGAAATTACCGTCAAATTCATTCACTTGATGATAGATTGAGGTAATTTCAGCTTTTTGTGCAGATGATGCGCGATATATGTGTTTTGGTAATTCAAGTGAAAAGATATCTAATATTTCCTTGTGTAGCTGAATGGCTACATTTTCTCTGGAATCAACGAGCGACAGCGCGCCTTTTTTTTGTAATTGATTAAGAACCTGTGCAAACCCGTGTGGATTAAAAAGGGTTTCCATATTCTCAATTAGTTCGTGTTTTATTTCTTCCTGCATCTGATTCTGTATGACATTCAATTGATCTTTTACAAGGGCAAAAGGTAGCAAGGAAGAAATGATGTCCCTGCTCCGGTCCATCATCACTCGACGTTGCAGTTCAATTTCATTTATTTTTTGAAGCAGAGACTCTCGCTGATCTTTCATTAATCCACCATTAGTCTCATAGTTATGAATGAGTTCACGAGATAACTGGTGTTTTTCTTCAAGTTCAGAATCTGTTTCTGCCAATTGTTGGCTTACATCATCTAGGCGGAGCAATAGCTTTTCGAGTTCTTCTTCTTGTTCTAACAGATGTTGTTGTTCTCTTGAGAGACTATTATGAATATCCTCTTGCTTAATGTAAAAATTAAGATCATTTTCTAAATTTTCGAATAGATCCAAGTTGAACATGACTTTAGCGGTTTCTTTTAAATGATCGGACAATACTTCCTCTGAAATTACCTGTGCTATTCTCTCACCGTCAAACAAGCATAAATCTAGCAACTGAGGCGGTGTTTCTTCACGAAGTTTGTTCTGAAACAAGTCTTTATCCAGACTAGATAGTTCAACACGATTTTTCAGAACAATAAACTCTTCTTTTACCGCGGTTTTGGTCGGTATCCAACTTCTACGGAGTGTATATACATTTTTTTGGTAGTTTTCTACCATTTCAATATCTAATATGATGTGATATTTTGTCTCTTTGTTCTTCCTCGCATTATTATTAAGTTTAACGAGTATCTTATCGAAATAAGGGGTTGACTCTGTCTTATATCCGTAAGCAAGTGGACCGAAAAGTGCGAGCTTCACACTTTCTAATATCGTAGTTTTACCAGCGCCGTTCTTACCACCGAATAAAATAATATTTTTTTGATTCCGCTCTGTCTTCAGATCAAAATCATAGTTTCCATGGAAAGCGCCAATATTAGTTATCCGAAGTCTATTGAATTTCATTGTTTATAACCTTCCACTTTTCCAAAATGTAATTTGTCTTGATTAAGAACTCGGTTAAAGTCTTGTATAAGGCCTCGTCTTACTTTGTAACCGATATAGTTTTTTTCAATGCTTATTAATTTCTTCATGAGCTCTAAATCAATATCATACTCGTTACAAAGAAGTTCAAGATCGGTGACCTGATCGGGTTCCAAGAGAGATCTTTCATCATATTCCCAATCTAAATCTTCTCCGAAAATCTCCTGGTAAATAGTTGGCACAGAGTCATCCCAATCGCCATCTTGAAGCCAATATCTTCTAATCATTTTTAGTTCATCATCTTGAATTAACTTATAATCAGTGTCATACGGATTTGAGACTGTTTTTTGAGTCACGAGCAGTTTTCGAAGTATCATTTGACGGGCTTTTAAAGTAAATGGACCCAGTCCTAATTCCTTATCTTCGCCTTCACCTACAAAATAAATTGAACCGTTCATCCGATGTTTTTCACGATATTCACGGTTTTCACGAATATCCGAAAGCCAATTTCGGAATTCTAATAGAGGAGTAAGCCAAGATTCTCCATTCTCAATAAACCCGACTAAAGCTTTGTCTACTTTTACTACCGTACAAACCCAACAACCAAATCGGCTGTTACCGCAAGAACCAGCAGTTTCTTTAATTTCTTTATCTACGATAAGAGGACATTCGCCACCTGACGAGTTTTGGTAAAGAGCATGTAACTCATTGTTATCCGATCCCCATGGTGTCTGTCCTTGATTACTGAGGAGAAATTCCCAAACGTCATCCAGATTAAAGTCGCGTATTGGTGCGTATACGTAAGCATTTGGAAGTGTAGAGTGGCGCATGAGTGTCTTTCCATCAATGGTGTGGGATTCCATTACTTGTGCACGAGTTGCACTTTCAGAGTCCCGAACACCAAGTACCATGATGACCTCTCCAAATTGAGAGACTTTATCTAGGATAAACTTGTTAGCAGGATCAATTTTCATACGGTCTGTACACCAACGGAATTTTTGGCGAGGTGAAGGGTACCCTTTACCAATTAATGATGACCAAAAAGTCTTTTCTACTTCTGGTTTTACTTTATGTGTTTCGATTGGTAGACCCAAGTCCAGTGCAAGATTCTGAATTTGTAAAAGTGTTCGGTTAATGGAAGAAATGATAAGAGGTGTTTCTACAAGTGTATCAGATGAAATGATATAGACCTTTTTATGACGCTGTTCAGGAGCCAATCTATTAAGCGTTTCAAAGACTAGTTGTACGACTACGGAAGAATCTTTACCTCCACTATAGCCAACTACCCATGGTCGGTCATCAGATAGATATACATCTTGCATTTCTTTTATTCTTATATCATTTCGATTCGTGTTATTTAATAGTCCTAGTAACATAGTTTCATCATCCAATCTTCGCTTTTTGTTCGAGAATTGATTCTTGTTCAGTTAGTGGGAGTTCGATGCAAGATTTTATCATATTTGCAGTTAGTTGTATTGTTTCATTATTTTTGTTTATTCTACCTGTTGTTCCAAAAGCTCGCCCAAACCATACCTTGTTGCTCCTGTTCCAGTCTATAGCGGATAGCATTTGTATGTAATTATTCCAGTCGGTCGGTTGATTATTGTGTACATAGTGACCTACGATCCCAATTGCTTCAAGAAAAATACCATGGGCATTAATGAAATTTTTTCTTAGCTCAGTGGGTGATAGTTCTTTCTTCATTACAAGCTGCCACTCAACCATAGCATTACATAATTCTCTCCAGAATTCCTCTAAGAATTGTTTTTCCGAGTCTGTAATTAACTCTCCTCTTTTTTTGTTCAAGAGACGACTGTTTGTTTGGAAAATATTGCTAAGGGCAAAGAGTTTGGGGGATAACTTTGAAAGTGATTGTTTTTCCAGATCTGTATAACGCTCAAGAAGTGGTATTCGAGAAATGATAGTTTTTGTAATGCTTGCTAATTGATCGCGATGTTCGTATAAAATACCTAAAGAAGACGTAGTATTTACTGCGTGTCGATTCAAGTCCGCGAATATTTGTTGGCTCTTGACGAGACCTGTATCTTGAAAAAAAACGACAGAAATCGTTTCATTCCCTAGTTCGGGTGCTATTTTCAAAGCTTCTTCAATGGCAGCTCTTCTATGCTGACCATCGTTAATGAGAAACCTTGCATCTAACGAAATGGCCAGCTTACCAATATCCTTGAACTGTGCTTCCTCAGAGAAAGGAGTAAAGACCATTTCCCCATCTACAGAAGCAGTTAAAGATGAAAAAACATAATCTTTAGAGTTGTTAAGAATGTAATTGCAAATATCAGGAACCCTAGCTTTATTTAAGGAACGCTGAGCTCGGTGTTCTGGAGGAATTTCCTCCTCGTCAAACAAGAAAATTCTTGGGATGAGTTTAAGAGGACACATTACAACGAAATATTGATCTCCCGCTTGAAGTCCTCTAATTGCAGGAAAGTTGTAACTAAATGAGGCGTTCATACACATCTCCTTTTACGTACGTAATATATGAGTATTATATTAAATTTTCAGTTGGGAGTAAAGAATTTATTAGGTATAAAGTTATATAGAATTCCTCTGTATATCGAAATATGTAAAATGAACTATAACTATATTTGCAATGAGAATTCAAGGTAATATCCATTATTTGAAATTATAAATGTGTAATAAGGATCGTTTCTTATTAAATTTGAGGACTCTATTTTCTTTTGTGATTTACATGGTAAAAGTAATATAATAACTAAGTAGTATTATAAGATAATTCCTATATACTATAAATCTTACGACAATGAGGTTGTAAAATGTCAAGCAAAGTATCAATAGCTACAGTTGATTTCAAAAATTTCAAGGCACTTAGAAACTTTTCAATCCGTTTAGAACATATGAATATACTTGTTGGACCGAATAATGCCGGTAAATCTACATCTCTTAGTGCATTTCGTGCTCTGGGAGTAGGTATTAAACAAGCTTTATCAAGAAAGCCGTATCGGGTAGCTGGACCTGATGGGGAAGAAAACGGATATACCATTTCTGAAGAATCATTGCCAATGTCGTTAGAGAACGTTCATACAGACTATGTTGCAGTTGATTCCAGAATAACGTTCACATTAACAAATGGAAATGCGATAATTCTTTATTTCCCCGGAGAAGGTGGATGTAATTTACTAACTAGAGTTGTGGGAACAAAAGTGAGCACTCCAACAGAATTCAAACGTCATTTCCCAATTGAATTAGAGATCATTCCCGTATTAGGCCCGATTGAACAGAATGAGCCGTTGGTAACAATCGAAACAGTGAAAAAAGGAATGACGACCCATCGAGCATCTCGGCATTTCAGAAATTACTGGAGGTTTTTTCCTGAAGGATTTGACCAATTTGCAGAAATGATAAGCAAAACCTGGTCAGGGATGTCAATTGAAGCACCTAAAAAACCAGATGCCTTGTCTCAAGAATTAATTATGTTTGTTAACGAAAATCGAATACCGCGGGAATTATATTGGGCAGGATTTGGATTTCAAATTTGGTGCCAACTACTAACACATATTTCAAGAAGTAAAGATTCTACATTGTTAATCGTTGACGAACCGGAAGTATATCTGCATCCAGATGTGCAACGTCAATTGTTGGGGATCCTAAGAGACTGTGGACCGGATATTTTACTAGCTTCTCATTCAAAAGAAATATTAGAAGAAGCAGATCCTTCAGAAATAATTATGGTTAACAAGAATAAACAAGCTGCTATGAGACTGCCCGAGATTGCAGGAATTGGGGAGGCACTTAATTCATTAGGATCAGTACCGAATGTTAATTTAACACATCTTGCTAGAAGTAGACGGATTTTGTTTGTAGACGGTCAGTACGATTATAAATTGATTAGAAGGCTTGCGAAACAAGTGGGTTTAAATGAACTTTCGTTGGGCAATGATATCACAGCACTCGTATCTGGAGGTTACTCCAACTGGCAACAAATTAAATCATTTGCATCCAACTTTACATCAGACGGATCGCTACATATTGGGGCAATATTTAATAGAGATTTTGGGTTAGATCAAGTGCTTTCAGAAAAGTTGAATGAATTTGAGCAGCATCTTGAATATCTTCATATCTATGAAAGATATGAGTTAGAGAACTATCTCCTTGATCCATTTGCTATTGATAAAGCCGTAAAAAAAGCTATTGAAGATCGTTTTAGAAGAACAGGAGAAAGGGCATTTGAAGCCGAAACTATCCATCAAATTCTTGATAGAATTACGGATTCTTTAAAACTTTCAGTAATGGAACAATTCATTTCAAAATCCATTAATAATAAGAAAGGAAATGGGGATAATTCGGAACCTGATTTAGATTTAATGGAAGTGTTTGAAAGTAAGTGGAAAGATTTTAATGCTCGTTTGAATATTGTTGAAGGTAAAGAAGTCTTAAAGCTTCTTAAGGCTGAAATACAGTCGATTTATTCAGTAACACTAACAGATTTCAAAATTATTGATGAGTTTACGCTTATGCCTGAAGAACTGCTCAAATTTATATTCAAGTTAGAGGAATTCAGAACTTCAGGAAATGAATGAGCAGGTTCAAATTTTGATGGAAATTATAGTTCCAAAATAGCTGTTATGTAAAATCTTAAAGGTAAATATTTACCTGATATTAAAGATGACTTCTGAAAATTAATGGAAGTCATCTTTTTCATGTTCGGTTCAAACAAAATTAGTTAGTGAGTGGTAATAACGAAAAATACTATTTAACTCCTGCTGGTTTATTTATCTTGCATCCTTCAATTTCCTTTGATGTTAAGAGTCTATATACTCTAATCCGCGTTCTTGCAGGAACAAGACGCCTTCCGTGTGTATTTGGATTACCGCCATATTCGGCATTGTCATATCTGCCATAACCGTCCTGTAATCTTTCCAATTGTACCCTGATAAATGATGTATTACCCATGCTTCGATTTCTTTAGGACGTTTCTCTCCGCCCATAATCTCAAAGGCACTAATAATGGCTTCTTCTTGTGTCATACTATAGATGGTTATTATAAGTCTGGATGGAGGAATTAAAATGGAAATGAAAAATAGAATTTGTGATTATTGCCGCGAAAGCCGTAACTTTTAATTCTTCAGTCATTCAGTCATTTAGTAATAGCCTATAAATAAAAAACTCGAATAATGGAAAAAAATATGGAAGAACGTAGAGGGAAATTGTAATATAGAGATTACTATACTTTCGCTTTACGGGAGGAACCCACCTATATGGATGCTTCATTAAATTTATTCATTGATCAATGTGAAGAAAAATTGAAATCAGAAACAGCAACAAAGTTCAAGTTTGTAAAGCAAGCCGTAGAATCATTTATTGAAGAAAATATTATAAATAGGTTGGATAACAAATTATCTCTTCAGGCAAGGGTTAAAGGTCCATCGAGTTTAAGGGAAAAAATCATTAGAAAGAGATACTACGAGAAGTATGATAATCCTGAAAACTTCATTAAAGAATTGCCAGATTTAATAGGTTTAAGACTCGTATGTTTACTTCACTCTGAAGAGAAAGTTATTTTTAGAGAACTATCAAAAATATTTACTCATTCACTAGAACGGGGTTTTAAATGTTTGCCTGGGGTCAATACTACGGGGGAGGCTTATTTTAAAATATTTCTAGAGGGTCAACCTGAAAAACAAAAGAATGGTGAAGACATATATCGTATAAAATGTATGTGGGTCGATAATAATGAGGAGTTCCCTATGGAACTACAAATAAAATCACTAATTAATATGTTCTGGGGTGAGATGGAACATATGTTAGTTTACAAAAACTATCAATATTTAGTTGGTTCGGATTTTTACGGTGAGTTAATGAAAACAATTCTGGGTTTATTGAAGAACATTGATAGTCAACTCGCAGGCATGCAAATACAACTCGGTACTAAAGATCCGCATAGTCAAATACAAGAAATAAAGCAAATGGTTGCCAAATTTATGTATGATACTTATCAGCCTAATATAGATTTATTGTTAAAATGTAATTTGGATTGTCGGGAAGTCTACGACGCGATAATATTTGCTGAAATGAAAAATATTAGCAGAGCCAATGCTTTACAAATTTCATCCCAGCTAATTTCAAAAATATTAACACGGCCAATAACAGAAACCGATTTTATATTTGACGATGTACGACTGGGGTTTACTAATAGTCAAGAAGAAAAGTTGGCATCACATTTTCTTGAATTAGCAAACTCGAAAGATATTTTTTGGAGAATACTTTTTGGATTATTTAATATTCATAATAGTGCAAACACTTTAGAGACGAATATTAAGTTGTTAGCAACACGGTTGTTGGAAGCATACATAGGGTTTCAAGCTAATCTTGATACCGATAATAATGGTCACTTATCGTTATTTAATGGAATTAAAATTGGTGTTGTAAAGGCATTTAATCAATACAAAAAAATTGATTATTTTTTACCAGGTGGTAAGCAAAAAAGGATTAATACAATAATTAACGATTTCGTTAATAATAATGAGGAAGACTTATTTGAGATTACGAGTCAATTAGACAGTATAGAAAAAATTATAGGCAATTTAATTTGTATGGAAATACAAATTGAACTTAATCTTAGTTTAAGCAATTCACTTTTAAATGAGCTTCATCAGTTGATTTCACAAAATGATATTCCATGGCTTACTGAGAATTTTAACGTTGCAATGTTAAAAGAATTAGTAGAAGAAAATAGGTGTATTGAATCAAAAGAAGAATTAAAAAATCTTCTCTACTCGACAGGAGAGGGGAATATAATATGATTAAGAATAAGTCATTTATTACTGCTCATCAAAATAATTTTTCAATGCATATAGTTGTATTGACGATAGAAGAATTAGTTTTTGGGACGTATGTTCTTCAGTTTAACTCAGAGGAAGAAAATTCACGGGGGTATCAAAGACCACTGCTTCCAAGTCACTTCAGAAAAATAACCAAATATTTACAAGGGAGTGGAGCCATCTTACCTCCAGCAATTTTAACGGCAAGTGAACCTGGAAATATTGAATATAACCAAAATAGACTTGGTATTATAGGAAAATTACGAGTGGTTGATGGACAGCATCGTATTGCAGCATTTAAGCAATTGAGAGAGATAGATGAATTTAAATATAGTGAAATAAAACACTATGAAATACCTGTCATAATAATGATAATACCCGAGGAAAAACAGATACACGAAATAAATACATTTATTAATATTAATAGTAAAGGGAAAAAGGTTAGTACAGACCTCGCAATTAGATTAAGAGAACAGATACGGGATAAAGGAGAAAACAACTTTTACTTTAATAAAGTAGAGGTTATTGAAGATATAGCAACGAAAATAACTAAATCTATAAATTCAAATGAAAATTCGGTTTGGTATAATGCTATCAAGGTCGGTCCTGATCAATCTGGAAGAATTATATCAATAAATGCTTTTAACAAATCGTTGTTTGATTTACTTTCTTTATTTTGGGAAAATAAAAAACTTAGTAATGAAATAGAAGCGAAACATTATACAGAATTTTTTCAGCAACTATTGGTAGAATGCTGGGACTCAGTAATGAGCAAGTGGCCTGGTTGTTTTAATTTTAAAAATGAAGAGAAATATAACTCCTACTATAATATTCAAAAAGGTATTGGCGTAAACTCTTTACATATCATATTAACGAGAATTATAAGAAGTAAGTACCAAGAATGCCCGACGTTAGAACTGCTAAAAACCGCTGTAGTTAATGATTTTATTAAAATATTAAAGAAAACTATTGTTACAGATGAGGATTGGATGATTGGTGGAGAGTTTATGGGGTTCGCATCAAGAGCTGGGTTTAACCAGGTTGCTGAACGTATAATGGAAGAATATTAAGTTCCTGATAAATGCAATCGTTGACAACTTGTTGACGAACTGTTTCAACAATAAAAATGAAATGAATAGAACAATAGGCTATAGTTAAAACCCTTGCAAATCAAGGGTTTTAACTAACTAACACAGATACATGTCAACTACTATATGTTCCCGCATACGGTGCATGTGGAATCGGTGGCTTTGTTGGTTAGGGATGGTACAGAAAGCTGAGATTACTGCAGTGGAGCGGATTTGAGGAGTAGTACAGATGAGATGGAAGTATGAAATAGAAGCACGGAATTAATAGAGTTGACTGATTGTTAAAGAAATTAATAAATTAGTTAGAAAGGAAAAACACCTGATACCCAAATCAGGTGTTTTTCCTTCTAACTAGGCGTTCCCATTACGCATCAATGATATTAACTTGTCATTCTCCACACTCCCCCAACATCCGCCAAAATCCCCCTCGATCTCCTCCTATCTCTCCCCATTTACACAAAATTATTCCATTTTAACAATCCTCTCACAATCTTTTAACTCTTTAATAACAAAGTTCAAATTATGAACACAATGCTCTTAAACCGATCATAATGTTTAACACTTTGAAAACAGACAATTGCACTTTCCTGTCGTACCATGGCAATAGACAGAAGAACTCAGCAAATTATCGAAGGTGAATAGGATGCGCAAGTGGCCCAAATTGTTGTTAAAAATAAGTCTTGTCATAGCGATTGTAGCCGGTGCGTTTTATTATTGGCTGCGTCCACTTCTGGTCAGAGTCGAAAGCACGACGTTGGCTAGCGGCATACATGTGAAGTTTAGGACACAAGGAATGAATGTAGAAGAATACACGAATGAAGCCTGGCAGCCTTATTTCGCCAAGGGAATTAATATGGGGGCGACGATCCCTGGACATTACCCTGGTGAACTGGCCATTTCAGAGGATGAATATGAGAGATGGTTTGGCATGATTCAGGATATGGGATCGAATGTGATTCGGGTGTATACGATCATGATGCCTGAGTTTTACGAGGCGCTTTCCAAATACAACATGAAACATCAAAGTAATCCGCTTTTCTTCCTTCAGGGTGTATGGAGCCCTGAGGAACAACTGATTGAAGGACAGGATGCCTTCGATCCCAAGATCAAGGAGAAATTCGAACAAGAGATTAAAGACGCGGTTGCGGCGGTTTATGGCAAAACGACGCTCACACCCGAGCCGCATTCGGGGAAAGCGGGAGGCGCCTATAAATATAATGCAGGTCCGTATCTGATGGGCTGGATTGTCGGGACGGAATGGGATCCGAAGATGGTGAAGGGGACCAATGAGCTGCACGCGGACACCCCGGACTACGCGGGGAAATATTTCAGCAGTACACCGGGAGCGAACGCTTTTGAGAAGTGGCTGGCCTTAATGGTCGACACGGCGGCGCAAACGGAGATTCAGTATGGCTGGCAGCACCCGATGGCTTTCGCCAATTGGGTGACGACGGATCCGATCGCGCATCCGGGCGAACCGCTCGTTGAAGAGGATATGGTTAGTGTCGATCCCATGCATATTGAGGCGGTTAATTGGGAGGCGGGCTATTTTGCCTCGTATCATGTGTATCCGTACTATCCCGATTTCTTTGCCTTTGATAAGTCGTTCCAGGAAATGACCAATAGCAAAGGGGAAGTCGATAGTTACTACACCTACCTGAATAAATTAAAAGCAGCGCATCCCAATCTGCCGGTCATGGTGACGGAATATGGCGTACCGGCTTCCGTAGGCGTAGCCCACTTAGGTACGCTCGGCCGCAATCAAGGCGGTCATAGCGAGAAGGGGCAGGGAGAGATCGATGTGGAATTACTGGAGCAGATTCACGGGTCTGGCTATGCCGGGGCGATTTTGTTCACGTGGCAGGACGAATGGTTCAAGAAGACATGGAACACGCAACGCTACGATGAAGCGGATCGCCGGGCGTACTGGTATAACACGCTGACGAATGAGTCTTTCTTCGGGGTGCTCGGGATGTTCCCAGGCAAAGACGAAGCGATTCACATCGATGGGGACTCCTCGGATTGGAACAAGTTGAAGGATAAGAAGAAACTCGATGTGCCCACTCCTGGCTTTGAGGAGATTTGGGCCACGCAGGACGAAGGCTACCTGTACTTGCAGGCCAAGCTATCTGAACCATTTGACCCGTCAAAGGAAAGCATCTATTTCGGGGCAGATACGCTGCCCGGTGGCAATCGTCACGGACCAGAACTTCACGGCATGACACTCGATGAAGGATTGGAAACATTAATCCAGCTGTCGGATGACAAGCAAAGCCGCATGACGATCGCTTCTAATTACGATATTCATGCCCGCTTGTATGAGCGTTCCGGACTGCCGGAGGTCGATCCGAAGGAAAAGCAGGATGACTCGGGGATTTTCAAGCCTTGGAAGCTAGTGGTCAATTATCTGCTGGAACATCCCGACTCCCGGGTGGACCACCCCTTCGGGGATGTAGAGGTTGGTATTCTAGAGAGAGGCTACAGCGATCCATCCCGTACCGAATACAATTCGAAAGCGATGTGGCAAGTTCAAGGGCAGGTGCTCGAAATGCGCATACCGTGGATGCTGCTCGGATTCAGTGATCCAAGCGCTCTAAGTGTGATCAACTACAACGCCCCGACTAAGAATAAATTTGAAAAGACACATGTGAAAGGTGTTCGCTTTGTACCGTGGATTGTGAAGAATGATGGCGTCGTGGGCCGGGACAGTTCGGCTGCGGCGCAGCCGGTACAAGTGTCCGCTATGCCGCTATACACCTGGCAGGGCTGGGAGGATAAGGTGAATTACGTGGAACGGCCGAAGCAAAGCTACTACATGATGAAAGAGGCGTTGCATAAGATCAATGGCCCCATGACCACTAGCGATCAATCGGGGAGCTGAAAATAAGGAGAGTGCAGGCGTGTACACCAATCTGAATGCAGCCATACAAGCGTTATATATTATTTTGGCTTTTAATCTAGTTTGTGTGGTCATCATTTATGCCATCAAGGTGAGAAGTATTCGAAGGAGAAGGCTGAACGACCGATTCCAGACGAAGTTTAAGGATTACCTGACGTACGTGCAAGCCAATCTGGATGGGGTGGAGCCGTTAAGGGTCCCTCCTTGGACGATGAATTCGGTGGAAAGAGAGGCGATGCAGGAGAAGCTGAATGATATGATGGAAATCTTCTCTGGCGAACAGCGGCACAAGCTGGTGCAGCTTTGCATAGATTTGGGGCTCGTTCAGTACCATCAGGAGCGCTTTAACAGCCGAACTTATCGGGTGAAGCTGGATGCTGCGTATCATTTGGGATGCATGCGGGTGAAGGAGGCAGTTCCGGGTTTACTGGACATGTTACAGAAGCATCCGCTCGATTCGTCGCTGTTTGTCGTGGCTAGAGCGGTCGCTAAGTGTGCCCACAGTCAACAGGAGCTCCAAGCCATGGTTCATATTCTACTTGGGCACAACAAGAAGTACTACGAGCTGATTGTGAATATCATCGCTGATTCGGACGTGGATGCCGGTTCCTTGTACACGAGCTATGTGAGTCATAGGAATCCGGCTTACATTCGAATTGGGCTCATCGGGCTGAATGTCTACACCGATCCGGCAGCGGCCTCTGCGGTCTACCGTCTCATGGATGCCGAGCAGGAAGACATTCAAATCAAAGCGGTGGATTTGTACCTGAAAAGCTCCCGTCTACTGCCTAGAAACATCGTTAGCAAGTTGCTCAATCATCCCAATCTGAACATTCGGCAATTGACGATAGAGGCTTTGGCTGATATCAAAAACACGGCTTACGTCGAGCTCATGACCATCAGTCTGAACGACCCCGATCAACGAATCGTGTATGCGTCAGGCAAGGGGCTGCTCCGTATGGGCGAAGAAGGTATGGTAGCGTTTTGTGAAAGTGCAGCAGCGGTTCAAGGCACAGAACGCGGTCAGTTCATGCTGCAGTTGATTGAGGATGAGATCAAGCATCTGTCTATGGGGCTGCACAATTGGAATAAGCTCATGCAATATAACACGCTGATGTATACCTATGACAAAATCTTTCGCAAGTCAAAACGTATTTATCGTGTCGTATAGGAGGGTTGCTTAAACATGTGGGTTTTTGGATATCAAGTTATCTTGGAATCATTTCTGAACGGATTAAGGGAGTTTTTGCTCTATTACAGCTATGCCGCACTCTTTTACGTTGTTCTCGTCACATTGCTCTATTATTTTATCTTCGGATTTTCGATTCGGCATATTTTCGCGATCAAGCGGGGAATCCAGTACAACCGAATTAATAAGCTATCCAGTTCCAGTCAGCTTCCGCCGGTTTCGCTGTTGGTGCCCGCCTATAACGAGGAGTTAACGATTATTGAGAACGTAAGGTCGCTACTCGCGCTCAATTATGCGGAGTATGAGGTGATCGTCGTCAATGACGGTTCACAGGATGGGACCTTAACATGCATGCTTGAAGAATTCAAGCTGGAGCTCATTCATCCGGTGCTTTCCAGCTCCATTAAGACCGGAAAAGTCAGAGGGGTGTACCATAATCCCGAGTATCCCAATCTTTTTTTCATAGATAAAGTGAATGGCGGGAAGGCGGATTCGTTAAACGCAGGCATTAACCTTTCCCACTATGCGTTGATTTCAACCATTGATGCAGACTCTTTACTTGAAAAGGATGCTTTAACACGGATTGCCCGGGTATACATGGAGAACCCTGAGGAGACGATCGCCGTTGGGGGCAATGTTCGAATCGTGAACAGTTGCAAGGTGGAGGACGGCATTGTGAAAGATGTTCAATTTCCTCGCAAGCTGCTGCCGGCACTGCAACACGTCGAATATACGAAAGCTTTCCTCGGCGGCAGGATCGGCTGGAGCGCCGTCAATGGCCTCATTATTATCTCAGGAGCCTTCGGCGTGTTTCAAAAGAAAATGATCATCGCCGTCGGCGGTTACCGTGGGGGCTACCCCGGTGAGGATATGAACATTGTGATTAAGCTTCATCGCCACTGTTTGGAGAATAAAATTCCCTACCGGGTAGCCTTTTGCCCAGATGCGGTTTGTTGGACGCAAGCCCCTGATTCGTACCGAATCTTGAGCAGCCAGCGCAAGCGCTGGGGGCGGGGGAATCTGAAGAACATGATTGAGGAAGGGATTCACATGGTGCTGCGTCCGAAATACAAAATTTTCGGCATGCTGACACTTCCCTATAACATTATTTTTGAAACCCTGAATCCGTATTTCCGTCTCAGTGGCCTGTTGGCGATATTGGGTTACTGGATGCTAAATATGACAGATTGGTACACCGTCGTGATCTTTTCGTTAGTTAATTTATTTTCCTGTTTTGCCTTAAGCCTGGGGGCCCTGTTTATTGAAGAGACGGCCTTCAGCCGATATCCCAAGCTTAGTGACTTGAGCAAAATGATCTTGTATTCGCTCTTAATGTTTGCTGGGTATCGGCAAATCGGTGTTTGGTGGAGGTTAAACGGGCATGTCGAATTCCTGCGGAATAACAACTCGTGGGGAACGATGGTCCGCACCAATTTTAATAAATAGAATACTAAACAAAGACAAGAGGAGTGGAGAAGATGGCGGTATTAGTGCATGATCCGATTCAAGAAGCAATTTTACAAGTAGCAGAGAAAGTTCAGGCTTCCTATGAAAAAGGTGCTCCATACGGGATGATCCTTGCGCCATGTGCAGTGGTGGGCCAGAAGGTACTGGAACAGATGCAGTCCTATGTGAGTGGCTTTGAGCCCGAGATACCCCTTCAATGCTTCTACTTGGATGGGAGCGGCCTTCTTGGAATCGTTCTTTCTGGGCAAAAACTGATTAACACCCACTATGCATCGCTCGTGCTCAAAGAGTTCCTCGAACAACAAGCAGTGCTCGAAGGTCAGATGGTCGTCGCCAGTTTCCCCGAGAGCGGAGAGTTGACGGAACAATCGATGTCACAGATGCTTCATACAACACTCCAAGGAAAAGGGGAGAGCAGAGATATTCACCTTTTCATGAATCATGGGGTTCAGCAAGGAATTACTTCGATTCTCATCGCCGATCCGGACGAAGTGAGCAGAGAGTTCGTCAAGCTGCGGTTAGAGATCAACGGTTACAAGGTAGAAGAGGCTAAGGACGGCAGTGAAGCGTTCGAGAAATTTGAGAAAACAATGCCAGACTTGGTGATCACGGAGCTGAACCTGCCGATTCTTGATGGGTACCAGTTAATTGACAAGATTCAGAGGAATTATGCCGGCGAAGGACAAGTTATCGTTCTAACGGATAAGCAGCTGCCCAAAAGTATGGACCGTGCCTTCGAATTGGGTGCATCCGATTATGTGACGAAGCCCTTCTCCATTTCGGAGTTGGAGTGGCGAATTAAGAAGCTAATACCACGTCTCGGCTAATAAACTTGGAAACATAGGAGGGAGAATCATCATGAACGCATATAACCAATTAAAATATAAATTTCAGGCAAAAACAGCAGAAATCGGGGTCATCGGCCTCGGCTATGTAGGACTGCCTCTCTGCATGGAGATGGCAAAGGGCGGGTTTACGGTATACGGTATCGATCTCGATTTCCGGAAGGTAGAGTCCCTTCAAAACGGACAATCGTATATTCAAGACGTTCCGAACGAAGAGGTGGCGAAAGCGATCGAGTCCGGCCGCTTTATTCCGACCGATGACTACCATACGGTTCAAAGACTAGATGCGATCTCCATCTGTGTACCGACGCCACTTAGTGAAAACCAAGATCCGGATACCTCTTATATTCAGAGTGTTGTCCGGGAAATTAAGAAAAATCTCAAGCGCGGAGCTTTGATCATCCTGGAGAGCACCACCTATCCGGGAACGACGGAGGAGCTTATCCAGTTCGAGCTGGAAGCGCAAGGACTCAAGGTAGGCAAGGATTTCTTCCTCTGCTTCTCGCCGGAGCGGGTCGATCCAGGTAATCCCAAATTCAACACCTATAATACGCCTAAGGTGATCGGCGGTACGACGGAAGCGTGCATCGACCTCGGTGTCACCCTATATGGCCATGTCGTGAAAGATGTCGTACCAGTCTCCTCGCCAAAAGTAGCAGAGATGTCCAAGCTGCTGGAGAATACGTTTCGCAGTATTAACATTGCGTTCATTAACGAAATGGCCATGATGTGCGACAAAATGGACATTGACGTCTGGGAGGTCATTAAAGCGGCGTCGACGAAGCCTTTTGGTTTCATGCCGTTCCATCCGGGACCTGGCATCGGCGGTCACTGTATCCCGCTGGATCCGATGTACTTATCGTGGAAAGCCAAAGAATTCCGTTTTTATAGTAAATTTATCGAGCTGGCGCAATCCATCAATGATAATATGCCGGAATATGTTCGGTATAAAGCTTCGCAGGTTCTCAATATGTATGCCAAATCCATCCGCAATTCGAAGATTCTTATTCTAGGTATGGCGTATAAGCCGGATGTGGATGATCTCCGTGAATCGCCGGGATTGGAGTTGTACGAGCTTCTTCGGGAGAGCGGAGCTCAAGTGGAATATTACGATCCGCATGCCGTTTCCTTCCTTGATAAAGAAGGGGATACGGTACACTCTGTGAACTATGATCTGTCAACTTTTGCTGAATATGACTGCATGGTACTGATCACGAACCACCGCATCTTCAATAACCGTGAACTAGCGGAGCTTGACGTGCCTATCATTGATACACGTAATGCGTTTGTAGACATTCAAAGGGACAATATTTATAAATTGGGAACAGGTATTCGTCAGCAAGAAGTAAGGCTCGCTGTTGGCGTTTAGACTTAGCATAGAAGAGAGAGGAGTAAACAACGATGTGTGGCATTGTGGGATATATTGGAAAGCGAGATGTACAGCCGATTCTGTTGAACGGATTAAGCAAGCTGGAGTATAGAGGGTATGATTCTGCGGGGATCGCGGTCCTAGTGCAAGATCGGCTCAAGGTTAGCAAGGCGGAAGGACGTCTGGCCAATTTATCGGATCAGCTGGATAAGCAGCCGTTGAAAGGATCGATTGGGATCGGGCATACGCGCTGGGCTACGCACGGCCGTCCGTCGGATGTCAACTCCCATCCCCATACGGATATGTCGGGTAAGTTCACGGTCGTGCATAACGGCATCGTGGAAAACTATATGGAGCTCAAGCAAGAGATGGAGGATAAAGGTGTCATCTTTACTTCCGAGACCGACACCGAGGTGATTGCTCACTTGCTTGCCGAGCATTACGAAGGCGACATTTACACCGCTATGCTTGCGGTCATTCAGAGACTGCAAGGGGCTTATTCCCTTGGTGTCATGACCGAGTATGAGCCGGATAAGCTTGTCGCAGTCAGACAATCGAGTCCGCTAGTTATTGGTGCGGGTCAGGGAGAATACTTCATGGCTTCGGACATCTCTGCGCTTATTGAGCATACGCGTGAGGTTTATATTCTAGAGGATGGCGATATGGCCATCCTTACACATGAGGGTATCTCGATCACGAAGATTGAGACAGGGCTGCCGGCGGAGTGTAAGCTGTTGCACATCGATTGGAGCGCGGATCAGGTGGAGAAGGGGCAGTTTGAGCATTTCATGCTGAAGGAAATTCACGAACAGCCGTTAACGCTTCGTAATACAATGCTCGGGCGCATCAATGATCAGGACGAAGTGAGTTTTCCGGAATTAGCGCACGCAGCAGGAGCATTTCAACAGGTGGATAAAATCTTTATCGTGGCTTGCGGCACCGCCTATCATGCTGGCCTTGTCGGCAGCACGGTTATTGAGAAGCTAACGCGGATCCCCGTGCAGTGCGATATTGCATCGGAATTCCGATATCGGGACCCAATCATCACGGACCGAACGCTCGTCATCGTCGTGAGCCAATCTGGGGAAACGGCGGATACGCTTGCTGCCCTGCAGGAGAGCAGAAGACAAGGCGCCAAAGTATTGGCCATTACCAATGTGCCAACCAGTTCAGTTGCGCGAGATGCGGACTATGTCATCGCAACGAAGGCCGGCCCGGAAATTGCAGTAGCATCGACCAAAGCGTATACAGCTCAGCTGCTTGCCTTCTATTTGTTCAGCATTTACTTGGCCCAGGAAAGACAGACGCTGTCTACCGAGCTTCATGCGGAGCTGGTCAAAGGCTTGAAGTCACTTCCCGTTCAGGTGGAGAAGGTGCTGGAAAACGCGAACGAAGTGAAGCTGTATGCAGAATCGATCAAGGATGCCGAGAGTCTATTCTTTATCGGAAGAGGCTTGGACTACGCCGTTGCGCTGGAAGGTTCTCTCAAACTGAAAGAAATTTCTTACATCCACTCGGAGGCTTATGCAGCCGGAGAGCTCAAGCATGGCACATTGGCGTTGATCGAGAAGGATACGCCGGTGATTGCGCTGGCTACACAGATGGATCTGTACGAGAAAACAGTGAGCAATATTAAAGAAGTCAAGGCACGCGGAGCACATGTCATGGGAATTACGGTGGAAGGCAATGTGGGGCTGCTCAACGCGGTCGATGAGATCTGCTTCATCCCGCCGTCCCATCAGCTCTTGGCGCCGATATTGGCCGTCGTACCGCTGCAGTTAATTTCCTATTACGCCTCCCTGGCGCTAGATAACGATATTGATAAACCGCGCAACTTAGCCAAAAGCGTGACGGTAGAATAACCAACCGGAAGGGAGCTGAATCACTTACATGGAAGCATTCGCTATTCTGTTAGGAGCAGGGAAAGGCACACGGATGAAGTCGGAGCTGCCCAAAGTGCTTCATCCTGTCGGCGGCATACCGATGATCGGCCGTTTGGTGGACAAGCTGGAAGCGATGCCGATCACCCGAATTGTGGCCGTGATCGGCCATCGGGGAGAGCTGGTGAAGAAGTGCTTGGGAACGCGGGTTACCTACGCCCAGCAGGAGAATCAGTTAGGAACGGCACATGCCGTTCTTCAGGCGGAGCAGCTGCTCCATAACCGCAGCGGCTCGACCTTGGTGCTGACGGGCGATACGCCGCTGATCCGGCAATCGACCATTGAGCGGCTGTTGGCGGCCCAGCGTGTTAGCGCTAGTGCCGGTGTGGTGTTGACTGCGATCGTTCAGGACCCAACGGGCTACGGTAGAATTATCCGAGATGCTGCAAGCGGCGAAGTTGTCGATATCATTGAAGAGAAAGACGCAACGCCTGAGCAGAAAGCGATTAACGAAATTAACACGGGAATTTTCTGTTTCGATAATGAAAGCTTGTTTCAAGCGCTCCCTAGCATTACCAATGCGAATGCACAGGGGGAGTACTACTTGACCGATATCGTGAAGGTGATGCGGCAGAGGGGTATTTCCGATGGCGAGAAGCGATTCGAGGCCATAATCCTTGAGGATCCGACAGAAGTGATGGGGATTAATACCCCAGAACAATTGGAGGAGGCGAATCGGGCCTTTTATGAACATATGGGAATTTTCGCCTAACGAACCATAGGGAGGAGTGTTGATATGGGAGCTATTTTCGGTACGGATGGCGTCAGAGGGGTTGCCAACCGTGAATTAACGCCAGAGCTGGCTTATGAATTAGGGCTTATTGTTGGCTATATGCTAATGCGCAGCTGTGAAGGGAATCGGCCAACCGTCGCTATTGGACGGGATACCCGCATCTCCGGGCACATGCTAGAAGCAGCTCTGTCTGCTGGGTTGTTATCTGCCGGGGTGGATGTCGTAAGACTAGGCGTCCTACCGACGCCTGGTGTGGCTTATGTCACACGACAGTCAGGCATGGACGCAGGGGTGATGATCTCTGCCTCTCATAATCCGGTGGAGGACAACGGTATTAAATTTTTTGCAAGAGACGGCTTCAAAATGCCGGATGCCTGGGAAGAGGAAGTCGAGACCCGCTTGCAGGGGGACGAGCATCGGGTTTCCCGCCCTACGGGAGCGGGGATTGGCACGCTGCGTGATGATCTACAGGGCGCACAGGACTATCTAAGCTACTTGAAGTCGACAGCTGCGGTGCCGCTGTTAGGCTGTAGAATCGTGCTCGATTGTGCCAACGGGGCGGCTTCCGTGTTAGCTCCGCAGCTGTTCGCCGAGTTGGGTGCAGAGACGATTCTGATGCATCATCAACCGGATGGTTTAAATATTAATGAGGATTGCGGCTCGACGCATCCGGAGCATCTGCGTAAGGCTGTGCTAGATCATCAGGCACATGCGGGACTTTCGTTCGACGGTGATGCGGACCGGCTGATTGCAGTTGATGAGCGGGGCGAAATACTGGATGGGGATCACATCCTCTATATCCTTGCCGCTCATCTGGCCAAGCAGGGACGGCTGCGTCAGAACACTGTCGTTTCTACCGTCATGAGCAACCTTGGTTTTCATCAAGCGCTGCATACCATCGGTCTTAATTCGTTAAAAAGCAAGGTAGGAGACCGGCATGTCATGGAAACGATGCGCAGTGGCGGGTACAACTTGGGCGGGGAGTCGTCTGGACATATCATTTTGCTAGATAATTCAACGACTGGGGACGGTCTGCTATCAGCGCTTCAGCTGTTGCAGGTTATGCTTCAAGAAGGCAAGCCTTTGTCCGAGCTCGTATCCCCTGTCGTCAAATACCCTCAGTTGGTGGTTAATGTACGCGTGATGAATAAATACAAGCTAGAAGGCAATCGTCGCATTGATGCCGTTATACGCCAGGTGGAAAGTGAGATGGCCGGCAGAGGCCGTGTATTAGTGCGGCCTTCGGGCACGGAATCACTAGTGCGGGTGATGGCAGAAGGACCGGATGAACGGGAGTTGTCCGGTTATGTGGAAGGCATTGTAGAGGTGGTCAAGGAAGAGCTTGAATATAGCATGGTGTAAACCGTTAGTCCCTATGAGAAAGACGATTGTATGCTTGGTAATTATTCAAATGGTAGTAAGTGTTCCTTTGTTTTTCCCTGTGTACTCTCTGGACACTGGGCTTGGCGTGGAGGTCAATGGGGAGAAGATCGTCTTTACGGATATTCAGCCCTACATCGATGAGACGACAGGCAGTACGATGGTGCCGGTAAGGGAGATTGCCGAGAAATTGGGTGCTGAAGTGGGATGGAATGGTTCCCTGGAACAGGTAACTTTTCGTAGTAAATACGCCACATCATTATTGACCATAGGGCAAAAAATTGCGTTGGTGGACGGTAAGCAGGTGGAAATAGACGCTCCGGCTGTCCTGAGAAATGACAGAACCATGGTTCCACTAAGAGCTGTTAGTGAGAGCCTCGGAGCTGATGTCGATTGGGTGGGAGAACGAAAATTGGTACTGATTACTTCGGCGGACAAAGCGCAAAGGTCCACTTGGATCTGGGATAGCAAGCTTATTGAGATGGATAGCGATCGCGTCCTCCAGTTTGCGGTGAACCAAAAATTGACGTCCATTTATCTGCGCTATGAGAAAACGTATCCGAGTCAGGATGTTTACCGAAATTTCATCCGCAGAGCGAATGAGCTGGGCATCAAGGTTGAGGCGCTGGCTGGCCAATCGGATTGGATCTATGACCATAACCATATCTATATCCAGCAATGGATTGCAGCGGTTACGCAATATAACGCTTCGGCAGGTGCTCTAGAACGCTTCCAGGGCTTTCATTTTGACATTGAACCCTACACCTTGGATATGTGGAAGACCAATCAGACCTGGGTGCTCGAACAGTGGATGAAAACGATCAGACTCATTGAATCCCAAGTGGAAAGCTCGGATCGCAGTATGACGATGGCTTTCGATATTCCTTTTTGGATCAACAGCAGTAAGGTTCCCGGATCTAACTACTCCTTTAGCGCTTGGCTGCTAGAGAAGGCGGATAGTGTCGTCATTATGGCTTATCGGAATAAGGCACTTGGAAGCAACGGCATCATTGCCAGAGCCAAATCCATCATTTTAGAGGCAGCAACGCTGAAGAAACAGGCGGTCATTGCCGTGGATACGTTGCCCAGCAAGGAAGCCGATTATACGACCTTCTATACGTCGAATTCTTCGCTTATGGAGTCGGAATTGAAACAGGTCAAGGAAAGCCTCTCCCTTTATCCGAGCTATATCGGCATCGCTGTCCATGATTACGTGAGATGGATCGAACTATTGAACGCTAATCGCCCGACGTATTCGATGAACAAAAAGGAGGAGGATGCAAGATGAAAAAAATTGGTTTAGTGATCTCTCTGTTGGCTGGTGCGGCGCTGGGTGTCTCAGGAATGGCCTTCGCTTACACAGGCGGCCATGAGACGGCCGCAACGGCCGGCACCTTTCAGGAATCGTCTTTACCGGGGGGAGGCCTTGAGGTCCCTCATAATGATCGGATTCATCTCTCTACCGATAAGCAGTGGATCTCTTCAGAAGGCCACTTGTCGGATCTCATCCGGCTGCAGTGGACGAAAGATCGAGCGAAGCCGGCCATCTCTTGGCTAGACGAGAAAGGGAAGGATAAGGCGGCTATCGTCGCGCATGCCAAAGCGAATAACCCAGAGCAGCACGACCATAACCATATGTCGTTCGAAACAACGATGGCACCTGACGGCAAAAACCCAAATGAACTGTTCACGCGTCTGGAAATTCCATTCGACCAGGATGTGGCTGAAATTCGCACGCATTCCTCTAATTTCAATGTGATGGACGGGATTCTAAGGGTTGCTGGAACCGGTGGCGTCAATCGTGATCTAACTTGGGCCAAGGCAGACGATGGAAATGTGACGACACCTCGCTGGGCGATGCGTGCAGATAACTCCGAGGAAACGGGAGGAAATGCCGGCTCCAATCTGCAGATCATCCGTTATTCGGATGATGGTAAAGCCCTGGACAATCCATTATCGATTAACCGCAGCAGCGGCAATATCGGTATTGGCAACTCGGACGCTAAGACCAAGCTGGACGTCAGTGATGACAGTATCCGCATCAGGAAATCTATGACGCCGGCTTCGGCTACTGCCCCAGGAGAAGTGGGGGAGATGGCATGGGATGACGGGTTTGTCTATGTTTGTGTGGCACCTAATACCTGGAAAAGAACGGCACTATCTTCGTGGTAAAAATAATTACTTAAAGTCCTCTATTTCATAGGGGGCTTTTTTGTATGGGATAAGCGGGAGATGCCTTGTGGGGGGCGGGATCTGACAGCATTAGGAGCGCTTCTACAGCAGATTTTTGTAACATTTTGTAAGCGATGTCATGTGATTCCTTTTGTGTCATATAAAGAATACAATCGGGGATACCCCCTTAAAATGGAAAAGATTGTAGAAATCTATGGGATGATCATAGAAAGGTGTGAACCGCTTGTGACTTGGAAAGTGTTGATTGCAGATGATGATCCGAATGTGAGAGAAATCATCCGGCTTTATTTCCGTCAGCAGCTCATCGAATTAATCGAAGCCCCTGACGGCGTCTCGGCCCTGACCATGTTAGCAGAAGTTAAGCCTGATATCGTGATACTAGATGTGATGATGCCCGGGCTCGACGGGTATGAAACGTGCCGGGAGATTACCAAGCGTTATGATGATGTGCCGGTCATTATGCTGACGGCGAAGAACGATGAGTTTGATCGGGTGCTGGGCCTTGAGCTTGGTGCCGACGATTATATGACCAAGCCCTTCAGTCCGAGGGAGCTGGTGTCGCGGATTAAAGCGATTTTACGCAGAATGCAGAAGGGACAGCCGAGTATTGAGGTGGACGCACCCGTCCAATATGAGTTTGATAATTTGGTCATCCATGTGACCCGCCGAGAGGTGCTCGCGGGGAGTACTAAGATTGATATGCGCCCTAAGGAGTTTGAACTGCTCGCATTTTTTGCGAAATCTCCGGGCGACGTGTTTACGAGAGAACAGCTGCTGGAGCAGGTGTGGGGATATGATTTTTTAGGTGATATGAGAACGGTTGACGTTCATATTAAAAAACTTCGTGAAAGATTAAGCCCGTGTCATCATGTTTGCATTCATACAGTTTGGGGAGTGGGCTATAAATTTGAGGTAGCGGCATGTACCTAAATCCAAATAAGAGCATTCTTCGCAAAATGCTGACCAGCTCCATGGTTACGGTGCTCCTCGGGCTATGTGCGGTGGGGCTCGTTATTTCGTTGTTTGCCAAGGATTATATCGTCAATTCCAAAAGTAATGAGATGATCCGGCAAGCCAAACAGGTGAATCTGGCCATTCAAGATCAAACGAATCCGAGTGACAGATTTAAGGAGCAGCTGCGCTTTTTCGATGAAGCCTTTGATTCGCGTATTTGGATATTTGACTTGAACGGAAACGTTGTTTCTACCTCTTCAAAGGATGAGGTGAACGTAGGTAAAGTCGTCAGCACGGAAGTGATAAACGGAGTCCTGAATGGTGAACCCGCCGTATGGAATCAATCCGAAGGTTTTAAGGAAGGTATGCTTTCGGTTGCCGTCCCATGGGGGAAAGACAACGACATATACGGTGGAATTGTCCTGCATTCGCCTCTTAAAGGGATGAATGAGACGATCGCTCAGCTCCGAGAAACCATCCTTTGGGTTACCTTGCTCGGTATATTCTTTTCATTTGGCGTTTCCTCTTATTTCTCCTGGTCCATTACTAGGCCTATCCAACAGATCGACAAGGCGGCAGCCAAGATTGCCATCGGTGATTACAGTGAGCGAATTCAAATCGATTCCAAAGACGAGATTGGCGAGCTGGCGACGACGATTAATCACATGGTGGAGCAGCTTGCGCGCGTTGATCTGGAGAAGAGGCAGCTGAATCAGATGCGGCATGATTTTTTGGCGAATGTTTCCCATGAGCTGCGAACGCCGCTTACGGCGATGCAGGGTTTTCTGGAGGCGCTTCAGGATGGTTTGATTGAAGATATAGCCCGGGAAAAATATTACGAGATCATGTATAACGAAACCCTCCATATGAACCGGCTGGTCGATGATATTACTGATTTAATGAAACTGGAAAATAAGGAAATCGATCTTGTGTGGTTGGCGGTCGATGTTCAGGCGATGCTGTCCAAGCTGGCCTTTAAATTCCAACCGGAAGCGGAACTCCGCGGAACGTTCATTCTCTGCCATGAGGATGATAATTCGCCACAGGCTCACGCCGATCCGGATCGTTTGGAACAAATTTTAAACAATTTGATCAAAAATGCCGTTAAGTTCACCGAGAACGGAACGATCGAATTGAAGGCGATGGCGATTCCATCGGAAGGGTGTGTTCTCATCACGGTAACCGATACGGGAATCGGGATATCACCGGAGGATCAAGGGCTCATCTGGGAGCGCTTCTTCAAAGTGGAGAGAGGAAGACCTGTGAAGCATAAAGGCTCATCCGGTCTGGGGCTGGCCATTGTGCGAGAGCTCGTCGAGCTTCATAGTGGAAGCATACGCGTGCGAAGCGATCTAGGGATCGGAAGCACCTTTGAGGTCAGAATTCCACTTTATGAGAGCCGTCCGTATGTGCAGCCGGTGGTAAAATTAGCTGTTGTTGGATAGAATTTATAGAAAGGCCGCAGAGAAAGGAGGGTTCCTTTTCTGCGGTTTTTTTGACTACGCCAGAATTTATAAGTTTCCACGGTGCGCTGGAGGCAAATAGATGGATTTTATACAGTTTTATTTTGGGGTTTTATGAGAAAATGATGAATAGATGGAAAAACCTCAGTTAATTTTATACAGTTAGCCCAAATGTGCAAAAAAGAGGGATATTAACTACATAATTTCCAGTCAAATCGAGTTTTTTTACCACATAAGAATGGATAAGTTTCCGAGGCTCGGAAGAACAAATTCTTATTGGCGATAAAAACCACCTTTGAAACGCGGTCGCTCATCCTCGAAGGACTTCGATAGAAGTTTTTCTCATTTTCCATGTATTGCGCGCTAAGATTGATGCTAAGGCAAACAAAACATATATTGTGTATAAGAATGCAGAAGGCCAGACTTTGTTATAAAAAAGAATCCGGACGACTAGTACAGTATAGATTTACGTTGATTATAGATAAAAGCTCAAGCACTGGTTCTTCCTAACCGATGCTTGGGCTTATTTCTTTTTATAAAAAAACCAACTCGTAATACTTCCGCCATGTTCGTTCTCATTGAAATAAGCGAATATAGAACTTGTAAGACACTTGGTTCTTGTTCGGACGGTCGTAACGAGGCGTGGATATCGGTTATCCCGCAGTGCCGTGCATGATATGTGACGGTATCCTGTACGATCGGATCGATAAGAATCCACCATTTGGGGTTCGAATCCCCAATCGCATATTGAGCGATTCTGGTTGACTACTCGACTTCCAATCGAGCGAAAATGATGAACAAAGAACAAAGGATAGAATCCCTAGCGGCTAGTATAAGCGCACTGCAGGTAAGGCTTTGCAATCCGTGGATACAGATAGTGCGAGATCCGGTAGATTTTTTAGGATGATAGGGGAAGGAAGGATGACTGAAGTAGGGTCAACCTCCTAAATCAAATGTCCTTTAACATCGCGGGTAGATCGCTTATCTGAAACGAGATTCCGCCTGAACCGCAGTGGGATTCTTCATCCAATGGTCGAACTATTAAGGGGGTAATCCATATGTTGAAAAAAATAACGATTCAAGCTGACCAACGCGGTCTACTCTTTCATAAAGGAAGTTATGTGAAAAAGATCATGCCGGGGACCTATCACTTTGTAATGTGGTCACAATCCACGGTTGTCGTGTTGAATATCGCGGACCCGTTCGTTGTAGCGGGCAAAGATTTGCAGTTGTTCCTTCAAGATGATAACCTCGCGGAGGAGCTTGATATCGTTCGTGTGCAAGACCACGAATATGCGCTGCATGATGAGGATGGTCATTTCGTACAACTGCTTAAGCCTGGTGTCTACGCTTACTGGAATGTCCTGAAAAAGCATACCTTTTTGCATACGGATATTAGAAAACCGGAGTTACCTGTTGAGGTAAATCGTTCGATTCTATCGAAGCTTATGACCTATGTACAGTGTTTCGAAATCGCGAGTTACGAGTCTGGATTTTTGTTTTATGATCACGTTTTGCAGAGAGAGCTTTCTCCTGGGAAGTACTACTTTTGGAGAGGTCCTGTCTCGATTGTGGTAAAAACGATTGATTTAAGGCAACAACAAATGGATCTTATCGGCCAAGAAATCATGACAGAAGACAAGGTTACGCTGCGCTTGAACTTCGTCTGCCAATACAAGATCGTGAAGCCATTGCGTGCTTTGGAAATGAAATCGTTTGACGAGCAAATCCACATCCAGCTTCAGCTCATCCTGCGTGAATATGTCGGGCATCTTAAATTAGACGATCTCCTGAAGAAGAAAGAGGACGTAGCTTCGTTCGTATTGTCCCGTTTACGCGAGAGGGGCGAAGAGTACGGCGTACAGTTTCTGAATGCAGGGGTGAAGGATGTCATTTTACCGGGAGAGATGAAGGATATCTTAAACACTGTCTTGCTGGCAGAGAAGAAGGCCCAGGCGAATCTAATCACTCGTCGGGAAGAAACTGCATCAACCCGAAGTTTGCTGAACACCGCGAAGCTGATGGATGAGAATCAGACGTTGTTCCGTCTGAAGGAGCTGGAATTCCTCGAGAAAATTTGCGAAAAAGTCGGATCGATTTCTTTAACTGGCGGCGGGGATCTGTTGGAGCGATTGGGTGCGCTCATGGGTGAGAAGAAGGCAGCAAGCAAGTGATTTAGAAGGCGAAAGTGTTACTGCTTAATTTTTGTAAATCCGAGTCCACAGCTTGAGATTGTTTTGGAAGTAAGTTTCTTATATAGTTAGAAGCACCTGATGACCGGGTGCTTTTTTATTTGGATTTCGCGACAAGAAGCGCCGTATGCTTCAGTAACGATAAGCCCACTATATGCATATATAAATAAATGCTTCATGCTCGCATGCAAAAACACGACAATATTCGACCGAAAACTTAGATTTCATAAGTTTTTTACTTTCTTCCACTTTGCACGAAAGCCATTATCTGTTAGGATATAAAGAAAGGCGATAGATTTAGTAAGAATTAAAAGGAGGCACCTTTCCATGGAAAAATTGATGCTTGATTCTATAGATGAAATGACGCATCTAGATCAACTCGAGGCTGAAGCGATTTATATTATTCGAGAAGTAGCGGCGGAATGTGAAAATCCCGTAATGCTGTATTCGATCGGGAAAGATAGTTCCGTGATGCTGCATTTGGCGCTGAAAGCTTTCTATCCGGAGAAGCCGCCGTTTCCTTTCATGCATATTGATACAACGTGGAAGTTTAAAGAAATGATTGAATTCCGCGATCGTAAAGCCAAAGAATTCGGGATTAAGATGATTGTTCACTCCAATCAGGAGGGGATTGATCAAGGGATCAACCCATTCGATCATGGTTCCGCGTATACGGATATTATGAAAACCCAAGCCTTGAAAGAAGGATTGGACAAATACGGATTTACTGCTGCGTTCGGCGGCGGAAGACGTGACGAGGAGAAGTCGCGTGCGAAGGAGCGGATTTTCTCTTTCCGTAATAAAAACCATGCCTGGGATCCGAAAAACCAACGACCAGAGATGTGGAAGCTTTTTAATACAAGAATCAATAAGGGTGAAAGCACCCGCGTATTCCCAATATCCAACTGGACGGAAAAAGACATCTGGCAATATATTCGCAGAGAGAACATTGATATTGTGCCTCTTTATTTTGCAAAAGAAAGACCTGTACTCGAACGCGACGGGCATCTCATCATGGTGGACGATGAGCGCATGAAGCTCGAGCCTCATGAGAAAATTGAAATGAAGAAGATGCGTTTCCGCACATTAGGCTGCTATCCGCTTACTGGCGGAGCTGAGTCGGATGCGAATACGATAGATGCGATTATTGAAGAAACGCTTGGTGCGGTTTCATCCGAACGGACAACGCGGGTAATTGACCAAGAGGCGGCAGGAAGTATGGAAAGACGTAAACGGGAGGGTTATTTCTAAGATGAAAAGTCTGCTTAAATTTATTACTTGCGGAAGTGTAGACGACGGAAAATCCACCTTAATTGGACATATGCTTTATGAGGCCAAGCTTTTATTCGCCGACCAGGAGAGAGCGTTAGAACTGGACAGCAGACTTGGCAGCCGCGGCGGCAAAATTGATTATTCCTTGCTGCTTGATGGGCTGCTTGCAGAGCGTGAGCAAGGGATTACGATTGACGTGGCTTATCGTTATTTTACGACGGACCACCGTTCGTTCATCGTAGCGGACACACCGGGACACGAAGAATATACCCGCAACATGGCTGTAGGCGCATCGTTTGCGGATCTTGCTATCATTCTTACGGATGCTAAGAAAGGGGTTATTACCCAAACCAAGCGCCACACTCGGATTTGCGCACTTATGGGTATTAAACATCTTGTTTTAGCTGTGAATAAAATGGATTTAGTCGGGTTTGATCCGAAGGTTTTTGATGCGATCAAGCAAGAATTTTTGGAATTGACCTCTGGGTTTCATTTCGAAAGCATTCAGGTGATCCCTGTTTCTGCGACAGAAGGGGATAACATTACGAAGAAATCGCCAAATACCCCATGGTACGAAGGCCTTGCCTTGCTGCCGTATTTGGAAAATGTGGACGTTCATCAGAACGACAATGCTAAGCAATTCATGATGCCGATTCAGCGTGTGTGCCGTCCGGATCATACGTTCCGCGGCTTCCAAGGCCAGATCGAGGGTGGGCGTATCGCGGTTGGCGATGAACTGATCACGTTGCCTAGTCATGAGAAAGCAAAAGTTAAACGTCTTCTCGTGGGAGACCAAGATCGCGATTATGCCTATGCTGGACAGCCAGTAACGATTCAATTGGATCGAGAAGTCGACGTTTCGCGGGGCTGTGTATTCACGAAGGATAGTCAGCTTCAAGAGGCGGATAGTTTCAGTGCTACGATTCTTTGGATGGATGATTCTGTGCTGACGCCAGGTAAGAATTATCTGGTCAAAGTAGGGACGAAAATCCTACCAGGTACCGTAACGGCCATTAAGCATAAAATTGAAATTAATACAGGCAAAACGGTGCCAACCGACCATATTGTCAAAAATGAATTGGCAACATGTGAGTTTACGTTATCTGACAATATCGTTATTGATTCTTTTGAACAAAATAAAAGTATTGGCGGATTTATTCTGATCGATCGTGTCACTAATATGACATCTGCTTGCGGAGTCATTGAGCAAATCGTTCAAAGCTCCGACAATTCAGTCAAGCTAGATACGGAAATTACCAGAGATGTTCGCGCTCAGCAAAAAGGTCAGAATCCATTGACTCTTTGGTTCACTGGTTCATCTGCAGATCAATCGGTCCTTGCGAAGGAAGTTGAAAAACGTCTAGTATCGACAGGTCACCATACCATGTTACTGGGGAATGGCCAAGGAGAATCGTTGCAGCGATTAGCAGAGATTGCTAAATTGATGAACGATGCCGGACTTATTGCATTGGTATCGAGTGATTCCTCGAACAGCAACGACCCAGGAACCGCGCGAGACATTATTGGCAAAGAGTATACGGAAGTTTATGTCGGCACGAGCACAAACCATATTCCTGGGAACCCGGAGATTGTCATCGATACAAACGAGCTTTCAACCGAAGAAGCTGCAAATTATGTAGTGAAACGGATTATCAAATATTTAATCAATGAAAGCAGCGTAGGGCAATTCCTTAATTTTTAATGCAAATAGTTTTTGAAAAATTGTATCCCAACACCACTGTGAACAGTGCTGTTGGGATTTTTGTCATGTCTGCTCGTTATTTAAGTTTGATTTAAGTTATCTGCATTATGATTTAAATAAGTCATGAAAAGTCAAATGCTTTTTGAATGATAACAGATGATGACAACTTAATATACGAGGAGTGTTTAATTCATGAAAAACAAAAAAATGAGAAGTCTAAGCGTTATTACTTTGGCCGCATTGCTTAGCGTAGCCGCTGTGGGGTGCTCTAACGCACAAGTCGATAGTAGAGCTGGGGCAGTAACCACACAAACAGCAACTTCGACCGTGTCGTCTAGCGCGGCGCCAACAGCTACGTCAACAGCGGCATCGATAGCTGCATCAACAGCGAAAGCTTCCGATCAAGATACAGCTGAATTATTCAGTGATCGGGATTTAAAACAGTCGGCTGATCTTGCAACTGCCACACAAATGAAACTGGTAAGTAATCAAGATGTGACACTGAATAAAGAAGGTGTTTATGTCTTGAGCGGTGAGGTAGACAACGTGACGATAGTGGTCGATGCTGCCGATGATGCAAAAGTTCAAATCGTCCTTGACGGCGTCAGTATAACGAATGAAGATTCACCTGCCATTTATGTGAAAGAAGCGGATAAAGTATTCGTTACATCGACTGAGAGTAAGAACCGTATGGTCGTTTCAGGAAGCTATAAGGCGGATGGAGATACCAATTTGGATGCGGTCATTTTCTCAAGAGCAGATATGACCCTGAATGGAACCGGAACCTTAGACATTGTATCGAAAGCGGGTAACGGTATTTCTTCAAAGGATGATCTCAAAATTACTGGAGGCATGTATACCATTCAGTCATCGGCAGATGCGATAGAGGCCAATGATGCCATTCTTATTAATGATGGAACGATTACCATAGATTCAGGTAAGGATGCTCTGCATAGCGAAAACGATGAAGATACTTCCCGAGGGTATATCTATATTGAGGGTGGCACATTAACGATTAACGCTGCCGATGATGCCATCCGTGGCAACAGCTTTGTTCAAATAGATGGCGGCATCATTAACATAGAGAGCAGTGAAGAAGGCATCGAGGCCAACGCTATTAAGATAAATGATGGTCAGATTACTTTGTATGCAAATAATGATGGTATAAATGCTACACCCAAAATCAATTCTGATGTGGTGATTGAAGTCAATGGCGGTACCATTGATGTAAGCATGGCTAGCGGGGATACGGATGCATTTGATTCAAACGGTGATCTCTATATTAATGGAGGAACCATTAATGTAAAGGCAGTTTCCGCCTTTGACGCAGATGGTACAGCTCAATTAAATGGCGGCAATGTTACGGTCAATGGAGAAAAAATCACTCAAATTACCCAATCACGCGGTGGTGGCGGTGGCGTTAGAGGAATGCGCCGATAGTCCAATAAATAGGAATAAAACAAACAAAAGCACACTTGTTATCCAAGTGTGCTTTTGTTTGCATTCTGTTGCTATTGCGAATTTGTACAATTGAATACAACAATGTAAGATAGCATCATTAAGACAACCAATATACGGAGGGCCGCACATGAAAAAATGGCTCAAAATCACGTTGATTTCACTTCTTTCCTTCGTTCTTTTACTCGCAGCGGCATTTTTAATTTATGCATCTAATTATTATCATGCGGTTGATGTGTCCAAGGATGCCTTGGTCAATGAAAAGACAATAAAAACAGATGGAAAGCTTACAATTCTGTCGCCTTCAACGCCAAGCGAGACAGGTTTCATTTTCTATCCTGGTGGGAAGGTCGAGCATATTGCTTATTTACCTATGCTTGAAAAATTACGTCAAAACGGCATAACCTGTGTGCTTGTTGATATGCCTTTTAATCTTGCGTTTTTGAATAGCAATGCTGCGGATAACGCGTTTGGAAAACTACCCGAAATCAAAAACTGGTATATCGGCGGACATTCACTAGGCGGAGCAATGGCAAGTAATTACGCTTCTAAGCACCCTAATCAGATTAAGGGGCTTATCCTGCTCGGCGCCTATATTTATGGTGACATTCTGCCAGAAAATGCGCTAACGGTGTATGGCTCACTTGATGGTGTACTGGACAAATCGAAGATAACCTACAAAGAAAATGTGTTCGTTATCGAAGGTGGGAACCATGGTCAATTTGGTAATTACGGTCCCCAAAAAGGGGATGGAACAGCGACGATCTCAAGGGAACAACAGCAACAGGAAACCGTTGCGCACATCATGGAATTTATTAAGACCAAAGATAAATCATGAAAATCGAACTCGATAACATAACCATAGACGTCAACGTCCAATATGCCATCCGTAAGAAACTCCATATCCACATCGATGATAGTGGCTTCATCACGGTCAAAGCTCCCAACGACATCAGTCAGGAGCAAATCATACACGCTGTGCAACAACACAGCAAGTCTATCCTAGACAAGCTAAACGCCATCACCAAAGCGAGGCAGCCGATTCCCAAGGTCAGGGAATATGAAGACGAAGGCAAGTTCCTTCATCTCGGGAAATACTATTTCCTCCACGAGTTAATCGAAACGAATGGTCTCTCGCAGGATGAGTTGAAAATCAACCTGAAGAAGTTCTATTTCGCGAGCTGCAAGAAGATCGTAGCGCAGCGAATCAAAATCTATCAAACGCAATTGAAAGTCAAACCCAAGACGATTGAGATCGATGAGTCGAGAACGAAATGGGGGAGTTGCAGCTCGGACAAAAAGCTAACGTTCAACTATCGCCTTGCCATGGCACCCGTTGAAGTAATTGATTACGTCATCGTTCACGAACTTTGCCACCTCCTGCATATGAATCATGATCGCTCCTTCTGGAGACGAGTTGGCAGCATAATGCCGGATTTCAAAGAGAAGGAAGCCTTCCTAGCTCGGTACGGACAGGCAATGACGCTGTAAGCATGCTTTCACCCGCGGGGTCTTCTTCGCCACCCTCAACGAACATCAGATTTGTCCAGATCTCATATCGGTTTTCTCCATGGTAGGCTAGAAAAGCCAAGTGCTACAATACTACCAAGCACTTACAAAGGGAGTGAGATATGTGAGGAAATTGACGATAGAAGAGAAAAAACATTACGATGAGTTTGGTTATGTGGTGGTTACTGATCTTTTTCAGAAGGAAGAATTAAGTGGGATGAACGAAGAGCTCGATGGGTGTGAAGCACCTCCCCAATCATCAGGCGAGCATGAAGGATTCACGTACCAATTAGCGATGCTGACAGAAACGACGAAACATTTTGCCCATGACGAACGTATTCTGACCTTGATCGAAGATATTGTGAAACCGGGTATCGCGATCTTCTCCTCCAAGTTATTGACTAAGCTGCCGCACAGTCCGTCGGTATGTCACTGGCATCAGGACGATGCCTACTACACGGAGGTTGTGAACAGCGACACTCGGATGTCGATTTGGGTACCGCTGCAGGATACGGACGAGCGAAACGGGTGCCTATGGATCGTTCCAGGCAGTCATAAGCAAGGGCTGCAATCATATATAGTACAGGATAACGGTACGTGCCGGAAGGCATTGGATGAGGAGCAGGTAGACTTATCCAAGGCTGAACCAGTGCCAATGAAGGCCGGTTCTATTTTACTATTCAACGCGCTCATTTGGCATTCTTCCAGAGGGAATGAAACGGATCATGTGAGACGTGCGTTCATTGTATCGTATCAAGAGGCAACGGTGCCGCTCGGGCGTGGGAAACAGCACGTTGTCCTGCGGCCTGTGATCTAGGCACGGTTCCTTATTAGCAAGGAGGGAGTATGCTGTGTTAAACGCGACCCAACTAGCGGATCATTTCCATAAATCGATGTTTTCGATCGCATTTGCCGGCAATACGATACTCCCAGCGGGCACCTATCAATCGCCGTACATTCATAATATCCATTCCATTCATTACATTGTGAGAGGTACAGGCTGCTATGTGATGAACAACGTCAAGTATGAATTGGAAGCGGGCTCTGTGATGCTGTTCGTTCCAGAAACGACGTTCGAATGGTGGATCTCGGATGAAGAAGATGTTGAGATTTACCATATTCGATTTGATTACCACCTGTGTTACAAAGAGAAGCAAGATTGGATAATCGAACCCGCAACTGACTGGCTTGCGCCTATGCGAGGCAGATTGACGACGGTTCGGCCGGCCGAGATCCGAAGATGTTTCGATATGGTGTTTCAACAATGGAAGGGCTATGACCCGATTTCGCAGTATCGCTGTAATTTGGCATTTCGCGAACTGTGGCTTTCCTTGATTAATCAAATCTACGACCAACAATACAGCAGCGATGCAGATTCTGCGATTGGGTTCACCTGCCAATACATCGCGGATCATTACCCATCGCCTTTGACAGTGGAGCAGTTGGCTAAGATGGCCGGACTTAGCGAGGGTTATTATTCCAGACAGTTCAAGCGACTAACCGGTCTCTCGCCCAAAGACTTCATCATTCGACTGCGAGTGACGAAAGCGAAGGAATTGCTCGCGTGTTCTGGATTGACGTTGACGTACATTTCCAAGTTGGTCGGTTACGAAGATGAGTTTTACTTCAGTCGGGTGTTCAAGAAGATCACGGGAATGACGCCTTCGTCCTACGCCAAACTGTCGAAGAAATTGTGAGTTTTCGCTGTTTCAATGCGCTTTAATTTGCGGTCTTAAAAAGATGATTGACAACAAGAGTGAAAACGCTTTATAGTAAACGTACAAAGTATGAATATACGGTTGGGCGCGAGTCTAGGAGAAGACCTTATCCGTAATCATATTCTGCCATACAATTGGCGGAATATGTTTACATGGATAAGGTCTTTTTTGCGTTCCTAATTGGATATTGATGATTTCTTACTAGAAGGTGGGACCAATATGGCAAAAGGCTACGTGTTTGATTTGGATGGTACAGTATACCTTGGGGATCGAGCAATTGAAGGGGCGGCTGATGCGATACAAGCATTGCGTTCACGAGGAGACAAAGTCGTATTTTTGTCGAATAAACCAATTGCAACCCGTCAATCTTATGTGGAAAAGTTATCTAAAATGGGCATTCCCGTAACGATCGAAGATGTGTTGAATTCATCGCAAATCGTTGCTCAATACTTGAATCAACGTCTCCAGCCAGGTGAGTTAGTTTTCGTTATTGGCGAGGAACCGATTGTAGAGGAACTAGAGGAAAACGGTATCCCGCTTACACAGGATAGCGAGCAAGCCCACTATGTGGTGCTTTCGTGGGATCGCCAATTCACCTATGACAAACTGAATAGCGTGTATCAGGCAGCGATCAGAGGTTCGATTATTATTGCATCTAATCCAGATGCGACCTGCCCACTAGATGGAGGTCAGATTCCGGACACGGGTACGTTTATTGCAGCGTTGGAAGTGGCGACGGGCAAGGCGATTGATTTGGTCGTTGGCAAACCGTCTTTAATTGCTGCCGAGGCAGCAGCAGCCCATTTGGGTTTACCGTTCGAAGAGTGCTTTATGATCGGAGATCGGCTGGAGACTGATATCAAAATGGCCAATGACGCTGGCATGAAATCCGTTCTGGTGCTGACGGGTGTTGCGACGAAGGAAATGGCGGATAGTTCGCCGAATCGTCCTCTGCATATTATTTCAAGTATCAAAGAAGTCATTCATTTATGATAATCGTGGTATAATGTTCTAACATCGACGAAGGGTGGAATCAAGTGTGTATCCGATTGTTGATCTAGTTGAACATCAAACCATCGCAGCTGTACAGAAGGTAGAAGATATCGAGCTGGCCATTCAGAGTCCGGCGAACATTGTGTTTTTGCTTTTCGGATCCATCTTTACATTGAAGGAAATGGTAGATCGGCTCAAAGAAGCAGGCAAGCATGTGTTTATTCACATGGATTTTATTGAAGGCATCGCCTCGGACAAGAGCGGTGTTGCCTATGCCGCACAGGTCATCAAGCCGACAGGTGTTATTTCGACGAAGAGCCACTTGATTCGCAGTGCGAAGGAAGCGGGGCTCATGGCCATTCAGCGTATTTTTCTGATTGATCGAAGCGCGGTCCTCAGAGGAATTAAGGCAGCGGAGCAGAGCGGTCCTGATGCGATTGAAGTGATGCCAGGCATTATGCCTCGCATTATTCGCGAAATGACAGATATGACGACACTTCCTATTATTGCTGGTGGTTTGGTTGGTAATCTTAAGGAGATTGAAGACGCATTAGAAGCCGGTGCACTTGCCGTATCTGCAGGTTCATCAGCATTATGGGAGTAACATAGAATACTAATTCCAAGCAGGAGAGACTAGGAGAACCCTCTTTGGAAAAGGTGCGAGACTTTACGTTCGCATTCTTTTCTATGGAGGGTTTTTTATATTCGGGGGAGAAGGACGATGAGACCGACGTTTTCGGCACAGAGCCGTATCGAGATTCTAAGAAGCATGGCACAGCAGGAATTGGACGTACTAGTCATCGGAGGTGGGATTACCGGAGGGGGGATCGCTCTGGATGCGGTCACTCGAGGTATGCGAATCGGCCTTATTGAGAAGAACGACTTCGGTTCCGGAACTAGCAGCCGTTCAACGAAGTTGATCCACGGCGGGCTTCGTTATTTGAAGCAAGGCGACGTGAAGCTCGTGCAGGAGGTTGGCAAAGAACGGGCAATTTTGTATAAAAATGCTCCGCATCTCGTTATTCCGGCCCCTATGCTTCTTCCCGTGTATAAGGGGGGCACGTATGGTTACCTCGCCTCTTCGATCGGACTGTACATTTATGATTGGCTCGCAGGTGTAGCGCGCAAAGAACGTAGAAAAATGCTAGGGCGCAGTCAGACTGTCCGTCAAGAGCCTTTGCTAAAACAAGATGGGCTCAAAGGTGGCGGGCTTTATTTCGAATACCGGACTGACGATGCGCGCTTAACGATTGATATTATGAAAACGGCTTATGCACGTGGTGCTCAAATTGTAAACTATTCCGAGGCCACTGATTTTATTTATCGTGATGGCAAGGCGGTTGGGGTCGAGGTTACTGATCGCATTAACGGGCAACCATTTCAAATCTATTCGAAGCACATTGTGAATGCAGCAGGGCCATGGGTAGATAAGATGCGTCAAATCGATAATTCTTTGAAGGGGAAACGATTGTTTCTGACCAAAGGCGTCCATCTTGTTGTAGATTACGTGAAGCTTCCCGTCAAACAAGCAGCTTATTTCGATACGCCGGATGGTCGGATGGTGTTCGTTATTCCTAGGGGGAAGTCGACGTATATCGGAACGACGGACACGGCATTCGAGAAGTCAATAGATAACCCGCGAGCGACGAAAGAGGATCGTGACTATATCATTCGGGCTGTGAATGCGATGTTCCCGACTGTCAAACTTACAATTGACGACATTCGTTCACATTGGGCCGGTCTACGACCACTTATTTATGAAGAAGGCAAAGGACCTTCCGAATTGTCCAGAAAAGATGAGATTTTCGTTTCGGACAGTGGTTTGATCACGATTGCTGGAGGTAAATTAACCGGATTCCGTAAAATGGCGGAAAAGGTCACCGACCTAGTCGCGCAGCATTTGGAACGTGGGGATGGCAGGAAATTCCCCGCCTGCAGTACAGACGCTATCACGATTAGCGGCGGTGAGAACCGCGGTGCCAACTTCCAAGACTGGAAGCAGGAGATGCTTCGCATTGGTAAGACGCAGGGCGTAGACAGATCAACGATGCAGGAGTGGATCGATACCTATGGCACGAATGCGTTGCAGATATTGGAATATCTCCCTATCGCGAAGCAAGTAACCCCTAATCAAGAGCTGCAGTTCATCCATGCCCAGTTACTTTATGCGATGGAGGCAGAAATGACAGTCGCAGCAGCCGATTTTCTGCGTCTTCATACAGGCTGGTCGTACTTTCAATTGGAGAAGGCGGAGAAGTATGCCGATATCGTCCTCCAAATGTTAAGCAGCTCCCTATCCTACAATGCGGATCTGAAGCAGAAGCAAATCGCTATGGTCGAGTCGTTATTCCAATCGATTTACGAGTTTCCTGCGAATGATCATGCGATTTAAGCACCTTGAAAGGAGGTGAAGAGTATGGCCGCTAGCGTGTGGCATATTACTCATTTGGATTTGACGATTCGCATTTTGATGGCTGTATGCTTAGGTGGACTCGTTGGGTTGGAGCGGGAGTGGAGCAACCACGCGGCTGGCTTACGGACGCATATTTTGGTTTGCATCGGCTCGACAGCGATCATGCTGTTATCCATCTACGGCTTCTCCGAGTTCGTTACTGAAGCGAACGTGCGGATGGATCCTGCCCGTCTGGCTGCGCAGGTCATTAGCGGGATCGGCTTCCTAGGCGCAGGTACGATTATGAGAACGGGTTCTACGGTATCCGGGCTTACAACGGCGGCTTCGGTTTGGGTCGTTGCAGCCATTGGTCTATGCGTAGGAGCAGGTTTCTATTACTGCGCTGTGCTGGCGACTATTATGGTTTTACTTAGCCTATTTGTTCTGAATAAATGGGAAAAGTTAATGATGCGGAACCGGCGGACGCAAGAGGTGGTTATTAAGATCGTCGATAAACCAGGGGTTTTGGGTACGATTGCATCTCAATTTGGCGAGCAAGGCATCCAGGTCGTTAATGTGCAGATGAAGCCTGAAGGCCAAATGGAGATATCAGGCGTATCGGAAGGGGTGATGGAGCTTCGTTTTCATTTGAAAAGCGGCTATTCGGAGGCGCTGTTGCAAGCGATTGATCGTATTTTGAAATCCAGCCATATTATTTCATTGGAATCCAAGGGGGTACAACTGAGCGGCGGTGCGTCCCGTGTGAATCAAACCTACGCTTTGTAAAACCGGTTAAGAATACACAAGTTGCTTCTAGGTGATAATAAATTTGTTGACATTAACCCTAGATATATGCCATACTCTCACTAAAGAAAACGCTTTATTCTCGTTCAAAACGATTGGGTGCGGAGATCATTGAGACAGCCCAAGAGACGAACGGACCGTGCATGAGTGTGCGGCCCTTCTGTTTCTTGCCTGACTTAATGCTCTCCTTTTTATGCTTTTTTCGTAGACGAACGGCAGCAATCAATGAAAATTTGCTTTAATCCAGAGAGGGGATTTGTATATGAAAAGTAAAAAATGGTTAGCTACACTAGCAACATCTTCTTTGTTACTAACAACATTGACGGCCTGCGGCAGCAGCGGTACGGAGACAACCAAAGAAGTAGAGGTTCCACCAGCTGTGGAAGATACCACACCTGTTACAATCCAGTATTGGCACTCCCACGCAGAAGTTCAAATGGGTGCCGTGAATGATATGATCGCCGCGTTCCAGAAGAAATACCCTTACATTACGGTAGAAGCTGTATTCCAAGGGGGTTATGCTGATTTGCAAAAGAAACTTCAGGCGGCTATTGCAGCGAAAGATGTACCTGCTGTGACTAACGTCGAAGTATCGGCGCTTCCGAGCTTTGCAGACAGCGGTGCATTCGCAGATTTATCCGGATACATCAAACGGGATAAGGTAGACATGAACGACTTCTCACAAGGGATGCTGCAAGCGTATTCATATGATAAGAAACAATTCGGCTTCCCGCTGATCGTCAGCACGAGCGTCATGATTTACAACAAAACTATGCTGGATAAGCTAGGCGTGCAACCTCCACAAAAGTGGACTGAAATTGAAGAGTTTAATAAGAAAGTCGTCGTTAAGGAAAACGGGAAAACTTCTCGTTTCGCGTTCTCTGTTCCAGGCTGGGATACGTGGTACATGGACCCGTGGATTTCAAATGGAGGAGGCTCCATTCTTAACCCTGAGCGTACCAAAACGTTGCTGGATCAGCCTGACAGCATGAGATGGATCCAGAACTTCAACAAATGGTTGAAAGAAGGCTCCATTCACATGGGTTACGGTAAAGGTGCATCGGATACGATGAGACAGATGTTCTTGGATGAGAAGGTGGCCATGGTACAGCATACATCAGCTGTATTGAAAACGTACTTGCAGAATGCGAAGTTTGAAGTTGGTGTATCCTTCATTCCTGGTGATAAAGAACGCAAATCACATATTGGTGGAGCAGGAATTGTCATGATGGAAGGTGCGCAAGCTAAACAGAAGGAAGCTGGTTGGAAGTTTATCAAGTTCATGACAGATGCGGAGCACAACATCAAGTGGGCTGAAGGAACTGGTTACCTGCCAACGCATAAATCGGTACTGAATACCGATGAAGGTAAGCAATATTTTGCTAAGCTGCCACAATACAAAGCTGTATTTGATAATTTCGACAACGTTGTAGGACGTCCGCAGCACCCAGCTTATCCGGAGTTCAGCAAGAAGTATATGGAAGTCGTAGGTAAGATGATTTTGGAGAATGCAGATCCAGAACCGACGATGAAAGAAGCTGTGAAAGAAATCAATGCCATTTTAAGCGAAAGTTAATCTATAAGAATTAGCTGTAATGTCGTGTAGGAAGCTGAGGTTTTCTACACGACAGTTCATTTAAGTAAGTTGAAAGGGGATACGCCATGAATACGGACAACAAGCCGGGCCAGATTCATCCAGAAGTTGGCGGTATCGTGAGAACACGTTCTCGTTCCCGTTGGATAGAATACTTGAAAGATTTCTCGTTTGCCATACCTGCATTAGTCATCTTGATGGTATTCATTTATTATCCGCTGGTTAACTCGTTGTATATAAGTTTTACGAACTGGAATATGACGAAGCCGACGAAGAAGTTTATCGGATTCGATAACTATGAATATTTGTTAACCAGTAAGACCTTCTATAAGGTACTTCAGGTTACATTCACCTATACGGTAGCGGATGTTTTCTTAACACTTGGAATTGGCTTGCTGCTTGCCTTGTTATTTAATTACTCCTCGCGCACATTCAATTTCATGCGTGCCATTATTTTCATGCCGCACTATGTATCTATGGTTATTGTCTCTATGATCTTCTTGTGGATTTTCAACGGTCATTACGGTCTGATGAATAACATTATGCAATGGATAGGACTCGAGCCTATTCAATGGCTTACGAATACGAAAACAGCGCTGTGGGTGCTGGTTGCCGTTGGGGTATGGAAAGGCGTCGGCTTTACGATGATTATTTTCATTTCCGGGTTAAGAAGCATTCCAGTTGAATACTACGAAGCTTCAGGTATCGATGGGGCATCGAAGTGGACGCAATTCTGGAAAATCACGGTACCGCTTCTTTCACCGACAACGTTATTCCTTGTCATTACCCATTTCATCTCTTCGATGCAAGTGTTCCAGTCTGTTGACGTTATCACGAACGGTGGACCGTTAGAATCGACCAAAGCGATGGTGTACTGGATCTATGAAATGGCATTTACGGATTTCAAAACAGGCCGCGCATCAGCCTTAGTGGTTATCTTCTTCTTTATTATTATCTTGTTAACCATGGTTCAAATGTATGTGTCTAAGAAGAAAGTTCATTACGAAGGGTAGGTACAAGAACATGACAAAACCGTTGCTCCATACTACCCGTATCGGTATTGCCGTTATCATTACGCTGTTGATGTTTTTCCCGATCTATTGGATGCTGATTACCGCTTTAAAAACACCGGCCGAGCTCCGGGTGTCATCTCCGACATTTTGGCCGGAAAAGGTGATGTGGGAGAACTTTGCCACGGCGTTTAAAGCCATTCCATTTTATCGGTTTACGCTGAATACGGTTATTCAGACTGTGGGGATTGTTTTTCTACAGATTAATATTGGTCTTATGGCAGCCTACGCTTTTGCGAAGGGGACATTCCCAGGTAGAGACAAGTTGTTCGCACTCGTACTCGCGGCGCTTATCGTACCGGAACAGGTTGTATTCGTACCGGTGTATGTACTGATGTCGAAGTTGAACTGGATTAATACGTATTACGCGCTTATCATTCCGCATGCTGCATCTGCTTATGGCATTTTCCTCCTCCGTCAAATGTTTCGCTCGATTAATAATGATGTGATCGAGGCAGCGAGGGTGGATGGTGCGAATCGAGTTCAGGTGTTGTACAAAATATTAACGCCGATGGCCATGCCAACGGTATCTACTTTAGCCGTTATCAGCTTTATTAGCAGCTGGAATTCTTATTTCTGGCCGCTCATTATGACGAATTCGAACAAGATGCGCGTGTTGACTGTAGGTATTTCCATGATGCGGGATTCGATTGCTGGGGATGAAGCATTAAATATGCATATCATCATGTCGGCGAGTGTGCTGATTATCTTGCCGATCGTCGTATTGTTTATTTTTGCACAGAAATACATTGTGGCTGCAATGGCCAATTCCACCTTTAAGTAAATCGGAGGTGACCTATGCAACCAATAGATATGAGTGAATGGGATATACAAGGTGCCGTATCAATTGAGCGTTTGCCAGAAGGAATCAAGCCGTGGCGTATTCCCTATCAGGACCGTGCCTTGTTTGTCCCAAACGCTATCAATGGTAAATCGGAAGCAACAGCAGGTGTTCGGGTTGTTATGATCAGCAATACGACGGAGATAGCCGTTGAGTTCTCCTCTGGTAGGGAAATGGTGATGGATTGCGTAGTTGACGGCGGTCTACTTGCAACCGGCAAAGCATCGGCAGAGGAGAACCGAATTTACTTCACCGCTCTTCCAGAAGGAATGAAACGTATTGAGATTTACTTACCGCCTACAAGGCCAGTTTGTTTGACGGGGCTCTTCATCGATAATGATGCAGAATATCGGAAGTTTCCGGATGAGAGACTCCGCTGGATTGCCTACGGCAGTTCGATCACACAGGCAGAAGCTGCGGAGAGTCCGTCTCAGACTTGGTCAGCCATCGTGGCTAGGCAGATGGATTGGAACTTGACTTGTATAGGGTATTCAGCCAATTGCCATATGGAGACGATGGTTGCTCGTATGATCCGGGATATGAAGGCTGACTTCATATCCTTGTGCCTGGGTATTAACATCATGGGCGGCTCGAGTTACAGTACTCGTACGTTTCTAGCTGCTGTTGTTGGATTTGTTAAGACAATTCGTGATCGACACGAGAACACTCCGATCCTCTTACAATCACCTATTTATAGTAGAGATCGTGAGGTTGTTCCGAATCGGGTAGATATGACGCTTCCTCTGTTCAGGGAGCAGATCCGGGATGCCGTTGAGCTGCTTAGGCAAGCAGGCGATAATCAGCTGTATTATCTTGACGGATTGGACGTGATCGGGGAGGCTGATTCCGACCATTTGCCCGATTTGCTTCATCCAGATGCAATGGGATATAAGCTCATGGCGGAGCGCTTCGAGGCTGCCATCGAGCGGATTCCAGAACTAATGACTTGCTTAACGCCTAGGAGGAATGTATGAATATGACGCAACCATCAGTATTAGTAATCGCTCATCGTGGAGCTAAGGGGGAAGCCCCGGAGAACACGCTCGGCGCTTTCCGCCTCGGAATTGAACAGGGCTGCGACGCCATCGAACTGGACATTCATTTATCCAAAGACGGTGAAATTATCGTCATTCATGATTTCACTGTAGATCGAACAACAGATATGAAGGGTGTTGTGCACGAGATGACGCTCTCTGAGTTGAAGCAGGCCGATGCCGGTCGCTGGTTTAACTCACAATACGAAGGTGAACGGATTCCTACATTAGAGGAAGTGTTCGACCTTGTTCCGCCACAAGTGATGATTAATGTAGAGATCAAAGATTCTTACGACCGTAAGCTCGAGCCAGCACTGGCCGAGCTCATGAAAAGGAAAGATCGCGTGAATAATGTGGTCGTCTCTTCCTTCGATCACAAAAGCCTTCTCTTCCTAAAGCTTTTGCTGCCTGAAGCGAAAATCGGGCTCTTGTATGAAATCAATCCAGGAAACCACACCAGTTTGGCGACAGGACTTGGGGTGCCCGTGTATTCCCTGCATCCTAGTTTTAAAAGGATTAACCAAGAGGATATACGCGATGCCTTAAGTAAAGGAATTCAGGTGTATCCTTGGACGATTAACGACGAAAAGAAGATGAAACAAGCCATCGAAAGAGGCGCCTCAGGTATAATTACCGATTTCCCTGGTAAATTGCGCAAGATTTTGACAGCGTGGAGACAGCCTATAGGGGGGCAAGGATGAGTAGGTTCCACTTCTCTTATATGATGGTTGTGTTAGGGTTGATCGCTGTAACAACGGTGGGCTGTCAGAAGCCGACAGCGACTTTAAATGCTAAAGAGATTCCATCAGCGACACCGATCGAGGCAATTGCTACTCCTAAGCAGGTGAACACAATGACGGGAATAACCCAAGAAGAAGCGGGCATCAAGATTCGTGTCGATATGCCTGAAATCAAAACATTCCTTGAAAAGAGCAAGCAAGGACCTGTTATTCCAGCATTGAAGCAGAATGCAATCCCGCAAGGTATGGCGTATTTGGAAGAGAAGAATTGGATATTGGTTACTCATTACCGTGAGGACGGTAAGCCTAGCATTATCTCGGTTGTTGATGAGAAGAGCGGAGAGATGGTCAAAGCTCTTGAGATTTATAAGAACGAGACTACACCTTATACAGGTCATGCAGGCGGTGTTACCGTTAGCAACAAATACATCTGGATATCTTCAGAGAGTAACGCCTACTATTTCCCCAAGGAAGATCTCTTGAAAGCGGATAAGGCTGGTAAAATCGTCTTTAAAGGGAACGTTCAAACCGATACGCGCGCCTCATTTAATGCTTTTGCTGACGGTATATTATGGGTTGGTGAATTTGCACAAGGCGCCAGCTATCCGACGGACGTTTCACATTATATGACGAACCGGGAAGAAAAGGAGCATAAAGCTTGGGCTGTCGGCTATAAGCTTGACCCTTCGACAGACTTGCCGAGTGCTTCCAAATTGCAAGCGTCGGGGCCGGTTGTACCCGATATGATTCTTTCGCTGCCAGACAGTGTGCAAGGGATGTATCTCGACAAGGGCAGCATATGGCTCAGTCAGTCGTACGGAAGAAACAGTACTAGTGACTTAACGCGATATAAGAACAGTTTGTTGGATAAGCCGCATACGGCGGTAAAGCTCGGACAATCTGAAGTGCCTGTGTGGTTTTTAGACAATAAGAACAAGATAGAGAAAATGGAAATTGCACCGATGGCTGAAGGCATATTCAAATGGAAAGGTATCATGTACATCTTATTTGAATCAGGTGCAACCAAATACAAAACTTCCACGACCTATGCTTTAGAGCGAATTTATATGCTGCCCTGGAATGACTAAGCCATAGTGGTCGGTTGTCTACATTTGCGTTATGATTACAAGGTATATACGATAACCGGAGGTGGACAACGCGACATGATCACTGGCTTAGCTCACAGGGGTTACCCAAAAAAATACCCGGAAAACACGATATTATCATTTCAGGCAGCTTTAGATTTGTCCTATAGTCATTTGGAGTTGGACGTGCAACTCACGAAAGACGGAGTGCCTGTTGTCATTCACGATACAACCGTGAATCGAACAACGAATGGTACCGGCCGTGTGGCAGACTTCACCTTTGAGCAAATTCGGACATTGGATGCTGGCGGAGGTCAGCAGATTCCAACGCTGGAGGAAGTTCTAATGCTAGCGAAGGGAAAAGCTCACGTCGATATCGAACTGAAACAGAGCGGGTTGTTGTATCCAGGTTTAGAGGAACAAGTGCTGGAGACGATTCGAGTTGCAGGGGTTCAGGAGCAAGTGTTCGTAACTTCCTTCGACCATTACGCCATCGCTCGAACAAGGGAACTGTCTAGGGATATTCAAGTAGGACTCGTCCTTTACGGCGCAACACCGGCGGTATTCCCATTTGCGAAGGAAATTAATGCGAAGTATGTGTCTGTGAAACATATTTATTTAACGGATGAATTTGTTCATCGCTGCGATGAAGCGGGCCTACAATTGATTGCTTGGACAATCGATGATGAACAAGATATGAGGAATTTGCGGTCGCGTTATTCACACATCTGGGCATGCACGAATGAGCTCGAGAGATGGATTACCATATTTTAATATGCAAATAGAGGAGCTCACAACGATGTTGTGGGCTCCTCCATTTGTATGGTGAGACAATATTCCGTACCCCGTATAGATCCACGATCCCTACCGATCATTCTCGTGCAAATAAGCAATCGTTTCCGACCGTCCAGAGACATTCAGCTTCTTATAAATAGCACTCAAATAATTCTTCACAGTCCCCGTGGTTAGAAACATGTCAGAAGCGATGGCTTGATTCGACTTCCCTTGTTTCAAATTCCTCAGAATGTTCCGTTCCTGCACAGATAAGCCAGACAGCTTGTTATCTTGTTGTTGCGTTTCAATCGGTTGCAGGTTTTCCTCCAATGCCTTTTCTTCGTGTTCCTCTGAGGAACGAAGTGCTTGGACAAGGCGCGGTTGAATACTTAGCGGGTAGGTAATGCCACCATCTAAGCACACCTGAATGGTTGAGAGTATTTTTTTCGTCTCGACGCCTTTCACTAAATAACCGCTGGCACCGTGACGTATCGCTTCCCATATGTAGGCTTCATCCTCAAATGAGGTTAAAATGAGTACCTTAATCTCCGGAAATTGGGCTTTGATTTGTTTGGTAGCCTCTAAGCCATCAAGCTTGGGCATATGGATATCCATCATAACGAGCTGAGGACGATGCAACTGTACTTGTTCAATTGTGGCAATGCCATCCCCCGTTGTAGCTACGACTTTATATCCTTCTTCCATACCTAGAATAGCTGCTAATCCATCGCGGATAAGGGGCTGGTCGTCTGCGACAAGGATGGTTGTTTGAGACAATTCGATCACTCCTTCCGATCATTTTCGACTGAAGGGTATGACTATATCTAGCGTTACTCCGCCAGATGCACCTTTGTTACGTATGGACAACGTTCCCCCAACATCTTCCACTCGTTCTTTCATCGCATTTAGTCCGTAGCCATAAATAATGTGGATCGGTGAATGACCATTATTGGATAAAACGAAACGAAGAACTTCCTCGTGATAGGTTAGTGAGAAGTGGAAATAGGTACTTAGGCCATGGCGAATGCCATTAGTCAAACCTTCTTGTAGTGCACGGTAAATCGTGATCTCAATCATAGGTGTCAGATCAAGCGTCATGGTGTCGATCGTATAGGCGATTTCCACGTTAGTTTGCTTTTTGGTATCATCGATCAGCCTAATAAGATCAGGTATGAAGCAGTGATCGGGAGAGCTTTCTCGCAACACATGGACTGAACTTCGTACATCATTTAGCCCTCTGAGAATACTTTCTTTCGTACGTTCAATCATCTCTTTGGCAATGGGATACTGGCCTTTCTCCAAAGCATGCTCTGCCGTCTGCAACCCGGTTAACGCAGATGTCAGCGTATGTCCAACGGAGTCATGAATGTCGCGGGAAATTCGCGTCCGTTCTTGTAATTTGGCCTTCTGCTCTAGCGCAATAGAGGCAATTCGCAGATGTTCATTGTCGATAGCCAACTGATTCTTTTGTTGAAACGCGATTCTAGCAAGCAGGCTCATTCCGTAGATAGCAAAGAAATCAATCACTCTAGGAATAATCAAATAGATGTCCTCAAAGGGGGGAAACTGACGATAGATCATGACGCCTAGTAAAACACAAACATAAGTGATGATTGTAAAGATAATCGCATGCTTTCTACCGTGATGAAAGGTAAATTCGCCAATGAGAATTAAGAGGTAAATTTGTGAGAAATAACTTTCCGACCAAACACAGATCACAAGCGCCAAGGCTAGTTGAGCGTATAAAAACTGGAAACCTCTCTTACTATGCAGAGCAATCTTTAGGATGTAATCCCTCATAAGGACAGCAGCAACATACGTGCATGCTAGCAGCAGTAGTCCAACCGAAAATTTACTCGTATGAAACAAAAGTGAGAGTGTTGCGCCCATCACGATGATATTCAAAGTGAGCGTCATATTTTTATTTAAATGTACATCCATATCTTTACCCTCAAATACATGGCTTTATTTACCATTCATTTTAGCATAAACATGACTTAAGTCATACATAGAACGCATAAGGCGTCGAAAAAGTTGCACATCTAGTGAACTTCTTCATCTTGGATAGGTCTTTAGTAGCATCTATAATGTAGATAAAGGAATGATGGAATTTTAAGGGAGGCATGTCCAAATGTTGATGATTTTATGGAACTTACTAGGTGGCATTCTTCTAATCTTGAGTTTGTATTTGCCGTTGAAATCATTGTTGGAACGTAACCCTGAGTAGGAGGGAGTACGACTTGAAAGAAGACTTGCATCAGAGGAAAAATGAGGATATGCATGTATTATGTAGCACTGATTACGAGCGAATGAATGAGTTTCTAATTCAGGAAACCGGTAGTTCCATGGATGTATTTTCGAATAGGTATCAAATTACGAAGCGAGAGTCGGAAATTTTCCTGATGGTCGCTATTTATGGTTTTTCCAATCACGAAATTGCCGAACGTTGCAGAATCAGCGAAAAAACGGTCAAGATTCATCTTGCTAATATAATGAACAAAGCTGGCATCAGATCGATGCGGAAATTACTTTCGCTGTTATTCAATCATGTCCTTTACTTTCAGGAAAGCAACACGTTAGCGGAGAAAAAGTAGCTCATTTGAAATCACTTTTTGATATAATAGTGGACAAAGATCTTTAGAAGAAAGGAAAGAGATCAACATGTCCAAGATTTCACTACCAGAGCTTAAGAAACAACTCAAAACGTACAAAGCTGAAGAGCTAGTATCTATTATTGTAGATTGCTATAAATCTAGTGAGGATGTCAAAAAATATATTCACATGATGCTAGATCCTGAACATACAGAAAATCAACTGTTTGAAGCAGCGGAAAAGAAGATCTTAATTCAATTTTATCCTGACCGTGGTGAGCCCAAACTGAAATTTGCAGATGCTAGGAAGGCAATTTCTGAATTCAGTAAGCTCAGCAATAATCAAGTTAGAACGATCGAGTTAATGATTTACTATGTCGAGTTAGGTGTACAGATGACCAATGACTACGGGGATATGTACGAGTCTTTTTATAATAGTATGGTGTCTATGTATCAATCGGCTGTTCAAAAAATCGCTGAAGATGATAGCGGTGGGCGATACCATTTGTTCCGTGAGAAATTAATGCTTATTATTGAAAGAGCTGGGAATGTAGGCTGGGGATTTCAGGATGGACTGGCAGATGTCTATTACAGGCATGTCGGCGGATTTGATGAAGATGAAGATGAAGATTGAGTTCTAAGGAATATACGCGAACCGTCCACAATCACACCATGTGATGGGACGTTTTTTCATTTTAACGTAACTAATCACCAGCCCAATGCGTCTATTACTATGTTGCTATGAAACTAAATCTAGCAATCGCAGATATAGAGGGAGAGGGAAGACGAGATTTATGTTGAAAAAGACAATTTTATTCGGCACGCTGTTTGTTCTATTGTTTGCAAATACTGCTTTAGCCTACGATGTACAACTCCAGCCCTTCAAGGATGAGGAACAAGACTACGCCAAAGATCCGATTTACACACTATCCGCATTAGGTATAATTAATGGCTACGAGGACCAAACTTATCGTCCCAATGATGACTTGTCTAGAGAGGCTTTCATTAAGTTGCTCGTTATGGCAGGTAAAATAGAGAGTAAAGCCGCTCTTGGGGGTATCCCCGCTGATGTAACGAAGGACCGTTGGTCGGCACCTTATATTGCTGCTGTCTACGAACGTAAATGGCTAGATAGCTTACTAGATCAGGAGGGCTTACTTCATCCAGCGCAGCCAATCACGAGAGAAGAAGTTGCTATGCTCGTAGGGAAATCGTTGCTGGAGTCTGAAAGTGAAACGGCTCGTCAACAATGGCTGACCACGGATTGGAAGAAAGAGCAAGTAGTTAGACGTTTTGCGGATAATTCAACTTTGAGTGAGGCAATGAAACCTTATGTGTATTACGCAGCGCATCGCGGTATTATGGAGGGAGATCAGACAGGATTCAACCCGAAAGAGTCTTTGATCCGTAAGCAGGCAGCAGCCGTTATCTATCGTTTGATTGATAAGCGAATTGCTGAGCAGAAGATCGATTTCACAGGGTATTATGCCCTCACTTCCTATCCTGCGATTAAGCAAATGAATAAGCTTTCCCATGTCATTTTTGGTTGGTCTAACTTGTCATACAGCGCCGCTGGAACAGCTTCATTGAACATCAGCTCAACGGTTAATCGCGTGCCAGATGGTTATGAAGAGGTCATTGCTACTGCGGATGCTGCCCAAATCACGAAGGAACTGATGGTTTTCTATGATGGCGCTAATTTAAAAGACTTCCTTCAAGATGAATCAGCTAAAAAGACCTTTATTGCATCATTGCTCAGTACTTTGAAAGATCCAGCCTACTCGTTTACTGGGGTAAGTATTGATTTTGAAGGATTGAAGGAAGCGGGAAGTGCAGCAGGCTATACCCAATTTCTTCAGGAGTTGAAAAGTCAGTTAGGTTCACTTACGTTTTCCGTAGCTGTTCCGCCGATTTATTATTACAAGGGTTATGATTTAAAAGAAATCGGTGAACTAGCGGATTCGGTCATCCTTATGGCTTATGACTTTACACATAATGAAAGTCTATTACCGTCAGCGCCTCTGCCATTAGTGAACGATACGGTGCTAACCGCACTGCAATCCATACCGAAGGAGAAGCTTGTCCTTGGTATTTCCAAACAAGCTAATCAGTGGATTACTCAATCAGGTGTAACCGGACCTCCCCTTATACCTGCCACCGCTGCTGTTGAGAAAAGGTTGGCGATGCCTGGTGTGAATACCACATGGGACATGCCGTATTTCTTGAAGAAAGCTTCGTTCGCAGACGATCGGGGCAGTCATGTCTTGTACTACGAAGATTCCCAGAGCATAGCCAAGAAGATTTGGCTCGCCAAATTCTATGACCTGCAAGCTGTTTCTTTATGGTTTATGGGCAACTATACGGCATCGGATTGGGAGCGAATTGGAGAGCTGGCGGCGAAACAATAGAGAGTATAAAGGAGCTGGGTTTATGACCTAGCTCCTTTTCGATTTAGTGGCTTTCTGAATGTAAGCGTAGTGAGTGATTAGATATCTTTGCTGTTATGTTATAATGGAAACAGTAATTAATTGAACATATTCCTGAACAAGATGCAATTGAGGTGCTTGACTTCATTGGTTACTTGAATATGAAACGAGAACGTGAAGCAGCTCAGTATTTGGATATCGAAGCACTCTCTAGAGATGAAGAATTAATTCGACAAGTTCAACACAGCCGCGAAGATCGTGATAATAGGCGAGTTTATGACCAGCAAGCAGGGCTCGATTACCTCCGTGAGATGTATACTGGTCTCAAACAGCGCTAAATGAGCTAGCGGGCATATTGGCATATCCATTAGAGGTAAAGGAACGAATCTATTTAGAGTCCTATAAAAGACTTTCCTTCATGCCAACTCTTACCGCAAAACAAATATCGTTTGGTAAATTAAAAGGCTATTGGGCAAGGCTTGGTCTTTATCAAGTCATTCTTGTGTTTGAAGTAGATGAAGATAACTTGGTTGTTTGGATAGATGGAATTAAGCATAAGAGAGAAAATATTTATTGGAAGAAGAAATGAAGGGTCGAATATGATCTGAAGCAAGCACTTTATTAGCCATCCACTATCACAACTCTCGTGATTGGATGGTTATTTTATTATTTTTTAACTTATGCCTATGCTAAACTAGCTTTACAAAGTTATTTCCTCCGGAGGAATTATGAGTGATCTAGCCAAGCAACTAGAGAATGCCCTGAAAGAGATTGATCGCTTGATTCATGAGAATCAATTACTGAAGCAGAAGCTTGAAGAATTATCAAATGACGATTCTCCCTACAAGTCTTCACCTGAGCTAATCAGTGAAGTTCCTGCTGCACTTGAGCGCTCACGTTCAGGTAACGGCGGGCATATATGGATATTTTTTGAACAACCAATTGAAGCTAGTGTTGCTAGGTCGTTAGGATGTGCGCTAATTACTAAAACGATGGAGAATCGACATGAGCTTGGACTGGACTCCTACGATCGTTTATTTCCTAATCAAGATACGCTACCGCGAGGGGGATTTGGAAATCTGATCGCTTTACCTTTACAAGGAAGTCCTAGGAAAGAAGGGAATAGTGTTTTTGTTGATACCAATTTTAAACCATATGAGGATCAATGGAGTTTCTTAGCGGGATTAAGAAAACTGAGTTCAGCGCGGGTTGAGAATATCCTACAAGAACTAACGAGGAACTCGAGTGTTTTAAATGTAGGGAACTGGGAGGAAATTAGTGAGGATAGACCGTGGGATATGCAGCAAGTACAGTTTGATGATGAAGAAATGGGAATAGATTTGCCTTCCAAGATAAAGTTGATTCTTTCTAATATGGTCTATGTTGAAAAACATGGATTATCAAGTAGAGCAATTAACAGGATTAAACAACTTGCCTCCTTTCCCAATCCTGATTTCTATAAAACACAAGCGATGCGATTGCCTACGTATGGAAAACCACGAGTGATAGGCTGTGCGGAGGACTTCACTAAACATCTTGCTCTTCCGAGAGGTTGCTTCCATGAATTAATCAAGTTACTGGAGAAGAATAACGTTGAGTATGCAATATCCGATGAGAGGAATAGTGGAGCAGATATAGAAGTTCAATTTAAGGGGCAACTCTCGGTACTTCAAGATACTGCAGCGAGATCCATCTTAGCTCATGATACGGGGATTCTTTCAGCCACAACAGCTTTTGGGAAAACGGTAGTTGCAGCTTCTATTATCGCATCCAGAAAAGTGAACACGTTGGTGCTTGTGCATCGTCGGGAATTAATGGACCAGTGGAAGGAAAGGATGAGCACTTTTCTAAATGTGAATATCAAAGATATTGGTTTGATTGGTGGCGGTAAGGAGAAACGAACAGGCAAGATAGATATAGCGGTCATTCAAAGCCTGAATTATAAGGGTCAAATTAAAGATTATCTAACAGAGTATGGACAAATCATTGTAGACGAGTGCCACCATATCTCGGCTTTTAGCTTTGAGCAGGTGTTAAAAAAGCCAAATGCTAAATATGTCGTTGGCCTTACGGCTACCCCTACCAGACAGGACGGGCAGCAACCAATTGTGCTGATGCAGTGCGGTCCAATACGGACTCGAATTGATGCGAAATCACAAGTTCTAACAAGGGGGTTTGAACATAAAGTAATCCCAAGATATACATCTTTTCAGTTACCTGCCCTTACAGTAAATCCATCTATTCAATCTATTTATCAGCTCTTGGTAGATGATGAGAGTAGAAATGAGCTGATTTTTAACGATCTGTTAAAATGCTTGAATCAAGGCAGATCACCAATCCTTCTCGCAGAAAGAACAGCACATGTTGAATATTTTGAAAAGAGACTTGAGAAGTTTGCAAAAAACGTCATTGTATTACGCGGTGGTATGGGTAAAAAGCAGAGAGAGGAAACAAGACAGCGGATTGCAAGTATTCCCGACACAGAAGAGCGAGTTTTTATTGCTACGGGTAAATTGATTGGGGAAGGCTTTGATGATGCTAGGTTAGATACCTTATTTCTAGTTCACCCCATCTCATGGAAAGGAACCTTGCAGCAATATGCTGGAAGATTACACCGTTCCCATGCAAATAAAAAAGATGTTCAGATTTATGATTATATCGATATCCAAGTGTCGATTCTCATGAGTATGTATAAGAAAAGAATAATGGGATATCGTGCCATGGGATACAGCGGCATGGAATTGTAGACAAGCAGAAGAAGTGGAAGAGGGACGCACCGCGACTCTCCTATTTTTATACCAAAACCATCTCCCGCCTAGCACATCTAACCCTCTACTATCATTTAGTATAAAAGGAGTAGTAGGAGGTAATGGTTATGTCATCAGATAAGGATGAATGTGAGACACCACACATTTATGTCACCAATGATTTTCTGCCGCAGTTCATTGACGCTAACTCCTTTGTTCTAGTCGTAGTTAGTTTAAATGCTTCAATACCAATTCAGTATTCAGCTTTCAAATGTGGCTTTTCCACCGCCTAGTAATCCGAATCCACTCGTTTGTTTCATAGTAGTGGAGAGAAAAAGGCTTCGTCCAGTTCCAATGGATGAGGTCTTTTTTTTATTAATAAGGTTAATTAAATCGTTCCCGTGCACAAATCAGATATGCTAAACTATAGGTAAAATGAACTATTTCCTCCCATTCTAACGACCGACTCTACGAAAAGGCGCTGAAACCCGCGATGCTTTATTTATACAGATCCGTCCTACGATATCTAGCAAATAGCAAAAAAATATTCACCGTTTTCATAATTGCACTCTTATTTGAACTCAGTTTCGAGTACTTTACGTCATTAAGTATTAAATATTTAATTGACGATGCCATTACACCACGGAATATGACCATTTTCTTTGGTCTTCTCTTAGCACTTCTCATTGGTGGTGTCTTGAACTTATTGATTGGAGTCGGCGGCGATTACGCGATGTCCAAATTAAACGAGACGATTCTCATCGGGCTGCGCAAAGATCTCTACGAACAGACGCAGAAGCTTTCTGCTCATTTCTTCTCACGCTATCGAATTGGGGATATTGTTGCACGGTTCACCATGGATATTCCAGCGGTGGAGCATGCGATGATGCAGACTTTTTCAACGCTTATTCTGGCTAGTCTCAGTATGGTGGTGGGGACGGTCATTTTGTTTGTTCTAGAGTGGAAATTGGCGCTTGTTGCGTTCGTCGGTATTGTCTTCATGTTCGTCCCGCAAAAACTTCTCAATAAACGCGCGCAGCGCTACAACGAGGAGTACGTTGGCATTGTAGAGTCATTTTCTAATAATATGGATGAGGAAATGAAGGCATTTAAGGTCATTCGAGGCTTTCAACTGCAAGAATCTATGAAAAATAGGTTCACGAAGCAACTGCAAGTCTGGTTTAGACTCGGTGTTAAGAGGAGCTTCATTAATTCCAATCTGGAGAGACTTCCAATCATGGTGTTATCCGTTATTAACGTGATTATTCTTGGTTTAGGGGGCTATTTTACGTTCCAAGGAACCATGACCATCGGGGATTTAATTGCCTTTTACTCGGTTTTCGATACGGTTGGCGTGTCCGTGATTCAATTCATGGAGGTCGTGCCTGATCTAATTGAGGGTGAAGTCGGAATACGACGCATTAATGAAGTACTCGAGATCCAGCCCGATCTGGAGGATGATGAGCAAGCTTCCCAGAATCCTTCTTTGACCAACGAAATTAAGTTCGATAACGTTACCTTCGGCTATACAGAGGCGCACCCTGTTATTCATGATCTAACCTTATCCATTCCAGTGGGTAGTTATGTAGCTTTGGTGGGGCCAAGTGGTTCAGGCAAAAGCACGTTGCTCCAACTGCTCATGCGTTTCTATGATCCGCAAAAAGGCTCTATTCAAGTGGATGACCTTGATCTCCGTAAAATTCAATTGTCTTCGCTGCTAACGCAAGCTGGCGTTATTTTTCAAGAACCTTATCTGTTTAATACGACGATACGCGAAAATCTACTGATCGGTCATTCCGATGCCACCGAGAAAGAGCTTCTCGAAGCGACGCTTGCGGTCGGCGTTCATGAGGCGATTATGCAAATGTCGAATGGCTATGATACCTGGATCGAAAATGATGGAGCCAATCTGTCCGTCAGCCAACGACATAGGATCTCAATCGCGCGAGCTTTACTACGTTCGAATGAGCTCACATTCATGGACGAAGTCGCGGCATCCTTAGATCCCGAGTCAGAAATAGCACTGAATGAGACCATCTCTCGTGCTAATCAAGGTCGTACGGTAGTTGCTGTTTCGCATCGCTTGAAGACCGTTTCACATGCGGATCTGATCTATTTCATTCAAGAGGGGAAAGTCATCGAATACGGAACGCATCAGGAATTGCTAGAGCGCCAAGGGGCCTACCACCGACTATGGCAAAAGCAACAAGGCTTCCAACTATCCCAAACGGGTGAAGTTGTTATAGAAGTCGATCGTTTAAGACAGATGCCATTCTTTGCTTATATGAATGAGGATCTGCTGCACGAAATCAAGGACTTGGTGATGACGGAAAAAATAATGAGCGGCCAACATGTTTTCCGACAAGGTGAAGCGGGGCATAAATTGTACATCATTGCACGTGGCAAAGTGGAAGTGGCGAAAAGGAATGCCCAAGGCGAGAACATAAGGGTAGCTGTTCTACAAGATGGAGACCATTTCGGTGAAATCGCATTGCTGAAGGATGCGCCTCGTAATGCGAATATCACGGCTTTGACGGAGTGCACGCTTTTGACGCTAACGCGGAAGCAGTTGATGCCGCTTTTGGATCGCTATGAGGATATGAAGGCGAAATTGAATCAGTCGTTGAGTGAGAGGAGCTAATGGTTAATGACTCCCAAAACGGTCATATCGGACCTGCCAACGAAAACCTACACAACACTTTCCCAAAAGCAGGTCATCCTTTATAATACTTTGCAAGCATATTTATCAGTGCATTAGGAGGTTCATATACATGGAATTAATAGAAACATACAAGAGGTATAGACAAAATCAAGTGGGAATTCACACGAAAGTATTAGATAATCATGTCCATGCAGGTGAAATCAAAGAGTCTGCGAAAATTCTAGGCATTCTTAACAAAGATCGAGTGGTACTTGAATCATCTGCGGAGCAAGACGCGGTTTATGATTTTAATGTTTACACAAAAATTCGAAGTGGAAAAAGTTCGCT
>NZ_LMSJ01000017.1 GCF_001428105.1 Paenibacillus sp. Soil766 | reverse complement strand
GGCTATTTGTCTCCAGATAAGTTTGAATCACAGTTTTACAAACAACAGAAACTGATTTCTTAGCTTTTTTTGTGTCCACTCTATTGACTCAGATACAAAAAGGGCGCTAAAGCCGCCCGAAGTGTGCCGAGGTGAGGTAATAACGCCCGAAAAGGGCGTTAAAGCGCTGACCACACCGCCGAAGATGCGCGATTGGGCCCGATAAGGCCCAAAAAGGGCGCTAAAGCCGCCCGGAGTGCGCCGAGGTGAGGCAATAACGCCCGAAAAGGGCGTTAAAGCACTGACCACACCGCCGAAGATGCGCGATTGGGCCGAATAAGGCCCAAAAAGGGCGTTAAAGCCGCCCGGAGTGTGCCGAGGTGAGGCAATAACGTCCGAAAAGGGCGTTATTACCCTGGCAGCACCGCCCAATCGGCGCGATTACGCCGGCAATACCGAGCAGCTGTAATAATTCAACAGAAGGGGAGTGGGAAGCATGGATGTGAAAGAAGCGATTCGCCAGCGGCGCAGTATTGGGAAACTCAAGCAGGATCCGATCGAGTACGCGTTGATTGAAGAGATCTTAGAAGCTGCAGTTTGGGCACCGAATCATGCGAATACGGAACCTTGGCGGTTCTGGGTAATGTCGGGTGAAGGCAGGAAGCTTTTGGGACGGGGGTATGCCGAAGTCGCCATTGCGGAAGCAAAGTCAGGTGCAGATGCGGCACTGTCTGAGGAAGAAGAAGAGCAATTACGCAGTAGCAATGAGAAGAAAGCGTTTCGAGCTCCGCTCGTGATTGCTGTAGCTGTCTCCCCGTCGGAGAAGCCCGTCGTACCCGTGATTGAGGAATACGCGGCCGTTCACTGCGCTGTACAGAATATGATGCTAGCTGCACATGCCCTAGGTTTGGGTTCCATTTGGCGGACTGGCGATCCCACGTACCATCCGAAAATGCAAGAGAACTTCGGTCTCTCCGGTAAAGAAGAGATGGTCGGCTTTATTTACATCGGTTACCCGGAAGTCATTCCAACGAAGGCAGCGCGTGTTCCATTTGCCTTGAAAACACAATGGGTAACAGAGTAACTATCTCTCGGAAGAGGACGAATTTCGATCGAATAGCGGAGCTGCGTTCCGAAACGATCCTATGCCTACAAAAAAAGCTCGCCCCCTCATGGGAGCGAGCTTTTTCGATTAGTTCTTCAGCGCAACCGCAATCCTTGCGGCGGTCTGCGCGTTGTGATACACGAGCGCGATGTTCGTCTCCAGGCTGCGCCCTTCCGTTAGCTGCTTAATCCGCGCTAGCAAGAAAGGCGTGACCTTCTTTCCGGTCACGTTCTGCTCTTTGGCCTCATTCAGCGCCTGCTGGATGACGCCCTCGATCTCGACATGGTCCATAGCGGACTCCGCTGGGACCGGGTTGGCGATGACGGCGCCGCCGCTCAGACCCAGCTCCCACTTCGTGCGGAGCATTGCGGCCACGTCAGCCGCCTCATCGAGGCGGAAGTCTACGCCGTAGCCGCTCTCGCGGGCGTAGAAGGAAGGGAACTCGCTCGTCTTGTAACCAACCACGGGCACGCCGTGGGTTTCCAAGTACTCGAGCGTACGCCCAATGTCGAGGATCGATTTCACGCCGGCGCAGACGACAGCGACGTTGGTCGCCGCGAGCTCCGTCAAATCAGCGGAGATATCCATGGAGCTTTCTCCCTCGCGGTGGACACCGCCAATACCACCGGTAGCGAACACTTCGATGCCAGCGAGGGCAGCGCCGATCATCGTCGCAGACACCGTGGTCGCGCCGATTTTGCCAGAGGAGAGGATGTAGGGGAAGTCGCGGCGGCTTACTTTTTCCACATGCCCATTCGTTGCAAAAGCTTCAAGCTCCTGCTCGTTTAAGCCAATCTTGATCTTGCCATCCATGATGCCGATTGTTGCCGGAACAGCGCCGTTATCGCGGATAATTTGTTCCACTTTTTTCGCCATTTCAATGTTTTGCGGGTAAGGCATACCGTGAGAAATAATCGTCGTTTCCAACGCTACGACGGGTTTATTGTTCGCGAGAGCTTCCTTGACTTCATCGGTAAAAGTTAAATATGAGTTAGATAACATGGGTTAATCTCCTTTAGTCATAGTGTTTATCGTAAGTTGCAAGCGTTCCTCGTTCAGCTCGCTGGACGTGGATTGACTAGTTTGAAGCGTAATATGCGCAGCAGCAAGACCGAATTCACAGGATTTCAGATACGAATGTTGTTGGGTAACGCCATAGACAAGGCCAGCCAAGAAAGCATCGCCCGCACCAGTAACCTCGACCACCTGAGTTGGAATGGGGGGGAAGAGATGTTCGCCGTCTTCACCTGAATAGAAAACCCCGTGGCTTCCGAGCGTAATGAAAACATGCTTCACACCACGCTCGCGAATGGTCCCAGCAATTTTCGAGTGGTTTGGCTCTACATAGAACATATCAATGACGTCCTGATTCATGGATAGCGGTGTATGGGTTAGTTGTATGGCCTCTTCTAAATTGGGGGTAATCGCCGTTACACCAGTAAGATCAGTCGGAAGCTTCTTCGATTTCTCCGAGGAAACTGGATCAATGAAGAGGGGGATATTCTCCTCCTGACATCGACGGATCAGCTCCTCCAAGGTTTCGCTAGGTAGATTCGTATCTGCAATCACGAGCTTGGCAGCGGCAATATGAGACCATTTATCCCGAAGCATCGCTGGTGAAAATTTATCGTAGATATCCATATTGGCAAAAGCGAGAAACATCTCACCCGAAGTATCGAGAAGTGCTGTGTATGATCCCGTATTCTCGCCATTTAATACGATGGCTTGGCTGACGTCGACGCCTCGGCGCTTCGTTTCCTCCAGTACCCATTGACCTGCTTTATCGTCGCCAACCACAGTTAGGAGTGCTGTTTGACAAGCTAACCCTGCCAAAGCATCCGCGATGTTGCGAGCTACGCCGCCACAAGATTCGGTTACCGTGACAGGATTAGATGAAGCTAGGCGGATCGCATGTTTGCTAGTGGCTTTACTGTCGAGATTGGCTCCGCCGATGCAGACAATCATATGTTCATCGGAGGTGACATAGGCTCTGCCGCGAATCGTTCCCTTTTTGGTCAATGAGGCAATATAACCAGCGACCGCGGATCGGGAGATGCCGATGATACCTGCCATTTCATGCTGGGAAATGAACGGATTTTGACGGATAAGCGCTAAGATTTGCTGTTCACGATCCATGCAAAGTTCCCCTCCTTTGTCGTTCTCTTCTCATTTTAACGCACAGTAAAACAAAAGTCTATTTAACAAACAAATGTCTTTGGAGGGCATGACAAAAAGCCCGTCCCAAAGGAACTAGGCTTCTTAAAAGGCCCAAAACAAACCACTATTATTCCGAATACGAAGATCTGGAACGAGATCCTAATCCAAGCAACCCGAGTAGGCCTAATAAACCGAGGTAGCTATACCAAGGTCTCGATTTATCTTTTGGCGTAGCAGCGACGGATTGAGCTTGCAGGGTAGTCACATTTAACGCCGTTGGCGGTGTAATCCCATAAGCGGCAGCGTAGCCGTTCAAATTGGCAGAGGGGAGTAAACTTGTTTCCGCCCCTGGCATACCAAAGGGATTGGTTTGATACATCGTGGCAGGGCCGCTCTTTAAATGCTGCAGATTGTCTGTCTGTGACATCTGTGCATTGTGATCATGGGCATGCAGCCGATATTGATGAGCACCAAGCAGAAGCGAAAAAGTAAGGAAAGAAATCGAAGCTAATTTGAAAGAGCGAACCATTATTCCATGCCTCCAGGTACTTAGTAGATAGGGGTCATTCAGTGTAAGTAAGCATATATTCCCCTGCGAATGAGAAGTTATGCATGGAGATTGAAGCGATACCGGGGCAGACGTCGTACATAGAAAAAGAACCGTTGCCTCCTAATAACTAGGAAGACAACGGTTCTGGGGCAGCTTACTTACTTCGTGACGGTTACTTGAACCGTAGTTTTCATATTGCCATAAGAAATGGTAATACGGGCAGTTCCTTTGCCGGTTGCTTTGATAATGCCATCCTTAACGTCTGCGGTCATGATGTTGGATGTTGTCCATAATGCTGGTTTGGTGACATCATCCTCAGATCCATCCGTATAGGTTGCTATAGCTTCTACTTTGGCCGTTTCGCCTTCCTTCAGCGTAAGCTTAACGACATTGGTTTTCAAATATTTCAAGGTGTCGATTTCGACAGGAATGGATACGGTTTTACCACCAAAGTAACCAGTGATGGTTGTTTTTCCTGAAGCTGTCGCTGTGAAAAGACCTTTTTCAACAGTACCTAGTTTATACGAAGAAACTTTCCAAGTTGCACTATCCGTGACGTCTTTCGTTGTACCATCGGACAAAGTCGCTGTTAATTTCAGTTGCGTTTCAGAACCACTTTTCGTTACAAAAAAGGATTTGTTCGCTGTTAAGCTATCAATCACACCGATTTCTACGGGAACAGAGATTGATTTACCGCCATAAGTTGCTGTAATGGTTGCTTTACCGCGGGAAACTGGTGTAACAAGACCCTTAGATACGGTAGCAATGCCTGTATTGCTGGATTTCCATTCTACATCGTTCGTAACTAAAACATCTTCACCGTCGTCATCTGTTGCTGTAATTTTGATCAATCTCGTTTCATTTAAATCAAAAATCAAGCTAGCGACATTGGCTTTCAACTCACTAGCCATATCCACTTTTACTGGAATCGTAACTGTTTTGTTGTCCAGTTGAGCGGTAATCGTCGTTTCGCCGGACGCGATGGCTTTTACGACACCATTGTCAATAGTAGCTGCTTTAACATTACTACTTGTCCAAATGACATCCGTAGTTACAGGTTTCTTGGTATCATCGGTATACACCGCTTCGGCGGTTAGGGTTACCGTATCGCCCTTTTTCATGGTCAATTTCTCTTGGCTGATCGTAAGAGTCTTCAACTCGCCTACCGAAACTTGTACAGTTGCTTTACGCGTACCATATTCAGCAGTCACCGTAGCAGCCCCCGTAGCAATACCCGTAATGATACCGTCACGAACCTCAACAATATCTTTGTTGCTTGTTGTCCATTTGGTTTTGTCATTCAGTTCATCATCCGTGCGCCCTTTGAAATTCGCAGTCATTGTGACCGTAGTAGAGTCTCCGACTTGCATATTCACTATTTTCTTGTCAAGTAGGATGGTGGTAGGGACGTCAACTTCGACTCTGGTTGTCGTCGTTTTGCCGCCATAGGTAGCAGTGACATTAACAACACCAGCTTTATATGGTGTGATAAGTCCATTCGTTACCGTAGCGATATTTTCATTATCTACGCTCCATACGGCTCTATCTTTTACGAGATTGTCTGTTGAGCCATCTGCATACGTTGCAAATAACTCGAGTTGCTGAGTTTCATCTGTTTTCATGGTAACGAGCTCGCTGCTCACGACCAATCGACGTGGAACCTCAACGTCAACTTTCGCTGTGACTGTTTTATCCCCATACTTCGCAGAGATCGTTGCTTCGCCAATAGCGTTACCGATGAGCTTGCCTTTGGTTACAGTAACGATACTCTCATCACTAGAAGTCCATTCTGCACGCTCCGAAATATCTGTAGGTGTAGTGCTTGTTGGATAGGTAGCGTTAAGCTTTAAGGTGCCTGTCCCATTTTTCTTTAGCAAAATACTTTGTTTATCTAACTCAAGTTTCACCGTGCTATCCACATCAACCGTAATTGTCGTTGATTTGGTACCGTAGGTAGCAGTTAACGTCGCTTTCCCTACGCTGTATCCGGTAATTGTCCCTTTAATGGCATCTGCAACCTCTGGCTTGTCTGAGGTCCATACCGCTTTAGTTGCTACGTTATCTTTCGTGCCATCCGGGTATGTCGCTGTTAATTCAAGCACGGTAGTCCCCTTTAGAAGTAAGGAAACATTCGATTTTTCTGCGTCAAGACGACGTACAACCTCGACATCGACATCCAGAACGATCGATTGATTCATATGTGATACCGTGATGGTCGTGCTTCCTGGGTTCTGTCCTTTAACTAGACCATTCGTCACCGTAGCGACAGAGCTGGATCCGACTGTGTAATCTGCTTTACTTGTTACATCTGCAGAAGTACCGTCGTCATAGTAAGCTGTTATCAGCACTTGACTCGTTCCATTGAGACGAAGATCGAGGTCTTGCTTATCGGTGGTTAACGATTTCACCTTTTTGGTAACCGTTACGTTAACGATGACAGTCTCTCCAAGATAGGTGGCCGTAATGACGGCTTTACCTTCTTTTTTGGCTGTCACGACACCTGCGTAGACAGTTGCTACATCGGTTGTGCCGGAGTTCCAATCGGTTTTGACCGTTGCATTTTCTGTGGAGCCAGTTGTGTAAACGGCCGTTGCTGTCAGATTAGCTGTATCGCCAACCTGCAAGTTAAGCTCATTTTTGTTCAGAACCAACTTTGAAATGTCATTCGCGGCGAAAGCATTTCCGGTGAACATAGCCTGACTTGCTAGTATGAAAATGACGACTAGGGACAACCATTTACTTTGAGAAAACCATTTCATGCTTCATTTCCCTCCATTAAAGCTGTTGCTAGAATCTGCTTGATGAAAATAGATATCTATTTTCATCGGCATTTCTTCGCGAAAAATGAAGGGAAATCATGGATTTAATTGCTGAAAGTTTACTGAATATGTCGAAAAAAAGAAAACCCCGGTTTTCACGCGCTTGCGGGGATTCAAGGTTTAACCGCGTTTTACAATTTTGAAATTGTCTTCAAGCAGCAGCCAGTTCTGCGGGAATTTGAGTCCAAGCTTCCAATAGCTGATGCCACGTAGTCCCAGCTCTTCGATTAAATGAAATTTAGCCTGAATTGAGCGAGCGTCCTCGAACCAGACAGTGTGCTCTTTACCCGCGTCATCCCAATAGTTGAAATGCGGTGCTTGGGCGGTGTAGTCATATAGAATTTGTGCGTTATATTTGCGGGCCAGGTCAATAGCTGCCTGCGGCGAAATCGCTTTGGCGTAGGCGCCTCCTTGGACAAAGGGCAGCGTCCAGTCGTACCCGTACAAATTTTGACCCATCATGATTTTGGATGAGGGCATTTCACTGCGTGCGTACTCCAACACTTTGCGAACAGGTCCAATAGGGGAAACGGCCATAGGCGGTCCGCCGCTGTAGCCCCATTCATAGGTCATGATGATGACAAAATCGACAATTTGGCCATGGGCTTTATAATCATGAGCTTCATACCAAGCGCCAGCTTGTGTTGCACTTGTTTTGGGCGCGAGCGCGGTGGATACGAGATAGCCTTTCCGATGGAAGCGAGCTACTGCTTTGCGCAGAAATTTGTTATACGCCTCACGATCAGCAGGGAGCAGATGTTCAATGTCAAAATGGATATCTTTAAACCCAAGCTTATCCGCTGTCGTTTCGATGGTATCGAGCAAACGATTCTGAACAGCTTCGTCGGTTAGAATGACATGCCCAAGTTCTGCGCTGAATTGATCATTCTCGAGGTTGGTGACGACCATCATGAGGGTGACGCCATGCTGTGTAGCGATTGCTCGCAAATCGTTAAGTGGCGGATTGACCAAGGTTCCATCTCGGTTAATCCGGAAGCTGAAGGGAGCTAAGTAAGTCAAATGTGGTGCGGCTTCGCGGGCAGCTTGAACGAGAACAGGTGACACATCCGTGCCTCTAGGCTCGATATAGGCATTGACTTCAGCTTGTTTGCGCGGGGTAGGGGGAATATATAATCGGAAACCGCTGGGTAATGTTTGATATAACGTAAGTCCATTGGTAGATGCGAGTACGTTGAGGTCAATGCCGAGCTTCTGGGCGATCCGATAAAGTCCCTCACCAGGCTGTACCCAATAGTAGGAGCCAACAATCGGAATCACTAATGCCTGTCCGATGACTAGCGATTGAGAGGGAGTTAACTCATTCGCCTCTGCCACCTCTTCGACGGATACACCGTAGGTTTGCGAAATACGATACAACGTTTGCCCCTTCTGGACAACGTGAATTTGCATAGGTTATGCCTCCTTGAAAAAAAATGACCGAGCCGCCCTACATGGTAGTCTCAGTGGCTGAAACTCGCTAAAGCGCAACTGAGACACCCAAAGTGGGAGGCTCAGGAGATGGGGAGTCGGAAATGACTGTATCCGAGCCTGCTTTTCGATAAAACTAACCTCTTAACCGTGGTCGCTCATCCCTGGAATGGCCGCGTCAAAGGTTTTCTCATATGTTATTCCGCTAATGGGCTTTAGGTGAATGTCTTGGAGGCAACTAAGGGGAAAAAGATAAAGGGCTCGCCTCTGAATGCAAACGGATGAGGTAGAGAGCTTGGTTACAGCCCTTGCTGCCGAAGCAGCTGGGCTGTCAGCTCTGGATGCGAGATCGGGAAATGGTGCGCTGCCTCGATCTCGACCACGCGGGCGGAGCGAAGCTCCTCCGCCAAGGCCCAAGTGCGATCCTGGGTGCCCCACAGGATCGAAGCCCTCCGTAGCAGCTCCGCCTGCTGCTGCGGAGGTAACACCTCTGCGCGTGCCAGCGCAGAGAGGGTCTCGGCAGTCGTCTTCCGCACACGCGGCGACTGCAGTTCTTGCAGGACATAAGTGACATACGAAGTCGGTATGTCACTTATGTCCACGAAGCAGCGCTGCGCTAGCAGCTGCTTCCGCAGGTCTTTCTCGCGCAGCCGGCGCAGCGCGAGATGGTTGAGACGCGCGCTGCGGTACATGCGCGCGGCCGGTTGCAGGGCAGGCTGCAGCAGATGCAGCCTGTGGATCCGCTCCGGCACGCGGGCGTAGGCGTGGGCGGCCAGGAGGCCGCCCAGCGAGTGGCCGACGAGCGTGACCGGTCTGTCGAAGGCGCGGATCGCCTCGACGAGCGCAGCGATGTGGCCCTCCATCACGTCGGCAGCGTGATGGTAGGGCGAACGCCCGAAGCCTGGCAGATCGACCAGGCAGACGTCGTGCTCTGGGAACTGCGCCGCCAGAGGGAGCAGGCAATCCGCTCCGCTTAGCGTGCCGTGCACGAAGAGGAGGGTGGATTTTGGCTGAATGGAGGTGTCGCTCCTTAGCAAACCCTCTTCCGTTGTACGCCGCCCAGCTCCACTTCGCTCCAGACTAGCCAAAGGCCCGCGCTTCCCCCTTACAAACCCCTCCGTAGGCATATGACCATGCCCAAGCTGGAAATCAAGATCTGCAATTGTGAAAGGCAGCATCTCACCAAGAACCTTATTCGTGAGTTTATGTTTGTGCAGCAAGCTTTCTTTCGGTTCAAGCGGAAAACGAGTGTTCGTTTTCACGATAAATTCAAGGGATTCTTTGGGAATGCCTAACTTTTGTCCTAGCGATGTACCTAAAAGCGTACTGAGCCACTTTGGCGAGATGGATCCATGAGGTGTACTGACACGCAACTCTTTGGCGATCATGAAAACTAGCTCCTTCATAGAAGGGCTCACATTGGGATCATCCAACAAATAGTAGGTTTGCGTAGATGGTGGAGAAGCTTCTTTTGTTAATAAATGAATGAAGGAGGCGACATGATCGACATGGACAAGCGGTAACCAATGTGTAGAACCGCCAGGTACGATAGACATTAAGCCGCGCGCCGTAGCTCGGACAAGAATGCCGAGACCGCCTGTCTGAGGCGTTTCTCCATGCAGCGAGCTGCCGATGACCACGCTGGGATGAACGATGGAAAGGGGGAATCCCAGTTCCTGAGCGCCTTCCCGAATACGCAAATCCGCGAGGCATTTCATCAGCTCATACGGCGGACCTTGTTCTAAATGTGCGATGATGGGAGCGGGATTGTGTCTGTTTTCGTCTGTCCAGGGGCTTTTGAACCCGACCACATGGATAAAATGCTTTAATCCTCCGCGCAGCTGAATGTCCGCAGCCAATTGCAGCATTTCCTCTGCAGCTTGCAGGAAAACTTTCCTCGCCTCTGCCTCGCTGATCCGAATATCCATCGGCCCGCCCGCATGGATAACTACATCTGCGCTCAAGACCTCTTCCCTATCAGCGTGACTCAAGCCAAGGCCGGGCATGCCCAAATCGCCAATGACAGGGCGGATGCGGCTGTTTGTATCAGTGCTATCTGACCAACCGAGCCCCTTGCAAATGTGCTCCCATCTCGAACGTGACCGCACGAGCACAGACACCGTGTGATTCTCTTGGGAAAGTTGCGCTAACGTATGAGTTCCGATAAAGCCTGTGCCACCAGTCATAAAAATATGTGCCAAATGAATAACCTCCATCTTGTGATTTTATAGTACTGTTTAGTACTAATTGTGTGTAAAAAAATTACTTTAGCAAATAGGCTAAAGTAGTAAGTGTTTGACCCAGCAAAGCTGGATCTTGATTCGCATGCTGTAGAAATAGAGCGCCTTCGAGCGTTGAAACGATAAGCCCTGCGACAGCTTTGGTAGAAAGAGTAGGAGAGAACTCTCCTTTGCGCACACCTTCTAGAAGCAGATCTTCTACGAGGTGCATTTGGTCCTGAAAAAACAACCCCACTTTCCGTCTCAGTTCATCCGCCTCTTGCGGCATCTGGGTATACAGCGTGAGGAAAGGGCAGCCGGCTAAGAAGCTGGTTTCTGGGCCTGCCATGCCTTGTAAGAAAAGATCGAAACGCTCCTGTACACATAGGTCTGAACGGGCTGCGATCTCTTGCATTTGCTGTGTGTAGGCCCCAATAAGCTGATCGAGAATCGCGGCTAAGAGCTCATCCTTGCTTTTGAAATAATAGTAAATATTCGTCTTAGACACCTTGCTGGTGATCACGATTTCGTCCATACTCGTCGCCAAATAGCCTTGAGTCAGAAAGAGATTCCTAGCGGTCAGGAGTACAACATCACGATTGGTTATTTTTTTTGTCTTTGTCATGAATAGTACTATACAGTACTAAATTAGTGATGTCAATTTGTTCCATGTCATATGGGCAGAAGGGCATCCACCAGCAATGGGCTGTAGTCATGTTTCTCACACTTACAGCCAGGGGTTGGAGAGGTGTTGTTAGATCTGTGTGCGAGAAAGTGAATTTATATTTAGTCTTAGGATCAGGTACTATAGAAAAATAGTACTATTTGGAAAAGGGGCAGCACCATATACTGAGTATCAAGAGCAAGTCATTCATAACGTTGCTTGGCAACGATAGGGGGATTTTAATATGATGAATCAGCGGAAACGGAACACGGCAGCGTTTACTTTTATGGCATGGGCCTCCTTTATTGGAGCTTTCGTAGCAATGTTTATTGGGATATATACACTTGAGGAATCGCTTAGCGTGAAAGGGTATTTCGCGGTGTGTGCACTGTTTCTCACCATGTCAGCATTCGTGCTGCAGAAGGTCATTCGAGATAATTTGGAGGATGGGTATGAGTCTCGCAAACGGAATACATCGGCTTTTACCTTCTTAGCGTGGAGTTCATTTGGTTTAGCCTTGCTGGGGATGTTCATCGGGATCATTAATCTGGAGCAGTTGCTATCGGTTAAAGGGTACTACGCCGTCACGGCTTTGTTCCTGACCATGTCCTCATTTGTTCTGCAAAAAACAGTCCGTGATAATAACGATGACGATGCGCTAATTGCTGTGCAGCACGTACATGCATCACCTCATGCAAATGAGATTAAAGTGGAAGATTAGTAACAACTCAAAACTCATCTAGCCAATATAGAAAATATTGCCAACCTCCCAATCATCTAGTAATCTATGAATGGGAGGGATTTGGTATGACTGGGAAAATAAGTAAAGCAATCTCTGCGTTCATGTTAATAAGCTGTCTTGGGTTCACAGTTCCCGTGTGGGGGGCTGAGCAAACTGTCACTAAGCCCGGCGGGATCACGTATGAGATGCAGGATATTGAGGTGCAATATGCGGCATCTTTTACCGCTTATCCTGTAGGAAACACGGCTAAACCAACGGTGACGACATCTGTTTATGATGCTGTTTATAGCAACGCCGCTAAGCCTCTGCAAGTGCTGTACGGTGTGGTCAAGTTGACCAATATGCTGGGTAACTTCATGACAGAGGAATTCATCAGCGTTTCGGATGGTGTGAACAGTGCTCGCGGATTATCCAACGGGTTTGGCCCTATCTATAATTCAAATATGCGAATAATAGGGCGGGAGACCGAGTTCTATACAGGTAAAAAGCTGGCCGAAAAAAGTGTCGTAAAGGATTACTCCGATGGCGTGAAAGCAATCAAGCTATCTCGTGAGTGGGATGCATTTGGCAACCCGATAAGGTTTGGCATTCGCTTCAATGGACAATTCAAGACAGAGTCGGATCCGTTCTTTCAAAAGCTTACGGAGACCTCTTATGAGATTGACCTCACTACGCTTCGCTATGTAGGTAAGAATCAGGTGGTGCAACCGTGATGAGAACTATGTTTAAAAAGCTTTCCATGACGACAATAAGCATTATGCTCGTTTCGATACTCTTTGTTGCCGCAGGAGCTTGGGCTGCGGACGCTGGGGTGAAGCACACGGCTGAAGCCGACAGTTTGAACAAGCTGCAGCTGTTCCAAGGCACGGATCGCGGCTACGAGCTCGACCAGACGCTAACACGGGCGCAAGGCGCCACGATGCTGCTGCGTCTGTTCGGCTGGGAGGCCGCCGCCGCGAATGCGCAAGGGCTGAGCTCGCCGTTCACGGATGTGCCGGCGACGCACTGGGCCGCGAAGTCCGTTGGCTTCGCGTTTAGTAAAGCGTTGGTGCACGGTGTCACCGACGTGCACTTTGCACCGGATGCGAGCATCACCGGCGAGCAGTTCTTGGCGCTGACGCTGCGCGCGCTTGGCTATGCAGAGGCAGAGCCGCAGATGGCCAGCGAGCTTGCGGCGACAAGCGGCTTGCTCAGCGCGAGTGAGGCGCAGCAGATCGCGCAAGGCGCGGTGTTTCGCCGCGACGAGATGGTTGCGGTGGCGTATCGCGCCATCCAGACCAAGCTCAAGGGCAGCACGCGCACGCTGTTGCAGAAGCTGGTCGAGGATGACAAAGCCGTGAGCGCCGAGGCCGCGGTGGCTAGCGGGCTTTATAAGACACCGAGCACAGATCCGATGGATCAGATCGAAGCAGCGATTCGTGATGCACTGAAATAGTAGAGCCAGCAATTTAGGCTGCATCAGTATAGATGCATATAAAAAATCCCGCCTCAGCTGTATGGCTGAAGCGGGTTTTTTTGCTTGGTCGCTCATGGTTCGGAGCTCATCTGCTTCCATTGGATGTCCGTCTGGGGCAACTTGCTCGTACTGGAAAATCTACAGCTATTTCCCATCTATTCCGCTAGTTTCGAAGAATAGATGGCAAATCTACAGTTAAAAATGCCGATATCGTCGATTTCAAGCCAATGTGGCAATTTTAGCAGCCTATTTTCCAGTTATTTCAATGAAATTGGCAATTTGTGCAGAAATAACTACATGAAATCCAGCTAATCCAACTTGTTAGTTATTCTAATTGTTTCAGCACAAGTTCAGCTACCTACCATGTATTTCAACGCGGAAACCTGCGAGTGGAGGAAATAAAGGTGGAAGGTAGCACTACTATACTCATTCAGGCGATTCCTAGCATTTCAATTAATGGAGGACATCCCATTATACTTTAGTTAATTCATTTCGGTCGGGTGATAAAGGAGTTTGTTCCAACCAATGATTTTTTACCATTAGTTTAGCCCCGGCTTCAGCATAGAGACCGATTTCAGCGATCAGACTACCATATTCGACATGAATATCATGACGCTGGCTTCCAGATAATGATGCTCCATAATTAAAGACTCCCAATGCATTCAACCCATTAACATGAAAAAGCATTAACTTTTCTGAAAATGGAGATTCTTTCGAATCCATAACATCATGGTCCCAGGTCATTGGAGCAGGCAAATCTTCTTTTAGAAGTGTACTACTTAAGACTTCAAGGTGTTTTGCAGCTATATCCTTGCCGCGATTAAAATATTTTTTAATTTCATCAGATGTAGTCACTTGACTGAAACCCATTATGAGGGCTTTACCTAGGGCATTTGATTGTATATTCGAATATAAATGCGTGATTTCCAAAGCATTTAGAGGGCGGACATGACCTAAAAAACCGTTAAAAAAACCCTTCGATTCAACAAACTCAACGTCATGGGGAACCGTAATATAAGGTGGACGTATAAAAACACCTTTGGATAAGGATACGTCTGCGACTTTATTGTATAGTTCCGTCAAAGATATAATACACCCCGATATGAAATCACGTACATCTGAACGAGCGATGTTAGGTAATGCGATGGTATATAAACTGAATCCGCTTTTTGTAGTTTGATGGATATAATTCAAAAAGAAGGTATCAGAATATAATCTCGGAGCATTAAGATTTACATCCTTATCCGTAAACCCAACTGGAACGGGGAACTTCTCATTATTAAAAATTTCTGTTACAGTCGAAACATTTTTCTTAGACAAAGAAAGTGCATATTCCAACACTTCTTTGGAGTCACACATTGTATTTTTAGTTCTCTTTGGTTATACCGGTGATACTTCACCTATAAGAAAAGGGCCTCCTTCAAGTAGAAATTATCTACCTTGGGGCAGACCATTTTTTTTCGTGAAAATCTTGTCATACGATCATCGGAGCGCCAAAAACGAATTAGTGTTCCCTTACGGACATATTTGATTGTATTTTCTTAATGATTTCTAAAAACTGATTGGCATATCCAATAGATTCATTAGCTTCATCACAGCGGTTGGCGAAATAAAAAGGTGTTTCAGCAATGGTGTAATGGAAGCATACAAAAATCCCGCGCCAGCCCAATGGCTGAAGCGGGATTTTCAGTGATAAACAAATTAAGCGTTAAGTAAATATTGATTCACAGTAGCTTTGATCAATTCTAAACGGCCGGATTGGTTCACGATTGGTCCGTTGTTCTCAAGTGCATAAGCTTCAAGGGACTTGAAGTCTGCTTTGCCAGACACGATGTCTGCGCCGATACCGGACTTGAAGGAACCGTAGCGCGTATCAAGGATGTTATCGAATACTTTATCTTCGATCAATTTAGCTGCAACTTGCAAGCCGCGAGCGAATGCGTCCATACCAGCGATGTGTGCATACACAACGTCGATAGGCTCGAAGGAAGTACGGCGAACCTTCGCATCGAAGTTCACGCCGCCACGACCGATGCCGCCTTCGTTCAAAAGAATTTCGTACATCGCCATCGTTGTCGCGTACAAGTCAGTTGGGAACTCATCTGTATCCCAACCTAGCAGCAAGTCGCCTTGGTTCGCATCGATGGAGCCAAGGATGCCGTTAACGCGGGCTACACGAAGCTCGTGCTCGAACGTGTGACCAGCAAGTGTTGCATGGTTAGCTTCAAGGTTTAATTTGAAGTAAGGAAGCAAGTCGTATTTTTGCAAGAACGAAAGAGTTGTCGCTGCATCGAAATCGTATTGGTGCTTGGAAGGCTCTTTCGGTTTAGGCTCGATTAGGAATTGACCAGTGTAGCCGATTTCTTTGGCATAAGCTACAGCCATGTGAAGGAAACGAGCAAGGTTGTCGAGCTCAAGACCAAGATCCGTGTTCAAAAGCGTTTCGTAACCTTCACGCCCACCCCAGAACACGTAGTTTTCAGAGCCAAGCTCTTTCGCGTGATCCAAAGCTTTCTTCACTTGTGCAGCTGCGTAAGCAAAAACTTCTGCATTGTTGGAAGTAGCAGCCCCGTGAACGAAGCGCGGGTTCGTGAACATGTTCGCTGTGTTCCATAGAAGCTTTTTGCCTGTGGAAGCCATTTTGTCTTTGATCAAACCAACGATTTCATCGAGGTTGGCATTGGTTTCTTGCAGGGTGTTGCCTTCAGGCGCGATATCGCGATCGTGGAATGCGAAGTAGTCGACACCTAGAATGTTTAGAAGCTCGAAGCAAGCGTCAACGCGAGCTTTCGCCAGCTCTAAGCCGAAGTATTTGTCCCAAGCACGGATGTTAGTGCCAGCGCCGAATGGGTCGGAACCATTAGCAGAGAAAGAATGCCAGTAAGCGACTGCGAAACGCATATGCTCACGCATTGTTTTGCCTAGAATAACTTGATCTGGATTGTAAAATTTAAAGGAAAGTGGGTTCGTGGATGTCGGGCCCTCGTATTTAACTTGTTGAACATTGTCAAAGTAGCTCATGAATTCAGCCTCCGTATAAATGAATGATAAGTGCTTATGAAGGTATCATAGCATCATTCCGAAAGTTTGTAAATTCATTAAACAAACTTAGTTGGTGCACGAAAAAGTCTTCTATGTTAGAATCATTTCCATAGCGACGATTCGCAGCATTTGTAAGCGGTATGGAGGATAATTATGAAACAAACAGGCGACTTAAACCTTGTGAAAAAGATAAATAAAACAATCGTCTTGCATCATATTCGCACGGATTCACCGATCTCACGTGCTAGAATCGCTGAGATTACAGGGCTGACGAAAGCGACGGTGTCCAGTCTCGTGAATGAACTCATCGAAAGCTCCCTCGCCCAGGAGATCGGTGTAGGAGAGTCAAGCGGCGGACGCAAGCCAATGATGCTGTTGTTTAACGGAACGGCGGGATATGCGATTGGCGTTGATCTCGGTGTGCATGATATGTTGGCTGTTCTTACCGACTTAACGGGGAAAGTGATTCGCGAGAAACGGATCCAGCATCACAATGAATCTGTGAATCAAGTTACGCAGCTACTCAAAATGACGATCCGCGAGTTAATTGAAACAGCTCCGGAGAGCGTTTATGGCGTTATTGGTATCGGTCTCGGAGTGCCAGGTATCGTTGATGAGGAGGGCAATTTGTTGTTTGCCCCGAATCTAGGCTGGGAGAATGTGCCGATGCAGAGCCAGCTCGAAGCTGAATTCGGACTTCCGGTTGTGATTGATAATGAAGCGAACGCTGGGGCAGTTGGTGAGAAGCAATTCGGCGCAGGTAAAGAAACCGCGAATCTGATTTATGTGTCCATCGGCATGGGTATCGGTGCGGGCATTATTATTAAAAATGAGCTGTACCGCGGCGCCACCGGTTTCTCCGGTGAGATTGGCCACATCTCGATTCAGCATGATGGTCCGAAGTGCCGCTGCGGAAGTTTAGGCTGCTGGGAGTTATATGCATCAGAGCATGCGTTGCTGGAACAAGCAGAGAGAGAATTAGGGCACGAAGTCGACCTAGCGTCTTTGTTAACAAAAGCGGAGAGTGGCGACGCAGGGGTCATCAAGCTTTTTGAACGGCTGGGGTACTACCTTGGGGTCGGTGTTGTGAACATCATTAACGGGTATAATCCGGAGTTTATTATTCTGGGCGGCCGATTGGCCGGTGGGGAGAAGTGGCTGATGAGGCCGCTTTTGGATCTGCTAGAGAAACGCTCGCTACCGCATCCGCGCAAGCAATTGAAGGTGGAATTTTCGGAGCTTCGCGATCGGTCTACTGTGCTTGGTGCGGCGTCTTTTGCGGTGACGAAGTTCTTTGCTTCGACAACGGTGTCGGTTGAACGGAGCTAATTAAGTTAAAAATGAGGAAAAAATGACATAACATGGCTTGTAAAATTGTTGACTGAATCTCTGTCTATTTTGTAAAATGGGAAAGGTCTGGTTTAGAACATGAACGGCCTCATGAATCCCATAGAAAAGGACGGGAACCAACGATGTTTCTTCGTTCACTTATTATTTGCTGTTATCTGATGGGAGCTTATTGGGCATCCTATCACTTTCCATCGATGAAGATGGTCTTCTACCCAACGCTGGGCGCATTTAGTTTCTTATTCATGCATCGTGTAGACAACATCAGAGAAATACGTCGTATTATTATCGGAGCCATTATTGCGGTAACGATGGGCAGTCTTTTTTATTCCATTAGTACGGGAGCTGTTTCCTTTTTCCTGACAGCCCTTGTGACGATCACATTAATTCAGTTTTTCAAATGGAATGCGGCGCCAATCCTAGCGGTTTCATTCATCCCTTATTTCGCTCATCCGGTCTCCATGTGGGCATTGCCGATTGCAGTTCTCGTGTCGCTTACTGGTTTACTGGTATCCATTTGGCTGATTGGCAAGGTCGAGCAATTGAGTTGGTACGTAAGCTTATCGGGCAAATTAACTCAGGTACGTTTGTTCATTCGGACACCTTTCGAGCCATTGAAAAAAGAAGTATAGTCGTGTTCAAGACATCCATTAAGCGATTAGCCCATAAGTGCTATCGCTTTTTCTCGTTAAAGGAGATACGCAGATGAAATTGCATAAGGGAGAAATCCTGTTCCACCAAGGTGAGAGGGGTTCTCTATTCAAGCTACATTCGGGTCTGCTGAAAATTGTCCGTTCACATGAAGATGGTAACACCACACTGGTGAATATCATCGTTCCTGGCGAGACGATTCCGCATCATTCCCTGATTAGTCCAAGTGTCTACTATGCAACGGCGATTGCGCTAGTGACAAGTGAGGTTGAAGTGCTGCCAGCAGAGCGCTGGTATAAGGACTTGGAGGGCAATCCAGATCACTTTCGCACCATTGCGCGCCAATTACAGGAGAAGCTGCGCATGATGCAGCAGAGGATTGATCAGCTAACAGCAGTTGCTCCAGCGGCTAAATTGTTGAAAATGGAGGCATGGTTTCAAACGTATATTGGTACTTTGAAGCTGACGGACGTGCTTACCCAAGAGGAAATAGGGCAGTTCATTGGGCTTCGCCGAGAAACGGTGAATCGGCTGTTACGGGAAAAAGGGAGAAAGAGCTAGAAAGAGCTAGAAATAGCTAGAAAGAGATAGCTTGGGAAAAGCAGCGAAATTACCTGTATAAAATCCAGCTAAGTGCCTTTTTCGCTCAAAATGAGCTCAATTAGATGGACAAATTACAGTTACTTGGGTTCTCAATCCTGTGAAGGGATCCATGGTACTACCCAGATGCCATCAAAATAAAACGGCCCTGTCGCATCATGCGAACAGAGCCGTTTTTCATATGAGTCTGAGAAACTTGCAGGCGAATGTCCTGGATGTTCTTAGGAAAGCGCACCTGAAGGGCCGAAGAATTCGTAATGGCGGTCGGATTCCGGAACCCCCCACGCGATGAGCGATTGGTTCACGGTTTTCATGAACGGTACAGGACCACAGAAGTAAAAGCTGCCGTCCACTGACGGAACAAGGCTTTGGATCCATGGTAGATCTAAATAGCCCTCTTTGTGGTAAGACTGCTCACTGTTATCGGCAGCTGTCGGTTGCGCGTAGCACCAAGCAATTGTGACTTGAGGATGCTTCTCAGCGAGTTGTTCGACTTCGTTACGGAGAGCGTGATGTTGACCATTTTGAGCAGCATGGATAAAAGTAACCTGCCGGTTCGGCTGCGTGGTGACGAGTGAATGCAGCATACTCACCATTGGAGTGAGTCCGACACCGCCGCTGAGAAGTGTAACAGGTCGTGTATCCGCTTGATCTAGTGTAAAGTCACCTGCTGGTGCAGAGAGCCATAGAACATCTCCCTCTTGAACCTGATTGTGTAAAAAGACAGATACTTTGCCCGCGGGAACAGCCGGGTTGGTGTCTTCGCGTTTAACCGAGATCCGGTAGAACTGTTGTCCAGATGCATGGGAGAGGCTGTATTGCCGAATATGTGTGTAGGCATCGCCGGGTATTTGGACACGAACACTGACATACTGTCCAGCTTCAAAGGCAGCAATCGGACCTTGATCCTGCGGTGTTAGGTAAAATGAGGTGATGACGTCGCTTTCTCTGTCTTTACGAGCGATGACGAAAGGTCTGAAATCGGACCATCCCCCAGGCTGCAGAGCGGAATTCGTGTACATATCCGACTCTATCCCAATGAATGCACTAGCAATGACCCCATAGGCTTCCGCCCAAGCTCCGAGAATGTCGTCCGTCGCTGCGTCGCCGAGTACATCTTTAATCGCACCTAGCAAATGTTCCCCAACGATGGGATATTGCTCGGGTTTAACACCCAAACTGCGATGTTTATGGGCAATTTGTTTAACGGCTGGCAGGATCATTTCCAATCGATCAATATGCTTCGCTGCCGCATAAACGGCATTCGCTAAGGCTGTCTGCTGCCGGCCTTGCTTTTGATTGGCGTGATTGAACAGATGTAAAAGTTCGGGGTGAGACGTGAATAGTTTGTCATAGAAACGTTTGGTTATCGCAACACCATGAACTTCTAATACAGGCACGGTGGATTTAATGATACGGATGGTTTGTTCGCTTAACATATCGGATCATCTCATTTCCAGTAGAATAACTTGATGTCTACAGTATAGCGAACAGTTGGAGGAACATCTGTGATTAGAATCACAGGGAATCGCAACAAAGTGTGTCTATGGGCAGAGGGAAGGATACACGGTATACTGGAACTAACATCCAAAAGAGGAGGCGGCCTATGCCCGATTGGTCGTATCATACGTTATTTAAACCGCTGCTTTTCCGCCTAAGCGGGCGAAGGGCGAGAGATCTTACGCTGCATGCGATAGGTGGGCTAAGTCGCATGCCCGGAGGGACCTTCGTGATCCGCACGATGGGCCACATGGAAATGTCGCCGCTGCTGGCGAGCGAGCTGGCAGGCGTGCCAGTTGCCTGCCCCGTCGGCCTCAGCGGCGGGCTTGACCCGCACGGCACGGCGCACAAAGCCCTCGCCCAGTTCGGGCTCGGGTTCATCGAGCTCGGACCCGTGACGGTCCGAGCTGTGCAGAGCCATGCATCGATTACTCGCATGGCAGAAGAGGAAGCCATCGTATACTCCGATGGCTATGAGAACGACGGCGCGGACGCATTCGCTGCGCGCCTGCGCAAGGGCACGGGGCATCGTCTGCCGCACTTCGTGCGGCTGCGGCCGATGCCGGGCAGTTCGCCGCGCGAAGCGCTTAGTGAGCAGCGGGAGCTGCTCACTAAGCTGGCGCCGTACGCGGCGGGGTTCACCCTCGATGGCCTCGCCGAAGGCTGGCCATCAGACATGGCTTTGGCGTACCTCGCGGAGGTACGCCAGCTGGCACAAGCGGCTGCCCCGGGCAAGCCGGTGCTTGTGTATGTGCCGCAGCAGCTCCCGGAGGGGGAGCTGCAGGCAGTCATGGACACCGCGAGAAGCTTCAGCGGTGTCGTCCTCGGCGACGCGCAGCGGGAGCCGGGCACTCGCCGCGAGTGCGTCGGCGGCGGCGCTTCCTTACTCAGCGCGCAGCTGAGCAAGGTTCGATTGCTGCGCGAGTCGCTGGGCGAGCGCAGCGCGATTGTGGCGGCTGGCGGCGTGCACCAGCCGGAAGACGCGCGCGCACTGCTGGCAGCAGGCGCGAATAGCGTCATGCTGCACAGCGGGCTCGTCTACGCGGGGCCAGGGCTGCCGAAGCGGATCAATGAAGCGATCCTGTATGATCGCATCACAGCTCCTGCGACGTCAGCTTCATACCCCTCGGGTTGGTCTTCTACACCGACTTCCTCATCGGTGCAAACTTCCCCATCCGTGCTGATATCTTCAGCCCCACGGCCTTCTCCTTCCTTCTGGGCGAATTGGGGGTGGATGAGCTTGCTAGGATTAGGGATGATGATTGGTGGTGTACTAGCATGGTTCATTGCAGCAACGACGGTACTGTTGCCGTATGACGAGGACTTTTTGGGCCAAACACGCAGTGACATTATCCGTTTTAATAGACATCTCCTACATTTCATGTCTCATGATCGCATTACCTTAGCGGGTACGATGATCTCCATTGGTATATTCTATTATCAGCTAGCTCATCACGGCTTACGTTACGGGCTGCATTGGGCGCGAACGGCAGTAATCTCCTCTTGCGTTGTTGGCTTTAGCAGCTTCTTTCTTTATCTGGGTTACGGTTATTTTGATCCGCTTCATGCAGCTGCAGCGGTAGTTCTGCTGCCTATGCTGCTGCTGACGCTGCGTGGGTTGAAGGATCATCCCTCTCGCAAGCCGCCAGGTCTACGAAATGATCGAGTTTGGCTCAGAGCGCAGTGGGGACAGTGCTGCTTCGTGATCCTTGGATTTGGACTGGGAATCGGGGGACTTACGATATCCTTCGTCGGCGTCACGGACGTATTCGTCCCAAGTGATTTGGCCTACTTGGGCCTAACCTCTTCACAGTTGTCTGATTGGAGTGACGGCATTATTCCGCTTATCGCACATGATCGTGCTGGCTTTGGCGGTGCGCTGTTTTCATTGGCGGTAGCGATAACCGCTTCGGCACTTTGGGGCGTTAATCAAGGCGAGGGCTGGTTATGGTGGACATTTCTCTGGGGTGGGCTGCCAGGATTCGCAGCAGGATTAATGGTTCATTTTCATATTGGTTATACCGATTTTGTGCATTTATTGCCTGTTTACATAGCAGTGCTGTTGTACGTAGGTGGGTTGTATTTCACCTATCCCTATCTTGTTGGTAGAGCGGACGGAAACAGCACAGACCTTGAGTGAACTCGATTTGAAAAATGGAGCATTTTTTGGAGGGGGGACTTATGTCAAAAGTCACTACGTTATTGATCTGTTTATTCCTAATATTTTCTGGCCATGTGTTTGCTGAGACTCCTACAAATCCGTCCGAGAAAGTTGAAGTCATCCTTAACCATGAACCCATAACAGAACCGAAACCTGTGTTAATTGAAGATAAAACATTCGTACCCATGCATTCTTTTTTCACAACATTAGGATTTGAAGTGAATTGGGATCCTAAGGAGCGGACGGCGAGAGTGATTGATCGCCATACTAGAACTTTTGGTTTATCTTTTTTAGTTGATGCCAGTCCGATCCCCGTGTTCTACATACCTGATAAGAAGGCAGATCCTCTTATTTCTATAGCGATATTGGATGACACTCCGATCATGATAAACGATGAAGTCTACATCCCACTTAGGTCTTTTAGTGAAATTTTCGCTGGAGAACTTCAATGGAATGAAGATGATCGAACAGTAAGTGTGCTAATAACCACAAGTGATTTCTCGAAAATATGGAAACAACTCGAATCCCATGGGACGACAGAGGGAAATAATTCAACTTCTACTCACATTACACAAAGTGCTATCCCTGGTATGCTGCCTTTGGACATCAAGAATAACTTGGAAACGTCGTTCCATTTCACTTTTACTCAAGCAAAGCTGTTAAATGGGGGAGAGAAGTATCCTTCGGAGTTTTTAATGAGTGGATCGGTATTACTAAATGACTCAGAGATCACATTGAAATGTGATCTTTATGGCAATCTACCCGATAAAGTGCGTCTCATCGCACTATCAGTAGCGGGGGATAGTAAAGAAGAAGTGACTAGGACAGCATTAGCTTACTTTGCTTCGGTTGCAACCACGCCATACGACGGTTCAGATACCCAGGTGGCTAAAGAGTGGATCGAAAACAATACAAATAACAAACGCGAAATCCGCCATACAACGATAAGTAATGTAAGTTTCGAAATATCCGGTGGACCCAATCTTCGAGTACTGCTAATTGGAGTTCCTTTGAAATAACTGGAATTCTTCAGAATTCTTCCATCCTATTTACATTGAGCCGTGGCGGCTTTTGAGTTATGATGGGAGACGATGTTTTTATTTGTATTTCCTACGAGATTATTACCTAAATTAAGATAAAGTGAGATGACGAATCATGACAAAACCTAAAGATTTAAACTATAGCATGCCAGCAGAATGGACAGAGCACGAGCGTACTTTCATTTCTTGGCCAGTTCAAGCGTCGATGGTGTACCCAGAGGATCACGCGGTTGTTTCTCAAGGCTATGCGGATTTGGCAAAGGCGATTGCCGAATTTGAACCTGTTACGGTGATCGTAAATCCTTCCGATGCAGCGCAAGTTAAGGCCATGTTCACGGAGTCCAACGTGGATTTCCTGGAGATTCAACATAATGACGCTTGGTTCCGCGACAACGGTCCAACCTTCGTGTTGAACGAGGGGCAAGAAATCGCAGCAGTTAACTGGAAATTCAACGCATGGGGCGGCAAGTACGCACCTTGGGATCTGGATGATAATGTAGCTCCACAAATTGCGGAGCACCATGGTGTGAAACGTTTTGACGCTCCGCTCGTCATGGAGGGCGGCTCCATCCACGTGGATGGGGAAGGTACTCTTTTGACAACTAAAGAATGTTTGCTAAACACGAACCGCAACCCGGATCTGAGCCGCGAGGAGATTGAAGCGCATGTCCGCAATTTCGCGAACGTGGAAAAAATCATTTGGCTGAACAAAGGGCTGGACGGCGACGAGACGGACGGTCACGTGGATAATATTGCTTGCTTCGCTGCTCCCGGCAAAATCATTTTGCAAGTTTGTGACGATCCTTCGGATGCGAACTATGCGATTACACAGGAGAATTTGGAAATTCTCCGCAGCGCGACAGATGCGAAAGGACGTTCATTTGAGATTATCCAAATCGAACAACCGCCGCTTACATTCTTTGAAGAGCAGCGCTTGACGCTTAGCTATTTGAACTTTTATTTTGTGAACGGCGGCATTATTTTGCCAGTGTTTGGCGGGACAGCGGAAGAGACAGATCGCAAGGCGATAGAGGTGCTTCAAGCAGCGTTCCCAGAACGTCGAATCCGTACAATTAACGGTATGTCCATTATCAAAGAAGGCGGCAATGTTCACTGCACGACGCAGCAAATGCCAGCTAGCAAGAAAGGGTGATTCCATTGAGAAAAGTGACTGTAGCAGCCACGCAAATGAGCTGTTCCGATAACATAGAAGAAAACATCGCCAAAGCAGAGAAATTGGTGCGTGAAGCCGCGGCGAAGGGTGCGCAAGTGATTTTGATTCAAGAGTTGTTTGAAACACCGTATTTCTGTCAAAAGGAAAAATCTGATTACTACCGCTTCGCAACAGAGCTAGAGACGAATAAAGCGATTAATCACTTTCGTGAAATCGCCAAGGAGCTTGCAGTTGTATTGCCAATCTCCTTCTATGAGAAAAAGAACTACGCGCGCTACAACTCGCTCGCTGTGATTGATGCCGATGGTTCGGTCCTCGGCACGTACCGCAAAAGCCATATCCCCGACGGTCCAGGGTATGAGGAGAAGTTCTATTTTAACCCTGGAGATACCGGCTTCAAGGTATGGAAAACGCGCTACGCCAAAATCGGCGTAGGCGTATGCTGGGATCAGTGGTATCCGGAAGCTGCTCGCGTGATGGCGCTGATGGGTGCGGAACTGTTGTTCTACCCAACGGCCATCGGCTCAGAGCCGCAGGATGGCTCTATCGATTCGAAGGATCACTGGCAAATGTGCATGCGCGGTCACGCGGCGTGCAACCTGATGCCGGTTATCGCATCGAATCGGATCGGCAAGGAAGAAGATGAGGAGTCCAGCATCAACTTCTACGGTTCGTCCTTTATTGCAGGCCCGCAGGGCAATATGGTTCAAGAAGCTGGACGCGACGAAGAAACGGTTCTCGTGGCCGAGTTTGACCTAGATCAGCTGGAAATTCAGCGCATCGAATGGGGTATTTTCCGTGATCGTCGTCCGGATCTCTACAAGAAAATCGCTACGTATGATGGTGAGCAGGTGTTCTAAACGTGTGGCTGATTCCCTTACTTAAGGGCCTGTTGTTAGGCTTCTCCATTGGGGCACCTGTTGGCCCTATCGGGATCTTGTGTATGCGCCGAACGTTGACGTTAGGTCGCTTACATGGCTTCTTGTCAGGGCTGGGCGCTGCAACTGCGGATGCGATCTATGGCTTTATCGCTGGTTTTGGCTTAACGCTGATTACCAGCTTTCTTTTGGCTCAAAAGGTGATCCTGCAGCTGGTCGGCGTGTTTGCAGGCTCGGCACTGTGGTGGTTGCTGCTCAGTTTGTTGGTTGGATTGTTCCGGGAGCGGCTCAAAAGAGCAGCGTTCCTGTGGGTTAATCGCATCTCTGGTGCGATGTTATCGGTGTTTGGTTTGTTTGCAATAACAGGGCTGCTCTTTCGGGGGTAGCTTTTTTGTGTGTTTGTTTTGAGCGGGGCCAGCGGCGGTGTAGTGGGGATGTGTTTTTTTGTCCAAATTGCAGAATGAGCCGCGATTAGATGATTATGATATATTTGAAGAATATGGTAAGTAAACCCATCCCGAACAAGGAGGAGCACGTATGAGTCTATTTACATTTCTTGCTGCAGATTATCCGCTGCCTGTCCTTGATCTAACAGGGCTCGTAACTATGAAAGTCAAAGATATCAAGAAGATGGATCCGCTCCCTAGTGGGCCCGTTCCTTGGGATGAGCTGGATGATGAGCTTGATGTGAGGTACACAGCCAACAAATCTGCGATGGATTATCTGCAAATTGCTGTATGCAAGTATCCACCAGACGGGCTAGACGCGTATATCAGGAAACCTTATATCTATTGGGTTGGCGGAAGTTTCAATCCGACATGCAGGGAGCAACTATTCACGTATCTCAAAGATCAGCTCCCCCATGCCAGCCCTGTAGAGCTTTGGTCTATCCTATTTGGCCAAGGCATACAAGTGATTGAAAGTGTAGAGGTAGAGCTTATGAATATAACAGCTGCGGATCTGGAATGGATCGAACAGGGACCCTGCAGGTGTATGGTGCTCATATAATAAGGAGGCTGATCACCCGTGCGAAGCGAACAAGAAATGATGGCATTCATACTAGATACAGCAAGACAGGACGAGCGCATCCGTGCGGTGATGATGAATGGATCGCGTACGAATGCGAATGTACCTCGGGATGAATTTCAGGATTATGATATCGTCTATTTCGTACAGGAAACCGGCTCTTTCCGGTCGGACCCTAGCTGGATTGATCGGTTTGGAGAGCGGCTCATTATGCAGATGCCAGATGATAACGAGTTTTATCCTATGGCGGAGCCTACGGAGCGCCTCGTGTATCTCATGCAATTCCAAGATGGGAACCGAATTGACCTTACATTAATCCCTGTGACGCAGCGTCAACTGCTGATGAAGCCTGACAGCTTAAGTGTATTGCTTTTGGACAAAGATGGTGTGATTGGTCCACTACCTGTCTCGAGCGACAGCGACTATCATATCCGTAGGCCTACAGAGAGGCAATTTCAAGGGGCGTGCAATGAGTTCTGGTGGATCTGCTTAAATATGGCGAAGGGGCTTTGGCGTGAAGAGTTGACCTATGTCATGTTTATGTACGAGCAAATCAACCGCAATGTCCTGATTCAGATGATTGAGTGGAAGATTGGGATGCGTACTGATTTTACGATGAGTGCTGGCAAATGCGGCAAGTACATCTCTCACCACCTGACTGCTGAGGAATGGCAAGCGTACACGATGACTTATCCGAATGGTGCTGATTACGATCATATTTGGGATTCGCTCTTTAAGATGTGTGACCTGTTCAGTGAAACGGCTCAACATGTAGCTGAGTATCTGAACTTCGAATACGTTCATGCAGAGGAACGGAATGTTCGTGCGTATTTGCATGAGGTGCGGAGACGGTCGAAGAAGTGATGTCACGATTTATTTAATGGAGAAAAAGGAAATATCTAGGTTTTGCCGAATTAAAATAGCAAATAAATTAGAGGAGGCCTCCCCCTACATGATTAACGACGCATTTACAGCTGCACGCACGGGCGACGTCAACCGAGTCAAGGATTTGCTGGACACGGATCTTTCACTTGCTAATGCGGAGAACAGTGATGGCCTTACCCTTCTGGGATTTGCAGCACATTTCGGACAGAGTGAAGTGGCTAGACTGCTTTTGGAGAATGGTGCTGATGTGAATGCCCTATCGCACTCTAAAGTTAGCTACATTCCTTCGAATACAGCACTGCATGCGGCTATTGCCGGCGAGCGGAGCTTAGAGGTTATACAATTATTGCTCGCTCACCGGGCGAAGCCGACAATTATGGATAGCAATGGGCATACGAGTCTGCATGTCGCGGCCTTCCATAAGGATAGTACTCAGATCATTGAACTTCTAATTCATCATGGTGCGGATGTGCATGCGAAGTCAGAGGACGGCATCTATGCAATTGATCTAGCCAAAGAGCAAGGTCATACTGCGGTGATTGGGTTGTTGAGAGAGCTCGGGGCTATTGGGTAATGGATAGTGGAGAGTGAAAGAGGACATTCAGCTAGTGGGCTAGCGGATTATAGAATGTCCTTTTTGGCTTGGAGTTTTTTATTGGCAGCAACTAAACGGTATAAACTAGCCCCAAGCAGGCCGATGAGAGGGATATATAGGATCAGCAATGGATAGAAGATTGCCTTGTCGATATTCATTACGATCATAGGGATTTGTGCAGCAGTAACCGCCGTAAATACGCCGATGAGTCGTTTATTCCGCTCGATCATGGAGTCAATGTCCGTGAAAATTTCAGGCTTTGTATGTTGATACGTTTGTCTCCAGATATACCAACCTGCGCCGCTATAAATTTTGTCCCAGCCTGTATCCTCGAAAATACCTGCATAATTAGCATCGACTTTCATTTGGTAATCTACACAATAGCTCATCTTGCGAGGAGCGCCTTTCTGAAAATGAAATCGCAGGCCATTCCAATTTACACGAAGTAAATGCCAGCCTTGCGCCTCCATCTCCTCCAACCATGCCGTAATCTTCTCCGATTGTGAACTATCCCACCATTTAAACACTTTTTTGATTTCATTCATAAAGATCCCTCTACTTTCTTCGCATTTTCGTATAACTCCGTAATTCTGGCGATCTCCAGCTTGAGCAGTTCTTTACCCGATGGGGTGATGCGATATAGCTTTCGGCGTTCTTCTTCGGCTACTGCTTGAATTAATCGATCCTTCTCCATCCGTGATAAGCTGCCATATATCGTCCCAGGACCGAGGTGAATGCGACCTTGCGTGAGCTCTTCAACGAACTGAATAATGCCATAACCATGGCGAACTTCCGTCAGGGAAAGCAAAATGTAATAAGCCGTTTCAGACATCGGCAAGTATTGACGGTAGAGCTTCTCGCTATCCATATATTCTCCTTTAATTATATCAGGCTATGTTGTATCATGTCTCGTTGTATCACGTCGTGATATATCATGAGATGAGTATATCACCGCGTGATATAGAGTGCAATAGGCATTTAGAAATTGACACTACCACTAGTGTCATCGTTTATGATGCATGTATTAATCGTATAAGGAGCTGATTGCATGCTAGTATTAACGTTTCACTACAAACAAGGTATCCCGTTCGATGAAGCTTATTATCTGAATACACATGTTGCTTTACTTTCCCAGAAGACGGTGCTTGAAATGGGGGCAGCCAAGTATGAGGTCAAAAAAGTCCTATCCTCAGCAGATGGAACGACTCCGAGGTATTCGTTTATATTCAGCTTGTATTTTGAAACGAAAGAAGCCTTGGAGGCGTTCATCAGCGATCCTAGAGTTCAGGAGTTGAAGGATGATGTCGCAAACTATTATAGCGGGGAGCAGGATATCTATATTGAGGAAGTTGTGGCTTGCAGCCGTGATTTACTAGCTAAGAGCTAGTGAAATAAAAAGCGTATCAAGCATTTTAGACTGCCGTGTGATCCGTAGACATCAGTGCAGTCTGCTTTTTGCGCAAATCTTTTAGCATAAGTCTGATATTCATAAGCCCAAACACCAAGAAGCAAACCCAAGGAAGGCCTTGCCATCCAAGGGAATTACCTAGATCATACAAAAAGCCGCCGCCTACGTTTCCGATGATGGCCCCGATGGAGAGAGCAAAGCTGTTAAAGCCAAAGTAGCTGGCAATTTGCCCATCTCCGGCATAGTCGGAAACCATGGTGTTCATCATGGGCTGTAGAAATACTTGTCCAATCATGAAAGCGATAACCCCTGCATAAATCCCCCACATAGCCCCAACCATTCCCATTGTAAATAAGCCGCCAGCGAGCAGCAGCGTACCTAGTGACATCACGCCAAAAGGTTGTAATCTATTGTTGCCTAATTTGGAAAGTGGAACCTGCAGCAGGACCATTACGATGGCCCCAGAGCTATAAATGAGTCCGATATTCGCATCTGAATCGAGTTGATGGACACGAAACGGAACGGCAATGTATAACTGAGTGACGAGGGACCACGAGATCATCGTGAAGAGCATGAAGCGTCGGAAAGGACGATTGCTCCACACGGTTTGCATCTGAGACCAGATGCCAGTATATGCTTTGCGAGATTGTTCACTTTGGATAGCCGGCAAAAAGAAGAGACTAAAGAAAAAGGAAAACGCGAAAATAAGAGTAGCGGCCAAGCTAACGTATTTGAAATGAAAGCCCATCAGCAAGGCACCAAGGACGGGACCGACGACGAATCCCATATTGCTTAACATTTCTCGAAGGGCATAGATGGTGATCCGATTGCTCGAAGTAGATAGCGCTGCATAATACGCATAACTAGCGGGATTGAAGAGAGATCCGCCTAAACCAGAGAAGAAACAAGCGATGATAAATCCTGGGACGCTGTCAACAAAGCCGAACATGCCAAACCCAAAGGTACGGATGAGCAAACCGATCAGAATTGTGCGCTTATAGCCAAGCTTGTCTGCCAGTGTCCCGCAAAGGACGGAAAGTCCTTGTTGGCTGAAGCTGCGAATAGCGGAAATGATACCAACCATGGTGACGGTCAGGAAGATGTCATTTAATAAATAAGAAGCTAGCAAGGGGATCATCATATAAAATCCGACAGCCATGCTGAACGTATTCATAAACATGACCCAGAAGGGCAGCCGAATGGAAGTAAGTTTACGTAGGGCAGAAATCACAGGATGGCCTCCTTTCATGCTGTAAGATGTCGATTTCAACACCATACAGGATAAGCATTGCGTTGTATAGGGCTTTCTTTGGATGGACTTGGGTAAAAGTTAGATGAGGCTCCTTGTACCTAAGATGAGGCTAACACCGTGACAGAAACTTCCAACGAATGGTAAAATGAGCGAGTGGTGTGTTCGGCTCACAGTGCCTGACTATCATCGAACGGAGGTAGAATGCACATGCTAAACCTAGTTCGGCGAATGCCCAGATCCGCTTTGATGGCAGGGATGCTCGTAGTCGTGATTATCCTAGCCTACTCCACGATTTATGTGATAGAAAAGCCTGGGGGTATAGCAGATTGGCGGATCTCCAAAGGGATGGGATTAACAGAGACCTTACGCGTTCCGCTTGGAGACACACCTGAGGAGGCCATACGACAATTTAGGGGTTCTTCCTTTGAGCAAATATTTAAGACCATTCTTCAAGAGCCTCTTCACGGAGGTATTCTACAATTCAGCAAACGGCTGCAAAATCATAGCGGGACAGATTTGAGAGTAGATATCGCAAAGAAATTATGGCTAGGGTGGAAGTGGACTTCTGGCGGTGGGTATTCTATTGGTGGGGATAAAATGGATGCTTCATCAGATTCTGCCCTGTCCTATATGATGATGCCAATGCGTTTGGAAAAGCCTAAGGGTGACTTCCTCATATTCGGAGAAATAGGAGATACGTCTATCACACATATCGTTGTTAAGGGTGATGAAAGAGGAACGAGGGAATATGAGGCGGAAATTGTAAAAACGGACGAAGGTTATGTCGTTTGGTATATGGTTTTGCCTGCTTCAGTCAGTGTGCCATTCGACTTGCAAGCGTACACCGATCAGAATGAATTACGTGCCATGCTGACAATAACAACGGAGCGGGAAAATGGTTCGATTGGGCGACAAAGCAACTGACAAAGCTGCGGATGGGAATTCACAACGACCCCGACCCCGAACCCGAGACTCCTGCGTTAGATAAGTGTAGAATAGTGGTATATACAGGGTAAATGCCAATGAATGGAGTGAACGCGAAATGAATCCTTCCAAATATGAAAAATACTTCTCTATTGATGGCTTCTGGTCCAAGTTGAAGAAAGGTGCTAAGCAAGCCGGCAGTAAAGTGATTTATAGTGGATTGCTGCTTTTTTACGCATTGGATAGCCCGAAAACACCGCTCCGCGCAAAGGTTCAAATCTATGGTGCGCTAGGGTATCTCATCTTGCCGTTAGATCTCATGCCAGATTTACTGCCGATTGTGGGATATGTGGATGATTTAAGTGCGCTGGGATTTGCTTTGGCAGCTGTGTCGAAGAGCATCGATGACGAGGTTAGGCGGAAAGCGAAGAGCAAGCTGAGGGATTTCCTAGGCGACGATGTTGTGAGCAGCAAGGATATTATCGATATTGACGGTCACGTGGTGGAGGAGCAGGGGAAGGCGAAGGACGATGACGTGCGTGTGGAGAAGTAGTTGCGGGTACCGCGGCATATGTAGAGCGCTGTTGTAGCAGGCCGTAGTGGTTCTAGCGATTTGTAGCTAGATGTAGCGATTTGTAAGGCTTTGCCCCTCGTTTAACTGGAAAATCTACAGCTATTTTCACGATCCAAGGGTGAAAATCACGATTAAATGGAAAATATGTAGTTATTTTCCGCATATCCGCCAGTTTCGCTGAAAACAAGCGGAATTAACTACATATTTTCCAGTTATTTGAATAAAGTCGAGGAATAGGGCGGATTTAACTGTACTTTTTCCATCTAATCGTCTAATCGACTATTCGTCTAATCGGGTAATCGTGGCCGAGGTAAAATGGTCAACAATAAAGCAAGGTATGTTCACGAACCAATTGAGTTAAACTTTTACCAACCAACCGAACGTGTCCGGCAGCTTACCGCTTTGAATACCTGTGATCGTTGTATACAGTCGCTCCACAAGCTCGCCGATCTCTCCATGGTTTACGACCATCGGTGTACCGTTCCACAGCAGGCTGCCAATTGGCGATACAACCGCAGCGGTGCCAGTGCCGAAAGCCTCTTCCAGCGTCCCATCCGCGTGAGCCCGAACGATATCATCGATTGAAATCTTCCGCTCAGATACGGGAATACCCCATTCTTTCAGCAGGTGGATGATGCTTCCACGCGTGATACCCTCCAGAATGCTGCCGCTAAGGCTAGGCGTGACGACTTCTCCGCCTATTTTGAAAAAAACATTCATACTGCCGACTTCTTCTAAATACTTCTTCTCGATCGCATCCAGCCAAAGCACCTGCGCACAGTTATGCTCCTTGGCTAGCGTTTGCGCCTTCAGACTGCCCGCGTAATTCCCGGCCGCTTTGGCAACACCCGTTCCACCTTGAACAGATCGCGCATAGTAACTCTCCACCAAGATGTTAACCGGCTGCAAGCCTTCTTCATAGTACGCATCCACCGGCGACATAATGATGAGGAAGGAATAATGCGTAGCTGGACGTACGCCTAAAGCGGCTTCTGTTGCAATGACGAAAGGACGGATGTACAAGGATGAGCCTTTCTTCTTCGGCACCCAAGCAGCATCAATACGAACCAGCTCCTGAATCGCGCTGACAACGAATGCCTCATCCATTTGAGGGATGCTGAGACGTTCACTGGAGCGGTTTAAGCGCTTCGCGTTTTGATCAGGTCGGAACAACATAATCTCATCGTTCTCGGTGCGAAACGCCTTCATACCTTCGAAAACCGCTTGCCCATAGTGAAAAACCATCGCTGCGGGATCATGGGAGATCGGGCCGTAGGGAATGATGCGCGGATCATGCCAGCCTTGCCCTTCTTCGTAATCCATCATAAACATATGAGATGTGAAATGCTTTCCAAACCCCAGATTCTGATCTAAATTGGGCATGGGCTTGTTGTTAATATTTTGTTCGATGCGAATGCTTCCGTACATACGTTGTGCCACCTTTCCCATTGAGGGTTCTCACAATCTTTTACTCTTAACTGTAGAATATTCGCTATCATTGATCAATTGCGATTTATCAATTACTATCATAGTTAATAACTATGATCGGGGGGCGTCAGGTGGATTATCGGTTATTGGTGTATTTTTTGGCGGTGTGTGAGGAACTGCACTTCACCAAAGCAGCAGAGAAGCTGGGCATTAGCCAGCCTACACTTAGTCAACAGATCAGATTGCTGGAGGATCGAGTGGGCTCTCCACTTTTTCAGCGCATGGGCAAAAAAGTGTATATAACCGAAGCTGGCGAGATTTTGCGCAAGCATAGCCGAAATATTTTTCATGAGCTGGAGCAAGCGCAGACGGCGATGAATGAGCTCCAAGGCATGCAGCGCGGACGATTGCGAATCGGCTGTTCGGGCAATCATTTGCTGACGGCGACGATCATGACATTTCATGCCAAATATCCCAAAATCGAGCTATCGGTGATGGAGCTGGCAACGGAAGAGACGAAAGAGAAACTGCTGAGCAACGAGTTGGATGTCGGCGTTGTTTTTTTGCCTGAGGAGGACGAGCAGCTGTGGTGTTTACCGTTGTATCAAGAGAAGCTACAGCTTGTTGTGTCAGCCAAACATGGATTTGCCCGAGATCAGATAAGGGTGATCAGGTTGGCGGAGTTGACCGAGATTCCGGTTGCGATGTTGCAGCAGAAGTTCTACGTTCGACAAATGATGGATGATTGCTGTGCGCAGAACGGACTCTCTTGGAAGCCAATTGTGGAGCTCTCCACGCTCGAATCCTTGCTGCAAATGGCGAAAAATCATGTGTGTGGGGCGATTCTGCCTCAATCCTATGTGGAGGGCATGGTTGATCAGATGCGTGAGCAGAAGCTGTGCGCAATCCCGATTATTGATCCCGTTCCACAGAAGGAAGTGGGTATCGTGTATCGGAAGGATATGTTTTTGTGTAAAACGATGGATACGTTCGTGAAGCAGGTTATTCAGGAATTTGCTTAGTGCACAGCAGGAATGAGAGCGAGGAATAGCGGGTATGAAGTATGTTTATGTATTCGCCTGCCATGAGGATGAGCAGGCGTTGTGTCAATTAGAGCTGCGCACATTGCTGGGCGCAGACGCAGTGATAGGTGCGCGCTACGCGGTCAGCGCGCGCAGAGTGGAGCCGAGCCGCAGCCCGTTTCTGAAGCTGCGGATGGATGTTGCCTATGAGGCCGAGAGCTTGGCGGAGCTGGCCTCTGAACTGGAGACGTTGACCGTACGCGGGTCAACGTTCAAAGTCGTGTTCGCGGAGACGGACACGGCGGTCACTTATGACCGCCAACGAAGCGTCGAGCGCGAACTAGGGCTGGGGCTGCGCGGCAAGGCCGAGATGCGCAGGCCGGAGCAATATTTCGCCGTGACGGAGCTGGGAGGCCGGTGGTTGTTCGGCGAGGGCAGCTACGGCGAAGCCGTGTGGCTTCAGCATCAGCAGAAGCCACAGAACTACTCCACCGCCCTCGGAACGCGCCTCGCGCGGGCGGTGGTGAACATCGCCGTGCCCGAGGTGGCGGGCACGCGGCTCATTGACCCGTGCTGCGGCATCGGCACGGTGCTGGTGGAGGCGATGTCGATGGGGATCGACATCGTGGGCTGCGACATCAACCCGCTGGCCGTGCGCGGCGCGCGGGTGAACCTGGACCACTTCGGCATGCCGGATGTGGTTCAGATCGCTGACATGCGGACGCTCGTTCCGCATGGGCAGAATCAGCCCAGCTATGATGCGCTGATTCTGGACATGCCCTACAATCTGTGCTCTGTTCTGCCCGAGGCAGAGAAGCTGGACATGCTGCAAACCGCCCGCCGATTAGCGCGGCGCGCGGTTATTATTACAACCGAGGAGATCGATCCGCTTTTGACCGAAGCTGGCTTCCATATCGACTCGCGCTGCACCGTGCACAAAGGTAATTTCAGCCGACAGATTATCGTCTGCGTCTAGATGTAATCAGTAATCAGTACATCATTTTCCCGAGCGGGCCGTCTTCAGCAATGATATCCTGGAGCGCATAAACCGAGATCGGGAAGTACAGAAATCCATACACATAAGCAGCCAGTTCGTAAAGTTGGAAATAGATCACAAGTGATTTATCGGCAATATAGAAATCTTGATCAGGGCGAATGCTCTTAAATTCCACTAATAAAGGAATCTCACGTTGCTTAATTTCGGCAGCAATCATTGCACTAAGTACGGCAACATAATCGCTTCCAGGTTTAAATAACTCGCTCAACTTATAGCTTTTTCCAGTTTCCGTGCTGAAGGTTAACGAATGTTGGATGGTCATCCCGTGGGCTCCGCCTGAGAAAGCATAATTGATCAAAGATAAACTAAGTACGCGTCGTTCGTTTGTTTTAATTTCGTAGTAGGCCGTCACATCGGTTGACGGGTTGTGCGGATACCCCTGGTCATGCAACTGTTTGTTCACGGCATCGACGATCGTTGTGTTGATGGTATGTTGCACCTTAGGCGGATTCAAATGAATCACAGCGGGATACAGCAGATTTAATTTGCTTTTCAGCACCTTATAGGTTTGTATACTGACAGGCTGGTGTTCCAATTCCAAGTCGTTCAAATTTCATCATCCCAACGTTTTTGCTACACTATATTCAAAAACTGGGCGTTTGGTTCAATGCAGGAGAGGAATTCATGCCATTGCAAAGACAAAGAGCTTTCCCTTCGTCGCGTTAGGCGAGAGGGAAAGCTCTTTATTTGGTGCAGAACTGAAGCGAATTATTCCTGTGAGGTGTTTTCCTCATCACTAGCATTGGTTGTTGCACTTTGCAGCAGAGAAGACAATTCCTCTACCTGTTGCTTCGATTGGCTGTCTTGGGCATTAGCCTCAGCAGCATTAATCGCGTGACTGACTACGTCGTCATTGCTGTTCGTCGTTGACATGGTAAGATCACCTCCTTCAAGTTTTCGCCAGAAAACTGGCATCGTAAGCATAAGCTTAGATTCAACCAACTAAGTATTCTTCGGATGGAGGAAAAATATGCAAACACCATACAAAATTTTAGGATGAACAGAAAGACGGGAAGAGCGACGATCATCAATTCCCCTTATTCATCTCAAGACTATAGGTATTTCCTATAAAGTGTGTATAATTTATGTATTTCACAAATAGAGTTAGGGAGCACATAATAGAAGAAAATGGGAAGTGAGTGAGTGCAAAATGGGGAAATCATTCGAGGCACTACTGCCGGAACACGAGGCGTTCATAGCCAAGCAACACATCTTTTTCGTGGGGTCAGCTCCGCTATCAGCGGAAGGGCATGTCAATATTTCGCCGAAGGGGCACGATGTGCTGAGGATTCTATCTGCCAATCAAGTGGCCTATCTGGATTTAACAGGGAGTGGCAATGAAACCAGCGCGCATCTAACAGAAAATGGCCGCATCACGATCATGTTCATGGCGGTCGGAGGACCTCCACAAATCGTAAGACTATATGGCAAAGGACGCGTGATTCTGCTTGGCTCGGAGGAGTGGGAGCAGTTGGCGCCGAAGTTCGAGTTACTGCCGGGGGCTCGGCAAATTATGGTCGTGGACATTCACGAAGTGAAGTCATCCTGCGGCTTCAGCGTTCCATTTTACACCTATGAGGGTGAGCGGAATACACTGCAAAATTGGGCAACGAAGCAAGGGGACGAAGGCTTGCACGCTTATTGGCAGAAGAAAAATATGACGAGCATGGACGGACTACCTACACCGATCGGGCAAAAGTTATCCACAGATAGTGTGTAATTACTTATGCATATATAACCAATTGTTTCGCCGTGGGATGCATAATTATATCCATTCTGGAGGAAACTACTGCCAAAAAGGAAGTCCCGCATATGGATTTAACGCAATGGATCCGAGAGAGGCTGCAAGATCGCCTAGATATGGTCTCGCAAAGGATTGAGCAGGATGACTTCATCTGCACAATTTACTATATGATGGATGCGATCGAATTGGAGATGCTGCAAACGCATGTACTGGGTAAGCTGCTGCAGCCATATTCGGGACGTAGTGACGAGCGTCTCCAAAGCATATTTCAGAGTTACACGTTTTTTCCGACTACTTATTCCGTTGCACATACGCCAGAGAAAGCGTTAGAAGGCTTGTTGGACGGGTATGTCTTACTATGCATTTCTGGTGAGACAGCGGGCGTCTTATTTCCATTTTCTCAAAAAGCGAAGCGAGCAATTAGTATTTCTGAGAATGAGAAGACGATTCGAGGTCCGAAGGAATCCTTCGTTGAAGATGTATGGACGAACTTGTCACTCATCCGTCAGCGAATCAAAAGCGAAAATCTTGTCGTTGAGCAATTTATTATCGGGAGTGAATCCCGTACAGTTGTCCTTCTGCTCTATATGAATGGACGATGTGATTCAGAACTGGCGCAGAAATTCTCATCCAAGCTTCGGGAGATTCGCACGGACCGTGTTCCAGGCAGCAGCTTTCTGGAAGAGCTGCTCGACGAACGTCTGATATCTCCATTTCCGAAAATGCTGAATACAGAGAGACCTGACGTTGTGGTTTCGTCTTTATTTGAAGGAAGATTGACGCTGCTGACAGATGGAACGGCAAGTAATTTGGTAGCCCCCGCGACCTTATTGTCGTTTATGCAGTCGGCAGAGGATTATTATCAGCGGTATTTCTATAGTAGTTGGATTCGAGTCCTTCGCTATGTATTTTTCTTTGTGAGTCTTATTCTCCCATCCGCATATGTGGCTATTACGACCTATCATCCAGAAATGCTCCCCTACAATATGCTAATTTCATTAGCCGCAAGCAGGGATATTGTACCGTTCCCAGCGATTTTGGAGGCCTTAATTATGGAGGTAACCTTTGAAGTAATGCGAGAAGCCGGGCAGCGCATCCCCACAACGATGGGACAGACGATCTCCATTGTCGGAGCCATCGTCATAGGGGAGGCAGCTGTTCAGGCTGGCATCGTGAGTGCGCCGATGGTCATTATTGTTGCCCTCACTGGAATTTCTTCCTTTGTTGTACCGCATTTTTCACTTACCTTAACGATTCGAATGCTAAGATTCGCACTATTAATCATCTCGGCTATATTTGGGCTTCTCGGATTATTGATTGGGGTCTTTTTTATTTATATTCATTTGTTATCCTTGGAGTCTTATGGCACACCCTATCTTTCTCCGTTCATTCCTTATAAGTCTGAGCAGATGAGGGATGCTGCTGGCCGATTTCCTTGGACGAATTGGATTAGCAAGAAACGACCTTGATCAATCAGGGAGGGCTACAATGTTGCGAAATATAAAGCGTTTCGTTGTTATGCTGGGGCTTATCACGGCAGTCCCCACAGGATTAACTGGATGCTGGTCCAAACAAGAGCTTAACGACCGTACCTTCGTATCGACCATGCTCGTTGATTTGAATGAAGATGGGCAGACGGAAGTTTCTACGCTGTTCATGTTGCCCAATCGCATATCGAATGGATTAAATTCGAATAGTGTTAATCAAAAACCGTTCGTATCGATTTCGGGCAAAGGCTCGGATGTCGCTGAGGCTCTCCAACATATTCAGGCGGAGTTGCCTAGATCGGTTACGTGGGGACAGATGCAAGTCATCGTGATTGGTGATCGTTTCGCACGTGCAGGGTTGACCCCCCTGTTTGATCATTTGGTTCGTGCAACGGACTTCAGGTTGCCGATCTACATGTTTTATTTCAATGGTCTCGCCAGGAATCTAGCGAAGTTAGAATCGGTGTTTGAACGTTTCCCAACTGAAATTTGGCGAGAATCAGCGCATACAAAGCGAGTTCCTCCAATCAGAATCCGAGAATTATTATATGCCCAATGGAATAACTTAGGGGACTCCTATATTCCTGAGTTAACGTTACGTGACCTTAAACTGCTGACAGAAGCCAAGAATGTGAAGTGGTCGGGGGTTGGAGGCGCAGCCATCATGAAAAATGGCGCTGTTACAGGTAGATTTACAAACGATGAAGCGATGGGCATTCTAATCATGAAGAACCGGATTCCTGAAATGATCATTACGGGGAAACTCCCAGATAAGAAGGGTATTTTCAGTGCCAGGCTCATTGATGTGAAGCATCGGACGCACGCGATTCGCAATGGGAGCAAGGTCACGATTCAGGTATCTATTCAGGCGAGGGCAGATCTCATTTCCATTGAATCCAATATGAACTTAAGCTCCACAGTAAATATTAAATTGGTGGAGGCCGCAGTGAATGATCGTGTTAAACAAATGGTTCAATCTGCTGCCGATAAAGCGCAAGAGCATCAGGCCGATGTATTTCAGTGGAGTGAGTTAGTGAAATATAAATACCCCAGGATATGGCAGGAATGGGCGGAAAGTCCTCGCGAGATGATGTTTACACATACAAATCCCGAATTTCATATTCAAGTGGCCTTGCGAAGCACGGGCATAAGCCGCTCAGCTAAACTTTGAATTTGAAAGGAGATTACAGTCCTTGTTGTATTTAACCATGGGTATTGCTTGTATCCTGTTCTATCAAATATCGTTGCTGCGCCGACAATCGGCAAGCCCGAAAGAAAGGAGGCTTGCGCTGTCGGTTACTGGTGTCGCGTTTGTTTTTGGCACCATCAGTATTTTCTGGCCGGAGTGGGTGAATCCCAGTCATGCGATTCGTTTGCTATTTGAGCCCATTCAAAGCTTCATAACTCAAGGATAAGCATGCAGGGAGGCGGCAAGGGTGAAGAAGGAAGGAACAGTGACAGGACTGCAGTTAGGAGCCGTGACCTTCGTGTTCATATTTTCTACCACGATAGCCTTTCTCATCAGTCCTCTTGCGGGTGCGGCTTCCTTTGATGGCGGATTATGCATAGTACTTGCCTCGATCTGTGGTACAGGGATTGCGACTCTCAGCCTTCGGTTTGCTCTGCGCCAACCCTCGAACTTTCTTGGTGAGTATGGTGGTACCCTCATAAACAAGTACCTTCATAAAGGAATTATGTTTGTGATGTCATTTTTTTTTCTGCACCTAGCCTCTTATATTTTGCGAGAATTTACCGACTTCTTCATACCGACTTATCTAAGGGAAACCCCGCCCGCCGCTGTTGCTGTGCTGGTTATGGCTACCGTTGCGTCTTTGACACAATCCGGTGTTTCAACTGTGTTCAGATTCGCACAGGGCTGCTTTTTATTTATAGGCGTGCTGTTCGTGTTCAAACCATTATTTTTTCTTACGGCTATGAATACACCCATGTGGCTTGAGTTTACGCGTATTCATGATTGGAAGGCACTATGGGCTCAAACGTATGCGATTATCCCATGGTATGGCGAATTAATTATGTTCTCGTATATCGTCCCGGAGCTAAGTCCGAAGCAAAAAACCCGCAAAATCATTTGGATAGCATCCATGGCGGGCACGTACATACTCCTTGTAGAATTTCTGTTGATCATGTTTTTCTTCGGGCCGAAGCTTGCGGCTACGTTAATATATCCGGCGTTAGAACTTACGGGATTCCTGCATTTAGGTGACTTTCTACGCAACACAGATGCGCTCATCGTCTCGGTCTGGTTCACGGGCTATTTCATTAAGCTAAGTATTATTTTTACAATAGGAACGCTGCTATTCTCGCAAGCCCTGTCGCTAAGCAATTACAAACCAATTACATTCTCGCTGGCGGCTATTGTTGTCATTCTTTCACTTATTATAGCTAAGAATCCCGTAGAGCTGGCGGAATATTTTAATAGCAGCTGGGCGACCTTTGCCCTATTCGTAGAGAGTCTTTTCTTCATCTATCCAATCGTCTCCTGGGTCAAAAGCCGAAGAACCCGCAGTAATTAACTGCTTTCTAAATCGGAATGCGGTCTATGGGTCCAATTCCTCTCATACATTTCTATGAAAGAAAGGCGTGCGGAGGAGGGGCGGACCTGCATGACACAAGAAGCGCGAATATCATTGCAAGAGGAGCATTTATTTTGGCTCGAAGTGTTGGAAGACCACGCGCATTTTCTAAGGGATTATTTATCTCCCGTGGAGACCCAGTGGTGGCAGGAAGCGGAGAAGTTCATCCCGCCATTTCGAGAGGCTATTCGACAGGCAAAAGGGCTATCACCAACAGATACAGCGGATTCTCCAAGCATGCAAGCCTTCGCAAGATATGTGTACCCCCTAGCGGATGCCTATTGCAGGTTAGAAGGGCACATGCAGCATTTACGGCTGTGGAATCGCGTCAATCTGAATCTAACTCCATCGTACTTTAATGGGACCATTAACGAAAATAAAGAGTACTTACGACAGCTCTCCTACTGGATGCAAGGGGTTCCCGCTGCGCCTCTAACACTGACGCAATTGTTGGATCTATGGCTGGAAGATCAATTGGGGCATGCCGTGCTCCTCAATGGACTGCTGGATCCTGTCGAGCGCATACTAGGCCTAGAGACAGATAAATTCGCATCGGTTTTCTCGTCCTATATGACGAAAAATCGTGCGATGCAAGGTTATTTACGTTTCACACAGCCAGGCTTCCCGGCGGAGATTCAATTTGCTAAGGAAGTATTAGGAACTGTGAAAGCCTTCTATGATTTCGTGCAGCGAATCGTCGTTCAGTACTGCAACGACCAACTGCTATCGAAAGCAACGCTGCGATTTCTGGAACATCATTTTCCAGAGTCGTGCTATTTCATGCGGAAACTGACTGCATTTATACCGAATGCGCCGCCTTTGGGGAATTGTCCGCTCACACGTCCATCGCTGCGGCAAGCTGATTAAGCAAAATACTTCCTTAATGCCGCCGGGGCTTCCCGGCTTTTGCGCGTTAGGCTGTCCATCGTCACGCTGGTTACAAGGGCATCAGCGCATAGGTCACCTTGCCCATTGCGGATCTCTTGGTGCAGCACATAGCTGGTATTACCCATCCTCTCGGGGCGACAGCTCACTGTCAGATGCTCCCCCTGCTTGCATTCTTTTCGGTAGTTAATGTTGATATTCACGGTCACCGTTTGAATACCCAGATCACCAAAAACTTCGTAAGATAGCGAGCAGGCTTCGTACCACTCTTCACGTCCCCATTCGAGGTATTCCAAATATTTGGCATTATTCACATGCCCATTCACATCGATTTCTGTGGAGCGGACGATGATGGCTAACTTCGTTTCCATATGTGTGATCTCCTTAGTTTTGAATGTTGCTCCATCCTCCTATTTCCACACATGTTGCATGCCATGCAACATTATCGTAGGAAAATCGATGAAAAACGGAGGAATGAGTACGTTGGTATTAACTATTATAGCTTTCCCGCTGGTGGGATAACCAGTAGCGACTCATAAGGCTCCAACATTTGGGGAAACTATGCGATGCGTGTTTATATGTATCCAAGTGTGGGTAGTAGTGGGTACGGTACTAAGTAACATTGAAGTAGATTGGCAGGACCAAGGAGGGAAATTATGACGCAAGACTATCGCATAGAACGTGATACCATGGGCGAAATCAGAGTGCCTGTGGATAAGTTGTGGGGGGCACAGACGCAGCGCAGCTTCGAGAATTTCAAAATCGGCACGGAGCGAATGCCGCCTCGCTTAATAAGCGCCTTCGCGCTGCTCAAAAAAGCAGCAGCCCACGTTAACCGCGATCTCGGCGGATTGCCGACAGATAAAGCAGAAGCGATCTCGCAAGCGGCGGATGAAATCGTACAAGGCCGTTGGGACGACGAGTTCCCGCTTGTCGTCTGGCAGACTGGCAGCGGAACCCAGTCGAACATGAACGTCAACGAGGTGATCGCCCACCGCGGCAGCGAACTGCTCGGGGATGGCGCTTCGCGCATCCATCCCAATGATGATGTGAATCGTTCGCAGAGCTCGAACGACACGTTCCCCACCGCGATGCACGTTGCCGGAGTCATCGCGGTAGAGCAAGAGCTGCTGCCTGCGCTGGAGGGGCTGCAGGCGACGCTGCACACCAAGATGTCGGCCTTCGCCGACATCGTTAAGATCGGCCGCACCCACCTGCAGGACGCCACCCCGCTGACGCTGGGTCAGGAGATCAGCGGGTGGTGGGCGATGCTGGACATGACGGCGCGCATGGTGCGCAGCGCCGTGGATACGATGCGCGAGCTCGCGATCGGCGGTACCGCCGTCGGCACGGGGCTGAACGCGCATCCAGAATTCGGCGCCCGTGTCGCCGAAGCCCTGACTCGCGAGACGGGCACGCGCTTCGTCTCGGCTGAGAACAAGTATCATGCGCTGACCAGCCATGATCAGATTGTTTACGCCCACGGCGCGCTCAAGGCGCTGGCGGCGAACTTAATGAAGATAGCCAACGATGTTCGCTGGCTATCGAGCGGCCCCCGCTGCGGAATCGGTGAAATCACGATTCCAGAGAACGAGCCCGGCAGCTCGATTATGCCAGGCAAGGTCAACCCTACGCAGAGCGAAGCGATGACGATGGTCGTGTGCCAGGTGATGGGCAACGATGCGGCCATCGGCTTCGCCGCCAGTCAGGGCAATTTCGAGCTGAACGTGTTCAAGCCCGTCATCATCCACGGCTTCTTGCAGTCTGTGCGACTGCTGGCGGATAGCATGCGCTCGTTTAACGAGCACTGCCTCGCAGGCATGGAACCGAATCGCTCGGTGATTCAGCGCAATCTCGAGCAGTCGCTTATGCTGGTCACGGCGCTGGGCCCGTATATCGGGTATGAGAAGGCGGCCAGCATTGCGAAGCAAGCGCACAAGGAGGGGCTGACGCTGAAGGAGTCAGCGGTGCGCAGCGGATACTTAACAGCGGAGCAATTCGATAGTTACGTGAAGCCGGAGGATATGGTACATCCGAAGGCCTAAGGCCAGAAGAAGAGGGTATCCCAAAGCCATGTATGTGGCGGGATACCCTCTTCTTGGTAGATGTAACTGTTTCAGCAACATGCGTCCATTTGGAGCCTTTTCGGTCCGAAAGATTGCACTTTTGCACGTATTTACCGTAGGTACGTCGTTTTCCTCGAATAGGTGATCTTTTGCATCTTTGCCTAGTTGTGCGTACGCGCAACAATTCTGCATCTTCCATGCGGGTCTGTTCCTCACCAATCCCTTACGGCATCGGATCCGGAACCATATCTTTCTCAATGAGCTCACTATTGGTTTTCATATGCTTCATTTCATTCCCGAGCTTCTTCATTTCATCCATATCTTGTGCCATAGAGCCGTTATTGGCTTCTGCAATGGATTTACCAGCCGATCCGTTACAGATCTGCTCCAGCTCAATTAATTTATCCAGCGCAGCCCGGCGAACCTGCAGAGGAACGAATTGATTCTCTGTGAAATCGGCCTCTTGGAAATGCACGGTTGTGTTCCCGAGCTCTGAGGTTACGGTGGTTAATGTCAACGGATAAGCTGCTGAAGTGGCATCGTTATAGATCTCAAAGCGGTAAACGGACTTTTCAATGTATTCCAAACGTTCTAGTCCTAGGTCAGTTAATTGTTGATGCAAGGTATGTTTGTCCATCGGAAATCGCTCCTTTAGCGGGGGTGACCCCGTTACTACTCGTGTTAATTATTTTGAAAGGTTGTTTTAGCTGCCTGGATGGAGTCTGTGACACGATGCTGACTTTCTTTAGCCGTATCTACAAGTTCCTCCGTTTTTTGGCTAACGGTGTCCGCAAGTGCTTTTGAGCTTTCGCTTACGGAGGAGGCGATCGCTTTCGTTTTATCCTGCCAAGTCCGGTAGGTGTTCCAGAGATCTTTGCGCAGCTTCGACCCCGCTTTAGGGGCAATTAACAATGAGGTTATCGCTCCGACAGCACCACCAATTACTAGTCCTAAGAATAATCCACCTTTGTTCGTCTCGACTGCTTCACTCATACGTCATCTCTCCTTCAGTTTGGGGTTTAGTTGTTACACGTCCATACTAAGATGTACCCGTGTAGAGGCATATTGAAACAGAGGAGGACAATAAATAATAAGCTGCAGAGTTTATTTATACCTTGAGCAATAGGAGTACTTGGTTAAATTCATGAAGTTTCTTCATTACCTGATTGAAATGTCTGCGATAGGGTTATAGGATATATGATAGATTATACATATGGGACTCTGTTCCTATTTACCCGAAAGGGGTTAGCGCGATGAGTATTGCTATTGTGGATGATAATAAGACGAATTTATTAATTATTGAAAAAATTCTGGAGAAAGCGGGCTACACCGATTTAATAGCGCTATCTTCGGCTAAAGAGCTCTATCACTTGCTTGGTATGGATACACCGGATCATGTGGAGGTAACGGTTGATTTGATCCTGATGGATATGATGATGCCAGAAATCGATGGGGTAGAAGCATGTCGTACGGTACAAGCTGATGAGCGGCTTAGGGATATTCCGATCATTTTCGTAACGGCGATGGGGGATTCCAATAAGTTGGCGGAGGCACTGGATGCAGGAGCGCTGGATTATGTGATGAAACCGATTAACAAGGTGGAGCTTCTGGCGCGGATTCGTTCAACACTTCGCTTGAAATATGAGAAGGATTGGCATAAAGAGCGCGATAAGAGGATTAAGTATGAGCTTAATTTAGCTAAACAAGTCCAACTTAGTGTACTTAGCCATCCGCTGAAGAATGAACACATCGAGATTTCAGCTGTGTACCGGCCTTCGTCAGAACTGGCTGGTGACTTTTATGCGTGGTATCCGATTGGACCGCATCGGTATGGTATAATTTTGCTCGACATGATGGGGCATGGTATTTCTTCATCCTTAGTATGTATGTACATCTACTCGGCTTTGAAGGATACCATTACGGGGATCGGCGATCCAGAGCTGGTGATGCAGGAGCTTAATCGGCGAATGAATCAGCTCCATGTTACGGATAGTCTTATTAATTATTACTTTACCGCGATTTATCTAGTTCTTGATACCGAGCAGCGCACCATTGAATATGTGAATGCAGGCCATCCAGCTGGCGTTGCTGTGCTCGATGGCGATGTGCAGCTGCTCGCCGAAGGGTGCTGTGCAATTGGCTTTTTTGAAGGGATTGAGATTACCAAAGGGTACGCGACTTACGAGAAACAAGCTCAGATTGTCTTATATACGGATGGGTTGACGGAATGGATCGCAGATGAGGAGAAGGATGGTTTGGCTCAAATCAAGGGCAGCCTCAAGAACATGAACGGGCACGATCCGGAGGGACTAGTCGACAACCTTACGCCTACAACGATGAATAGCTCTTCGCAGGATGACATGTGCTTAGTGATGATCTCTGCCTCCTAGCTTGAGTAAGTCAATGAAACTTGAATTCGTGCAATGGTCTTGGTACGATTTAGACAATAATGACTAGGGAGTGTGGCTTATGTCCTCAGAAAGATTTCAAATTGATCTTGAAGAATCGGAGAAGTCAATTCAGCTCATTATCCATGGCGAGCTTGATTTGGCAGCAGCCCAAGCCTTCCGCCAGGCACTGGAGGACGTTGTTCATCGTGAAGATAAAGCATTAATTCTTAATTTGAAGCATTTACGCTATATCGATAGTACGGGGATTGGCATCGTGGTATCTACTTTGAAAATTCGCGATGAAATCAAAGCGCCGTTCGCCGTTCATGATATTCCGCCAGGAATACGGAAGCTGTTTGATCTGACGGGGATTACCGGATTTCTGAATGAAGGGATCGAAGATAGCGTATGAAGGTCATTCGCTTACATATTCCAGCAGCAGCGGAGCATTTGGAGATCGTGAGACTTAGCTTATATGGGGTAGCCACGAAACTGGGCTTCTCGTATGAAGATATTGAAGATATGAAGGTAGCTGTATCTGAAGCTTGTAATAATGCCATTCTGCATGCGAAGCCCGTAGACGGCAGCGGCCACATCGACATTAGCTATGAACTTAGTGAAGATGCACTTCGGGTGAAAGTGAAGGATAACGGTACTGGTTACGAGGCGTCTAGCGAAAGTCGGCAAACGACTCCTCTCGTAGGAATGACGCCGAGCGAGCTTACCACTGGAGGTCTGGGTATTTATCTAATGGAAGCGTTGATGGATGAAGTCCTGGTCGATACAACGGATGGGACTGAGGTTACTTTAGTTAAATATATTCACAGCAAAAACCACGGAATGACGGAATAACCGCCAAACCGTGGTTTTTCTTTCATGCTCTATTTGCCGAGATAGGCGGCCAGCATCCAGCTGTGTTTCTCCAAGGAGGAACGAATGGCAATCAGCATATCTGCTGTAGGCTGATCCTTTTGGTCCTCAGCCAGCTCGATGCCCTCGGTTAGTTCGGAGCATATCAAAGTGAAGTCATCAACGAGCTGTTCAACCATGAGATTCGCATCACTTTCAGTCTTCTTGGCTTCTTTAATTGAAGCCATTTGCAGATGCTCTTTCAGAGTGGCAGTTGGAATCGCACGCAGGGAAAGCATTCGCTCTGCTATTGTATCCAAATGGAGGGTAGCTTCCGTATACAATTCCTCGAATTTGATATGTAGGGTGAAGAAGTTCTCACCTTTCACATACCAATGATAATTATGCAGTTTCATATAGAGTACCGAGAAGTTGGCGACCTGTTTATCAAGCATGTCTGTTAGCGGGCTAGCCTTCGTAATAGTAGTCGTATTAACCATGATCATTCCTCCACTTCATTGATTTAGTTGTGTCTACAAGATAAGTACCCTTACGGGGACTAAGTGAAACATTAAGTTAAGATAAAACTATGTGTACCTCATGTGTTTCAACTTTCTCTAACTTGGGTAACTACGTAATAACAAGGCACAATAGGAGGGATTCCCATGTTGCTTCAAATTAGCGTAAGTGTTGTAGCAATTGCGTTTGTGTTTCTGGTTTTTTATTTGATTCAAACCTTAAAATCACTGAAACATTCCCTGGATGAGATAACGTCAACGATGGGACAGATGAAAAATGAAGTGACGGAGATCAGTTCCGATGTGAAGGATGTCATTCTCAATACGAATGAGGTTGCGATCGATATGCGAATGAAACTTTCCAAACTTAATCATCTATTCAGCTCCGTGCAGGATGTTGGTCAAGTACTTCATGAGCTATCTTCTTCCGTTAAACAATCAGCTTCAAGCCTGCTCGCTTCTGTCAAACCAACAGAACTGTCCGGGAAAACATCCCCGCTTAGTGGGAAGTTAAAGGCAATTCTGCAAGGAGCGACCATGACGCTCGAGATTTGGGATAAAATCAAAGTGAAAAAGTCATCACCGCAAGCCGGTACGATGAAATAGAGAGGGGTCATCACGTGAACGCTATACGTAAATTTATGGTTTATAAACAGTCGAATGGGAAAGAAAATAGGATTTATCTAAGTGGGGAGCTAGATCTCTCAGCGGCGTCTTCACTAGCTAACGTACTTGACTCCGTAGTTAGGAAAGCGGAAGAAACGCTTATCCTAGATTTGAAGGAATTGAAATATATAGATAGCACGGGCATCGGGCTCATCGTCTCCGCCATTAAAGTAAGGGCTGCAATGCAGGCAGTGTTCCAGATCGACCATATTCCGGCTAAAGTTAGGCGATTATTCGATATTACAGGCGTTTCCAACTATTTGCATAACAATGGCAGCTTAAGAGAAAATCAAGGTGTAACTGAAAGGAAAGAAGAAATCATATGAGCCCATACATCGGTCTGACCATACCTGCCCAAGCGGAATATTTGGATATTGTTCGACTCACCTTATACGGCGTTGCAACCAAAGCTGGCTTCTCCTTTGAAGATATTGAAGATATGAAAGTCGCTGTTGCGGAAGCTTGCAACAATGCCATTCTTCATGCTTATGCAGAGGGGGAGCCAGGCATCGTAGAGATTCAATTTGAGCCTAGCGAGGGCTATATGAAAATAATGGTGAAGGATGAAGGCGATAGCTTTCATTATGTTCAAACGGCCCCAGAAGAGGTAACGCTGCACCATAAATCGATTCAAGAAGCTACGGTCGGGGGACTAGGTCTCTTTCTCATGCAAGCATTAATGGATGATGTCCAGGTGTTTGCGCGCGGAGGCCAAGGAACTGAAGTCATTCTGACCAAGCAGGTGTATAGAAAAGAGGAGATTGTATGAATGCGAAGGGAACTGTCTCTTCCTCCGATCCTTTATATGATATCTATGAAAAGAAAAAGATTTATAAGGAAACCGGTTGCCAAGAGGCAGCTACCGCTTTGCTCCTGCACTATGAACCGATCGTGCGAATGGCCGTAGGTAAAATGTCTCGAAGCCGCCCTGACCTTTATGAGGATCTCTTTCAAGTTGGTCAGATGTCGATGCTCAAGTTATTTACGCACTATGACCATGCGATGGAAGTTCCTTTCGAAGGCTATGCGATGAAAAGCCTCATCGGTCATCTCAAAAACTATTTGCGTGACAAATCATGGTACATACAAGTTCCTAGACGCATTAAGGAAAAGGGGGCGCAGATTCAGCGTGCGTTGGACGAACTGACGGCTCGGCTAGAGCGCTCGCCGAATGTGGAGGAAATTGCAGCTCATCTAGAACTGAGTGCTGAAGAAACCATTGAAATCTTAGCCGGTCGTGATTATTATCACTACACCTCCCTAGATACCCCGCTCACCAGTGAGGGGGATGGGGCCACGATTGGGGATATGATCGCAGGTACGTCCGATGACTATCAAGCGATAGAGCGGCGTATGGATCTTGCAGAAGCCATGGATTGCTTGAAGGAAGAAGAGCGTATTGTCATTGGAATGATCTACCAAGAAGGGCAGTCCCAACGTCATATCGCCGATCAGCTGGGCATCTCTCAGATGAGTGTATCTCGTATTCAGAAGAGGGCGATGTCGAAGCTGAAAACAGCCTTAACGCCGAACGTATAGAAGCACAGCTACCTGTTAGAAGCTAGAAATGTGGTATAGTAGATTAGTATAATGTGATCTTGCATTTGCTACCAATTGTACCAGGAGGCACTTTCATATGTTTACTTCCCTTCTCAAAATTAAACCGAAAATAATGTTGGGCTATGTATTAATTCTTATTTGCCTTGGACTAGCACTCTTGGTCGTAAGCAGTCGCGTGACCGATCTGCAGAAAGAAGTTAGCTATGTTTCGTCACATGACATGGATGTGCACGATCAGTTGCACAGCTTGCTGAAAAATATTCTTGATATGGAAACAGGCATGCGCGGCTATGTCATAACAGGTAATGAGCAGTATCTGGAACCTTACAATGAAGGCAGTCGCAACTGGCAGGAGACGTATAATCATATTCATCAACTTATCAGTGATAATCCCCCCCAAGTGCAGAGCTTGGAAGCGATCGAAGAGACGATTGAGACTTGGTTGAAAACCGGCGGGGATTACGTCATTCGTATGAAAAAGGAAAACAATACGGCGGCGATCAATGAATTTTATAAGCAGAATTCGGGTAAGAAATTGATGGATCAGCTGCGGACGCAAATGGATACCTTTCTCGTCACAGAGAAGGTGCTTACTTCCAAACGAGTCGAGCAAATCGCTAAAAGCAACTATAATCTTAAAGTTGTTCTTTTTACTATTTTAGGCCTAATTTCGATTGTTGCCGTAGTTGTAGCTATGATTCTATCGAATTTGATAACGAACACAATTAGACAAGTTACGCGAAAAATTCGTGAGATTACCTCGATGGAGGGCAATCTGGCCTCACGGATTGAAGTGAGATCGAATGATGAAATCCGTGAACTGGCTGAAGCCACGAATGAGCTATTGGCGAGTTTGGAGAAAAACAGCTGGATTCAATCCAGTATTACTGAGGTGTCCACCCTGTATCAAGGTATACGCGATATAACTGTGCTGAGTGAAGCTTTTATTCAGAAGCTTGCTCCTATGTTAGAGGCCAGTTATGGCGTTATCTACCTGAAGCAGCATGAGGGGGGGCAGCTTTCTTATGTCAAAATAGCAGGATACGCCGCTTTTGGACAAAATCATGCGATTTCAACCTTTCAATTAGGTGAAGGCTTAGTTGGACAGTGCGCCGTCGATAAGCGAATTTTCCTCATGGATAACTTGCCTGATAATCATGTGAAAATAACGTCAGGTCTTGGAATTTCAACGCCGAGGAGCTTGCTAGTCGCACCAATTCTTGTAGATGGCAATACAGAAGCTGTTATTGAGTTAGCTTCTCTTCATCAGTTTGAGTCGAAGCATCTGACGTTGATTGACTCACTGCAAGAGAAGTTCGGTACGGCGATTACAAGTGTACGCAGCCGTATGGAAGTAGAGCGTCTCCTTTCCGAGTCGCAAATGCTGACGGAGGAGCTGCAAGCGCAATCCGAGGAGCTTCAGACACAGTCAGAAGAGTTGCAGATGCAACAGGAGCAGCTGCGAATGACGAATGAGTTTCTGGAGGAGCAGAACAATTTTGCCGAGCAGAAAGCGATGGAGCTCGAGAAGGCCAAAGACGAACTCGAAGACTATGCATTGAAGTTAAAGACAAGTTCACAGTATAAATCCGACTTCTTGGCGAACATGTCCCATGAATTGCGAACACCGCTGAATAGCATCATGATACTTTCGCAAATGCTAGCGGAGAGTAAGGAAGACATGCCAATGTCAGAGGTCGTGGAGTATTCGCGTGTTGTGAATGCGGCTGGTCATGACTTGCTATCGCTTATCGACGATATTCTGGATTTATCCAAAGTCGAAGCTGGGAAAATAGAGATTATGCAGGAAGAAGTTAATGTGACGGAGTTACCGCAGTCTATGGAGCTTATGTTCGCACCAGTGGCTGCTAAGAAGGCGCTTGATTTCCATATTATACTTGAGCCTGATGTGCCGTCTGTCATTGTGACGGATGGTCAACGACTGCAGCAAATTCTGAAGAATCTGTTATCGAATGCGTTTAAATTTACCGAAACAGGCTCAGTCTCCATGCGAATAGCGCTGGCCGAATCGGCGCGGATTAAAGAACTTCTCCATCGAGATCCAGAAGAAACGATTCTTGCGATCTCAATTAAGGATACGGGTATTGGGATTCCAATCGATAAGCAGCATATTATTTTCGAGGCATTCCAACAAGTGGATGGTACAACGAATCGTCAGTATGGCGGGACTGGACTGGGATTATCTATTTGCCGCGAGTTTACTCGATTGCTTGGGGGCACGATCGTTGTGAAGAGTGAGCTTCAGGTGGGTTCTACGTTCACCCTGTATATTCCTAACGGACAAGAAGGGCTTGCACGTCCTGACATTACCTACGGACAAGAGCAGATTGCGGCTTCAAGTGAGCAAGAGATTTCGCATAGGGGGGGAGCTGCTTATCCGAAGAGCTTCTTTAGGGAAGCTGAGCTATCTCTGAATGAGCCTATCCACACGGATGCGCAACTGTTCGAAGGAAAGATGGTGCTGCTTGTCGATGATGACGCCCGTAACGTATTCGCGCTCGTTAGCGCCTTGGAATTAAAAGGTGTAACGGTCGTTGTCGCTGAGAATGGCAAGGAAGCAATTGATCTTTTAACTGTGAAGCCAGATTACGATTTGGTATTAATGGATATCATGATGCCAGTTATGGGTGGTTACGACGCCATGAAGGAGATACGGGAAGGGCTGGAATTGCGCCATTTACCGATCATTGCATTGACAGCGAAGGCGATGAAGAGTGAGAAAGAGAAATGTCTTGAAGCGGGAGCATCGGACTATATTACGAAGCCGCTGCAGATGGAGCAACTCTTCTCGCTGATGCGTGTGTGGCTTACGAAGCAGGTGAAGAAGCATTGACACGTGAACCTCAGGATGGATGGAATGAGCCCGAGGAGCCGCCTGACAGCGAGAGGGAAAATATTGAGATCAATCTGCTCCTAGAGGGCTTATACCAGATGTATGGATTTGATTTCCGCCATTACGTGCGATCCTCTTTACGCAGGCGTATTCTGAACCGAATGAAAATGGAAAAGCTGCGAACGATTTCAGCACTTCTGGAAAAAGTACTACATGAGCCGTTATTCGTAGATAAACTGCTAGCCGACATGTCGATTCGCGTAACGGAAATGTTCCGTGATCCAAGCTTCTTCAGCGCCTTCCGCACCCAAGTCGTGCCAGAGCTTCGGGACCATCCGGAGATTCGTATCTGGCACGCAGGTTGCGCTACAGGCGAAGAAGCCTATGCCATGGCGATTCTCATGCAGGAAGAGGGCCTGGCGGAGAAGACACGCATCTATGCCACTGACATGAATGAACACGCCATTGAGTCGGCGCAAAGAGGGGCTTTCCCACTGAAGCAGATGCAGCTGTACACCACCAATTATTTGGAGTCTGGCGGCACCAAAGCGTTCTCAGAATATTACATGACAGATCATCAGTATGCCTATTTTAAACCGCAGCTGAAGGAGAACATGATGTTTGCCCAACATAATCTGGTGACAGACGGCTCTTTTAACGAGTTCCACGTTATCCTTTGCAGGAATGTAATGATCTACTTCGATGCGAAGCTGCAGCAGCAGGTGCACAGTTTGTTCTACAGCAGCTTAACCCCGCAAGGTTACTTGGGTCTTGGGAAGAAAGAGTACATTCTCCACGTACCCGATGGTGTGCACTATGATGATTTTGTGCCTCATGAGCGTATATACCGTAAGAAATAGTGTTATTGGAGAGGGTGTCCCCGATGTATGTGGCGGGGGCGCCTTTTTTGTTCTTCGAGGATGAGCGGTCGATAATAACTGGTTTTTGCAGGTGCATCCAATCGAGGTGAAATACACTACATAACTTGTATTAACTGGAAAAAGTACAGCTATTTACGCGATATTTCCTCGGAAATTCGATTTAGCTGTACAATATCCATCTATTCACTTGTCACACAGGAGATTATACGAAGCTTCCATCCGACATATTCACCTTTTTGACTCAGCACCCCATATAACTGTAACTACTCTACAGCTACTTCCGCCCCCGCCTCCGCACCCCAATCCTTCTTTAACCAGCACGTCACAAATCAGGCCTTATTGAATAAGGTGTAAGCTTCGCTTTTCCCAAGACCGGAAATAGATAAATGCTAATATGTCAGATAAACGTAAGCTCCCTTAGAGGACGGGATTATCGGGTTTTGCCCAGATTCGTTTAAAACCTGTTTCAACCCTAGGTGGTATGGGTAATAGAAAGCATAGCAAGATGAACACTATTGCAAAGGAAAAGAGAGGTGTTGGATATGCTAGGATGGGCTATAATGTTTCTCATAATTGCGCTAGTTGCAGGTGTTTTTGGATTCTTTGGGATTGTCTCAACAGCAGTAGGTATCGCCAAAATCTTGTTCTTCGTCTTCCTTATTATGTTCGTCGTATCGCTGATTTTCGGCAGACGTCAACGCCTCTAGGAAGCATGTAACTGGAAGCAGCTAACTCGAGGTAACACGAATAAACCCTATAAAACCCATTGACGAGGAGGAATTACCATGAGTACTTCGTATACCAGAGTAAGTGTGACATCAAGTCTTGAAGATACGCAGAACAAAGTGCATCAACTGCATAACGAAGGCTTCAAAAAAGATCATATTTATGTTCTGACACACAGTGCTGAAGGTACAGATTACGTCGCGGAGTTTACGGGTGCAGAGCAGATTTCGATGGCCGAAGAAGGATTGTTCACGGCGATCGCCAATCTTTTCCGATCACGTGGTGAAGAGCTGAAAGCGAAGATTATGGCACTCGGCGTGCCAGAAGCGGAGGCGGACAGGCTCATAACGGAACTGGAGTGGGGGAAAATCCTCGTGTTAGCCACACCTGCCTTGGAAGAGGACGAAACACTATTGATGTACCAAAGCAATGGATATCAGCCACCGTTCTTATAAGAAGGATCACGCTGATCGTAATAAGAAAAAGCCCTTGTCTCCATGGGAGACAGGGGCTTTTATGCCGGATTCATCGCCTGCTGCTTGTGTTCGATAAGGTTGGGAGCATCTTTAAATCCTTGACCATGGATGAATTGCAAATCGGACATGCGGGACTATCCGCGAATGAAAAGTTATCTCTCATCCAGCAAGAGCACTGATCAGTGCTGCAGGTCCAGATGCTGGTTTGTTCCTCCGGTACTGGTTCCAATGATTTTTTTGAAAAGTACAATCGAACTCCTCCTTGTCATAATTGACTCTGACGCGCAAGCAGTTAAAGCAATATGTGATGAAGGACTACAGCTTGACTACATTTTCAGCTTGCGGTCCGCGGTTACCTTGAACAACTTCGAATTGAACTCGTTGGCCTTCATCCAAGCTTTTAAAACCTTCACCTGTAATGGCGCTGAAATGAACGAATACGTCATTGCCGCCTTCCATTTCGATAAAACCAAATCCTTTTTCTGCGTTAAACCATTTTACTGTACCAGTTTCCATGTGTTCATAAACCTCCAACAATAATTTGTGCCTGCGATTCTCATCGGCGGAATCAACTCGTTCCGAAGAGCTTGTAAGTTATTAACGCAGCTTTGATAATATATCCATTAATCAGGAAGCTTATTCCACTTTTCTGAAAAAACATCAAAGTTATTTTCAGACAGCATCATTTCTTGAAGATTGCGTTCGATTGAACAGCAAAAAGCTCGCTCCCTTAGCCTACGGACTTAAGGAGCGAGCTTTCTGTTTTAGGCGAGCAGGAGAATAACCAAAAGTTCAAAAAGCACAAGCGTGATAATTTGATTATATTGTGCTGGTGTATAGATGGGTCTGTGATGCTGACCTTGATGATGTCCATGATGGGGGTCCATATTTAGATACACATGATGACCATCCGCATTAATAAGAACACCTTCATGGGTGTGCCCATCAATTGTCGTTACACGAATCTTACGGCCCATGTGCGGATGCAGTGCATGCATCACGGCATCTCTTTTGTGCTTCATCATGTGCTGCCAGTTGGGCTCAGATTGGTACACCACATGAGGTCCTTGGTGCCCATGATGACCTTGCGGCCCTTGCGGATGCATCGGGTTCGTATACATAAACGTTCACTCCTTCTCGTACAACTGCGCTTTCGCAGTAGGCTTTCTGCCTAGGTTCATTACTAGACTATTCAGCCGTGCGAAAAGGGTGATCGCCTATCTAGAATTTTTACTTAGTCGCGGTGGATCGTGACGACACGCGTCTCATTGTTAAACGAAACTACGCAGCCAAGCTGCTCAGCAATGAAGCGAATAGGAACAAAAGTTGAGTTGTCGGACAATGTAGCAGCACTTTCCAGCTCAGGAGCAGCTGCGCCGTTGACAGTCGCGTTTGTGCTATTCAACGTCAAGAGGAGCTTCTTACCATGAATGAAATCGGTAATGGTAACTTGTTTGAGCTCACCATTCCAGCCAACCTCAGCACCTAGCTGCTCGGAAACAAAGCGAACCGGTACCATCGTCGTGCCATTTGCATTAATAAATGGTTGAGGTGCGTCGTCCTTAGCTCCAGACCCGTCAGTAACCATATTGATATCTTTTTTCGTTACTTGCAGATCGTTTTTAAGCATCTTATAAAGTGTGGATTGCTTATCTAAGGCAGCAAGCACCTTGAAGATTGCCGTAGCATCTGGATTAAGTTGAAGAGCACCAGATGTATTAATCGTGCTAGCCGTAACTGGTTTATTCAAATTCCAAGATTCGCTCACATAGGAAATCTTAATCGCGGAAGCGCCATTGTTGGATTCTGTAAGTGGCATATGAATTGCGATGTTCTGCTTACGAATTTGTTTGTCACTATCGATGTAAACATCTGCTTGAAGTGATGCCTTGCTGCTAAACATATCTTTCGTTGGATCAATGGAATCTGCCAATCCCGCAAGGTAATCGTGGATCGGTGAGTACACAAAGCCAAGTGTCAGATCTTTATTCGTTAGAAGACTCAGTGTAATGCTTTTATCTCCAGCATCAATTTGTTCTTGAATCACAGGAGCAAGTGCATCATACAACTGGCTAAGAACTTCTTTGAGGCCATCCTCGTCGGCAAGAACGTTAGCAAGCATCTCTTGCAGAAGGGAAGCTAGTTCAGCGCCACTAAGTTCTACATGGGCTTTACGTAGTGAAAGAGATTCACCATTAACTTTATCCGTTACTGAAGTAATCGCTAGATTACTAGGATCAGGGCTATTTCCTAAAATAAGTCCGATAAGTGCTGGTTTAATTTCAAGTATTTTATTACCGAATTGCTCTTGAATGGCTTTAGGCAAGAAACTTAAGAATGAAATGTTAGCGCCGCCTAACAGATCAAGTACAATCGGTTGTTTGGAACCTTCAATGTTAAGGTTGATCTTCGTTCCCTCCAGGGCAACGTTGAAAGGAATAGTACCTTTACTGTAAATAATCTTGCCTTCAGCAGACAGATGTTGGCTATCCTGCGTTTTGACGGCAAGCTCAACCTTCACATCCTGCAAAGCTGTAAGTGCGGCTTTCTCCTCTGCGGTTAGCTTCGACGTATCGCCAGGGATGAGCTCGAGCTGCAAAGTACCTTTGGACTCAGAAGACTTCACATTCGCATCATTCTGAACGGCTTTCGCCAGTTCCAGTCCTTGTATTGATTGACAACCCGTTAGTGTCAACATCATGATTACCAGTGCTGCCGAAATTAACCAAGTCCATTTTTTTGTTTGCATGGGATAATCTACTCCTTTGTTTTAATAGAATTAACGATAAGTCATCGAATGATTATACGCAAGTACTACGAGAAGGATGCGCTGTATGTGCAAGTAATTGCTCAGCAATTAAATGAACGAAGCAACAAAATTGGGTTGCGGCGAAACCTTTTATTCCCAGTTTCGTCTAATTTTATGTGGGAGGTAAAGCTGATGATGACGTTGTTTATTGTTTGTTTTTTTGTAGGTCTCGCACTTACGCTGCTCATCACAATTTTCGGTGTGGACAGTTTTGAATTGCATGGCGATGCAGGCGGTGCACATGGTGCACATGGTCATGGACACGGGCATAGCGGGCCCTCTTGGTTCAATATGTCCTCATTACTCGCGGGGTTGACGGTATTCGGCGGCGTGGGGTACATCCTTAACAAAGTTGGCATGACAAACGGCTTATTCATTCTTCTCTTTGCCGTTGCTGCTGGCCTTGTGATGGCGTGGCTCTTCTTCCTTTTGTACGCTAAGGTTATTTATAAGCATGATGACAGTATGAAAGAGAGCGATTTTGAGCTAAGTGGTCAGTTAGGAAAGCTTACGGTCCCGATTAATGGGAAGGGCATGGGTGAAATGGTGTATGTGCTCCATGGAACCACACGTACTATTAGTGTGCGTTCCGAGAACGGTGAGTCCCTGGCGAAAGGGACGAAAGTTGTTATTTTGAACATGGGCAAAGGTGTTGCTACGGTGACGGAATTCAGTGACTTTGAATAATCAGTGCTTGCTTCAACCAATAGTGAGGTACGACAGGGAGGTAGGGCAGATATGATGTATTCAGTGCTTATTATGGTAGTTGCCATTGTGGTTGTTGTTTTTATTTTACTGGCCTCGATTGTGAAAGCGTATAAGAAAGTACCGCCGAATGAAGCGATGATCGTATTTGGTTTAGGTGGCAAAAGGGTGGTGCAAGGCGGCGGGACCTTCGTCATTCCCGGCTTTCAGAGCTATAAAACGATCTCGATGATGCTCACCAGCTTTGATGTGAAACCGGACCAACCGATGTTTTCTCTACAAGGTATTCGTCTCAAAATCGAAGCTGTCGCTCAAATCAAAATCCAAAGTGATCCCATCGCGATCGCAACGGCTTCCGAGCAGTTCCTCGATCATTCGATGGCGGAGCGGGAAGCGATGATTTTGCACTCTGTAGAAGGGCATCTGCGGGGGTTAGTCGGGCAATTGACGGTAGAATCGATTCTCAAGAACCCAGATGAGCTCAATAGCAAGATGAGGGAAACGTGTTCCGAGGATTTGGATAAAATGGGGCTCAACCTCATTTCCTTCGTGCTGAAACGAGTAGCGGACGATCAAGGTTACATCGAGAACCTGGGTGTACCTGAGGTGGAGCGGATTCGTAAAAGCGCGAGCATTGCCAAAGCGGAAGTCGAGCGAGATATTCAAATCCGGCAAGCAGATACGGAGAAGGAGTCGGCCATTCGCAAAGCGGAAGCTCATCAATTAATGATTGAAGCGGAGAGTGCCGCATCGGCGAAGGAAGCCCAGTACCGCAAGGAGCTCAGCATGAAGGAAGCGGAGTTCAAGCAGGAGACGACGAGTCGTCAGGCTGAAGCGGATTTGGCTTATGAATTGAAGCAAAAGCAAATTCAACAGCAACTCGTGACGGAACAGGTACGGATTCGTCAGATGGAGGCAGAGGCGAACAAAACAGTTCGCCAGATTGAGGTCGAGCTGAAGCAGAAGGAGCTCGAGGCTTCTGTTATTAAGCCAGCTGAAGCGGAGAAGCTGGCGGCTATCATGCGCGCCGAGGTGAGCAAGCAGCGGCAAATCCTTGAAGCCGAGGCAGATGCAGAGTCGACGAGAAAGCGCGGCGAAGCCACGGCCGAAGCCGAGCTCGCCAAAGGGAAGGCGAACGCGGAGGTCGTGCGCCTAGCGGGGCTTGCGGAAGCGGAGGCGCTGGAGAAGAAGGCCGAGGCCTACAAGCAGTACACGCAGGCGGCTGTGACGGTGGAAATTCTCCGCATCCTGCCGGAGCTGGCGGAGAAAATTGCGGCACCGCTGAGCAACGTGGATAAGATCACCGTGATCTCGCAGGACGGCTCGGCGTCTGGGGTGAACCGGATCACCGGTGATATTGCCAAAATGATCGCCCAGGTGCCGGAGATCACCCAGACGCTCACAGGCAAAAGCGTGACCGACTTGGCACGCGCGTTCTTAGGCACGGATGCTGACCCGACGTTGAAGCAGGAGGGCTAGGGAGGGTGCGCGCGGGTGCGGTAAGGCCCGATAAGGCCCAAAAAGGGCGCTAAAGCCGCGTGGAGTTGCCCGCGACTGCCAATAAGGCCCGGAAAGGGCCTTAAAACCTTGGCGGACGAGGCCCCAGGCGTGCTTTTCGCCTGAATAAGGCCCGAAAAGGGCGCTAAAGCCGCGTGGTGCTGCCCCGCGACTGCCAATAAGGCCCGGAAAGGGCCTTAAAGTCTTGGCGGACGAGGCCCCGGCGTGCTTTTCGCCTGAATAAGGCCCGAAAAGGGCGCTAAAGCCGCGCACCCGGACCAAACAACAAAGCCAGACTCTTAGCAATAGAGTGTGGCTTTTTCCTTTTGCCAGAACGGCTAGCCAACTAGTTGGTTCTATTAGAGATAATGAGCGGATTTCGCTAGATTACGCTACAATAGAGGGGATGCGAGTCTACTTCGCAGTTTGCATAGTTTGGATAGAGGCGGGGAGACGTATGGGGATATATAGGAAATTCCTACGTGATTTATTACGAAATTATATGATGGGTTCGGGTATTGCTGTTCTTGTTGTTGGCGGGGTTATTATTTCGACAACACTTACGATTTCGGGGGTCGAAATGCTCCGTGTGTTTATTATTATGATTTCATCGTTATGTGTCATGATGTTTGCAGAGTTTCTAGTATTTCGGAGGCACATTAGTCCTATTCGCGAAATGATGGGCCAAGAAGAACCTTCGCTGGACACTATTCGTGCAGCCTACCTACAGACACATCGCTTTCCTGCTTTATCGGTGATGCGGATCATGGGGCCGCACTTTTTGGGGCTATCGATTCCAGCAATGACAATGGCAAGCTTAGGGATCATGTGGGGGTGGTTGACGATGCCTGCTTTTTACATCGGCCTTGCCGGAATCGGCGCCATACTAATTGCCAGTATGCATGCGTTGCTTGAGTTTTTCATGACGGCGCAAGCCATTCGGCCCATGCTGATACATATACGTGAGTTAGGGCAGCGAATACATGGTGAAGACGTTTCATTGGATGGTCGCGTCATCGTATCGATTCAGCGGAAGTTCCAGTTGAGTGCGTTTCTCATCGGTACGATGCCGCTATTTCTTTTTAGCTTAGCTACGCAAATCCGGTTGAGCACAAGCGTGGATTCCTCCCAGCTGATCGCGGATTATTGGAAATGGGCGGCGATTATTCTTTTGCTGGGCGTCGGCTTCTCGTCTTTGGGAGCACGTCTGTTGGCCAATGATATTCAACAGCCGATTGAGGATTTGCATCGGGTGATGAAGCAGGTGCAGTCCGGTGATCTCAAAGTAAGAGCCTCTGACTTATACTCGGATGAGTTCTCGCGGTTGATTGCGGGTTTTAACCATATGGTGAAGGGCCTCGATGCCCGTGAAAAAATGAATAATCAGCTCCTGCAGAGCTATTACGCTACGCTTGCGGCAGCTCTCGATGCGCGAGATGCGTACACGGCAGGGCATTCAACGCGCGTCGCCAAGTACTCCTTATTGATCGGACAAGCGGTGAACCTGAGTGACCAGGAGCTCGACTGGTTGTACAAAACAGCGTTGCTGCACGATATCGGCAAAATCGGTGTGCGCGATGCTGTGCTGTTAAAGGATGGCCGATTAACCGATGAGGAGTTCGAGCAAATCAAGCGTCACCCGGATCTAGGTGAATCGATCTTGAAGCAGATTGAGCCCGCTGAGGCGATGGCTCCCTTGCTTCCAGGTGTGCGCTCGCATCACGAGCGCTACGATGGGGCGGGATATCCGGATGGCCTGAAGGGCCAGGATATCCCGGTGTTTGGCCGCATCATTGCGGTGGCTGATGCGTTCGATGCGATGACGTCCGATCGTCCGTATCGGAAGGGAATGCCTGCCCAGAAGGCGATGGACATTCTCGCGGACGGGAAGGGGAGCCAGTGGGATCCCCGTTTTGTTCAGGGGTTTATGGACACGTATAAAGCCTAATTGCTGAGAGTGGTTGTTAAGAGGTCCACAGGGTAGAACGTAACTAAGTGGCCTGCGTCTTCACTAAATGGAAAACATACAGTTAATTCAGCTGTATGTATTGGAATCAGACGAATAGATGGAAAAAGTACAGCTAATATAACGATAACAGGTGATAACTGCGATTTACGCGGAAATTAACTGTAGAAAATCCAGCTATTCTCACGTTTGAGTGAATATCAGCAAATATAGCTACATAAAATCCAGTTAAATTAAATGGCAGCGACGGGAGCGACGGGGTAGACGTTTGTGGCGTAGAGGTAGAGGTAGAGGTAGAGGTAGAGGTAGAGGTAGAAGTAGAAGTAGAAGTAGAAGTAGAAGTAGTAGAAGTAGAAGTAGAAGTAGAAGTAGAAGTAGAAGTAGAAGTAGAAGTAGAAGTAGAAGTAGAAGTAGAAGTAGAAGTAGAAGTAGAAGTAGAGGTAGAGGTAGAAGTAACGATCACTTGGTGCGCACCAGCGCAGCAGAAACTATAATAAACCCGCTCCGTCCAAGAGGACCAGCGGGTTTTGTGATCTAGTGAGGTTTCGGATGTGCTTCCATTTGCAAACCAACGGAACGAGACTCCGTCTCATCGGACAGGTAGCGCCCGACTTTGTCGATCCACTCTTGGACGTAGTGATCTGTAGCCCATTGCGCCATGACGAGCTGTTCACCAGGCTCTAAGTCCAATGTAAGCTGGGGAATGCTGCCGGGTGCTTGCCCATAGGAGTAGAATTTGAGCGTATCTCCCTCGAAGATGACGAGCATATCGTCTAAGGGGGAGGTTAGCGCATCCGTAGCTTTCGGCCACGAGGACTTGATATTACTCCACGAGCAACAGATATCGTCGTGATTGACGACTTTATCGGGCAGTTGACGTGGGAAATCACGCAGTACGTAAGAATCAGGTCTCGATGAACTAGCTTTCAGCGTTTCAGCGACTTTGCCAACCCACTGTCCTGGCTCACGCTGCACGGTCCAGCTCTGCCCCGAGACCTCGCTCATCGCATTGTCTCCCATGCTCGATATCCTCGCAAGATCCGTACTTATACTTGTGCCAAAGAGATCCATTAAGGACACATGATTCTTGTCCACTGGCTTTTTGTAGAACTGCATGGTGTGCGCTTCCTTCAATTGCGGGAGTGTGCGTACCCAGATACGTTCCGCATTATAAGGTGCATTGCCATTCCAGGCTGCCTCCGACTCGGCAATGGAGACGTACTGGTTGCCTGCAAACAACAGTGTTTCTACGCGATTGAATTCTTGATCCTCTGGCTCTGTGAAGCGTTCTATCTTGACGGGCTGATCAGCCAAATGAGCAGATAAATAGTGAGACTCACCTTTGTTCGTGATATGTGTAAAGGAGTCAATTTTCCAGAAATTTTGCTTATACGGCATCAAAATGCCAGTGCCTTCGGAGGTTTTCTCTAATTGCCCGCGAACGGGCGCAATGAGCATCGTCCGATAGGTGCTGTAACGAAGTGGAGACAATGTACGCCCTTGACCGCCGCTTGAGGCAGACTCATGCTCTGTCCGTAATCCAATAAGCAAAGCTGTATTGATGGGAGCAGGAGGGGGTGTGGAGACAGTGACTGCCGCCGGCATCATTTTCCCTTCGAGAGCAGCAGCCTCACTCTGCGTGTGCATCGTATGCCATGGGAAAAGAAATACAACACCCAAGACAGTACCTAAACCAGCGACGCAGAGAAGAAGCTTTACCTTGGACTTGCTGCGCTCCTTCTGTCGAATCGTTTGCTCGATGTCATGTTGAAGCTTGGAGGTAAACCCCTTCTGCGCGAGGGGGCCTTCTTCCAATTGCTTCTGGAAGTCATCCGGCTCAGGAGTGTTCAAGCGCTTCACGCTCCTTCAGACTAAGAACCTTAAGTCTGGCGTGGTGAAGCCTGGATTTAACCGTTCCTTCCGAAATATCCAGAATAGCTGCCATTTCCTTGGTGGTCATCTGATAATGCGCGTGAAGAATTAAAATTTCTCTATATTTTGCGGATAAAGACATGACCTTCTGCCATATTTCACTTGCATATAAATTCTCAACCGCTTCTGTTTCTGCCGAGTTTGCCGTACCTCCCGATTGCACGAAGCCAACCAGAGTCACCTTGCGCCAGAATGCCTTGCGCATATAATCATAAGCGGTATTGCGGGTTATCGTAAGCAACCAGGTTTTAACCGCAGCTTCGCCACGGAAAGTCGTCAGATTGCGATATACTTTTAAGAAAGCATCCTGTGCAATATCGTCGGCTGCATCTTTATTACGACAAATACTGAAGGCATAATTCCACACATCATTCCCGTAGGTTTCCATCAAATTACGAAGGATCACCTTCTGATCTGTTGTTTCTGCAATGTACTTCAAATAATCAAATACATGGACACCGGTCGTTTCCAATTCTCTCACCTCTCCTATATAGACGCATATAATCCTAAAAAGTTCATCATTCGAAACAAAAACTTTAGTTACATCATTCGTAAGCTGCTGCCCCTTTGTGCCTCATCAGAGCGTATTCTTGTGTGAATCTGTTCATGTCAAATTGCTAGATCGTGATCGGCAGGAAAGTGTGCCTAGAAAAGAGAACAATATATGGGTAGAAACTGGAATGTATGCGGACTTGCTTGACAGCGGAGCGCTTTAGCACGCAATATGAAGGAAGGACTAGATCCTTCGGAGAGGAAGAGCAACATGAATTTCGTTGAGCATATAGCAGATCATTTGCGATCCGGACTAATAAGCAATTATCCGCAGCCGATTGCCCTGAACTTAGGTTTAGTATACACCGTGAAGCTTGAAGATAAGAAGACGAATTTAATTTGGCTTCCTTATGAATATACAGGTTTGGCTTACATCGATATGGGCCTGCAGGTGAATGTTTACCCGTACTATCGGGGTACAATTATCGAGGAAATTGAGCTTTCCCGAGGAACGGATCTCTACAAGCCGCAGACGGAAGAAGCGTTCACTAAGACTCTCTACACGAAGGGGCACGAGCTGCACCAATTGCTGCAAGAAGAGCAGTACAGCCATTTACAGGGGAGTGCACCTGATTACCTCGCAAAAATGATGTACATTGTCGACTGGATGCGCTATTACAATTCTGCCAAAGCGGTAGTAGCAGGGGCGAAAAAGTAAGTATAATGATGTTCATGATAGCGGATCTTGCTTTCTACCTAGTAGACGGCAGGGTCTTTTTGGCCTTTTATATGGCTATAGACCCAGTTAGGGTGGGGCTTACCCTGTCTTAATGAATGGGCTTTTTAGCATGTTCTCAAAGGCTAGTAGAAGGCTTATTCTAGAGAATGGCAGAAGTTGGTGCCGAAAATTAGGAGAGAAGCGGAGAAATTGGCGATGATACGATGGAATAAATGGCTGACAATCGCGACGATCGGTTGCCTATTAACAATAGGTGGTCTGCAAGGTAGAAGCGAGGCAGCGGGGTTTAAGGATATTGGGGGACATTGGGCAGAGCAGACGATCGATCAAATGGTACAGCAGGGCTTATTGGACGGCTTTCCAGACGGGACTTTCCGACCGAATGAGACCGTTACTGCAGATCAATTTGTGAAAATTGTACTGCTAGCTTTTACAGATAAGTTCCCGAATGGGGAGCGGAAGTGGAAGACAAGCTTTTTGCAAACGCTGAGTGCGAGTAATCAAAATATATTAGGGCAGGACTACCGAGATTTCACGTTTAAGCCGAACACGGTCGGATACTGGGCGAAACCATACTTGGATCTGGCAAGTGACCTTCATTTTATTAGTAAAGGGCAATTCAGTGATTATAAGGCTTCGCTCAAGCGGGAAGATGTCGCGGAGATTTTGTACTATTTGCTGAAGGAAACGGAGTATTTGGAGGACGAAACGTATAGTCTTAGCGCGGCAGCTCATTTCGGAGATTTACAGAGCGCAACGAGCAGGCAGCAGAAGTTTATTGGAGAGTCGATGACGAAAGGGATCATGGAAGGCTATCCGAATGGCTACTTCGGGGTAGGGCAATATGTGACACGTGCCGAAGCGTTGCAAATTATTACGCGGTTGCAGACGAAATCGAAGCGCGTCAGCGTGAAAACCGATAACGAAGCTTTCATCAAAGTCGTGCCAACCAAGGATGGCAGCTACAAGAAGCTCGTTTTTCCAGATGAGCGCATGCTGCAAGCATACGAAGTGATGGAAGGGGCAGGTAAGCTGCGTGGGACGAATTACGATTTGCAAGAGACGACACTGCGTCTATTTCGGAATGCAGAGGCCAAAGCGCAATCCCTGAGCGGAGCTACGGCAGAAGTACGGGGCAGCAATGAGGCTTCTCTCTGGCTGGATCCACAGTTTGCGACCTACGGGGTCACGGTACGATTGGAGGATGGAGTGCTGGCTCGTAATACGGAAAGCATCCGCACGTTTACGGATTTCCTATTCGGATATGATGCAGATATTTTCAACCGCCAATTTACGGATGCATGCACACGTGCTGCAGCGAAAGGTGTACTTGAAACAACGACAACGCAAATCGGTAACTATTCGGTGGAAACACGACTGGAGTCAGATGGGAAGACGATTGTTTTCTCTATTATCCATTCATAAAAGACTTCGTTGTTGTAAATCTGCATAGTAACCTTAGGGCAATCGGCTGAATCAGCTGATTGTTCTTTTTTACCAAGAATTTATAAGTTTCCGATTCACGGAAGAACAAATTCTTATTGGCGATAAAAACTACATTTAAAACGCAGTCGCGCATCCTCGAAGGACTTCGATAGAAGTTTTTCTCACTACAGTCTTGCAAGTCGAAGTTGCGCTCTCACACCTTTTGGCGAGAGGCCGTTCATTTGGTATGATGACAAGTAGACTAGGTAGAAGAGGATGATAACAGATGTTTGCGAAATCAACTTACAGTGGAACAAGAGAAGAACAATATACCTTGCTGATTGGGCAAGTCCATGCATTGATACAGGATGAACCGAACCGCATTGCTAATCTGGCCAATGCATCTGCGTTACTGGGGCAGTTCCTTGAGGATATTAACTGGGTAGGATTCTACTTGGTAGATGAACAGCTTGAGAAGAAGGAGCTTGTGCTCGGACCTTTCCAGGGATTGCCGGCTTGCGTGCGGATTCCTTTCGGTAAAGGGGTGTGCGGCACGTCTGCTGAGCGCATGGAAACTGTGCTTGTTCCTGATGTCCACGCTTTCCCAGGGCATATCGCTTGTGATGCGGCTTCGCAATCGGAGATCGTGATTCCGATCATGGTGGGTGCTGAACTGGTCGGGGTGCTGGATATCGACAGCCCGAGCCTCAATCGGTTCGATGACATCGACCAGCGCTATCTGGAGCAGTTTGTGCTCAAACTCGCCGCTGCGATGTAGCAAATAGTTCAATGTCGGCATAGAGCATGAACGACGAAGAAAGAACCGCCAGCTGCTCAAGCAACTGGCGGTTCTTTTCGATCATTATGAAGGGTAGGCGTCGGTGCTGATAATAGCCGATAGAAGCTTGCGCATTGATCGCGTTCCGACTTTATCCATGATTTTCTCGATGTGTACTTTGACTGTTTTCTCACTAATAAAGCAATAATCTGCGATTTCTTTGTTGCTATACCCTCGCAAAGCGATAAGGCTAATAATTTCGGCTTCACGGGTTGTAAGGACATGTCGAGATGCAAAATGTGTAATAACAGTTGGAAGTTTGGTAGGAAGTAGATTTCTCACAAGATTCTCTTGAACAGGGGGCATGCTTAAACGACCTCAATATCTCAATAAATGTCTAGCGTATCTTTTATTGTAACAGAGTCAGCTAGGCAATAGCATGAAAGGGCGTGTCGAATTTCCAAATTTTTGTGTCACTATGCCGGATTGCAAAGCGGTGCGCTCCCTAATCCTTGCTCTGAATCACAAGCAATAAGCCTGACGAAAGTTCGATGAGACCTTCTGGCTCAAGGAGAATATTACTGATGCCAAGGGACATCCCAATTTCAAGTGTTGCTTGATGAAGGGGATATTGGAAGCCATGCAGCGTGATTCCCTTAACTTCTAGACTTAGTGGAAGCAGGGAAATGTGCGTGTACGGACCCTTCCTCACGCGAGTAGGTTGATCGATCACCATAATGAGATTATTGGCATCCATAATTGCGCAAGGAATGCCATTCGCGATGCCTTTGCGAAGCAAGTGCACATTGGCCAGGGAATGATCGAACCGTGTGCCTAATGCACCGACGAGCAGAATTTGGCTCGGATTTTGATCTAGCGCCCAATTAAAGGCCATCTCGGTATCTGTTAGATCCTTATAAATCGGATCACAGTCTATGAATTCTTGGCTAGAAGCTCGAATAAGGTCAAGCTCCTCGGTTGTGACAGAGTCGAAATCTCCCATCGAAATATGAGGGAGGTGGCCATTTTGAATGAGAAAGAGGGCCCCACGATCGGAACCAACCAGGATATCATCCGCGCGAATCTCTTCTAGCACCCAATCGCCAAGTGTGCCGCCAGTAATTATCATTATGCGTGTCATATAGGAATCCCCCAGGGAAAAATAAACCAATGTTTTCCCTTTAGTATAGCACAGAAGAGTAAAAAACCGAGAAGCCCTAGAGGCCGCTCGGTTTCTTTACCACATAAGAATTTATAAGTTTCCGATTCACGGAAGAACAAATTCTAATTGGCGATAAAAACTACATGTAAAACGCGGTCGCGCATCCTCGAAGGACTTCGATAGAAGTTTTTCTCATGCAGGACGCAACGCTTAGTGAAGCTTAGGTTCTTGCATCTACACGCTTACGCATGGGGTTAAGCTCCGACTGATCATGATCAATCTCAGCCTCATCGGCAAAGCCCTGCAGCTCATACGTACTGCGGCCAAGTACAAGATCGGCGGGGAACTCATCACCTCGTTTAAGTGTGACCTCTTGCCCAGCCTCATTGGCATAAATACCGTCGGTTTCGACCGTATCACCAGTCATGGGATCCATGGATTTGTTCTTCTTCGACATTCAACATGCCTCCTTTCCTGTTGCTTATCCTTACCATTTCCAAGGTAGCAGGAAATTATGAGGAGAATCATGTAGAATGAGAAGGTCATCATAGTTTGCACGTAGAGAGGAATGAAAGGCATGGTTTTATGGGGGACGATCGTGAATGCAGTTGCCATTATTATCGGCGGATTATTAGGCATGCTGCTGCCCCGCATCTCAGAAAGTATAAAAAGCACAGTTCTACAGGGCCTAGGACTCGCAATTACTGTGTTAGGTATTACAATGGCACTTAAATCAGATCAAATTGTGATTGTCATCATGAGCATTGTCATTGGTGGTATTCTCGGAGAGCTCATGGGGATAGAAGCGAATCTCACTAAGCTTGGCGATTGGCTGCAGACCAAGATGAGCAAGCAACCGACCTCTCATCCAGCAGCGCCAACCAGCATATCGGAAGGCTTCGTCACCTGTACACTCGTCTATTGTATCGGCGCTATGGCAATATTAGGCCCTTTGGATGGCGGGCTGCGGCATAATCACGATATCCTATACACCAAGTCGCTGCTGGACGGGTTCTTATCCATCATTTTCGCGTCAACTTTGGGGATTGGCGTTATTTTCTCTGCTGCTTCCGTGTTTGTGATGCAAGGAACCATTGCGCTGTTGGCAACCGTGATCGCCATGGCGTTCAGCCAAGCGTCGCTGGATGCCATGATTGTTCAGATTACCGCGGTGGGTGGTGTGTTGGTGATTGGTGTGGGAATGAATATTTTGCAAATAAGGAAAATCAACGTGGCCAACATGTTACCTGCACTTGTCATTGCCGCGATAGCGGTGCCTCTTCAGCAGTTCATAACGGAGTGGTTGCATCACTAGAATTATAAGGCGGAGCCGTTAAATTTGTAGCCTACGCCACGCACCGTAATGATGTAGCGGGGCTCAGCTGGATTAAGTTCAATTTTTTTGCGTAAATTGCTAATATGTACAATGAGTGTGCGTGGATCGCCCATGCTGTCCAAGCTCCAGATGAGTTCGAAGAGGTGTTCGATTTTATACACACGGTTAGGTGTCTTGGCCATGAGGGAGAGCAGGTCAAATTCTTTGGCTGAAAGTGAGATCGTCCGCCCATTGGCACGCACGAGGTGACTCACGAGATCGATTTCTAATCCAGGGAATTTAACCAATTGGGGATCATCCTGATGCTGCTCGCGAATCGAGTTCCGGCGAAGATGTGCTTTGACCCGGGCCACAAGTTGACTTGGGCTGAACGGCTTCGTCATATAATCGTCACCACCCATGCTTAGACCGAGAATGATGTCGATATCCTCACTTTTGCATGAAATAAATAGGATTGGCGTATGAATTGTTTTGCGGAGCTGACGACACACCTCTATACCATCAAGTCCCGGCAGCAAAATATCCAGAATAATGAGATCAGGCCTATGTTCCTTAACAATGTCAAACACATCATGTCCGTTATTGGCACTGATGACTTTGTAGCCTTCACGCACCAAGTAAAGTTGAATTAACTGGACAATTTCTTGCTCGTCATCAACGATTAAAATGGTTTCTCCTGCCATGCTTGAATCCCCCTCAGTGATGAAACAACTCCTAATGTAAGAAGGGTGTTTCCCTCTCTCGAATGTTACATATATTACCTACATTATAGAACGATTCTCCTAATAAATTCTATCCTTTTATTGCCAATGAGAGGGTTCTCGCATACAAAAAGATAACTTTTAGGTACAAAGTAGGCTTCGGGTCTTCGAAAATGGGGAGAAAGTCGACAACAATCGCTATTTTTCGACTTTGATCTTAATCATTCTCAAGCAAGAAATTTCGTAGTGCATGATTGAAATGAATAGGGATGCTAGAGTCATCTCCATATTCATTCATCCAGTGTGCCAAAGTGGTGAGTTGCCATTCTATTTTGTCTCTTGTCCCCAAGATCCAGTCGTCAACGTAGCCTGATAGAAGATTACGTGGGAGGTTCTCCCACACCTGAAGGATACGAGCAGCCTTCACTTCCTCATGCTGTTCACCCATGGCTTCTTTCAAGTTATGAATCAAATCGAGCAAATCGCAGCGTATATTTCCTTGAAGAGTGACATGTTCCCGGTCAATACGCAGAAACTCACTCCCTTCGGAATGCTGCTCAAGCAAGGATTTCAAATGACTCAAGCAGACACGCAAATAATTTTGTGCTTTCTTCAGTTCGTAATTGGGCCATAAATCGTCGTACATTTGCTGCCGAGTTGCATTGGGGAAGAGCAGCAAATAGAGCAGCAGTTGTTTGGCAAACCGTTTGTTCCAGCCTGTAGGAAGCTCAATGCCATTCACACAAATCCGGAACGAATGCAGAAATTGGATGTCCAATTCTTGTCTGTTCTGTAAGAGGTGTTGTCCTGATTGAATGACTTTATGCAAGGAAATAGTGGTATCTGGTATTGTGTTTGCAGTATTAATCACGATGGATGACGATGTGTCGATATGTTTAGAAACCCAATAAGCTGTCCACTTGGGTTGATCTAAGAAAATGAGGTTCGCAGCGCCAGGAATGACCTGGAAACGTCCTTGTGGAATATAACTGGCACTTATAGCAGAAAGCACAGGCGTATAAACGGGGTCCTGTTCTCCTCCCAAAAGGATAGTGGGTGTACTCAACCTCTTTAAATCAGCAATCGTATCGTTATCACCGAACAACTGCAAAAGTTTGAGGTAGTTAGCTGTAGTGATACCTTGATAGGCATGAGAAATGCGCGAACTGATCTCATCGGATTCGTGCTGAACCGTCAATGAAGGCAAGATATGCGTAATAAAACCCGTACGGTCACTGCTTAGCATAAGCTTAATTCTGTCTTCAAGCCCTTGTCTCAAATACTCGGAGGGGATAAATCCCGGCAAGGAGAGTAAACTGAGCGATTGTATGCGTAATGGGATGTGTAATGCTACTTTAACAGCGAGATTAGCCCCAAGACCATGACCGATGAGATGAACGTTGTCTAAGTGGTTTTTATCCATAAAAGCGACAAAGTGGTCGCATACAACAGGCCAAGTGAATGGGAGTGGAAGTTCATGCTCATCCCTGTGGCCCGGCAAGTCGTAGGTAATGACGTAATATGAATCATACAAATAAGGCGTTAATGTCGCCCATAGTGCGCTATTCAGCCCTAATCCATGAATAAGTATGATAGTTTGTTTAGGTCTTTCTAGTCTATTAGAAGTGGAATCGGGATCGAAAAAATCATGAATAAGACGCATGACAAACTCCTTAATGTGTCTAAAGTGCTAACGTGTAATGTTATTGTAATTCCTTGTTTAGTAAGATGGAAGTCGAAATACTAGAAATTTTGTTAAATTATGTATAGGGAAGGGTTGGCGGGAAATGAGTAAAAAGGCGTCATTGCGTTGGTTACAGCTTGCACTTGCCATTATATTGTTGTTTGGCGCAAGTATACCAGCGTTCGCAGAGGTTCAGGAAGTCAATGGTGTGATTGCCCAGGTCGAGACTGACACGGGAGCACCTATGCAAGCTGGAGAGGTGAATCTCTATGCATACGTGCACTATTCTTCAAATGGGGAACAGCAGTATTAAACGAAAGAGGCGTTTACAACCAAGGTTCGTAACGGGGAGTTCTTCATTCCCAATACGTTCATTTTACAAGGGAAGCAATATGATCTTCAAGTAAGAGGAACATCTTCCACTGGTGAAAGTATTGTTTACCACTATAGCTTTATAGGTGGAGATATAAGCAACCTCACTTTCGGCAAAGACCAATTAAAGAAACTAACATTTACACATAGTAAGGTAGCAACAGGTAATTTGATACTGATGCCTACAGATATTTATGGCAAGTCAGATAAAGTATCCTACCCGATGTACAACAGTTCATTCAATGGGGAAGGTAAAGCGACAGCATGGGTAGCTTCCAACGTAGCATTTAAGGCATATGCTTCTCTTGTGACACAAGGTTATGCAGAAACGTATTTGTTAGAGACAAGCATTCCTGCCGATGTGCAAAGCGGGCAATCCTTCTCTTTCGGCGGTGAGACGGCCAAGGTTACACCACCGACAGGTTATGATAACTCAGGGGTATCACTTGGATTGCAAAACATTGGATCAAACTTTCAGGCTCAAGTAGGCTATGTTAGCAAAGGCATGTTAGGCAGCGTAAATTTCAGTGTAGTAAAAGATAATACGAGATATATTTTTTCAAGAGGCGAGATGTCTTTTACTGAAGACATGACGCTACAACTAGATAGAACATTTAAAGGGACGGTATCCTATGTAAACAGCAATGGAAATAACAATTACTATACATATGCTTATTACTTGGACAAATACAATAACCAATTGCAATTCGTAGATACCGTATCAACAGGTGCTTCCAGCATATCTCTGCAAGATAACGGACTATGGAATGAGACGTTAGGTGCGAACGGAACACCAGTCAGGTCTTCGCTCAACAGCGCAGGGACTGGTATCGATCCAAATGGCGGCGTACAAGCGCTTGCTTGGAATGACCCCGTATTGGAGTATCAGCTATTTCAGAATAACACAATTGTGAAAACCATCTCAGCGATAAGTCAAAACTTTAATCAGATTCAAATCAATAATGTTTCACAAGGCGCATATCGTCTTAAGTTGAATAGGCAGGTGTTTCCTGTCAATGTCGTGTCTTTATCCTTGGATCAGACCATTCAGATTGGACAAAACGTCAGCGCAAAGTCGATTGGTGTTCAATTACCTTCTGGTTATTCAAGCAGTATTTTAAGTAGAGCGGCAATTTTTGAACTCGACGGTACTCGTGTGACAGCTACTAACACAATGTCTGGCGGCAGTCTTGAATTTTACAAAGAATTTACTCCTACACGTCAATACCGAATAATGGCTGCATTTCTAATTTCGAGTACGACAGGGAGTCCAACTGCCAGTTATCTGGTAGACCAAACTTTCTCAGGCGAACAAATGCAGAGTCTACAAACGCTGCCGCTGCAAAGCGGACTTGTTCGGACGGTATTCCCTCTGGACGGAACATCGATTACTAAAATGGCAAATGCAAATGTGGTAGTATCTCTACCTATACCAACCTCGAATGACGAAGTATCCTTCTCAGTTCCAGGTACATTGTTAAGTCCGCCAATTACGTTGGATGTATCGCTTGTTGGTACAGATGGTTCAACAAATGCGTATCACTACAATAAGTCGGTTACCATTCCGGCACAAGTGGAGAATGTCGTAAGTTTTGCAGAGTTGGCAAACAGCCTCATTCCAGTGGAATTGAAGAATGGTCAAACAACTGTCCCTTTCGAAATGGTCAGTGTGTTGAAATCCAATTATTCTTATACATCTAGCGTGCCATCCAGCAGTATAACGGAAGAGAACAAGTTAACGAAATTGTATACGACACCAGGGGAATTTCGCTTTCAGTTTTCCCAGATTAAAAAAGCGGACTATGAAACGCCGTGGCGCTATATATGGAGTGCGGAACGGAAAGTTTATTCACAAGCTACTAGCTTGAGCTTTAATGATGATATTCAAGGCGTTTTCGGTCCAATCCAGGCGTATGACTATACGAATCCTGATCGGACGTTGCTTTACACATCGGCCATCATCAAAGGTGGCGACTTGAGTCTTAATCAAGTATTCGTGAAGCAAGGCAAGAAAGATCAAACGTTTAGCAACGCAATTGTGGGGAAAGGTCCTTATGATGATGGAGGGTACGCTTACTATAATTCCGTCCCTGGGACGCTTACCGTCAAAGATGAGAGCGGCAATGTTGTGATGAAATCGGATTCTTCTAATTCAGATTCGGTTTATGCAGAAGTTCCTGACAAAAACGGCAATTATCTATTAACCTACCAATTACCAATTGGACCTGGGCAAGAAATTTCATTTTCTCAGTCTTACACGACAGGAGATCCGAATGCTCCTCCAGGCAAGCCGGAACCGAAAGCAACTTTCGCGGGTCAAGGACTTAAGTTGACTTGGGAAGCTGTTTCTGGAGCATCGTATTACGATATTTATGCGGCAGAGCAAGGGCAAGCTTTGATCAAAATAAAAGGCAATGTTACGGGCACAACCTTCACGTATGCAGAGGCTCAACCTGGCAAGATCTATGATCTTAAGGTTGTTGCAGTAAATGGTAAGGGCATCAGCACGGAATCCAGCATTATTCATTTCACTGTTCCAGCATTTGCTGTGTCACAGCTGGATGTGAAAGCATCCACAGTTCAAAGTTCAGCAGGACTTCTCAAAATTGGCAGCCAATTGCCTATCGAACTGACCGGATCTATCGGAGAAGGAATTAGCGCGAAAGCGGTGGTTTCGTTCAAGAAAACCGGTACGGAAACTTACACGGAGGAGGTCGTTCTGACTCCTGGGCAAGGCAAGTATATAGGAACATTTGAGATTAAAGAGGGTGTAACCGAGGTTGTTTCGGTTAAAGCTTATTTGACGAGAGACGGAACGAACTCGGATGAGAAGAAAGTAGAGTTAAACAAGAAAGTTGGCGCAACGCTGGCAGGTACCATTAAGCAGCGCGATGTAGCCGTCACAAACAAACCAGCCATAGAATTTATCATTGGTGGCCAGTACTTGAGAGTAAAAGCGGATGATAGCGGGAACTTTACGGCAGAGGGTGTGCCGGGTGGTTCTGTTAAAATCAATGTGATTGGCATAGATCAAGATCGCTACTTAGATGTGGTTCAGGGAATTACAACAGAGCTTGGTGTTAAACAGACAGGTCTTATTGTTAAATTACCAGTGCTGCAGAACGTGAAGCTTCGTTTGGTAGAACAAGGAACGCAGGTGCCTGTAGCGAGAGCGCTGCACGTTTCGATCACAGGTTCTGTTAACAAAGAAGGGTATATCGGACAAGATGGTTATTTCGTGACCTACTCTGGTGAGTCGGAGCTTAAGCGATTAAAGCCAGGTAGCTACAACATTTCCATTACAGGCGATAGTTTATATGAAAAAAAGGAAACAACATTTAACGTAGATGATGTTTCCAATTACATGACGAATCCGGTAACGATCTCAGTTGCCAAAAAAATTAAAGAAATAGCCAATGTGACGTTAAAGCTCTTCATGCCAGAGGGAGCTGAAACGAGTCAGTTGGAATCTTATTATCTGTCCAGTTACACAGCAGCGCAGTCATTCGGTTGGGAGTCAGGCTATCTCTACGGCTACAATCAATCGATGACTGTATCCGAACGTGTCTATATACCGAATCCGGTGCTTGTGCTGGGTGGTGCAGATCCAACGGTTACTCAAAAAGTATACGGATATTATGGCACGCTAACGCTTCCAGGGATTGCGGCTGCAAATGACTACACACTTAACGTATCCGTACCTGGTCTGCAACCTGTGAACAAGTCGCAAGTAACTGTTACTACAGGGAATTCGACGTTAGAAGTCGCGCTTCAGCCTTCGGTTGTGTATACCGGCCGGATCGTAGATGAAGCTGGCCGTCCAGTAGGAGGGGCAGATGTCTCTGCGTATGCAGGATCTTCCTACGCGTATGCGCGTACGGATGCAGATGGCGCCTACAGATTAGATCGATTGGGTGAAACGAATCAAATTCAGATCACGGTGCATGCTGTTGGTTTTACGGATAATATGGCAATGCAACAGGTTACTGATCATCAAATTCCGGTGATTACGCTGGAAAATGATCAATTCATACACGGCAAAGTTGTTGATAAAGACAATCATCCGTTGAAATATGTGAGTGTATATGCAAGCAACAGCAAGAACAGCGGATGGGCAAGAACAGATGCCGATGGTTATTTCAAAATCCGTGGATTGTCTGCAGGAACCTATAACTTTAATGCGTCTTTGTATGGTTATCCAAGCTATGAGAATAGTCTCACAACTAGCGCAGATCAACGAACCATCGTTCTACAGTCTCAAGGTGGACACTTCTTCGGAGAAGGGAATAGCTTCGCTCCCTCTGTGGCTACCGTTGTTTTAGGGAAAGATTTTAGCTACAGTTTGAAATATAAAAATAATAGTACGACTCCATCCAACAGCACAGTATGGCATATTGAACTGCCATCCAAAGTGAAGTTGGTCAATGGTTCTGTTGAATTGAATGGCAAAACAGTAAATGCAACGGCTGTAAACGACCTCCTTCAAGTTCCAGTGGGAGATGTTGTTGCAGGAGGAAGCGGTGAAATTAAATTTAAGGCTCTCGTCGAGCAAGCGGATGAAGCTGCGATTCGGACAACTGCTTACCCAGTCGTTAACGGGAACAAAGAAGCGCCAACACAGATCGCTACTTCGAATGTCTTGTATGTGACTTTGAATGCACCGGCAGTAACCGGGGATAAGAAGATCAAAGTCTATGGGTCGACGAAGCCAGGTTCCACAGTGGAAATTTTTGCAGGTTCCATAAGTTTGGGACGTGTGACTGCAGAAGGTCGCTGGTGGTATGCGGATGTAGTATTGCCAGTAGCCGCTGGTGCGGATGAAGCTGAGCTTCGACTGACTGCGCAAGTTGTAGAAAATAATCAAAGCCAATCTTCGGAAGCTGTGAACGTGAAGTATAAGTCTGGCGTACCGGGGATTGATGAAGCTAGAATTACAGCTGGTTGGAACGTAGATGTGAAGTTGAATCCGAAAGTTTCGGTAGCTACATTTGCAATTACGGAGAAAACGCCGATTTCAACAAAAGTTGTATTTAAAGAAGCTGTCAAAGAGGCGTCCATTTCCTTTATTGGAAGCACGTATCCGTTGACTAAAGCCAGTGACGGGAAAACCTTTACAGGCGAAGTACCTTATGGATGGAGCTCATATGGTGAGCAAATGCTTACGCTCACTTATGAAAAGGATGGGATAAGTGTTACTGTACCACTGATGGAAGTTATCGTTCTCATCGATCCATCTGGTTATGTATTTGAAGGCAGTATGGATAACCGCGTGTCTGGTGTGACAGCTGTCGTACAACAGCAAAATAACACGCAATGGAGCAGCTGGGATGCTGACAATTATGGTCAAATCAACCCGCAAACCACGGATGTGGAAGGTCGCTACGGTTGGGATGTCATGCAAGGCAATTGGCGTGTGTTATTTAGCAAAGAAGGCTACGAAGACTATACTTCCCGTACAGTAGTTGTGCCTCCAGCGGAAACACAGTTGAATGTACCGCTCGTTCGTACAACAACGCCAGAGATTGCATCCATCACACCTGCGAACAATGCGCAAGATGTCAATGTAAGCTCGAATGTGGATATCGTCTTTGACCGCCCAATGGATGAAACAAGCATGAACGGGGATGTTATTCAGCTTGTGAAGGTTGAGGGAGAGCAAGAGACAGCGGTTGATGTTACATTTGAGTACCAGCACATGAAGGGGTACAAAGAAGACCTATCATTGCGAGATGCCCAGCTGCTGGATGGCAACAACCAGAGTGGTTGGTTTATCGAAGATGACTCCAAGAAATTAAGCAAGAAGCTGACGCTGAAACCGCGGACTGCTCTTGCAGCAGGTTCGACGTATAAAGTTATAATAAAAGGCAATTTGCTTGACTATAGCGGCAGCAACGTACTTGTGGCTGACACAAGCTATATTTTTAAGACAGAAACTTCCAAAACACCGATTATAACTAGCGGTGGTGGCGGCGGCGGTGGCAGCTCTGCTGCTTCGAATGAACTGGACTTGGATTTCGTTACGTTATCCAAATCCATGGCGAATAATGAAGTGAAGGTAACTCTAACTGACAAACAAGACACGCTTCTCGTTAAAGGGAATGTATGGAAAGCGATTCAATCCAAAGGCTACATTGTGAAGCTGCAGCATAAAGATGCTGAGGTTAAGATTCCAGCCAATGCGTTTGCTTTAAAAGACGACGAGACTTTGGAACTTGTATTGCAACCGAGCAAAGTGACGTATCCTGTCGGGTATACAGCTTCAAGCCAAACGCTTCAAGTTAGCGTGGGTAAGAAGAAGAACGGTAAAAAAGAAGAGCTTACAGCTGCTGAGCCATTGATCTTGAGGCCTTCAGCAACGCCTACGAATGAACCTGAGTTACTAGGCGCATACGAATTTGTTAATGGTACGCCAAATTACCTTGGTAGAGAAATCAATGTATCCATCTCTGCATCTGGAACATTTGGATTGGCTGCATTCGAACGCAAATTTACAGATGTGGCTAGTCACTGGGCAATTCAAGATATTCGATATTTAGTGTCTCATCACATCGTAGATGGTATCACGGATACGGAATTTGATCCTGCAGGTACAACGACACGTGGGCAAATTGCCAAATTGTTTGCACAAATGCTGCAATTAAAGAATTCAGATACAGCGTCTTCCTTCGCAGATGTGTCAGCAGATGCTTGGTACGCGGATGCCGTAGCTGCTGTAGAGAAAGCAGGTATCTTCCAAGGCGCAGATGGACAATTCCGTCCTGATGCGGCAATCAGCCGACAAGAGCTGGCTGTTGTGATTTCACGTTTGGTGAAACAGGCCGATCAGGCGGTAAATAAATCATTCGCGGATCAAGCTCAGATTGCCGATTGGGCAACCGCAGGAGTGAACGCTGCTGTTAAGTTGGGTATTATCCAAGGGGATGAAGCAGGCAAGTTCCTGCCGCAAGCTAATGCAACCCGCGCAGAGGCAGCAGCTATGATTCATCGTTTAATTCAAGCTTTAGACAAAGAGTAAATAGGAAGAACTGGCGGTGAGTAACCGTTAGAAGACCAGTTTTATCGACCTTTACGGCAGCGTGGAATCACGCGGCTGTAAAGGTTTTTTGGCGTATCCCCAGTATTTACTCGTAGCGATTTTGGTAGTTTTCTAGGATGATAGATGGATCCAAACGAATCGAATAGGGGATGAGACAAGATGAAATCCAAACGTGGATGGCGAAGGCTTGTTGTGGCCCTAGTCGTCGTCGGTGCGATGTGTCAAGTAAGTTTCGTGTACAAGAATGAGGTTTATGCAGGGTCTGCAGCGGCGCAGGGGAAGTTCAATATGTCCTACTTATTCAGTGGAGCTCCTAGCACCTATACGTCACAAGTGAATAAGAGCGGAGATACCTTAGACGTAGTGTCGCCGAGTTATTATCATATAAAAGAAGATGGTCGTTTAGAAGTCACAGATCTGCAGGCTTCCTTCATAACAGAGATGCACAGGCAAGGGAAGAGAGTTGTCCCATTTCTAAGTAACGATTTCGACAAGACGATTGGTGAAAAAGCGATTGATGAACGAGAAACGCTGGTTAGAGAGCTTGTTGCAAGTATCAAGGCCAATCAGCTGGATGGCATCCAGTTGGATATTGAGAATGTCGGTGCAGCATACCGCGATAAGTATACCGATTTTGTTAAAAGGCTTCGCGCGGAGCTGCCAGGTACAATGGAAGTTTCTGTTGCAGTCGCCGCGAATCCAACAGGTTCTACGACGAACTGGATTGGTCTGTATGACTATAAAGCATTGGCAGCGGTCAGTGATTATCTGATGGTTATGACCTATGATGAGAGCTATCCTGGCGATCCTACGCCGGGTCCTGTTGCTAGTTTGCCCTTTGTCGAAAAATCGATTCAATATGCGCTGTCTCAAGCGCCTGCGAATAAAATCGTACTGGGCCTCCCGTTATATGGCCGCTATTGGAACCAAGACCCTGCATCCAATGGGGCAGGAATCGCTGCCAGAAGCGTTCAGAAGTTGGTAGATCAATATAAAGGGACAATTCGTTATGATGCAGCAAGCCAGTCGCCTGTAGCAACCTTCACGATTCAATCAACGGATGTGAAAGCAACGGTGAACGGTAAAGAACTAGCAGCCGGTACTTACACGGTTTGGTTCGATAACGAGCAATCTATGAAAGCTAAGCTGAAGCTAGTAGGGAAATATCAGCTGAAAGGGACTGGCAGCTGGAGCTTAAATCAAGAAGCTGATAATACGTGGAGCTATTATCAATTATGGGCGGATGGCTTTTACTTCACGGATGTGCAAAAGCACTGGGCGCAGGCCGATGTTCTGAACGCCGCGAATCGCGGCTGGATGCTCGGCGTAGCCGCAGACCAGTTCGCGCCTGACGCGGCGCTCACAAGAGCAGAAGCCGCGACGATTATCGTGCGCGCGCTTGGATTAGAGCGCGCGGCGGCCGCTGGCGCCGCGTTCAAGGATGTACCTGCGACCCACTGGGCGTCGCAGGAGATCGGGATCGCGCAGCAGAACGGGCTGATGCAAGGCATCAGCGACAATCGCTTCGCGCCCGATCAGAGCATGACGCGGGAGCAGATGAGTGTGCTGCTCTCCCGCGCTCTCAAGCTGACCACGACCGCTAGCGGCGTGGTGAAGAAGTTCACGGACGTGCCAGCGGACAGCTGGTCGGCAGAGGCCATTGCTGCGATGAGCAGCAGGGGCCTTGTCGATGGCTTCGAGGGCGGCACGTTCCGCCCGCTCGCGTCCTTGACGCGAGCGCAGATGGCTGCGCTGCTGAGCCGCGCGCAGCCGCTGCTCACGCAGTAGTAGAAGAGGGTCCCAAGCCATGTGTGTGGCGAGGGACCCTCTTTGTGCAATAGTGGACGACGAATCAGCTTGATCGCATCATGTCGTGTCGTGTCGTGTCGTGTCGTGAGTATGCAAAAGTGCTCCCGAGTTACGTTGGTTTAGATTGCTGCTGTTGGGTGACGAACACCATACTTGGCGGTTTGTTCTCAGCATTTTCTGTCGGCATCGGTGGGATATCGCCAAGCGTATCATCTGTCCCTGTATGCACGTACGTCGTTTGTCCCTTAGGACCGGGTTTATTCGTCACGAATTGACGAATGTTTTTGATGCGGGTTTCGGCGGTCGTAACACGATTGCTGCCAATTTGAAAAAGAGAAGATGCCGCGACTCCGAGAAGGCGGATGTTACGAACCGTTATATAACTCCCTAAGTTATCCACACACATTGTGAAGGGTTCGGGAGGCTGCGGGATCGGAAAAGGCCGTTGGTAGAAAGGGTAAGCCGCAAAGCTGCCCTCATTCCCATAATAGATAGGCACTTCACGCTGGACAGCAAAAACTCGGTTCTGCAGCGCTGTATACACATTATCCCCCGCATGCATCGTGCTTGATGAGGCTATGCTATTGATATAGATGTTGCCAACAATCGATAGTCGTACCATCGTTATTCCTCCGAAGGAAGTGGAACGAAAGGGGCTATGATGACCGATTCCGGAGGTGTGTCGAACATCGAAGATAAGGAGATAACCTCTGTATCCCCAATCAGGAAAACAGACGCACTGGATACCCCAACGATACGGATATCGCCAACGCAGATTTGTTTGTTTTGTACATGTAAATTAAACATCTTTAACCCTTCTCTCCGTTAAGATAGGTGATCTAGGTGCAAGTATTTATTTCGGCAGACTGGATATGTAAGTCTCAATCGCGGTAAGGATGTCTTGCTTTGTTTTGTCCATAATATTATTGGTTACAGCTTCCAAGGGTTCTTTGAACCCAACGCCGCGGTATTGATTTACATAATGCTGAATCCGAGTATCCAGTTGCTTGCGAATATCTTCGATAATCAAATCTTTGTAATCTTCATCGAGCGGATGCTGATATTTATGTTCAAGGTTGTTAATATCGCCCTGTACGCCAAACCGTAAATACTGTTCAATGCCGCTAGCAACATCTGCTTGAATGTCCCTGCCTTGCTTTGCAGCTTCTCCACGCACTGCCTCTTGATCCGCTCCGATCCCGCCGTTTGGCCCTGTCCCCTGATATTGCCCGCCTTGGTAAAAAGGATTCATATCCATAGCTCCCATGCCGCCGCCTGTATTCTCTTTGTTCAAGGAATTACCGTTCACGCTGAGATCCTCAATTTGATCTATTGCGCTAGGACTGATTCCGATGGTGAGCGTCCCGTCTAACTTTTCGACCTTGAGCTGGTCAAAATTATATTCTATTTTATCAATATGGATGCGCTTCTCATCCTTCATTGTTTTCAGATCCGCCTGCAGCTTATTGACAGTTTGTTCTAACTTGTCGATGCGCTGTTTTTGCATTTCGACATAGGTGCACAGTTGTTGGGCCCATTGCTGCCACGTGATCGTGTTAGTCATTTGGCATAGCCCTCCTTTCGGATTGCTCAGATCGGCTAAGGGAACAGGACAGCTTCTTAGTCTGGCTAATCTTGAGGCGCGTCATAATAAGCCTCGTTAGTATCATGTCGCAGGTGGTAAAGGAACAAGCGATACAGGGTTAACCTCGCTCGTTCCGAGCTCAGGAGCAGGCTCTACGAAGCCGCCCGTATTGTATAGGTTAGACAAGGAACGAATCGATCCCGCTGTGCCAATTTGGAGAACGGATGAGTTGGCGACAGAGTTTACTTTTAGCTGCTGAATCATGATGGTTTGATGGATGGTCCAGTTCATAATTCGTGGAACACCTCGCTCTAGGCTGACGATTGTCAGAGGATATTGCCGCTCGCGTTCGCATCAATAAAGTCCGAATCATTGGTGACTGTCGTGCTGTACGTATTATAGACACGCGGGAAATCCCCTGTGTTAAATGAACCTGCCCCGGCAAAAGTCTTGGAGGAGCTAGTGGGTGAAATAATAAAGGAATCGCCGAAATGAACGACAGAACTGGAGCCGACACTAATGATTTTTACATTCCCGACGATAGCAGGCATAATCCGATCCCCCTTGCGTTATCACACCTACAGTATATGAGGTATCCGCCTAGAGGTGCTCTGAATTTTCGGGAGGGTGTCATATCCGGGCGTAGGCACATATACTGTTAGCAAAATGAGGTGATGGGCTTGAGCGGATTTAATCGCCATCCTTGGCTGAAGTGGGAACAGGTTGAGAAGTTTCTTGGACAAAAGCTGCCGTTCGCCGAAAAAGGGCAGACCTTTCTAGATAATATGACGTGGGCTGAAGGATATGTACAGGACATGCTGAAAAAAGCGATGCCAGGCATGGATGCCAGTATTTCATCCTCTGGTGCCATTGGTACAGAAATCTTTGAAACGCATGAGCACGTCATTGTAAAGGTGAAAATTGCGAAGGAAGAAGATCCAAGAGCGCTCCAAGTGTTCGTCAAATCGAATCAAATTAAACTGACTGGATTTACGAATGGTAAGAATCGAATTGTAAAAGTGCCAACGCTGGTACTGCCTAGAACAGCAAATGTCACTTATAAGCAGCGAGTATTGGAGATCAAGATTCGCAAGCGCGGGTTGAAGGAGAACTACCATGAGGCGTATATCCGGTACTAGTCACCGCGTTGTAACCGAAAGACCCCCTCGCGCCAAATGGCTGAGGGGGGTCTTTCGATTCTAATCTAACTACTGCTGCCGCCGCCATTTCCACTCCCAGCCACACATAGCATGTTCAACACTCTCCTCACCAGAGGCAGCATGGCCAACACCCATCAACTCCCGCCACACGCAGCACACAGCATGTCCAACTCCCCATGAGCTCCACCACAAATCCAGCTACTCCTGCTCCATATTCACCCCCCGCCACACGCATCAGGCCCAACTCTCCACGAGCTCCTCCGCCACAAATTAGATGTATTTCCTGTAGTTATTCCCGCAGAAAACAAGCGGAAAATGAAAATAACTGGATTTTATGTAGCTAATTTCAGCGTTTTTCCACCTATTCGCGAAAATAGCCAATATTAACGGGAGAAAATCCAGCTATTTGGATTTTATACACAAAAAGAGCCGAAATAGATGGAGGTTTTCCATCTAATTCGACTCTCAATCCTTCAATCTCTTAATCCTTCAATCCCTCAATCCCTTAATCCCTCAATCTCTCGTTTACAGCACGCGACGTGCTGTCATATAACGGGATGACCAAGTACCGCTGTGCAGATCGGTAACGCGAACGCCGCCTGCGCCGTAGGTTTGAAGGATTTTATTATTGCCTGCATAAATCCCTACGTGGTGAATGACACCCGGCTTACCCGGGATGGAGAAGAACACCAAATCTCCGACACGCAGGTTGCTGCGGGATACATACTTACCCACACGAGCTTGTTGCTGCGATGTACGCGGCAGGTTAACGCCTACCTTTTTAAATACATATTGCGTGAAGGAAGAACAGTCAAAGTTACGAGTTTGACCTGCTGTAGCTCCGAACTTGTAAGGTGTTCCTAAATATCGTTTACCGATAGAAATAACTTGACTGCCTCTGGAAGTCGATGTTGCTGACGCTGTAAGCGCTGTAGCATTGGTGACTCCTGTTGACGCGGCTGTAGCTGCCTCTGCCTTACCTGGTGTAGCTGCTGCAGCTATTGATAATCCTATAGACACGGACAATGCCGTAACGATTAATTTTTTGTACCAAGTTTGTTGTGTGTTTTTCATAGGGGTTGCCTCCTTAGAGTTTATCGCGAAAACCTTATATAGGTAAGCTCCCGCTGAATTTATCTCAAGTAAACTTAGTTCATACGGATCAATGAGTTTGGCGATGTGTTGTCGACCTGAGACTCAGTATACCAGATGAAATTTGCCCTATTAATTACCACGCAATCTTATAATTCGTGCTATATCAGGGGGGAAGCCCAATTCTGAGAGAATGATGAGAATCCCCTTATAATGTTCTTATTGACAGGATTGTGGAAGCGTTACAACGGCTGTGGAGCCTAGTCCTAGAGTACTTTGGAGCTCTATAGTTCCGTGATGTTTTTGCACAATATGTTGGGCAATAGCGAGCCCCAGACCTGCTCCTCCTTGTTTGCGGTTCCTAGCTTTATCAGACCGATAGAAGCGGTCAAAGATATGGGGGAGATCCTCTTCAGCGATGCCAATGCCTTGATCCATGACCTTGAGAACCACCTGCTTATCCTGCAAAAAGATGCGAATATCTACGATCTTCTGACTATATTTTAAAGCGTTGTCTATTAAAATAATAAGCAACTGCCTGATCTGATAGGAATCCCCAGTCATCGGGAGTTCCTTCATGTTGTTCTCGCACTGTACGCGAATCTCTCGGGAAGAGGTAACTCGCAGAGACGCGGCGGTTTGCTCTACCAGTGGAATAAGGTCAAAGTCTGCATGTTGTTCACAGTTTTCACGGTTGGTATTCGTGAGTGAGAGCAGATTTTGCGTGAGCAGCTTCAACTGAGCGGACTCGGAGACGATGGCCTCTAGTGCCTCTTCCCGCAATTGATCATTGCTAGAAGCCCATCTCCGCAGGAGACTGGCGTAGCTTTCAATAATGGTGAGCGGGGTTCTCAGCTCATGGGACGCATCGGCGAGGAATTGCTCTTGTTTCCGAAACATATCTTGCAGCCTGTCGATCATGCGATTGAAGGTATTGCCAAGCCTCTTCAATTCATCATTAGCTTGGTTGGCAGGTAGTTCAATATGACGGAATGAACCGCTTTCTTCAATATTTTGCATGGTAGCGATGAATTGTTTAAGCGGTCGAAACAGTACATTCGTATAAAAATAACCCCCAATCAGAGCTAAGATGAGCGCACCAATGGAAGTCAGGACAAGAATTGAGATCAACATTTCCGAGTACACGCCAAGTCTTCGCAGGCTGCGTCCTATTTCTAAGAGGGCCACTTGTTTCCCGTCTTTGAATACGGGTGTTCGAACGAATAATAGAATGCCATCCGCATCGGTAACTAAGGCCTCAGACGCCTTAGTCGAATAGCTTGCAGGGTAACTAGCAAGATTCGTATCCGAATAAATTTCATGTGCGACTTTCGAGTCCGGCGTAATATATCGCAGCATTTCTTGTGGAATGAGCAGTTCATCCATCTGCATATTATCTTTCCAGTATTCGGGATGGTTAGGTAGATCCTTCAGTAATAAAGCACTGGCTTTATCTTTCAAAAGGTCGATTTCGCCCTTCGTTGTCACACGGATAAACATGTAATAAACGAAGGTAAAGCTGAAGAATAAGATCACCATCAATCCGATCGATACCCATAACGTGATTTTCAGTCTTAGGCTCATACGGACTCTTGCCCGTCAGAGGAGGAGGTGTCTTCTGACTCTGTCTTTTCACACTTAATTAAATAGCCGATGCCGCGAATCGTCTGAATCAGCTTGGTCGTGAAGGGCTTGTCCACTTTCTGACGTAAATAGCGAATATACACATCGACAACATTCGTATCCCCGATAAAATCATAGCCCCACACCTCGGTGATAATTTGCTCGCGTGACATCACCTCATTCTGATGCTGAATCAAGAAGCGCAGCAAATCGAACTCCGTTGGCGTCAGCTCAATGGCCGTACCCTCACGCGAAACCGCGCGGCTCTTCAAATCCATCGTGAGATCATCGATTTTCAGCAAATGATCCTGTTCGGGCGCTTGCTCTTGCAAGCTCTTCTGCCGGAGCAGACTGCGAATACGGGCTAACAGCTCCACGGTAGCAAAAGGCTTCGTGACATAGTCGTTGGCGCCTTGATCCAGTCCGCTGACACGATCAGGGATGGCGTCGCGTGCAGTCAGGAGAATGACGGGCAGGGAGGCATTTACCTGTCTAAGACGCCTTAGAACCTCGAGTCCGTTGAGTTCGGGGAGCATAACGTCAAGAAGGATGAGATCCCATCCTTCTTCGCTTAAGGCAGCTTGAAGTCCAGATCGCCCATCCCCACAAATAAGAACCTCATAGCATTCATGCTCAAGCTCTAACTGCAGCACACGGGCAATACGTTCTTCATCTTCAATCAATAAAATGCGGCTCATAGCGTCTCATAGTCACTCCCATAGTCACTGCGAACAAGCAGCGGCAGTTATTTGTACAGATTCGGTATCCAGAAAATTTCTTCGCATTTGATAAAAGATTGCAGAAATTCCGGTTCAACTGGAATCTGCGTGCGGTAAGCAAGCAGCGCCTGCCACTTGCAATAGGCCTGAGCGAGTGTCAGTGGCCGTCGGACCGGTGGTGGCCAAGGTACGTTCAGGGGAACGCGATGTCCCTCTACAAGATGCGACTCGAAAGGAAGCTCCGGCGTGATGCCGCGTGGCCATGGCCATTGGGATTCCGCACCGCTATGGATCAAATACGTATAGACTGCGCCTGAATATCCCGTTTGCAGGATGGCTTCCATGACGAATGCATGGGCCGCCGCATGGTCGGGATGGGTATCGGCAGCATCCGTGACATAAATCTCGTGTGGCTGCAACATCGCGATTAATGCCTTCGTATCACTGAGGGCACAAGCCTTGCGATACGGTGCAGGACAGCCATCATGCATCGAATGGAAATCAGGTACCAGCCCGCCGTAGGTCGCCTGCCGCTGCGTGAAACGCTGCTGAAACGGCGGCATGGCGCCCGTAGTGGCATATACACGACCCAGCCCAGCATCTGGATAGCTGAGGAAAGTCAAATCCTCCGGGCGGAGCCCGATTAGCGCCGCGGCTGTCATCGCTTCATGCTGGCGTATGCGCGCCAGCTCCAAGTAATGCGCTGGCCCTAGCTCCTCTGGGGGTTTGCCGAATAAGAGGGTAGCCGCTTCCGGGTAACCATCGCCATTCGTGAAGAATACAACATGAACTCTCTTGCCACAGGCAATGGCGTCCATGATCGTACCAGCGGTCCCGAGTATTTCATCATCGGGATGCGGAGCAAATATAAGCAAATCAACCGGGTATACGTTCACGCACAATTCCTCCCACGACACATTAATCAATGAGATTAATATATGTGGGCAGATGCGGATGCGTGTTAACCCGATCTACTTCCAACCAGGGAATAACGGCTTGGTAGGCTCAGGAAGTCTGAATCCGCAGATAAAGGCGCATCCAATCCCCCAAGCTATGATCATCCAGATGAGAAAGATAATCGCTTGTTTGCGGCTTCCCTTTCCCTGTTTCGTCCAATAGGACATTTGTTGGATGGCGATGAGGATAGATGGAATCGTAAGAGCGGTCATTTTGAGCCACATTATTGACTAATCTCATCCTCTCTCAGGTAATAAGGAGCGCCTTGAACGCCGAGTTGATAAATATTAGCGGCAACCTTGAACTGAACGTCCACTTCAGGATAAATAGTCTCCCAATCCTTCTCGATTTTCTTCCACAGCTTTGGATACTTCCGATAGACAGACTGTCCGAGACCGGCATTATCTGTCTTGTAGGTAGTTTGCATGGTGTGAAAGAGCTTCTGATAACTCTTCGTTAATTCCTCTTGAAAGGACACATTGAGCTTCTCCATAATAGCTGGGTCACTTGGATCCAGATTCGATCGATTATCCATGATACGGCCCTCAGCGGTAATATCCACAATAAAATGAGGTTGCTCATCGGAAGAAACTGTCACTCGTTTTTTAGCAGTTAACTTTGTGACTCGAACTGACAATTTACTTTCCTGATCGGGGAGAGCTACATCCACGTCGCCGAAGGGCTTTTTGCCTAACAGACTCGTAAGTGCGACAGCTTGTATATCATCGACATAGCCTACCAAGGTTGTTTTATTAAACAAGGCAACGCTGCTGAGCAGAATTTTACCATCCTTATCTTTGGAGAACGCAGCTGTTACGGGCTCAATGCCAGGAGCAGCGGAGGAGGCATAGAAATTGCGGAGCATCGAAGGGATCTGCATTTTACGAACAAGGATTTCACGCAAGGCTTCTTCCTTCGTGGCTTCCAAGGGATACTCCGACTCGACGAGACTTTTGGCATCGGTATCCCGAGCAACGACAAGATAGGTGCGCAATCGATTTTTGGGACTTCTTGAAATCAAATCTAGCAAGGGCGCCATGTTTTGCCGGGCTAGTGATTCTCCGACCATGAAAATCCGGCGGTGTGACGGCAACACATCTCTTGAAAGCTTACGCTCTAGCTTCACGGTCATAGCCTCAATATTGTCGCCATAATCGACGAGCGACATGTACGTCTTCTGCTGCGTGCCGCCGCTTGTGGTCAATTGGCCAGCACCAATCGATTTGGGGATCGCAACTTGCACATAGCCACGGTACTTGCCTGTATCTGACATCAGGTCAAATGCGGAAAGCTGAATAATGGCAATATCATTAATTTCTTTGCGATCCCAGCACCCTGTCAATAGGAGTAGAATCATCGTGTACGCCATCAGTTGATTCATTTTACTCATCATTCGTGCCTCTTCTTACTAGCCTCTGGCGGTGTGGAGACGAGATCCCGGTTAAGAAGCCAATGCGGAGAACGGATTAGAAAGTCTCGCAGTCCTTTTAACCGCAAAGGTGCAATCGGAGATAAGTAAGGAACACCAACGGAGCGGACTCCCGTCAAATAGAGGGCAAGTGTAAAAAGCCCAAGCAGGATTCCGACGAAGCCGAGCGTTCCGGCGAGCAAGAGCAGCAGTAAGCGCATAATCCGAATGGAGAAAGTCATGTTATAGCGCGGGATCATGAAGGAAGCGATCCCCGTCACAGAAACGACGATGACCATGGGGGTCGATACGATCCCAGCTTGCACAACCGCTTGTCCGATGACGAGAGCGCCAACGATACTAACGGTTTGTCCCATGACGCGCGGTAACCGGAGTATCGCTTCCCGGAGCGCTTCGAATGTAATTTCCATGATGAGTGCCTCGACCATAGCAGGGAAAGGAGAGGCTTCCCGGGCTCCTGCGACAGATAGCAGTAAATTTGTCGGCAGCATCTCAGGGTGGAAGGTTGTAATGGCCACATAGAGAGAAGGCAATAGAAGAGCCAGAACAATTGATAGAGAGCGAATAAACCGAATGAAGGTTGCACTGCTGAACATCAAGTAGTAGTCTTCACTGGACTGAAAGGCCGACCAGAATTGAAACGGAGCAATTAATACGAAGGGCGTATTATTGGTGAAAATAGATACCTTCCCTTCCAAAAGTGCACCTGCTACCACATCGGGCCGTTCTGTGTATTCCAAAGTAGGGAAAATACTGAAAGGATGATCCCGAATCAATTCCTCGATATAGCTGCTTTCCAGTACGGCATCAATATGAATAGCGGATAGTCGCTTCATGATTTCATCGACAATTTCTTGGTCCGCGATACCATCCAAATAAATGAGCCGTACTTCCGTTTGGCTAAGAGCGCCGATTTGCCAGGTTCTGATCCTTAATTTGTCTGTTTTCAAACGACGTCGAAGTAAAGAAACATTGGTTTCCAAATGCTCTGTAAAGCCCTCTCTGGGACCTCGGACACCTGATTCTGTTTCAGGTTGCTCAATATTACGATGTGGCAGGCAGGCCAGATTGGCCAATATCACCTGCATCTCTCCTTGCTCGGCAATCATAACAAAGCCAATGAGCAAACTATCGATCAACGTTTCAAACAGATGGGTTTGTTTGAATTCGGGTGTTAGAAGATGAGAGGAAAGCGTTTCTGTTGTTGGCTGCGCTTCAGATAAGGGTTTGGTTATCTCGCGTTCAATCCGCTCCGCGTCAACCAAACCTGAGATGTAGGCAATAAGGGTAGAACGGATGTGCATGAAGACTAGATCCGGATCGTGATCAAGATGCTGATTGATATCAGCTTGCAGTTGAGTAATATCGATGGCCTCATCAACTGGTGTTTGTTGCATCCGATTCTCCCTCCTTAGCTCTCTACGCTGCGTTTTCTAAATACCCCGTTCAAGATGAAAATTAGTAATGGGATTACGACGAATAAAGGGAGTTCGACAATCCAAGGCACAACCTTCAGGCCTACAAAAATATGACTGGCAATATTTTTGGCCGTGTAGATGGAAATAAACCAAATTAGCAAAGCGACCGGTATAATCACCACGCGATGATTTTCCGTTTTCCACTGTGTGGTGATCGTTGTGCATGCCGCGTAGGCGTATAGAATGATTTTGAACAAACCGCCTGTAATGAAAGTTGTCACAACAAAAGGATCCAAATTGTCGATAAAATCGGCGATTCGGATCAACTGAAAGCTGGTGAGAAGCGGATAAAAGGAGCGGTAGAAAAGGTCTGGTCCTAGCGTACTAACGGCAATAAGATCAAGAACGACAAAAACAGCTCCGACGAGTAGGGAGGAGTAAAGGGCAGCCTTGCGAAACTTGCTGGGGCTGACAGTCAATTTCCAGAATACGGCGAAGATGATAACTTCACCGAATGTCGTTGTTAAGCCTAGGGGGAATACCGTTACACCAATGCTTCGCCAATCCGATGCAACAGGCAGCAGCGACGAGAAGTCAACGACATCCGAGAAGATAAGCAGAATGAGTTGGATGCAGGTAAACAAGAAAACGATAATAATACTGAGTTCAGCTAACCGGGCAATTCGTTCAATCCCGGCATAACAAGCATAAGCAACCAATATGACAAGAAGCAGCATTAAGAATGGAGCTGGTGTACTTGGAAGTAGAAACGTACCCATTAACTCCCCTAAATCCCTTAAAATGCGACCCGATTCGTAAGTAAAAGCAAAGATATAAAGTGAGGTCAATAGGTGGCCTACGTACTTGCCGAAGGTTATTTGGAGCAGGGAAACTAAGGTTTCACCTGGATTTCGTTCATAAATACGACTAAACATCCAAACGATGCTTATTCCAATGGTGGCACTGAGTAGGGCAGCTAGCCAAGCGTCCTGCTTAGCACTGCTAGCGAAGCCAAATACAATGGTTGTACCTAGCTGGAATAAAAACAAAAGGCAGAATGTTTGCCATGTCGAGAGCACTTGAATCACGCAGAACACCCCCTGACGCGCTAATGCTCTTACTATTTTCAAATTAGGGAAAAATTATCCTTCCTTGCCTTTAAACACCCAAGTCTCACGGAATAGAAGTGTGAAATTGTCCATTAGCCTAGTCCACATGCCCCGATTCCGACATAAAATGAATCTATAGACGAATGAAGGAGTAGAACAACCTATGAGCATATCTCCCAAAAAGAAGGTGCGCATCAAAGTGAAACACAAGGTAGCGATTTTACTCCAAGATCATAATGCTACCGCCAAAGTCTATGTGGAGATTCATGGAGATTTGAAATCAAGGGAAGTCATGGTGGAAGCCATAAAGCGTTTGGAATCTGGATTCATCTATACGGATGAGAAATGCACGATGCTGATTGATAGTGAATATATTGAGGTTTTTCCAAAAAAGAATTTCAATCGAAGAGATGGAGAGGACTTCATTTTTTTGATCGATCGAGCTTACGCAGAAAACTATGTGGTGTCAGCAAAAATTATCAAATAGCGGTTGCATGTGGCGCAATAAACCCCTAGTCGTGCAGTCAGGAGAAAGGTCTTCCTGAACTGCCGAATAGGGGTTGTTGAGGTTGTATAGATTATTTCTTGCTTGCAGAGGGGAATGTTTCTACGGAAGTTAAACGATCGTAGAAGTCAGTGAAATTATTACGCTCAGCTGAGTCAAGCAATGCCATTGCTGTGCGCGGGTGCTCATCTAGTGCACCAACGATCATGTATGGAATGAGGTAGCCCCAATCCCATTTCTCACGCATTGTGATCATATGCTTCTCAATGATTTCAAGAACAGGACGTACATCGTAGCGTGCTCCCTTGAGGTGGCTGAGCAGCAATTCTGTCGTACAGTTACCAGCAGCGCGACCCATACCGTACACGGAGGAATCCAAGAAAGTTACACCTTTGGAAGCTCCTGTGATCGTGTTAGCGAAAGCGAGCTGCATGTTGTTGTGCATATGCAAGCCAAGCTCCTTCTCTGGAAGTAAGCGTTGGAATTTGGAGACAAGGTAGTCAATATCTTTGCTTCCCATGCTGCCGTAGGAATCTACAACATAAACAACGTCAACTGCACTTTTGTTGATTTCTTCAAAGGCTTCCGTTAATTCGTTCTCCATTACGTGGGAAAGCGCCATGATGTTCAAGGACGTTTCGTAACCCATGTCATGGAATTTCTGTACAAGCTCAAGACCTTTATCAACATCCTTGATGTAACAAGCCACGCGGATCAGGTCAAGTAAGCTGTCTTCACGAGGCAAAATGTCTTTCTCATCCACACGTCCGATATCAACAAGAGCGGATAGTTTTGTATCTGTTTTTTTGGTGATAACATCACGTAAGAAGGATTCGTTAAGGAATCTCCAAGGGCCGGATGATCCGCCTTTTAGTAGCTTTTCTGAGTTTTTGTAACCAATTTCCATATATTCTACGCCAGCAGCGCTCAAGCCACGATACATATCTTGGACAAACTCCACGCTGAAATCCCAATCGTTAACCAAACCGCCGTCTCGAATCGTACAATCCAAAATCTTGTGTTGATGATGCTTTACCATACTCGCAAATACCCCTTTCGACAGCTCTTGTCGCCTTCTGATTTTGCTATATTATCACTTATGAACAGGTGGCTTGTCAATGCAAGCGCAGGCTTTCACCCAACTTTTCTAGGTAGGATATGGTAATATGGTAAGGACAGAAGTGATTACGCGAGGGGGATGCACGGAATGAATCGGAACGAATGGACATTAGCAAGAGAGGTTGCTGTAGGAGCGGCTGTGAAAGCAGGGGAATTGGCCAAGAAACGTTTCGGTGGTCAATTCATCCTTCAGCACAAAGATGAGCGCGGTGATCTCGTGACAGAGGTGGACGTGCAGGCAGATCGTCTCATCGTGGATGACATCCTAAGTGTGTTTCCGACTCATCGCATCTATAGTGAAGAAGCGGGTGAGGGTGGCGCAGCGAGTGACTGGGTGTGGCACGTGGATCCCTTAGATGGAACGAACAATTTCGCACTAGGCCTCCCTTTGTACGGTGTTTCAATCTCTTTGAGCTATCAAGGTCGGATTGTACTGGGGGTCGTGCATGATTCAGCTATGGAACTCACTTATGTGGCTGTTCAAGACGAAGGCGCTTGGCAAGGTGATCGGCGGCTGCTGGCGAAGCCTAGTGGTGTGCTGACGAAGTCTACTGTTTCATGGATTCAAGGGCATGCCGTAACGAAGGACGATCAGCGGGCCTTAGCGCTCCGACATCATCTGGAGTATTCGGTCAAAAGAGTGATGCGCCTATGGGCGCCTTCTATCGTATGGACGATGCTGGCCAGAGGCGATCTGCACGGGGTTGTTCTGTACAACTCCGAAGGGGAGGATCTCTATGCTGGCTTGTTGCTAGCGCAGGAGGCTGGTGTGAAAGTGACGGATTTCGCGGGGAATCCGGTTGCTTTGCTCGGTGGCACGGCAGTCGTTGAGGAAGAAGCGGAAGCTGACGGAGCTATCTACTTGGTCGCCGCAGTGCCAGCCTATCACGCAGAGCTGCTCCAGCTCGTTCAAGAAGCAATGATGAGGACGGCGAACTAGGTTTTCGAATAGGATAGGAACAATTGGTCAAACCTAAGGGCAGACTTTCCATTTGAAGGAAGAGAAAGGGTGCAGTTAGATGAAGGACTTTGTTCCTATCTTTTTTGAATTCGCTCAAAGGCGAGATGCTTTGCTAGCGTTAGATACATTAGAAGAGCTCGGCTATAAGCCGGAGCTGCTGGAAGTGGAGCGCGCAACGCTGCACATTCACCTCGATGAGCAGGAGATCACCTCGGCTATCGAAATCGCTCAATCCCACGGTGGGCGGCTAGTGGATCGTCCGCAGGTGCAATCCGAGCAGGCCACCTTCGCCATGGCGTATGACCTGGAAGGCTCCATCCGCATTCCGGCACATACTGTGAATGAGGATTGGTCCGACAGCTATGCGGCATCCGCGGTGGTATCGGATCACGATGCGGTACCGAGTGATGACGAGGCGGCTTTCGATCCTTCGGCGGATGATTATAATCACTTTAGCGCCGGTATTCGAATTTAATCGGTGTCGGTGTGTTCAAGACAAGAGCATAATGTAGAAGGGCCCGAGGAGCAATTCTCGGGCTTTAAACGATTACCGTATCTTTCCATTGGTAATAATAGCTGATGCGGGAAGGGGCTGATCCAGCCTAATATTCCGAGACGTTGTGTCTTTGGCAGCGAGAGCGAATCAGATTGTTTCGAGAGGATACTATGCATAAAATTTCCGTCTACCAGTTATTCGCGATTACTTTTATTTTTCAATTAGGTACGACCATTGTCTTTGGCTTCGGGGGCGCGGCAGGCAGGGATGCGTGGATTGGCGAACTGGTCTCCTGTTGTCTGGGTGTATTCGTAATTCTGATCTATATTGCCTTAATGCGGATGAATCCGGGGTTAACCCTTGTTCAATGGTTTCCAGCGCAATTTGGGCGCAAGATCGGGACGCCTCTTGCATTTCTGTATCCACTTATGTCTCTGTATATTGTTGGGCGGATTATTGCGGATATCAGAGATATGGTCTCAACAACCGTATTAGCTAATACACCGCTTATTATTATCGCAGGGGTATTTGCCATCATCATTGCCTATTGCGTATATGGTGGAGTTGAGATCCTTTCTCGACTAGGAGAAATGTTCCTTCCCATCGTATTATTCTTGGTTTTTATTGAGGTCATTCTTCTTTTTAGCTCCAGCGTCTTGCATATCAATAATGTCTTGCCTATTTTTGAAAAAGGGTGGGAGCCTGTCTGGAAAGTTGTTTACCCACCCGGCATCACGCAATCCTTTGGGGAAACGCTCGTCCTTGCCATGTTCTGGCCGGAGACTAAAAGCCCTAACAAAGTGATGAAGATTACGATCCTCGCAACTTTGCTGTCCGGCATCCTGATAACTATCTTTGACATGTTGGCTATTTTAGTTTTTGGAGACATGTTTTCGGGTTTTTTATACCCTTTATACACCTTACTGAGTTTGATAAGTATCGGGAATTTCATTGAAAACTTACAAATGTTCGGCGTCCTCTACCTTTTGATGACGGCACTTTTAAAAAGCGTCGTTCATATGCTCGCAGCGGTAAGCGGGATTCAGCAATTAACGAATATGAAGAGCTATCGCGTACTTGTCGTGCCAGCATGCGCCATCGCATTATTTCTTGGCATGACCATGTCCCAAAACATTGCCGAGCACATTTATCATCACCACTTTGAAATACTTGTACCTTACGTGTGGATGCCCTTGCTCTTAGTCTTACCAGTAATCCTTCTCATCGTTACTTGGTTGCGGCAATTGAAGAAGAAATGAATCTTCATTTCTTAGTCTCGTCTGTTTTCAAATGCAGCGATGGCCCCGTTATTCCTATCCGTCGAACCGTCAATTTCGCATTAACGGAAATATCGGCTTCCCGAAACGTGGATTCCCAATCATGCTTTACGGATTTCCAGTATGGTAAATTAGTCCTGCGAATGGTATCGCTGAATCCGAACACATCTGTCCCAAACTGTTGTTGCACTTTGGTAATCGTTTGAAGGACGGACTCTTCAACGTGTTTGTTCAATGCGTTTTGGAGAAGGGTAATATTTTTCGATTGGGTGAGATCTAGATGAGTGTTGTTTTCACGAATCGCTCCTTGCCCCGTTAACGTGACAAGGATTTTTAACTTGTCCCCTTGGATAACCGGTTCAATTTTACTTTCAATCTTGTATAGGTCCATACTCGTGTTGCCATCCTCTTGCGGTATCGCTGCTGATATCGTCAACTTCTTCAGATTCCCGGTTACCCATCGGATTGCCCAACCTTCATCTACATTCAAGAATCCAACCAATTTCAATTCTTTATTAAAGATACCAGGTCCTGCGATTCGGAAACCTTCTACATCCGCATTGGATTGATCTTTTTGAATTTCTTCATCTCGAGTAGCAGGGGTCATGCCTATTGCAATTGAGGGGACGTATGGACAGGCTCCTTCCTTGGTTGCCGAGAGTAAAAAGTTTAAGAGTCCCATTTCCCGGATTGTTCCCAACTGGTTGAATTCACCTAAAACGGCGAGACCGGGAATTGTCTCTAAGGGGTACGATATTTGTAAGAAATCCTTTGCAGTACCTCCCTTAACAATAAATATATCGGTTCGCAACTTGAGGTTCGGATCTCTTGTGTAGGTATCGATTACCTCCTTAATCCCCTGTCGAGCCATGGATTCCCCAATCACAATGACTCGCCTATGACCGCGGAACACTCTCCGGGAAAGCTGACTCTGCATCCGCCGAACCGCATCGAGCGTATTCATCCCCTCGCTGGTGACGACAAAAAATGGCTTTCCTTTGCTTACTCCACCTGTACCCTCGTACTGCCCGCCTTTGATTTTGGACGGGATGATTGCTTGGGTACTGATCATGATTTTCTTGTTCTGAGTCTTGTCGATCCCCCATGCGAGTTCAATGGCAAGCTCGTTCACTTCCGAATTATCCCAACAGCCCGTTATAAATAAAAGAGAGAGGATTAGAATAAAGCATCGCCCAAATTTTCTATTCATTTGCCTTCTCTCCCTCGTTTTGGACTTGGTTGTTGACCTTCGGGGATACGCTTCTTATTTACCCCTGTGAGGTTGGAGGGACGCCAGATCATACTCCATCTGGGCGCACGGATGAGTACATCCTTCATGTTACGAGGCATTTGTGAAACTACCGGACTCATGTAGGGGACTCCAAACGAACGTAGGTTAAGGAGATGTATGATTAAGAGAAATACGCCGCTTATAATCCCATATAAACCTAACATTCCCGCTAATAGCAACATCGGGAAACGAAGAAGCCGGTAGGCATTCCCGAAATTATATCGGGGAATGGCAAAGGATGCGATTCCGGTTGTGGCTACAATAATCACAACAGGAGCGGATACGATACCTGCTTGCACGGCGGCTTGCCCAATGACAAGAGCTCCAACAATGCTAACGGCTGAACCAACGGCTTTAGGCATGCGAATTCCCGCCTCCCGAAGTCCTTCGAACATAAACTCCATCAACAACGTTTCAACAAACGTAGGAAACGGGACGCCTTCCCTGGAATTAGCGATACTAATGAGTAGGTTCGTAGGAATAAGCTGTTGATGAAAGGTGGAGAGCGCGACATAGAAAGACGGAAGTAACAGTGCAATATTTAATAAGGAATAGCGAACGAATCGAACGAAGGTCGTGTAAATTGAGCGTTCATAATAATCCTCAACCGCTTGCAAGCCAGTCCAAAAAGTCATCGGAAGAACCAGCGCGAATGGTGTGTTATCAACGATAATTGCGATTTTCCCTTCAAGTAGACTGGCGCATACGACATCGGGGCGCTCGGTATTTTGAATTTGGGGGAAGGGAGACCAAGTAGCATCTTCAATAAATTCTTCGATAAAACCTGATTCCAGAACCCCGTCAATTTGGATTCGTTCGATTCTCTTACGGACTTCCGCTAAGATCGTATTGGAGACAATCCCATCCATATAAACGATTGCGAGATCAGTCTGAGAAACTTGACCGACCGTAACCGATTCCATTTTCAGCTTGGGACTGCGGATTCGTCTGCGGATTAAACTTGTATTAATTCGTAACGTTTCTGTAAAGCCGTCTCTGGGCCCGCGGACAGAAACTTCGGCGGCTGGTTCTTCAACAGCGCGTTTCTCGAATCCTTTGAGATCAGCGATGATAGTCTTGTTTTCTCCGTCGACTAATAGGGCGATATTCGCCTTGAGAATCCCATCAGTCACTTCCTTTAGGGTAGAAACCGTTTGAATTTGCGAGATCGCAATCAGTTGCTCTTGGATGATCTGTCCTGAAATAGGAACACGGTTCAACCCGCTGGAAGTTTCATCAAATAGGATCGGCTGTAACACAACTTCATCCAATGTTTTTGTATCGATTAAACCATCGGTATAAATTAGCAGTACTTTAGGGTTGCTGCAGATTGGACGAAATACGATATCGGAGCAACCTTGAAAAGTTTCTCTAAGCATCTTCTCGTTCATAACGAGTTCTGTGCTTAAATCTGGCTTGTGCAAACGCATATTCCTCCTCCATTTAAGTAAGCGATGCTTCCAATTGTGTAGTATCTCCAATAGCTCCAAGATTAACAAAAGATGAAGGGTCAGAGCACAGTGGATTATCCGATATGGCGCATGTACGAGAACGGAGGGGGCTGTGTTCAACTTTATTATGGTTATAGATCAATAGGATGTAACCTTTCGTGCCGCGCATACGTTTGTTGTAATAAGGAAGATAATTGAAGAAGGAGTGGTTCTCATGGGAAGTAGGAGGAAGATTGCTATGGCCGTGGTGATGGTCAGTTTGGTCAGCGTATTCGCAGGCTGCAGCGAGAAGATGACCGTAAATGGGGTCACGAGCAGCTCTCAGCCAACGACGCAGCCAACCACGAGTGTCACATCGCTGCCCTCCCCTGTGCCTACGCTGGCTCCAGATACTCTACAACCAACTGCGACAACGACACCAGTTGCGACGACTAAGCAGCAGGCAACAGCTAGCGTGAAGCCTTCGCCAATTACTAAGCCCCCCAGCTTCTCCACTGCAGCAGATGCTAAGAAAGTGATCGAAGCCCGTGCTCAAGAAGTGGTGGCCGTACTGAAGGAGAAGAATATATCGAAGCTTGCCAAGCTCGTGCATCCGCAGAAGGGTGTGCAATTCTCACCGTATTCCTATATTGATACAGCGACAGACATTCAAGTGCAAGGCAGCAATCTTGCGACGCTATGGGCTAGCACGAGTCTCACGCATTGGGGGACTTTCGATGGGTCGGGCGACCCCATTGATCTGACGATGCCAAACTATTGGGCTAAATTTGTATATAACGCTAACTTTGCCGCTGCGCCACAAATTAGCTATAACACGATGATTGGCAAAGGAAACATGGTCAACAATGTGTTCAGTGTGTACCCCACGTCTTCCTATATAACAGTTGAATACCATTTCCCAGGTTTTGATACCCAGTATCAAGGTATGGATTGGACCAGTTTACGGTTGGTTTTTGAATACACAGGTTCACAGTGGTATGTGGTTGCTATTGTCCATGACCAACATACGATGTAGTTGTTTTACACAAAATTTCATAAAAATGATCTAAAACCGAATCGACCCTCGTATAAATAGAGGGATTGTTCGGTTTTTTATGTAAATTGGAAACAGTAACCATTGACAGTCCATGTGAGTTGTCATATATTTATCACAATTAAACCAAGTGAACCAATAGGGATTGGAGATGTTGATCATGCAAAACAACCTAGTAAGCGCATTTCAAACAAACTGGGTCAGTTTAGTCGTTTCATTAGTAGTGATTGGATTTATTTATTTTCTGGGTAAAAAGAAAGTCAGCTTCGGTAACCGAGTATTCATCGGTTTAGGATTAGGTATCATCGCAGGGGTCATTTTTAATCAGGTAGGTCTGCAATTTAAAAGTGTCAGCACAATCGGAACGATTTACGTCAATCTGATCAAAATGCTTGTTATGCCACTGGTATTTATTCTTGTTATTAATAGTATTTCGTCGTTGTCCAACATGGCTCAACTTCGTAAATTGGGTTTCAAAACAATTGGTTGGTTCCTACTTACAACGGGGATCGCAGCTTTGATCGGTCTACTCGTGGCATTGGCGATTGATCCAGGTAACGGGATCGCACAAGCTGTTCCGAAGGATTTTAAAGCCAAAGAAATTCCAACTTTCTCCCAAGTTATTTTGGATCTAGTACCATCCAATCCAATTAGCGACATGGCGAGTGGTAAGGTTGTACCGGTTCTCATCTTCGCGATTTTTGTAGCTGTTGCGATCGTGTCGGTAGGTTCCAAGAAACCTGAAGCTGTAGCTTCTGTGAAGGCGTTCATTACTTCAGCTGCTGCGGTTATGCACCAAGTTGTTAAGTATGTGATTCGTTTGACACCTTACGGGGTGTACGCGTTGATCGCGGCTATGGCAGGGAAATACGGTTGGGAAACGTTAGAGCCGTTAGCTAAAATTATTTTGACTTCCTACGTGGCACTCATTATTCACTTCGTCTTAGTATTCGGTGGCCTTGTGCTGCTTGTAGCGAAAGTGAACCCGATTAAATTCTTCAAAAAGGCATATCCGACGATCGCTGTTGCTTTCACAACACGTAGTAGTTATGCAACGCTTCCTGTGAATTTGGAAGTGATTACGAAACGTCTTCGCGTATCACCGCGTATTGCTAGCTTCGTGGCACCGCTTGGGGCAACGATGAACTTTAACGGCTGTGGTGGTGTTTGGCCGGCGATTGTGGCGATTTTCGTAGCAAAAGTATACAATCTGCCGCTTGGCATTTCCGAATATGCGTTGTTGATCTTAGTAGCTGTCATTTCCTCCATCGGGGTGGCTGGTGTACCTGGTCCTGCTTCCATCTCAACAACGGTTGTATTGACTGCACTCGGCTTACCGATTGAAGGTATGGGTCTAGTTCTAGGTGTTGAAGCTTTGATCGATATGGGTCGTACAGCTGTTAATGCAACTGGAACTACGGTAACGGCGCTGTTAGTAGCTGAATCCGAAGGTGAATTCGACCGCGCTTCATTCGATCGTGATGAGGAAGACGAGTTGGATCTAGTAACTGCTTAATAAATAGAAAAGCAAAAAGACGAACAGCACCTTGGGTGTGTGTTCGTCTTTTTGCTTTTGGGTCGATGTATGTTCTACAACCGTGGGAATACGTAACGGACCAGGAAATACAACAGTCCGAAAATGATGATGATGTACGCTGAATATTTGATAAAGGTTGATGCGACAAGTCCCTTGTCATATTTTTGCTCAATTCGCTTCTGCTCAATATCTACGCTTTTCATCGGTTCCATCGTTATCAGCTCCCTTGTCTGGTATGGGTGATGACCTCTATACCAAATACTACCCATTCGGGTAGCTGCTGAATCACCGAACTGCTAAAAATGGAACAAATGACATCGACTTCGTATCCGTCAATCTCGGATAGTAGTCCTGTTTCGCCGCATGCGTACCCGCCAAGTAACGCGTTCCCTCCAAGCGACTTCCATATGCTAGCTACCCGAGGGGTTCCGAGCAGCATTAGATGGAAAATCTACAGTTAACCTAGCCGTTTTTCAATCGAAATCACCATTTAAATGGAAAAAATCCAGCTAATTTCTCGTCATTCGCCCATTTCAACGAAGATGTGCACAATTAGCTGGAGGAAATCCAGTTATTCTTATTAAATGACGATTCTTGCGCAAAATAGCTGTAGTTTCTCCAGTTAATGAAGTTCAAGAGCGTCTAGTCGTGGAGTTTCCTGTTTAAAACGAGGTATCACCTAGTCCTGCATCGCCGCATGCGTGCCCGCCATATACCCTGTGGAGAAGGCTGCCGTGATATTGTACCCGCCGGTGTAGCCATGGATATCAAGAATTTCTCCGCAGAAGTAGAGTCCTTGAACCAGCTTCGACTGCATCGTGCTTGGATCGACTTCTTTGAGCTGAATCCCCCCGCCGGTCACGAAAGCTTCTTCCAAAGACAGCGTTCCCTTAACGATAACAGGGAAGGCCTTCATGAGCTTGCACAGCTCTAACCATTTCTGCTTCGGAATGTTGTCATACGTCAGCTGCTCGTCCAGCTCCGACTTCGCGAGCAGCAGCGGTATGAGCCGCTCGGAGAGCAGGGACTTGAGCACGTTCTTAATCGCTTTCTTCGCGTCGCTCCTCGCGAGCGCCATGCTCTCGCTGTATACCTCGTCGGTGCTCCGCTCGGGGAACAAATCCACCGTGACGAGCACTTCTTTGCGCTCGGATTTGTTCAGTTCCTTCACGACGAACTGGCTGCAGCGCAGCGCGATCGGCCCTGACAGGCCGAAGTGGGTGAACAGTAATCACCCCCAAAACTATTGAAATCAGTTTTCTCTATGAATATACTGGTAAAAGATTAATAATTAATACAGTTAATTTTATTAAAGGAATTGAAGTTATAGATTTTATTGTCGGATAAGGTGGGATAGATTGGGGTATCAAAAACTTCTTAAAATAGTAAACATAATGGACAATAAATTAAGGTTAGAAAGTGTTGTTAGGATATATACAGAGAAAAAGTTGGATGGGTTACATTATGCTAGGTTTCTTCCAGATAAGAATATTGTCTCCATTTCAAGACCTGATCATACTACGGTTCATGAAGCTACTTCATTTCTGATATCAAGGAAAAGCAGTGGTAAGGCAATTAATACAGTAAGGAATGAAGCTAATGATTTAAAAAAATTCTTAGACTTCTTATTGATTTGGGAGATTGAATTATTAGAGTCAGATTTGCTAGTTGTATTAGAAGGGTTTACAGACTATCTACAGTTGATTAGAACGGATGTTGGTGTAGAGGATGCTTTAGAGTGGGTTATGCTAAGAACAATTCCTTTGAATATCTGGGGGGAATCTGAAGGTAAAGTTACTAATATTCAAAGAGATGAATTTGGAATGCTACAACGTTCTGCAATTAGTAGTTACTCAAGTACGAGTATAAATAAGATAGTGCGTACTACTGTGCAGTATCTTCTATTCTTGAAGAAAAGGTCATCGTATTATGCTTCACTTCAAATTAATGAGCTACCACATAAGAGTAAAAAATTAAGAGGTTTTATTTCGAGTACAGTTGGAGATAAACGCGTTCCAACAATTGATATCTCAACTATTACTAGAGATGTAGGGAGCAAAAGCAAATACTATGGTTTGAAAAGCTTGAAAGTAGATTCGATTTTTACATATGAACAAACAGAACAATTCATAGAAATTGCAAGTAATTACCAGGATAAACTTCTTTTTAATATTCTACGTTTCCTAGGTCCGAGGTCAAGCGAAGCGGCAGGTATATGGATTGATCCTACTTCCATTCCAAACAATCTACTAAGGTTGGATTATCATAAGGCTAAACGGCTAATTAAACAAGGTATTAAGGGCGATATAGACTTTTACGAAAAAGATATCAAGGGGTTTTGGGTTTGTAAGATCACGGATAGGGATAATCCGGATTTTAGAGCAGGACATAAAAGGGACGGGGAATATAGAGAAATTCCATGGCTATTTTCTCAAGAGGTTTTCCTGAATTTGCTTTATGAAGCATTAAGAGAGCGTCAAATATTAATGCGAAACATTAAAGTAGACCACGGATATTTATTTGTATCCAGAAATAGAAAAAGTCAAGGACTCCCAATAACAGGTAAAGCTGTAGCCAAGAAATATGAAAACATTAACAGACAACTAATAAGAGAAAGAGATTTAGATCTTTCACAGTTTAGCCCCCATACATTTAGGCATTTTTATGCTACCTATCTGCTGAAAAAACTGAATATTCAAATAGATGATGTTAGTAGATGGTTAGGACATAGAAGTACGGAAACTACACGTACAACTTATTCTCATTGGATTCCTAATGCTTATAATTCTGAAAATGATGGATCAGTGCAAGATATATTAGAAACCTTCAAACCGACAAAACAATAAAGGGAAGTGCATTTATGAGTTATCAATGGTTAGAATGGGATAAGTTTTCGATCATGTATTTGGAAGCATTTCACATGAGAGGGAGATTAAAAAGCCAAAGAGACTATTTAATAGAAAATTTGAAAAAGCTTAAGTTAATTGTAGATAATCTTCATAAAGATTTTACAGATGGAAAACAGTGGATGGAGGCATCTCTTGATAATAAAATTCGTTATAAGGAAGAAAGATTCACTGAAATGTACTATATAATTCCATGGTATTTAAATATTAATCCACAACATAAAGATGAAATTAATTATGACATGATGCTAAATTACTTCCAAAAAGACACTACTTCCTCCCAATTACAATATAAATGGTCTAGATATTTTGGTCTAGTATCAGATCAGGAAGATCAGTTGATTTCTCAAAATAGCACTTTTACTCGCACTGGCTTTAGAAAATGTTTGGGGATGCATACCATTCTTAAAAGGATGTCTCTCAATAGTTTTACTGATGAAGATAGTCAATATGCAAGGACTATTAGTTATTCCAACGAAGATCGTTATAATCCAAAGGTATTACAAGACCTGCGTATTAAATTGGGGTACACAAATGTTCTGATAAGGAGAAGAAAAAAAACAAATTGGGAAAAATTATTAAGTCATGCTAATCCAATTTGGGCAGATGTTGTATCCAAATATGATAATTACCTACTAGTTGCTGATGCTTCTGAAAATTACATTATTAGAATGTCTAAAATTATGTACGAATTATTTGAGTATCTAAATGAAGAGAAGAAAGATGATTTTACATCATTTACAATAAGTGATTTTAGGAAATTAACAATTAGGTTTAAGCAGGGGGGGGAAAAAGAGATTGGTACTTCTTATCATCTAAGTAAACTAAGCACTTTAAGAAAATTTTTTGAATGGGGAGTTGGAGCTTTACCTTCATTTTTCCCAATACACTTAAATTTCCCAGAGGAGGAGTGGGCTAGTTTATTCAAGAAAGCGTCAAAGGAATATATAAATAGCGAAGGGTTTGCTCTTTCATCTGAGGAGATTGCAAAAAAAATGGTGGAAGGTATTTATAAATATGTTCCTGAAAATGAAAGTGAAGAATTATGCAGATGGTTTTGGATTATAGTTGCTAGTTCTCCTCCCAGATTTAGTTTTGTATTGAACTTAGAAAGCAAACAAGCATTGAAACCGTTACCTAACCAACCTGAAGCTTTTGGATTATATTCACATGATGAAGATAAGGCAGGTAATAAGTATGGGCAATTCCCCATTCTTGATCCAATAGGTTATGAGGCCATTACTGAATTACAGAAACGAGCGGACCTACTCCAACTAAAACCAATATGGAGTAAAAAATATAAAAGAGAATTTATACACTTGTTCCAGTTTAATCAACCACCATGGATTCTCTCAGATTCTGCTGTTCGACGTTTTTTAGAAAAAATGAAATTAGTAGTGCTAAATGAAGATGAACTTTCTGAACGAATTAGTGCACATGGTTACAGAACTTTTTTATTAACTCATATAGCAATGAAAACAGGTAGTCTCGAGGCTGTTCGGGTTGCTGCTGGTCATAAAAATGAAGAAATGACAAGGTTATATTTAAAAAGCAGGGTTTCAAGAAATGCTTTACTTCATCGTGTGCTTTCTAAATATGAGCAAGGTGAAGTGAGTGGTAAATTTTATGTGAAATTGTTGCAGTTCCTCACATCGGAGGATCCGCCAGTTGAAGCTATGATGAATGCTCTCTCAACAGAAATGGGGTTAGACGAGTTTCTACTTAAATATGGTAAGCGTGTAGAAATGGGTTTTTGTTTAAGTCAAGAATCTTGCGACAATTGGTACAAATGCTGGGGATGTCAGAATTTTCTTATGCGCCGCGAGGAAATACAAGATGCAATAGTGGTTCTAGTGAAACAAATTATTAACATGAGGTCAATAATTAAATGTAGTACTAATTACACATCTAATAATTCGATTGCAGCAGGTCAAATGAGGACTATATCATTAATCATCAAGAGGCTAACTGAACTTGGACTTACAGAAGTGAAAATAGACGAAATGGTACTTGAAGCCATAGAAAATATAACGAAAAAGGAAGCTATATAATGGGTTCATTAGCAATTGCTAAAAATACTAAAAAATACATTTGTGAAGTAGGAGTAGATAGACACTTTACAAAATTAGAATGGGAATTAGTCATCTCAAAATCATGGAATCAAATTGAACATCTTACAAAACTTCCAATACAGAAATTCTGTGATCTTGTTTTTTATAAATCACTCTTAAAACACGAAAAATGTTACGTTAACTACTTATTGTTGTACCAACGAGTCACATGGTCATTGGATGATACATTATCAGTTAAGTTCTTCTCTCTACCCCTAAAAAAAATTCATAACTTTAATTGGATAGAAGATAAACTTGAGACGCATTTCGTTGAGTTATTTAAGTTGGATATCAATAATGAGTATAAAAAGGAAGAACTGAAAATTGATATTATGAATTTGGTCTTTTGTATTTGGGCTGCTGGGTATGGACTATTAAAAAATGAAGGCAGAAAATACGTTGACGATGATCTTCTCATGTTGCTAAAAGCCCATACTGAAAGGAAAAAAAACTTTGTGAGAAGAAGAGCTTTAGGAGTATTAAGTGTAATTCTTGAAAGAGAAAAAGAAACACATATAAAACATAGCATTTATAAAAAAAAGATTCCTAAATCTTACATAGATCTTGTGAAAAATAGATGGAAGACCTTATTGTGTGAAGTCAATACAGAATTAGCACAAAGTTTTTATGATTACAGTTTTGATTACATGCTACCTCATGTAAAGGATATAGATATAAAAGCTTTACCACAACCAGTTAATCGAATCCATAATGTAAGAAGTGCAATTAGACAGATAACATTAACTACTTGGGTTAGTGAAAATAGTAATCTTAAGAGGCATCTAAGATATATTAATAGTTTTGGAATAAATACGCCTCTAGAATTGATATCTGGTGGGCTTAATAAAGTGCTAATTCATATTAGCCGTAGCAGTGTGTGGGATCGCAAAAAAATAAATCACTTTAGATTTTTGCTAAAGAAATGGCTAACCTATTACATTTGGAAAAATGAATTGAATTTGGTTGTTAACACAATTATACCTACCTCATTAAAAAGAAAAACAAGCGTATATGGTAAGGTTTTAAGTTTAGGAAGTGCTTACACTTTAATACATTCTCTTCTAGACGAGCAATCACCTTATATTAATGAGAATGGTATATATGAGTTTCGTTGTAGAAGAGCTTGTCTTATTCAATTAGCAACGGGATCAAGGGTAACAGAAGTTTGTTTGTTGCTTAAAGGCTGTATAACTACAGATCATCATGGCAACAAGTGGTTGCATCTGCATAAAACAAAGAATGGTAAGCCTCGTGTTGTTAAAGCTAATGAAGATATTCAAAACTGGATTGATCAGTCTGCTAAGTTTGCTCCAAAATATAAGATTTACTCAGCAAGAAATAATAATGGGGATGGCCTAACCGAATATAGGATATTTGCTAACAAAATAGAGAGTAATGCATTAACAAATAATGATATATCTAAGTTTTTAATTAGGCTTCAAAAAAGGATTTGGCCTGAAAAACCTAAAAGTGAATATTTCACATCACATGATTTAAGGAGAATGCATGCCATTTATATGGTAATGAAAAATAAAAGCAAACATGAGATACAAGATCAACTAGGTCATAGTAGTCCCAATTCATTAATTCCATACATAGCGACATCTTCACCTGAAATTCAGCAATATTATAGTGAAATTTATAAAGAAGGCGTATGGGGTAATATTGTAAATAAACTAGAGGAGCCAACAGATCTTGAACTTGACCCACTTCTTGAACAGGCGGCAAAAGTGGTAGAAGCTGATGATAAAGAACAATTTATATCCTCACTAATTGAGAAGTTCAAGAACGAAGAAGCGGAGTTTGGCTTTTCAAATGATACCTCGTTTATGCCCATAAATAATGTCTCTGCTGGATTTCCGAGATTCACACATAACTGTGTAGCGCATGAAATGCTCAACTGTGGTCATACAGAACTTCATTGTTTTAAATGCGATTACTACAAGCCTGATGATGATAAATATAACGAGCATATTGCTGAAATCTTTAGATTTATGCTGTTGGCGTTACGCGGGGAAGAAATGGCGAAGTCAAAACGTGACTCCATTCAGAAAGAACTAGTTAGTATACGCTCAAATGACATTATAGAACTTATTGATGAATCTTTTCCAAAGTTATTGGAGAAGAAGTTTTCAATTACCCCGAGAGAGATCCCAAAACTGAAAAAAGGTTTATGGGACAAAGCTAAGGGTTACTGGAAAAAATATAAGCAAACCAAGCCAATATTAACTTTTGAAGAAGCACTTCAATATTTGAAAGAAGGAAAATTGGAATGGGTAGGAAAAGAAGCTTTACAATGAGTGAATTAAAATATGAAGCAGGGCAAGTTAAGAGGCATATTATTAACGAGTGCAAAAAGGGTAGATTATCAAAAATAGTTAAAAAGGACGTATTTTTACTCATTGCAAATCGACCTAAAATTAATTTGAAAAGTGACCGTACTCTATGGGAAGGCGAAGTTTGGACTTACCTTGACGAGTGGTATTCGAAGTTAGAAAAAGAAGTAGAAGAAATTAAAATTTCTTTAGATCAACAAGGTAATGTGGATGAAACCTCAGTTAATCATAAAGATTTAGCTGATCTTATGGATAAGAATCGCAAACAAAGGGACTTAATCTCTGAGTACAAAAAAGCCCTACATGCATTAAGAGAAGAGAATGAAAAATTAAGAATATTAGTAATTGAGAAGCATGGCACTATAGATCTTGTATGACTGGAGAGTTAGGGGATGATGAATTGAATGAGCAGGATGAATACGTAAAACAATTGTATGATGGAATATCAGAGATGGAAGCTACAGTTGAGAGGCTGCGTGAAGAGATTCAGAAGCTACAAACAGAGCGAGATGCATTACTGACTGGAAATTCATCTTTATACGAACAACCATGCAAAGTGTTGCCTGATTTTTAAAAAATGCCCCTTCTCTTTAAAAAGAGATAGGGGCACTTTTTTTATTCTGATAAAGACATTGCTGCATTTTTACCCGCAGTATAACCTGAAGAAAAAGCTGCTGTAATGTTATATCCACCAGTATAACCATGAATATCAAGGACTTCTCCACAAAAGTATAATCCATTCATGAGCTTGGATTGCATTGTTTTGGGATCGATCTCTTTTAGATTAACACCACCGCCTGTTACAAAAGCTTCTTCAATCGAGAGAGTACCTGATATTTTGATTGGAAAGGCTTTAATTAATTTGCTTAATGCCATCCAATTTTGTTTAGGTATATTATCATGTGTAAGTTGTTCATCGAGTTCTGCCTTTTGTAGAAGCAAAGGGATGATCCGTTCATTCAGATATCCCCTGAGAACGTTTTTAATGGCCTTCTTAGGCTCGTTTTTAGTTAAAGCGAGTGTTTCATCATATACCTCGCCAAGCGCTTTATTTGGCTGGAAATCAACAGTAAGGATAGTTTCTTTTAGCCCACTCTTTGATAATTCTTTTACAACAAATTGACTACATCTTAATGCAATTGGCCCAGAAATACCAAAATGCGTAAACAGCATGTCACCAGTATGAGAAATTATAGGCTTACCTTTACTATTCCATACCGTCAATGATACATCTCTAAGCGAAAGCCCCTGTAGTTCACGACTTTTAATAAAAGAATCATTAGAAGTTAATGGGACTTCTGTAGGGAAAAGATCAGTAATTGAATGACCTGCATCTTTAGCCCATAGATAACCGTCTCCAGTAGAACCAGTATGCGGGACGGATTTGCCGCCGGAAGCAACAATCACATTCTTGCTCCGAAGGGTTTCACCAGATTTTAAACGTACCCCAGAGACTGAGCCATTATTAAAATTAATGTTATCTACAGGGCTATTAATTCTTATATCTACACCTTGTTTCCGAACTTGATTAACAAGCGCGTCCACAACCGTTTTAGCTTTATCGCTTATAGGGAACATGCGACCGTTATCTTCTTCTTTAAGGCGAATTCCAAGGTTTTCAAAAAACTCAATGATATCCTTGTTACTAAAATTATTGAATGCACTATGTAAAAAGCGACCATTACCAGGGATATGTTTGATTAATTCATCCGTTTCTTTGTTATTTGTTACGTTACATCTACCGCCACCAGAAATCCCAAGTTTACGCCCCAATTTATCTCCCTTATCCAGGAGAAGAACTTTAGCCCCACTTAAGCTGGCAGCTATACTTGCCATTAAACCGGCAGATCCTCCACCGACCACAATTACATCGTATGCCATACAAAACTCCTTGACTCATTTTTGCAAATTGTATCATTAATTAGAACCAAACCCAAATAAGATGAAGACTCACAGCTATTTAAATAACAAAATATCCTTAATAATTCTGTATATCGTTTTCAACTCATCTAATTTAAGGTTAACCAAGAGAAGGTCTATTTTATTAAGGAGTTCATTTTTTTCTTTAGTTGTTCTATCTTTTTCTTCCTCAAATAATTGCGAGGGGTTAATATTCAACACTTCATAAATTTTTTGTATTGTTTCAAGTGTTATATTTACTTCTCCTCGTTCGATTTTACCGAGATAGGATTGATCTATGTTTAATAGCGCTCCAAGTTCCTCTTGTGATAATTGAGCAGCTTTTCTGTAGAATCTAACTTTTTTTCCGACGCTTGCAAAGAACTTCGACATATCCTCACCTCTCTACTTAAAGAGTAGGTAAGTCCATACAAAGTATGAAGTGTAATATACTACTTAATACCATTTGAAAATAGGTATTATATAACCTAAAATAAGGTTACACTAACCTACAAGGAGAATAACACCATGAGCAATTTAATGAGCCATCACGTTATTGAAAACGTGATTCAATATAAGATGCGGGGTAAAGTTGCTTATTTGGGTAATTTATCTACGACCTCTGCCTTACAACTTACTTATGTGAAGCCATTTGACCATCCTTCAGGCAAAGGATATCAACGTCCTGTTGATATCAAAAGATGTAATGATTTTGCTATGTATCTTTCAAAAGGGGACAATGCCCTATTTACTCCTATTTTGTTAAATGCGGAATCTAAGTGGGAGTTCTCTACTTATGATAAAAGTAGGCCATCCTATGGCAGGTTAATATGTAAGGAAAAAGCTTCATTGATGGATGGACAACATAGATTAGGTGGAATTAAACGTTATGCACAGGATACCAATTCAGAAATAAACGTTCCTTTCTTGGCATTTCACTTTCTAGATGAGGACGAAGAAATTCAGCTATTTGATACAATAAATACAAAGGCAAAAGGAATCGGCATTTCTCTAAGTAGATACCTACGCAGATATTCTGATGATTTCAGTTGGATAGCCACCGAGCTTATTGTTCGAAGCGATAGTCCATTTCATTACATTGGCACGATTACTGGTAAAAGAAGTACAGGTAGACATGTTACCTTGCAGAATTTATATAAAATATTAGAGTTTATGTTGAAGGCAAATCATGTGGCAAATTTAACTAAGGATGAAAAACTCATGATAGTCTTGGTGTACTTTAATGCTTTTAAAGAACATTTCAATATGGAATGGTTGGATTATAAGGAATATAGAATCACTCATATCGTTTGTTTAAATGCTCTTGCAATGGCAGGGGCTGTGATTTTTGCTAAATGTGTTTCTGAGGAGAAAAAGCAAATTGATTATAAACGTATGGCGAGTTATGTAAAGAAGCTTAAAGCTATAGATTGGTCCAGTTATGGCCCATTCAAGTATATTAAAGGTATAAGTGGATCTCGAACGTTATCGGCAGAATTGGTATCACAGATGTTATCGGAATAACTAGTAAAGTTGATTGCCAGATAGCTTGGTGTCCATTCTAAGTCACTAAAATATCACCTGCAAAACATCGAGCAATTGTGTTAAGAGGTAGGATATACTTAATAGATAATAAAATAACACCAGTGTAAGGGAATATCCGTTGTACTTGCCTTTGATATTTTCTATTGCTTGAAAATATAGAAATAGGAAGGAAAAACTTACGTTTAAATATTATCTCACACCAATAAAAAAGAGGAGATTGTTTATATACAATCTCCTCTTTTTTATTGCTATTTCTTACATGAATATCTTTAAGACTAACTTTAATTATTTTTTATATAACTTCTCAAGTGCCTCACGCTGAGGCTGCCTAATACTAACAACTGGGCGAATGCTTTTTGCCAAATTTTCAGCATCTTCGATGGTTTCGCTTTTTCCTAAAGTAATCAAAGTGCCAATGGCCACAGCGCCAGTACGTCCCTTTCCACCACCGCAATGGAATCCAACTTTCTTACCGCTCTTATACGCCTCTACAACGTGATTTATGGCTTGTTGGAATAGTTGGTCTTGTGGACCTTCTGCATTGTCACCAAGCGGCACCTGAAGCCATTCTACGCCATCTGTTGGATAGGCACACTCCGTAGCTTCACCGCGCAAATCGACTACAATCTCAACGTTCTCGTTTTTAATCATAGCCTCTACGTCTGCAGCTCCGCCAAAAAAAATTTTGTCATCAACAAGTGCTTGATAATTTTTCTCCATAATGATCTCCTTACTTTTTCTTAAAGGGTGTGAATTCAATTGTTACTGGCGAGGACGGTGCAGAAGGAGGAGCACAACATAGAGACATATCCTGCAAATCCCCTGCAGATTCAAATTCCGAATCCTCTTTGGTGTAAAAAATTTCCCAAGCATTACCGTCCGGATCATAAACCCAGACTTTATCTTGAACCGCATAACAGCATGTTGTGTTCATTTCATCTATGAGAAGAAGTCCGCTTTGTCTTAACCGTTCGCCCATAGCCAGAACGTCTTCCGTGTTATCTACCTGGAATCCCAAATGATTAAGGACGCCTTTTTTCTCAAAAGGTCGAACGTTTAAGGAAAAATGAAGGGCTGGATCATCCAACTCGAATTTAGCGTAATTTTCTTTGACTTTAGAAGGCTCCGTACCAAAGAAGGCACGGTAGAAATCAAGAGACCTCTGAAGGTTTAAACAGTTAACAGCAACGTGCATTCTTTTGATCATGTTACTTGCCTTCTTTCACAAATTGTTCAATTCGGCTCTTAATGGATCCGCGCACTTCACGAAATTTATCTGTAATTTCTTCTTCCGTCCCAGTTGCTTTCGCAGGATCGTCAAATCCCCAGTGCCATCTTTGAGCTTTATCATTACGGACAACAGGGCAGTGTTCATCTGCATGACCACACAATGTAATAATGTACTCAGCGCGGCCTAGAATCTCTGTATCAATCACATCGGAAGTATTGTTTGAGATGTCGATTCCATCTTCTTTCATTGTTGCAACTGCACGTGGATTTAATCCGTGGGCTTCTAAACCAGCACTTTTCACTTCATATTTATCTCCGCCTAAAGCTTTCAAATATCCATCAGCGATTTGGCTGCGGCAAGAGTTTCCTGTGCAAAGAAAATATACTAACGGTTTTTTGTTCTCCATGGTTTTATTCTCCTTTTTGTATGAGGACATCCAGGTTTAAGCGCCTTGATGCCCTTTCTTCATTTGTTTTGTGCCTAAAATAGCTTTTATGATTAGCGCGGCGATCACCAAAATGACTGCAATCGCAACAATTAACAACCAAATATTCACACTCGTTGTATTAATAACGTAAAGCCATAAATAAAGCCCCGTGAGGGTAATCAAGAGCGTTGGGACAGTAAGAATGATACCTGTCTTAAAATAATTGCCCCATGTGATTTTTACACCTTTCGTAGATAGAACATGAAGCCATAAAAGGGTTGCGAGTGAACCGATAGGTGTTATCTTAGGTCCAAGATCGCTTCCAACAACATTGGCGTAAATCAGTGCTTCTCGTATAATACCGTCTGTATTTGTACCTTTGATAGCAAGAGCATCAATCATAACCGTCGGCATGTTATTCATGATGGAGGACAAAATAGCCGACAAGAAGCCCATTCCTACTGTTGCGACAAATAATCCTTGTCCTGCTAAGTTCTCAACTACCGTTCCTAGGGCATCCGTGAGACCGACATTTTTAAGGCCATAAACGACAACATACATGCCGATAGAGAATATGACTACAGCCCAAGGAGCATCTTTGATCACTTGTTTTGTTTCGATCACTTTACTGGATCTAGCCATCAAAATGAAGATCAGTGCAACGACTCCTGCGATGATGGAAACAGGAATATTAATAAATCCGCTACTTACATACGCGACGAGAAGGATACCAAGGATAACCCACGACATTTTAAATAGCTTAAGATCTTTAATGGCATTTGAAGGTTGCTTTAATTGTTTCATATCGTAACTCGTAGGAATGTCCTTTTTGAAGAACACGTACAAGACTACCAGACTTGCTACTAATGAAAACAGGCTCGTGACAATCATGCGGCTTGCATAAGTGACAAAGTCGATACCGAAGAAGTCCGCAGATACGATGTTCACTAAGTTGCTGACAATCAAAGGCAAAGAAGTTGTATCTGCAATGAAACCACTTGCCATGATGAAAGGAAAAATCATTTTATCTGGCAACTTCAACGCTCGGACCATCGCTAATACAATTGGCGTTAGAATTAACGCTGCACCATCATTTGCGAAAAATGCAGCAACTGCCGCGCCTAATAAAATGACGTACACAAACATGAGCCGTCCATTTCCTTTTGCAATCCTCGCCATATGCAAGGCAGCCCATTCAAAAAATCCGATATTGTCTAAGATTAAGGCTGGGTACGGAACGTGTCCGTTGTTTCTTCTATAGAACCATCATTTGCGAAAAATGCAGCAACTGCCGCGCCTAATAAAATGACGTACACAAACATGAGCCGTCCATTTCCTTTTGCAATCCTCGCCATATGCAAGGCAGCCCATTCAAAAAATCCGATATTGTCTAAGATTAAGGAAATGAGAATAATTGCGACAAAAGCGAGCGTAGCGTTCCAAACGATGGATGTAACCGTCAGTACATCGTGGAAAGACACGACTTGGAAGATAAGAGCTAGGATAGCGCCAGCAGAAGCAGACCATCCGATGTTGAGGCCTTTAGGCTGCCAAATAACAAAAGTTAATGTAATAAGAAAAATAAGTACCGCAATGTAAGTCATGGTTCCTCCTAATCACAACAATTTAGATCTTCACAAGATATGGCATCCACTTTTTCTTTTTGGGATGGCAGGTGCTGAAANTCGAAGTTTCTATATGCAAGTACTAGTGAAGCTTATGGGTAATAAGAAAAATAAATACCGCAATGTAAGTCATGGTTCCTCCTAATCACAACAATTTAGATCTTCACAAGATATGGCATCCACTTTTTCTTTTTGGGATGGCAGGTGCTGAAAAAACTCGTTCAGAAAGGGTTTATCCTCAATATGTAAAGAATAAAAAACCCATTGGCCCTTTTTGGCTTCTTTAACTAAACCGCCGGCTTTCAGTTTTCGCATATGCTGACTCACATTGGGCTGACTGGTTTGTAAGAGTTCAACAAGCTCATATACACAAAGCTCACGTTCTTTGAGCAGAGAGAGAATCGTCAATCTCATTTTGTCTCCAAGTAGCTTACACAGGTCAGATAATTGTTCAATATCGGGCAAAATTACACGCTCCTTTAAATTGGTACATTCAAACCTTTTAATAGTTCAATCACTTTCTTTTGTATTGTGTCACGTGCATGTCGAACTGGCTGAATGTCATTTGAAAGTAATGGATCCTCAATATCCCAATCGACACTCGTGATGCCAAAGGGTACAATGGGACAACGTTCTGTAACTTGCTGGCAGAGCTTAACAATCACATTCGATGCGATGAAATACTTCATATCAATTTTCTTAGAAGTGTTTCCTGATAACTCAATCCCAACTTCCCTCATGACTTTTAGAGTTAAAGGATGAATATCATGCGGCTCTAGCCCTGCACTTTCGACAATAACGTGTTCCCCGCCATAATGTTTAGCAAATGCTTCTGCTATTTGACTTCGGCAACGATTTTGAATGCATAAAAAGTAAATGCGAACTGGTTTTTTCATCATTATCTCAGCTCCAATATCATTTGTAAATGATTATATAATTATTCAGTTATATATAAAAGTTAAGGTTTTGTAAATCAATCCTATCTTGAATTAAATAAATCAAAATAAATTGATTTAACTATTGAATTTTCCAAATATTATGTGTTAGGATTAGTTCATCAAATAAAATTGATTTAAGGAGGCGGCTGAAATGTTGAACTCTTACAGTATGGAGAAACTCATGCAGTTTCAACAATATGAAATCCAAGAGCAAGCTCGTCATGCCTGGAAATGGGCCAATATCAAAGAAAGTAAGCCAGATAAGCTGCAATTTCCTAGGATTGTTCCACAGACCAATTTGGCATGCTGTCCAGCTTGTTGCTAAAGGGGGAGTTAAAAGTGATTAAAGAGCTTCCTATTTTTTCGAGTGTTGAGAGTCAAGTTGATTTTTCGAAATACGAACTCCAGTTTAAAGCTTTAGCAGATCAGAAACGGTTGCAAATCATGTATGAGCTTACTCAAAAAGGAAGTGTCTGCGTTTGTGATTTGGTTGATATTGTAAACATGCCGCAGTCAAAATTATCATACCATTTGAAGATATTGCTTGATGCTAATCTGATCACGAAAGAGACCAAAGGAACTTGGAGTTATTATGAATTAAATCACGTAGAGGTTAACAGGTTGCTATCACCAGAATTATGCTGTATCTTCCGAAAAAGCGACGAAAATCAATCAAGCGGATGTTGCTCGTAACCCACATAGGTGGGTTTTTAAATGAAGTATTAATCAATATTTCTTGATATAACAAAGGAGAGATGATCTATGAGTCAGGTTCAAAATGATGAAGTACGTCAACATGTTCGTAATCGGTATAAACAGATTGCAATAGAGAGTATTCCTAGTGCAAGTTGTTGCTCCTCCACTGAACCAGTAACAAGCTGCTGTAGCACACCGGATGAGGTTTCCACCAAATTAGGCTACTCAAATGAAGAGCTTAATGTTGTTCCAAGCGGTGCAAATCTCGGGTTAGGGTGCGGAAATCCTCAAGCGATCGCCTCACTAACATTGGGTGAAGTTGTTCTAGATTTAGGGAGTGGTGCTGGTTTTGACGTGTTTTTGGCATCTAAACAAGTTGGAGAAAAGGGTATAGTTTATGGAGTTGATATGACACCAGAGATGATTAGTCGTGCACGTCAAAATGCTCAGAAACATGGATATGAAAATGTAGAGTTTCGTCTTGGAGAAATTGAGCATCTGCCGATACTGAACGATTCGATTGATGTTATTATTTCAAACTGTGTTATTAATTTGTCACCTGATAAACAGCAAGTATTCAATGAAGCTTTTCGTGTATTAAAACCAGGCGGGCGTTTGGCGATTTCCGATGTAGTAATGACTTCAGAACTTCCAGCGGAGTTGAAAAGTGACCTTAATTCACTAGCCGGGTGCGTTTCAGGTGCATCTACAATTGATGAAGTATTGGTATTCCTGCAAAGAAGCGGATTTCGAAGTATTGTTGTTGAACCTAAAGACGATTCTCGAGAATTTATTAAGGATTGGGTGCCTGGCGCAAATGTAGATAACTACATTCAATCGGCGATAATCAAAGCAATTAAATAGAGTAACTAAAAGCCGTAATCATTATGATTACGGTTTTTTCCGATTCGAGCTCTGATTAGTCTTGCGTGAATCATTGATATTCAATTCAGCCCCATTACTATATAAATCATAATATAAGCAGGCCTATTCGCTCAGGGATTCATCTTCCTTTAAGTGCGTAGAAAACTGGAAATGATATTGCAGTTGCAATACTCAAACAAACAATTGAACTGGGTATTATTAATTTCTTCATTTTACAAGACTCCTTACTTCCTTCAAGTTCCATTAGTCATAGATTTCGCTAAGGTGTACCATTATTATGGGTGATGAAGAAAATGTTTATTCCTCCAATGCTTCTCCAATACAGTAAAAACAATCTGCCTTTTAATGATCCTTCCACTTTTGCAGAACTCAAGTGGGACGGGATACGTTTAATCGTTTCAAATTTGGATGAACTAAACCTATATACTAAAAACACGAATGCAACAGCTAAATATCCAGAGTTACACAATCCACCAATTCCTAAAGGTACAATTCTGGACGGTGAAATTGTGGTCCTAGACGAACAAGGGAAGGCTGATTTTGAAGCGACGAACGCGGGTTTCCGTTCTAGTAAGAAGCGTAAGCCCGTCGTATTTATGGCTTTTGATATTTTGTACCACCGCGGCGTAGATGTTACGGCATTACCCTTAGAGGTTCGCAAGGGATTACTTGAAGAAGCTGTGCAAGAAAATGAAAACTATAGGATAGTTCGGCCAATACAGGGCAGCACAACTGATTTCTTTAAACTTATTTGTCAACATGGCTTGGAAGGCATAGTCATAAAGAAAAAATCTTCTAAGTACGAGAAAGATACACGCTCCTGGTCATGGCAGAAGGTTATCAATTATCAGATGGCTGAATGTTTCATAACGGGGTACAGCAAGAAAGAACATTCATGGCTGCTAGGTTATCCAGATGGTGTCAGGATCCGTACGGTTGGAGCAATGCAACTGGGAATAACACCGTCAGCTCGGCAATCGATGTGGCCAGTATTTCAGGCATACAAAAGTGGAGAGAGCAAGGAACACGTCTATGTGCAGCCGTTAGTACGTTGCAAAGTGAAATATCGAGACTGGTATAAGTCCGGTGCAATGCGGCTGCCAGTGTTCGAAGAATTTATTGTTTAGGGGATGATAGTATGAAATATCATGTCAAGCATAAGGAGACAGGCGAAGAAAAGACGCTGAGTCACCTTGAAGTGAATGATATGGTGTACGGCGATGCCGGGCAGGTTATTGTTTTTGATACTTCGATGGTGGCATATGAACTTATTGACGACGAGGATTTGTTAAGCTCTTGATAGTAAATATATAAAATAATAAAACAGCAACAAAAATTAAGATATATAGCCAATTATAAGAAATGAAAGCAAGTGTAATTAGGAAAACCTAAGCTAGAATGTTTTCTACACTCCTTTCGAAAAGTACTTAAAAAAGAAAACCCTGGGGATGCTTTCCCTCAGGGCCTTCTTTTTGTACGGTGCTTCCAGTACGATTTAATATTACCATATTATTACATAATTGTATACTCTTTTGTGTTCATTGAATTGAAATATTTCGAACTTAAACTGCCAATGATTGATTAAACTATCGTTCTTGAGCCTTTTAGCTAAATTATACCATGAAAATAATGATATGAATAATTTAACACAACTTACTTCAGAATAGTAAATGAATGAGAATTTAAGAAGGAGTTGTATTATGCCAGATGAAATAGATGATATAGAATGGGGTCCAATAGTTGAAAAGGGACTAGAAGCAGCTGCTGTTGCTTTTGGATCAGCACTTGGAGGTGAAATTGGTGCTGCTCTCGGTAAGATGATAGCTTCTTCACTATTCGAGTCAGGTGGTCAAGATAAATTTGCAAATGCTATACAAGACTTAAAAGAAAGCATACATCAGATGATTGATCAGGCTTTTTTAAATAAAGAAATTGCAGATTTGGTTGGCATTGGTATGAACTTAAAATCTTATCTAAATTCATTTCCAAAAGATGAAGCCTTGCTTACCGAGATACACGGCCAAATTCCCTTGGTGCTTAGCAATCTTGCTACAAAAGATTCATTTGAAGCATTCACTGCATTTGTCTATGCAGTAAATGTCTATATTCTCATCCTAAGAGCAAAAGCAGTAAAAATCCCTACCTACTATCAAGAAGTAAAGAACAATTTGAATGTATATGCAAAAAATATAGAAGATAAAGCCAATCAGTTTCGTCTAACAATGAATGATAGTTTAACGCCACCTCTTTCTGATACAGAACCGCATTGGAGTGTTAGTAACTTAAAACCTGCTCTCGTAGAGACAAAAGAAAATGGCAGAACAGAGCATAAACCTGGTTTCACCTATGAAGTAAGTTGCCTTTTCAAAGACAATACAATTACAGATCCTTCTCAAGCCTCAATTGCAATCTACAAGGAGCAACGGAGTCAGCCTTATCCATTTCGTGGTATTGACTCAGAAGATGACTTGTTTTCTGGCTATTTAAAATTTACTTATGAGGATATAAAAGATAGCAAGGCGTTACTTGACTATGTTAGAGACAGGCAGTCATTAATTAATCAACGAACCAATAGTCTGAACAAAATACTTAATCCAGCTGAAACCGCCATAATTAAATGGCGTGCTGTTGCAAATGTAATTCCAGAAGCAACTCCTAGTTCATAGTTAAAAGGTGAACTTGATTCCTTCCCGCCTTCTGTCGTTGCCAACTGATTTATTTAAAACAGCCATCATCCTTTTAGAATGATGGCTGTTTTAGGTTAATTGTTAGTTAGTAACAAATATATTAACTTCCGTTTCTTCATTACTTTAATAGATCTTGGTAATTGGGGAGAGTCGTTCTTATTCGGACCTCTAAAAGATGCTCAAAATTTTTCAGTTCGATCCCAGCAGCTGAGATCTTAAGGAGTACAAAGCAAATTAAAACCTTCAAGATAACCCCCCTTCCTTTACCTGATCCACTTGCTTTGTTCGCCTGGGGGAAAGTTAGTCTTAGGTTCTTTGTTATTGAGCCTTAGTTTAAAAAATCGCTTGCATAGCGAATACGTGTTCGGTATATAATGATTAATACGAATATATGTTCGTGTATGGTGGTGAAAAATTTGAGCTTATTATCAAGAATTGAGAACGAAGAGGATATCCAAATTATTAAAGAATACACGCTGTTACCTATTTTGCTCGATATGTTAACCAGAGACATGGAGGAGCTGAAGATGTATAAGGATAAAATTGTTTATAATCATTTACTTTTTTATCTGAAAGAGATCGAGACCGCTATCTACCCCAAAATACAAAGTATTAAGAATAATATGAAAAAGCGTGATATCAAAGTGCTAAACACAAACACAAATGCAATCGGTATTAATGTAGAATACAAAGTCCGCGGTTACATCTATTATTTCACGATGCTTCGAAGTTTGGTTAAAGCAGAACTAATGACCACACTAATGAATATGCGGAGGCGCGTTTAGATGAGCAAGAGATGCGAAAGGACTATATTCCTATCTGACTGCCAGTCATTCTATGCAAGCGTAGAAAAGGCTACTCATCCAGGTCTTGATAATCTCCCTGTGGTTGTGGCCGGAGATCCAGCTAGGAGATCAGGAATTATTTTGGCGGCTTGTCCTATTGCTAAAAGCTTTGGCATCACCACAGCCCAGCGTCTTGGTGAGGCGTTACAACTTTGCCCAAATGCTATCGTAATGCGTCCGCACATGCAGCGTTATATTGATGTATCTCTCGCAATTACAGCTATATACGAAAAATATACTGATCTTGTAGAGATATTCTCAATCGATGAACAGTTCTTGGACGTGACAGGTTCTCTCAATCATTTCGGCTGTACGCCAGTTGAGCTCGCAGGAATGATTCAACAGAAAGTTGCTGCATCTATGAATGTACGAATCCGAGTAGGCATCGGACCGACTAAAATACTTGCAAAGCAGGCAACGGATAATTTTGCAAAGAAGAATGCTAGTGGAATTTTTACGCTAGGCAAAGATGATGTTGAGCGTTTCCTTTGGCCGTTATCTATCGATAAGATGTATGGAGTTGGTTCACGAATGACTCGCCATTTTGTTGCTCTTGGTATGACTACTATTGGTCATGTAGCAAAAACTCCACTAGCAACACTTAAGCAAAAATTCCGCGCACGTTTCGGAAAGCAGTCGGATATTCAAGCGGAAGTCATGTGGAGAACGGCAAACGGACTAGATGATAGTCCGGTTACACCTGGAACGTTTGATATCGCACCAAAATCGATCGGCCATGCTATGACACTCCCTAGGGATTATTTGACGGCTGAAGAAGTTGACGTTGTACTTTTGGAGTTAACAGAAGAAGTTTGCCGCGATGCTAGGTCGAAGGGGTTTACAAGTGGGACAGTACATGTTTTCTGTATGTGCTCGCCTTATGACTCTCCAACAGGATTCAGTCAACAACGCAAGATGCCACTTAATACAAATCATACGTTAAAAGTTTACCACTCAGTGCGAGAAATATTTCTTCGTAATTGGAACGGGTTACCCGTTCGAAAGGTAGGCGTTACCCTGGGAACACTTGCAGAGGAAGATGTTACTCAACTCGATCTTTTTGAAGATGTGACAAAATTACGTGAGCTTGATCGTGTAGTGGATGGCATAAAAGACCGTTTTGGTAATACAGCAATCATTCGTGCTTCGAGTCTAATGAATGCAGGGTTGGCAACGGACAGAGCAGGTAAAATTGGGGGACATTTTAGATGAGCAAGAAACTAGAAATGAATGGTCTATGGGAATCAAGTCGGATGATGCTTCCTCTATCTACGGAAATTTGAACATAATACAATATGAGCATAAATAATAAAAAAAGCCAGATTTTTTAGGCTTTTTTTTATTTCCAATAATCTCATATTGTTCATAAATGCACCCTGCATTAACATGGCAATTAGCTACATATCCAATGGATGAATTCAATGAATTTGTTGTGCATAAATAGGAGCTGAACTATGAAAGAAAAATTGATAAATGTTCAATCCCAAAAGGTTTTGCCTATTACTCGTATAGATACTCGATTTGTTGTCCGAAGTGTGAGGATGGTAAGGCGATGACTGGACGAACTTATAGAGATTATTTTTTGGACTATTTTTTCCTTCTTTACGTCTTTTTCATTAACGTGTTATTTACATTGTAGAACATTAACATTATCTAAAAGGTGTGTTAGTCACTCCAATGTTACCAATCAGTATGCCTTGCCAGAGCCTGGATAATGATTCCCGCAGGTCATTCTTCATATAGGCATGAGATTATGATTCTGTCCTTCTTGAAGCCATTTACTAAGGTCTGGTGCGAGTACTCGAACATATATATTCTGGAGTTTTTCATTTCAACTATACTAATCCTCATTAATATAAAATATAAACAAAGCTGCTTCTATATACTTTGAGCGGCTTTGTTTATTCGGTGAGAATTTCTAAATAATTCCTCGTTAAACATTTCAATTTAATCTTTAGAGTACCTTAGGATGTTTGCAAGCCGTAATCATGAGCAACCCCAGCAAGCCCATCTTTATACCCACTGCCTATTGCGCTGAGTTTCCACTCACCCTTATTCCGATACAATTCTCCTACTACAACTCCCTGTCTCAATGGAGATATCCTCACCAAGATCGAAACGAATTAATTCTGCACTAGTGCTTTCATTGATAATTTGTACATAAGCGTTGGAATTGAGTGACAAGATGAGCTCATTTGAACAAGATTTCAATTTTCTATTTCACCTTCGTCAGTGGCTCCAAATGTAGCCGCACTTTTACATTAATCTTCATAGTAGACCAATGCCGATCCCATGTATCTCTGGTTATTGGTTTGGAGAAAGGTTTAGCAGTCAACCCCCCGATTTGAAGGGGGTCAATCTGCATTTGTTGCATTTGGGATAGCAAGTGGATGACATTCTCCTCCAAGTACTGTTCGATTTTTTGTGTGAGAGCGGCATATTGGAAGTTATCCTCGATTCTTGCGAGCGAATCCAATTCATCAATACTGCCTTTCAAGTCGATTTCGATGGACAGGGATGATAAATCCGGAGTTAGTTTCTTGCGGGTATGTGCGCGAATATGCCCTAGCGTGACCGAGAGGTCAGGAAGGACTAAGTATCGTACGAATCGATCATTATACAACAACTGTTTGATTTGATCGTCCTTTCCTCGTATCTCCGCGACCATGCTGTCCCGGTTGAAAAATGCAGTGCCTTCGTATAGGAACTGATCGCCTTCCGCGCGAAATACCGGTAGCTGGGGGTCGGAAACCTGGGAGTAAAGCATTTTCATAAACTGATGCAAATTAACGATTGTGATTTCGCCTTGTTTTTTCTTTTCGTAATGCTTGAACATGCGATAAAGATAATAATCGATATTGTCTTTTTCATCCAAGTGTTTGGCAAGGAACACATTGAAGTTGCCCTTCGTTATGACTAAATACAGTCGTTGCGAAATGTTCGGATCGGTCAGAACGGTATTGATAAGACTGGTCAGTCCCTGTTTCGCATAAGCTTCGTCCACGAACAGTAAGCGGATTTGGCCGGCTTTCAGTTCATTATAATAGCTCAAATTAAACCCTTTGTTGCCTTCGTTCAATAGAGAGACCTTATGGGTAAGCACGCGCTTCTTCTCTTTGATAAGAGGAGGGACGAGCGTGCTGATTGTTATCTTTCCGTCTTCTCCTCCTCCTTTCACGGACCAGAAAATGATCGGAGTGATTTCTTCAATCATATTGTTTTCTGGTAAGAGGACGCAACCGCATGCGAGTACCAACAAAGAAGACGATAGTAGCACAAGCGTTGCTCGAAGGAACCGTTTCATGACGTTGTCCTGGCTTTGCGCTTGATCATGATCCAGACGAGGAGTGGCGCTAACAAATAAGATGCGGATCCTGCCCACATCTGCAAGTCAAGCCAAAATGCTTGCTCGATCCCGGGCTCCCAACACCATTTACTGATCGAAAGCGTGCAGGTCACCGCCGCACAGCCGCTGACGATCAGCCCAATACGCGTAGTGTTTGTCTTCATTTTGCCTAACAAGCGGGATGCGCCATATACCATCAGCACGAACAGGGCGAGCGAGTAAATGATGCTGAACATATATGCCGAGATCAGGAGAATATCCACCCTTTCGAATACAGGAGATTGCAGGTAGCGCCCCATCTCCACGCTAGGGTATTTGATGGTCGGCAAGTAATTGGAACCGTAGAAGAGCAAAGACGCAATGGAAATAAAGAGGTATTCACCGACTGAGAAGGCGTTAGCGATCGTTAAATATTTTAGCATTTTACGCTGCGGATTCAGCCAAATTGAAATTGCGATTAAATATTCAGGTCCGGATAACGACGAAAATACGAGCAGTAGGGATTTCCACGTAAACGGCTCTGGGCCTGTCGGAATGAGAGGGTATAGCTCGTGAATAGAATTTGATTGTACCCAAAAGAATGGAATATACATAAATAAGATCCAAATCGTTCCAATGAATACCACCGTTACGAACCGTATCATGTTTTCCATTCCGAACAGAGCAAAATAGCAGCTAAGGATAAAAGGAAACACAATGTGCCATTCCCGGTCCATAGAGGGAAAAATGAATTGCTGCATGATGTCGGCGTAACTGATTGAAACGAAAGAAATCTTGAGCAAAAGAAGCGGCAAGCTTACCAAAGCTAAGATTTTGATGCCTGTTTTTCCGAATAATCTTTCAAAACCCTGGTACCCTTGGGCGGGATAGGGGGATGCGAACCATTTGGACAGAATAAATAAGCAAAACTGGGAGACTATGCCCATTGCTATAATCGCCCACAACATGTGCGGTTGAACGAGAGCTGAGGGCATGACAATCATGTAATACAGCATTTGAAGCCTATTGGTGAGGAAGAGCGCGTAAAAGCCGCTTTGTTGCTGTGAGGTTTTTCGAAATATCGAATTAGCATGCATGGGTTCATTTACTCCTTCGCCTAACACGATATTTGTTCAAAGGACGCAATGCTTCAGGGCGAATGCGCATAGCGTGGAACGGCCCTCGGACGAAGAGATCGATCCAATCTCTCCAATAGAACGGAGATACCGGCGCCAAATAGGGCTGGTTCAAGGATGTTAGCCCGTTCAGATGGGCAAGCATGCCAAAGAGTCCGAGCAAAATGCCGGGAACGCCTAAATAGGACGCGAGAAGCAAGAACATGAATTGAAGCAGTAAACTTGACTTGGTGACTAGATAGTTTGGAACGAGAAAAGTGGAAATCGCCGAAATGCCGGCCAAAACAATTAGCACTTTGCTTGCAAATCCGGCTTCTACTGCAGCTTGTCCTATGACGATCCCTCCAATTACCCCCAGGTTTTGGCTCGTTTTGGTCGGCATTCTTAGGCTGGCTTCCTTGATAATTTCAAGCGTAATAAGTATAAAAAGCGCTTCCCAAAAGGGGGATAGTGGCAGTTTGCTACGAGACTCGATGATTACATACAAAATTTGCAGGGGTAGCATTTGATAATGATGAGTCGTTAATGCGACATAAACTGGAATTAGACTAATGGAAAGAAGAAAACTCAGATAGCGTAATGGCCGCAAAAAGCTAGCTACCAACCATCGGTTTATATAATCTTCAGGCGACTGAAACAAGTGAAACAGCGTTATCGGAGCGATTAGGGCGAAAGGAGTGTTATTGACGAAAATGACCAATTTTCCAAGGCCTAGTGAATACGCGCAGGAATCCGGTCGATCCGTCTGAAGATATTGAGGAAAGATACTGTGATAATGGTCTTCCATAAACCCGGCAACATGCGAAGAGTCCAAAAACATATCGAAGTCGATGTTGGAAAGCTTATCTTTCGCGACTGCTACAAATTCTGGATTGATTAGCCCGTCGATGTACATAAGGACTACGGTTGTTTGGGTTAAGGAGCCTACGGTGTATCTCTCCGTTTTGAGCGCTGTTAAAGGAAGCCTTCTTCGAATTAGCAAGATGTTTTGCTCGAGTTGTTCGCTGAAACTGTCTTTTGGGCCAAACATTATGGTTTCCGTCTCGGAGGTTTCGATGGACCGGCTGAGCGAGTTGGGGAGCAAAATAGCATGCCATCGCCCGCTGGATGGGTCGTGAGCTAGCACCGAACCCTTCATGAGATACTGGAGGGCTTGCTCCAAACTGGATAAGCGCGTAATTTTGGCGGTAGTCAGGCTCTTTTCCACCGAAACTCGGAATGAGCGAAAGAGCGGCTCCAGAATCGATTCGTTAAGACGTTCCTGATCAATTAAGGTTCTAAGATAAATAAATGTCAAGCGAAGACCGTCGGCAGTCTCTCGATCAATTATCTCTGCGTCATCCATTAGGGCGAGGTGATGCTCTAAAGCTTCCAATGAGATTGCTGTCATCTTTCACCCTCCTGAATCAGTGCGCTGTGATTTCCTTTATTATTCCTTTTTGGATCGCGTTTTAAACGAACAATTGGAATCTTTGGGAAAATTGATGACACAATAATCCAAGCGACGAGGCGGTCGGTTCTTTGGGTGTACCGTTGGAATTTATCTAGTGGATGTGCGATATGAAAATGCATTCGCTAATTCAATATATACGCGCTTTGAGGAGACTGGTGAAGACAATTACATTGTCGTTATTTCGAGGACTGTATTACACCAACTGATGTAAAAATCTGAGACTCATTATTTTGGGCTAGGCATTGGTATGGACCAATCCAATGCGCTTTTTCTAGGACTATTGCTATCGGCCACATCTGTTAGCATCACTGCCCAAACCTTCATCCTTAGTAAATTATGCGGAATACACTTGTATCGCGAATACATGTTCGGTATATAATGAATAGTGAGAATATATGTTCGATAATTTTTGTGGATATAAATATCTGGCTTAATGGGGTGCATTAAAGTGAGTAAGAAACTTGAAAAAAATGGTCTTTGGGAATCGAGCAGGATGATCTTGCCGCAACATAAAGAACAAGTAATGTTGATGAGGAATGGCAGTACCCCCCGAGCAACTGAACCTCCGACTAGAAAAGAAACTGAAATTATGCGGAACCATATAGTTCTAGCATTCACACTTCAGGTAATTGAAAAGAAGAATATTGAAGTTGAAATGTCATCTCAGACTCTCAAGTTATTGTATTCGGCAACAACACGATTGTTAGCTAAAATTATAAGAGAGGATTTGAAAGAAGTAAAAAAAATCCTTGTAGAAAAAAATATTAGTTTATTCGAAATTTCAAAAGATGATACTGCAATTTATTATCGTTTTGTTTGCCGCGGTCACAAAGATAAGTTAATTATTACCAAAGAATTTGTGCGAGCAGAGGTCAGTGCTAAGATTGGAAGTTATATACAAAGTCTCGTTAGTATCCTACAAAAGGTGTAGGAAAAAGAATAAATACATGCCAGGGTTTTTCTCAAATCACCAGATTAATTAATCGGGTTGGAGATGAAAACGGATTAATGCGATAAGATTTGTTGTTGCATGAAAAACGAAGAACTAGTGAGCATAATTAAAAGCGAATTTTGCTCAAGTTGAATAATGTACAATTATAAAAAGCTTAGAAAAGGCTTATTAATAAGGAAATATAGCTATAAATAAATTTATGTACAATATATTTCCGTAGATTCCTTCCGCAACATAAAGAGTCCGCAATCAGAGGTCAGAAAGAAAAGCAATATATTCAGCGATATGCACTCGATGAGCAAGAAATTCATTTCATCTCTGCTACACTTAGCCAATCCCAAATTTACAAAAGAACTGTACAACTTACGATATATGACAAATACCAGTCACGTACTATTTCGGGAATAGTGACACGAAGCAAGCAAAGAGAATTTCGTTTGGACACCATTGATGCGTTCAGCGGATTAGAGAATTGGGAGTGGATTAGCTTTCAAGATGTATTGAAGGCGGAGTTAATCAAAGAGTGGGCAGAAGAATTGATGATTGATCTGTAGGATGTAGACATTTAACATTTTCGTTGTTTTGGCAATTAGGTGACCCACCGTTATTATTCTTGAGTAGCAATAAAACAAGGGACGAGGCTATACACCGCGTCCCTTTTAATTTGGAGCAACTATGCCAGTAATAAGAACAACTACGCCAAATGTTGTTCTATCTGCCTAAGTAAATTGCGATTGTTTGTTCGAGTTAGATAATCTAAGAGTGCTTTGAGAGGGGGTAAATTACTATGGTAAGGATTTTCGCAGGAGCCAGTGTATTTTCCGCCACCAGGACCTGTATAGAGTCCACCACCAGGACCAGTGTAGAGTCCGCCACCAGGACCTGTATAGAGTCCGCCACCAGGACCAGTGTAGAGTCCGCCACCAGGACCAGTGTAGAGTCCACCACCAGGGCCAGTGTAAAGTCCGCCGCCAGGGCCAGTGTAGAGTCCACCGCCAGGACCAGTATAGGCACCGCCGCCAGGACCAGTGTAAAGTCCGCCACCAGGACCTGTATATAAACCACCGCCTGGGCCGGTATATCGATCGCGTGGCCAAGTATTCTTTTGCATTGATGTTTCCTCCTCATTCATTGAGTATGATCTTTCATTTGTAATACCACCAATATTTGTATTGCTCTAATTGGTCACCCTAAGGGATGGTGATCGAGGGATAAAAGGTAATTTTTAAAGTATTAGTTATAACGGTAAAGGACACGGAAGTAAGGATCTTGCTGCCAGTTCCATACGAGCACTTTTCGCAATCCGTAGTCGCCTTCAACCTGAAGTGGTACTTCACCGTTTATCTGACCTGTCGCTGGATCGAACACGTAGCCGTTCTTTTCTAATACAGTGGCATTAAATGCTAGATTGTTCGAGCTAGGCAGGCTGATGAGTACAGTGATTTGAGCTTGGCCAACAGGGCGGAAACTTGGCATCGGTGCAAGTAACGTCAACTCGAAGTCAGTAGTGCCTTCAGCGATAGGATGCAGCGCTAGCTCGTATTCAAATGTTAGCACTTGTGTACCTTGTTTGAAGAGAACAGGAGCGAGGGAGGCTGTTGATAGGAACAACTGGTGTAGGCGGTTCAACTCGTCAACATTGCCGGTAGCCACAGCCTGTCCGTACTTGGCAAGCTCGTCTTGGAGATCGGCGTAACGTTGTCCAACGAAGCTTACTATGTTTCCGTCAGGGAAGATAGTTCGAACATCGATTGGACGGCCAACAGGCGGTGCGTAGAAGCTTTCGTCTTGGGCGAGAGGGGAGGTTAGGCCAATCTCATGCAAGACCTTCACGCGGTCGTATAGAAGTCCGTATTTAGAGCTGGAGAGAACAGTACAGTTCACATGGCTCCACGACATGTCAATGGGATTAGAAACAGTAAGTGTAGGGACATAAGTATTCATAATATTATTACCTCCAAAAGTTAGTGTTTTTATTAACCGGAGGTACATGCTATACTAGCACTATATACGTTCCACCGGCTCCTTACAGGGGTCAAGCAAGGGTCGTTGCATTTGCGAGATGCGACGGCCTTTTTTGTTTTTTATGGGCATAAACGACAAATTGACAGGGCAATAGTTAATTAGTGATGAAAATTCTCACCTCCTTAAAAAAGTACAGAATTGGGCGTGCTCTCAGTTATAAGAGTGGATAGGGAGTATAGATTTATTTCTTTAGTGAGATGAAAGTTACCTATAATACCTATCCATCCTCATACTGCTTACATTTGTATGCGTGGTTAATTATGATCCCTTGGATTATAGGGAAATTAACTCAGTTAACATGCGTATCTCAGTTGTAACTTGTAGCATAATGGTTTGAATGGATAGTTAAACATTATTTATTATCTTCAAATGAAATTGAATAGAGTAGGAAAATTGTTTTATAAAAATAAGTACAATAAGTTTTAAAAGTTTTATTAAAAAGAAAGTAGTAAATTCTTATACTTTAGTGTTAAAAGCTATCAACTCAATAATCGATCCGTCCAGGATTTAATAGTTTAAAACTATATTTAACTCTTTGTACATTGAATATTAATTCCTAACAATGCTTTATATATACGATAACAACCTAGCAAAAGACATAACCTAATTGGGGGGGAGGTTATTTTAGTTTTATAAATTCTTCTCTGAGTTCTTGTAAAAAAGAATCACGTTTTTTGATTTCTTTATTAAATTGATAAACGTCAATAGAATGTTCTCTATAACTAATTCTCCCTGTAGAAAGTTCTATTGCAGGAGGTGCAGAATATCTCTCTGATATACAATAACTTTGTATTTTCTCTACAGCTTTTTCTAATTCCAATCCAATTTGATGAAAAATATGGGCTATCTTATTTGGACTTACATCCCATATATAAAGCTTAGATTCAATAACTTTTTTAATTTCATGATCGACTTTTATGTTTTCTATGTTTCTATCCAAGAGATCGGTTAGAGTTAAATCCTCTCCATCTTCTTCTAATTCATCTGGTAATTTTCTAATCCTCCTTTCTATATCTTCTATTGGCATGTCATTTAAAGTTTGGAAGAAGATTAAAAAGTTTGTATCTTCGATTTCCTTTTGAAATAACTCAGTGCGATGTTCCTTGATAAAGTTTTGCATTTTTTTAATAGTTATAAGTTTAGAAGTTTTCTTAGTCATATTGGCTCTCCTCAGACCGTAGTCCCTATGTGGGGGACTTATTTCTAAGCCCCACATAGGTTGTTGTTTTGTGATTTTCTAGATGCCTTGCTCCATGGAAATAAAAGTGCTGTCTGCATTGTTCTTGGTCAAACAAGTTGTTGTTGCAATATTTTCTATGCTACTGGCACTCAGCCAAGGTGTTGTTAATCGCTCGGATTTTGTTGGAGCCGCAATGGTAAGATCACGGTATGTATCTCCGCTGAGTGTCCATTCTGATTCGAGCATTTTTTGCAGCCGCTCAATCGCCCGTTTGTGAACGGAACGTACACTGCCCTTTTTGTAGCTAAGGTCCTGTCCAATTACTTCAAGCGTTTCTTCTAAGTAATAGTGACGGTAGATGACGACTCGCTCACGCTCGCTTAGTTTATTAATTGCAACCCGTACAGACAATATGTTTTCTCGGCGTTCAACACTGTTTGATGCGCTTGTGGCGAAGTCTGCTACGGGGCTGAACTGATATTCTTCAGTCGAAAGGTGTTCTTTCGCCCGCAGATGGGTTTCAAAATATGCCTGAATGGCATCAAGAACCTTGTAGTAAGAATAGCCGAGAAGGTCCTTTTTAATTTTACCTTTTTTGGCGGCTCTTACGATTCTAGCCACGGCATCTTGCACAATATCATCGGTTACCGCTTTTGGGTAAAGTCCTTTCAGATTGTCAAATACCAACAATTGAACGACGTCCCTAAAGGCTAGAATGCGATTGTTTGGTACAGGTGGGCCTACACCGATTAAAAAATCACGGACATCGGTGAACCGGTCCTTGTGTTTCTTGCGTTGCTGGTATGCCATTTTTTCCCCGCCCCTTGTGCTAGATGTTGGATTAATACATTTTGCTTTACCTCCATATGTGGTCTCACTTACTTTTGAGGATTCTACTCCCAAAAGCATAGCTTCCTAGCTGGAAATTTGGAGTTTGTAGTCAACATCCAAGATATTCCATACGACTGAGCGGCGAAAAAGTTCCACTCACTACTATAGAAGGATAAACATCCTGAAGCGTAGCAGCTTGGCCGAAAGAACTTTTTGTCGATTGTGTTATCGTTGGCCGAGCTGTACGATTTGAACGAGCCGCGAAAAAGTTCCGCTCACTACTATAGAAGGATTAATGGTCCGAAGCGTAGCAGCTTGGCCAAAAGAATTTATTGATTGTGTTGTCGTTGGCCGAGCTGACGATTCGAACGAGCGTGAAAAAGTTCTACTCACTACTATAGAAGGATTAACTCCCTGAAGCGTAGCAGCTTGGCCAAAAGAATTTATTGATTGTATTGTCGTTGGCCGAGCTGATGATTCGAACGAGCGTGAAAAAGTTCTGTTCACTACTATAGAAGGATTAACTCCCTGAAGCGTAGCAGCTTGGCCAAAAGAATATTGATTGTGTTATCGTTGGCCGAGTTGACGATTCTAACGAGAGGCGAATCATTCGATCACAACTATAGAAGGATTAACTCCCCGAAGCGTAGTTGCTCGGCTAAAAAAAATTATTGATTGTGTTGTCGTCGGCGAGCTGAGGATTTTAACGAGCGCGAAAAAGTTGTGCTCACTACTTAAGAAAGATTAACGCCCAAAAGCGTAGTGGAATATTATCCAATAAGTGGTATCCTATCTTGAAGCAAATTGATATAATGTCAAAGAATCTCAAAAATTGACCACGAGGAGTAGTAGAATGTCAATTGCAATAGGGTTAAGAGTTGCTCCAAAGGTAATATATTATTCAATAGTTAGAAGCTTATCTGACGATAGTTATGAGGTAATTGTAATAGATAAGATTAAAATACCAGAGGCTTTAGATGATCCGCGCAAACTGTCGTATCTAAGGACGACATTATTATCAATAATCATGGAATTTGAAATAAACAAAGCTGGAGTTAGAATTGCTGAGGGAACTGCACAATCAGTGAGTAATTTTAGGATTTATTTAGAAGGAGTTATTCAGGAACTTTTTGCAAACAGTTCTGTTGAAAAATATTTCCTTGCTACTAAAACAAAGTTAGCAAGATGCTTGAACCAGACAAATCAGACAATAACAGATTACATAGAAGGAAAAAACGATTTTTTGGGCATCCCAGATATCGGGAAATCCCACTCCGAAAAACGTGAGAGCATTTTGACAGCAATAGCTTCATTAGAGCAATAGGTAGGAGGGCAAATATGCTTACAGAATTGAAAGTAACTGAGCTTTCATTTAGGTTAGATAAAAATATCGGAGCAGAAGGTCTTAATTCAAGCACTTTTATTGCTCAAGACCTTCAGTTAGATGCTGCGCTTGTAATTAAGCAAGTTGAAAAAGCGAAGATACCAACTGACACAACTTATTTTAATGAAGCCAGATTATTGTATCTCTCTAAACATCCAAATGTTATGGAAATACACTATGGAAGTCAAGACGATAAACATATTTATTTGGCTATGCCGTATTACAAGAATGGTTCTTTAAATGCACTTATAGATCGTAAGTTTCTAACAGTCCGTGAAATTGTTCAATATGGTTTGGATTTTTTAAGTGCATTACACTATATCCACACTAAAAGATTAATTCATTTTGATGTTAAACCAAGTAATATTATTATTAATGATGCAGGAAAAGCTGTATTAACTGATTTTGGCTTGGCTAAACTTACTGATGAACTCGGGTTCGCCAAGACTAAGTATGTTTATCCTACGCACTTAACACCGGAGTTGTACCTAGCTGGATCATTTACATCTCAGTATGATATTTTTCAAGCAGGTTTAACTCTATATAGAATGTGTAATGGGAATAAAGAATTCTCTGAGAAATTAAAAAGTGGACTTACAAGAGAAGAGGTATTGTCTGGTACTTTCCCGGATAGGAGAAAATTTCTTCCACATATTCCAAATTCGCTTAGAAAAATAATTAAGAACGCATTGAAGGTTGATCCGAATGATCGTTATAGGGCGATACTTCATATGATGAATGATTTAAGCGATATTAGTGAGAATCTAGATTGGCGTTATGAGATCGAACCAACTGGGAATATACATAAATGGACTGAGGAAACAGAAAAAAGTATTCATTCATTAACGCTAAGTGAATTAAATGGAGCATGGAAAACAGAAGGGCATAAATTCATGAGATCATCAAATAATACAACTAAAATCTCAAAATGGAGTACAACAAGTAGTTCTCAACAAGAAGCATTTACAAAAATAGAAAAAATACTTAACGAACATTAGTTCTTATTGGATTTTTGTGATATAATTAAGTTATGGAGGGGAACGACATGAAAAAATTTCAAGGAAAAGGAAATTTATCTCGTGACCGACTTGCCAATCCCTATCTTGATCAAAATATCAATAACAGATACTCTGAGGCAAAAATTGTTGATATGCGTAACAACTTCGTTCAAGAAAAAAATAAAGATGGCTACGTATATATTCGGCCAATCGATAACAATAAGACTTACTGATTTTTTATAAAAAAAAAGGAAGTGCATATGCTGCACTTCCTTTTTTTTTGCAATTATTCCCCCAGTTATAGGTTTGAAAACTCTTTTTTCCTATGCGTAGAAAGAAGAATGTAAAATAAAAATAAATTTCCCCCGAAAGAAGTTGATTTTATTAGGGAATTCATTCTATGCACATATGCATGTGGGTGATTCAAGGATCATATCACCGCGATGCGCGATGATCGTCTTCCCCTTCGCGTTCAGCACGCTGAGCGTCACGTCGCGCAAGGACAGTCCTTGCAGCTCGCGGCTGCGGATGAAAGGCTCCTTCGAGGTTAACGGAACCTCGGTAGGGAAAAGCGGCGTGATCGTATGCCCGCCCGCCTCAGCCCACGCATACCCATCTCCCGTGGAGCCGGTATGCGGCACTGAGCATCCGCCAGAGGCGACGATCACAGCGCGGCTACTGAGCGTCTCTCCGCCCTGCAGCTGGACGCCGCTCACGCGACTGTCTGCGTACAACACCTTTTTGACCGGACTGTTGGTCCGGATCTCCACACCTTGGCGCCGCACTTGGCCGATCAACGCGTCGACGACGGTTTTGGCTTTGTCGCTGATGGGGAACATCCGGCCATTGTCCTCTTCTTTGAGGTGAATGCCGAGATTTTCAAAGAAAGCAATAATGTCCCTATTCCCAAAATGGGTAAATGCACTATAAAGAAAGCGCCCGTTGCCGGGGATATGCTTAATTAATTCATCCATGTCTTTGTTATTCGTCACGTTGCATCTGCCGCCGCCAGAAATGCCGAGTTTACGCCCCAGCTTATCGCCTTTATCGACGAGCAGCACTTTGGCGCCGTCCCTGCTTGCGGCAATACTAGCCATGAGGCCAGCTGAACCGCCGCCAATTACGATTACATCATATGTCATTCCATAGAGCTCCTGCCTCACATATTTTCTATATCATAGCATGTGGAGAGCCGTATATTCAAAAGATACACACAACACGTGGATAACTTGTTGATAAAATAGCCATTTTCGTGGATAACTGACCTATCGATTGTGGACAATTATAAATGAATTGTGGATAAGATGCACTTTTTCCTAATTTCATCCACAAACGGTCTTTATTGCAAATCCTTTAGGTGAAACTATCAACATCTTGCCTACCATGTCCGTCGCTAAAATGATAATGATCTACCTGAAGATCCAGCCATCGATGCCCAAGGGAGGTTTCCTGCCCAAAGTAGTGAAGCCCATCTTGCTTAGTAAGCACAATTGCTTCACAAGTGTCACTGCGTTTGGCGAGAAGGGACAGGCCAGCCTCTAGCCCAAGTGAGCCTAATAGACGTGCCCATACATGGCATGCCACGAGATCGTGGCCAACAACTGTGCACTGCAGCACATCGCTGCTAGACTCGCCATGTCTGTGATCTTCAAGCGGGCTATACGTAGATAGCGCACCTTCTAGCATCACAATCGCACCTAACTTAGCATTCTCGTTCCATGGATTTTGAATTCCGATCATCCACGGCTCCTGCTCGGCGCTAGATGGCCCCCATACCGTTACATCACCTTGAGATAGCAAACGTCCCCTTGAAATAGCTAAGGTTTTCTTCAAATAGTCGGTTAATCGTTTCAGGGACCAGCTTGTGTCGAGTCCTTGCAAATGAATACACGTATGCTCCGGCAGTGTTACTGATTTGGTCGTAGGATTCACTCTCCAGCTTTGTGTAGCAGGGGTTGGGGGATACGTTGAGATTGTGCCCTCTTTATATAGAAGAGGTGTATATTTACCATCTGTGATCGCTTGATACATTTCAGCAAGGAAGAGCACCTCTATCATGGCGTTGGACACAAGGCAGCTTTCTCCGGCTAATGTATTTAAAAGGTTGATTTCACTGTCAGGGAGGTTGTGGCTGAATCGCTTCTCTTCACGCCTGAACCATTCGTTGCCAATCTCATGAATCTGCAGTTGTTGTCTCTGCTCACCATGGGGAAGAAGAAGTTCAATAGCCGAGTCCAGCGTTTGAAAATGAAAAGGGAGGAAGGTGTTTGTCGTTATTGTCATCGGGAATTCCTCTTTTCTGTCGAATCCTTACTTATTCTGAGATCAGTATATTAGGGATAGCTGAGATTGAATTGACCGTTAGCTGAATAATAGCTGAAGATTTCTAACTTTCAGCTAGCTTTCAGCCGCTGCTCAGATTGCTTTTAGGCAGGATATGGGATACTGATTGTAGAAGTTGTGAACGAATGAATTTCGGGGGAGGCGAGTGCAGATGCGTCAATTAAAAGGGATTAAAATATTACTCGTCGATGACGAGCCACATATCTTAGAGTTTCTAGAGCTAGGACTAACGAACGAAGGATTCGAAGTGATGACAGCACAGGATGGTATCAGTGCAATCACAGCTTGTAATAAATTTCAGCCGCATATCGCGATTCTGGATGTTATGATGCCGGGCATGGATGGTTTCGAGGTATGTCGCATGATTAAAAAGACAGACAATATCGCGGTTATTATGCTGACAGCCAAAGATGAAATCGATGATCGGGTGAAAGGGCTCACGCTCGGAGCCGATGATTACATGATCAAACCGTTTAGCTTTGAGGAGCTGCTGGCACGGATCTATGCGCGGATTCGAAACCATTTTCCAAACTTGTTCGGGGAAGTTGTTATTGGACCGCTTCGTATGGACGATCGCCGCAAGGAGATCAGCATGCATGACCGAATCTTAGAGCTGTCGCCAACGGAATATGAGTTGCTTAAATTTATGGCAATCAATCACGGTCTCGTACTGAGTAAGACGATGATTCTGGATAAAGTATGGGGCTATGATTTTGGCGGCGAAGAAAATATTGTAGAAGTGTACATACGCTCCCTGCGTGACAAGTTAGGAGATAAGGAGCACAAGCTGATTCGCACCATTCGCGGGGCAGGGTATCGGATGGATTTGACATGAAGACGCGCGGTTGGTTCGCGGCTGTCTTGGAGACGAGATCCCTAAAGTTTCAAATTTTATCTCGCACCTTATTGGTCATGTCTGCACTCTTGCTGTTAATCGGCGTGTTTCAATATGTGTTCATGCAGCAGTTTATGTTTCAGAATAAAGCAGAGACGATCCGCAACCAACTTGCAGCGCTACCGCCTAATGTGTGGCTTCGAGCTGAGCTTGGGGGAGATAAGAGTACGAGCCCATTCCTGCCTAGGCAGGATTTCATGCGAAACAATCGGCAGGATAATTTCGGCGAAGGTCCGCGGATTTTCGTACCGGATTTAACGATTGCACTGATTGATGACAAAGGGACCTATAAACTCGTTTCGTCCCAAGATGAGCAGTCGACGTTGGAGCTAGACAAGGAAGAATATGTGAGAATCCTGCAAAAGCGCACAAAGAAGCAGGAACACATGATCATGAAAGATAGCAAAGGGAATGAACAGCTGGTTGTCTTCCATCAAATCGGAGGTGGAGAACCAGATCGTTCCCGCGGCTATCAGGGGCTCATTCAAGCAAGCACAAGCACAGCGCCGATTAAGGATGTCCTGCTAAGGCAGCTGCTCACGTTCTTATTTCTATCGATGCTGGCAATGATCATTGGGTTGCTAGGCTTCCTGCCTGTGCTGCGGCGGACACTCGTGCCACTGTCTAATTTGGTAGATACAGTGAAAAGTATTGATTCAGGTAATTTGAATGAGCGGTTCCCAGACCATCAAGGGCAGGCAGAGATGGATCGCTTGGCGACTTCCTTCAATAGTATGTTAGAGCGGTTGGAATTTTCATTTGAGGCAGAAAAGGAAGCGAAGGAGCAGATGCGGCGTTTTGCTGCGGATGCCTCGCATGAGCTTCGCACGCCGCTGACCTCCATTCATGGCTTCCTGGAGGTACTGCTGCGCGGGGCGTATCAACAGCCTGAACCGCTGTTGAAAGCTCTGAAAAGCATGCACGGTGAATCCGTCCGCATTAATAAATTAGTTGAGGACCTGCTGTTATTGGCTAGGTTGGACCGAACGCCGTCTTTCCACAAGACGGAGGTAGCTATGGACGATGTGCTGCATGAAATGGAACACCAGCTGTGTCTGCTTGCAGGCGAGAGGTCGGTCAGCTTCCTCTTGGAGCCGGAGACACTGTGTCATTGCGACCCGGATAAAATCAAGCAGGTCATCCTCAATCTGTTCCACAATGCGGTCCAGCATACGCATCCGGAGACCGGTGAGGTGAGAGTCTCACTGACGCAATCGGACGCAGGTGTTGAAATTGCAGTACGCGATAATGGTCCCGGGATTGCGCCGGAGCATATCACGCATTTATTTGATCGGTTTTACCGCATCGACTCCTCGCGGGCACGACGCAGCGGCGGAGCGGGCTTAGGCCTTTCGATTACTCGCTCCATCGTGGAGCTCCATGGCGGCTCCATCCATGTGGAGAGCAGTGTCGGTGAGGGAAGCACGTTTATCGTGCGGTTGCCGGGATAGGGAAGAAAAGAAGAGGCTGACGCTGAGGCGTTGGCCTCTTTGGGTAATTGGGCTCGTGGCAGGAGCTAGAGAGTCATAAGCAGATCAAAGTAGGGCTTACAGCTGGGTTTATGCCGAGAATCCACCTTCGGCGGAGGGAATAGATGGATTTTATACAGGTAAATTGGATGGAAAACGCATTTTTGAGCAAATAGATGGATTTCCTGTAGCTAAATTCAGCTGACATGACCGATTTTCTCTAAAATCGTCAGAAATAGATGGAGGAAATACAGTTAAACATTGATATTGGGAGATTGCGCGGGAATTAACTGTACTTTATACACTTAATGGTTGGTGGGGACGGGAGAAGGTAATGAGTGAAGCAGTAGAAGTAGTAGAAGTAGTAGAAGTAGCATCCCAACGTACAAAGTTATCGCCACCCGCCAAGACGAGCTAGTCCTCTCTCTCTCATCCCCACAACCAGCTACTCCACCCGATCCTACTGTGTGACGGCACAGCTTATCCCGCGTACACAAACACCAAAGGGGCCAACCCTGAATGGTCGGCCTCTTTGGAATCAATAGCTATGAGATAAGCTTACGGCTGCGTGGGCGAAGTGCCCATGAAGCCATGACGAGCGCTAGAAACACAAGCGGTTGGGCAGCGAGAACTAGGCTGTCGCCATTCAAAATATGCGAAGCTGCGGCTCCCGTGAGCTCGAAGAAAAAGCCGGCATATGCCCATTCTTTCAGTCGCGGAAAACGCGGGATCAGGATCGCGATGACGGCCATCAGCTTCCAGAAACCCAGGATGGTTAAGATGTACTCGGGATATCCGAGCCCAGTCAACGTAGCGATTTGCTGCTCTCCATGGGTGATGAAGAAGAATCCGCCGATGACGAAACTTGCAGGTCCTAGGATGGTGGTTACCCAGTAAGCGATTAGCATATTGCGCTCTTTACGATAAGACATTAGACAGAGTCCCCCTCTTTCAGAAATGTGCTCATATAATCCTTATTCTACCATGAAACATGACAAAAGCGAACACCAGTACGTAAAAATTTAATGAAACATATTCCATGCCATTTTCAGCCAATTCTCAGATAGCTCTCAACCAACCTTCAGTTTACGCTCAGATGGGTTTCAGGTAAGGGGTCTATACTTGGTTTTGTAAGGGAAACACACAAATCCAAAGATGAGGTGGAATATAATTATGAAAAAAATCAGCAAAAAAATTCTCGCAGGTTCACTAGTAGCATCTTTTGTCATCGGAGTCGGCTTAGTAGGAGCCCTACATAATGAAGCGTTCGCAGATACAGCAGTAGGCAGTTCCACGAGTACGACAGCTCCCGCAGCAGGACAGGGCGGCAAAGGCTTTAACGATAAAGGTCGTGGACAAATGGGAGATCGTGGTGGCTTCCGTGTCGGCAACGTGATCAAAGAAACGGCAACAATCCTAGGTGTTGAAGAAAGTGTTGTACAGGAAGCACTTAAAGCGGATAAAACATTAGCAGCTTTTGCCCTTGAAAAAGGACTATCCAAGGAAGATTACTTATCCAAGCTCATTGCAGCTGAGACAGCTACAATTACAGCTGAAGTAACCGCTGGTAAGCTGACACAAGAGAAGGCAGATGAGAGAATTAAAGGTTTAAGCGACCAATTAACGAAGCAAATTGACGGTACGGGCTTTAAGGGTGGTTTCCCAGGCGGCCAAGGTGGTCCTGGCGGTAAAGGTGGCCCAGGAGGCTTCGGCGGCGGACACTTCGGTAACCCGGAAGTCATCACGACAATTCTAGGTCTTACTCAAGAAGAATTGAGAACAGAGTTAGAATCAGGCAAATCCCTCGTTGATATCGCGACAGTGAAAGGAATTAGCGAAGATGATTTGATCAGCAAAATTAAAGACGGCATGACAGATTCGATCAAGAAGGCTGTAGAGGAGAAAGGTACGGCTCACCTGCGTCCTGAAGGTGGTCAAGGTCGTCCGGATCGCAAGGCATCCACACAATCAGCAACACCAGCCCCGACAGCTACCAACTAAGGGGATCGAATAGAAAGCTGCTCACAATGTGAGCGGCTTTTTGTGCTTGAGGTGGAAGTTATATGGAAATTTGCTAGGAGTGGGTGGCTTGAAGTAGCTAAGTTTTGGAATGTAACAGGCATAGTAAATGGATAACATACAGTTAATTTTGCATGAATTCACGCTTTAACTCTATTAACTGTAAAAAGTACAGCTAATTTCGAACTATTGGATCAAAAACGTCAGAAAGCGGTTCGGCCCCTTAATTATGGAGTCTTTCTAATAAATACTCGCCATTTCGCAGTTTCTCGTTTTTTTGTATCTCGTGTGAACTGGACCAATTTTGCTAAAGGGTAAA